>NZ_CP061943.1:0-360000 GCF_016772375.1 Pseudomonas sp. SK3(2021)
ATGTCCCGACTCAATCCCCGGCAGCAAGAAGCCGTGAACTATGTCGGCGGCCCTCTTTTGGTGCTCGCCGGTGCTGGCTCCGGCAAGACCAGTGTAATCACACGCAAGATCGCCCACCTGATCCAGAACTGCGGCATTCGCGCGCAGTACATCGTCGCCATGACCTTCACCAACAAGGCCGCGCGGGAGATGAAGGAGCGGGTCGGCACCCTGCTGCGCAGTGGCGAGGGCCGTGGCCTGACTGTGTCGACCTTCCACAACCTGGGGCTGAACATTATCCGCAAGGAGCATGTGCGACTGGGCTACAAGCCGGGCTTCTCGATCTTCGACGAGACCGACGTCAAGGCCCTGATGACCGACATCATGCAAAAGGAATACTCGGGCGACGACGGTGTCGACGAGATCAAGAACATGATCGGCGCCTGGAAGAACGACCTGATCCTGCCGGCCCAGGCCCTGGAAAACGCGCGCAACCCCAAGGAACAGACCGCGGCCATCGTCTACACCCACTACCAGCGCACGCTCAAGGCGTTCAACGCGGTGGACTTCGACGACCTGATCCTGCTGCCAGTGAAGCTGTTCGAGGAACACGCCGACATCCTGGAGAAGTGGCAGAACAAGGTGCGCTACCTGCTGGTGGACGAATACCAGGACACCAACGCCAGCCAGTACCTGCTGGTGAAAATGCTCATCGGCAAGCGCAACCAGTTCACCGTGGTGGGCGACGACGACCAGTCGATCTACGCCTGGCGCGGCGCCCGCCCGGAAAACCTGATGCTGCTCAAGGAGGACTACCCGTCCTTGAAGGTGGTGATGCTCGAGCAGAACTACCGCTCCACCAGCCGCATCCTGCGCTGCGCCAACGTGCTGATCTCCAACAACCCCCACGAGTTCGAGAAACAGCTGTGGAGCGAGATGGGCCATGGCGACGAGATCCGCGTGATCCGCTGCCGCAACGAGGACGCCGAGGCCGAACGGGTGGCCATGGAAATCCTCAGCCTGCACTTGCGCACCGACCGGCCCTACAGCGATTTCGCGATCCTCTATCGCGGCAACTACCAGGCCAAGCTGATCGAGCTGAAGCTGCAGCATCACCAGATTCCCTATCGCCTGTCCGGCGGCAACAGCTTCTTCGGGCGCCAGGAAGTGAAGGACCTGATGGCCTACTTCCGCCTGATCGTGAACCCGGACGACGACAACGCCTTCCTGCGGGTGATCAACGTGCCGCGCCGGGAAATCGGCTCCACCACCCTGGAAAAGCTCGGCAACTACGCCACCGAACGCAAGATCTCGATGTACGCCGCCACCGACGAAATCGGCCTGGGCGAACACCTGGACAGCCGCTTCACCGACCGCCTGGCGCGCTTCAAGCGCTTCATGGACAAGGTGCGCGAGCAGTGCGCCGGCGAAGACCCGATCTCGGCCCTGCGCAGCATGGTCATGGACATCGACTACGAGAACTGGCTGCGCACCAACAGCTCCAGCGACAAGGCCGCCGACTACCGCATGGGTAACGTGTGGTTCCTGATCGAGGCTTTGAAGAACACCCTGGAAAAAGACGAAGACGGCGAAATGACCGTCGAGGACGCCATCGGCAAACTGGTCCTGCGCGACATGCTGGAGCGTCAGCAGGAAGAGGAAGACGGCGCCGAGGGCGTGCAGATGATGACCCTGCATGCCTCCAAGGGCCTGGAGTTCCCTTATGTGTTCATCATGGGCATGGAAGAGGAAATCCTCCCCCACCGTTCCAGTATCGAAGCCGACACCATCGAGGAAGAACGCCGCCTGGCCTACGTGGGCATCACCCGCGCGCGCCAGACCCTGGCCTTCACCTTCGCCGCCAAGCGCAAGCAGTACGGTGAAATCATCGACTGCGCCCCCAGCCGCTTCCTCGACGAACTGCCGCCGGACGACCTGGCCTGGGAAGGCAACGACGACACCCCGACCGAAGTCAAAGCCGTTCGCGGTAATAACGCGCTAGCGGATATACGAGCGATGTTAAAACGCTAGAATTGAACACTTTTTAGCCGCAGCATTTTTAACCGAACACCTTTTATCAGAGCTCAGGCGCACAAGGCGTCAAAAGAGGAAAGCTTCATGGAAGCACTGCACAAGAAAATTCGCGAAGAAGGCATCGTGCTTTCCGACCAGGTCCTGAAAGTCGACGCCTTTCTGAACCACCAGATCGACCCGGCATTGATGAAGCTGATCGGCGACGAATTCGCCACGCTGTTCAAGGATTCGGGCATCACCAAGATCGTCACCATCGAAGCCTCGGGCATCGCTCCGGCGATCATGACCGGCCTGAACCTGGGCGTGCCGGTGATCTTCGCGCGCAAACACCAGTCCCTGACCCTGACCGAGAACTTGCTGTCGGCGACTGTCTACTCGTTCACCAAGCAGACCGAAAGCACCGTGGCGATTTCCCCGCGTCACCTGACCAGCAGCGACCGCGTGCTGATCATCGATGACTTCCTGGCCAACGGCAAAGCGTCCCAGGCGCTGATCTCGATCATCAAGCAGGCGGGCGCCACCGTGGCCGGCCTCGGCATCGTGATCGAGAAATCGTTCCAGGGCGGCCGCGCCGAACTGGACGCGCAAGGCTATCGCGTGGAATCCCTGGCCCGGGTCAAGTCCCTGGCCGGTGGCGTGGTGAGTTTTATCTAAAGAAGCGCTGCCTCTTCAATCGCGAGCAGGCTCCCACTGGGCACGAGCCTGCTTGCGAAGCGTCAGGCCTATGGCTGCGCCGTCTCCTGCAACGCCGCCAGCAGCAGGCGCTGATACACATCCTCGCGCCAACCCTCGGGCTGCACCAGCCGCATCCGCTCAAGATGCTCCGGGAAGGCCTCGGGCGGTGGTGCATCCAGCGCCGCCTTGCCCAATTCGAGAATCTCGCTGAGCTTGAACTTGCTCTTCAGCCAGTTCAGCGCCCGCAGCAAGTCCCGTTCCTGCGCACTGAAGTCGCTGCCCAGCGGATATTCCGGGAACAGATGCCGGTGCTGCGCCTGGATCGCCAGCAGGCGCTGTGGATGGTTATCGGTGAAGCGCGGATCGAGGCGGAAGTCCTTGGGCAGCTTGCCGGCCTTCTGTGCCTGTTCGATCAGGCCCGGCTGGAAACGCGAGTCGCTGATATTGAGCAGCGCTTCGACCACCTTCGCATCGGTCTTGCCGCGCAGATCGGCGATGCCGTACTCGGTGACCACGATGTCCCGCAGGTGTCGCGGGATGGTGCAGTGGCCGTATTCCCAGACGATGTTGGAACTGACCAGGCCCGCGGATTCGCGCCAGCTGCGCAGGATCAGGATCGAGCGCGCGCCTCGCAGCGAATGGCCCTGGGCGACGAAGTTGTATTGCCCGCCGACGCCACTGAGCACCCGGCCGTCTTCCAGCTGATCCGCGACCCCGGCCCCCAGCAGGGTGACCATGATCGAGCTGTTGATGAACCGCGCATCCAGGCGCTGCAGGCGCTTGAGTTCTTCGTGGCCATACAGCTCGTTGATGTAGCTGATGGCGGTCATGTTGAACTCGCCGAGCTTGCTCTTGGGCAGGTCCCTGAGGCGCTGGTAGAAACTGCGCGGCCCAAGGAAAAAACCACCATGCACCGACACCCCGCCCAGCGCCTGGTCTTCATCCAGGGTCCCGGCGTTGGCCTGTTGCTGCAGGGCCACCGAAGGGTAGACCTTGCGCCGCACGATACCGGCATCGGCCAGGGCCAGCAGGCCATTGACGAACATTTCACTGCAGCCATACAGGCCCTTGGCGAAAGGCTCCACCCCACCTTCGCGCTCGATCAGCGGCTTCCAGCACTGGATCTCCAGGTCCGCCAGCAGCGCCCGATATCCGTCGTTATCCGCCTGGCGCGCCAACAACGCCGCCGTCAGCGCATCGCCCATGGAGCCGATGCCGATCTGCAGGGTGCCGCCGTCGCGCACCAGGGTGCTGGCATGCAGGCCGATAAAGTGATCCTGGAACCCCACCGGCATGTTCGGCGTGGAAAACAGTGTGCTGCTCTCCTCTTCGTCGATCAGCAGGTCGAAGGTGGCGGCATCGATCTCGGCGTCACCCGGCATGTAAGGCAGGTCGCGATGCACCTGGCCCAGCAGCAGGATGGTTTCGCCGGCGGCACGTCGTTCGGCGATCATCGGCAGCAGGTCGAGGGTGACGTCCGGGTTGCAGCTCAGGCTCAGACGGTCAGTCTGTTGCGGGTCCCGGGCGACCAGTTGCGCGACCAGGTTCAGGCCGGCGGCATTGATGTCGCGCGCGGCGTGGCTGTAGTTGCTGCAGACGTAATCCTGCTGCGCCGTTGCGCTGTTGAGCAGGCTGCCGGGCTGCATGAAGAACTGTTCGATATGGATATTGGCCGGCACCTGGTTGCGGTGCAGGTCGGCGAGGAATTCCAGCTCGGGGTAGTCGCCGAAGACCTGCTCGATAAAGGGCTCGAGGAAGCGCCGTTGCAGGCCATCGCCCAGTGGCGGACGGCCCAGGCTCAGGGCGGTGTAGAGGGTCAGTTGGCGCTCGGGCAGTTGCGCGACCCGACGATACAGGGCATTGGCGAAGCGGTTGGGCTTACCCAGCCCCAGGGGCATGCCCATGTGAATATGCGCCGGCAGACGTGCCAGGACCTCATCGACCGCCCGCTCGATAGAAGATGACTGCACCATTCGATCCTCCAGAACCTTCCATGCATTGAGGTTGGACCGAGCTTGCCGGGTCTTTGCCGCAATGAACAGTCCGGCCGGATCGCAGGCATGAAAAAAGCCGCTCGTAAGCGGCTTTTTTGCGCAAGATACAGGCTTATTTCAAGCCGGACATCTTCTGGATGGCGCCTTTGAGTTCTTCGTCGGAGCAGTCGGCGCAGGTGCCTTTAGGCGGCATCGCGTTGATACCGGTAATGGCCTTGGCCAGGATGCCGTCGAGGCCGCCCTGGTGATCCGCACGCTCTTTCCAGGCAGCGGCATCGCCGATTTTCGGCGCGCCCAGCAGGCCGGAGCCATGGCAAGCATTGCAATGCTTGGCAATCACTTCGTCTGGAGTCTTCGCACCACCGCCACCGGCGGCAACAGCGACTTCCATGCCCTTGCATTCCTGACCCTGGACGCACACCTGGCCAACCGGCTCGAGGCGCTTGGCAATGTCGTCGTTGGTCGCAGCTTGAGCGCTGACAGCCCAGAGGGCCAATACGGTTGCTGGTGCAGCCAGCATTTTCATAATTAGGTTCACGCGTACACCCTCAATGGTGGCTAGTCACGCCCACGGCCACGGTTTCGCGGGCGGGCGCAAGTATAGCGGTTAGCCCGCCACTCTGAAACAACCCTAGATTCAAAGGGGGATTAGAGAGGGCGAAATGCTGCTTCGGGCACCGCTGCAATCCTTGCAGGACGCCTCTTCTATTAGAAGTTCGCGGGCGTGGCTGCGCTGATTAGTCGCGCGGGTGCATCGAAAGGATTACGGAAACGGTGTGGCTTGGTGCTTTCGAAATAGTAGCTGTCACCGGCTTCGAGCACGAATGTCTCAAGGCCCACCACCAGCTCCAGGCGTCCTTCCACGAGAATCCCGGTTTCCTCGCCTTCGTGGGTAAGCATCTCTTCACCGGTATCGGCGCCCGGCGGATAGATTTCGTTGAGAAAAGCGATCGCCCGGCTCGGGTGCGCCCGGCCCACCAGTTTCATGGTCACCGCGCCATCGGAAATATCGATCAACTCGTTGGCTTTGTAGACGATCTGAGTGGGTTTTTCCTGAAGGATTTCTTCCGAGAAAAACTCGACCATCGACATGGGAATGCCGCCAAGAACCTTTCTCAGCGAACTGATCGAGGGGCTGACGCTGTTCTTCTCGATCATCGAAATGGTGCTGTTGGTGACGCCCGCGCGCTTGGCGAGTTCACGCTGGGAAAGGCCTTTGAGTTTACGGATGGATTGCAGTCGTTCACCGACGTCCAATGCGGCAGCCTCCTAGGGATCAGGCGTTGTTGTAGTTGAGCGTTATCATGGCGATAGCGTTCAGTATTTACAACACTTGGGCCCCAATCCCAGGCGGCAAGGCGACTTTCGGCAGGGCGCCGCGCAGCTCAGTCCCCGGAATAGACGCGTGGCACCCGGCGCAGGTTGCAGAACAACTGGTAAGGGATGGTCTCGGCGGCCGCTGCCAGCTCGCTGGCGAGGATGTGCTTGCCCCACAGCTCGACGGTAGATCCCAGCCCGGCCTGCGGCACGTCGGTCAGGTCGATGCACAGCATGTCCATGGAGACCCGGCCAAGCAGCTGGCTGCGCTGCCCTGCCACCAGCACCGGCGCACCAGTCGGCGCATGCCGCGGATAACCGTCGGCGTACCCCATGGCCACCACGCCGATCCGCATCGGCCGCGGCGTGACGAATTTGGCGCCGTACCCCACCGGTTCGCCGGGCGGCAGTTCGCGCACGCAGATCACCTTCGACTCCAGGGTCATCACCGGTTGCAGGCGCGCGGCCAGCGGATGCGGCTCTTCGAACGGGGTCGAGCCATACAGCATGATGCCGGGGCGCACCCAGTCGCTGGGGATGTTCGGCCATCCCAGTACAGCCGGCGAGTTGCGCAGGCTGATCTCGGCGGACAAACCCTGGCGCGCCGCCTCGAACACCGCGACCTGCTCGTCGCTGCGGCTGCAGCTGAGCTCGTCGGCGCGGGCGAAGTGGCTCATCAGCACGATCTTCGCCACCTTGCCGCTGGCCAGCAGCCGCTGATAGGCCGGCTGGTAATCCTTGGGATGCAGGCCGACGCGGTGCATGCCCGAATCCAGCTTGAGCCATACCGTCAGCGGCTTGGCGATGGAGGCCTGTTCGATGGCTTCCAGCTGCCACAACGAATGCACCACACACCAGAAATCATGCTCGACGATCAGGTCCAGCTCGTCGGCCTCGAAAAAACCTTCAAGCAGCAATATCGGCGCGCGAATCCCCGCCGCCCGCAGTTCCAGGGCTTCTTCGATGCAGGCCACGGCAAAGCCATCGGCCTCGGCTTCCAGCGCCTGGGCGCAACGCACCGCGCCATGGCCATAGGCATCGGCCTTGATCACGGCGAGCGCACGGGCGCCCGGCGACGCTTCGCGGGCCAGTTGGTAGTTGTGACGCAGGGCTTGAAGATCGATCAGGGCACGGGCAGGACGCATGGCGGCAGACTTCTAGGCGGTCATGGGAAGAAAAAACCGGCGCCGGCCGACAACGTTAACCATCAGTGGCGCCGGGAGAGGGATCTGGCTTACGGCAGAGCGGCCACGACAGACAGCTCGACCAGGATTTGTGGTTCGCAGAGCTTGGCTTCGACGGTTGCGCGGGCCGGGGCGACGCCTTTTGGCAGCCACTGGTCCCATACGCTGTTCATCCCGGCGAAGTGCGCATCGATGTCCTTCAGGTAGATAGTCACCGACAGCAGGCGCGACTTGTCGGTGCCGGCCAGGTCCAACAGACGCTCGATGTTGGCGAGGGTCTCGCGGGTCTGCTGCTCAATCCCGGCGTTCAGGTCGTCGCCGACTTGCCCGGCCAGATACACGGTACCGCTGTGAACGACGATCTGGCTCATGCGCTCATTGGTGAGCTGGCGCTGGATTGACATGTTTTGCAGGCTCCTGAGGATTACCGTAACGAGAAATATCGAGACCTTCGGCGCTGATCTGCGGCTTTTTCTTCGCCATCAGGTCAGCCAGCAGACGACCGGAACCACAGGCCATGGTCCAGCCAAGCGTGCCATGCCCCGTGTTCAAGAACAGGTTGCGCATGGGCGTGGCGCCAACGATCGGCGTGCCGTCCGGAGTGGTGGGACGCAGGCCGGTCCAGAAACTGGCCTGGGACAGATCGCCGCCCTGAGGATAAAGATCGTTGACGATCATCTCCAGCGTTTCGCGCCGGCGCGGGTTCAGCGAGAGGTCAAAACCGGCGATTTCCGCCATGCCGCCAACGCGAATACGGTTGTCGAAACGGGTGATCGCCACCTTGTAGGTTTCGTCGAGGATGGTCGAAGTCGGGGCCATGGCCGGATTGGTGATCGGCACGGTCAGCGAGTAACCCTTGAGCGGATACACCGGGGCCTTGATGCCCAGTGGCTTGAGCAGTTGCGGCGAATAGCTGCCGAGGGCCAGCACGTAGCGGTCGGCGGTTTCCAGCTTGCCGTCAATCCAGACGCCGTTGATGCGGTCGCCGGCGAAGTCCAGGCGCTGGATGTCCTGGTCGAAGCGGAATTCCACACCCAGCCTGGTGCACATTTGCGCCAGGCGCGTGGTGAACATCTGGCAGTCGCCGGTCTGGTCGTTCGGCAGGCGCAGGGCGCCGGCCAGGATGTCGGTCACGCTGGCCAGAGCCGGCTCGACGCGGGCGATGCCTTCGCGGTCCAGCACTTCGAAAGGTACGCCGGACTCCTTGAGCACGGCGATATCCTTGGCCGCGCCATCCAGTTGCGCCTGGGTGCGGAACAGCTGGGTGGTCCCCAGGCTACGGCCTTCATAGGCGATGCCGGTCTCCAGGCGCAGTTCGTCGAGGCAGTCGCGGCTGTACTCGGACAGGCGGACCATGCGTTCCTTGTTCACGGCATAGCGGGCAGCGGTGCAATTGCGCAGCATCTGCGCCATCCACAGGTATTGATCGATGTCGGCGGTGGCCTTGATCGCCAGCGGCGCGTGGCGCTGCAGCAGCCATTTGATGGCCTTGAGCGGCACGCCCGGCGCGGCCCAGGGCGAGGCATAACCCGGCGAAACCTGGCCGGCGTTGGCGAAGCTGGTTTCCATGGCAACGGCCGGCTGACGGTCGACAACGGTCACTTCGAAACCGGCACGGGCCAGATAGTAGGCACTGGTGGTACCGATCACGCCGCTACCCAAGACCAGAACGCGCATTTTCATATCCCTCATCGCGGATAACCGCTGACGTTTGTTATTCAGAGCGAAGATGCGCGCAGTATAAAAAGCAATGACCAGTGCTTTTCACTATATAAACACCTATATTTGGCGAGAATTCTCGGCAAAAACCCTTTTCACGGAGGCGCATCCCCTATGCGTACCAACCACCAGACGAAGCGCGAGCTAGACAAGATCGATCGCAATATCCTGCGCATCCTGCAAGCCGATGGGCGCATCTCCTTTACCGAGCTGGGGGAAAAGGTCGGGCTGTCGACCACGCCGTGCACCGAGCGGGTCCGCCGCCTGGAGCGCGAAGGCATCATCATGGGCTACAACGCCCGGCTCAACCCGCAGCACCTCAAGGGTAGCCTGCTGGTGTTCGTCGAAATCAGCCTGGACTACAAATCCGGCGACACCTTCGAGGAGTTCCGCCGTGCCGTGCTGAAACTGCCGCACGTGCTGGAGTGCCATCTGGTGTCGGGGGACTTCGACTATCTGGTGAAGGCGCGGATTTCCGAAATGGCCTCGTACCGCAAACTGCTGGGCGACATCCTGCTCAAGCTGCCCCACGTGCGCGAATCCAAGAGCTATATCGTGATGGAAGAGGTGAAAGAGAGCCTGAGCCTGCCAATTCCGGATTGATTGCAACGGCCCCGGAGGCCCTGTCGTCAGGGCAATCGCTTTCGCGGGCAAGCCTTGCGCCTGCATGCTCGCGATGGCCTCGGATCAGACCAGCACCTGCCGGGTGCTGGCCATGTATTCATGGATCTGCTTTTCCACCCGTGGGTGGATCAGCTCCACCGGGCGCCGGCCATTGGGACATGGCAGGCTCGGCGTGGTCCCGAACAGGCGGCAGATCAGCGGTCGCTCGTCATACACCGTGCAACCGTTGGGCCCCAGGTGCACACAGTTCAGTTCCTCCATCGCCGCGTCCTGCTCGGCCCGGGTCTTGCGCGGCAGGCGCGACATCTCTTCGGTCGAGGTGGTGACCGGACCGCAGCAGTCATGACAGCCGGGCACGCACTCGAACGAGGGGATCTGCTGACGGAGCATGCGGACTTTCTGGCTGTTGCAGCTCATCGACGCGCTTACCGGGAGTATGGAGAGGCCGCGATTTTGCCCTAAAAGCCCTGTTCCAGACAGCACTGGCCGACCAGTGTTGCCGCGCCGGAAAGGTCCGGCTTATGCTCCGTCAAATTTTCCAAACACACGAATCAGGATGATCTACATGAACACCCGTGTTCAGCCGTCGGGGCCAGGCCATTCGCACCCCGCCTCCTACTACGCCGCCAGCAGCCTGCCCCAGCCCGATTATCCGGCGCTGGCCGACGAGCAGGTGGCGGATGTCTGCGTGGTCGGCGGCGGCTTTTCCGGGCTCAACACCGCGATCGAACTGGCCGAGCGCGGGCTCAGCGTCATTCTGCTGGAAGCGCGCAAGATCGGCTGGGGCGCCAGCGGGCGCAACGGCGGGCAACTGATTCGCGGGGTCGGTCACGGCCTCGAGCAGTTCACCCCGATAATCGGCGAGGACGGCGTACGCCAGATGAAACTGATGGGCCTGGAAGCCGTGGAAATCGTCCGCCAGCGCATCGAACGCTTCCAGATCCCCTGCGACCTGACCTGGGGTTATTGCGACCTGGCCAACAAACCGCGCGACCTCGAAGGTTTCGCCGAAGATGCCCAAGAGTTGCGCGACCTGGGCTATCGCCATGAAACCCGGCTGCTGCAAGCCCATGAGATGCACAGTGTGGTGGGTTCCGACCGCTACGTCGGCGGCCTGATCGACATGGGCTCGGGGCACCTGCACCCGCTGAACCTGGCCTTGGGCGAAGCCGCGGTCGCGCAGCAACTGGGCGTGCACCTGTTCGAACACTCGGCCGTGACCCGCATCGATTACGGGCCGCAGGTCAAGGTCCATACCGCCCAGGGCTCGGTGCGCGCCAATACCCTGGTGCTGGGCTGCAACGCCTACCTCAACGGTCTCAACCCGCAACTGGGTGGCAAGGTGCTGCCGGCCGGCAGCTACATCATCGCCACCGAGCCCTTGAGCGAAGAGCTGGCCCACGCCCTGTTGCCCCAGAACATGGCGGTCTGCGACCAGCGAGTGGCCCTGGATTACTACCGTCTTTCGGCCGATCGCCGCTTGCTGTTCGGCGGCGCCTGCCATTATTCCGGCCGCGACCCGCGAGACATCGCTGCTTATATGCGCCCGAAGATGCTGCAGGTGTTCCCGCAACTGGCGGCGGTGAAGATCGACTATCAATGGGGCGGCATGATCGGCATTGGCGCCAACCGCCTGCCGCAGATCGGCCGACTCAAGGACCAGCCCAATGTGTATTACGCCCAGGCCTATTCGGGGCATGGCGTGAATGCCACGCACCTGGCCGGCAAGCTGCTGGCCGAAGCCATCAGCGGCCAACAGAGCGGCGGATTCGACCTGTTCGCCCAGGTCCCGCACATCACCTTCCCGGGTGGCAAGCACCTGCGCTCGCCCCTGCTGGCGCTGGGAATGCTCTGGCATCGGTTGAAAGAGCTGGTCTGAAGGCGTTTGTAGCCGCCACACGACAGGCATGAAAAAGGCCGCATCCAGTGAAATCGGATGCGGCCTTTTTACGGTTGCGGCGCAGCCGATCGCAGGCTGCGCCAGCGGCTACCGATCGGCGGGGCTTTCACAGCCGCCAGAACGGCTTGAGCCCTTCCTGCCGCGCCTGCTCGCGACTCAGGCCGATATCGCGCAACTGTTCGGTGCTCAACTCAAGCAGTGCCTTGCGTGTACGCAGTCGATGCCAGTACAGGCCCCAGAGACCGAGACCGGACGGCGCATTGCGGGCGGACGTCGCCCCTGCTGCCCGCTCCTGCCCAGCCGCCAGTTCCTGACTGTGTAACGACAGACGCACATCGCTCAAGCCGTTCATGTTTGCTGCTCCTGTTTACTTGGGTCGCTATGAGCAGACATCATGCGCGGGAGCCAAAAACCATTACAGATTCAAAGCACCGCTATTATTTCCATACAGAATTTCCCCTATCCGGGCTGAATCCTGTAATTTTGCGCCATCTGTACCGGTTACCCGATTAAATCACCCCGAGGCTGCGCCATGACCCTGTACGTCAATCTCGCCGAACTGCTGGGCACACGTATCGAACAAGGCTTCTATCGCCCCGGCGACCGACTGCCGTCGGTACGGGCCTTGAGTGTCGAACACGGGGTCAGCCTGAGCACCGTGCAGCAGGCTTATCGGATGCTGGAAGACAGCGGCCTGGCGACGCCCAAACCCAAGTCCGGTTACTTCGTGCCGGTCAGTCGCGAGCTGCCGGCATTGCCCGCGGTGGGCCGCCCGGCGCAGCGGCCGGTGGAAATTTCGCAGTGGGACCAGGTGCTGGAACTGATCCGCAGCGTGCCGCGCAAGGACATCGTCCAGCTGGGCCGCGGCATGCCCGACGTCACCAGCCCGACCCTCAAGCCCCTGCTGCGCGGGCTGGCCCGCATCAGCCGGCGCCAGGACATGCCCGGCCTGTATTACGACACCATCTACGGCGTGCACGAACTGCGTGAACAACTGGCGCGGCTGATGCTCGATTCCGGCTGCCAGCTCGGCGCCAACGACCTGGTGATCACCACCGGCTGCCATGAAGCCCTGTCCACCAGCATCCGTGCCACCTGCGAGCCCGGGGATATCGTCGCCGTCGACTCGCCGAGCTTCCACGGCGCCATGCAGACCCTCAAGGGCCTGGGCATGAAGGCCCTGGAAATCCCCACCGACCCGCTCACCGGCATCAGCCTCGATGCCCTGGAACTGGCCCTGGAGCAATGGCCGATCAAGGCCATACAGTTGACCCCCAACTGCAACAACCCACTGGGCTATATCATGCCGGAGTCGCGCAAACGGGCCCTGCTGACCCTGGCCCAGCGCTTCGACGTGGCGATCATCGAAGACGATGTGTATGGCGAGCTGTCCTACACCTACCCACGCCCGCGGACCATCAAGTCGTTCGACGACGATGGCCGGGTACTGCTGTGCAGCTCCTTCTCCAAGACCCTGGCACCGGGACTGCGCATCGGCTGGGTCGCCCCCGGGCGCTACCTGGAGCGGGTGCTGCACATGAAATACATCAGCACCGGCTCCACCGCGCCGCAGCCGCAGATCGCCATCGCCGAGTTCCTCAAGAGCGGCAACTTCGAGCCACACCTGCGGCGTATGCGCACCCAGTACCAGCGCAATCGCGACCTGATGATCGACTGGGTCAGCCGCTACTTCCCCTCCGGCACCCGTGCCAGCCGGCCGCAGGGCGGGTTCATGCTGTGGGTCGAACTGCCGGAAGGCTTCGACACCTTGCGCCTGAACCGCGCGCTGCTCGGCCAGGGCGTGCAGATTGCCGTGGGCAGCATCTTTTCGGCCTCGGGCAAGTACCGCAATTGCCTGCGAATGAACTACGCTGCCAAGCCAACCCCACAGATCGAAGAAGCCGTGCGCAGAGTGGGGGCCGCCGCCATCAAGCTGCTGGCTGAAGAGTGCGCAACGGACTGACCTTTTCCTGTGAAACCGGCGTCACAGCTAGACCATCGCAGCGATTCGAGATGAGCTGACTTGAGATCCAGACAAGCCTTGGCTTCCCTTATGCTGATCGCACTGTGCCTGAGCGGCTGCGTCAGCCTGAATGCGCCTCGCGAGCCCAGCCAGGCACTGCCGGCCGCCGACTCGGCCTTCGGTCGCTCGATCCAGGCCCAGGCCGCCCCCTATCAGGGACGCTCCGGCTTTCGCCTGCTGTCCGACAGCAGTGAAGCCTTCATGGCCCGCGCCGAGCTGGTCCGCAACGCCCAGAGCAGCCTCGACCTGCAGTACTACATCGTCCATGACGGCATCAGCACCCGGATGCTGGTGGACGAACTGCTCAAGGCCGCCGACCGCGGCGTGCGCATCCGCATCCTGCTGGACGACACCACCAGCGACGGCCTGGACCAGATCATGGCCACCCTCGCCGCCCATCCACGCATACAGATCCGCCTGTTCAACCCCCTGCACCTGGGGCGCAGCACCGGCGTGACCCGTACCATGGGGCGCCTGTTCAACCTGTCGCTGCAACATCGACGCATGCACAACAAGCTGTGGCTGGCGGACAACAGCGCGGCCATTGTCGGCGGGCGCAACCTGGGGGACGAGTACTTCGACGCCGAACCCAACCTGAACTTCACCGACATCGACATCCTCGGTATCGGCCCGGTGGCCGAACAGCTCGGGCACAGCTTCGACCAGTACTGGAACAGCGCCCTGAGCAAACCCATCGGCGAGTTTCTGTCACGCCTGCCATCGGCCAGGGAACTGGCCAACACTCGGCTGCGCCTGGAGCAATCGCTGGGCGAGGCGCAGCAACAGAACCACGCGCTGTTTCAGGAACTCAAGACCTATCGCACCCAGCCACGCATGGACCTCTGGCGCAAGGAGCTGATCTGGGCCTGGAACCAGGCGCTGTGGGATGCTCCGAGCAAGGTGCTGTCCAACGGCGAACCCGACCCGCACCTGCTGCTGACCACCCAGTTGGCGCCGGAGCTGCAGGGTGTCAGCAAAGAGCTGATGATGGTTTCAGCCTACTTCGTCCCCGGCCAACCAGGGCTGGTCTACCTCACTGGGCGCGCCGACGCCGGGGTTGCGGTGAGCCTGCTGACCAACTCCCTGGAGGCCACCGACGTGCCGGCGGTCCACGGTGGCTACGCGCCGTATCGCAAGGCGTTGCTGCAACACGGAGTGAAGCTCTACGAACTGCGGCGTCAACCCGGTAACGGCGGCGGTAGCGGCCCCCATCTGTTTCACAGTGGTTCGTATCGTGGCTCGGACTCCAGCCTGCACAGCAAGGCGATGATTTTCGATCGTCAGAAGTCCTTTATCGGCTCCTTCAATTTCGACCCGCGCTCGGTGTTGTGGAACACCGAAGTCGGGGTGCTGGTGGACAGCCCCGAGCTGGCCGAACACGTCCGCAACCTGGCGCTGCAAGGCATGGAGCCGGCCCTGAGCTACGAAGCGAAGCTGCAGGACGGCAAGCTGGTCTGGGTTACCGAAGACAACCAGCAACTGCACACCCTGACCCGCGAGCCGGGTAGCTGGTGGCGGCGCTTCAATGCCTGGATGAGCAATACCATCGGCCTCGAACGGATGCTCTGACCCCAACCCTTGCAGGAGCGAGGCTTGCCCGCGATGAGGGACTGACAGTCAACATCTTGATTGAATGTAGTTCCGCTATCGCAGGCTTCGTGCCTACGAAGTTTGTGGCTGGGCCGCGCCAAACGCGCCTTCACGCAACAACAGCACAATCAGCCCCAGGGCTCCGGCCGCCATCAGCAACAGCAAGGCATGCCCGCTGATCCACTGGCTACCCGCCCCCGCCACCAGCGGCCCGATCAGGCAGCCGATGCCCCACAGCTGGGCGACGTGGGCATTGGCGCGCACCAGCGCATCGTCGCGGTAGCGTTCGCCGATCAGAATCAACGACAAGGTAAACAGCCCCCCGGCGCTAGCGCCGAACAGTACCCACAACGGCCAGATCAGCAGGGTGTCGAGCAGCAACGGAATCGCCAGGCTCGACAGCAGCAGGACCACCGCGCAGCCAGCGAACAAGGCGCGCCGCGATATACGATCGGCCAGGGCGCCAATCGGCAGTTGCAACAAGGCATCGCCCACCACCACGGTGCTGACCATCGCCAGGGCGATTTCCTCGGTAAACCCCTGGCGCAGGCAATAGACCGGCAGCAGGGTCAGGATCATCGCTTCAAACGCGGCGAACAGCGCCACCGCCCAGCCAATGGCCGGCAGGCCGCGGCAGAACCGCCATAGGTCGCCGAAAGTCACGCTGCAGGACTCGCTGCTCGGTGCGCCGCTGCGGCCCATCAGCAGCAGAGGCGACACCACCAGCAGCACGACGCCCACCCAGAAACCGTAGTCATGCTCGGTACCCAAGGCCCCCAGCAGCAGCGGGCCAGCCAACTGGCTCAGGGCATAGCTGCTGCCATACAGCGCCACCAGGCGACCGCGCCACTGCTCCACCACCAATTGGTTGATCCAGCTTTCGCCAAGAATGAAGACGATGGTCAGCACCACGCCGATCATCAGCCGCAGCACCAGCCATAGGGGATAACTCGGCAACAGCGCCAGCAGGCCAATGGAGATCGCCCCGCCCCACAGGCACAGGCGCATCAGCCCCGCCGTGCCGAAACGCGCCGCCAGGCGGCTGGACACCTTCGCCCCGAGCAAGACGCCGATTGCCGGCATCGAGGCCATCACCCCGATTGCAAAGGGCCCATACCCCCAGCTCTCCAGGCGAAACGACACCAGCGGCATGCTCACGCCCAGGGCCAGGCCCACACTCAGGACAGCCGCCAAAACGGCGAAATAAGTTGCCCAGCGCATTTCCACGCTCCTGTGGATGGTTTTTTTCATGACAGAGACAACGCAGCCGGACCTCCCTGGCGGAAAGTCCGGCTGCGATATGGATCGGCTAACGGTGCGCGGGGTGGCGCCTGTTCAGACGCCCGATATCCGCGCCCCTTGAATTACAGCTTGATCCAGGTCGCCTTCAGTTCGGTGTACTTGTCGAACGCGTGCAGCGACTTGTCGCGACCGTTGCCCGACTGCTTGAAGCCGCCGAACGGCGCGGTCATGTCGCCGCCGTCGTACTGGTTGACCCAGACACTGCCGGCACGCAGCGCCTTGGCGGTCAGGTGGGCCTTGGAGATATTGGCCGTCCATACCGCCGCGGCCAGGCCATACGGCGTGTCGTTGGCGATCTGGATGGCTTCTTCCACCGTGTCGAAGGCGATGACCGAAAGCACCGGGCCGAAGATTTCTTCCTGGGCGATCTTCATCGCGTTGCTGACGCCGTCGAAGAGGGTCGGCTCAACGTAGGTCCCGCCGGTTTCCTGCAGGGTGCGCTTGCCGCCCACCACCAGCTTGGCGCCATCGGCATGGCCGGACTCGATGTACGACAGCACGGTGTTCATCTGCTGGGTATCCACCAGCGCGCCGACGTTGGTGGCCGGGTCCAGCGGGTTGCCCGGCTTCCAGGCCTCAAGGGCCTCGATCACCAGCGGCAGGAATTTATCCTTGATCGAACGTTCCACCAGCAGGCGCGAACCGGCGGTGCAGACTTCGCCCTGGTTGAAGGCAATCGCGCTGGCCGCGGATTCGGCCGCGGCCTGCAGGTCCGGGGCATCGGCGAACACGATGTTCGGGCTCTTGCCGCCAGCTTCCAGCCAGACGCGCTTCATGTTCGATTCGCCGGAGTAGACCATCAGTTGCTTGGCGATCTTGGTCGAACCGGTGAACACCAGGGTATCGACGTCCATGTGCAGGGCCAGGGCCTTGCCCACGGTGTGGCCATAACCCGGCAGCACGTTCAGCACGCCTTTGGGAATGCCGGCCTCGACCGCCAGGGCAGCGATACGGATAGCGGTCAGCGGCGACTTTTCCGACGGCTTGAGGATCACCGAGTTACCGGTGGACAGTGCCGGACCGAGCTTCCAGCAGGCCATCATCAACGGGAAGTTCCATGGCACGATGGCGCCGACCACGCCCACCGGCTCGCGAGTCACCAGGCCCAACTGGTCGTGGGGCGTGGCGGCGACTTCGTCGTAGATCTTGTCGATGGCTTCGCCGCTCCAGCTCAGCGCTTGCGCCGCGCCTGGAACGTCGATACCCAGGGAGTCGCTGATCGGCTTGCCCATGTCCAGGGTCTCAAGCAGGGCCAGCTCTTCGGCGTGCTGCTTCAGCAGGCCGGCAAAACGAATCATGGTGGCTTTGCGCTTGGCCGGCGCCAGGCGCGACCAGACGCCGGAATTGAAGGTGGCGCGGGCGTTTTCCACGGCACGTTGCGCGTCGGCGGCGTCACAGCTGGCAATGTTGGCCAGCAGACGGCCATCGACCGGGCTGATGCATTCGAAGGTTTCGTTGGAAACGGCGGCGGTGTATTCGCCATTGATGTAGGCGCGGCCTTCGATTTTCAGTTCGCGGGCGCGTTGTTCCCAGTCGGCTCGAGTCAGGGTGGTCATGCGAGTGTCCTCCTCTTGTTGGATACAGGCGCCACGCGATCGATGCCGGCACCTTCAGGAATTCTGCCCGGCCAGCCTGCTTCGGCCCATGGCATTCGCCACCCTAAACCAGCGGCACCCGAAGTTTCAATATATTTGACAGAGGCTGGGCAAATGCCATTGCTATGTTCATTTTAATAAACATAGACTTTGGGCTTTCCAGCCACTCGCAGTGCAACCAGGGGGGAATACCAACAATGAGCATCCAGGACATCGTCGACTTCAATCAGGCCAACACTGCGGCCGAACGGTATCGCCCCGCCCAGGAAAAAGTCCTCAAGGGCGACCCCGAGCAAACCGTCTTCAACCACTACAGCAGCCCGTGCGGCCAGATGAACGCCGGCGTGTGGGAAGGCGAGGTCGGCCAATGGACGGTGAACTACACCGAGCATGAGTATTGCGAGATCGTGCAGGGGGTTTCGGTCCTGCGTGACGACGAAGGCAATGCCAAGACCTTGCGCGCCGGCGATCGTTTCGTCATTCCCGCCGGTTTCCGCGGCACCTGGGAGGTGCTGGAGCCGTGCCGCAAGATCTATGTGATCTTCGAGCCGAAAGCCTGAATCGCAGGCACAAAAAAACCCGCTTGAAGGCGGGTTTTTTGTCAGAAGAAAAATCAATTACTTGATTTTGCCTTCCTTGTAGATCACGTGCTTACGAACAACCGGATCATATTTCTTGATCTCGATTTTGTCCGGAGTAGTGCGCTTGTTCTTGTCGGTAGTGTAGAAGTGACCAGTACCGGCGCTCGAAATCAAACGAATCAATTCACGCATGATTAGCTCCCTTAAACCTTGCCATCGCGACGAAGTTCGGCCAGCACGACATCAATGCCACGCTTGTCGATGATACGCATGCCCTTGGCAGATACGCGCAGACGCACAAAACGTTTCTCGGACTCAACCCAGAAGCGGTGATGCTGCAGGTTCGGCAGGAAACGACGACGGGTTTTGTTGTTTGCGTGGGAAATGTTATTCCCAGTCACCGGACCCTTACCGGTAACTTGACAGACTCTCGACATGCCTCAGCCCTCTAAAACCACATGCCCAACCCGGCATGGGTTGGCCGCTTAATCTCTCAGTCATTTGGCGCCAGGCGCCGCGTTTCTTTAGGGTCTTACCGGCTACACCTACAAGCGAAGGAACCGGGCCCCTAGAAAAGAGCGCTGCTTTATACCAGAAAGACCCCGTAGCAACAACAGCCGCTACGCTTTGGATTTCGAAAAGTCCCTGTTTTCTTGCTCCGGATGCCTGCACCAAGGGCTGGGGCCATGACTGACCGCTCGTCGCAGAATAAGTTTTCCGTGGACGAAACAGACGGCAAAACCAGCATGAACAGCCGCTGTGCCGGTGACTTCAGGTCAATCTATGGCAAAAACCTCTGCCATTTCATGCCTGATGTGACCATGACAGCCTGCCGCGGACAGCCTCGACGGGGCGATAAACATGAACATATCCAGCCCACAGGCAGAAAAAGGGGATAGTCATTTTCCAACGAGGCCACTAGGGTAAGCCTTTTCCAGACTGCACTCGCAGATGGGCCTTCGATCTGCAAAGGAAGCCAAACATGCGCCTCGCTGCCCTCCCGCTCCTGTTCGCCCCTCTTCTTCTGAGCCCGCTGGCCCACGCCGCCACATTAAGCGTGTGCACCGAGGCCAGCCCGGAAGGCTTCGACGTAGTGCAGTACAACTCGCTGACCACCACCAACGCCTCGGCCGATGTGCTGATGAATCGCCTGGTGGACTTCGACGCCAGCAGCGGCAAGGTGGTACCGAGCCTGGCCGACAGCTGGGAAGTCTCGGCCGACGGCCTGACCTACGTGTTCAAGCTGCACCCGAAAGTGAAGTTTCACCGCACCGCGTACTTCAACCCGAGCCGCGAGCTCACCGCCGAAGACGTGAAGTTCAGCTTCGACCGCATGCTCGACCCGGCCAACCCCTGGCATAAAGTGGCGCAGAGCGGCTATCCCCATGCCCAGTCGTTGCAACTGCCGGCGCTGATCAAGAAGATCGATGCCCTGGATCCGCTGACCGTGCGTTTTACCCTCGACCATGCCGATTCGACCTTCCTCGCCACCCTGAGCATGGGGTTTGCGTCGATCTACTCCGCCGAATACGCCGACCACCTGCTCAAGGCCGGCACCCAGGACAAGCTCAACAACCAGCCGATCGGCACCGGCCCCTTCGTTTTCGGCCGCTTCCAGAAAGACGCGTCGATCCGCTACAAGGCCAACCCCGACTACTTTGCCGGCAAGCCGGCGGTGGACTCGCTGATCTTCGCCATCACCCCGGACGCCAACGTGCGCCTGCAGAAGCTGCGCCGCAACGAATGCCAGATCGCCCTGTCGCCCAAGCCGCTGGACGTGACCGCCGCGCGTGAAGAGCCGGCGCTCAAGGTCGAGAACACCGCGGCCTTCATGACCGCGTTCGTCGCCATCAACAGCCAGCACCCTCCGCTGGACAAACCTGAAGTGCGCCAGGCCATCAACCTCGCCTTCGACAAGGCCAGCTACCTGAAAGCGGTCTTCGAAAACACCGCGGAGCCCGCCAACGGCCCCTTCCCGCCCAACACCTGGAGCTATGCCAAGGAGTTGCCGGGCTACGCCCACGACCCGGCGAAAGCGCGCCAGCTGCTGGCCAAGGCCGGCCTGAAAGACGGCTTCCAGACCACGATCTGGACCCGCCCTTCCGGCAGCCTGCTGAACCCCAACCCGAGCCTGGGTGCGCAACAGCTGCAAGCAGACCTGGCGGAAATAGGGGTCCAGGCGGAGATCCGCGTGATCGAATGGGGCGAACTGATCCGTCGGGCCAAGGCCGGCGAGCACGACCTGCTGTTCATGGGCTGGTCCGGCGACAATGGCGACCCGGATAACTTCCTCTCCCCGCAGTTCACCTGCGCGGCAGTGAAGTCCGGGACCAACTTCGCCCGCTACTGCGACCCGGGCCTGGACAAGCTGATCACCGCCGGCAAGACCACCACCGAGCAGGGTGTGCGCAGCAAGCTTTACCAGCAGGCGCAAACCCAGATCCAGCAACAGGCCCTGTGGCTGCCGCTGGCCCATCCGACCGCCTTCGCCCTGACGCGCAAGGATGTCCATGGGTACCAGGTCAGCCCGTTCGGTCGCCAGGACTACTCGAAAGTCAGCCTCAAGCCCTGACCCCGGCTACATCCAGCCGTACTCGGCCATCGACAGTGGCTCACCCTCGCCGACGATGAAATGGTCGAGTACGCGCACATCCACCAGGTCCAGCGCTTCCGTGAGCCTGCGGGTCAGCACCCGATCCGCCTGGCTCGGCTCGGAGACGCCCGAAGGATGGTTGTGGCACAGGATCAGTGCGGCCGCGTTGTGTGCCAGGGCACGTTTGACCACTTGCCGCGGATAGACGCTGGTGGTGTTGATGGAGCCCTGGAACAGAGCCTCGAACGCCAGCACCCGGTGCTTGGAGTCGAGGAACAGGCAACCGAAGACCTCATGCGGCTCATGCCGCAACATCGCCTTGAGGTAGTCGCGGACCGCCACCGGGCTTTCCAGCACCGAATTGCGGCTGAGCTTTTCCGCCAGATGCCGCCGCGCCATTTCCAGCACCGCCTGCAATTGTGCGAACTTGGCCGGACCCAGGCCCAGTTGCCGACTGAAGGTCAATTGGTCCGCCTCGAGCAGGCCACGCAGGCTGCCGAACTGATGCAACAGGTGTCGCGCCAGGTCGACCGCGCTTTTTCCGGCGACCCCGGTGCGCAGGAAGATTGCCAGCAATTCCGCATCGGAAAGGGTCAGCGCGCCCTGTTCGAGAAGCTTCTCCCGCGGGCGCTCCGCCGCAGGCCAGTCGCGAATGCTCATAGCACCTCCATGTGTGTGGGCGCCGCTGTTCCATAGCGGTCGCTGTGCTATCTTAGCCCATCTTTTTGCGTGGGATTTCCCCTGGGGAGGGGGTGTTACACGCAGCAATCATTGAACTGAAAGGCAGGCCTATGCAGCGGCTGTATCGGAAACGCATCGTTCTCGGCGTCGGCGGCGGCATCGCTGCCTATAAGAGCGCCGAGCTGGTTCGCCGACTCCTCGACCATGGCGCGGAAGTGCGTGTGGTCATGACCCGTGGCGGCAGTGAATTCATCACCCCGCTGACCATGCAGGCCCTGTCCGGGCACCCGGTCCACCTGGACCTGCTCGACCCCGCGGCCGAAGCCGCCATGGGCCATATCGAACTGGCCAAATGGGCCGACCTGGTGCTGATCGCCCCGGCCACCGCCGACCTGATCGCCCGCCTGGCCCAAGGCATCGCCGACGACCTGCTGACCACCCTGGTCCTGGCCACCGATGCCACCGTCGCCATCGCCCCGGCCATGAACCAGGCCATGTGGCGCGACCCGGCCACCCAGGCCAATACCCAATTGCTGCAAAGCCGTGGCCTGAAAGTCTTCGGCCCGGCTTCCGGCAGCCAGGCCTGCGGCGACGTCGGCCTGGGCCGCATGCTCGAAGCCAACGAGCTGGCGCTGTGCGCCGCCGACTGCTTCCAGCACCTGGCGCTGACCGGCAAACACGTGCTGATTACCGCCGGCCCGACCCAGGAAAACATCGACCCGGTGCGCTACATCACCAACCACAGCTCCGGAAAAATGGGCTTTGCCCTGGCTGAAGCCGCGGTCGAAGCCGGTGCCCGGGTGACCCTGATCACCGGTCCGGTGCACCTGCCGACCCCGGATCGCGTGACCCGCATCGACGTGGTCAGCGCCCGCGACATGCTCGCCGCCTGTGAGGCCGCCATCCCCTGCGACCTGTTCATCGCCTCGGCCGCAGTCGCGGACTACCGCCCGGAAGTCGTCGCCCCACAGAAATTGAAGAAAGACCCTACGAACGGTGATGGCCTGCTGCTGCAGATGGTGCGCAACCCGGACATCCTGGCCACCATCGCCACCCGCCCCGACCGTCCGTTCAGCGTCGGCTTCGCCGCTGAAACCGAACACTTGCTCGACTACGCTGCGCGCAAACTCAAAGACAAGAACCTCGACCTGATCGTCGCCAACGACGTGGCCAACCCGAGCATTGGCTTCAACAGCGAGGAAAACGCCTGCAGCGTGATTGACCGGGAGTTGCACGCAACTCTCTTCGCCCAGACCAGCAAGGGCAAGATTGCCCGCCAACTGATCTCTTTCATCGCCGAACGGCTGAACCAGGTTTAACTCGCATGCACGCTTTACAAGCCAAGATCCTCGACCCACGCATCGGCAACGAATTCCCTCTGCCGCAGTACGCCACGCCAGGCTCCGCCGGCCTCGACCTGCGCGCCATGCTCAAGCAGGACACCCTCCTGGAACCGGGCCAGACCCTGCTGATTCCTACCGGCCTGTCCGTCTACATCGGTGATCCTGGCCTCGCCGCGCTGATCCTGCCGCGCTCCGGCCTGGGTCACAAGCACGGCATTGTCCTGGGCAACCTGGTCGGCCTGATCGACTCCGATTACCAGGGCGAACTCATGGTCTCCTGCTGGAACCGTGGCCATACCGCATTCAACATCGCCGTCGGCGAACGCATTGCCCAGCTGGTGCTGGTACCCGTGGTCCAGGCGCACTTCGAAGTGGTCGAAGCCTTCGACGAAAGCCAGCGCGGCGCGGGCGGTTTCGGTCACTCCGGCAGCCATTGAGCAAAAAATCCGGGCCGCTCCAGCGGCTCGCCTAAGATTGGTGGGCTGGGTTTCAGCACAAAAAACTTAGCAGATTTATTCGCAGACTTGACCACCCGGAATCGCGGCACAAGGTGATCGAAAAGAGCTGACGCTCATCAGATGGCATTTTTGCACCATGAACCCAAGGGCAAAAACGCCGTCATACCCTTCAGTTTGAGCCTTCCGGTCAGTATTCCGGCCTGTCCTGCCCCCTTTTAGACGGAGCACCCCCAGTGATGAGCAATGCAGCCCAAGTCGTACCCAAGTTCCCTGAAAGCATCTTTCGCGCTTACGACATTCGCGGAACCGTTCCGGAAACCCTGAACGCTGAAACCGCCTACTGGATCGGTCGCGCCATTGGCTCCGAGAGCCTGGCCCAGGGCGAACCCAACGTTTGCGTAGGCCGTGACGGTCGCCTGTCCGGCCCTGAGCTGGTAGAGCAGTTGATCCAGGGCCTGCACGACAGTGGTTGCCACGTCAGCGATGTCGGCCTGGTACCGACACCGGCGCTGTATTACGCGGCCAACGTGCTGGCTGGCAAATCCGGAGTGATGCTCACCGGCAGCCACAACCCATCGAACTACAACGGCTTCAAGATCGTCATCGCTGGCGATACCCTGGCCAACGAACAGATCCAGGCCCTGCACGATCGCCTCAAGAGCAACAACCTGAGCAGCGGCCAGGGCAGCATCACCAAGGTCGATATCCTCGATCGCTATGGCAAGGAAATCACCGCCGACGTCAAACTCGCGCGCCGCCTGAAAGTGGTGGTCGACTGCGGCAACGGCGCGGCCGGCGTCATCGCACCTCAGCTGATCGAAGCGCTGAACTGCGAAGTCATCCCGCTGTTCTGCGAAGTGGACGGCAACTTCCCCAACCACCACCCGGACCCGGGCAAGCCCGAGAACCTGGAAGACCTGATCGCCAAGGTCGCAGAGACCAACGCCGACATCGGCCTGGCCTTCGACGGCGACGGCGACCGCGTCGGCGTCGTGACCAACACCGGCAGCATTGTCTTCCCCGATCGCCTGCTGATGCTGTTCGCCAAGGACGTGGTAGCCCGCAACCCGGGCGCGGAGATCATCTTCGACGTCAAGTGCACCCGCCGCCTGATCCCGCTGATCAAGGAATACGGCGGACGCCCACTCATGTGGAAGACCGGCCACTCGCTGATCAAAAAGAAAATGAAGCAGAGCGGCGCGTTGCTGGCCGGTGAAATGAGCGGGCATGTCTTCTTCAAGGAACGCTGGTTCGGTTTCGACGACGGTATCTACAGTGCCGCGCGGCTGCTGGAGATCCTCAGCAAGGAAAAATCCAACGCGGAAGAGCTGTTTGCTACCTTCCCGAACGATATTTCTACGCCGGAAATCAATATCCATGTGACCGAAGAGAGCAAATTCAGCATCATTGATGCGCTGCACGACGCGCAATGGGGCGAAGGCGCCGACCTGACCACCATCGACGGCGTACGAGTCGACTACCCCAAAGGCTGGGGCCTGGTTCGCGCCTCCAACACCACACCGGTGCTGGTACTGCGTTTCGAAGCCGATGACGAAGCCGAACTGCAGCGCATCAAGGATGTGTTCCACACCCAGCTGAAACGTGTTGCACCTGACCTCCAACTACCGTTTTGATTTTCTTCAAGCGCCTTTATTGAAGTGCCGGAGCCCTGAATGACCCTCGAACGCGATGCCGCCGCCAATACCGCCAAGGTCCTGTCCGAAGCGCTGCCTTACATTCGCCGCTATGTCGGCAAGACCCTGGTGATCAAATACGGCGGCAACGCGATGGAAAGCGAGGAGCTGAAGACCGGCTTCGCCCGCGACATCGTGCTGATGAAGGCTGTCGGGATCAACCCGGTAGTGGTGCACGGCGGCGGCCCGCAAATCGGTGACCTGCTCAAGCGCCTGTCCATCGAAAGCCACTTCATCGATGGCATGCGCGTCACCGACGCGGCGACCATGGACGTGGTGGAGATGGTCCTCGGCGGCCAGGTGAACAAGGACATCGTCAACCTGATCAACCGGCATGGCGGCAGCGCCATCGGCCTGACCGGCAAGGACGCGGAGCTGATTCGCGCGAAGAAGCTCACCGTCACCCGCAAGACGCCGGAAATGACCACCCCGGAAATCATCGACATCGGCCACGTCGGCGAAGTGGTCGGCATCAACACCGACCTGCTGAACCTGCTGGTCAAAGGTGATTTCATCCCGGTGATCGCCCCGATCGGCGTCGGCGCCAACGGCGAGTCGTACAACATCAACGCCGACCTGGTGGCCGGCAAGGTGGCCGAGGCGCTGAAAGCCGAGAAGCTGATGCTGCTGACCAACATCGCCGGCCTGATGGACAAGTCGGGCAAGGTCCTGACCGGCCTGACCACCCAACAGGTCGATGCCCTGATCGAAGACGGCACCATCTACGGCGGCATGCTGCCGAAGATTCGTTGCGCACTGGAAGCGGTACAAGGCGGCGTGGGCAGCTCGTTGATCATCGACGGTCGCGTACCCAACGCGATTCTGCTGGAGATCTTCACCGATACCGGTGTCGGCACCCTGATCAGCAATCGCAAGCGTCCTTAAGAAGCACCGCAGTAAAAAAGACCCCGTCCGGCCTGGCCCGACGGGGTCTTTTTCATTGCGCCTTCTGTAGGAGCGAGCTTGCTCGCGATAGCGGTCTGGCCTGACACATCGCTATCGCGGGCAAGCCTCGCCCCTACGGAATCAGACGCCGAATTGCGCGCGGTAGGCTTCCACCGCCGGCAGATGCTGCTTGAGCACCGGATCGTCCGCCAGGAACTGCAAGACCTGGGTCAGGGAAACGATGCTCACCACCGGAATGCCGAAGTCGCGCTCGACTTCCTGGATCGCCGACAACTCACCGTTGCCACGCTCCTGGCGGTTCAGGGCAATCAACACACCCGCCGCCTTGGCGCCTTCCTGGGATTCGATGATCTGCATCACTTCGCGAATCGCCGTGCCCGCGGTGATCACGTCGTCGATGATCAGCACGTCGCCAGTCAATGGCGCGCCGACCAGGCTGCCGCCTTCGCCGTGAGCCTTGGCTTCCTTGCGGTTGAAGCACCATGGCAGATCGCGCTGATGATGCTCGGCCAGGGCCACGGCCGTCGCCGCCGCCAAAGGAATGCCTTTGTATGCCGGGCCAAACAGCACATCGAAAGAAATGCCGCTGTCGACGATTGCCGCGGCATAAAAACGCCCCAGCTGCGCCAGGGCCGAACCGCTGTTGAACAGGCCGGCATTGAAGAAGTAAGGACTGGTACGCCCGGACTTCAGGGTGAACTCACCGAAGCGCAAAACCCCGCGATCGATGGCAAAACGAATGAAATCGCGCTGATACGCCTGCATGAAAAAGCCCCAAATACCACGGATTTAGCTAATTAGGTAGACCTCGGGTATCATACACGCACGTGATTTTTGGGGCCATTTATGCGGATCATCAGTGTGAACGTCAATGGTATTCAGGCTGCAGTGGAGCGAGGTTTGCTCAGTTGGCTGCAAGCACAGAATGCCGACGTCATCTGCCTGCAGGACACCCGCGCCTCCGCCTTTGAACTGGACGATCCAGCCTTCCAACTGGATGGCTACTTCCTTTATGCCTGCGATGCCGAAGTTCCCGCCCAAGGCGGTGTGGCTTTGTATTCGCGGTTGCAACCGAAGGCTGTCATCAGCGGTCTCGGCTTCGAGACGGCCGACCGCTACGGGCGCTACCTGCAAGCCGATTTCGACAAGGTCAGCATCGCGACCTTGCTGCTTCCTTCCGGGCAGAACGGCGATGAAGATTTGAACCAGAAGTTCAAGCTTATGGACGACTTCGCCCGTTACCTGGATAAACAGCGGCGCAAACGTCGCGAGTACATTTATTGTGGCTCGCTGTACGTGGCGCAACAGAAGCTGGATATCAAGAACTGGCGTGACAGCCAGCAATCTCCGGGCTTCCTGGCGCCTGAGCGTGCCTGGATGGACGAGATTGTCGGCAACATGGGGTATGTCGACGCCCTGCGCGAAGTCAGCCGCGAAGGCGATCAATACAGCTGGTGGCCGGACAACGAACAGGCCGAGATGCTCAACCTGGGCTGGCGCTTCGACTATCAGCTGCTGACCCCGGGCCTGCGTCGCTTCGTGCGCAGCGCACGCCTGCCACGCCAGCCGCGCTTCTCGCAGCACGCGCCGCTGATCGTGGACTACGACTGGACGCTGACCATCTAAGCGTCTTTTCGCAGCCACAAAAAAGCCGACATCACTGTCGGCTTTTTTGTGGGTGCTCGGCCTATTTGATCAATCGCCAGGTGAAGGGGTAACGATACGCCACCCCTTCATTGGCCTTGACCCCGGCGATGATGGTCAGCACCAGGGCGCCGATCGCCAGCAGACCGAAAAGCAGGAAACCCACCAGCACCACCATCAGCAGGAAGCAGACCAGCGAGGCAAGGGCCACGGTGATCTGAAAGTTCAGTGCTTCCTTGCCCTGGGCATCGATGAACGGGTCCGTCTCGCGCTTCATCTGCCAGAGGATCAACGGGCCGATCAGGGTGCCGAACGGAATCCAGATGCCCAGCAAGGCCGACAGGTGACAGAACATCGCCCACTGACGCACCTCATGGCTCGGAACAGGTTGCGGAAGCTGGTCGTCGTTCATGCTGCTCTCCTTCCTTGCTGAAAGCTACCGGGCAATCAGTCAGCCAGGGCTGCCTGTTGCAATTCAAAGATCTCGCTCATGCCTTTCTTGGCCAACGCCAGCATGGCGTTCAGCTCTTCCGGCTGGAACGGCGCGCCTTCGGCAGTGCCCTGGACTTCGATGAAGCCGCCAGTGCTGGTCATGACCACGTTCAGGTCGGTCTCGGCCGCCGAGTCTTCCAGGTAATCCAGATCCAGCACCGGCTCGCCCTGGTACATGCCCACGGACACCGCCGCGATCATTTGCTTGATCGGGTCGCCGCCCTTCAGGCCGCCACGCTTCTTGATCACTTTCAGCGCATCCACCAGGGCCACCATGGCACCGGTGATCGACGCGGTACGGGTACCACCATCGGCCTGGATCACATCGCAGTCGACATACAGGGTGACGTCGCCCAGCTTGGTCATATCCAGCGCGGCGCGCAGGGAGCGACCGATCAGACGCTGGATCTCCAGGGTGCGACCGCCTTGCTTGCCACGACTGGCCTCACGCTGGTTACGCTCGCCGGTGGCGCGCGGCAGCATGCCGTATTCGGCGGTCAACCAACCCTGGCCCTGCCCCTTGAGGAAGCGGGGCACACCGTTCTCGACGCTGACCGTGCAAATCACTTTGGTATCACCGAACTCGACCAGTACAGATCCCTCGGCATGCTTGGTGTAGTTGCGGGTGATGCGGATCGAGCGGAGCTGATCGGCAGCGCGACCACTTGGACGTTTCATAGGGAAATACCTGTACGGGGACGGAAAACTGCCGGTCATTATAGAGCCCGCGGCCCCACCTGGGCAGTTCTAAAAAACCCGCCCCGTCGGCGACACCTCTGGAATGGCCCTCCGGTCGCTTCGCAGTGCTTTGTCACACCCGCAGTTTGGGAGCATCCATCGCACTGCGCTACAATCCTGCGCCTTCGCAGCCTGTCGGCTTCAATTCATTCATATCGGGCCCGTGCAACCTTCCAAGGTTGGCGGCGGACCTGTATCGGAGGTACCTCCATGGTGCACAGCATGACCGCCTTCGCCCGGGTAGAACGGGCCGGCACTCAGGGCACCCTGAGTTGGGAGCTGCGCTCGGTCAACAGCCGTTACCTGGAACCGCACCTGCGCTTGCCGGAATCCTTTCGCGACCTGGAAGGCGCGGTCCGCGAGGCGCTACGCCAGGGACTGTCGCGCGGCAAGCTCGAATGCACCTTGCGCTTCACCGAAGAAACCACCGGCAAACCACTGCAGGTCGACCGGGAGCGCGCCGCACAACTGGTGGCGGCAGCCGAATCCGTTGCCAGCCTGATCAAACAGCCGGCGGCGCTGAACCCACTGGAAGTGCTGGCCTGGCCCGGGGTCCTGGTGGCCGATGCCAGTGACCCGCAGGCGCTGAACATCGAAGCCCTGAGCCTGTTCAACCAGGGACTGAAAGAGTTGAAGAGCGGCCGCGAGCGAGAAGGTGCGGAACTGGCCCGGCTGATCAACGAACGCCTGACCTCCATCGAGGAAGACGTCGTGACCCTGCGCGAACTGGTCCCGCAGATGCTCGCGACCCAGCGCCAGAAGGTTCTCGATCGCTTCGCCGACATGCAGGCCGAGCTGGACCCTACCCGCCTGGAACAGGAAATGGTGATGCTCGCCCAGAAGAGCGACGTCGCCGAAGAACTGGACCGCCTGAGCACCCACATCATCGAAGTGCGCCGCGTACTCAAGTCCGGCGGCGCCGCCGGCCGGCGCCTGGACTTCCTGATGCAGGAGCTCAACCGCGAAGCCAACACACTGGGCTCCAAGGCCTTCGACCCGCGCAGCACCCAGGCTGCGGTCAACCTCAAGGTGTTGATCGAGCAGATGCGCGAACAAGTACAGAATATTGAGTAAGGCTACCCAGACATGAACCACAGCACCGGCACCCTCTACATCATTTCCGCCCCCTCGGGCGCGGGCAAGACCAGCCTGGTCAAGGCCCTGATCGACGCCGACCCGTCGATCCGCGTTTCCGTTTCCCACACCACCCGCGCCATGCGCCCGGGTGAAGTGGACGGTGTGAACTACCACTTCGTCTCGCGCGAAGCATTCGTGAAAATGGGCGAGCACGGCGACTTCCTCGAGCGCGCCGAAGTCTTCGGCAATCTCTATGGCACTTCCCAAAGCCACTTGCAGCAGACCCTGGATGAAGGTCACGACCTGATCCTGGAGATCGACTGGCAAGGTGCCGAGCAAGTGCGCAAGCTGATGCCCCAGGCTCGTTCGATCTTCATCCTGCCGCCGTCCCAGCAAGCCTTGCGTCAGCGCCTGACCAACCGCGGCCAGGACAGCGACGAGATCATCGAAGGTCGGATGCGCGAAGCCGTCAGCGAGATGAGCCACTACGTCGACTACGACTACCTGATCATCAACGACGATTTCGCCCATGCGCTGGACGACCTGAAGGCGATTTTCCGCACCAACCAGCTGCACCAAAAGCATCAGCAACAGCGTTTCGGCAAATTGCTCGCCGAATTGCTGGGCTGAATAGCACTTCCCAAAACCGCTGCAAGGGCTTTACATTGGCGCTTGTAGCGCGTCGGAAGGCTTGGTTAAAAAATCAGCGCTTCCCTAATCGCTGGTGATTTTTTAAACTGTTGAGTCCGCTCGCCCATCCGGGCAGCGCGCATATTGCATTTGCTACGAGGAAGACCATGGCCCGCGTAACCGTTGAAGACTGTCTAGAACACGTGGATAACCGCTTTGAGCTGGTCATGCTCTCTACCAAGCGTGCCCGTCAACTGGCAACCGGCGGCAAAGAGCCGAAAGTAGCATGGGAAAACGACAAGCCTACCGTCGTCGCCCTGCGTGAAATCGCTGAAGGCCTGATCGACTACGCAGCTATCGCCGAAGCCGAAATCGTTGAAGATGAACCGCTTTTTGCTGCTTTCGAGGACGAGTCCAACGAGGCCGTCTAAGCCTATGCCTGGTCGACGTAGCACGGCGCGGGATCACAGCTTACGGCAGGAGTCATCATGCCGAGCATAGACGCCCTCGCCGATCGCTTATCGACCTATCTCGGCACGGACCAGGTCAATCTGGTCCGCCGAGCGTATTTCTACGCCGAACAAGCCCATGACGGTCAGCGCCGTCGCAGCGGCGAGGCGTACGTCACGCACCCATTAGCGGTCGCAAACATTCTCGCCGACATGCATATGGACCATCAGAGCCTGATGGCGGCCATGCTGCATGATGTGATCGAAGACACCGGTATCGCCAAAGAGGCGCTGCAAGCGCAGTTCGGTGAAACCGTGGCCGAACTGGTCGACGGGGTCAGCAAACTGACCCAGATGAACTTCGAGACCAAGGCCGAAGCCCAAGCGGAAAACTTCCAGAAGATGGCCATGGCCATGGCGCGCGACATTCGCGTGATCCTGGTCAAGCTGGCCGACCGCCTGCACAACATGCGCACCCTGGAAGTGCTGTCCGGTGAAAAACGCCGGCGGATCGCCAAGGAAACCCTGGAGATCTACGCGCCCATCGCCAACCGCCTGGGCATGCACAGCATCCGCATCGAATTCGAAGACCTCGGCTTCAAGGCCATGCACCCGATGCGTTCCGCGCGGATCTACCAGGCGGTCAAGCGCGCCCGGGGCAACCGCAAGGAAATCGTCAACAAGATCGAAGAGTCCCTGAGCCACTGCCTGGCCATCGACGGCATCCAGGGCGAGGTCAGCGGCCGCCAGAAGCACTTGTATGGCATCTATAAAAAGATGCGCGGCAAACGCCGGGCCTTCAACGAGATCATGGACGTCTATGCGTTCCGGATCATCGTCGACAAGGTCGATACCTGCTACCGCGTGCTCGGCGCCGTACACAACCTGTACAAGCCGTTGCCAGGTCGCTTCAAGGATTACATCGCGATTCCCAAGGCCAACGGCTACCAGTCGCTGCATACCACGCTGTTCGGCATGCATGGTGTTCCGATCGAGATCCAGATCCGCACCCGCGAAATGGAAGAGATGGCCAACAACGGCATCGCCGCCCACTGGCTGTACAAATCCAGCGGTGACGAGCAGCCAAAGGGCACCCATGCCCGGGCTCGTCAGTGGGTCAAGGGCGTGCTGGAGATGCAGCAACGCGCCGGCAACTCCCTGGAGTTCATCGAGAGCGTGAAGATCGACCTGTTCCCGGACGAGGTCTACGTGTTCACGCCGAAGGGCCGGATCATGGAGCTGCCCAAAGGCTCCACCGCAGTGGACTTCGCCTACGCGGTGCACACCGACGTCGGCAACAGCTGCATCGCCTGCCGTATCAATCGCCGCCTGGCGCCGCTGTCCGAACCGCTGCAAAGCGGCTCCACCGTGGAAATCGTCAGCGCCCCGGGCGCACGCCCCAACCCGGCCTGGCTCAACTTCGTGGTCACCGGCAAGGCTCGCACCCACATTCGCCACGCGCTGAAACTGCAACGCCGTTCCGAATCCATCAGCCTGGGCGAGCGCCTGTTGAACAAGGTGCTCAACGGTTTCGACAGTTCGCTGGAGAAGATCCCCGCCGAACGCGTGCAAGCGATGCTCACCGAGTACCGCCTGGAGCTGATCGAAGACCTGCTGGAAGACATCGGCCTGGGCAACCGCATGGCCTATGTGGTCGCCCGCCGCCTGCTCGGCGAAGGCGAACAGCTGCCAAGCCCGGAAGGTCCGCTGGCCATTCGCGGCACCGAAGGCCTGGTCCTGAGCTACGCCAAGTGCTGCACGCCGATCCCGGGCGACCCGATTGTCGGCCACCTGTCCGCGGGCAAAGGGATGGTGGTGCACCTGGACAACTGCCGCAATATCAGTGAAATCCGCCACAACCCGGAAAAATGCATCCAGCTTTCGTGGGCCAAGGATGTCACCGGCGAGTTCAACGTCGAGTTGCGCGTCGAACTGGAACACCAGCGTGGCCTGATCGCCCTGCTGGCCAGCAGCGTCAACGCGGCCGACGGCAATATCGAGAAAATCAGCATGGACGAACGGGATGGTCGCATCAGCGTGGTCCAACTGGTGGTCAGCGTGCACGACCGTGTGCACCTGGCCCGCGTGATCAAGAAACTGCGCGCCCTGACCGGGGTCATTCGCATCACTCGCATGCGTGCATAGCTCGCTATATAGCCCGCCCATTACAAGGAGTCATTCATGACCAAGACCGTTATCACCAGCGACAAGGCACCCGCCGCGATCGGCACCTATTCCCAGGCGATCAAGGCAGGCAACACTGTCTACATGTCCGGCCAGATCCCGCTCGATCCAAAGACCATGGAACTGGTGGAAGGCTTCGAAGCCCAGACCGTCCAGGTATTCGAGAACCTCAAGTCCGTGGCCGAGGCCGCCGGTGGTTCGTTCAAGGACATCGTCAAGCTCAACATCTTCCTCACCGACCTGAGCCACTTCGCCAAGGTCAACGAGATCATGGGCAAGTACTTCCAGCAGCCTTACCCTGCCCGCGCCGCCATCGGCGTTGCCGCCCTGCCAAAAGGCGCGCAGGTTGAAATGGATGCCATCCTGGTCATCGAGTAACACGTCCGGCACGGCCACCCGGGCCGCGCCGTCTTCGTTCTGAAAGGATTTCCTCATGCGCAAAGCGCTAGCCCTCTCGTTGTGCGCCCTGTTCCTTGGCGGCTGCGCCAGCGATCCCGCCGACCGTGACATCAGTGGCACTTGGATCAACCAAGTCGCCATCGACGCCGCCGCCAAAGGCGGACCGCTGCGCGAAGCCCTGCAAGGCTACGGCCCGAACCTGGAATGGGACGTCAACACCAAGGCCAGCCAGGCGCGCTACACCAATGGCTTCGAAAACGTCGAAGGCAAGGTGCTGGCTGAAGAGTCCGGCGCCTGGAAAATCGATTTCTACGGCAGCTCCGCCAGCGAATTGAAACGCGACGGCAAACAGCTGCTGCAAGAAGCCAACGACAACGAGCCGGAACAGGTCTTCGATCGTCCCAAGGACCCGGCCCCGGAAGGCGCGCCTCTGGGCGCCAACTTCGAGCGCGCGTTGTACTCGGCCTACCTGGGCGGCGAATGGAAAATCGTCAACGGCCCGGGCGAAGGCGGCACCGTGTTGTTCCAGTCCAACGGCCAGGTCATGGGCCTGCCAGGTGCCGATCGCTATGCACTCTGCCTCGCCGGCGACTGCGCGTCGATGAGCGGCGGCTACGACAACCTGTGGCTGCAGCTCAACGGCCAGGGCAACCCGTGGATCTTTGCCCGCGACGGCAAGAAACTGGAAATCTTCCAGCCTATCAACACTGCCCAGGCGGACGAGGTACCGTCCCTCACCCCGGGTAAGCGCCAGTGGCTACTGGAAAAACAGTGATCCCCGCCTCCCTGCAGGAGCGAGCTTGCTCGCGATCAGCGCTGTCTCAGGTCAGACCGCTATCGCGAGCAAGCTCGCTCCTGCAGTTTCAGCCTCCGATAATCTCCGCATAACCCTCGCGAAAACTCGGATAACGCGGCTCCCAACCCAGGGCCTTGGCCCGGGCATTGCTGCAGCGCTTGCTGCCAGAGCGTCGCACACTCGAACTCTCTGCCCACTCGGTCACGCCCAGGTACTCGCGCAGCCAGCCCACCACGTCCGCCAACGGCACCGGTGCGTCGTCGACCCCGATGTAGCAGTCCTCAAGCGCCACGCCACGCCGATCGGCCTGCAGCAGGAAGGCCAGCAACCCCGCGGCATCGTCGGCATGGATGCGGTTGCCATACAACGGCGGATCGATGGCCACGCGATACCCCTGGCGCACCTGGTTCAACAGCCATTCCCGCCCCGGGCCGTAAATCCCGGTCAGGCGCACCAGGCTGGCGGGCATGCCGCTCTGCAAAGCCACTTGCTCGGCCTCGAGCATCAGCCGGCCGGAATAGCTGTCAGCCTGCGCCGGCGAAGTCTCGTCGATCCACTCGCCGTCTTTCTGCCCATAGACGCTGCTGCTGGAAACGAACAACAGGCGCTTCGGCGCCTGCCCGCTCTGCTTGAGCCAGCCCAGGACATGGGTCAGCCCCTCGACATAGGCCGCGCGATAGCCCGCCTCGTCATGCTCGGTGGCGGCCGCGCTGTACACCAGGTAATCCAGCGGTGTGGCGGGCCAGGCTGCCGGGCACTGCTCACTGAAAAGATCGCCCGCCACGCCGATCACACCCTCCGGCAATTGCGAAACCGTGCGCCGCAAGCCGTAGACCCGCCAGTTTTCAGCCAGCAGTTGCTTCGCCAGACGACTGCCGATATCACCGCAACCAGCGATCAGAACAGAAGGGGCGGACATCAGAAAACTCCTATCAGAAAGGCACAGACTAGCGTCGGCAATGAACGAGCGGCTAGCAATCAAAGAAAAAAAGATACTCTATTACTTCTGTTAACAAGAATTAGTTGCAATAATGACGGCCCATTTGTTCTCGGCCCTGCGAGGCCTAGAAGGACACTTACCCTTTTTCCTCTCAGGTCCGGCCAGCATGACACGCAATCCATTCTCCGCTTCGCCAACCCAACGCCCAAGCCCGCTACGCGCCATGAGCGCGGCCGCAGCGTTGCTGCTCAGCCTGCTGCTGGCACCGACCGCGGCTTTCGCCGATGAACAGGCCCCGACTGGCGCCTCGACACCTGCGGCAGCCCACGCGCCGGCCGATGCCGCGGCGGCGGTAGCCACCCCGGTCGCAGCAGCGCCGGTGCCTGCCGACGGCGAGCCGGCCGGCGATGCGCCTGAAGCCCTCGAAGCGGACAACAGCCTGGGCATGGCCCACGACCTGTCCCCTTGGGGCATGTACCAGAACGCCGACATCATCGTGAAGCTGGTGATGATCGGCCTGGCCATCGCCTCGATCATCACCTGGACCATCTGGATCGCCAAAGGCTTCGAGTTGATGGGCGCCAAGCGTCGCCTGCGCGGTGAGATCCTCGCCCTGAAAAAGGCCACCACCCTCAAGGAAGCCAGCGTCACCGCCGCCAAAGAAGGCACCCTGGCCAATCTGCTGGTCCATGACGCCCTGGAAGAAATGCGCCTGTCGGCCAACAGCCGCGAAAAAGAAGGCATCAAGGAACGCGTCAGCTTCCGCCTCGAGCGCCTGGTAGCCGCCTGTGGCCGCAACATGAGCAGCGGCACCGGCGTGCTCGCCACCATCGGTTCCACCGCGCCCTTCGTCGGCCTGTTCGGTACGGTGTGGGGCATCATGAACAGCTTCATCGGCATCGCCAAAACCCAGACCACCAACCTCGCCGTCGTCGCTCCCGGCATCGCCGAAGCCCTGCTGGCCACCGCCCTGGGCCTGGTCGCGGCCATTCCGGCGGTGGTCATCTACAACGTCTTCGCCCGCTCCATCGCCGGCTACAAGGCCCAGGTCTCCGACGCTTCCGCGCAAGTCCTGCTGCTGGTCAGCCGTGATCTCGATCACCTGCCGACCGCCGAGCGCTCTGCGCAACCTCATGTGGCCAAAGTAGGGTAATCCGCCATGGGCCTGCATTTGAAAGAAGGCGCGGAAGACGATCTCGCCGAAAACCACGAAATCAACGTCACGCCGTTCATCGACGTGATGCTGGTGCTGCTGATCATCTTCATGGTCGCGGCGCCGCTGGCCACCGTGGACATCAAGGTCGATCTCCCGGCCTCGACGGCCAAACCGGCGCCACGCCCCGAGAAACCGGTGTTTCTCAGCGTCAAGGCCGACCAACGCCTGTACCTTGGCGACGACGAAGTGAAGGCCGAAGCCCTCGGCGCCACCCTCGACGCCAAGACCCAGGGCAAAAAAGACACGACGATCTTCTTCCAGGCCGACAAAGGCGTGGATTACGGCGACCTGATGAGCGTGATGGATGCCCTGCGGGCCGCCGGATACCTGAAGGTCGGCCTGGTCGGACTTGAGACGGCTACCAAGAAATGATCACGACGCGCCAAAAACTGACGCGTTACAGCGCTAGCCTGGCCATCGTCCTGGGGGTCCATGCGGTCGCGATCCTGCTCGCGCTCAACTGGAGTTCCCCCACGCCGGTCGAGCTGCCACCCCAGGCGATGATGGTCGAGTTGGCGCCGCTGCCGGCACCGCCTCCTCCCGCACCGCCCAAGGTCGTGACGCCACCGCAGCCGCCGGCTCCGGTCGAAGAATTACCGTTGCCGAAACTCGCGCAAGCGCCGAAGCCGACGATTTCCGTGCCCAAGCCGGTCAAACCCAAGCCCAAGCCACAACCGCCCAAGCCGGTGGAGAAAAAGCCGGAACCGCCGAAGGAAAAGCCCAGCGAAGAGAAGCCCAGCGACGCTCCGCCGACGCCCACCGCGGCACCGTCCTCGGCACCTGCTCCGGGCCCCTCGCCGGCCCAGATCGCCGCCAAGGAAAGCTGGCAAGGCACGCTGCTGGCGCACCTGGCCAAGTACAAGAAGTACCCGCCGGGTGCTCAGGCACGCGGCAAGGAAGGCCTGAACCGGCTGCGCTTCGTGGTCGACGCCCAAGGCAACGTGCTGTCCTATGAGCTGGTGGGACGCTCGGGCAACGCCGATCTGGACCGGGCCACCCTGGAAATGATCCGCCGCGCCCAGCCGCTGCCCAAGCCACCGGCGGACATGCTCAACAACGGCTCGATCGAGATCGTCGCGCCCTTCGTTTACTCCCTGGAGAAACGTCGCCGCTGAGCATGGCGCACAGGCTATCCCCAGCAAAAAGGCACCCCAAGGTGCCTTTTTTGCTTTTCTGGGCAGACCTGCATGCATTGCCCGGTGTCACAGCGAGCATTGAGTCTGATAACGTGCGTCTATCGATTGCAGCCGGTATGCTTGGCCCGCAACCTCATGGACGTCCGCTATGACTCTGACTGAATTACGCTACATCGTTACCCTCGCCCAAGAGCAGCACTTCGGCCACGCGGCCGAGCGTTGCCATGTCAGCCAGCCGACCCTGTCGGTCGGCGTGAAGAAGCTTGAAGACGAACTCGGTGTGCTGATTTTCGAGCGCAGCAAGAGTGCGGTACGTCTGACACCGGTCGGCGAAGGCATTGTCGCCCAGGCGCAAAAGGTCCTCGAACAGGCCCAGGGCATTCGCGAACTGGCCCAGGCCGGCAAGAACCAGCTGACTGCCCCGCTGAAAGTCGGCGCGATCTACACCGTCGGCCCCTACCTGTTCCCGCACCTGATCCCGCAACTGCACCGGGTTGCCCCGCAGATGCCGTTGTACATCGAAGAGAACTTCACCCACGTGCTGCGCGACAAGCTGCGCAACGGCGAACTGGACGCGATCATCATCGCCCTGCCATTCAACGAAGCCGACGTGCTGACCCTGCCGCTGTACGACGAACCCTTCTACGTGCTGATGCCAAGCACCCACCCCTGGACCCAGAAAGAGAGCATCGACGCCAACCTGCTCAACGACAAGAGCCTGTTGCTGCTGGGCGAAGGCCACTGTTTCCGCGACCAGGTACTCGAGGCCTGCCCGACCCTGGCCAAAGGCAACGACGGCGCCAAGCACACCACGGTGGAATCCAGCTCCCTGGAAACCATTCGCCACATGGTCGCTTCCGGCCTTGGCGTCTCGATCCTGCCGCTCTCGGCGGTGGACAGCCATCACTACGCCCCGGGCGTGATCGAAGTGCGGCCGCTGAGCGCGCCCGTGCCATTCCGCACCGTGGCGATCGCCTGGCGCGCCAGCTTCCCGCGGCCGAAAGCCATCGAGATCCTCGCCGACTCGATCCGCCTGTGTTCGGTGGCCAAGCCGCCTGCCGCGAGTTAAACCGTCGCGATGACTGAGCTGTCGAACGTGCCGGTCACGGCACTCAAGGGCGTTGGCGAAGCCATGGCCGAAAAGCTGGCCAAGGTCGGCCTGGAGAACCTGCAGGACGTACTGTTCCACTTGCCCCTGCGTTATCAGGACCGCACGCGCGTGGTGCCGATCGGCGCGCTGCGCCCTGGGCAGGATGCGGTGATCGAAGGCACCGTCAGCGGCGCCGACGTGGTGATGGGCAAGCGCCGCAGCCTGCTGGTACGCCTGCAGGACGGCACCGGCGGGCTCAGCCTGCGCTTCTATCATTTCAGCAACGCGCAGAAGGAAGGCCTCAAGCGCGGCACCCGCGTGCGCTGTTATGGCGAAGCCCGCCCTGGTGCCTCGGGACTGGAAATCTACCACCCGGAATACCGCGCCATCAGCGGCGATGAACCGCCGCCCGTGGACCAGACGCTGACCCCCATCTACCCGCTCACCGAAGGCCTGACCCAGCAACGCCTGCGCATGCTGTGCCAGCAGAGCCTGGCCCTGCTCGGCCCGCGCAGCCTGCCGGACTGGCTGCCGCAAGAGTTGGCGCGGGACTACCAACTGGCGCCGCTGGACGAGGCGATCCGCTACCTGCACCACCCGCCGGCCGACGCCGATGTCGATGAGCTGGCCCTGGGTCACCATTGGGCACAGCATCGCCTGGCGTTCGAGGAACTGCTGACCCATCAGCTGTCCCAGCAGCGCCTGCGCGAAAGCCTGCGCTCGCAACTCGCCCCGGCGCTGCCCAAGGCCACCCGGCTGCCGGCGCAGTACCTGAAGAACCTCGGTTTTCCGCCCACCGGCGCGCAGCAGCGGGTCGGCAACGAGATCGCCTACGACCTCAGCCAGCCCGAGCCGATGCTGCGGCTGATCCAGGGCGACGTGGGGGCCGGCAAGACCGTGGTCGCCGCCCTCGCCGCCCTGCAGGCGCTGGAGGCCGGTTATCAGGTGGCGCTGATGGCGCCGACCGAGATCCTCGCCGAGCAACACTTCATCACCTTCAAGCGCTGGCTCGAGCCGCTGGGGCTGGAAGTCGCCTGGCTGGCCGGCAAGCTCAAGGGCAAGAACCGCACCGCGGCCCTGGAACAGATCGCCGCCGGCGCGCCCATGGTGGTCGGCACCCACGCGCTGTTCCAGGACGAAGTGCAGTTCAAGAACCTGGCGCTGGTGATCATCGACGAACAACACCGCTTCGGCGTGCAGCAGCGCCTGGCCCTGCGCCAGAAAGGCGTGGGCGGACGCCTGTGCCCGCACCAGCTGATCATGACCGCCACACCGATTCCACGGACCCTGGCGATGAGCGCCTACGCCGACCTGGACACCTCTATCCTCGACGAGCTGCCCCCTGGCCGCACGCCGGTGAACACCGTGCTGGTGACCGACTCGCGGCGCGTCGAAGTCATCGAGCGGGTGCGCGCCGCCTGCGCCGAAGGGCGCCAGGCCTATTGGGTGTGCACGCTGATCGAGGAATCCGAGGAGCTGACCTGCCAGGCCGCGGAAACCACTTACGAAGACCTCAGCAGCGCCCTGGGCGAGCTGCGGGTCGGCCTGATCCACGGACGCATGAAGCCGGCGGAAAAGGCCGAGGTCATGGGCCGGTTCAAAGCCGGTGAATTGCAGTTGCTGGTGGCCACTACCGTGATCGAAGTCGGCGTCGATGTGCCCAACGCCAGCCTGATGATCATCGAGAACCCCGAACGCCTGGGCCTGGCCCAGCTGCACCAGCTGCGCGGTCGCGTGGGTCGGGGCAGCGCCGCCAGCCATTGCGTCATGCTCTACCATCCGCCCTTGTCGCAGATCGGCCGCCAGCGCCTGGGCATCATGCGCGAAACCAACGACGGCTTCGTCATTGCCGAAAAGGACCTGGAACTGCGCGGCCCCGGCGAGATGCTCGGCACCCGCCAGACCGGACTGCTGCAATTCAAGGTCGCCGACCTGATGCGCGACGCCGACCTGCTGCCGGCCGTGCGCGATGCCGCCCAGGCCTTGCTGGAGCGTTGGCCGCATCACGTCAGCCCGCTGCTGGAACGCTGGCTGCGCCATGGGCAGCAATACGGCCAAGTGTGAGCAGCGTCTCAGTTATGGGGCGAATGCCCCGATCAAGCTGGTTATACTCCTGAAATTGTTTGAAAACGGATACAGACCATGACAGAAGTTGCCCTCGCCACCGCAGCCCCGCACGCTCCGTCTGTAATCCGGCTGCTGCTCGGCAAGCTGAACATCGGCTTCACGGAAGTCCTCGACCACCCAGGCCTGCCAGCCGCGCGCAAAGTACAGGCGGTCCTGCTGGACGACGCCGTCGGCGCGCTGATGGTGCTGTTCCCGCAGAGCCAGTTGCTGGACCTCAATCGCCTCGCCGAACTGACCGGCCGCCGCCTGACCGCCGTCTCCACGGAACGCCTGGAGCGCATGCTCGGCAAACACAACCTGAGCCTGCTGCCCGGCCTGCCGGCGCTCACCAGCTCGCCCTGCCTGTATGAAGAAAGCCTGCTGCGCGAGCCGCACCTGCTGATCAACTCCGGCGAGCCGGGGCTGCTCCTGGAAATCACCAGCGACGCCTTCAAGAGCATGTTGAGCAAGGCCAGCGCCGGCAACTTCGGCGAAGCCCTGAGCAGCATCCGCCCGAACCTCGACCGCCCGGACGACGACCGCGAGGAAATCACCCAGGCGGTGCAGGCCTTCACCGCCCGGCGCATCCAGCAACGCCTGGAAGCGACCATCGAGATTCCGCCGCTCGCCGAAACCGCGCAGAAGATCATCAAGCTGCGGGTCGACCCCAATGCCACCATCGACGACATCACCGGCGTGGTGGAAACCGACCCGGCCCTGGCTGCGCAAGTGGTGAGCTGGGCGGCCTCGCCCTACTACGCCTCGCCGGGCAAGATCCGCTCGGTGGAAGACGCCATCGTCCGCGTGCTGGGCTTCGACCTGGTGATCAACCTGGCGCTGGGCCTGGCCCTGGGCAAGACCCTGAGCCTGCCCAAGGACCGCCCGCAACACAGCACGCCGTACTGGCAGCAGTCGATCTACACCGCCGCCGTCATCGAAGGCCTGACCCGCGCCATGCCCCGCGCCCAGCGCCCGGAAGCCGGCCTGACCTACCTCGCCGGCCTGCTGCACAACTTCGGCTACCTGCTGCTGGCCCACGTCTTCCCCCCACACTTCTCGCTGATCTGCCGCCACCTGGAGGTCAACCCGCACCTGTGCCACAGCTACGTCGAACAGCACCTGCTGGGCATCAGCCGCGAGCAGATCGGCGCCTGGCTGATGCGCTACTGGGACATGCCGGACGAGCTGTGCACTGCCTTGCGCTTCCAGCACGACCCAAGCTATGACGGCGCCTACGCCGAATACCCGAACCTGGTGTGCCTGGCCGTGCGCCTGCTGCGCAGCCGCGGCATCGGCTCCGGCCCAGTCGAGGACATTCCTGACGCCCTGCTCGAACGCCTCGGCCTGTCCCGCGACAAAGCCGAAGACGTGGTCAGCAAAGTCCTCGAAGCCGAAGTGCTGCTACGCGAACTGGCCTCGCAGTTCAGCCAGCACTGACACCCAGAAAAAAGCCCCGCTCCCGTAGGAGCGAGGCTTGCCCGCGATCATCTTCCGGCTGGTATACAGCCCGCCCTCAAGCCTTCGGCTTGGCCTTCTTCGGCTTCAGGTACTTGGTCAGCCCCTGGAACCAGATCACCAGCGCCGGGTTGCCCTTGATCTGGATCGACTTGTCCTGAATCCCGGTCATAAAGGCCAATTGCTTGTTTTTCGCCTGCATCGTGGCAAAACCGTAGGCCGCGTCTTTAAAGGCAATAGCAAACGCCGGCTCGGGATACAGACCCGACTTGCTGGTAATCCGCTGGTCCTTCACCCGGAAATGCCGCGCCACCTTGCCATCCAGCGTCTGCAGTTGAAACACCAGTTCCTTGTCACCCAACTGCTGCTGGAACGCCGGATTGGTCCGGCTGGCCTTGCCCATCAACAGCCCCATCATCCACAGCAGAAAACGAAATTTCATGCGCACAGCCCCAAAGAAAAAATGAACGGCTGGCGCAGTGTAGCGGCTTCGGAGGGGAACGCCACCGTTATGCAGCGTTAAGTGAAGATGAACGCGTTATTGAAGATTATGACCGCCAAGTCATACTCGTTTACGAGCTGCCGTTATAAGCCGGGCACGGGGAGACCTGCTCATAACCCTGTGAATCCTGAAACCTTATCCAGCCTCATCCACTCCTGGGCCAGGCAATAGCCAGCACTCCAGACAACAGGCTCAAGGCGAGCAGCCATTTGGCAACCAGGAACGCAACGTCGACAGAGTCGGAAATGCCCCCACTGCCGCTTGCCCCACTAGCAATGCCAGCCAACCCGAGCAAAGCGCTGAGTATCGAGATGGCAAGCAGCAAGATTGCCAGTACCGTAAATATCTTATGCATTATGCGGCTCCTTGATCGGGACAGCTCATCAATCCGTTTTGATACTTTGCATAGGCTTGTTGAAGCTATTTTTTCGGGATATTTCTCGTTGTGAGGTTTCCCTTAATAATCGTCATCACGTCCGGTTGGTTTCCAGTTGATGTCTTTGTCGGCGTGATAACCCTGAATTGGGTGTGCAGGAAGTGGGTGCTCTTTGGCTAGATCAGGAAAGCGAAGTTCGGGTTTTTTGTACAGCTGACTGGAAATATTACTGTACAAAAGTGCTATTTTGGCATCTTTTTTATAACCAAAGTCGCCATCCGCAAAAGTGCTTTCAATTACCAATGCTGCCTTCCGCATGCCCAACGCAGTAGCTCGCTGATAATAATACATTGCAACCGGATAATTCTTATCAATATTACTATTGTAAGATGCCAGCTTGTAGGCAGCATCTGCATGATTTTGTTTTTCAGCACATTTAAGAAACTTCAAGCCTAGCTGATCATTGTTTTTTTCGTATACATACAAATATCCAATGTGAGTTAAAGCTTGAGGACTACCTAAATCTGCTGCCTTGATTAAATACTGCATTGCATTCTTATCGGACTGAGTAACCCCTATACCCCGCTGTACCATCACACTCATATCGTAGTAGCCCAACGGAGCCTCAAGTTCGACCATTCGCATATAAAGATCAATAGCCCTATTCGTATCCTTGACTACCCCGTCACCGCGTAAATATAGCTCTGCAAGGTTGTGCATCGCTTTCCAATGGTTCTTCTCTACAGCCTGCTGGTACAGGCTGGCCACTTTACTCCAGTCAGCCGGTCGTTTTTTGCTAAGCACCCGAGCTTGTTTAAACCATTGGTCTGCTTGCTGGTCCAGAGCTGGAGCAGTGTCTTTTTCATGAACACACTTGAAATCGTATGCCATGGAAAAACCACTGCTGCCCAATAGCACAACAGCCAGCAGTGCTTTAATAGTCGTCATCACGTCCGGTCGGCTTCCAGTTGATGTCTTTGTCGGCGTGATAGCCTTGAATAGGATGCGGTGGAAGTGGGTAGTCTTTGGCCAAATTAGGAAGTCGGAGATCAGGATCTTTATATAGCCGACTAGAGATATCACTGTAAGCACTTGCTATTTTTTCATTCTTCGCATAACCAAAGTCACCATCCCTGAAAGTATTTTCAATCAATAAAGAACCTTTTTTCAAACCTAGAGCCGCAGCTTTTTGATAATAGTGCATCGCAACAGGGTAGTTTTTATCTACTACTTTATAGTACGCAGCAAGCTCGTAATTCGCCTCAGCGTCATTCTGATGCGCCGCGCAACGCAGATAGGACTCGCCGAGTTTATCTTTGTTTAATTCATATATATATATATTACCCAATCTAGTCTGCGCTAACGGGCTACCCAAGTCACTCGCCTTGAGCAAAAAGTTCATGGCCTCTCTGTTTGACTGAACTACCCCAACACCTCTCTGAGTCATCACGCTCATATCATAATAACCTAGCGGAACCTGTAGGTTGACCATATGCAAATATAGGTCGATTGCCTTGTTTGTATTTTTGGCTACGCCATCACCGCGGAGGTATAGCTCTGCTAAGTTATGCATTGCTTTCCAATGATCTTTATCTACTGCTTGCTGATAGAGACCAGCAATTTTTACCCAATCAGGAAGTCTCTCTTTACTCATACCCCTTGCCTGCTTGAACCATTGATCGGCCTGCTGATCAAGAGGGGGAGCCGTATTAATTTCATGAACACACTTGAATTCATCAGCCATAGCCGCTGCTCCAAAAAGACAAAAGAACAAAAAAGATAAATATTTAATCAAGGGCTTTTGCATAAGGTGTCACCACATCCCAAAATCTGACCAAATTTCCATCAAGCGGTAAGTTTTTCTTCTGATTTCTCCAGTTATCAGCTACCACTTGTTCCCAATTTTCATAATCAAATGCAACGTTCTCACTTAAGCTGCTTTTACTCGTATTGATTGCTTTCCCCGAATGCATCCCCCACAACCGCTCCCGCCAGGTCCGAGTGGTTTGCGGGCTTGGCATGGCGATATTCAGTTCGGAGTCGGATTTCAGGCTGCGTTCGTTGATGTTGGCGGAGCCCAGGGTGAAGAACAGGTCGTCCACCAGCAGCAGCTTGCTGTGCACATAGATGGACTTGTACTGCGCCATGCCCTGTTCCGGGCCGAGGTGTTCGGTGATATCGCGTTCGGTCTGGCGTTGCTCGCGTGTCTTGGCAGTAGCGGTTTCGCCGCCGTCCTTGCAACTGACCAGGGTCGCGACAATGATTTTCAACCCCTTGGGCGGCAGCATCTCCGGCTCCAGTTCGCGAGCCGCGGCCTGGTTGTAGTGTTTATTGGGGTCCATGGCCAGGAGTTCGTCCGCGCGACTCGGATCGATACCCTGCTCATGCATTTGCGTCTGTACCTTGGCCAGTTCCTGATCGCGTGCCGGCGATTCGTCGCGGGCCTTCAGTTCGCGCTGGCGATAGGCAAGCTGGCGTTGATCGTAGAGCAGGTCGCGGTGGGCCAGGGGCATCAGTTCGCCCTGGCCAAGGGTGTCGAGCATCTCGTAGGTGGAACTGGAGAAGTGCCCACTCTCCGGGTTATTGGTGACCACGAACAGGTGCAGGTCCTGTTGTTTGCCGGCGGCGACGTAGTCGGCGGCAATTTTCTTCAGGCGTTCGGCCAGCGGCTTGTAGCGGAAGTACTGGTTCTCGATATAGGCGTACTGATGCACATTGCCCAGGGCTTTCTCATATACCTCGAGGATGGTTTTTTCCGGGCCTTCTTCCGGTTGAGTCCGGCAAATCTGCGCGGGCTCTCCACCGTCACGGATCAGGCTCAGTGGTTTGACCGACGACCGCTCGTGATTCAGGGTGCCCTTGAAGACCCGACGTATCCAACTGCTGCTCTTGTCCCAGGCATTGCAGAAGTTGTGATTGAGGTCGAACAGCACCGGGCCGAGTACATGCAGTGAGAGGTCTTGCCAGGGACCGAAGCCCAAGTCGCGCTTGCCGGTTTTATCATCGTAGGCATGGGCGGTGGTGTCCCAGTAGTTGCGCTGCAGGTTATGGCCCATCACGAAGCCTTCCGCCTTTTGCGGGTCCATGTAGTCGACCACCAGGGTTTTCTGGTGATGACTGGGAAACAGGCTCAGGGCCAGCATCTGCATGAAAGGCACATCGTGAGACTCGTCCTTGAGCAGTCGCCACAGGATGGCAAGGCGTCCCCAATGCATCCGCAGACCATTCTGATCGTCATAGGTCAACTGTCCTATGAACTCGAAATCCCGCGTACGGAACTCGATGTTACGGGCTTCGCGGCTGTGTACCCAGCGATGCCAGTCGCGGGTCTTGACCTGTTCGTCCGGGTCCTGGACCGTTCCCCCCGAATCGCTGCCCTTGGTGTAGCCGCTGTCCAGGGCATCCAGGCTTTGCTGAATGTCGATCAGACGATTACGCGAGGCGCGCCGACCGGACTCGTCGTTTGCCGAGAGCTTCTCCAGGCGCGCCTGCTCCTCCTGCTGCGCTCGCAGGAGCTTTTGCCGTTTGCCCTCCCGGGCGCCGGTGTCAGCCGGCTTCCCCGCGGTCAGACCAGAGCCTGCGGAGGTCCCACCCTCGCCGCTCCAGCCCTCACCGATAACCGAGTTTTCCCCGAGCTGGGCCAACCGGTTGTTCCAGATCAGTATCCGCACCTCGACGCCCTGGTCAGCCTTCTGCTTGAGCAATTCACCCAGGCTGAGGCTGTCGGCTGAGGCTCGGTTGAGGCGTAGCCCCGGATCGAAACCCCAGCTGATGAGATCGATGCTTTTCGTGGCTTTCTGGATACATTCATAGACCTTGCCGAAGGCCTCCTCGCCACACACCAGCGGCGTCACCACGTTGCCTGCCGGACGCGGTGGGCTGAGTGGATTGTTCTTGTGGGCGAACCAATCCGAGGTCAGGGTTGCGGCGCTTTCTTCAAGCGAGATCGACAGTTTCTGATCGAGGTATGTCATGGAGTGCTTCCTTTACTCTTTCTGCTCGCTTTGATCCGCCCACAATTGGCGGAACGCCTCACTGCTGCTCAACGCCTCCAGAGAGGCAGCCGCGCCCGGGAAGTCGCGATATCCCTCACGCCCCAGACGCTCACTGCGCTGGCGCGTCTGTTCGGTCGAGGCTTCGCTCATGTCCAGGTTGAAGCGGTGTCCGTTCACCGTTTCCACCGAGTAGTTGCGGGTACCGGGAATATGCTGGAAAAGCACATTACCCTTCTCATCGCTGAAGCCTTTGTCGATAAGTGCGCCATCGGCGTAAAGCCGATAGGGCTCATCCGGATACCCAGGCATGTTGGGCAACGGGGAAATACGGATGCACAACTGACCCGGTACTGTTTCTTTCGCCGGGTTGGCCAACGCCTCATCCATCAAACTCCCCGCCTTATCCTTATCCGCCGCCCCCGGCAACCCCGGCGGCTTGATCCCGATCCCGGTGCCATTCCCCGGCGAGCCCCCGGCATTGATCTTCACCACCGGCCCCACCACCGTGACGCCGCCGGCATCGAGTTTGATAAAGCTGCCCCCGGCCTTGATCGTCAGTTCGCTGCCGGCCTCGATCACCATCTTGGCCCCGGCCTTGAGGTGGATTTCCTGGCCGGCTTTGGTCAGTTGCGCGGTGCCGAGTTTGATGTGCTGGTTTTCGCCCACGGTCAGGTGGTCATCCACCTTGGTTTCGGTCTTGCGGTCGGCGTGGGTGATGCGGTGTTCTTCGGCCTTGAGTTCGGTGTAGGTGTTCTTTTCCACGGTGTCGTGGCGTTCGTGGCCGATGCGGATTTTCTGGTCGTGCTCGATGTTTTCGTCCCAGTCGCGCTGGGCGTGGATGAAGATCTGTTCGGCGCCCTTTTTGTCTTCGATGCGCAGTTCGTTGTAGCCGGCGCCGCCCGGCGAGCTCATGGACTTGAACACTGTGCGGGTCTTGTTCGCCGGCAAGGCGTAAGGCACCGGGTGTTCCTTGTGGTACAGGCAGCCGGTGATCAGCGGCTGGTCGGGGTCGCCTTCAAGGAAGGTCACCAGCACTTCCATGCCGATGCGCGGGATGACGATGGCGCCGTAGCGGTCGCCGGCCCAGCTGGAGGACACCCGCAGCCAGCAGCTGGTCTTGTCGTCGGCTTTGCCTTCGCGGTCCCAGTGGAATTGCACCTTCACCCGGCCGTACTGGTCGCAGTGGATTTCTTCGCCCTTGGGCCCGGTGACCACCGCGGTCTGGCTGCCGAGAACGCGCGGTTTCGGGTGGTTCAGGGCCGGGCGGTAGAACACCTGCCAGGGCGTGGCGAGGAAGCGGTTGCGGTAGCCCTGGTGGAAGTCGTCCTTGTGGTCGGTGGTGTCGCTGGTCACCGACTCTTCCAGCACCTGCGGCTGCTTGCCTTCGTGGACGATCTGGGTCAGCAGCCAGAGGTCGTTCCACTCGCTGCGCGGGTGCTCGGACAGCTCCAGGAAATGCCCACTGACCAGCCGTGTCTGGTCACCCCAGCCCTCGGCCTGCTGGTAGTCGGCGCGGTGGCGTTCGAGGGCGCGCTGGCTGAGGAACTTGCCGCGCGCACGGTCGGTGAAACGGCCCGGGTAGTCGTAGTCCTCCAGGTCCGGTTCTTCGCTTTCAGCCTCGGGTTTGTAGGCGGCCTCCAGTTGCAGGCGCGGCTTCTCGAAGTCGTAGTCGCGACGGGTAGTGCGGCGGGTGCGGGTCTCCAGGCGCAGGTTGAAGCCCTTGATCACCGGCTCGTCGGCGACCATGCCGCTGCCCTGGATATAGGCGGTGGGCTGGCCGAGCTTGGGGAACACGGTCTGGTCGTCGCCGAATACCAGCAGGTGGCCTTGCGGGCTGTGCTGGAAGTGGTAATGCAGGCCTTCCTCCTCGCACAGGCGCTGGATGAAATGCAGGTCGGTTTCGTCGTACTGCACGCAGTAGTCGCGGTCCGGGCACGGTGTGCCGAGCTGGAACTGGTAGGCGTTGCCCTGGATGCCGTGCTCTTCGAGGATCAGGGCGATGATCTTCGGTGCCGACAGCTGCTGGTAGATGCGCTGGTTACTGCGGTGCGCGAGGTACTGCAACTGCGGCACCAGCGACACCTTGTAGCGGGTCAGGCGCTTGCCGGCATCGCCCTGGGCCACGCGGTAGATCTGGCCGTGGATGCCACTGCCTTGCGGATCAAACGCTAGAAAAGCCTGCTTGTGCAGCAGCGTCTCCAGGTCCAGGTCGGGGTTCTCGCTGACCAGTTCCAGGTCGAAACGGAACGGCTGGCTGATGCCTTCGATCCCCTCGAAAGACAGCACCTGCAAGTCACCCTGGAAGTCATGGACGGTCAGGCTGAAGTGGGTTTCATTGGAAGGATTGAACATAGCTTGCTCCCTGTTCGGTGGTCATCCGTTACGCCGATGGAACCAGCGTTGCAGCCAGGACGAGTCCGCGCGCATGGCGTCGCGCAATGCTTGGGCGGTAATGGTGCGTTGCGCCACGTCGAAGGCCAGCGCCGCGCGCAGGGCTGGCCAACAGTGTCTGGGAAGGTTCCTGGGCGCCTGCAGCGTGCGGTCCAGGCGTTCGTCGCGGGCCTGGGTCGACGGCAACCGGCGATACGGGTGCTTGCCGCAGGCCAGTTCATAGATCACACAGGCCACCGCGTACAGATCGGCGCTGGCCGACAAGGCGCCGCCCTCCAGCAACTCGGGGGCGGCATAGCCGGGCGTCCAGGCGTTGAAGCGGCTGCGGCTGAGCTGCGGCAGGCCGGGCAGCACGCCCTCCTCGGCCTGGCTCAGGCCGAAGTCGAACAGCCGCACGCCGTCTTCGCAGAGCATCACGTTGCTCGGCTTCAGGTCGCCGTGCAGCACACCGCGAGCATGGCTGTACGCCAGGGCATCGAGCAGTGGCCGCACCACATCGCGCAGCTCTTTCCACGGCAGGCCCAACGGCCGTTCGCAGAGCAGTTTGTCCAGGGTCAGGCCGCGCATCAGCTCCATGGTGATGAAGGCGCGCTGGCACTGGGTGTCCACCTCGAAGCTGTGCAGGCGCACGACGTTCGGGTGGCGCAGGCGTCGGGTCAGGGCGAACTCGCTGTAGAGCAAGGCGCTGGCATCCGGCGTCTCGGAGAATTCTTCGCTCATGACTTTGAGCGCTATGTAAGGGTCGGGATCGCCGAACTGCTCATGCAGCAGGTCCCGCGCGCGGTAGACCGCGCCCATGCCTCCGGCCCCGAGCAGGCGCTCGAGGCGGTAACGTCCGGCCAGCACATCCGGCAGCCCGCCCACCGGCGCCACGGCCTTGGCCTTGGAACGGGAGCGGTTCCTGAAGCGGTTGCGCCCCTTGCCCTTGGCCTTGGGCGCCACGGGACGCGGCGCCTCATTGGCCTTGGCGAAGGCGAAATAGGTCAGGTTGCTGGCCTCTTCCTCGCTCATCAGGATGTTGTCCAGACCGGATTTGAGATCACTCATTGGCGGATCACCACGGCTGTCAGGTTGTCCCGCGCCGAGCCGCGCAAGGCGCCGTCGAACAGACGCTCCAGCGCCACCTGCGGCGAAGCCAGGCTCAAGGCGTTGCCCAGCGCGTCGCTGGTCAGCCCCTGGTACAGGCCGTCGCTGCACAGCAGGAAGGCATCGCCGGGGTAGACCTGCAACTCCAGCACATCCAGGGTCAGCTGCTCGCTGGCGCCCACCGCCCGGGTCAGGGCATTGGCGGCCGGATGGGCCCGCGCCTGCTCGACGCTCATCTGCTGCTCGTCGATCAGTTGCTGCTGCAGCGAATGGTCCTTGGACAGCTGGTACAGACGCTGGCCGCGCCACAGGTAACAACGGCTGTCGCCGGCCCAGATGCATGCCGCGCGGTCGCCTTCCAGCAACAGCGCGACCACGGTGCTGCCCATGATGCTGTCGTGGCGCCCGGCGGTGACGGTCAACTCCTGGCCCAGGCGCCGGTTGAGCCAGTGCAGGCACTGGCGCAGACCCTTGAGCCGCTCGTCGAAACTGTCCTGCGCCGGCAACTCGGCCAGGCTGGCGACGATCAACTGGCTGGCGATGTCGCCACCCTGATGCCCGCCCATGCCGTCCGCGACCACCCAGAGCCCCTGCTCCGGACAGTCGAGGAAGGCATCTTCGTTGCGCGCCCGAACCTTGCCCGGGTCGGTGCGCGCAGCGCTGCGCCAGGTACTGGCAACCAGCATCAGAGCTGCACCGGCATGCGGAAGGTGCGCAGCACGCCCATGTCGAACGGGTTCGGCGTGCGCTGGCTCATCAGCAGGTAGTTGGCGCGCAGGCCGCCCAGGTCGGCCTTGAGCACCAGCACGTCACGGCCGGTCAGGTACTCGGTCTGCATCAGGTCGAACAGGCGGAACAGCGACCAGGGGCCGGTGTTCTTTTCGATGCCCACCGGGCGCCCGGCCATCTTGTCCAGCACCAGGCTGGTGCGACCGTCTTCGGCATCGGTCGGCCACTTGAAGGACACCGGCACGATCGGCCCGTGACGGTATTCCATGGTCTTGTCGCCGAAGCGGAACTCGGAACGGCTCACCGCCGGGTCCAGGGTGTAGGGCTCCAGCTTGAACTGCACCTGCGGCTCCGCCGGGTTCTCCGAGAAGAAGCTCTGGCGGATCACCTGGGCCGCGGCCATCTGGTCGAGGTAGACCTTGGACATCGGCAGGCTGTGGCCATCGATGCTGCGCAGGCGGTAGTTGCCCGGATCGCCGCTGACGAAAGGCCGCATGTAGGTTTCGAAGAAGCGATCGGCAATGCCCTGGGCCTTGAAGAACTCGCGGAAGTCGCTGATGGCGACATCGCTGGTGCTGTGGGCGCTGAACGGATAACGCTTGCTGATGGCCTTGCCGTAGAAGCTGTACAGCTCGCTCTGATAGCGCTGGTTGAGGTACTGGTAGGAGTCGTTGAGCACCAGGCGCCAGGTGTCTTCGGCCAGCACGTTGAACCACACGCTCACCGGACGCGGCAGGCGTACCGAGGCGTTGCGCAGGTTGCTCAGGGCATCGCGCTGGCCGCTCATGCGGGTCTTGGCCATCTCGAACGCCGCCTGCTCGGGCGCGCTGGCACGGGCCAGGCCGGCCAGTTGCAGTTGCAGGTCGTTCAGCGCTTGCAGCGCCGGCGTCAGGTCCGCCGCCGGGCCGTTGTTGTCGTCCAGCAGACGGTGCAGCGGTTCGAAGCGCCGTTGCAGCGACTTCTTCGCGGTGTCCGGCAGGTTCTTGGCCAGGGCTTCCTGGGCCTTGCCCGCGGCGGCCGCCGCGACCTTGCCCAGCGCCCCGCCCTTCTCGGCGGCCTTGTCCGCCGCGGCGGTCACGTCTTCGGCGCTTTCGGCGATGGCCTGGAAGCGGGTGTTCTCACGCACCTCCACCAACAGTTGCAACACTGGCGAGTTGGCCGAGGTCAGGCCGGCGACCTGATCGGCGCCTTCGCCAGCATCGTTGAACGGCTGCAGGCCGACCTGGCCGACCGCTTCGCTCCAGAAGTTGGCGTAGTCGCGGAAGTACAGCTGCTCCAGCTCCACCATCAGGCGGCGCAGGTCCATGCCGCTGATGCCGCTGCCTTCGCCCAGCACCCAGTTGTCACGCAGGATATCGGTGACCAGCGCCGTGCCCTGGACCGAGAAATACTGCTGGTAACCCTGCTGGGTGTAGAAACCCGGGATCGCGTAGTCGGTGCCGACGAACAGGCTGCCTTGTGGCCCCAGATGCTGGCTCAGGCGGTACTCCGGCAGGCTCCGCGCTTGTTCGCGCAGCACGCGATAGACCACATTGGCCAACGATTCGCTGCGCAGCACCTGGCGCGCCTGGGCCACCAGCGTGTCGTTGAGCGGGTAGCTGAACGGCAGCTTGAGCAGGCGCTCGAAGTGCGCGTTCAGGCCGTTCTGCACCGCGGTGTTGCCGGCGTAGCGCGTCGACCAGTCGGTGGCCACCCAGTCCTTGAGCCAGGACGGATCGCGACGATCCTGCATGTTCAGCATCAGGTACGCCCGCAAGCTGTTGAGCAGGCGGTCGCGGTCGCGCAGGTTGCTGCGGATCTGCCCTTCGAGCATCTGCGCTACCCGTGGCAGCAGCTGCGCTTGCAGCTCACGCTCGTAGGCGCTGAGCACCACCGGGTTGCTTTCCTCGCCCTGGTACAGGCCGACCCGCTCGTGCAGCGAGACGTCGCCCTTGGCCGGGAACACCTTGGTGGCTTCGAAGCTGGTGTCGAGGGTCTTGAGCGCCGCCATCGCGTCGTCGCGGGCGGTCAGTGCGGTGCGCTGCTGGTTCCAGTTCTGCGCCAGGGAGCGCAGGTTTTCCAGGCGCTCGTAGTTGGCGGAAAAACCGCCGGCCCAGAGCAGGCCGAACAAGGCCAGGGCCACCAGCGCGCCGACGTAGAGCGCACGCTGGCCCCAATGGATGCGGTTGCGCTCGCGCTTGTCCAGGCCAGCCAGGTCGGCCTCGGGGAAGATCACCCGGCTCAGCAGGTGGTGAATGAAGCGCGAACGACCGCTGCGCAGGGTCGGCAGCACGCCGGCCGCCATGCCCAGGCTGGCGCCGATGCTGGCAGTGTCGGGGTCGAGCTTTTGCGTCAGGTGCGGCGCGCTGGTCAGGTAGAAACCGCGCAGCTGGCTGGCCCGCTGGTAGCGGTTGCCGGTGAAGGCCATGTCGACGAACAGGCACAGGCGCTCGCCGATCTGGCCCAGCTGGTGCGGGAAGTCGAGGATGCGGCCACGGCGCTGGGTGTCGCGCTCCTGGTGCATGCGCATGATCACCTGGCTGTTCAGGCGCCGCAGCAGCTCTTCGAACTCCTGGCGCAGCACGGCAACGTCGGTGCCGTTCTGTTCCTTGCGGAAGCTGGTGCCGAGCACCTGGTCGCTTTCCTCGCGGCTCAGTTGGTCGAAGAACTCGTCGAAGCCCAGCAACTGGTCGGCCTTGCTCAGCACCAGGTACACCGGCACATCGACGTGCAGCTTCTGGTGCACGTCCTGCAGGCGCGCGCGGACCTGGCGCGCCAGGGTGTCGAGATCCGGCTCGTTGCCGCTCAGCAGCAGTTCCACCGGGATGGTCACCAGCACGCCGTTGAGCGGACGCCCGCGACGGCGCTTGCGCAGCAGGTTGAGCAAGGTGCTCCAGGCGCTGCCGTCGACTTCTGCGTCGGGCTGGGTCAGGTAGCGGCCGGCGGTGTCGATCAGCACGCCGTGGTCGGCGAAGTACCAGTCGCAATGCCGGGTGCCGATGGTGTCGCGGGTCAGCTTGCGGTCGATCTTGTTGATCGGGAACTCAAGGCCCGAGAAGTCCAGCAGGCTGGTCTTGCCGCTGCTCTGCGGGCCGATCAGCAGGTACCAGGGCAGGTCGTTGCGCCAGCGCTCGCTGCGCCCGCGGTACAGGCTGGAGGTCTTGAGGGTACGCATGGCTTCCTTGAAGCGGCTGCGCAGCTCTTTCTGTTCCTCGTCGATCAGCTCTTCGCGGCGCAGGCGTTCCTGGCCGTCTTCGCTGTCTTCCATTTCTTTCTTGCGGATCCCGGCGCGCCAGCTGACGAAGACCATGGTCAGGCCCCAGATCAGGAACAGCACGCTGATGGTCAGCAGGCGCGAGGTCGCGCTTTCCCAGAACTTGTAGTCGTTGACCGCCAGCAGCGGCCCGACGAACCACACCAGCAGCGCCACGAACAGCACCAGCAACAGCGTCCAGACCCACGTCTTGCGCAGGAAGGCGCCGACTTTCTTGAAGAAGTTTTTCATCACACGTCCCTGTATTACGGCTGGGGCTGGACCACGGCCGGGTCAAGCTGCTGATAAGGTTGCAGAACGGTCTCGCGCTGCTCGCCCAGTACCCAGGCGAACCCCGAATACATCACCACCAGGCAGACCACCGTGAACAACGCAACCATCCACCACGGCACGATGCGCACCAGGCTGCGGCGCTTGTCCTGCAGGCCTTCCCAATGCGGCGACAGCTCGCGCGGCACATCGCCGCGCAGCTGGCGGATCTGCCGGTACAGCGCATCGCGGATGCCTTCGAGTTCGAGCATGCCGCGGGCCATGACCCGGTACTTGCCTTCGAAGCCCAGCGACAGGCACAGGTACATCAGCTCCAGCATCGGCAGGTGCTTGACTGGGTTCTTCGACAGCCGGTCCAGCAGCTGGAAGAACTTCTCGCCACCAAAGGTCTCGTTGTGGAAGCTGCTGAGCAGGCTCATCTGCGACCACTCGCTTTCATTGCCCCACGGGGTGGTGACCACCGCCTCGTCGACCACGGTACACAGCACGTAGCGGGCGGCCATGACCTGGCTGCTTTCGGCGCCGTTGTGCAGGGCGCGCACCTCGAACAGCTTCAGGGCCGAGGTCAGGCGCTCGTTGAGCGCGTACAGGTCTTCGCGGGTGTCGCTGTGCTTGAGGCGCACCACTTCCGACAACAGGTCCGAGGCCGCCGCCACCAGCGCGTTCAGGCTGATGTTGAAGGCCTCGGCCGGGCGCAGGCGCGCGGCGTAGATCATCCGCTCTTCCAGTTGCTCGAAGCGCGGCGGCGCGGCGAAATCGGTCAGCGGACTCTGCGCCGGGCCATGGCCCTGGCGATCGAGCAGGACGGTCTTGTCGTCCTGGTTGTGTTCCATGTCCTTGATCATGTCGGTCAGTTCCTGATGGCCCAGAATTTCAGTTCAAGCTCGGCGAATTCGCCGGACACGTGGAAGGCAAAGCCGCCGGAACGCTCCAGTTGCGCCAGGTCTTCGGAACTGAGTTCGAGGATGAAATAGGTTTTGTTGGAGTGGAACGCGATCTGCCGCGGGGCCACCGGCAAGGGTTTGACCTTGATCCCCGGCAGGTGCAGGTTGACCAGTTGGCGAATGCGTTCCACCGGGCCGACCTTGAGGTGCGCCGGCAAGCGGTGGCGCAGTTCTTCGGAGTCGCAGTTGGCGCTGGCGGCCAGGACGAACGAAGCCGAGCCCAACAGCTTGTGGTCGTGCAACGGCGACACGATGATCCCGTACTGGCGCGCCTGCAGCACCAGCTCGATGGCGTGCTGTTCGAGCACCATCGACAGCACCTGGCGGATCGCGTCCATCAACTTGCGAAAGCTCGCGCCCTGGTCGCTGTGCTGGTAACGGCTGTCCAGGCGCGGCCGCTTGCTGTCGCTGGCGAAGGTCGCCAGATCGCCGAGCATGGTCAACAGCGTGCGGTACAGCTCTTCCGGATGCACCTGCTCCAGGCCCAGGTAGTGGCGCAGCAGCAGCTCGGTGCGGTTGATCAGTTGCAGCATCATGAAATCGCCGACTTCGGCACCGCCGACCTTGCCGTTGGAACGGATCCGGTCGGCGATGGTGTCGCCGCGGTGGCTGAGCATGCTGATCACTTCTTTCAGGCACGACAGCAGGTAGCTCGAGGCATGGGCGTGGATGAAGGTCGGCACGAAGTCCGGGTCGAGGCTGATCACCCCGTCGGGCGTGGTGTCGAGGACTTCGCAGAGCTTGAGCTTCACATAGGCCTGGTCGCTCTGTTGCTCGCCGAGCAGCAGGCGGAAGTCTGGCCGGGCGCAGCTGACCTGGCTGCTGGAATCGTCGCCGGCGTTGGAGTCGGCCACTTCCGCCTCGTAGGTGGTGTAGCGCGCCAGCACGTCGGACTGCTCCGGACGGCGCGCCTCGATGTGGTTGCCGGTCACCAGCGGCAAGGCCAGGTAGACCGGGGTGTTGCCGGTGTTCGGCGGCACGTCGAGGGCCAGCGGCTCGGTGTTGCCGCCCAGTTCGAACAGGCTGCCGTCGGGCAGGATGCCGGAGGCCTGGCTGATCACCAGCTTGCCCATGTTGAGGAACTGCAGGTCGATCTCCAGGCTCAGGAAACCCCAGGAATAACTGCCCAGCAACTGGGTACGGGTTTTCATCTGGTAGTCGTAGTAGCGATCGTTGTGCTGGAAGTGCTGCGGGCGCAGCAACATGCCTTCCTGCCAAATGACTTTATGCACGTTCATGATTACTTGTCCGCCTTGGCGAGGGCTACGTTGCTGGTGCGGATACCCGCCTGGTCGAGGGTCAGGTCGGCTTCGGTCAGCTCCACCGGAGTGAGCTGCACCACATAGCGCCACTGGGTTTCCGACAGGTCGCGGTAGGCCGCCAGCACACCGACGTAGCGGCTGCCTTCTTCGACGCTGAGCTTGAGCTCCACGGTTTCACCCGGGCGCAGTTCCAGTTCTTCGCTGGCTACCATGTCCGGCGCCAGGGACTCCTTGGCGCGCTCGTAGAGGCTGAAGAAATCGGCGTTCTCGAAGGCCACCGGATGCTTGAGCTCGATCAGCCGCACCACGATCGGTGAGGGGCGACCGTTGAGGTCCGGGTTGAGCTGGTCGCTGGCGGTCAGCTTGAGGTTGAGCTTGGTCAGGGTCGAGTACGGCGACAGCGACGAGCAGCCGGCGAGCAACGCCAGGGCGATCAGCGCAGCCAGCGTCTTGAGTAACAGGGTCGAGCAGCGAGACATGCGCATCATCCTTGGTGTTCGGTGTGAAGGGTGGAGATCAGGCGGATCTGTTCTTCGTAGGCCTGGGCGAAGTCGCGGGCCAACAGGCGCTCGCTCCAGTCATCGTCCTGGCGCAGGGCCTGGTGATAGCGGTTGTAGGCTCTCCAGCGGCTGCCGGAGGTAGCCAGCAACGGCTTGTTGTCGCGCTCGAAACGCAGGGTCAGTTGCTGCGGCGAGAAATGCTCGAGGGTGCCGCGCACGGCCGCGCGACTGGCGGTCAACAGCGCCACCTGGTGCGCCTGCAGATCGCGGAAAGCGCGGGAGATCGCCTGCTCGGCCGGCAACTGGCCGGGCTTGTTGCCCTGCAGCAGGATGCCCAGCGCTTCGCTGGCGTCCACGGCGAACTTGAGCGGGTTCTTGCTGCCGCCCTGGGCGGTGGTCTGGGCCAGGCGCAGCTCGTTTTTCAGCTCGCTGCGGGTGCGCAGGCTCTGCTGCAGGCCGCCGATGCTTTGCTTGAGCAGGCGCGCGGCATTGATCGCCAGGGCTTCGCGGGCGTCGTGATCGAGGCCTTTGAGGTCCACCCCCAGCGCCGCGCCGAAATGCTCCCAGAAGCCTTCGCGCTGGCGCTCCACCGGGGCCGGCTCGACGGCGACCGGCGCCTCGGGCTGCGCCACCAGTTCCGGCACCAGCAGGCTTTCCATGTCGATCCGCGCATAGTCCGCGCGCTGCCGTGGTTCCTGGCGCGGCGTGTTGAGCGCGGTCAGCTCGTCGATTTCCGAATACACCCGCTCCTGCTGGTCCAGCGCGTTGAGCGGGTCGAGGTCGAGGAATGCGTCATCGGGAATGATGCTGCCAGCGGCTTGCGGACGACCGACCTCGGTGTCGAAGGTCGCCGGATCGCGCACCAGGCGCGCGCGGATCTCGAAGTCCCCCAGCACATAGACGCTGCCGTGCTCGATACGCTGCGGCTCGCCCTTGCGCAGGCGCGCGCCGCTGTCGCTGGCCTGGATACCGTTGCTGCTGGTATCGGTGAGGAAAAACATTCCGTCGCGGTAGCTGACGATCGCGTGGTGATTGGACAGGTGACGCTTGCGGTCCGGAATGATCCAGTCGCAATCCTCGCCCCGCCCGATCACCCCACCGGCCTGCTTGAAGGTTTTGCTGCTCAACTCCGTGGGCACGAACTGCTTGGTGTTCAGCATTTCGAAAACCAGTTCCATGATGATGCTCCTTGCGGTCACTTGCCGCGATTGACCGCCTGCGGATCACCCAATGGGCGATAGGTGTTGTCGTTGAATTTATAATTGCCGCTACAGCCGCCGAGGCCGCTGAGAACGATCAGAGCCAGCAGGGCGGCTTGCCAGTGACGAACAGACATCAGAGGGTCTCCATGGGTAGACAATGCACAAAGCGCCGACCCTGGCGGGCGACGCTTGGCGAAACGAAAAAGGCGCTGGGGAAAGTCATGTCGCGCTAGCCCTCGAAGTCGCCGAGATTGATGTTCAACCGCCCGAGGCGGTACAGCAGCGTGCGCCTGGGCAGCCCCAGCTCGCGGGCCGCCAGGGTCTGGTTGCCGTCGTTCTTGCGCAGGCAATCGAGCAGCAGGTGGCGCTCGACCTTTTCCAGGCGTTCGCGCAGGTTCAGGCCGGGCTCTTCCGGCAGTGCTTCGCTGCTCAGGGAGAAATGCTCGGCCAGCAGCTCGCCGCCTTCGCACAGCAACACCGCCCGTTCCACCAGGCCCTTGAGCTCGCGCACGTTGCCCGGGAAGGTGTAGCCCGACAGGTGATTGAGGGCGGTTTCCGACCAGCTCACCGGGTCGCGCTGCAGGAAGGCACAGGCCTTGTCGGCGAAGTGCCGGGCCAGGTCGAGGATGTCGCCTTCGCGTTGGCGCAGGGCCGGCAACTCGATCGGGAACTGCGCCAGGCGGTAGTACAGGTCCTCGCGGAACTTGCCTTCGCTGACCAGCACCGCCAGGTCGCGGTGGGTCGCGGCGATGATGCGCACGTCGATCTTGTGGGTGTCGTTGGAACCCAGCGGACGGATCTCGCCCTCCTGCAACACGCGCAGCAGCTTGGCCTGCAGGGACAGCGGCATGTCACCGATCTCGTCCAGCAACAGGGTGCCGCCATTGGCCGCGTCGAACAGCCCCGGACGGTCGCGATCGGCGCCGGTGAAGGCGCCCTTGCGGTAGCCGAACAGCTCGCTCTCCAGCAGGTTCTCCGGGAAGGCCGCGCAGTTCTGCACGATGAACGCCTGGGAGCGCCGCGGGCCGTAGTCGTGGATGGCCCGCGCCACCACTTCCTTGCCGGTGCCGGTCTCGCCGCGCAACAACACGGTGTAGGGGCTGTGCAGCACCTTGCTGATCAACTGATAGGTCTGGCGCATGGCCGTGCTGTTGCCGATCAGCCCGTAGCCGCTGGCGCTGACCGGGGTACTGGCCACCGGCGCCGTGTCGCCCACCGGACGGCGCAGGCGTTGCAGCAGGTGCAATTGCCCGAGCACGAACGAGCCCAACTGCCCCATGGAATCGGCGAAGCCCTGCAGGTCGATATGTTCGCGACTGGCGCACAGCAGCAGGCCCTCGACGGCCTTTTGCGTGTTCACCAGCGGCACGCACAACAACGACTGCCAGGGTGTGTCACGGGGCGGCAGGAAACTGGTTTCGTGCAGGCTGCCACTCAGCCCCACCAGGCTCACCACGCGGTTCTGGCACAGGGCGAACTGCAGCAGCTGCTCACCGTTGTAGTCCGCCGGCAGGCTCGCCGCCTCCCGCGGTTGCAGGATGCCGCCCAGGCATTCGGCGCTCAGGCCCAGCCGGGTATGGGTGGCATCCAGCAGGTACAGCTGGCTCAGCTCGCAACCGCTGAGCCCGGCCACGCCGCGCACGAAGTCGCCCAGCAGCGCGCCACCGTCGGCCGCCCGCGACAGGCTGGCGAACTGCGCCAGCAGCGCCTCGGCATAGATCAGCGGTTGCGGTACACGAGTGAACATCACACCCACCTCAGGCGAACTCGCAGGTCACGCCGCCGCTGCCGTCGAGCGTCGCGTGCACGCGCTTGAGGTTCTCGCCGGTGGCCATGGCGTCCAGCAGGCGGTCGGCCACCAGCGGCAGTACGTGCAAGTCGAGCAAGTGGTCGATCAGGCGCGCGCCGCTTTCGCTCTGGGTGCAGCGCTCGGCCAGGTGATCCACCAGGTTCTGGCAGTAGCTGAAGTCCAGCTGACGGCGGTTCAGGCGCTCGCCCAGGCGGCCCAGCTTGATTTCGATCAGCTCGCGCAGCACCGGGCCACCCACCGGGTAGTACGGCACCACGCGCATGCGCGCCAGCAGCGCCGGCTTGAAGTGCTTGCTCAGCACCGGACGGATGGTCTCCTCCAGGGTCTCGGCGCTCGGCCGCTCGCCGTTCTCGCACAGCGCGCTGATGCGATCGCTGGCCAGGTTCGAGGTCATCAGGATCAGCGTGTTGCGAAAATCGATCTCGCGCCCTTCGCCGTCGTTGGCCACGCCCTTGTCGAAGATCTGATAGAACAGGTTGAGCACGTCCGGGTCGGCTTTCTCGACCTCATCGAGCAGCACCACCGAATACGGCTTCTGCCGCACCGCCTCGGTGAGCATGCCGCCTTCGCCGTAGCCGACGTAGCCTGGCGGCGCGCCGATCAGGCGCGACACGGTGTGCTTCTCCTGGAACTCGGACATGTTGATGGTGGTGATGAAGCGATCGCCGCCATACAGCAGGTCGGCCAGGGCCAGGGCGGTTTCGGTCTTGCCGACGCCGCTCGGCCCCACCAGCAGGAACACGCCGACCGGGGCATCCGGCTTGTTCAGGCCAGCAGCGGTGGCGCGCATCGAACGATCCAGCGCGTGCACCGCCTGCTCCTGACCGCGAATCCGCGCGCGCAGGTCGGTGGCGAAGCTCGCCACCTTGGCGTTGTGTTCGCGGGCCAGCTGCGCCAGCGGCACACCGGTCCAGGCGCTGATCACTTCGGCCACCAGGCGCGGGCAGACTTCGAAGCTGACCAGGCGCTCCTTGGCTTGCGCGGCGGTCAGGGCGCTGTGAGTCTGGTTCAGTTCGGCTTCCAGCGTTTCGACGCTTTGGCCTTCATCGACTTCGGTAGCGAGGGTTTCGATCACCGTGCCTTCGGCGTCTTCTTCAACGCTGATGGCCGGCTCGACGGCTGCGGCCTCACGGGCCTTGGCCAGTTGCTGACGCAGTTGCAACAGACGCTCGGCCAACTGCTTCTGCTCAGTCCACAGGGTTTCCAGGGCGACCCTTTCGCTTTCGGCTTCGTCCAGACGGGCCTCCAGCGCGTCCAGCGCTTCCTGGTCGATCACCAGGCCGGCCTCGGCGTCGCGGCGCAGCGCCTGACGCTGCCGGCCGCCTTCGGCCAGCTCGCCACGCAGGCGTTCCAGGCTCTCCGGCGCCGCCGCCAGGCTGATGCGCACCCGGGCACAGGCGGTGTCGAGCACGTCCACCGCCTTGTCCGGCAGCTGGCGGCCAGCCAGGTAGCGGGCCGACAGTTCCGCCGCGGCCACCACCGCGTCATCGCGCAGGTAGATGCCGTGGCTCTTCTCGTAGACCTGGGCCAGGCCACGCAGGATAGTCACCGCCTCGCCGACAGTCGGCTCATGCAGCTGCACCGGCTGGAAGCGCCGGGCCAGCGCCGGGTCCTTCTCGAAGTACTTCTTGTACTCGGCCCAGGTGGTGGCGGCGATGGTGCGCAGCTCGCCACGGGCCAGGGCCGGCTTGAGCAGGTTGGCCGCATCGGAACCGCCCGCGTTGCCGCCGGCGCCGATCAGGGTGTGGGCTTCGTCGATAAACAGAATGATCGGCTTGGGCGAGGCCTTGACCTCGTCGATCACGCCCTTGAGGCGGCGCTCGAACTCACCCTTCACGCTGGCGCCCGCCTGCAGCAGGCCCATGTCCAGCGACAGCAGCTCGACGCCCTTGAGCACCTGCGGCACTTCACCGGCGGCGATGCGCGAGGCCAGGCCTTCGACCACTGCGGTCTTGCCGACGCCGGGTTCGCCGACCACGATCGGGTTGTTCTTGCGGCGACGGGCGAGGATGTCGACCATCTGGCGGATCGCGCCATCGCGGCACAGCACCGGGTCGAGCTTGCCCTCGCGCGCCTGCTGGGTCAGGTTGTGAGTGAAGCGCTGCAACAACGACTCGCCCGGCGCCGCCGGCTTGCCGCTGGCCGGCTCTTGCTTCTGCGACAGGGCGAAATCCTTCAGGCGCTCGATGTTCAGCTTGGCCAGCAGCGGCTGGTAACGGCTACCGGCGTAGCGCATCGGGTTACGCAGCAGGGCGAGGATCAGCGCCGCCTGCTCGACCTGGCTCTGGCCCAGTTCGAGGTTGGCCACCAGCAAGGCGTCCTGCAGCCACTGCACCAGCTCCGGGGCGAACACCGGGTTGCGCGAGGCGCTGTGCTCGACCCGCGATTGCAGTGCCGCACTCAGCTCGCCGGCATCCACTTCGGCGTCCTGCAATGCGCGTGCGAGCAGGCCTTGCGGACGCTCCAGCAAGCCCAGCAGCAGGTCTTCGACCAGGATCTTGCTGCCGCCACGGGCGACACAGCGTTCGGCGGAGCTTTCCAGGTCGCGGCGGGTTTCGGCGTCCAGCGCCTGGATCAGTTGCTGCAGGTCTACGTTGATCATGTCATCTGTCCTTAATGAATTTTGCTGCCCAGGGTCACCACGCCGTCCGCGCGTTCGCGGCCGAGCCAACTGGTCCACCCCAGGCGACAGGCGTTCTGCTCACCGATGCGCAGTTCGCGGATTTCTTCCTGGCGCAGGACCAGGCGAATGTCGTAGTCCAGCGGGTCACGCAGGGTGAACCGCACCAGCGCGCACAGCGGCTGGTAGCCGAAACCGATCGGCAGGAACTCGTGGAAGCGTTGCCAGTCGAGCTGGCGGATATGGATGCGGAACTTGCCGCTGCGGTCGCGCACCCGCTCGCCCAGCACCAGGTCTTCGCCGAGCTGGCTGTTGGCGCGACCCAGGCGGTTACGTTGCTCTTCGAGAATCTCCACCCGCCGCTCGATGCACTGCTCGATCACCAGGTCCGCATGCTTGAAGTAGTAGCGCAGCACGGCCTCGATCAGCGCCGCCGAGTGGGCCCGCAGGCTGAGCAGGCCGAGGTACGGCAACAGGCGCTTCCAGTTCAGTTCCTTGGCCTTGCGGATGTCCTCGCCACCGAGGCCGATCAGGGCGAACAGCTGGGCGGAAAACGGGTCGAGCGCACCGCTCTTGAAGCTCGCGCGGTAGCGGTACTTGCGCCAGATCGGCAGCATCAGCCGCTGCAGGCGATGGTGGAACAGGTCGAGGAAGTTGCGGGTCGGGTTGCCGTCTTCGCTGTCGCCCAGGGCCTGCTCACCGTAGAACGCCGGTAGCGGCGAGCCGGAGCCGAACAGCCCGATCAGGTTGAACCGCAGGCGCGCGCGCATCTGCCCGTGCTCTTCGAAAAACTCCACGCGATCGACATCGCTGCCAGGGAAACCCAGGCTCGGATTGGCCTGGAATTCCAGCTGGTCGTAGAGATCCTCTTCGCTCAGGCCCGGGTGGGAATCGCGCAGCCGGTCCACCACCAGCAGCACGGCCTGGAACAGCGAGTACTCGCGGATGACCCGGGTCAGCCCGCTTAAAGCAGGGGCTGCAGACCCATACGTGGTGTCCATTGGTACACCTCTCCCTGTGTACTTTTTACCCGCAGCTCGTGGTACGAGTTGAGACTGGCGTAAAGAGCGAAAAACTCGTTGAGAACCGAAGCGAAGACGAACATGTCGCCTTCACCGATATACCCTTCCGGATCGATGGTCAGCTCGGTGCGCAGACCGCGCAGCGGCAGGCCCCGATGCAGCCGGTCGACATGCTCGTGGCGGATCGACTTGAGCCCGCCCAGCAGGCGCTTGCTGACCTTTTCCAGGTGCTGGTCGTAGTAGCGCGGCAAGTCGTAGGTTTCGAGAATCACCTTGAGCGCGTCGACGTTGGCCAGCGACAGATAGTTGAGCGACATGTTGCTGATCAGCTTCCACAGGAAGTCGCGATTCAGCGGTGGCGCGTAGCTCGAAGTGGCCGGGGTGATGTTGCGGAAGCTGAGGAACTCCGGGGTTTCCTCGCACGCCTGGTTGATTTCGCCGAGCTTGAGCCGGCGCGGCAGGTTCTGGTTGGTGCAGGTCAGCTCGATGGACAGGGTCTCGTGGGCCTCGGTGTGGCGGATGCCGAAACTCAGGTAAGTGTCCAGGCCGTCGTGCAGCAGCGAGGAACGCTGGCGGATGCTGTAGTGCGGACGGCTTTGCGGGACGTCGAAACTCGGGTCGTGCTCGAAGGACTCGAACGGCACATATTCCTGGTAACCCAGGCCGCCGGGCTTCCAGCCGGTGACGGTTTCCACCGAGAACACGCCGCAGTTTTCCAGGTCGTACTCGGCCGGCAGCAGCAGGTATTCGTCTTGCTTGCCATCGAGGCGGATCGGCAGCGCGTCGTGCTTGAACAGGTTGGCGATCGGCGTGCAATACAGCTTCACGTTATCCAGGGTCGGCCGCAGGCGCTGGATGCCGCTCTTGCGAATGTCGAAGCGCACTTCCAGGCCGCGCATCTGCTTGAGGGTGTCCTCCGGCAACGACTTGAGCAGGTCCAGGCCGTTCAGGTCGACGAACAGGAACTTGTCCTGGAAGGCGAAATACTCCTGCAGATAGCGATAACCGCGGAAGGTGTTCAGCGGATACGGGATCAACGCTTCTTCTTCGGCGAAGCCCACCGGCTGCACGCGGTTGCCGGGCATCTTGAACGACATGGCGTTGCCGCTGACACCCGGGAATGGCTTGCCGTCCATGCCCAGCGGCACCAGTTCGATACCTTCGAGGTTGCGCAGCAGGCTCAGGTAGAGCATCTGGCTGATGTAGCGCTCGCCCGCCAGGTGCAGGCGCAGGCGGCTCAGGTTCAACTCGCCGAGATGGCCGTCGCAGCTCATCTCCAGGCGCAGGCTGAGCAGCGCGCCGTCGCCTTTCACCGAGTAATTCAATGCCGTCAGGTCCAGCGGCAGGACTTCGGTCGGGTAGCAGGTGCGGAAGCGGCAACGCACGTCATCGATGGGCTGGCTCTCCACCGGCGTATCACGCTCCACCCGCAGGGCCGGCCCGGACTGCTTCAGCGGGTCGAACTGCAAAATGCTGAACGCCGGCAACGGCCGCATGTAGTTCGGCCACAGCAGGTGCATCAGCGAGTGGCTCAGCTCCGGCAGCTCGTCATCCAACTTCTGCCGCAAGCGACCGGTGAGGAAAGCGAAACCTTCGAGCAGGCGCTCCACATCCGGATCCCGCCCGGCCTGGCCGAGAAACGGTGCCAGGGCCGGACTACGCTCGGCGAAACGGCGACCCAACTGGCGCAGCGCGGTGAGTTCGCTTTGGTAGTAGTGGTTAAAGGACACGGGTTACCTGCCTGGTAATGGATTCCATGAAAACCGTCCTGAGAGGCATGACCATCCGCCCCCCAAAAAACTCACAACATCAGAGCCGGTCATTAGCAGTCCCCTATGGGTGGGATCTGTTCGACACGACAGGCTAAGGTTCGTAATACCCAACGCAATTCAATGACTTGAGTGACAAGAATCGCCAGCAACGTGATACAGCCTTGAGCCACGCCGTAGAACAGCGCTCTGATCGGGTTATCAGGCAACATCCAGAGCAAGATGAAACCCACCATCAGGCACAAAAGCCCTAGCTTGACAACGAGGTTGGGGATTAAGGCGATGAGTAAATTAACGGTCAGGAAAATATAAAAAAGCGCGTAGCTGGCAATCCCGATTGCAACACTTCGGGTCGTAAAACCACCGTTCAGACCTTTGTAGACAACCACCACCGCATTATTCAGAAATGCATAAGCACCACATCCCAGAGCGTGGACAATCAGGCACATGGCGAGACGGTAGAGCTTATTCATGTCAGCCTCAGGTTTGAGCACCAAGAACCCGCCCCCTGCATGACATCCAGATTTCTGAAGTCATAGACATTGCCCAGATACGACTCCCCTACTTGCAATTGCACGCTGTATACCCTCGACAGAAAAACGCGACTGCAAAACAGAGTTGATACCCTGCCGACTCCTCTCTTGCTGCTTTTTGGGCCAAACCTAAAACAACTCACTGAACACCCACTTGTTAAAACTATAAAGTGCAATGGAAGCTGCGATTGAAACCAGTAATGCAGAAGCGCCTGCCCGCAAACTTCGTTGTTTCAGCGAGAGACTGATGCCTTTCAGAAAATAATAAAAAGCCACCCCCATCATGGGAATGAAAGCAACAGTGCAGAATAAGAAAAGCCACTCGTACCAGTCAGTCGGAAAAGTGAAGCCAGCCCAACTGAAGTCGCTCGGTGGTTGCGTGCGCGGATGCGTGAAAGACATCAGCAACAAAAGCGCTGATACGGCGAGATAAAAATAACGGAACATTCAGCGCAACCCCTTTTTATAAAGAAGTTTGGCCAGTTCCCGGCGCCGGGCTTTTCCCTCGGGATTGTTGCCCGAATAGTAGAAGTGCCCACCGCCGTTCAGCATCTGTTTGCCCAACTCGATGGAGGCCTTCATCAACTCTTCGTCCGAGATCCCCGCATAAATGGGGTCGCCTTTGTCCTTGAGGTCGATGATGATGGTGCTGCCGATATTCGGATGGGTGCTGACTGCATCCCTCAGGCTCTTGTTGATCGGAGCGCCGATCAGCACAAGGTGATCGATCTTAATACCGGCACGGGCGTAATAGATGGCACTCCGCGCGGCAATGACCGCCCCCCAAGAGTAACCAACGATATTGAATTGCCCCACCTTCGGTAGTGGTTTGCTTATCTGCAGGGCACTTAAAGGAAATTCCGTGGCTTTGATCTTGCTGACGTCACGGCTGATTTTCATCGCCATCAAGTCACTGGTCGGCGTACATACCACTTCTTTATAGTTTCTGACAGTAACCAGGCCAAACAAGTATTTCTTTTCAATATACTCATTGCCGTACTCGCACGTCTGTAGCTCGCCATACTCCAGAACGACCGGATCCTTTTCATCCTGATTGTAAAGCACCACCGAAGAGGCATCGCTCAGCATGTCGGCAAAATCAGGAACATACTTGTCCATGCCGGTGATAAGCGAAGAGTAGTTACCGTAAACCGAGTTTGAAATGCCCGCCTCTGTGAATGCGGCGATCATGTCGTCGTTATAAGCACCCACCATGCCCGCACCACCGAGGAACACTGTAAGCCCATGTTCCACTGCAACAGGCTTTGGCCCTGGATCTTTAGTAGGGGTACTTTGCATCGTGCCAATTTTCACGAAGTTGCCATTGGCGGTGGTTTTGATTTCGGCGCCCATTGATCAGTCTCTCGATGCAATGTAGATGTCGATCTTCTCGGCCTGCTTGTGGCGAGCCACCCGATGAGTTAGGCCTTGCTCGTTCGTCACGCCTTCCTCCTCGGTGCCGTCTTCTCGAACCAGCAGGTAGCGGGAGTTCGCCATAGGTGCCCCGGACTTGTCGGTCAGCACGAATTGCTCATCAAAGCCAGGCAACACCAAAGGCACGGGCGCCACAAACGGCGCCGGTGAATGGGAACTGCCGATGATCACCGTCCCCGACCCACCGATAACGATATTTCCATGAGTGCCGACCGAATCAACCGTGGCCGCCGGCTTGCCGTTGATCAGCACTGTGGTCGCCAGGCCGCCGGACATCGCGCCGCCACAGGCCGAGGCATCGCCTTGGCGAGCGGCCGGAAGTCCGTCGAAGAACACATCGCCGGAGCCGGCGACGATCGGGTTGGTCGCGTGGCCGGGGAGCGGGCAGGCGGTGGGGTCGCTGACGCGTGCTGCGGGTTTACCTGACATCGTCCTCTCCTTGCTTAACTGACCTTGACCTGACCGCTGCCATCCAGGCGCGCGGAAAAACTGACCTGGCGCTTGAACCCGTCCACCTCAAGCAGGCCTTCGATATTGAAAGCCAGCTTGAGCTGGTCGTGATCACGCGGCAGGGAAACGACACGCACATTGCTCAGACGCGGCTCGTAGGCTTCGATGAAGCTTTCGATGGCCAGGCGAGCCTGGCTCAGGGCGTCGTGCAGGCTCAGGCGCATGTCGTTGAGATCGGGCAACCCGTAATCGGACAGCGTCTGCACGCTGCCCGCACGGGTGCTGAGCATCTTGCCCAGATGGGCAGCCACCGACGCCATGGCGGAAACCTCGCGGCTCCAGCCGACACGCTTGTCGGCCTCGCCACTCAGGCGTTCGAAAAGGCTGCCGTATCCGGTCATGACCTTGCTCCTGGTTACTCTTTGTCCAGCTTGCCAACCAGCGACAGGGTGAAATCGGCCCCCATGTACTTGAAGTGCGGGCGCACGTTCAGGCTGACGCGGTACCAGCCCGGCTCACCTTCCACATCGCTGACGATGATCTGCGCGGCGCGCAGCGGACGGCGGCCACGGACTTCGGCGCTCGGGTTTTCCTGGTCGGCGACGTACTGGCGGATCCACTTGTTGAGTTCCAGCTCGAGGTCGGTACGTTCTTTCCACGAACCGAGTTGCTCGCGCTGCAGCACTTTCAGGTAGTGAGCCAGGCGGTTGACGATCATCATGTACGGCAGCTGGGTGCCGAGCTTGTAGTTCAGCTCCGCAGCCTTGCCTTCGGCGCTGATGCCGAAGAACTTCGGCTTCTGCACCGAGCTGGCGGAGAAGAACGCCGCGTTGTCGCTGCCTTTGCGCATGGTCAGGGAGATGAAGCCTTCCTCGGCCAGTTCGTATTCACGACGGTCGCTGACCAGTACCTCTGTAGGAATCTTGGTTTCGATTTCGCCCATGCTTTCGAAGTGGTGCAGCGGCAGGTCTTCTACCGCGCCACCGCTCTGCGGGCCGATGATGTTCGGGCACCAGCGGAACTTGGCGAAGCTGTCGGTCAGCTTGGTACCGAAGGCGTACGCGGTGTTGCCCCACAGGTAGTGCTCGTGGCTGTTGGCAACGGTTTCCTTGTAGACGAAGGATTTGACCGGGTTCTCTTCCGGATCGTACGGGTTGCGCAGCAGGAAGCGCGGTACGGTCAGGCCGATGTAGCGCGAGTCTTCCGACTGGCGGAAGCTCTGCCATTTGGCGAACTGCGGGCCTTCGAAGTGATCCTTCAGGTCCTTCAGGTCCGGCAGGCCGGTGAAGCTTTCCAGGCCGAAGAACTTCGGACCGGCCGCGGCGATGAACGGCGCGTGGGACATGCAGGCAACGCTGGACACGTACTGCATCAGCTTCACGTCTGGCGAGCTTGGCGACATGAAGTAGTTGGCGATGATCGCGCCCACCGGCTGGCCACCGAACTGGCCGTATTCAGCGGTGTAGATGTGCTTGTACAGGCCAGACTGCATCACTTCCGGCGAATCTTCGAAGTCGTCCAGCAGGTCCTGCTTGGAGACGTTGAGGATTTCGATCTTGATGTTTTCGCGGAAGTTGGTGCGGTCGACCAGCAACTGCAGGCCACGCCAGGCCGATTCCAGGGACTGGAAGTCTTCGTGGTGGAGGATTTCATCCATCTGGCGGCTGAGCTTGGCATCGATCTCGGCGATCATGCGGTCAACCATGGCCTTCTTGACCGGCTCGCCGTCGTTCTGAGGCTTGAGCAGCTCTTCGATGAAGGCCGACACACCACGCTTGGCGATGTCGTAGGCTTCGTCGTCCGGAGTCAGGCGGGTTTCGGCGATGATGCTGTCGAGAATGCTGTACTCGCCGTTCTCGTTGCTTTTCTGTTGTGCTGCACTAGTGCTCATAGGGTTGGCTTCCTTGACTGATGGAGACTCAGGCTTCGGTGGCTGCGGCGTTCAGGCCCAGCTCACCGAGTACACGACCGCGCGATTCGTCGTCGGCGAGTACGCCTTCGATGGCTTTACGGAATGCAGGGGCGTTACCCAGCGGACCCTTGAGGGCCACCAGCGCGTCGCGCAGTTCCATCAGTTTTTTCAGCTCAGGCACTTGCTCCACCAGGCTGGCCGGGTTGAAGTCCTTCATCGAGTTGACGCGCAGCTTGACCGCCAGCTCTTCGGTGTCGCCCTCTTCCTGAAGACGGTTAGGCACGCTCAGCGTCAGGCTCAGCTCCTGCTTGGCCAGCACTTCGTCGAACGTCATTTTGTCGATGCTGATCGGCTTGCGGTCTTCCACTTTGCGCTCGTCCACGCGCTGGGTGTAATCACCGATTGCCAGTAGCTTCAACGGCAGTTCAATCTCTTCCTGAGCACCGCCGGTGGCGGGTTTGAAGGTGACGTTGATGCGTTCCTTGGGGGCTACCGAGCCTTCTTTGGCCATGGCTTTTCTCCTTGCGGTTGTTGGCCCTGGGGCCTATTCGAGTACCACTTCGAGGTCGAGGTGGCACAGCCTGCGATAAATCTCTTCCTTGCGTTCTCGCACTGCGTGGTTCTGCGGCAACAACTCACAGCAGCTATGCAGGAGGTGCAGCACTTCCAACGCAAGATCCGGCTCCCAGGCATGCAGGCCCGAGCTCAGTAATTCTTGATCGAGGGTTTCGAGCTGGGTCTTGGCCAGCTCGTACTTCTTGGCCATGAAGCACAGCCGCGCCAGGCTGAACTGCCAGAAGAACCGCACCCGTCCGCCATGGGCGTTCTGCAGGCCTTGCTTGAGGATCTGCACGGCGGCCTTGAGGCCGTCCTTGCGCAGGATCGGCAAGACCTCTTCGAGGGCTTCTTCCCAGGCCGGTTGGCTGGTGGTCGCTTCGACCTTGCGCGGCGCGCTGGCGCTTTGCAGATGGGGCATGACGTGGGCGCTGATCCAGCTGCGGGTGGCCGGATCGGCGAACGGCGCGCCGTCGTGGAAACGCAGTTCGACCACCCCCGGCAGGCGCTGCAACAGGAGTGCGAAGTGAAACTCCACTTCGCGCATCGCCTGGTCGGCGTTCAGCCCCTGCAGGCACTCCCAGACCATGCGCTGGCCGTCGAACCAGAACGGCGCCCTGGCCAGGCTGGCTTCGAGTTCCACCAGCAGGTCGGCGTATTGCCCATTGGCAAAACGTTCCTGATAGGTCTTCAGCTTGTCGGCCGGCAGCCCGCGCAACGCGGTGATCTGTTCGGCATTGCGCTCCGGGACGGCATCGATGGGCAACCACAGCATGGTGCGGTTCAAGCGCAGGGCGCGCACATCGGTGGCCTTCTGCTTGAGCCACCAGGCACTCAGCGGACGGGCGTTTTCCTGCAACGCACGCAGGGCTTTCTGCGCTTCCTTCTCGTTGTCGATCGGCGCGCCGGGGGTGAACAGCTGGGTCGCGGCCTGCTTGACCTGCGCCACCACTGCGCCCACCGCGCCGGGTTCCGGCTGGTTGTCGGCAGCGCGCTGGACCATGGTCGACAGCCGCCGGCAGATCGGCAGCAGCAAGGGTGCATCGTCGCCCAGATGTTCGGTGAGCACGGCATCGAGCCCTTCCAGGTGTTCCACCAGGCGGCGGAACAGCGGCAGTTGCTCCTTGATCGCGACGTTTTCGCCCAGCACCTGCTCGAGACGCGGCACCAGCCAGCCGATGGCGGCAGCCCGGGTACGCAGTTTGGCGGGGTGGATCTGTGCCCAATGCTGTTCGCACAGGTGCTGCAGAAGACCAAAACCGGCCAGCAGGCCGGGAAAGGATTCGCGCTGATACAAGGCCCAGGTGAGCCAGGCGGCTACCCGCAGATCCTTGGACTGGGTACGCAGCAGCGCTTCGCTGTTTTCGAGGATTTTCAGCCAGTCGATCTGACCGCTTTCGTGCATGGATTGGGCTTTGCCCAGCTCACTTTCCAGTGCCTCGTATTCGCTGGAGAAGCGAACGTCCTCGCCCGCGAAACTCTCTTTGGAAACAGAGGCCTTGGCGAGTTCGAGGTAATGGGCAGAAAGTTTACTTGAGTAGGACATCCATGGCCTTTTTTGAGATTACGGTCTATACGCACGCGAGACTTTTTTCACGTGCTGGACAGTATCGAAGAGCGCACTCATCCAATTGAGCCTGCTCTTTCAAGAGCGCGCATCGTAATCAGTATGATGGCCACTAGCAAGCATCCCCTCACATGACAAGACGAACTGTCAGCGACTACTCGTAAGAGATTGCCTTATATATGGCAGGGGTTCCCCCTAGACAGCCTGTTGAATTCCCATTCCAACCAGAAACGCCAGGATCCCTGAGCCAGAGCCTTGCGTGATATGAACCAAAGCACGATTCAATGATTAAGGGACAATGCTACACCGAGCCGAAAAGTGCCGGACATAGGAATAGTCTTAATTTTGAACTTCTATAAAAAGTGAGTCCCTGAACAACGTCTAACTTTAAAAAAGTGCCACCAATATGATGTCACCCGAAATGATAGTTTGCCATCAACCATTCTGTATGCTTTTTGAGCAATACAGATGTAGTCCTGTGAAACTTGTGTTAGGCATTCCTGTTCTTTATATGCCGAACAGCCATCCATAAAAAATGGGCATCCGAGTTATCGGCTTGCCCATTTTTCAATACGGTTCTCCCTGCTATCGAGGGAGTTCGCAACAGTTATGGATTGACGCTGTCTTTCAGCGATTTGCCTGGCTTGAAGGCTACAGTGTTGCTGGCCTTGATCTTCACCGGCTCCCCGGTTTGCGGGTTCTTGCCGGTACGGGCGCCACGGTGACGCTGCAGGAAGGTTCCGAAACCTACCAGGGTGACGCTGTCTTTACGATGCAGGGCGCCGGTGATTTCTTCGAGAACGGCGTTGAGAACGCGGTTGGCTTGTTCTTTGGTCAAATCCGCTTTTTCAGCAATTGCAGCGGCGAGTTCTGGTTTACGCATAGTGAAGCCTCTTTGACGGTTTTTTGTTGTTATGTCCGTGCTGTTCTTCCAGAACAGCGCCCAAGGCGCCGCAGGCTCTACTCTGCGGCAGACGGGTGTGAGGATGGCACGCGGTTAGGAGTGGCGCCAGTCTCTGCGCGACCTTTGTAGTGGCAAACACATGATTATTCCGACAGAACGACCGGTATTTAGGCCAACAAGCCGGGAAGCTCCTTGTTCAGGGCCAATTTCTCCATGACCGCAGCCCCTGTCAGGGCATAACCCAGCAGTTTGCCGTCGGCATCGCGACACAGCGCCTTGATGTCGGCGCCCTGCCCTTCGACCGTCCACACGCCTTCCAGGCCGCGTGGCGGTGGCGAAACCACCAGCGGGCAGACCGGGGTTTTCACGGTGATCGGCATCGGGCCGTAGCTGACTGCCGTCGGGTTGCCCGCCAGGGTCTGCGCCAGCGCTCGCGCACAGCTCATGAGGGGCATGACGTACAACAGATTCAACCCGTCGACCTCGGCGCAGTCGCCCAAGGCATAGATGTTGGCGTGGGACGTCTTGAGATGCCGGTCCACCACCACTCCACGGTTGACCATCAACCCCGCCGCCGCGGCCAGGTCGATACGCGGCCGCAGGCCGATTGCCGACACCACCAGATCGCAGGCAATCACCTCGCCGTCGGACAGATGCGCCTCGAGGCCATCCGTCGTGCGCTGCAGGCGATTGAGCACCGGCCCCAGGTGGAAGCGCGCGCCCAGGCTTTCCAACCCGGCCTGTACCGCCACGGCAGCCGCAGGGTGCAGCAGCGTTGGCATGACCTGCTCGCAGGGTGCCACCAGGTCCACTTCATAACCGCCGAGGATCAGGTCGTTGGCGAACTCGCAGCCGATCAGGCCGGCGCCCAGCAGCAACACCCGGCGCTTGCCGGCCGCGGCCGCGCGAAAGCGCGCGTAGTCTTCCAGGTCGTTGATCGGGAAGATCAGTTCGCCGGCATCGCCCTCCACCGGTACGCGCACGGTTTCCGCGCCCCAGGCGAGGATCAGGTCGCGGTAGTTCACCGCTTCTTCACCCATCCACAGGCGCTTGTGGCCAGGGTCGATACCGCTGATGCGGGTATGGGTGCGCACCTCGGCCTTCAGCTGCTCGGCCATGGCCCCGGGTTCGGCCATGCTCAGGCCGTCGGCTTCCTTGTTCTTGCCAAAGCCGGTGGAAAGCATTGGCTTGGAATAGGAACGTCCGTCATCTGCGGTGATCAGCAGCAGCGGCGTTTCGCTATCGAGCTTGCGAAACTCGCGGGCCAGGTTGTAGCCGGCCAGCCCGGTGCCCACGATGACGACAGGTGCGTTCATTCCTTACTCCTTCAGGTTCAGGGGATCACTGGTTGTGATCAGCCGATTTCGATCATTTCGAAATCCATTTTGCCGACTCCGCAATCCGGGCAGAGCCAGTCTTCAGGCACGTCTTCCCAGCGGGTACCGGGCAAGATTCCGTCGTCCGGCCAGCCGTCGGCTTCGTTATAGATCAGGCCGCAGACCACACATTGCCACTTTTTCATTTACGCAAATCCTCAGGTTCTCAGGCTGTTGCCGGCGGGATGGTCGATGAATCGACTCTGGATGACGCCAGGGGGCGCGTCCGGCCCAGCGCGTTTTGTACTGATGAGCACCGACGGATGCAAGCACGTTCGCTGCGAGCGGCCGCTCCATAACGGCAAAATCGCCTGTCGCCATGCTAAGCTCGCGGCCTCATTTGCTGCCAATAATGACCCACTGTGCCGCACTCAATTTCTCCATTTTCCACCCCGGACTGGCTCCCGCAAAGCCGGCTGACGCCCCTCCCCGACGCACAGACCCTCGACTGGCTGTTCGATGAAGGTTCGCTGACCCGGCGCCTGACCCGTCTCTCCAATGACGGTTTCAGCGTGACGCCGCTGGTCGAGGGCTGGCAGACCCTGCGCGCCGACGAATGCGCCGCGCTGGACCTGTCGCCGGGCAGCCAGGGCTGGGTACGCGAGGTGTATCTGCGCGGTCACGGCCAGGCCTGGGTATTCGCCCGCAGCGTGGCGGCCCGCAGTGCCCTGCAGGATGGCGGGCTGAACATGGACGAGTTGGGCAGCCGCTCCCTGGGCGAACTGCTGTTCTGCGACCAGGCTTTTCAGCGCCGCCCCATCGAGGTCTGCCATTACCCACGCCCGTGGCTGCCCGACGAGGTGCAAGCCGATGACCTCTGGGCCCGCCGTTCGCGCTTCGATCGCGCAACCCTGAGCGTGCTGGTCGCCGAAATCTTCCTGCCGTCCCTGTGGAGCGCTGTCAGCGCCCAGCCGGAGAACCGCTGATGTATCAGAGCCTGCTCAAATCCCTCAACCGCCTGAATCCGCGCGCCTGGGACTTTGTCCAGCTGACCCGCATGGACAAGCCGATCGGCATCTACCTGCTGCTCTGGCCGACCCTCTGGGCCCTGTGGATTGCCGGCGAAGGCTCGCCGTCGCTGGCCAATATCGTGATTTTCGTCCTCGGCGTGACCCTCACCCGGGCCGGCGGCTGCGTGATCAACGACTGGGCCGACCGCAAGGTCGACGGCCATGTGAAACGCACCGAACAGCGCCCGCTGGTCAGCGGCAAGATCAGTTCCAAGGAAGCCCTGGTGTTCTTCGCCGTGCTGATGTTCATCAGCTTCCTGCTGGTGCTGGGCACCAACGCGGCGACCATCTGGCTGTCGCTGGGCGGCCTGGCCCTGGCGGCCACCTACCCCTTCATGAAGCGCTACACCTATTACCCGCAAGTGGTGCTGGGCGCGGCATTCTCCTGGGGCATCCCGATGGCCTTCACCGCCGAGACCGGCGAACTGCCGGCCACCGCCTGGCTGCTGTACATCGCCAACCTGCTGTGGACCGTGGGTTATGACACCTATTACGCAATGACCGACCGCGACGACGACCTGAAGATCGGGGTGAAATCCACCGCGATCCTGTTCGGCGAAGCCGACCGGGTGATCATCCTGACCCTGCAGGGCCTGGCGCTGGTGTGCCTGCTGCTGGCGGGCGCGCGCTTCGAGTTGGGTATCTGGTTCCACCTGGGCTTGCTGGCGGCGGCCGGGTGTTTTGCCTGGGAGTTCTGGTACACCCGCGATCGCGACCGGATGAAGTGCTTCAAGGCCTTCCTGCATAACCACTGGGCGGGGCTGGCGATTTTCCTGGGGATAGTCGTGGATTACGCGGTTCGCTGAGGATCGTTATCGCGAGCCGGCCTCACGCCTACCTGTAGGAGCGAGGCTGGCCCGCGATGAAAGCACCAGGGTCAATCAGGCTTGGCCACTTTCCAGGCACCGTCCATCTTGCCGTCGCCGGTCATGTCACCGGCTTTCTTGTCCATCACGAAGGTGTACAACGGCTTGCCGTCGTAGGCCCACTGCATGGAGCCGTCGTCACGCTGGATGACGGTCCACTCGCCCATGGCCTTGTCGCCGCTGGCGGCCATCAGCGGTGGCCAGTTGGCGGCGCACTTGTCATTGCACATGGACTTGCCGCCGGTGTCCTTGGCGAAGGTGTACAAGGTCATGCCCTTGTGGTCGACAAACATACCGTCTTTGGTCATCGCCGGTTCCGCGGCGAACGCCAGCCCGGGCAGGGCCAGCGCAGCGCTCAGCAACAGGGCTTTGCAGGATTGTGTGAGTTGAGTCATGGAAACCTTCTTGGGTGGTTGTCAGGATTCGGACCCAAAGCTTAGTCCACGAATGCAACCCTCGCTCCAGCACCTAAAATACTGTCACACGACTGCAATAATTCCGTTATCTAATGCGGCGCAAGACAGCTAAATGACAAGAGGATTAAGCATGGTTGGCAGGAGCATTCTGATCGTTGACGACGAAGCGCCCATTCGCGAAATGATCGCCGTTGCGTTGGAAATGGCCGGCTACGACTGCCTGGAGGCGGAGAACTCCCAGCAGGCCCATGCCATCATCGTCGACCGCAAGCCCGACCTGATCCTGCTCGACTGGATGCTGCCCGGCACCTCCGGCATCGAGCTGGCCCGGCGCCTGAAACGCGATGAGCTGACCGGTGACATCCCGATCATCATGCTCACCGCCAAGGGCGAAGAGGACAACAAGATCCAGGGCCTGGAAGTGGGTGCCGACGACTACATCACCAAGCCGTTCTCCCCCCGCGAGCTGGTCGCGCGCCTCAAGGCCGTGCTGCGCCGCGCCGGCCCGACCGACGGCGAGGCGCCGATCGAAGTCGGCGGCCTGCTGCTGGACCCGATCAGCCACCGCGTGACCATCGACGGCAAACCGGCCGAAATGGGCCCGACCGAATACCGCCTGCTGCAATTCTTCATGACCCACCAGGAGCGCGCCTACACCCGCGGCCAGCTGCTGGACCAGGTCTGGGGCGGCAACGTCTACGTCGAAGAGCGTACCGTCGACGTGCATATCCGCCGCCTGCGCAAAGCCTTGGGCGATGCCTACGAGAATCTGGTACAAACCGTGCGGGGCACCGGCTACCGGTTCTCAACTAAAAGTTGAGAAAGCTGCAAGCCTCAGGCTGCAAGAAAGAGCAAAAGCAAACGCAGATCCGCTTCAACCTTGCAGCGTGTAGCTTGCAACTTGCAGCTGATCCGCTAAGGATCCCAATTGAACCAGAACTGGCATGGCACCCTGATTCGCCACATGTTGCTGTTGGTCACCGGCTGCCTGCTGGTGGGCCTGATCAGCGGCTACTACGGCTGGAGCCTGGCCATCGGCCTGGGGATCTATCTGGCCTGGACCCTCAAGCAACTGCTGCGCCTGCACGAGTGGCTGCGCCTGCACCAACCCGATGAAGCACCGCCCGATGGCTACGGCCTGTGGGGCGAGGTGTTCGACAGCATCTACCATCTGCAACGCCGCGACCAACGGGTGCGCGGGCGCCTGCAAGCGGTGATCGACCGGGTCCAGGAATCCACCGCGGCGCTGAAAGACGCGGTGATCATGCTCGACAGCGACGGCAACCTGGAGTGGTGGAACCGTGCCGCGGAAACCCTGCTGGGCCTGAAGACCCCGCAGGACAGCGGCCAGCCGGTGACCAACCTGGTGCGCCATCCGCGCTTCAAGGAATATTTCGAGCAGGACAATTACAACGAGCCATTGGAAATTCCCTCGCCGACCAACGACCGCGTACGTATCCAGCTGTACATCACCCGCTACGGCAACAACGAACACCTGATGCTGGTGCGCGACGTGACCCGCATCCACCAGCTGGAACAGATGCGCAAAGACTTCATCGCCAACGTCTCCCACGAGCTGCGCACGCCGCTGACGGTGATCTGCGGCTACCTGGAAACCCTGCTCGACAACGTCGAGGAAGTGAACCCGCGCTGGAGCCGCGCCCTGCAGCAGATGCAGCAGCAAGGCGGGCGCATGCAGACCCTGCTCAACGACCTGCTGCTGTTGGCCAAGCTGGAAGCCACCGACTACCCGTCGGACAACCAGCCGGTGCCGATCGATGTGCTGCTGCAATCGATCAAGAGCGATGCCCAGGCGCTGTCCGGGGAGCGCAACCAGCGCATCACCCTGGAAGCCGACGCGCAGGTCATGCTCAAGGGCAGCGAGGCGGAACTGCGCAGCGCCTTTTCCAACCTGGTGTTCAACGCCGTGAAATACACCCCGGCCGAGGGCAACATCCGCATCCGCTGGTGGGGCGACGAGCAAGGCGCGCACCTGAGCGTGCAGGATTCGGGGATCGGCATCGACAGCAAGCACTTGCCGCGCCTGACCGAGCGCTTCTACCGGGTCGACTCCAGCCGCAACTCCAACACCGGCGGCACCGGCCTGGGCCTGGCCATCGTCAAGCATGTGCTGCTGCGCCACCGGGCGCGCCTGGAGATCAGCAGCGTACCGGGCCACGGCAGCACCTTTACCTGCCATTTCGCCCCGGCCCAGGTGAAAAGATTCCATGCCGGCACCCTGACCGACCAGCGGTGACAGCCACGCGCCACTAGGCAATCGCCCTGCCAGCCGCTACATTGGCTGGCTTGCGCCGGCCATTACGCCGCGCATTTCTCTCTTTTTCGAATACACGGAACCCGCAAAACTCCATCATGGACCCTTCCCCTGGTTTTACCCTCGCGTCTCTTTTCGCCGACTTCGGCATGATTCTTTTTGCACTGCTCCTGGTTCTGCTCAACGGCTTTTTCGTAGCCGCCGAGTTCGCCATGGTCAAACTGCGCTCGACCCGGGTCGAGGCCATCGCCCACAAGAACGGCTGGCGCGGGCAGATCCTGCGCACCGTACACAGCCAGCTGGATGCCTACCTTTCCGCGTGCCAGCTGGGTATCACCCTGGCCTCCCTCGGCCTGGGCTGGGTCGGTGAGCCGGCCTTCGCGCACCTGCTGGCGCCGCTGCTCAGCGCCGTGGGCGTGGACTCGCCGGAAGTGGTCAAGGGCGTGTCGTTCTTTACCGCCTTCTTCATCATTTCCTACCTGCACATCGTGGTCGGTGAGCTGGCGCCCAAGTCCTGGGCGATCCGCAAGCCCGAGCTGCTGTCGCTGTGGACGGCGGTGCCGCTGTACCTGTTCTACTGGCTGATGTACCCGGCGATCTACCTGCTCAACGCCAGCGCCAACACCATCCTGCGCATCGCCGGCCAGGGCGAGCCCGGCCCGCATCACGAACACCACTACAGCCGCGAAGAACTGAAGCTGATCCTGCACTCCAGCCGGGGCCAGGACCCCAGCGACCAGGGCATGCGCGTACTGGCCTCGGCCGTGGAAATGGGCGAGCTGGAAGTGGTGGACTGGGCCAACTCCCGGGAAGACCTGATCAGCGTGGAGTTCAACGCGCCGCTGAAGCAGATCCTCGCCCTGTTCCGCCGCCACAAGTTCAGCCGCTATCCGGTCTACGACAGCGAGCGCAACGAGTTCGTCGGCCTGCTGCACATCAAGGACCTGCTGCTGGAACTGGCGGCGCTGGACCACATCCCCGAATCGTTCAACCTGGCCGAGCTGACCCGCCCGCTGGAGCGCGTTTCCCGGCACATGCCGCTGTCGCAGCTGCTGGAACAGTTCCGTAAAGGCGGTTCGCACTTCGCCCTGGTGGAGGAAGCCGACGGCAAGATCATCGGCTACCTGACCATGGAAGACGTGCTGGAAGTGCTGGTCGGCGATATCCAGGACGAACACCGCAAGGCCGAGCGCGGCATCCTCGCCTACCAGCCCGGCAAGTTGTTGGTGCGCGGCGATACCCCGCTGTTCAAGGTGGAACGCCTGCTGGGCATCGACCTGGACCATATCGAGGCCGAAACCCTCGCCGGCCTGGTCTACGAGACCCTGAAACGGGTACCGGAAGAAGAAGAGGTCATGGAAGTCGAAGGCCTGCGCATCATCATCAAGAAGATGAAAGGCCCGAAAATCGTCCTGGCCAAGGTGTTGATGCTCGATTGAGCCAGGCCTGAGATCCCATCGCGAGCCATCGAGCGTCGACCGGCTGCTCCTACAATGAACCGCGTTGATTTGTAGGAGCGAGCTTGCTCGCGATCCCCTCCCCCGATTACCGCCCATCCCGCTGATCGCCCTGTAGCCGCTGCCGCAGGCTGCGATAAGGCCGAAGGCCTTCGCGATCTCAAGATCCTGCGCCCGCTGCGTCGAGGCACAGCCTAAGTCAATCGCAGCCTGCGGCAGCGGCTACAGGCTACTTCTTGCCCAACGCGAAGTTCGGCAGGCTACCGATGGGCTGGTTGAACTGATAGGGAATCGACACCAGCCCCAACCCCGTATTGCGCTGCACCACGAAGTGCAGGTGCGGGCCACTGCTGTTACCGGTGTTGCCCGACAGCGCCAGCGGGCTGCCCACCACGACCCGCTGGCCTTCACGCACCCTGACCGAGCCGCGCTTGAGGTGCAGGTACACCCCCATGGTGCCGTCGTTGTGCAGCACCCGCACGAAATTGCCGGAAGGATCGGTGCCGCGCCCGCTCTGGCGGTTCTCGGTCTTCACCACCACCCCGCCCCGCGCGGCGATGATCGGCGTGCCCTCGGGCATGGCGATGTCCATGGCATAACGGCTTTTGGGGCCGAAATGGCTGTATCGGCCGTTGGCGCCCTGGGTCAGGCGAAAGGGGCCGCCACGCCAGGGCAACGGGTAACGATAGACCTGGGCAGCGCCTGCGGGGTCGCCCAGGGAATAACGGAACTGCGGGACATAGATCAGCGGCTTGCCCGCCTGCATGGCCGTGAGCTGCGCCAGGCGCTGTCGGCTGCGGGCCGGCAGTACCCGGCGAATCGGCTGCCTGGGGGCGCTGCGGATGTTCTTCAGGCCGCTAAACCCCAACTCGATCTCCACCGGCGCATACAGGTCGTTACGCACAAAGACGCTGTCTACGCCCCAGCTCTTCTCGACGTCCAGACGCACCTGGCGCTCCAGGTGCTCGACCATGCGATCGCGAAACACGAACACCTGGGCGCCCGGCGACGGACGGTCGCTGTAGGACACCACGCCATTGGCGTCGGTGGACTTGTAGATGGTCATGGCCATGGCCGAGGTGGCAGCCAGCAACAGACCGCAGGAAATCAGCAAGTGCGTGAACATGGGCAAGATTCTGAAGAAAGCCTGAAGTCAGGCTAGCAGCCCGACGTGGACTTTGTATGAATCAACCCTGCGCCAGAGGTTCCACAGCCGACGAACTGAAGCTGATATCGACACCCAGCTGTGCGGCGTCGGAGAGATTGACCAGCGCATCCAGGGAAAACTTGTTGATCTTGCCGCTGAGCACGTCGTTCAGTCGCGGCTGGGTGATATTGAGCCGCCGGGCGGCCTCCTTCTGCGAAATGCCCCAGGCCTTGATGGTCTTGCCCAGCTCCAGCATGAGCTTGGAGCGCAGGCGCATATTGGCGGCTTCCTGGGGCGAACCTTCGAGCGCGTCCCAGACACTGGTGAAACGCTCGGTATGCATGTGATCGGTCATGGCGTGCACTTATCTCCTGAAGTCTGGCCCGAGCCAGCTCGATGTCCCGCGCTTCGGTCTTGCGGGTGGCCTTGCGCATGGCGTGCAGCACGTAAATGGCCGCAGGCCGGTTGGCCACGTAAAACACCCGAAACGCCCCTGATTCCTCGCTGATCCTGATTTCGAATACCCCCGGCCCCACGGTTTTCATCGACCGGCAGTCATAGGGCTGCTCGCCCTGCTGCAACAGATCCAGCTGAAAACCCGCGGCCCTTCGCGCATCCAGCGGAAAAGCCCGGAGGTCCCGGAGCGCGCTCCCGACAAACACCACATCCTTGTGCCTAGACATCGAACCCCTCCCGTGACTGACCCCGGAGAGGTTAAACAACCCGGTCGCCACAGCGCGCGGCCGGGTTGTTTCAAAGCGTGGCCAGGCACAAGAAAAGCCGAAAGCACAGACCACAACTTATATCCATACAGATATAAATCAACCTGAAAAACCAAGAATCAGACGCACGGCATCAAACCACCACTCCCTCCCCCAATGCCTTGCACTGTGCGGCCTGCAACACATTACAACCATCATCCAGCAACAGATACAACGCCCGGGTGACACGCCCCAGATCACCCTCGTCAGCGTGCAAAAGCATGGTAAAGGAAAGTGTTTGCAGCAGGTTTCGCGCCGCATTCAGACGCGCCCTGGCGCTGGAGCGGGGATGTTGTAGCTACTGTCGCAGGCTGCGATCGACTTGGGCGGCACTCTGACGAAGCGGGCGTTGGGTTTTGAGATTGCTGAAGGCCTTCGGCCTTATCGCAGCCTGTGGCAGCGGCTACAAGGGGCGGGCCAGCGGTCCGGAGAATGCAGCGTCAGAACGGACGTTATCGCGGGCAAGCCTCGCTACAGAGGCGTGGCTGCCCGCGAAACAGAAGGCGGGAACCCGTCAGGCGCCAGGGACGAAGTGTTTCTGCGCCGTGCCGCGGGCGATCAGGCGGGAGATGTAGTCGAGCTTCTGCGCATCCTGGTCGACGAAGCGGAAAGTCAGCTGCAACCATTCGCTGTCCGGCTTCGGCTCATAGGCCACCACCGCATGCAGGTAGCCGTTCAGGCGCGCCACTTCGGCATTGTCACCCTGCTCCAGGTCCAGCACGGCACTGTCGAGCACCTGCGGCAGCGTATCCGTACGCTTCACCACCAACAGCGCCTCCTTGATGCTCAGTGCCTTGATCACGCACTGCTGGGTACCGCTGGGCAGGCGCAATTGCCCCTGGCCACGACCACCGGCAGGCGCAGCGGCGGCAGGAGCCGGCGCCTTCACCGCAGGACTGTTGAGCAACCCACGGGACGGGGCTGCAGCGGGAGCAGGAGCAGACACCACGGCTGGCTTGGCAAACGGATTGACCGCCGCAGCCGCCGGCGCGGCACCGATGACTTCGGCCTTGCCACCGGTCAGGGCACTCAGGGAGTCGTTGCCGAACGCCGAGTTCATCTTGGTCGGCGCGCTGTTCATCAGGGTGTCGAGCTTGCCGACCTTGTTCAGCGCCTGCTTGACCTTGGTCAGCAGCTGCTCGTTGGTGAACGGCTTGCTGACGTAGCCGGAGACGCCGGCCTGGATCGCCTGCACCACGTTCTCCTTGTCGCCGCGACTGGTGACCATGATGAACGGCATGGTCTTCATCGCCTCCTGGCCGCGGCACCAGGTCAGCAGCTCCAGGCCGGACATTTCCGGCATTTCCCAGTCGCACAGGACCAGGTCGAAGGCTTCACGGGCCAGCAGGGCCTGGGCTTTACGGCCGTTGATGGCGTCCTCGATCTTGATGCCAGGGAAGTAGTTGCGCAGACACTTCTTCACCAGGTCACGAATGAACGAAGCGTCATCCACCACCAACACACTTACCTTACTCATCGACCACCCCTTTAAAAATCCCGGCTAGCATAACGCTTTACTGATGGCACTTTGCCAAAACTCTTCAGTCACGCCAGGACTTTTCGTTCGCGGGCGCTGCTTTTCAAGTTCGATCCCCATAAACGAAAACGCCCGGCCAAAAGGGCCGGGCGCTTCTCTCGGGCAACCTTACTTATCGTCAGCTTCACCCGGAACATTAGCGGTTTCGGCACTTGTGCCTTCAACTTCTTCCTTCATCCGCTTGAGCCCCAGATGGCGCACATCGGTGCCGCGCACCAGGTAAATCACCAGCTCCGAGATGTTGCGCGCGTGGTCGCCGATCCGCTCCAGGGACCGCAGGACCCAGATGATGCTCAGAACGCGCGAGATCGAGCGCGGATCTTCCATCATGTAGGTGGCCAGCTCGCGCAGCGCGGTCTTGTACTCGCGGTCGATGGTCTTGTCGTACTGGGCCACCGACAGCGCCAGGTCGGCGTCGAAGCGGGCAAAGGCGTCCAGCGCATCGCGCACCATGTTGCGCACCTGGTCGCCGATATGCCGCACCTCCACGTAGCCGCGCGGGGCTTCGCCTTCTTCGCACAGCTGGATGGCGCGCCGGGCGATCTTGGTCGATTCGTCGCCGATGCGCTCCAGGTCGATCACCGACTTGGAGATGCTGATGATCAGGCGCAGGTCGGAAGCCGCCGGCTGGCGACGGGCGAGAATGCGCAGGCATTCTTCGTCGATGTTGCGTTCCATCTGGTTGATCTGGTCGTCGATCTCGCGCACCTGCTGGGCGAGCCCCGAGTCGGCTTCGATCAGTGCGGTGACGGCGTCGTTGACTTGTTTCTCGACCAGCCCGCCCATCGCCAGGAGGTGGCTGCGCACCTCCTCGAGTTCGGCGTTGAACTGCTGGGAGATGTGGTGAGTAAGGCCTTCCTTCGAAATCATCTTGTTCACTCCGCGAAAGTTGCAAGCTTCAAGCTGCAAGCTTCAAGCAGTTAAATATTGATCCGGTACCGCACCGTTTCTGCCTTGCCGCTTGAAGCTCGCGGCTTGCAGCTGCTTCCTAGCCGTAACGACCGGTGATGTAGTCTTCGGTCTGCTTCTTCGCCGGATTGGTGAACAGCGTGTCGGTGTCACCGAATTCCACCAACTTGCCCATGTACATGAACGCCGTGTAGTCGGAGACGCGCGCGGCCTGTTGCATGTTGTGGGTCACGATCACAATGGTGAACTTCGATTTCAGTTCGTAGATCAGTTCTTCGACCTTCAGGGTGGAAATCGGGTCGAGTGCCGAGCAGGGTTCGTCGAGCAGCAGCACTTCCGGTTCCACGGCGATGGTACGGGCAATTACCAGACGCTGCTGCTGACCACCGGACAGGCCGAGTGCCGAGTCGTGCAGGCGGTCCTTGACCTCGTCCCACAGCGCCGCGCCCTTGAGGGCCCACTCGACGGCCTCGTCGAGGATGCGCTTCTTGTTGATGCCCTGGATGCGCAGGCCGTAGACCACGTTCTCGTAGATGGTTTTCGGGAACGGGTTGGGCTTCTGGAACACCATGCCCACACGGCGGCGCAGCTCGGCCACATCTTCACCCTTGCGGTAGATGTTGTTGCCGTAGAGGTTGATCTCGCCTTCCACGCGGCAACCGTCCACCAGGTCGTTCATCCGGTTGAAGGTCCGCAGCAGGGTCGACTTGCCGCAGCCGGACGGGCCGATGAAGGCGGTCACGCGCTGCTTCGGAATGTTCATGCTGACGTCGAACAGCGCCTGCTTCTCACCGTAGTACAGGCTCAGGCCCGGGACTTCGATGGCCACGGTTTCCTGCTCCAGGCTCAGGCTCTGCTTGTCGCGGCCCAGGGCCGACATGTTGATGCCGTGGGTATGTGCTTCTTGCTGCATGGGTAACTCCCTACGCTAACAAATTCGTTTCAGTGAGCCGCTAGCCTTGCCAGCGGTAACGCCGTTCTCTGTAGGAGCGAGCTTGCTCGCGAAATGATGGTGAAACCAACGCAGCATCTGCGTCTGGAGGATCCCATCGCGAGCAAGCTCGCTCCTACAGGGGGTGGCGGTGATTAACTGTCCAAAGCCTTGTATTTCTCGCGCAGGTGGTTACGAATCCACACCGCCGACAGGTTGAGCGTCGCGATCACCAGCACCAGCAGCAGTGCCGTGGCGTACACCAGCGGCCGCGCGGCCTCGACGTTGGGGCTCTGGAAGCCGACGTCGTAGATGTGGAAGCCCAGGTGCATGATCTTCTGGTCCAGGTGCAGGTACGGGTAGTTGCCGTCCACCGGCAGCGACGGCGCCAGTTTCACCACGCCCACCAGCATCAGCGGCGCCACTTCACCGGCGGCGCGGGCCACGGCGAGGATCATGCCGGTCATCATCGCCGGGCTGGCCATCGGCAGCACGATCTTCCACAGGGTTTCCGCCTTGGTCGCGCCCAGGGCCAGGGAACCTTCACGCACGGTGCGGGGAATCCGCGCCAGGCCTTCCTCGGTGGCCACGATCACCACCGGCACCGCCAGCAACGCCAGGGTCAGGGAAGCCCAGAGCAGGCCCGGAGTACCGAAGGTCGGCGCCGGCAAGGCTTCCGGGAAGAACAAGCGGTCGAGGGAACCGCCCAGCACATAGACGAAGAAGCCCAGGCCGAACACGCCGTAGACGATGGCCGGAACGCCCGCCAGGTTGTTCACCGCGATGCGGATCACCCGGGTCAGGGCGTTCTGCTTGGCGTATTCACGCAGGTACACCGCGGCCAGTACGCCGAACGGGGTCACGATCATCGCCATGATCAGGGTCATCATCACCGTACCGAAGATCGCCGGGAAGATGCCGCCCTCGGTGTTGGCTTCACGCGGGTCGTCGCTGAGGAATTCCCAGACCTTGCTGAAGTAGAAACCCATTTTGGTCAGGGTGCCCATGCCGTTCGGCTGATAGGCATGCACCACCTTGCCCAGGCTGATTTCCACTTCCTTGCCATTGGCATCGCGGGCAGTGAGGCTGTCGCGGTTGAACTGCGCGTGCAGGTCGCTCAGGCGGGCCTCGACGTCCTGGTAACGGGCGTTCAGCTCGGCACGTTCGCTTTCCATGTCGGCCTGGGCGGCGGCATCGAGCTTGCCGTCCAGTTCCAGCTTGCGACCGTGCAGGCGGATACGCTCGAGGCCGGCGTTGATCGCGCCGATGTCGACTTTCTCCAGGGTCTTGAGCTGGGCAGCCAGCTTGCTCACCCGCTCGATCCGCGCCTGCAGTTCCAGCCAGGCCGCTTCGCCTTCGGCGATGACCTTGCCATCCTGCTTGACGTTGACCAGGTAGCCGTAGAAGTTGCCCCACTCGCGCCGCTCGATGGCCATCAGCTCCGGTGGCGTGGTCTGGTTGGTCAGCCAGTCGCCGACGATCCAGGTGAAGTCGTTGCCGTTCAGGTCACGGTTGCCGACCTTGATCAGCTCGCGGGTCATGAACTCGGGGCCTTCGTCCGGCACCGGCAGGCCGGCGCTCTTCAGGCGGGCCCGCGGCACTTCTTCTTTCTGTACCACTTCGCCGATGACCAGGTGGTTGGCCTGGCCCGGCACATCGTAGTGGGCATGCACCAGGTCCGCCGGCCAGAAGTGGCCCAGGCCCCGCACGGCGATCACCGCCAGCAGGCCGATGGTCATGATGACCGCGATGGACACCGCGCCACCGCTGATCCAGACGCCCGGGGCGCCGCTCTTGAACCAGTCTTTTAGGGAGTTCTGTTTCACAGACTTCTACCTTTCTTAAAGCGACGAGTATTTCTTGCGCAGACGCTGACGGATCAGCTCGGCGAGGGTGTTCATGACGAAGGTGAACAGCAGCAGCACCAACGCCGAGAGGAACAGCACGCGGTAGTGGCTGCCGCCGACTTCCGACTCCGGCATTTCCACCGCGACGTTGGCCGCCAGGGTGCGCAGGCCTTCGAACAGGTTCATTTCCATGACCGGGGTGTTACCGGTGGCCATCAGCACGATCATGGTTTCGCCGACCGCGCGGCCCATGCCGATCATCAGCGCCGAGAAGATACCCGGGCTGGCGGTGAGGATCACCACGCGGGTCATGGTCTGCCATGGGGTCGCGCCCAGGGCCAGGGAACCCAGGGTCAGGCCGCGCGGCACGCTGAACACGGCGTCTTCGGCGATCGAGTAGATGTTCGGGATCACCGCGAAACCCATGGCCAGGCCGACCACCAGGGCGTTGCGCTGGTCGTAGGTGATGCCCAGGTCGTGGGAGATCCACATGCGCATGTCGCCGCCGAAGAACCAGTTCTCCATGAACGGGCTCATGTACAGCGACAGCCAGCCCACGAACAGGATCACCGGAATCAGCAGCGCGCTTTCCCAGCCGTCCGGGATCTTCAGGCGGATCGACTCCGGCAGGCGGCTGAAGGTGAAACCGGCGACCAGGATGCCGATCGGCAGCAGCATCAGCAGACTGAAGATGCCCGGCAGGTGGCCTTCGACATAAGGCGCGAGGAACAGGCCGGCGAAGAAGCCGAGGATCACCGTCGGCATCGCCTCCATCAGCTCGATCACCGGCTTGACCTTGCGGCGCATGCCCGGAGCCATGAAGTAAGCGGTGTAGATCGCCGCGGCAACCGCCAGCGGCGCCGCCAGCAGCATCGCGTAGAACGCTGCCTTCAACGTACCGAAGGTCAGGGGCGAGAGGCTCAGCTTGGGTTCGAAGTCGGTGTTGGCCGCCGTCGATTGCCAGACGTATTTGGGCTCGTCGTAGTTCTCGTACCAGACCTTGCTCCACAGCGCGCTCCAGGACACTTCCGGGTGCGGGTTGTCGAGCACCAGCGGCTGCAGCTTGCCGCCGGCTTCGACGATCACCCGGTTGGCCCGTGGCGACAGGCCGAACAGGCCTTCGCCCTCGACCACCTGGTCCACCAGCAGGGTGCGGTGCGCGGTGCTGTGGAACACACCGAGCTTGCCCGAGGCGTCCAGCGCGACAAAGCCTTTGCGGCGCTCTTCGGCGGTGATCTCGATGATTGGCGTAGTGCCCATCTGGAAGGTGCGGATCTGCTTCAGGCGCAGTTCGCCGTCCGGATCGCGAGCCATGAACCACTGGGCCAGGCCGCCCTTGGAGGTACCGATGATCAGCGAGATGCCACCCACCAGCTGGGTGCTGGCCGTCACTTCGGCATTGGCATCCTCCAGCAGCTTGTAGCGACCGTTGAGGCTCTTGTCGCGCAGGCTGAACACGTCGGCCTGGGCACGCCCGTTGATCACGTACAGCCACTGCTGGCGCGGGTCGATGTACATGGCCTTGACCGGTTCGGTCATCTGCGGCAGCTCGATGCGGTTCTGCTCGCTGGTGACCTCGCCGGTCATCATGTTTTCTTCGCGGGTCAGCTGCAGCACGTGCAGTTGCGCGCCGCTGGAACCGGCCACCACCAGCGCCGAATCGGTGGCGTTGAGGTTGACATGCTCCAGTGCGCCGCCCTGCTCGTTCAGCACGATCGGGGTTTCACCGTAGGGGTATTCAATGGCCGGCGAGATGGTTTTCTTGCCGTCCGGGTAGCTGACCTTATAGGTGTGACGGAACACCAGCGCCTGGCCGTTGGACAGGCCAACCACCACCAGCGGGTTGCCCGGCTGATCCTTGCCGATGGCGGTCACGGTGGCGCCGGCCGGAATCGGCAGGTCGACGCGGCGCAGCTCGGCACCGTTGTCGATGTCGAAGAACAGCGCCTGGCCCTTGTCGGAAACCCGCATGCCGACCTGGTTCTGCTCTTCCAGGGAGAACATCAGCGGCTTGCCGGCGTCCTGCATCCAGGCGGGGGTCAGCGGGTCCTTGGCGCTCAGGTCAGCGCCCTGGAACAGGGGCAGCACGACATAGGCGAGGAAGAAGAAGATCAAGGTGATCGCGGCCAGCACGGCCAGACCGCCGACGAGGACGTACCAACGGGTCAGGCGATCTTTCAGCGCGCGGATACGGCGCTTGCGTTGCAGCTCAGGCGTATTGAAGTCAATGCGCTTGGGGGGAGAAGTCGGAGTCATGGTGGAGTTGGCCAGATCATTCATGCGCACACCCTAGCGATCCTGTATGACAGAAAGATGACAATGCAGTGACGCAACAAATCCGCCGCGGAGCAGAGCTGGCAGCGGATCGAAAATTGAGGGGTGTAGGAGCGAACCCGCTCGCTCCTACAAGGTCCGGGACAGGCCCGGACCTAGGGTGTTACTTTTTTACGACTGCAGCACCTTCCTGCAGGCCCAGGTCAGCCAGCGCCTTGGCGGCGACTTTGGCTGGCAGTGGGATGTAACCGTCTTTCACGACCACTTCCTGGCCCTGTTTCGACAGAACCAGCTTCACGAACTCGGCTTCCAGCGGGGCCAGAGGCTTGTTCGGGGCCTTGTTGATGTACACGTACAGGAAGCGGGACAGCGGGTACTTGCCGTTCAGGGCGTTTTCTTCGGTGTCTTCGATGAAGTCGCTGCTGCCTTTCTTGGCCAGGGCCACGGTCTTCACGCTAGCGGTCTTGTAGCCGATGCCCGAGTAGCCGATGCCGTTCAGCGAGGAGCTGATGGACTGGACCACCGAAGCCGAACCTGGCTGTTCGTTGACGTTAGGCTTGTAGTCGCCTTTGCACAGGGCTTCTTCCTTGAAGTAGCCGTAGGTGCCGGATACCGAGTTACGACCGAACAGCTGGACCGGCTTGTTGGCCAGGTCGCCAGTCACGCCCAGGTCGCCCCAGGTCTTGACGTCGGCTTTGGCGCCGCACAGGCGGGTCGAGGAGAAGATCGCGTCAACCTGTTCCATGGTCAGGTGCTGGATCGGGTTGTCCTTGTGCACGAACACAGCCAGGGCGTCCACGGCAACCGGGATGGCGGTTGGCTTGTAGCCGTACTTCTGCTCGAAAGCCGCCAGTTCGGTGTCCTTCATCTTGCGGCTCATCGGGCCCAGGTTGGAGGTGCCTTCGGTCAGCGCAGGTGGCGCAGTGGCGGAGCCAGCGGCCTGAATCTGGATGTTTACGTTCGGGTATTCTTTCTTGTAGTGCTCGGCCCACAGGGTCATGAGGTTGGCCAGGGTATCGGAGCCGACGCTGGACAGGTTGCCCGACACACCAGTGGTCTTGGTGTAGCTCGGGATAGCAGGGTCAACAGCGGCAACCGCATGGGCAGTCGCAACGCCAGCAGCGACAAAAGTCATTGCCGCCATCAAACGCTTCAGTTTCATGCCTTACTCCTAGCAGATAGGGTGTGTTAAGTCGGGCCAAGTATCTGTAGGCCGTGTGAACACTCTATGGCTGAAATATGACAATTAGATGAAAGGCCAGCATTCTCGATGGAAGGCTGGCCTTTCTTATAGAGCGTTTTGCAGCCGCTGCCCAAGGCTGCGATCGACCCGAAGGGGCGCGACGATCGTCAGCGCGCAGAAGGGCCTGCGGCCTTGCGGCAGCGGCTACAGGATGGCCCGGATCAGCGGCCCTTTTTCCACAGGTACAGGCCGACCAGGATCCCGATGCTGCAAATAATTGCAACATAATAGGCCGGGCCCATCGGGCTCTCCTTGAGCAGCGCGGTCACCACCATCGGCGTCAGGCCACCGAAGATCGCATAGGCCAGGTTGTAGGAGAACGACAGGCCGCTGAAGCGCACCACCGCCGGGAACGCCTTGACCATCACATACGGCACCGCGCCGATGGTGCCCACCAGCAGGCCGGTCAGCGCGTACAGCGGGAACAGCCAGTCCGGGTGATCCAGCAGGCTGTGGTAGAAGGTCCAGGAAGTCGCCAGCAGCAACGTGCTGCCGAACACGAACACCCGGCCGGCGCCAAAACGGTCGGCCAGCGCGCCGGACGCCACGCAACCCAGGCTGAGGAACACGATCGCCAGGCTGTTGGCCTGCAACGCGGTAGTCGGGGTGAAGTGATAGACCGTCTGCAGCACGGTCGGGGTCATCAGGATCACCACGATGATCCCGGCGGACAGCAGCCAGGTCAGCAGCATCGAGAGGATGATCGCGCTGCGGTGGTCGCGCAGCACCGCGCGCAGCGGCACTTCCTCGGCCAGGGCCTTGCGCAGTTGCAGCTCGGCGAACACCGGGGTTTCATGCAGCCAGCGGCGCAGGTACACCGAGAACAGGCCGAACACGCCCCCCAGCAGGAAAGGAATCCGCCAGGCGTAATCGGCGACTTCGCCCGGGGTATAAATGCTGTTGATCGCGGTGGCCACCAGCGAGCCCAGGAGGATGCCGGCGGTCAGGCCCGAGGTCAGGGTGCCGCAGGCGTAGCCGATATGCCGCTGCGGTACATGCTCGGAAACGAACACCCAGGCGCCCGGCACTTCACCGCCGATGGCCGCGCCCTGGATCACCCGCATCAGCAGCAACAGGATCGGCGCCCACATGCCGATCTGCGCGTAGGTCGGCAGCAGGCCCATGATCAGGGTCGGCACCGCCATCATGAAAATACTCAGGGTGAACATCTTCTTGCGCCCGAGCAGGTCGCCGAAGTGCGCCATGACGATCCCGCCCAGGGGCCGCGCCAGGTAGCCGGCGGCGAAGATGCCGAAGGTCTGCATCAGGCGCAGCCACTCGGGCATGTCCGCCGGGAAGAACAGCTTGCCGACCACCGTGGCGAAGAACACGAAGATGATGAAGTCGTAGAATTCCAGCGCACCGCCCAGGGCGGACAGCGACAGGGTCTTGTAGTCGTTGCGGGTCAACGGACGAGCAGGTTGCGCGGGCTGCGCGATGCTCGAAGGCACAGTGGTCATGGCAAGGGCTTCTCTTATAGTCGGTCCTGGAAGCCGCAACAGCGCTGGTTGTGGCCTGGCAGGTTCGGCACGATAGCAAATTGTTCGAAAAAGCACATAGATGTGCACAATTGACGGTCAAAATCAGAACCGGATGGTCGTCGTGGAGCCTGTCGACCGATATACTCGCAGGCATTGGAGTAAAGCCGCCCCGGCAAGGGTTGCTGTGCGAAAACGCCGCTGGGCGCCCCAGGCGCCGACTGGGCCAGCCGGTTTCGCAGAGTTTCCCTTTAGTACGCCTTACGAAGAACGTGACGAACGTAGTATGTTCGGGCTGAATCGTTTTTCCTCAAGACGGCTATTCACCTGAAGTACCAATGAAGAGTCACGGGTCAGAGGCACCCCCGGCATGATAGAGCTCGAACAAGAAGATCCGATCCCGCAAGGCGACCTGGCCCTGCAAATCACCGCGCTTCCCCGCGAAACCAACGGCTTTGGCGATATTTTCGGCGGCTGGCTGGTGGCTCAGATGGATTTGGCGGGTACCGCCATGGCCAGTCGCGTGGCCGGCGGACGTGTCGCCACCGTCGCCATCGACCGCATGGCATTCCTGGTGCCGGTAGCGGTCGGCGCACAGCTTTCCTTTTATACCCAGACCCTGGAAATCGGTCGCAGCTCGATCCAGATGATGGTCGAGGTCTGGAGCGACGATCCGTTGTCCAGCGAATGGCGCAAGGTCACCGAGGCGGTGTTCGTGTTCGTTGCCATCGACGGCAGCGGCCGCACCCGCTCGGTTCCACCCAGAGCCCGTTAATTCCGGCGAGGGTTAAACCCGGTGGCCGTTACGTGGTCCATAGCAGCCCTGCTTTTGAACGAGAACCGCACCATGCCTACCCCTCACGTTGAAACGGTGAAACTGGATGAACTGAACTGCTGGCGCATCCGCCACGGTCAGGCCGAACTGCTGGTGGCCCAGCAAGGCGCGCACATCCTCAGCTATCAATTGGCCGGGCAACCGCCGCTGATCTGGCTCAACGACGAGGCCGTGTTCAAGACCGGCAAAAGCATTCGCGCCGGCGTTCCGGTGTGCTGGCCATGGTTCGGTAATTTCGCGCGCAACCCGCAAAGCGTCCAGGCCATGCGCCAGGGCAGCGAGCCGGCCGGGGCCCACGGCCTGGTCCGCGCCACCGACTGGGAACTGCTGGGTATCGAGGCCGAAGGCGAAAGCCTGCTGGTGGAATTGCAACTGCCGATCCCCGAGGGCGGGCTGCCAGGCTGGCCGCACCAGGTCGAGCTGAAGCTGAGCATCCGTCTCGACGACCAACTGCACATCAACCTCACCAGCCACAACCTGGGCGACGACAGCGTCACCATCAGCCAGGCGCTGCACAGTTACTTCGCGGTCAGCGATGTGCGCAAGGTGCATGTCGAAGGGCTGGACGGCCTGAATTACATCGAGACCCTGGATGACTGGAAGACCCGGCAGCAGTCCGGCGACCTGCATTTCACCGGTGAGACCGACCGTATCTACCTCGACCCACCACCACAGCTGAGCATCGTCGACCCGGCCTGGGAGCGACGTATCCAGCTGACCAGCAAGGGCTCGCGCTCGGCGGTGATCTGGAACCCGTGGATCGCTCGCGCCGAGCAGTTCAGCGACATGGCCGACGATGGCTGGCAACGCATGCTGTGCATCGAGACCGCCAACGTGATGGATGACGTGGTGACCCTGGCGCCAGGCGCCAGCCATACCCTGGGTGTGAGCATTACCAGCGTACCGTTGTAACGCCAGGCGCGGCCTCCTGTAGGAGCGAAGCTTGCTCGCGATAAATGGCAGCTACATCGACGCGCTTCAGTAAAACCGCGTAATCGTTGACGTCCATCGCGAGCAAGCTGCGCTCCTACAGGGGAAAGCCTTTCGGCTTACAGATCCGACTCCTGCACCACCCGTACTTTCTGCGCATCCAGCGCATAGGCCGCGTCGGCCAGGTCGTTGCTGACCGTCTCGATCTTCAGGTGGCCGGTCACCCACAGCGGCGTGTAGATATCGTCCAGCTTCACACCCTTGGGGAAACGCACCAGCACCAACTGATTGGGCGGCGGTGGCGGCACATGGATGCAGGCACCCGGGTAAGGCACGAGGAAAAACAGCGTGCTGCGCCCCTTGGCATCGGACTCCAGCGGCACTGGATAACCACCGATGCGGATGTCCTTGCCGTTCATGGCCGGCACGGTCTTGGTCGAATACATCACCGCCGGCAACCCTTTGCTCTGCTTCAGGCCGCCCTTTTCGGTAAAGGTGCCATTGGCTTCGGGGGAGTTGTGATCGATTTCCGGCATTTGCTCGAGGGCTTTCTGGTCCGACTTGGGCATCAGTTCGAGCCAGTCGGTTTCCGGCAGTTCGCCGGCATGGGCCAGGCCTGAGCCCAGCAGAACAAGAGTCAACAGAAGACGGCGCATGGAGGAGCTCGGCAAGAAAGGTACAAGACAACGCCGGGCATTCTAGCCCTCTCTACCTGCGCAGCAGAGAGGGCTTTGTCGCTAAATCAGTTCTTTTTGACCAGGCCGTAGATCACCAGCAGCACGACCGCGCCAACCAGCGCGCCGAGGAAGCCCGCACCCTGGCCTGCCTGGTAGATGCCCAGGGCCTGGCCGCCGTAGGTGGCTGCCAGCGAACCGCCGATACCGAGCAGGATGGTCATGATCCAGCCCATGCTGTCATCGCCCGGTTTCAGGAAGCGAGCCAGCAGGCCAACGATCAAGCCGATAAAGATGGTTCCAATAATTCCCATGGCATTTCCCTCTGTATGAGTTAGGTATGCCAAAGCCTAGTGAGTGCCTTGGCATCCTGCCATCAGAGAACGGCGGCCCCGATTGGTTCCACCGCAGCCCCAGGAAGTTATTCGGCGATCAGCGCCTCGACCTTGAGGATCTGTGCCTCGAGGGTCGCCTTGTCCTTGCAGCGCAGGTTGGCGTGACCGACCTTGCGCCCGGCCTTGAAGGCCTTGCCGTAGTGATGCAGGTGGCAGTCGTCGATCGCAATGACCTTCTCCACCGCCGGCACTTCGCCGATGAAGTTGATCATCGCGCTCTCGCCGACCTTGGCCGTCGAACCCAGTGGCAGGCCGGCAACGGCCCGCAGGTGGTTTTCGAACTGGCTGCACTCGGCGCCTTCGGTGGTCCAGTGCCCGGAGTTGTGCACCCGTGGCGCGATCTCGTTGGCCTTGAGGCCACCGTCGACTTCAAAGAACTCGAACGCCATCACGCCGACGTAGTCCAGCTGCTTGAGCACGCGGCTGGAGTAGTCTTCGGCCAGGGCCTGCAGCGGGTGGTCGCTGCTGGCCACGGACAGCTTGAGGATGCCGCTGTGGTGAGTGTTGTGCACCAGCGGGTAGAAGCGGGTTTCGCCATCGCGGGCACGCACGGCGATCAGCGAGACTTCGCCGGTGAACGGCACGAAGCCCTCCAGCAGGCAGGCCACGCTGCCCAGCTCGGCGAAGGTGCCGGCCACGTCTTCGGGGGTGCGCAGGACCTTCTGGCCCTTGCCGTCGTAACCCAGGGTGCGGGTTTTCAGCACGGCCGGCAGGCCGATGCTGGCCACGGCGGCCTCCAGGTCGGCTTGCGACTGGATGTCGGCGAACGCCGGGGTGGGAATCCCCAGGCTCTTGAACATGCTCTTCTCGAACCAGCGATCGCGGGCGATGCGCAGGGCTTCGGCGCTCGGATAGACCGGGACGAACTGCGACAGGAAAGCCACGGTTTCCGCCGGCACGCTTTCGAACTCGAAGGTCACCAGGTCCACTTCGTCAGCCAACTGGCGCAGGTGATCCTGATCGCCGTAATCGGCTCGCAGGTGTTCGCCCAGGGCTGCGGCACAGGCGTCCGGAGCCGGGTCGAGGAAAGCGAAGTTCATCCCCAGCGGAGTACCCGCCAGAGCCAACATGCGACCCAGCTGGCCGCCACCGATTACACCGATCTTCATCGTCAAAAACCTCAGGCGACGCGTGGGTCTGGATTGTCCAGGACGCTGTCTGTCTGCTCAGCGCGGAATTTTTTCAGCACGGTATGGAACTGCGGATGCTTGGCGCCGAGGATGCTCGCCGACAGCAGCGCGGCGTTGATCGCGCCCGCCTTGCCGATGGCCAGGGTGGCGACCGGAATGCCTGCGGGCATCTGCACGATGGAGAGCAGCGAGTCCACGCCCGAGAGCATCGACGACTGCACCGGAACGCCCAGCACCGGCAGGTGGGTCTTGGCCGCACACATGCCTGGCAGGTGGGCCGCGCCACCGGCACCGGCGATGATCACCTCGATGCCACGCGCTTCGGCCTCTTCGGCGTACTGGAACAGCAGGTCCGGGGTGCGGTGGGCAGAGACCACTTTCACCTCGTAAGGGATGCCGAGCTTTTCCAGCATATCGGCGGTGTGGCTAAGGGTGGACCAATCGGACTTGGAGCCCATGATCACGCCAACCAGTGCACTCATCGTCGTGCCTCTTCTCTCTGGGCGCCCGCAGGCGCGTCAAAAAACAACAAGCCACGCAGTATGCGTGGCTTGTTGTACGAATTAGTTTCGGTCCAGAACTGCCTACGCTCGATCAGGCTGCGTTAAAAACAAACTCGGAATGCTCATTGACTGACGTCAACTCCGCTTCCTCGCTTGTTTTTGCCTTGCCTGACCTTCGCTCGGCGAGTTCTGAACTCGAAACGTGACCGGACGAACCGGCCGAAGGCCGCGCAGTATACCGAAAAAGGCGAGTTAAACGCACTTTTGCCGACCATCTGTCATACACCATGTTTCAGGCGCAAAGCGGCGGTTTTATTGACTTTGGGGTCAGTCGGCACGGGCCAGGATCGTTGCCGGATTCCTGTAGCCGCTGCCGCAGGCTGCGATCGACGGCGAAGCCGGCGCACAGGTGGTATTGCCAATTCTTCAGGCAGACCGCGTCGCCAGGTTTTGCGGCCCCTGCGGTGCCGAGCGCAGCCTGCGGCAGCGGCTACAGGTCAGGTGTTGCTTGCGCCCTGTGCCGCGCCGCCCTCCAGCTTGCGCCACAGCAACCGGACATTGGCCTTGCGCACCAGGGCGCAGCGGTACAGGCGGATCTCCAGCGGCACATGCCATTGCGCGCCGCCGCAGACCACCAGTTCGCCCCGGGCCAGTTCGGCGCGCACGCTCAGGTGCGGCACCCAGGCGATCCCCAGGCCTTCCAGGGCCATGCTCTTGAGGCTGTCGGCCATGGCGGTTTCATACACCGTGGTGAAGCGCAGGTTGCGCTGGCGCAGCAGCTGGTTCACCGAACGCCCGAGAAACGCCCCGGCGCTGTACGCCAGCAGCGGCACGCTGGCCTCGCCTTCCAGGTCGAACAACGGCTTGCCGGCGGCATCCGCCGCGCACACCGGCATCATCTCGGTCTGCCCCAGGTGCAGCGAAGGGAAGATTTCCGGGTCCATCTGCATGGCCGAATCCGGGTCGTAGAAGGCCAGCATCAGGTCGCAACCGCCTTCGCGCAGGGCGTGCACGGCATCGCCGACGTTGGTTGCCACCAGCCGCGTGGCGATGTTCAAGCCTTCGTTACGCAGCTGGGCGATCCAGCGCGGAAAGAAGCCCAGCGCCAGGGAATGCGCCGCGGCGACCTGCATCACTTCGCCCTGCCCGCCTTCGAGGTGATGCAAGTGCCGCAACACCTCACCCAGTTGCTCGACCACCGTGCGCGCCGTCACCAGGAACAGCTGCCCCGCCGCCGTCAGTTCGATCGGCGTGCGCGAGCGGTTGACCAGGGTCAGCCCCAGCGCCGCTTCCAGGCTGCGGATCCGCCGGCTGAAGGCCGGCTGGGTCACGAAGCGCCGCTCGGCGGCCTGCGAGAAGCTGCGGGTGGCGGCCAGGGCACTGAAGTCCTCGAGCCATTTGCTTTCCAGATTCATCACGTCCTCCAGGGGAGCGCACCATTTTAGGTCACACGCTTGCCGCGCAAGCGGCGTCACACGGGCATTATGCCGTTTATGCATAGGCCAGTGTTTAACAGCATTGGCCCAAATTTTCCCGCAGGCCTAGGATTCGCAGCGTTCCGGCACAGACCGGGTCCATATCGAGATGATTTCTATCATGTCCTCCGCTGCATCTTTCCGCACAGAAAAAGACCTGCTTGGCGTACTCGAAGTACCTGCTCAAGCGTATTACGGCATCCAGACCCTGCGAGCGGTGAACAACTTCCGCCTCTCCGGTGTTCCGATTTCGCACTACCCAAAACTGGTCGTGGCCCTGGCAATGGTCAAGCAGGCAGCTGCTGACGCCAACCGCGAGCTGGGTCACCTGAGCGAAGCCAAGCACGCTGCCATCAGCGAAGCCTGTGCCCGTCTGATCCGCGGCGACTTCCACGAAGAGTTCGTGGTGGACATGATTCAAGGCGGCGCTGGCACTTCGACCAACATGAATGCCAACGAAGTCATCGCCAACATCGCGCTGGAGGCCATGGGCCACAGCAAGGGCGAATACCAGTACCTGCACCCGAACAACGACGTGAACATGGCGCAGTCGACCAACGACGCCTACCCGACCGCGATCCGCCTGGGTCTGCTGCTGGGCCACGACGCGCTGCTGGCCAGCCTCGACAGCCTGATCCAGTCGTTCGCCGCCAAGGGTGAAGAATTCAGCCACGTCCTGAAGATGGGCCGCACCCAGCTGCAAGACGCCGTGCCGATGACCCTGGGCCAGGAGTTCCGCGCCTTCGCCACCACCCTCAGCGAAGACCTGGCCCGCCTGAAGACCCTGGCGCCTGAAGTGCTGACCGAAGTGAACCTGGGCGGTACCGCCATCGGTACCGGCATCAACGCCGACCCGCGCTACCAGGCCCTGGCCGTTCAGCGCCTGGCCACCATCAGCGGCCAGCCGCTGGTGCCGGCCGCCGACCTGATCGAAGCCACCTCCGACATGGGCGCCTTCGTGCTGTTCTCCGGCATGCTCAAGCGCACCGCGGTCAAGCTGTCGAAGATCTGCAACGACCTGCGCCTGCTGTCCAGCGGCCCACGCACCGGGATCAACGAAATCAACCTGCCAGCGCGTCAGCCAGGCAGCTCGATCATGCCCGGCAAGGTCAACCCGGTCATCCCGGAAGCAGTCAACCAGGTGGCGTTCCAGATCATCGGCAACGACCTGGCCCTGACCATCGCGGCCGAAGGCGGCCAGCTGCAACTGAACGTGATGGAGCCGCTGATCGCCTTCAAGATCTTCGACTCGATCCGCCTGCTGCAACGCGCCATGGACATGCTGCGCGAGCACTGCATCACCGGCATCACCGCCAACGAGCAGCGCTGCCGCGAACTGGTCGAGCACTCGATCGGCCTGGTCACCGCGCTGAACCCGTACATCGGCTATGAAAACGCCACCCGTATCGCCCGCATCGCCCTGGAAAGCGGCCGCGGCGTACTGGAGCTGGTGCGCGAAGAAGGCTTGCTCGACGACGCCATGCTCGCCGACATCCTGAGCCCGGAAAACATGATTGCCCCGCGTCTGGTTCCGCTGAAGGCGTAACCGACCCTGTAACACCGCTCACCAGGTCGAGGGACTAGACACCTCTCACCTTTTGAGGGCTTGGAGCCTCGTCTCCAAGCCCTTTTTTTTAACTTTCCAGAGGCGCTCCATGCTCAAAACGCCAGGATCGCAGCCTTCGACAGCTTCCGCGGACGCAGGAAAAACCTCGCGCCGAGGCTGTCGAAGGCTGCGATCCGATGATCTTGCGGCCCCCTCGTTTCGTCGGGCGCACCACAACCGTGCAGACGGGCAGCGCACTGATAGGTATAGTGCGCCCCCTCTTCGCGTGCGCGGTCGTCGGTAACGAGACCCAAACCCATGCGAACCCGAACTAATAACAACCCGCGAATTGGAACCGGGACGGACGCTCGCCCCACCTGTCGTGCTGCCCGCGCGACGGCGTGTAACTTGATGTTTCGGACCACCCAGTTTCTGCCTTTACAAAAAACAGCGAGGAATAATCCATGCTCGAAGTCATCAACGACTTCCTCTCAGGGAAAGTACTGATCGTGCTCATCGTCGGGCTCGGCAGCTACTTCACGATCCGCTCGCGTTTCGTCCAACTGCGCCACTTCTTCCACATGTTCGCGGTGTTCCGCGACAGCCTCAAAGGCAGCGCCGGGCAACTCAGCTCGTTCCAGGCCCTGATGCTCAGCCTTGCCGGCCGTGTCGGTGCAGGCAACATCGCCGGTGTCGGCATCGCCGTGACCCTCGGCGGTCCGGGTGCGGTGTTCTGGATGTGGGTGACCGCACTGGTCGGCATGTCCAGCAGCTTCTTCGAATGCACCCTGGCCCAGGTCTACAAACGCGCCGATGGCGACGGCCTGTACCGTGGCGGCCCGGCCTACTACATCCAGCACGGCCTGAAGCTCAAAGGCATGGCGGTGGTGTTCTCGATCCTGCTGCTGGTCACCTACGGCTTCGCCTTCATCGGCCTGCAGTCCTACACCGTGACCCACTCGCTGCAGAACGCCTTTGCCTTCGACCCACGCCACACCGGTATCGTCCTGGCGGTGCTGCTGGCCCTCACCTTCATCGGCGGTATCAAGCGCATCGCCGCGGTGTCCGACCTGCTGGTACCGATCAAGACCCTGGCCTATATCGGCGTGACCCTGTACGTGATCGGCACCCAGATCGAACACGTGCCAGCCATGCTGGAAACCATCTTCAAGAGCGCCTTCGGCCTCGACCCGGCCTTCGGCGGCCTGCTCGGCAGCGCCATCGTCATGGGCGTGAAGCGTGGCGTGTTCGCCAACGAAGCGGGCCTGGGCAGTGCGCCGAACGTCGCCGCCGTGGCCGCCGTGAAGCACCCCGGCGCCCAGGGCGTGGTCCAGGCCTTCAGCGTGTTCCTCGACACCTTCGTGATCTGCACCTGCACCGCGCTACTGATCCTGCTGTCGGGCTTCTACACCCCGGGCTTCGAAGGTGATGGCATCGTCCTGACCCAGAACTCGCTGGCCGCCGTGGTCGGTGACTGGGGCCGCATGTTCGTCAGCGTCGCACTGTCGCTGTTCGTCTTCACCTGCATCCTCTACAACTACTACCTGGGCGAGAACAGCCTGCAGTTCCTCAGCCGCAACCGCGCCGTGCTGATGGTTTTCCGCGGCCTCGTGCTGGCGCTGGTGGTATGGGGTTCGATGCAGGACCTTTCGACCGTGTTCGCCTTCGCCGACATCACCATGACCTGCCTGGCCTTCGTCAACCTGGTGGCCCTGGCCATGCTGTTCAAGGTTGGCATGCGGGTGATGCGCGACTACGACGAGCAGCGCCGCGCCGGCGTCAGCCAGCCAGTGTTCGACTCCAGCAAATTTACCGATCTGGACCTGGACCTGAAGGCCTGGCCGACCAGCCCGTCGGTTGCTGCCGAGGCCGACGTTCAGCCGCAAGGCATTCCCGCAGCGCAACGCTGACCGGGCAAAAACCGGGCGCATGTCTTGCGCCCGGCGTGACACAAGCGGCGGTCAGCTTCATGCTCGACCGCACGCTGTCATCGTTCTGGAGAACTTCCCATGAATTCCACGACCTACCCCGGCGCGCAGAGCGTCATGGTGCTTTACACCGGCGGCACCATCGGCATGCAGGCCAGCGCCCATGGCCTGGCCCCGGCCTCCGGCTTCGAGGCGCGGATGCGCGATTACCTGCACAGCCAGCCCGAGCTGGTGGTGCCCGACTGGCGCTTTCGCGAGATGGCGCCGCTGATCGACAGCGCCAACATGACCCCCGCCTACTGGCAGCGCTTGCGCGAAGCCGTGGTCGATGCGGTCGACGAGGGCTGCGACAGCGTACTGATCCTGCACGGCACCGACACCCTGGCCTACAGTGCCGCGGCCATGAGTTTCCAGTTGCTGGGCCTGCATGCCCGCGTGGTGTTCACTGGCTCCATGCTGCCGGCCGGCGTAACCGACAGCGATGCCTGGGAGAACCTCGGCGGCGCGCTGGTCGCCCTCGGCCAGGGCCTGGCGCCGGGCGTGCACCTGTACTTCCACGGCGAACTGCTGGCGCCGACCCGTTGCGCGAAGATCCGCAGCTTCGGCCGTCATCCATTCGCGGCGTTGCAGCGCCAGGGCGGCGGAACCAAGGCGACGTCGATTCCACCGCAACTGGATTACCGCCAGGGCAAGCAACTGGCCAAGGTCGGCGTATTGCCGCTGGTGCCGGGGATCGCCGCCGAACAGCTCGACGCCCTGCTGGGCAGCGGCATCCAGGCGCTGGTGCTGGAATGCTTCGGCAGCGGCACCGGGCCGAGCGACAACCCGCAGTTCCTGGCCAGCCTGCAACGCGCCCGGGAACAGGGCATCGTGGTCGTGGCCATCACCCAATGCCATGAAGGCGGCGTGGAGCTGGACATCTACGAAGCCGGCAGCCGCCTGCGCGGCGTCGGCGTGCTGTCCGGCGGCGGCATGACCCGCGAAGCGGCGTTCGGCAAGCTCAACGCCCTGCTCGGCGCCGGCCTGGACACCGCCGAAGTGCGGCGCCTGGTGGAGCTGGACCTGTGCGGCGAGCTGAGCTGACAACGCGTCATCGTTCACCTTCATCGCGAGCAAGCTCGCTCCTACAGAAGCGCCACAATCCCTTGTAGGAGCGGCCGGTCGACGCTCGATTGCTCGCGATAGCCGCAACGCGGCGATCCAGCAACCGCCCCGCGCTATCGTTGGCATTCGTCGCAGGCGCGGCATATAAATTGCTCCGTTTTCAGCATCCCCCGGGCTGGAAACGGACATGCTGCATTCCCACCTCACCACCCTCAACGCCGTCTCGCTGGTGCTCAATACCTTCAAGGACCAGGGCCAGGACAGCGAAGCGCTGCTGGCCGGCAGCGGCATCAACGCCGCCGACCTGAGCCGCGCCGACACCCGTATCACCACCAACCAAGAGATGCTGGTGTGCGCCAACGCCGTGGCCCTGCAACGGGATATCGGCCTGGAGCTGGGCCGGCGCATGCACGTTTCCAGCTACGGCATGCTCGGTTATGCCCTGCTCACCAGTGCCACCTTAGGTGACGCTTTGCATCTGGCGCTGCGTTATCCGGCGCTGTTGGGAACACTTTTCGAGCTGAGCCTGGAAACGGACGGCGAGCTGATCTGGCTGACCGCCGCGGATTACCGCGAAAACCCGGCGCTGGCGACCTTCAATATCGAGTTCTGCCTGGTGTCGATGAAGGTCATCTGCGACGACCTGCTGGGCCATCCGCTGCCCTTGCGCGGTGCCCGCTTCGACTACCCCGCGCCCGATTACCAGAGCCGTTACGCCGAGCGCTTCGACTGCCCGCTGCAATTCGATGCGACGTCCAACGCCTTCGCCTTCGACCGGCGCTGGCTCGAGCAACCGCTGCCCCTGGCGGACGCCATCACCCACCAGGCCATGGCCGAACGCTGCCGCAAGCAGAACACCGAATTCACCGGACGCCAGGCCTGGCTGGGGCGCATCCGCCAGCTGCTGGCGGCGCAACTGGACGCCGCGCCGGGCCTGGAAGGCCTGGCCGAACAGATGAACTGCTCGGCCCGCACCCTGCGCCGGCACCTCAAGGACCTGGGGTGCAGCTATCAGGAACTGCTCGACGAGCTGCGCTTCGAGCGGGCCAAGCAGATGCTCTGCGAGGACGACCTGCCGATCTACCGCATCGCCGAAGCCCTGGGCTTCAGCGAAACCGCGAGTTTCCGCCATGCCTTCGTGCGCTGGAGCGGCGTCGCCCCGAGTCAGTTCCGGCCCTGATTCACCCCGCCCTCCCCTGTAGGAGCAGCCGGTCGACGCTCGATTGCTCGCGATGAACGTCAACCATAATGCGGTGTAGCTGACAGACCGCCGCTTTGCGGCTATCGCGAGCAAGCTTCGCGCCTACAGAAACAGCGTCCGTGCGCGGTGAGGGGCGAATTGCGGACACAGGTTTTGGCCATATCGATCTCCTTTTGGCCGCTCCTGCCGTTCTCCAAAAGCCCCGGCGCCGCAAGACTGTGAGCACTGAACCAGCCTGCGGAGAACAACAAATGCTGACGATCTACTCGGACGATCACCACCTGCACCACGGCCGCTGCGAACTGATCGACGGGCAACTGATGCCCTGCTTCGAAATGCCGTCCCGCGCCGACCACGTGCTGGACCGCGTGAAGTATCGCAACCTGGGTCCGGTCGAGGCGCCCAGGGACTTCGGCCTGGGGCCGATCGAACGCATCCACAGCCGCGCCTACCTGGACTTCTTCAAGGGCGCCTGGGACCGCTGGGCCGCCCAGGGCATCGACGGCGACCTGCTGCCCTACACCTGGCCGGCGCGCACCCTGCGCAGCGTGATCCCCACCAGCCTGCACGGCCAGCTCGGCTACTACAGCTTCGACGGCGGCGCGCCGATCACCGCCGGCACCTGGCAAGCGGCCTACAGCGCCGCGCAAGTCGCCCTGACCGCCCAGGCGGTGATCCAGCGCGGCGCGCGCAGTGCCTTCGCCCTGTGCCGTCCACCGGGACACCACGCCGCCGGCGACCTGATGGGCGGCTACTGCTACCTGAACAACGCGGCCATCGCCGCCCAGGCCTTCCTCGACCAGGGCCACAAGAAGGTCGCGATCCTCGACGTCGACTATCACCACGGCAACGGCACCCAGTCGATTTTCTACGCGCGCAACGACGTGCTGTTCACCTCGATCCACGGCCACCCGGAAGCCGAATTCCCGTTCTTCCTGGGCTATGCGGACGAGCTTGGCGAAGGCGCAGGCGTTGGCTTCAACTTCAACTACCCGCTGCCCGCCGGCAGCGGCTGGGACAGCTGGAGCGCGGCCCTGGAACAGGCCTGCGAGGAAATCCGCCGTTATGGCGCCGACATCGTCGTGGTATCGCTGGGCGTGGACACCTTCAAGGACGACCCGATCTCGCAGTTCAAGCTCGACAGCCCGGACTACCTGGCCATGGGGCAACGCATCGCCGCCCTGGGCACGCCGACGCTGTTCGTCATGGAAGGCGGCTACGCGGTGGAAGAAATCGGCATCAATGCCGTGAACGTTCTCGAAGGCTTTCAAAGCGCCCAGTGAAGGAAACCCGCCACATGAACAGGCTCAAACGCTACATCGCGCCGGTGCTCTGCGCGGCGCTGCTGGGCGCTGCCGCACAGGCCGAAGAACGCACCCTGCGCGTCTACAACTGGTTCGACTACATCACCCCCAAGGCCCTGGCAGACTTCAAGGCCGAGAACAGCCAGGTCAAGCTGGTCTACGACATCTTCGACACCAACGAGGCGCTGGAGGCCAAGCTGCTGACCGGCAACTCCGGCTACGACGTGGTGGTGCCGTCCAACGTGTTCCTCGCCAAGCAGATCGAGGCCGGGGTGTTCCAGCCGCTGGACCGTAGCAAGCTGCCGAACTGGAACCACCTCGATCCCAAGCTGATGAAGCTGATCGAGGCCAACGACCCGGGCAACCAGTTCGCCGTGCCCTATATGTACGGCACCATCCTGATCGGCTTCAACCCAGCCAAGGTCAAGGCCGCCCTCGGCGAGAACGCGCCGGTGGACAGCTGGGACCTGATCTTCAAGGAAGAGCACATCAGCAAGCTCAAGCAGTGTGGTGTGGCCTTGCTCGACTCGCCGTCGGAGATCCTGCCGCTGGCCCTGCAGCACCTGGGCCTGGACCCCAACAGCAGGCAGCCGGCGGACTACGCCAAGGCCGAAGCGCTGCTGCTGAAGATCCGCCCCTACGTCACCTACTTCCACTCGTCCAAGTACATGGCCGACATCGCCAACGGCGACATCTGCGTGGCGGTGGGTTATTCCGGCAGCTTCTCCCAGGCCGCCAACCGCGCCAAGGAAGCCAGGAACGGCGTGGTGGTGGACATGCGCCTGCCCAAGGAAGGGGCGCCGATCTGGTTCGACATGCTGGCGATCCCCAAAGGTGCGAAGAACCCGGACGATGCCTACACCTTCATCAACTACCTGCTGCAACCGAAGGTGATCGCCCCGGTCAGCGACTTCGTCGGCTACCCGAACCCGAACAAGGACGCCACCGAGCGGGTCGATCCGGCGATCCGCAACAACCCCAACCTGTACCCGACCGACGCGGCGATGAGCACGCTGTACACCCTGCAGCCGCTACCCCGCGACGCGGAACGGGCACGGACCCGGGCCTGGACCAAGATCAAGGCCGGGACCTGACTGCCCGGTTCTTCTGTAGGCGCGAAGCTTGCTCGCGATAGCCGCGCAGCGGCGATCTGGCCGCTATACCGCACCATCGTTTACGCCCTTCGCGGGCAAGCCTCGCTCCAGAAGCTAGAAGCTCAAGGACGTTTCAACACCCCGTCAGCCCTTGCGGCTGACGCTCTTCGGCAAAGAACCAAGGCCGCAGGCGCACACCCACGCCGTTGCCGATAAAGGCCGCCACCAGCCACAACCAGCCGTGCAGGCTGCCGGAGGCGATGCCGCTGAAATAGGCGCCGATGTTGCAGCCATAGGCCAGGCGCGAACCGTAGCCCAGCAGCAAACCACCGATCACCGCCGCCACCAGCGAACGCGCGGGAATCTTCAGGCTCGGCGCAAAACGCCCGGCCAGGCCCGCTGCCAGCAAGGCGCCGAAGACGATGCCGATATCCATCACGCTGGTGATGTCCTGCCACACCGGCGCGGCCAGGGCCTTGGCGTTCGCCGCGCCCTGCCAGAACACCCAGCTGCCGACATCCCCCCCCAGCCCGCTGGCGGCCTTGGCGCCCCACAGGGCAAAAGCCGAGGTGATGCCCCAGGGCCGTCCGGCCAGGGCCAGGGTGGCGAAGTTCAGCAAGGCCAGGGCGACCGCGCCCCACACCAGCGGCCAGGGCCCGCGCAGCAGGCGGCGCCAGCCTTGGTGCGTGCTGTCGACCGGTGCTTCCAGGGCGCCGTGGCGGCTCTTTTCCAGGCGTACCGTGACCAGGGCAATCAAGGCCAGCAGGCCCAGGCTGAGCCCCAATGCCGGTGCCACACCGAAGCGCTGCACGATGGAAACCGGCGGCAACGACGGCAAGGCAAACCACCAGTCCACATGGTGGGTGGCAATCAGTGAACCGCAGATGAAAAACAGCAGGGTCACCAGCATCCGCGCGTTACCGCCACCCACGGTAAATAACGTGCCGGACGCGCAGCCGCCGCCCAGCTGCATGCCGATACCGAAGATGAACGCACCGACAATCACCGAGACGCCGGCCGGCGCCACCAGCCCCGTGACCGGCGAACCGAACAGGCTGCCCGCGCCCAGGGCCGGGAAGAACAGCAGCACCGCCAGCGCCAGCATGACCATCTGCGCCCGCAGGCCGGCGCCGCGCCGATCGCGGATGAACACCCGCCAGGCCGAAGTGAAACCGAAGGCGGCGTGATACAGGGTCAGGCCCAGGGCCGCGCCCAGCAGCAACAGCCACACCTGGCGCGAGCCGACCTGGGCCTGCAGGAATACACCGCCGGCGAGCAATGCGATCAAAGCGAACAAGGGAGCGCCGAGCTTGCGTTCGGGCACCGCGGACAGAGTCAGGCTCATAAGGATTCTCGGCAAAGACAATGGCCGCGAGTATAGCCGTCACACGCCCCAGGCCCGGCGCAACCGCTCCAGGGCACAGGCGATAGCGGCCTCGGGCACCGCGGCAAAGCCCAGCACCAGCCCGGCGCGCCTGTCCTGCGGCAGCGGCGAATCCGGCAGCCAGTAGTTGCTCAGGCCATTGATCTCGACATCCACCGCCGCGGCTTGCGCCACCAATTCCTGCTCCCGGGCCAGGCTGTCCACCGGGATCATCAGGTGCAGGCCCGCCGCCACGCTCGGCAACGTGCCCACCCCGGGGATATCCACAGGCCAGCCGGCCAGCAAGGCATTGCGCCGGCTCAAGGCAGCGCGGCGCATGCGCCGGATATGCCGCTGGAAATGCCCGGCAGCCATGAATTCGGCCATCACCGCCTGGGTGCTGACCTCGGAATGGCGCACATCCACCGCCCGGCGCTGGGCGAAAGGCTGCACCAGCGCCGGCGGCAACACCAGGTAACCCAGGCGCAAGGCCGGGAACGCGACCTTGCCGAAAGTGCCGACGTACAGCACCCGGCCCTGCCGGTCGAGGGCCGCCAAGGGTGCCAGTGGCGCTCCGCTGTAACGGTACTCGCCGTCATAGTCGTCCTCGACTATCCAACCATTGGTGCGCTCGGCCCAGGCCAGCAGTTCCAGGCGCCGGGCCAGGCTCAGGGTCACTCCGGTGGGGTACTGGTGGGACGGCGTGACATAGGCCAGGCGGCAATCGCCCAGGGCCGCCAGCGCCCCACAATCGAAGCCCTCGTTATCCACCGCCACCCCATGCAGGCGCGCGCCGGCAATCGCGAAGGCATGCCCCGCCGCCCGATAGCCGGGGTTTTCCACAGCCACGCCGTCGCCAGGGTTCACCAGCAACTGTGCACAAAGGCTTATGCCCTGTTGCGCACCACTGGTGATCACAATTTGTTCAGCGCTGCACTGCATGCCGCGCGAACTGCGCAGGTAGGCCGCGATCAATTCGCGCAGGCGCTCCTCGCCGGCCGAATCGCCATAACACAGCTGGCCCAGATCCGGCTTGCGCCAGAAAGCCGCGTTCAGCTTGGCCCAGACCTCGAACGGAAACAGATCGAAGGCCGCAATCCCCACCCGGAAAGCCCGCGGCGGACCGCTTTGCGGGGTCGCCAGATGGTGCTGTCCGACCCGCTCCAACGCCTCGCTATGGATAGCTTTACTGGATGTAATCCCAGGTAAACCCAGGCTTTCTGTGGATAACCCTATGGATAAGCTTGGTGATAACCCTGTGGATACTTTTGTGGATAAATTTTTCACTGCCTTTTTGATCGGCAGCCGGCTCTCGGGCAATTGCGCCACATAGGTGCCATCGCCGACCCGGCCTTCGATAAAACCTTCGGCGTACAGCTGGTCGTAGGCGCGCACCACGCTGTTGCGGGAAATTTCCAGGGCCGCCGCCAGGTCGCGGCTGGCCGGCAACCGCATGCCGCTGGCCAGCCGGCCGTCCAGCACCCGTTGGCGCAACGCCTGGTAGAGCTGGCGGCTGAGCCCCTGGCCGCGGTCCAGTTCGATACCGGCGGGGTTGAAGGAAAGCGGCAATGTCGGGCTGTTCATGGGCTTGCCCCTCCGAGCGACGGGATAGAGCGATCAAATGGACCGGTGAAAATGACCAAAGATGGCTCTTACAACAGACCAATAGCCTGCCTAGGATGCAGCCATTCGCCAAGGATATTTTCCATGTACCTACCCCGCGCTTTCGCCGAAGAAGACCTGCCCACCCTGCACCAGCTGATCGCGGAAACCCGCCTCGCTACCCTGGTGACCTACGGGGAACGCGGCCTGCAGGCCAACCACCTGCCGCTGTTGTTCGCCCCGGACCAGGGCCCTTACGGCACCCTCTACGGCCACCTGGCCAGGGCCAACCCGCAATGGCAGGAACTGGCCAACGGCGCCGAGGCGCTGCTGATCTTCCAGGGCGCCGAGGCCTATGTCAGCCCGTCGCTGTACCCGAGCAAGGCCGAGCACGGCAAAGTGGTGCCGACCTGGAACTATGTGAGCGTGCATGCCTATGGCGTGGCCGAGGTGTTCCATGAGCCGCAGCGCATCCGCGAAGTGGTCAGCGCCCTGACCAACCGGCATGAAGCCGGCCGCGCCAGCCCCTGGAAATTCGAGGACGCCCCCGCCGAGTTCATGGACAGCATGCTGCGCGCCATCGTCGGTTTCGCCCTGCCGATCCAGCGCCTGGAGGGCAAACGCAAACTCAGCCAGAACCGCACCGCCGCCGACATCGACGGCGTGCGCGACGGATTGGGCGCCAGCGCCGATCCCCATGACCAGAGCATTTCCCAACTGATGCGCCAGGAGCAGCCATGAGCCAGATCCAGATTCGTCCCGTCACCGCCGCTGACCACGCAGCCTGGCTGCCGCTGTGGCAGGCCTACCTGCGGTTCTACGACACCGAGCTGGCCGACGCGGTCACCCGCAGCAGCTGGCAGCGCTTCCTCGATCCTGCCGAGCCGACCCACGCCGCCCTGGCCTGGGACGGCGAGCAGGCGGTGGGCATGGTGCATTTCATCTACCACCGCTCCAACTGGAGCATCGAGAACTCCTGCTACCTGCAGGATCTGCTGGTCATCCCGGAGCAACGCGGCACCGGCGTCGGTCGCCAACTGATCGAATTCGTCTACGCCACCGCCAAGGCCGACGGCTGCTGCAAGGTCCACTGGCTGACCCACGAAACCAACGCCACCGCCATCCGGCTCTACGAGCGGATCGCCGAGCGCCCGGGTTTCATTCAATTTCGCAAAGCCCTTTAAGCGCTCAAGGAGAACCCCATGCCGACCTCACTCGCCGACTGGCAAGGCGTGCCACCGCCGTCGACCACCCTGCTCGAAGGGCGCTTCATCCGCCTGGAAAAACTCGACCCGGCGCGCCACGCCGACGACCTGTGGCAAGCCTTCCAGGGCCCGGGCGCCGATCCCAAGCTGTGGGATTACCTGCCCTACGGTCCCTTTACCGCACGCAGCGCCTTCACTGACTGGCTGAACAACCACGCGGCCGGCAACGACCCGTATTTCTTCTGCGTGATCGACCGGGCCAACGGCCAGGTGCAGGGCTTGCTCAGCCTGATGTCGATCGTCCCGGCCCAGGGCCGCATCGAGATCGGCCACGTCACCTTCGGCGCGCCCATGCAGCGTTCGCCCAAGAGCACCGAAGCGGTATACCTGCTGGCCAAGGAAGCCTTTGCCCTGGGCTATCGCCGCCTGGAGTGGAAGTGCAACAACGCCAACGCCCGCTCGCGTTATGCGGCCGAGCGCCTGGGCTTCAGTTTCGAGGGCGTGTTCCGCCAGCACATGGTGGTCAAGGGCCAGAACCGCGATACCGCCTGGTTCTCGATCCTCGACTGCGAATGGCCGAAGGTCGGCGCAGGGTTCGAGCGCTGGTTGAGCGAGGACAACCAGAGCGCTTCGGGGCAGGTGAAAGGGTTGGCGGAGTGCCGGGGCTAACGTCTTGTCAGGTGCTGTTTGAGCTGACGTTAGCGCTGGCAAGCTCGCTCCTACGGGGTCAGACCCGGCCTTGTAGGAGTAAGCGTGCTCGCGATGCTTTTCAGGCCAGCTTTTGCGCCAGCACTGCGATGTGCTCCGGCCCGATACCGCAGCAACCGCCCAGGTGGCTGGCGCCGCGTTGCCGCCAGTCGGCCGCCCACTGCAGGTAGCCCGGCGGGTCGAGGTCTTCACGCAACGGATCGAGGCCATCGTTGGCCGTGGCTTCTTTCGGTTGCGGCGGGAAAGCGTTGGCGTAGGCGCCGATATGGATCTTCACCCCCAAGCGCTCGAAGGTTGCCCGCGCCGCGTCGATCGCCGCGCCTATCACTTCCGGCTGGCTGCAGTTGAACAGCAGGGTTTCCACACCCAATTCGGCGGCCACCGCCGCCGCGTCCGCCACCGGCTCGCCGGAACGCAGGCGTGGCACCTCGTCAGGGTTCTCATCGTGCAAGGTGAACGATAGCCAGAAGGCCTTGCCGTCCTTGGGCAGGCCGGCATGGATCGCCCGCGCCTCGACCGTGGAACTCTGGGTTTCCGCCAGCCACAGGTCGACATAAGGGGCCAGGCCATTGACCAGTGGGGCCAGCAACTCGGCGGCACGACCGGCCTCGAACAGGTCCGGGCGATAGGAGCCGAACAGCGGCGGCAGCGAACCGGCGACCCGCACCGGCTTGCCCGAGGCCTGCACCGCGCGCCGCGCCAGCTCGCCGGCCAGGGCCGCCAGCGCCTGCCCCTCTGCGGCAAAACGCGCTTCGCCAATGTGGAACGGCACCAGCGCGTAGCTGTTGCTGGTGATGACGTCGGCACCGCTTTCGATATAAGCCGCATGCACCGCTTCCACCGCCTGCGGCGCTTCGCTCAGGGCCAGCGCCGACCACTCGGGCTGCCTGAACGGCGCCCCGCGACGTTGCAGTTCACGACCCATGCCACCATCCAGAATTACCCTGCTGCCTGCGCCCATATGCTCTTTACTCATATGCTTATAAAAATAACTCACTACCTGAGTCACCCTTATAACTATTTAATACGCACCATTCGGTTAATAACAACCTTTTTTCTGCTCGAGACTTCCATGAATTTCAAACCGCTGCTGGCCCTCGGCCTGACGATTCTCGCTGCCTCCAGCCAGGCTTTTGCCGGCGCTACCCTGGACCGTATCGAACAGAAAAAAGAGCTGGTGGGCGTGCTGATGGAAAGTTACCCGCCCTTCTCCTTCCTCAACGATCAGAACCAGCTCGATGGTTTCGACGTCGACGTGGCCAAGGCCGTGGCTGACAAACTGGGGGTGAAGCTGCGCCTGGAAACACCGTCCTGGGACGTGATTGCCGCCGGCCGCTGGAGCGGTCGCTACGACATCTGCATCTGCTCCATGACCCCGAGCAAGGCCCGCGCCGAAGTCTTTGACTTCCCGGTGCAGTACTACGCCTCGCCGGCGGTGATCGTGGTCAACGCCAAGGACGATCGTATCCACGGCGCCAAGGACCTGAGCGACAAGAAGGTCGGCCTGACCAGCGCTTCCAGCTACGAAAGCTACCTGAACAAGAACCTGGTGATCGAAGGCGCCGAGGACACCCGGTTGCAGTACCCGTTCGACAACGTACAGATCGCCCCCTACGACACCGACAACGTGGCTTTCCAGGACCTCGGCCTGGGTGCTGGCGTGCGCCTGGACGCGATCCTCACCAACCTGGTGACCGCCCAGCCGCGCCTGGCCCAGGACCCGCGTTTCAAGCTCGCCGGCGAGCCGCTGTACGCCGAGCCCAACTCGGTGGCCATCGAAAAAGGCGACGCCCAGTGGAACGCCAAGGTCCGCGAAGTGTTCGCCCAACTGAAGCAGGACGGCACCCTGAGCCAGCTTTCGCAGAAATGGATCGGCGCCGACATCAGCCAATGACTTCTCTTTCGCAACCGCCTCGGCCACCGCAAGTGCTGGTCGAGCCGCCGCTCAAACGCCTCTTCGGTTTCCGCACCCGCCTGTACCTGACCTGGGCGGCGCTGCTGGCCTTGTTCGCCAGTTTCTTCCTGAGCTTCGACCTGAAGTTCTCGATCATCCTCGACAAGCTGCCCAACCTGCTCGGCCTGACCCTGGCCCCCAACGGCTTTCTGCAAGGCGCGGCGCTGACCCTGTTCCTCTGCCTCTGCTCGATCGCGCTGTCGTCGCTGCTGGGCTTCGTCACCGCCCTCGCCCGGCTGTCGAAAAGCGCCGTGGCCTTTGGCATCGCCAGCTTCTACGCCTCGTTCTTTCGCGGCACGCCGCTGCTGATCCAGATCCTGCTGATCTACCTCGGCCTGCCGCAGCTGGGCGTGGTGCCAGGCGCCATCGCCGCGGGGATCATCGCCCTGTCGCTGAACTACGGCGCCTACCTCAGCGAGATCTTCCGCGCCGGCATCCTCGGCGTGCCCCACGGCCAGCGCGAAGCCTCCCTGGCGCTGGGCATGCGCGACAGCGTGATCTTCTGGCGCGTGACCCTGCCGCAAGCCATGCGCACCATCATCCCGCCGGCCACCAACCAGTTCATCTCGATGCTCAAGGATTCGTCGCTGATCTCGGTGATGGGGGTCTGGGAAGTGATGTTCCTGGCCCAGTCCTACGGCCGCTCCAGCTACCGCTACATCGAAATGCTCAGCACCGCGGCGATCATCTACTGGCTGCTGTCGATCAGCCTGGAACTGATTCAGGCTCGGATGGAAAGGCATTACGGCAAGGCTTACACCAAGCGCGGCTGAGGTTCAGTAAGGTACCGAAGGCCCGGGCGTAGCCGGGCTCTTTTCCAGGCGCTCGAGATCACTGAGCAGTGAGCGGGCGCGACTGGCTTTCTGCACGCTCACCACCCCCATCTGCAAACCGAAGGGCTTGAACACCGCATTCAGCGACTTGAGGGTCGGATTACCGTCACCGTGCTCGATGTGAATCAGGGTGCGCAGGGAAATCCGGCACATCCTGGCGAACTGGCTCTGATGCAGCCCCGTGACTTCGGTGCGCAGGCGCCTGACCGCATCGCCAAGCGGCAAACGGCCGGCAGCCAGCTCCTGCTGGATGTTGTCGATCAGCGCGCCGCGCTCTTCCAGGGTTGTAGTCATCGCAGTCCCCACTCCTGCAGGCGTCGGTCCAAGTGGCGCAAGTGAATGCGCGGGTGATTCAGGGTGGCGTCGGGCAAGCCACTGGCGCTCAACAGGTCCGGCAGGGCCCGCAGCCGCTCGGCGTCCTCGCGCAGGCGCGTCAGGGCGGCTTCAGGGTCGAGCAGCGGCTTCAGGCTCGCGCACACCAGGCGCCAGTCGACGTCACCCGCCACTTCCATGCGCCCGGGCCATTTGGTCGTCCGGGCAACCCCCTCGTCGTCCATGACCCTGGGCGCCAGGTCATGGATCGGGGCCAGGCGCACCGTTTCTTCAGTGCGCACGACCGAAAGAGTGCGTCCATGATTGCCCGAGTTGCCGAGGATCTTGTTGAGCAGGTCCCGGCGCAGGTAATCCGCCACCAGCTCGGGGATCGCCGACTCCTGGCCCGTGGATCGCCACAGTTCGGCGAGAATCCCCAACACCTCGGTATGCCGCATTCCCTGGCCATGGCCCACCAGCCCCGCCAGGGAATAGATCGACTCCACCGCCAGGCGCTCGACCCCAGCCTGCGTCACCCGGCGGTCAAAGCGCTGCATCCAGAGGCTGGGCCGGGGCCCCTCTTCCAGGGCAAGGCCCTCGGCCGGCAGCGTATCGATGCCCAGTTGTTGCAGCGCCCGGTAATAGTGGAACTCGCTCCTGAGGATGTCGCAGTCATTCTGCGTAGCCGGGTTGCGGGGAAACTTCACCCACCAGTGGCGCGCCGCCGAGGCATCGTCGAGCAGCGCGTCGGGGTATAGCAGGCCTTCGCGGTTTTGGGTCAGCAACAGCCTGGGCACCTGGTCACCGATGCTCGCAGTTCCGCCGAAAGCCGGACCCTGTTCGTGGGCGTACTCGAGCAAGCGGTTATCGAGGGCGATCACCTGGTCCCGGGAAAATCCCAGCGCCGGACGCCGACGCAGCCCCGCCAGCGACTCCTTGATCCGCAGGTTGCCGATGGGCGCCGCCGTGGACCGGGCCAACAGGAACAATTCGACGCCCATGCCGTCCGGCCGCTCATGGCCGATCTGGCGCAGCAGGAAGCGCCCGGTCGCCGCTGTCGGGGCAAGATCATAGAGAAAGGCCGGGGCCCGATCCTCGCGCCAAGGCTCCCAACCCAAGGGAATCTGCGCACTGACCGAGCTGGCCAGCGGACTGCCAACAGCCTCCAGGTTATCCACCAGGTACTGCTGCACATAACCAAAACTGCAGGGGCTGGCGAAGCCCTGTTCAGGCCTGTCGAAGGTCAGGGTCATGGCGTCGCTCCATGCCCCTGCGCGGTAGAGCTGCAACGTCAGCCGGAGCACTGTATCACCTGCATTTTGATGCACTTTTAATGAGTCATATGGTAATTAAGTGCATTCTAATGCAGGTAAATCAATTTAAGGATGAAATAAGTGTATTAAATTGCACTTAAATGGCAGCCTCCCAAGGCTGAAAACTCCCCTTCAGGCGGCACATTGGACTGTTCCGCCAGCGCCCGGCAACAGGCAAAAAAAGGGAGGCCGTAGCCCCCCCGAGGTAAAACGTTGCAGATGAAGGCCTGAACTCAGCCTTCGATCTCGATCAGGATTTCGCCCGGGTTGACCCGGTCGCCCTTGGCCACGTGGATGGCGGTGACCTTGCCGGCGATGGCCGCCTGGACTTCGGTTTCCATCTTCATGGCTTCGGTGATCAGCACGGCCTGGCCGGCCTTGACGGTGTCGCCCTCCTTGACCAGCACGTCGACGATGTTGCCCGGCATGGTGGTGCTGACGTGGCCCGGCGCGCTGGCCTGCTTGCGCTTGCTGCTGCCGCCGCCGACGAACTCGTTGAGCGGCTCGAACACCACTTCTTCCGGCATGCCGTCGATGGACAGGTAGAAGTGGCGCTTGCCTTCGGCCTTCACCCCGACGCCGGTGATGTCGACGCGGTAGGTCTCGCCATGCACGTCGATGACGAACTCGGTCGGTACGCCTTCGCCGCCGGCCGAACTCACGCCACCCGCTTCCGGAATCGGCAGCAGCACTTCCGGCGTCAGGGTGCCGGCTTCGCGCTCCTCGAGGAACTTGCGCCCGATGTCCGGGAACATGGCGTAGGTCAGCACGTCTTCTTCGGACTTGGCCAGGGCGCCGATGTCATTGCGCAGCTTGGTCATTTCCGGCTTCAACAGGTCGGCCGGGCGCACGTCGATCACTTCTTCGCTGCCGATGGCCTGGCGCCGCAGCTTCTCGTCCACCGCACCCGGCGCCTTGCCGTAGCCGCCTTGCAGGTACAGCTTCACCTCGTTGGTGATGGTCTTGTAGCGCTCGCCGGCCAACACGTTGAAGAACGCCTGGGTGCCGACGATCTGCGAAGTCGGGGTCACCAGCGGCGGATAACCGAGGTCGTGACGCACCCGCGGGATCTCCGCCAGCACTTCGTTCATGCGGTTCAGGGCGCCCTGCTCCTTGAGCTGGTTGGCCAGGTTGGAAATCATCCCGCCCGGCACCTGGTTGACCTGCACCCGGGTATCGACCGCGGTGAACTCGCTTTCGAACTGGTGGTACTTCTTGCGCACGGCGTAGAAGTACAGGCCGATTTCCTGCAGCAGCTCCAGGTCCAGGCCAGTGTCGAATTCGCTGCCTTTAAGGGCGGCAACCATCGATTCGGTGCCCGGGTGGCTGGTGCCCCAGGCGAAGCTGGAGATCGCGGTGTCGATGTGGTCGGCGCCGTTTTCGATGGCCTTGAGCTGGCACATCGCAGCCAGGCCGGCCGTGTCATGGGAGTGGACGAACACTGGCAGCGATTGCTCGGCCTTCAGCGCCTTGACCAGCTCGCCGGTAGCGTAAGGGGTCAGCAGGCCGGCCATGTCCTTGATCGCCACCGAGTCGCAACCCATGGACTCCATCTGCTTGGCCTGGGCCACGAACGCCTCGATGGTGTGCACCGGGCTGGTGGTGTAGGCGATGGTGCCCTGGGCGTGCTTGCCGGCGGCTTTCACCGCTTCGATGGCCACCCGCAGGTTACGCACGTCGTTCATGGCGTCGAAGATGCGGAACACGTCGATGCCGTTGACCGCCGCCTTGGCGACGAAGGCCTTGACCACGTCGTCGCTGTAGTGGCGGTAGCCCAGCAGGTTCTGCCCGCGCAGGAGCATTTGCAGGCGGGTGTTGGGCAGCGCGGCGCGCAGTTTGCGCAGGCGCTCCCAGGGGTCTTCCTTGAGGAAACGCACGCAGGCGTCGAAGGTCGCCCCGCCCCAGACTTCCAGCGACCAGTAGCCGACTTTGTCGAGCTTGTCGCAGATCGGCAGCATGTCTTCGGTGCGCATGCGGGTCGCCAGCAGCGATTGGTGGGCGTCGCGCAGGATGGTGTCGGTAACAAAAATCTTCTTGCTCATTGTTCTTTTCCTCACAGGCCTGCGTGGGCGGCGATGGCGGCGGCGATGGCCAGGGCCAGCTCTTCGGGTTTGCGCTTGATCGAGTAGTTGGTCAGTTCAGGGTGGCTTTCGACGAAGCTGGTGTTGAACTGGCCGCTACGGAATCCCGGGTTACGCAGGATTTCCTGGTAATACGCGGCGGTGGTCTTGACCCCTTGCAGGCGCATGTCGTCCAGGGCGCGCAAGCCACGGTCCATCGCTTCTTCCCAGGTCAGGGCCCAGACCACCAGCTTCAGGCACATGGAGTCGTAGAACGGCGGGATGGTGTAGCCGGTGTAGATCGCCGTGTCGGTACGCACGCCAGGGCCGCCGGGCGCGTAGTAACGGGTGATCTTGCCGAAGCTCGGCAGGAAGTTGTTTTTCGGGTCTTCGGCGTTGATCCGGAACTGCAGGGCAAAACCACGGTGATGGATGTCTTCCTGCTTCACCGAAAGCGGCAGGCCGGAGGCGATGCGGATCTGCTCGCGAACGATGTCGATGCCGGTGATTTCCTCGGTGATGGTGTGTTCCACCTGCACCCGGGTGTTCATCTCCATGAAGTACACCTCGCCATCGGCGAGCAGGAACTCCACGGTACCGGCGTTCTCGTAGCCCACGGCCTTGGCCGCACGCACCGACAGGTCGCCGATGTAGGCGCGCTGTTCCGGGGTCAGTTGCGGGCTCGGGGCGATCTCGATCAACTTCTGGTTGCGGCGCTGGATCGAGCAGTCGCGTTCGAACAGATGCACCACGTTGCCGGAGCTGTCGCCGAGGATCTGCGCCTCGATGTGCTTGGGATTGACGATGCATTTTTCCAGGAACACTTCGGCGGAGCCGAATGCCTTGGTCGCCTCGGAAATCACCCGTGGGAAGGCCTGTTCCAGTTCGTCCCGGCTGTTGCAGCGACGAATGCCGCGGCCGCCACCGCCGGACGTGGCCTTGAGCATCACCGGGTAACCGATGCGGTCGCCTTCGCGCAGGGCCTCATGGATATCGGCGACGTTGCCTTCGGTGCCCGGGGTGACCGGCACGCCAGCCTTGATCATGCTGCGGCGGGCTTCGGTCTTGTCGCCCATGCGGCGAATCACTTCAGCCGACGGACCGATGAACTTGATCCCACGTTCGGCGCAGATGTCCGCGAGCTCGGCGTTTTCCGAAAGGAAGCCGTAGCCGGGGTGCAGTGCGTCGCAGCCGGTTTCCACTGCCAGGTTCACCAGCTTGCGCGGGTTCAGGTAGCCGGCCAGGGGTTCGGCACCGATGCTGTGGGCTTCATCCGCGCGCTTCACATGCAGGGCATGGCGATCGGCGTCGGAGAAGATCGCGACCGAGCGAATGCCCATCTCGGCGCAGGCACGCACGATTCGTACGGCAATCTCACCACGGTTGGCGATCAGGATCTTTTTTATCACTTGGAGGTACCCTTGAGCCGTTGGAACAGACAACCCGCTGGGTCTGTACGAAAAGTGGCTGCGCGCTGGGCGCCTTCGGCGTTACGCAGAAACAGGCTCGTGCGCGAGTCCGATCGGAATGCTCATTCAGGCTCCTGAAGTCGAACGAGACCCCGGCCGTTCCTCGCCTGTTTTTGCCTTGCCTGACCTTCGCTCGCCTACTTTTCGTACAGACCCTCGACCGGGTCGGCGCGTGACCAAATGTTTCAAGCCAGTCGCAGGCCCACACTATTCCTGTCGATGAATTAACAAAAATCAATAATTATTGGGTCACTCATAAGCAAAGACTTATAGTTGATCCGACAGCCCTCGGCGCGAGACCTTAGATAATGCGTAAGTCCTTGATGCGTATGACATTACGTCAATTGCAGATTTTCAATGAGGTCTGCGATCTGCGCTCCTACAGCCGGGCGGCCGACGAAATGTCCCTCACCCAGCCCGCCGTCAGCCTGCAGATTCGCCAGCTGGAAGAGCTGATCGGCCAGCCGCTGTTCGACTACGTGGGCAAGAAGCTCTACATGACCGAGGCCGCCGAGGCACTGCAGCGGGCCAGCCGCGACATCTTCGGGCGCCTGGAGAACCTCGACATGCAGTTGTCGGACATGCAGGGTTCCTTGCAGGGCCAGCTGAAGCTGGCGGTGGAGTCCAGCGCCAAGTACTTCGTGCCGCACCTGTTCGCCGCCTTCAAGCGCCAGCACCCGGAGGTCAACCTGCAACTGACGGTGGTCAACCGGGGCCAGGTGATCCGCCGCCTTTCCGACAACCGCGACGACCTGGTGATCATGTCGATGGTCCCGCAGGACATGGGCCTGGAATTCCTGCCGTTCCTCAACAACCCGATCGTCGCCGTGGCCCCGCCCGACCATCCGCTGTGCCACCTCGGGCCGCTGCGCCTGCAGGACCTGGAACCCTACAACCTGCTGGTGCGCGAGCAGGGTTCGGGCACGCGCCTGGCCTGCGAGGAGTATTTCAAGGAAAAGCGCGTGCACTTCTCCCAGACCCTGGAAGTGTCGTCGGCCGAGGCGCAGCGCGAGTGTGTGCTGGCGGGTCTGGGCGTGGCGCTGTTGACGCGCCACGCCCTGAACCTTGAGTTGGCGACCGGGGGACTCGTCGAGTTGCCGGTCGAAGAGCTGCCGTTGTATCGCAGCTGGTGCCTGGTGCAGGCCAAGGCTAAACGCCTGTCACCGGTAGCGCATGCGTTCCTGGGGTTTATCCGCAGCGAACGGGTGCAGATCAGCGGACTTGTTGAACGTTTTGACGGGAAGCCGCCGAGGCTGCCTGCCAGTAATTGACGGCGTCCAGCTCGGGGTAGTCGTTGATTTCCTGCTGCAGGCGGCGCAGCTCACAGCGATGTTCGATCGCGCGGCGAAATTCCATGCGGCGCTGGTCTTCCTGTTGACGACGGGTTTTGACTGCGCTGCTGCTCTCTTCGTAAGGCCGGGCCATTTCGAGTCTCCCAATGCGAGTACGGGAGTTTCACGATGGACGTCGGGCGTTACGGTTTGGCGGCAGGTCCATGACAGGACGATGAAAGCTGCCATATGGCGCCCGCCTCCCTTTGTAAGCGAGCTTGCTCGCGATAGCCGCGAAGCGGCGGTTCATCCCGCAACACCGCATCACCGTCGACGATGGTTCGCGAGCAATCTCGCTCCTGCAGGGGGGACGCTCGGCGATGAGGTGCAGCGTTCAGTCGTCCAGGGCTTTGACCGACTTGGGCGACAGGCGCAGGCTGCGAAGGCTGCGCTTGACGCTCTTGAGGTGGTTGACCAGGCTCGGGCCGCGGGCCATGGCCACGCCCATCGCCAGGACGTCGATCACCACCAGGTGAGCAATACGCGAGGTCAGCGGGGTGTAGATCTCGGTGTCTTCATGCACATCGATCGCCAGGTTGACGGTCGACAACTCGGCCAACGGCGTCTGGCTCGGACACAGGGTGATCAGCGAAGCGCCGCTTTCACGCACCAGGTTGGCGGTGATCAGCAGGTCCTTGGAACGCCCGGACTGGGAAATGCAGATCGCTACGTCGGTGGGCTTGAGGGTCACCGCCGACATTGCCTGCATATGCGGGTCGGAATAGGCCGCCGCGGTCAGCAGCAGGCGGAAGAACTTGTGCTGGGCATCCGCCGCCACCGCTCCGGAAGCGCCGAAGCCGTAGAACTCCACGCGCTGGGCCTGGGACATGAGGGTCACCGCCCGTTGCAACTCCACCGGATCGAGCTTCTCGCGAACCTCCATCAGGGTGTGCAGGGTAGTGTCGAAAATCTTCAGGCTGTAGTCGGCGACCGAGTCGTCTTCATGAATCGCGAACTGGCCGAAGCTCGCCCCGGCGGCCAGGCTCTGGGCCAGCTTGAGCTTCAGGTCCTGGAACCCCGAGCAACCGATGGCCCGGCAGAAACGCACGATGGTCGGCTCGCTGATACCCACGCTGTGGGCCAGATCAGCCATGGAACTGTGCATCACAGCCGCAGGGTCGAGCAGCACATGATCGGCGACCTTGAGCTCCGACTTGCGCAAGAGATGGCGTGATTGGGCAATGTGCTGCAACAGATTCAAAGGGCTGGACTCATTGTTATGGGGCAGACGCCCAAGGATGTAGCAATTTTGTAGTTATACTACATGAATTCGCTTTTTGCCTGCTCAATGCGTAACTGAATCACCTTTGCACCCCACTGTTTCAGCCTCGCGTGCTCTTTGTAGCTACGGGTGCAGCCTGCGCTCGCAGCGGGCTGCATCGCCGCCACAGCTTCGGTGAAAGCCGAATCTCGGACATTCCTGAAAACCTCTTGCCCCTTGCGATGGCTACAAGGTCCCGGCCCTCAATAACGCTGCGAGGCCCTCGGCTTCCACCGGCCGACTGATCAGGTAACCCTGTACCTCATCGCATTTCTGCTCCTTGAGAAACGCCAGCTGTCCCGGATGTTCCACCCCTTCGGCCACCACCTTCAGCGACAGCCCGTGGGCCATGGCGATGATCGCCCGGGTGATCGCCGCGTCGGCGCCGCCTTCGCTCAAGCCGCGGATGAATGCCTGGTCGATCTTCACGTAGTCCACCGGAATCCGCTTGAGGTAACTCAGCGAGGAATAACCGGTGCCGAAGTCGTCGATGGCCAGCTTCACCCCCAGGTCACGCAGTTGCTGGAAGGTCGAAACGATGTGTTCGACGCTGTCGAGCAGATGGCTTTCGGTCAGTTCCAGCTCAAGGAAATGCGGTGCCAGCCCAGTCTCTTCCAGCACGCCGCGCACCTGGCTGACCAGCTTGCCCTGGCGCAACTGATGCACCGACAGGTTCACCGATACCCGAATCGCCGGCAGCCCCTGGCGCTGCCACTCGCAGGCTTGCCAGCAGGCCTGGCGCAATACGAATTCGCCGATCGGGCCGATCAGCCCGATCTCTTCCGCGAGGCCGATGAAGTTCCCCGGCGGGACCCGCCCCAGGTCGGGATGGTCCCAGCGCACCAGGGCCTCGGCGGCATTCAGGCGGCCGGTGGCGAGGCACAGTTTCGGCTGGTAGAACACCTTCATCTGATGTTCCTCGACCGCCTTGCGCAGTTGGTTCTCCAGCTGCAGGCGCTCCAGGGTGCTGGCTTGCAGGCTGGCGGTGTAGAACTGGAAGTTGTTGCCGCCCAGGTGCTTGGCATGTTGCATGGCGATGTTCGACTGACTGATCAGCGCCGGAATTTCCCGCGCGCTGTCGGGCAGCATGCTGATGCCCATGGAAGCGCTGAGCACCAGCTCATGACCTTCCACGTTGATCGGCAAGCGCAGCTTCGCCGACAGGCGGGTGGCCACCCGGGTCAGGCTCGACAGGCTGCCGTAGGCGTCGAACAGCACCGCGAACTCATCGCCGGACAACCGGGCAATGGTGTCGGCTTCTGGCAACGCATTGACCAGCCGCCGCGCCATTTTCTGCAATAGCTGATCAGCAATGTCGTGGCCCAGGCTGTCGTTGAGCAACTTGAAACGGTCCAGGTTGATATGCACCAGGGCCAGGCTGCGGCCGCCCTGGCGCATCCGTTGATGGGCTTCGCGCAAGCGTTCGCGGAACAGCGAACGGTTGGCCAGGCCGGTGAGTTCGTCGTAATGGGTCAGGTAGCGCATGCGCTCTTCGGATTCGCGCCGCGCCGACAGATCGGCGAAGAAGCCCACAATATGGCTGATATTTCCCCGAGCATCGCGTACCACATTCAATTGCAGCCACTGTGGGTACAGCTCGCCGTTCTTGCGCGCCTCCACCAGCTCGCCCTGCCAGCTGCCATGCTGTTCGAGGGCTTGATGAATCACCGGGTAGTGCCGGCGCGCGTCGCGACTGCATGGCAGGTCGACCACATTGCGCCCGAGCATGTCCTCGATCTGGTAACCGGTGACCCGGCTGAACGCCTGGTTGACCGCCAGCAGTACGTAATCGGGGTCGAGGATCACGATGCCTTCGCTGGCCGCCTCGAACACCATCGCCGACAGGCGTCGCTGCTCTTCCTGTTGCTTGCTGGCGCTGATATCGCGCCGGGTGCCGACCATGCGCAGCACCCGTCCGCCGGGGCCACGCTCCACAGCGCGGCCACGGTCCTCGATCCAGACCCAGTGGCCATCGCCGTGGCGCACGCGGTACTCCACCAGGTAATCCTCGGTACGCCCCTTCAGGTGCTCGACCAGCGCGCGCTTGAGCAGCGGCAGGTCTTCGGGGTGCAGCAGCGGCTTGAGGTGGCTGAGCATCGCCCGCACGAACTCCGGTTCCAGGCCGAACAGCTCCTTGATATGGCTGTGATGGACCTCGTCGGTCTGCAGGTTCCAGTCCCACAGCCCCAACTGGCTGGCCTTCAGGGCCAGGGCCAGGCGCGCCTCGCTCTTGCTCAGGGCCTGGTTGGCCGCGTCCAGCTCGAGGCTGCGCTGGGCCACCCGGCTTTCCAGGCCGACCTGGGCTTCGCGCAACTCCTCTTCGGCGCGGCGGCGCTGCTCGACTTCCCGCAGCAGCTCGCTGTTGAGCTGTTCGCTGCGGCTCCGCGCCTGTTGCAGATGCTCGATCAGGGCCTGGTTCTGGAAACGCCGCAGCAAGCCCATCTGGATCAGGCGGTTGACCTGCCAGGCCACCACGCTCAGCGACACCAGCAGGATCAAGCCCAGCCAGCCCCAGCCACGCTGCTGCTCGTCGCCGCCCCAGAACAGGTAGCCGATCGCCGGTAGCAAACAAGGCAAGGTAAAGGACAGGAAGGCCGGCAGGCTGACCGCATAGGCCACGCTGGCCGAGAGGATCGCCGCGCCGATCAGGCCGAAGACCCAGGCCTGTTGCAGGAAATTGTCGGTGGGCATCAGGGCGATACCGGCGCAGGCCAGGGTCAGGCCGCTGACGGCGGAGCCGAGCAGGAACATGCGGCGCCAGACCGGTTGCGCCTGGCGGCTGGGAATCGCCGAGTCGAACGCCGCCACCTGGATCACCCGCAGGGCGACCAGGGCCAGCAGCCAGACCATCCACACGCTGACCAGCCAATAACGCTCGGGGCTCCACAGCAGCCAGGCGCAGACCAGGCCGTTGAGCAGCATGAACAGGGTGGGCAACAGGGAGCCCTGATAAAGCAGGCGCGTGCGCTCTACCGCCATCTCCATGGCGTATTGCTTGCGAACAACCCGAGGCTCCACGAAGGGTCCGGACGGGCCAGTGCTGAGTGTCATAGGCAGTGTTCTTATAATGATTGAGCCCGAAACGTCGCCGGAGCATACACAAGCAACCGCCCGGACCAAACTGCCTGGAATCATAAAACCGGCAAATCGGCTCGAGCGCCGATCCCGCTGAAAATCCTCCAGCCAAGCCCGGCCAACGGCTGCAGCCCGTGACCGACCGGTCGTCCCCAGCGTTCTTTTATCGGCTAAACCAAAGCTGGGTTTGCCCGGTGTGCGCCAGCCCCCTAGAATGCCCCGATGCGCGATGATCTCTCCCTTCTGCTGAACTCCCTCAACGATGCCCAACGCCAGGCCGTAGCGGCCTCCTTGGGTCGTCAGTTGGTCCTGGCCGGTGCTGGCTCCGGTAAAACCCGAGTGCTGGTGCACCGTATCGCCTGGTTGATCCAGGTCGAGAACGCCTCGCCCCACTCGATCCTGTCGGTGACCTTCACCAACAAGGCCGCTGCCGAGATGCGCCAGCGCATCGAGCAGTTGATGGGTATCAACCCGGCCGGCATGTGGGTCGGCACCTTCCACGGCCTGGCGCACCGCCTGCTGCGGGCGCACTGGCAAGAGGCCGGCCTGAGCCAGACCTTCCAGATCCTCGACAGCGACGACCAGCAACGCCTGGTCAAGCGGGTGATCCGCGACCTCGGCCTGGACGAGCAGCGCTGGCCGGCCCGGCAGGCCCAGTGGTTCATCAACGGGCAGAAGGACGAAGGCCTGCGTCCGCAACACATCCAAGCCAGCGGCGACCTGTTCCTGGCCACCATGCGCGGCATCTACGAAGCCTACGAGGCCGCCTGCCAGCGCGCCGGGGTCATCGACTTCTCCGAGCTGCTGCTGCGCGCCCTGGACCTGTGGCGCGACCACCCGGGCCTGCTGGCGCACTACCAGAAGCGTTTCCGCCACGTGCTGGTGGACGAGTTCCAGGACACCAACGCCGTGCAGTACGCCTGGTTGCGCCTGCTGGCCAAGGGCGGCGACAGCCTGATGGTGGTGGGCGACGACGACCAGTCGATCTACGGCTGGCGCGGCGCGAAGATCGAGAACATCCACCAGTACTCCGAAGACTTCCCGGACACCGAAGTGATCCGCCTGGAGCAGAACTACCGCTCCACCGCCGGCATCCTCAAGGCCGCCAACGCCCTGATCGCCAATAACACCGGGCGCCTGGGCAAGGAGCTGTGGACCGACGGCGGCGAAGGCGAAGCGATCAACCTGTACGCCGCCTTCAACGAACACGATGAAGCGCGCTACGTGGTGGAAACCATCGAAAGCGCCCTGAAGACCGGCCTGGCCCGCAGCGATATCGCCATCCTCTATCGCTCCAACGCCCAGTCGCGGGTGCTGGAAGAAGCGCTGCTGCGCGAGCGCATTCCGTACCGCATCTACGGCGGCCAACGCTTCTTCGAACGCGCCGAAATCAAGAACGCCATGGCCTACCTGCGCCTGCTCGAAGGTCGCGGCAACGACGCGGCCCTGGAGCGGGTGATCAACGTGCCAACCCGCGGCATTGGCGAAAAGACGGTCGAAGCGATTCGCGAACACGCGCGCCACAGCCATGTATCGATGTGGGAAGCGATGCGCCAGCTGGTGGCCAATAAAGGCGTGACCGGGCGGGCCGCCGGTGCCCTGGGCGCCTTCATGGAGCTGATCGAGCACCTGGCGACCGTGACCGCCGAGATGCCGCTGCACCTGATGACCCAGACCGTCATCGAGCAGTCCGGCCTGATCGCCTACCACGAAGCGGAAAAAGGCGAGAAAGGCCAGGCCCGGGTGGAAAACCTCGAGGAACTGGTCAGCGCCGCGCGCAACTTCGAACATACCGAAGAAGACCAGGAACTGACGCCGCTGGCGGCCTTCCTCGGCCACGCTTCGCTGGAAGCCGGCGACACCCAGGCCGACGAGCACGAAGACAGCATCCAGCTCATGACCCTGCACAGCGCCAAGGGCCTGGAATTCCCCTACGTGTTCCTGGTGGGCATGGAAGAAGGCCTGTTCCCGCACAAGATGAGCCTGGAAGAACCCGGCCGCCTTGAAGAAGAACGTCGCCTGGCCTACGTCGGCATCACCCGGGCGATGCAGAACCTGGTGATGACCTACGCCGAAACCCGACGCCTGTACGGCAGCGAAACCTACAACAAGGTGTCGCGTTTCGTACGGGAAGTGCCGAAGGGGCTGATCCAGGAAGTGCGTCTGTCCAACAGCGTCAGCCGTCCGTTCGGCGGTGGCCAGTCGCAGAGCACCAGCAGCCTGTTCGGCGGCAGCGAGATCCCGGACACCGGCCTCAGCCTCGGCCAGGCCGTGCGCCACTCGGTATTCGGCGACGGCGTGATCCTCAACTTCGAAGGCGCCGGCGCCCAGGCCCGGGTCCAGGTGAACTTCAGCGAAGGCAGCAAGTGGCTGATGCTCGGCTACGCCAAGCTCGAAGCCATCTGAAGCCCAGGCTTGGCCATGCAAGGGCGATGCTTCTGAACGAGAAGCGACCCGCGACATGGGGCGCAATCGGCCCGATCGGCGCCGGCAGTGAGACTGCTGGCGCCGGGATGCCTGGCCACTGAACCGTTGCATCCGCCCAACGGACAACCCCATACAGGGCCCACTCGCCTCGACCGAAGCTGAACCGCGGCTGTCAGGCAAAAGCCCGAAACACTCTGCCGCTAGCCAGTGACACTTCACCTGTGCAACATGGCGCGCGTGCCATCCACAAATGGGAATTCCCTTTATGAAACGTTTTCTTAGCATCGCCATGGCGTTGTGCATCGGCCTGACGATGAGCCTCGACGCCAACGCCAAGCGCTTTGGTGGCGGCAAAAGCGCCGGCGCTGCGCCGACCCACCAGACCAGCCAAATGGCTCCGTCCTCTTCCGGCATGGGTCCTGCCGCTGCGACCGCAGGGGCTGCCGGTGCCGCGGGCGCTGCCGCCAAAGCCGGCGGTGCATCGCGCTGGCTCGGCCCATTGGCCGGTATCGCCGCGGGCGGCCTGCTGGCCTCCATGTTCATGGGCGACGGCTTCCAGGGCATGCAGATCTTCGACATCCTGATCATGGCGGTCATCGCCTTCCTGGTCTTCCGCTTCATCGCCGCCCGTCGTCGCAAGCAGCAGGAGCAGTACGCTCCGGCCGGCCACGCGCCGATGCAGCGTGAAGCCTTCGAGCCAAAACCGGCCTCCGGTTCGATCTTCGGCGGTTCGGCTGCACCTGCCGCCGCGGCCCGTCCGGTGATCAACGCCCCGGCCTGGTTCAACGAAGAGCGCTTCGTCGAAGCCGCGCGCAACCACTTCCAGTCCCTGCAGCAACACTGGGACGCCAACGAAATGGACAAGATCGCCGAGTTCGTGACCCCGCAGATGCTGCAGTTCCTGAAGCAGGAACGTGCCGATCTGGGCGACGGCCTCCAGTCGACCTACATCGACAACCTCAATGTGCAGCTTGAAGGCGTCGACGACCGTGCCGACAAGACCATCGCGACTCTGACCTTCACCGGCGTGTCGAAGAGCTCGCGTTTCGACCAGGGCGAAGTGTTCAGCGAAAGCTGGAACATGGAGCGCGCCCAGGGCGAAAACCAGCCTTGGCTGGTTGCAGGTATCCGCCAGAACGGCTGATCCTCTCCAGTGTCATCTCGCTAATCGCAAAACCCCGGCTCAGGTCGGGGTTTTGCATTTCACGATTGCACTTATAGCGAGCTACTGTATAAACCGCCGTCTATTTAAACCGCGCCATAGAGCTAAGAGGACCCAGGCCGTGGAAGAAGTCATCGAGCAACTCCGTGAAGCAAACGAACCGGTACCCGTTCCCCTGGAACTGCCGGATGAAGACCTGCTGGTGGAAATCGAAGAACAGCTGTTCATCAATATCCCCTTCGTCTTCAAAGAGTTCCTGTTGACCGTGAGCGATGTCGTCTACGGCAGCCTGGAACCGGTCACCGTGACCGACCCGCAATCCCACACCTACCTGCCGGAAGTCGCCGCCACCGCCTGGGACATGGGCGTACCGCGCGAACTGATCCCGATCTGCCAGGACGGTGACGACTACTACTGCGTCGAGGAAGACGGCACCGTGGTGCTCTGGTCCGGTGAAGAAGAGCTGATCACCGAAGAGTCCTGGGAGTCGGTGTGGCACTGGGCGCGGGACGTCTGGCTGGAAAGCTGATCGGCCTTGCGCGGTTTCGCTCCGCGGGCGCAGACGCATGGATCGACTGCCGCCCGTTGCCTGACATTCGCAAGCGGCCGCCCCAGCGGGTTGATCAGCGCATCGACGCTACTCGCCGGCAGCCTGCTGGCGGGTTGTCAGGCCCCCATGGCTCAGTAGTAAGCACTGAGCACGCAGCATGCCTGCCAACCTCTACCCCGCCTATCGGCAGGCGCTGGGGGCAAAGGCCTTGTGCGTGCAATCCGTCAACCTGCCCGGCGTCACCCACGACCAGGGCTGGGTCGAAGCCTGGCGACACTGGCGCGACCAGCCCTTGAGTTGCGCATCGCCCGGCAATTAGTGCCCGTTGTCTTCCTTGTGGTTATCCAGGGTATCCAGCAGGGCCACCTGCATCCGGGTGTGCACGCGGATGAACCAGCGCCACAGCAGTGCGGCCACCGCCGCCGTCACCACCGCGATCAGCACCAGCAGCTCGGTGGTCGGCAGGATGCTCGAAGACAGCGCCGCCAATAGCAGGAAGATCACCAGCAACGACAACACCGGAATCACCTCGGCGATCACCCGGCGCACGCGCTGGGTGTGACGCCCGGCCATTTCCGGCTTCACGCCCATCTCTGCCAGCAGCATCGACAGGGCCTTGAGCTTGCGATAGGCGGCGATCAGGAACGGCAGCGACAACAGCAGCGCCCCACCCCAGATCAGCGCCTTCTGCCAGCTCGGATCGCCGATCCAGTCCTGCAGGTAATCGCCGATGCGCGCGGCGAAATAACCGCCGGAGAAGAAGATCGCCACCACCAGCGCCAGGTTGACCCCCACCTGCAACAGGATCCGCCGGATCATCGACGCCAGCAGCGCCCCTTCGCCGTGGGGCTGGATGCTGCGCAGCCATTCGCCGTACATGCCCAGCACCCGGCTCAGGCGGGTCGGCATCACGGCGGCGAGCTTCAGCGACAGCGGGTCGGCGGCGCGGATCAGGTAAGGCGTGAGCAAGGTGGTGACAGCCGATACCGCGACCACCACCGGGTAGAGAAAGTCACTGGTGACCTGCAGCGTCATGCCCAGCGTCGCGATGATGAAGGAGAACTCGCCGATCTGGGACAGGCCCATGCCGACCCGCAGCGAGGTACGACCGTCGTTGCCAGCGATAAAGGCGCCCAGGCCGCAGGACAGCATCTTGCCCAGCACCACCGCGACGGTGATCACCGCGATCGGCCAGGCGTATTGCAGGAGGATCTGCGGGTCGATCATCAGGCCGATGGCGACGAAGAAGATCGCACTGAACAGGTCGCGAACCGGCTCGATCAGGCGCTCGATCTTCAGCAATTGCCGCGACTCGGCCATGATCGCGCCGATCAGGAAGGCGCCAAGCACCATGCTGTACTCCAGCTTGACCACCAGCAGGCAGAAGCCGAAGCACAGCCCCAGCACGGTGATCAGCAGCATCTCGTTGCTTTCGAACTTGGCGACGTAGGCCAGCAGCCGCGGCACCAGCAGAATGCCGATGACCAGGGCGACGATCATGAACAGCGAGAGCTTGCCGACGGTGGAGAACACTTCCCCGGAGCTGACGGTGCCGCTGACCGCGATGCTCGAGAGCAGGGCTATGATGCCGATGCCGAGGATGTCCTCGACGATCAGCACCCCGAAGATCAGCTGGGCGAAGCGCTGGTTCTTCATCTTCAGGTCGTTGAGCGCCTTGACGATGATGGTGGTCGAGGAAATCGCCAGGATCGCGCCGAGGAACAGCGAGTCCATGGTGCTCCAGCCGAACCAGCGGCCGATCTCGTAGCCGATCCAGATCATCAGCACGATTTCCATGAACGCCGCGATAAAGGCCGTGGCGCCGACCTTGAACAGCTTGCGCAGGCTGAACTCCAGGCCCAGGCAAAACATCAGGAAAATCACCCCCAGCTCGGCCAGGGTCTTGATCGTGTCTTCGTCGTGGATCAGGCCGAACGGCGGGGTGTGCGGGCCGATGATGAAGCCGGCGACGATATAACCGAGGACCACCGGCTGCTTGAGCCGGTGGAAGAGAATGGTCACCACGCCAGCGACCAGCATGATCACTGCCAGGTCCTGAATAAAGCTGATGGCATGCATGGCGTGGGGCTCCTTGGGGTCGTGTTCTTGCCTGCGGCGCGGCTTGTTACGTGACCTGCCGACCAGCGGGAAAAGCCCTTGGGACGGGCTTTTGAAGGTTAACATCGCGACTTGTGCCAGAAAGGCGGTGCAATATATGGAAACAGATAGGTCGCCGCGTGACGGCGACCGCGGGCACAGCGTCCCGTTATCGATGGTTTGAAACGCTGACCCAAGCACCCGCAGAGGTGCGCCCCGCAATCCCTGCCTTAACCCGTGAGTGTGCTATGGAACCCGGAAACGCCCAGCTGTCGATGACGGTATTGATGACCCCTGACATGGCCAACTTCTCAGGCAATGTCCACGGCGGCACCCTGCTCAAGTACCTCGATGAAGTCGCCTACGCCTGCGCCAGCCGTTATGCCGGCCGTTATGTGGTGACCCTGTCGGTGGACCAGGTGATCTTCCGCGAGCCGATCCATGTCGGCGAACTGGTGACCTTCCTGGCCTCGGTCAACTACACCGGCAACACGTCGATGGAAGTCGGTATCAAGGTGGTCACCGAGAACATCCGCGAGCGCTCGGTGCGCCATACCAACAGTTGCTTCTTCACCATGGTGGCCGTGGACGACCAGCGCAAACCCGCCGCCGTACCGCCCCTGCAACCCCAGACCAGCGAAGACAAGCGCCGCTTCATGCAGGCCCAGCAGCGCCGGCAGATCCGCCAGGAGCTGGAAAAGCGTTATCAGGAAATCAAGGCCGACGCCTGATCGTTCGCTTCATCGCGAGCCAGGGCGCTCTTGCAGGAGCGAGCTTGCTCGCGATAAGGCCGCCCCCATCACAACTCGATCGGCACCGCCTCGAACCGCACCCGCGGATGGGTGATCCGGTCCTGGGCCCGTACCAGCTGCAGTTCGTAACTGGCGCAGGCCTGGGTTTCCAGCAGCACTTCATGCACCGCCGCGGCGGTGAACTCGAACGCCGCCACCAGGCTGTCGCCCAGCAGCACCCGGGCCAGGAACAGACCCGAAGTCAGGTCGCCCACGCCCACCGGCTGGCGCGGGAATGCCAGCAGCGGACGACGCAGGTGCCAGCTGCCTTCGGTAGTCACCAGCAGCATCTCGAAGCCGTCCGGCAGTTTGCCCGGGTAGTCCAGATGCTTGACCAGCACCGCCTTCGGCCCACGAGCCAGCAGCGCCCGGGCCATGGCCAGGCAGTCGAACAGCGACTGCGGCTTGCGGCCGGCGAAGCTGTCCAGCTCCAACTGGTTGGGGCAGAGGAAGTCCGCCACGGCCGCGGCTTCTTCCAAGAGAAAATCGCTGACCTCCTGTGGCACGCTGCAGCCCTTTTCCGGGTGGCCCATCACCGGGTCGCACAGGTACAGGGCCTTGGGGTTGGTCGCCTTGATCCGCGCCACGCCACCGAGGATCGCCCGCCCCTGCGCCGCGCTGCCCAGGTAGCCGGACAGCACCGCATCGCAATTGCCCAGCTCGCCGATGGCGGCAATGCCTTCCACCAGCTCCGGAATCTGGTGCGGCGACAGTACTTCGCCGGCCCACTGGCCGTATTGCGTGTGATTGGAGAACTGCACGGTATTGAGCGGCCAGACATTCACCCCGACCCGCTGCATGGGAAACACCGCGGCGCTGTTGCCGGCATGGCCGAAGACCACATGGGACTGGATCGCGAGCAGATGAGGCGTGCGTTTCATTCGAGTCATTCCGTAAAACGATTGAAATTCGAGCCGCGCAGTATGCGACTAAACCCAACCTGTACGACAGACCGAAGACGCAGTTAAGCTGGTGCGACTTCGTTGGAGCGCACCTCATGCTGACCCTTGGAAACATTTTCGTGCTGATGCTGCTGGCGACCGGCGCCGCCTGGCTATGGCACAACCACGGCCTGCGCGAGCGGGCGCTGGAGAGGGTCAAGCAGCATTGCGCGCGGCTCGATATCGAGCTGCTGGACGGCAACGTGGCGTTGAAGCGCATCGGTTTCGTCAGGGACGCCAGGGGTCGCCGGCGCCTGGCCCGGATCTACAACTTCGAGTTCACCGTCACCGGCGAAACCCGCCATGCGGGGACCATCACCCAGTTCGGCGCCCACAGCGCGCAGATCGAACTGGCGCCCTACCCGATTGAAACGCCAGCCCCCCCACCCGTGCCGACCCGCAGCGCCGAGGTGATCGAGCTGAGCCAGTGGCGCGAAGAGCGCAGCAAGTAGCGCCAACCGCCTATGCAATCCTGTAGGAGCGAGGCTGGCCCGCGAAGAATGTCGACGATGACGCGGTGTGGCAGATAGACCGCCGCTTCGCGGCTATCGCGAGCCAGCTTCGCTCCTACAAGAAGCATCGGACCGCGTTGGGTTATTGGCAGCACTCGGCCAGGGATTGTTGCAGGACGGCCACGTCTTGCGCCTCGTTGAAGATCAGCTCGATGCGTGAATCGCGGCGCCATTCGCTGGCTTGCCAGAGCGGCGCGGCGTTATCCAGGGCGTTGCCCGAGACCCAGCCATCGGCACCATGGATCACCAGCTTGGCCCGGCGCCAGTCGAGGCCAGCCAGCCATCGCTCCATATGCCGAACATCGAACACCCGGCTCGGGTGCCAGCGCCAACCGATGCTCCAGCCGCCCTCCTGGGCCTGGCTCAGGCAGATGGGTTGGGCCGGATCGGTCCAGATCGCCGGCAACTGAGCCAATCCCTTGGGCACTTCGAAGGCCTCTACAGCCGCCCCCGCCTGAACGTCCACCCCAGGCAAACGATCCAGCGGCAAGGTCCCGCGGGTGGTCCAGAACACCGGACAGGCCGGCAACTGCTCGAGAATGCCCTGACGCTGCGCCGCGTCGAGCCCTTCGTCCTTGTTCAGCAGCAACAGGCCGGCACTGGGCAGCGCCTCCTGCTGGGCCCGCGGCAACGGCTTGCCGGCCGCCAGCGCCAGGGCATCGAGTACCAGCACGCAAGGTTGCACGGCCAGAACCTTTTGCCAGGGCGCCTCGCGCAATTGCTGGAGCAACTGCGCCGGGTGCCCCAGGCCGGAAGGTTCGATAAACAGGCGATCGGGCCGGGCCTTGCGCAACAGGCGCCCCAGGCCCACCTGGAACGGCGCGCCGTTGACGCAGCACAGGCAGCCACCGGCCACCTCGCCCAGGGCGATACCGTCCTCGTCCCGGGTCAGCAATGCCGCGTCCAGGCCGATCTGGCCGAACTCGTTGATCAGCACTGCCCAGCGCTCGTTGGCCGGGCGCTGTGCCAACAGGTGCTGGATCAGGCTGGTCTTGCCCGCGCCGAGGGGGCCGGCGATGACGTGGGTGGGGATGTTGTGCAGCATGGGTGGAGCGCTCGGAAAGAAGGTGATAGATCCTACGCGCTAACCGGCGGCGACGAAATTCCCGTAGCCACTGCCGCAGGCTGCGATACAGCGCGCAGCGCCTTTTGATGTCCTTTAAAGCGCGTCAGCTTCGCTGCCGATCGCAACGGGATCAGCCGAGCCAGTCCAGGGTGAGGATCAGTCGGCGTTCGCCGGGAGCCGGTTGCGGCGAACGGTGGATCAGGCCGAAGCCCTCGTTGCCCAGCCATTTCTCGCCCTTGAACAGGGCCACCTCGCCACTGGCGATCTGCTGGATCAGCGCGCCATCCGTGGGTTCGGCCTCGGCCTGGCCCAGTTGCCGACGGTCCATCGCGCCCTCGCGCAGCCATTGGCTGCCAACACCGGCATAGGTGGTGATCAGCCGTACCGGCACATGGTCGACATGAAAACGCGGGCACATGGCCTTATCCAGCATCCGCAGGCGCAGGCCGACACGCTTGGCGCCCAGCAGACAGGCAAAGGCGCTGACCAGCCAGGCGACATCGGCGATAAAGCCGTCGTATCCCTGCAGATCGCTGAAGCCGGAGGCCAGGCCGCGCAAGTTCGGCTCCGCGTCCTCGGTGTCGAGTTCCAGCGACAGCGACTCGGCCAACGGCTCGTTCAGCGACAGCAGCAAGGCACCGAAATCGGCGATATGCGCCGGCAACTGGCGCTGCCACAGGGCCAGGTTGACCTCATCGTCCAGTACCTCGGCGAGGACGATGGGGGCTGGGCCGAAAGCTTGGCGCCGTGTCAGTTTTTGTGGCGTTGGCCGTAAGGTATTTTTCGCGAGCACGCTCGCTCCTGCAGTGGGCAGCGGTCGGTAATGCATCAAGCAGCCGCCTCTTCATGCCAGGGGCCGAACGGGTCGCGCATCAGGCGCCAGCCCTCCACGCCCTGGGCCATTTCGTCGTCAGTCAGCAGGCAGTCGTCGAGTTCGGCGGTGAGCCGGGCGAAGTCGATGTTCTGGCCGATGAATACCAGTTCCTGGCGGCAGTCGCCGGTGGCGGCGGTCCAGTTCTGCATGATCGCCGCGGTGCTTTCCGCGTCTTGCGGCCAGTGTTGCTTCGGCACGAAACGCCACCAGCGCCCGGCGAAACCATGACGCATCAGACCGCCAGCCTGGGACCAACTGCCGGCCTCCTGATGCTTGCTGGCGAGCCAGAAAAAGCCCTTGGAACGCAACAGCTTGCCGTTGATCCAGGGGCGGTTGATGAAGTCGAAAAAACGCTGCGGATGGAACGGCCGCCGCGCCCGATAGGCGCTGGAAGCGATGCCGTACTCCTCGGTTTCCGGCACGTGCTCGCCGCGCAGTTCCTGCAACCAGCCCGGCGCCTGGGCGGCCCGCTCGAAGTCGAAACGGCCGGTATTGAGGATCTTCGCCAGCGGCACCTCCCCCATCACCATCGGGATGATTTCCGCCTGGGAATTGAGGCGTTCGAGGATGGCGATCAATTCCTGGCGCTCGTCACTGCCGATCAGGTCGATCTTGCTGATCAGGATCACGTCGGCGAACTCGATCTGCTCGATCAAAAGGTCGGTGATCGAGCGCTCGTCCTCCTCACCCAGGGTTTCGCCACGGGACGCCAGGCTTTCCGCGGCCTGGTAATCGAGCAGGAAGTTCATGCCATCGACCACCGTGACCATGGTGTCCAGCCGCGCGATGTCGGCCAGGCTCTGCCCCGATTCGTCGCGAAAGGTGAAGGTCTCGGCCACCGGCAGTGGTTCGGAGATGCCGGTGGACTCGATCAGCAGGTAATCGAAACGCCCGTCCCTGGCCAGCTTGCCGACCTCTTCCAGCAAGTCTTCGCGCAGGGTGCAGCAGATGCAGCCGTTGCTCATTTCCACCAGTTTTTCTTCGGCACGGTTGAGGCTGACATCGCGCTGCACTTCGCTGCCGTCGATGTTGATTTCGCTCATGTCGTTGACGATCACCGCCACCCGCAGGTTGTCGCGGTTGCGCAGAACGTAGTTGAGCAGCGTGCTTTTGCCGGCGCCGAGAAAGCCGGACAGCACGGTAACGGGGAGACGGTCGGTCATCAGGGGGTCCTCATCGGGGGCTGGGTGGCTGGGTCAGATCGCCCGTTGATGGCGCTCGCGCAGCTCTTGGCGTTCTTTGGCTTCGATACTCAGGGTCGCGGTGGGCCGCAGCAGCAGGCGCTTGAGGCCAATGGGCTCGCCGGTTTCGCGGCACCAGCCGTACTCGCCGCGGGCCAGGCGTTCGAGGGCTTCGTCGATCTTGTCCAGCAGCTTCTTTTCCCGCTCCAGCAGGCGCAGTTGCCACTGGCGTTGTTCCTCGGCGCTGCCAATATCGGCGGGGTCACTGTGGGGCTCCTGCTCGCGCAGCACCTCGAATTCACCGTCGATGCGCTCTTGCAGCTCGACGCGCTGGGTCAGCAGCAGCTCACGGAAATAGGCCTGCTGGGCGTCGTTCATGTAGTCCGCCTCGGGTTGGGCGAGAAGTTGCGCTTCGGTCATCGGGCGTTCAGTCATGGTGGGTCACGGATCAGGCTTTATTTAATGTTATAGTATAACAATACAAATAAGCCAACCCTCTCTTGCCGCCCGCGACGAAGGGCGGGATGCTTGAGCGTCCCTTGCCGAGAACGCCGATGCGCAATGCCCTGAAATACATGCTGCTGAGCCTGTCCCTGCTGGTCATGGGCACTGCCAACGCGCAAGTACCCGGCGCCCTGGCCACCTGCACCCGCAGCGCCAATCTGCTGGCCTGCGTGGATGCCGAAGGCAACGCCTACAGCGTCGCGACCGCGGGTAGCACCACTTATCTGCGAGGCTTCGAAGTCGCCGGCAAACGTTATTGGGCGCAGACCAACAGCCGCTACGGTCAACTGACTTTCTTTACTGGCCTGGCCTCCGACGGCGAAGCCTGGGTCGGCTACAGCCAGCGCATCGGCTGGACTACCCGCAACCGTTTTTCCAGTTCTGGTGGCAGCAGCGGCAAGTTCATGTGCAGCCGGATCACTGGCTGCTGAGCGGAGTATTTTGGAGGAGCGAGCGGGCGGGCGGCGATCCGACTTGCCCGCGATGAACGCCTACGCGGTATAGCTGATACAGCGCAGCGTCTTCAGCGCATGCAAGCTGTGCTCCTACAGAAGCCTGGGCAGCGTCAGGCGTGGGCTCTTTTCTGCTCCTGCAACCAGGCCATGTAGCTGTTCACCGGCGGGTTCTTCTGGAAGTAGCTCTGCAAGCCCGCGAACAACCCGTCGGCAATCGCCTGCTGGTGCCGCGCGGTCACCAGGCGCTGGCTGTCGCGGCTGTTAGAGATGAAGCCGGTCTCCACCAGGATCGAGGGCACGTCGGGAGACTTGAGCACCGCGAAGCCGGCCTGTTCCACGCGTTTCTGATGCAGGCTGGTGATGCCCGCCAGGCTGCCCAACACGGTGCTGCCCAACTGCAGGCTGGCGGCGATGGTCGCGTTCATCGACATGTCGAGAATCACCCCGGCGAGCATCGGATCCTTGTCTTTCAGATTGAGCAGGCTGGTGGCGCCCAGCAGGTCGGCGCCGTTCTCGCGTTGCGCCATGAAGCGCGCGGTGGCCGACGTCGCGCCGCCTTCCGACAGGGCATACACAGAGGCCCCGGACGCCGTCAGGCGCGGCGCCGCATCGGCATGCACCGAGATAAACATGTCGGCCTTGTGCTTGCGGGCGATCTCCACCCGCTTGCGCAGCGGCACGAAGAAATCGTCGTTGCGCACCAGCTTCACATCGAAGCCCTTCTCACGCTTCAGCCGCTTGGCCAGCAATTGGGCGATCGCCAGCACCACATCTTTCTCCCGCTCGCCCCGGGCGCCGACCGCCCCCGGGTCCTTGCCGCCGTGGCCCGGGTCGACCACGACGATAATGTCGCGCTTGGGATGCGCCCGGTCCGCCGGCGTTTCACGCGGCAAAGCCGGGGCGGCGACCGCCGCAATCTGCTGTGGGATGCGAGTGGCGTTGCTCAGGTCGAGCACCAGCCGGTGGCCCTGGCCGTCCTGCGGCGGCAGCAGAAAGCTGTCGAGCCGCTGCGGTTCGGCCAGGTCGAGGACGATCCGCGTATCGCCCTGGCCAAAGTGCCCGGAACGGATCGCGCGAATCGGCGTGTTGGCCAGGGCCAGCTGGCTGAAATCGCCACTGAGCTGCGCGCTGCGAAGGTCGATGATCAACCGTTCCGGTGCGCTGAGAGTGAAGGTTTTGTATTGCACCGGCCCACTCAGATCGAGCACCAGGCGCAGTTTGTCGGCCGAATTCCATAACCGCAGGTTGCGAATCTGGGTGGCGGATACCCCCAAAGGCAGAACCAGGGCCGCGCTGGCCAACAGCAGGTTGAGCAACTGACGTCTGTGCATGACTTACACCGCAGATTGTGGAGCCTCCGTGCTCGATAAGGCTTGGTGAAAAAACGTTCAGGAAAAGGTTTCATCGATCGCACTGTTATAATATAACATAGTGAATTGTTTCCAACGATGGACCTGCTCATGAATGCGCTGACTCTGCCGGATATCGCCGCGCAGGCCGCACGCCAGGCCCTGCCCCTTGAGTGGGTGGGCATGTGTGGCATTGCCTTACCTGTGTTGTTTGATGGCCAGCGAATTGGCGCAAAAGCAGACGCCGGCGTCAGCCTCGACGATGGCGAAGCACGTGGCATTCATATGTCGCGCCTGTATCTGGCGCTGGAAATGCTCGAACAGGAAAACCTCACCCCAGCCCTGATGCGCCAGGTACTGCAACGTTTTCTCGACAGCCATGACGGCCTGTCCAGCAGTGCCTACCTGCGAATTCATACCGATCTGCTGCTGAAGCGCCCGGCCTTGATCAGCCCTTTGGCCGGCTGGAAAACCTATCCGGTGAGCATCGAAGCACGCCTGAAAAACGCGATGTTCCACGTGGAACTAAAAATCGAGGTGCCTTATTCCTCCACATGCCCTTGTTCCGCTGCGCTTTCCAGGCAACTGATTCAGCAGCAATTCATCGATGACTTCGCCAATCGGCAGCTGCAACACGAAGACATCCTGGACTGGCTCGGCTCTTCGAAAGGCATAGTCGCCACCCCTCACAGCCAGCGCAGCTCCGCGCAATTGCAGCTGCGCCTGGACGATTTTCTCGATGAGTTGCCGCTGATGGCAGCCATCAACGACGCCGAAGCCGCCCTCGGTACCGCGGTACAAACCGCGGTGAAACGCGCCGACGAACAAGCCTTTGCCCTGGCCAACGGGCAAAACCTGATGTTCTGCGAAGACGCCGCGCGCCGCCTGAACCTCGCCTTGCAACGCTCGCCAGGCATTCGCGCCTTCCAGGTGCGCGTGGTTCACGCCGAAAGCCTGCACGCCCACGACGCCGTAGCGGAAAGCCGCTGGAACTGGGAGGCTGCATGATCGACCTGCAATCGCTGCGTTGGGGTGCGCCCGGCCAGCCGCTGACGCCAGCGCTCGACCTCGAGCTGAAGCCAGGCAGCCTGACCGCCATCATCGGCGCCAACGGCTCGGGCAAAAGCAGCCTGCTGAAGGTCATCGCCGGCCTGCAAAAACCCTTGGCCGGGAAAGTCAGGTTGCAGGTTCCCCGCCGTGGCGGCCTGTCCTTTCTGCCCCAGCAGCAATACCTGGACCGGCAGTTCCCCATCACTCTGCAAGAGCTGGTAGCCGCCGGCTTCTGGGGGGGTCGACAAAGCTCGCAACAGCGCGCCGAACGCCTGCAGCAGGTGCTCGAAGACTGGTGCCTGAGCGGCCTGGAACAACGCCCGCTGATGGCCTTGTCCGGCGGCGAATTGCAGCGTGCCCTGCTCGCGCGCCTGAGCCTTGCCGATGCCCCGCTGTTGCTGTTGGACGAACCCCACGCCGCCCTGGACGAACTGGGCCAGGTCCTGTTGTGGGAACACATCCACCGCTGGCAGCAGCAGGGTCGCACGCAAATCGTGGTCTGCCATGACCTCGCCGCCGTGCGCCAGCACATCCCCCAGACGCTGGTGATCAAGGCCAGCGGGTGCCTGTTCGGCAGCAGCGAAGAGCTGATCGTCCAGCCCCTGCGGATGCAGGTGGCCTGATGCTCGCCGCCGCCCAGCTCTGGCAACCCTTCCACGAATTCGTGTTCATGCGCCGGGCGTTGCTCGGCGGCCTGGTGTTGGCGTGCAGCACCGCACCGCTGGGGGTGTTTCTGATCCTGCGGCGCATGAGCCTGATCGGCGATGCCGTGGCCCACGGCATCCTCCCTGGCGCGGCGCTGGGCTTCTGGTTCGCCGGGCTGAGCCTGCCGGCGCTGACCTTCGGCGGCCTCGGTGCCGGCCTGGGCATGGCCGGCCTGGCCGCCTGGATTACCCGGCGCACCGGCTTGCGCGAAGACGCCAGCCTGGCCGCGATCTACCCGATTTGCCTGGCCAGCGGCGTGCTGATTCTTGGCCTTGCCGGCAAACGCCTGGACCTGCTGCACCTGCTGTTCGGCTCGGCCCTGGCGGTGGATGGGCCAACCCTCGATGGCATGCTCTGGGTCTCCGGGTTCAGCCTGGTAGCCATGGCACTGATCTACAAGGCGTTGCTGCTGGACACCCTAGACCCGCTGTTCCTCAACAGTGTCAGCCGCCTTGGCCCCCTCGCCCATGGCCTGTTCCTGACCCTGGTGGTGCTGAACCTGGTGATCGGTTTCCAGGCCATCGGCGCCTTGATGGTGGTCGGCCTGATGATGCTGCCGGCCGCCGCCTCACGCTTCTGGAGTCGCCGCCTGCCGGTGCTGATCGGCATCGCCGCGCTGCTCGGCTGCCTCTCGGTATGGCTCGGCCTGTTGCTGTCGTTCCATTACTCGCTGCCCAGCGGCCCGGCCATCGTCCTGGTAGCTGGCGGCCTGTATTTGCTGTCCGTGGTGTTCGGTCCGGTGCACGGTCTGCTGCGCCGCCCGCCTTTGCTCACATCCCCATGAGGTGTTCCCCGATGCGCGCCCTACTCGTGCTCTTCAGTCTGTTGCTGCCGTTGTCGCTGTCACACGCCCAGGCCGCGGACAAACTCGCAGTGGTCACCAGCTTCAGCATCCTCGCCGACATCACCCGAGAGGTCGGCGGCGAGCACATCCAGATCACCGACATGGTCGGCCCGGACGCCGACGCCCACACCTACGAACCGACGCCGGACGATGCCAAGGCCCTGCTCAAGGCCCGGTTGATCATCAAGAACGGCCTGGGTTTCGAGCCGTGGCTGGATCGCCTGGTAGCCAGTACCGGCACCCAGGCCCCGGTGATCACTGCCAGCCGCGGGGTGATCCCACGCTCGCTGGATGAGGACGGCGAGACCATTCCCGACCCTCACGCCTGGCACAACCTGGCGAACGCCGAACTCTATGTGAGCAACATCACCAAGGCGCTGGTGACCGCCGACCCGGCGAACAAGGCCGACTACGAACGCAACAGCCAGGCCTACCTGAAACGGATCTACGCGCTGCTGGCCGAGGCCAAGGCCAAGTTCGGCGCACTGCCGCCGGGCAACCGCAAGATCGTTACCTCCCACGATGCCTTCGGTTACCTGGGGCAGGCCTACGGCATCGACTTCATGGCCCCACAGGGGCTGTCCACCGAGCGCGAACCCTCGGCCGCCGAAGTCGCGGCGCTGATTACCCAGATCCGCAATGCCAAGGTCAAGGCGGTGTTCATGGAGAACATCAAGGACGCGCGCCTGCTCAAGCAGATCGCCGACGAAAGCGGCGCCCGCATCGGCGGCACCCTGTACTCCGATGCCCTCGCCGCCAAGGGGCCAGCCAGCACGTTCACCGGGTTGTTCGAATGCAACCTGGACACCCTGTACGACGCCCTGAACCAGCCATGAAGCCAACCATGAACAAGCGCCCGCCACTGTCGATGCTCGACCTGGAAAGCGCCCCCCCAGGCAGCCGTTGGCCTCTCACCGGTGTGCTCGATGCCCTGCCGTGGAACACCGACGGCCTGATCGCCGCCATCGCCCAGCAGCACGACAGCGGCGAGGTGCTGATGCTGGCCTGGATGAACCGCAGGGCCCTGGCCGAGACCCTCGCCAGCGGGCAGGTCTGCTACTGGTCGCGCTCGCGCCGGCAACTGTGGCGCAAGGGCGAAAGCTCGGGGCATCGCCAGCGTCTGCTCGAAGCACGCCTGGACTGCGACGGCGACGCCGTCCTGCTGCTGGTGGATCAACAAGGCCCGGCCTGCCACACCGGGCGCCCCAACTGTTTCTACAACGCCATTCGCGACGGCGCGGTGCAGGTCATCAGCGCGCCGCTACAGGAAGCCCCAACATGATTCGCAAGAACCCTTCCGGCGATCTGCCGGTCATCGCCGAGTCGGCCTACGTCGACAAGACCGCCATCATCTGCGGCAAAGTGGTGATCGGCGAGAACGTCTTCGTCGGCCCCTACGCGGTGATCCGCGCCGACGAAGTCAACGAGCACGGTGCCATGGATCCGATCATCATCGGCGCCAATTCGAACATCCAGGACGGTGTGGTGATCCACTCCAAATCCGGCGCGGCGGTGACCATCGGCGAGTTCACCTCCATCGCCCACCGCTCCATCGTCCATGGCCCCTGCACAGTCGGCGACCGGGTATTCATCGGCTTCAACAGCGTGCTGTTCAACTGCGCGGTCGGCAACGGCAGCGTGGTGCGGCACAACTCGGTGGTCGATGGCCGCGACCTGCCGCAAGGCTTCTACGTGCCCTCCACCACCCGCATCGGGCCCAATACCGACCTCTCCCAGTTCCCACCGGTCAGCGTCAGCGCCTCGGAGTTTTCCGAAGACGTGGCGCGCACCAACGTCGATCTGGTACGCGGTTACAAAGCCCTGCAGAACGAGTTCTGAACATGGACAGCGTGCTGATTCGCAACGCCCGGCTGGTCAATGAAGGACGCGAGTTCGACGCCGACCTGTTGGTGGACCAAGGGCGCATCGTGAAGATCGCCAGCAGCATAGAAGGCGAGAACGCCCGCACCGAGATCGACGCCCAGGGCCAGTGGCTGGTGCCGGGCATGATCGACGACCAGGTGCATTTCCGCGATCCCGGCGCACCGGAGAAAGGCAGCTTCTACAGCGAGTCGCGAGCGGCCGTGGCGGGTGGCATCACCAGTTTCATGGACATGCCCAACACCCAGCCCGCGACCCTGACCCTGGCCGCGCTGGAGGACAAGAAACGCCGCGCGGCCATCAATTCAGTGGCGAACTTTGGCTTTCACTTCGGCGTCAGCCGCGACAACCTCGACACGGTCGCCGCCCTCGACCCGTGCCTGGTGGCCGGGGTCAAAGTGTTCATGGGTGCCTCCACCGGCAACATGCTGGTGGACGATCCGCAGGTCCTGGAGCGCTTGTTCGCCGAAGTGCCAACCATGCTCCTGGCGCACTGCGAACACACGCCGAGCATCCTGGCCAACGAACGGCGCATGCAGGAGCGTTTCGGCGAAGCGATTCCCGCCGTGGCCCACTCCCTGATCCGCGATGCCGAAGCCTGTTACCGCTCTTCGTCGCTGGCCGTGGATCTGGCCAAGCGTCACGGCACTCGCCTGCATGTCTTGCACCTGACCAGCGCCCGGGAACTTGAGCTGTTCGAAGACAAGCCGCTGGCGCAAAAACGCATCACCGCCGAAGTCTGCCTGCACCATCTGCTGTTCGACGACCGTGACTACGCGCGCCTCGGGCACCTGATCAAATGCAACCCGGCGATCAAGACCCGCGCCGATCGCGACGCCCTGCGCCAGGCGCTGCTCGGCAACCGCCTGGATGTGATCGGCAGCGACCACGCGCCGCATACCTGGGCGCAGAAACAACTGCCCTACCGCCAGGCGCCTGCCGGGTTGCCGCTGGTGCAACACGCCCTGCCCGCCCTGTTGGAACTGGTGGCCGACGGCGTGCTGCCCATCACCACCCTGGTGGAGAAAACCAGCCACCGGGTCGCCGACCTGTTCGCCATTCCCGACCGCGGCTACCTGCGCGAGGGTTACTGGGCCGACCTGGTACTGATCAAGCCGGAGCCCGAGGGCTTCGCCGTGGACCGCCAGCCGATCCTCGCCCAGTGCGGCTGGACACCCTTCGCCGAACGGCGTTTCCGGCACAGCGTTGCTACCACCCTGGTATCGGGGCAACTGGCCTGGCACGCAGGGCGCCTGTACGACAACTGCCAGGGTTTGCCGCTGCGTTTTACCCGCTGAGCCCTTTCCCTGAATCCCCCTGAAACACCAAGGAACACCCAATGATCCACATCACCCTGCCCGACGGCTCGCAACGTGAGTACGATCAGCCGCTTTCCGTGTACGAGGTGGCCGCGAGCATCGGCCTCGGCCTGGCCAGGGCGGCCGTCGCCGGCCGGGTGAACGATCGACTGGTGGATTGTTCCTTTATGGTTGAGAGCGATGCCCGGGTCAGTATCGTCACCGCCCGTGAGCCCGAGGGCCTGGAGATCCTGCGCCACTCCTGCGCGCACCTGCTGGCCATGGCGGTGAAGCAGTTGTACCCCTCGGCCCAGGTCACCATCGGCCCGGTGATCGAGGACGGCTTCTTTTACGACTTTGCCTACGAACGGCCCTTCACCCCCGACGACCTGCAGTGCATCGAAGCGCGCATGATCCGCCTGGCCGCGACCAACCATGCGGTACGCCGCCGCGAGCTGTCCCGCGACGACGCCCTGGAATATTTCGGTAACCTCGGCGAGCACTACAAGGTCGAACTGATCCGCGACATCCCGCAAGACCAGGTGCTGTCGCTGTACCGCCAGGGCGATTTCGAAGACCTGTGCCGTGGCCCCCATGTGCCGTTCACTGGAACCCTCCAGGCGTTCAAACTGACCAAGGTCGCTGGCGCCTATTGGCGCGGCGATGCCAAGAACGCGCCGCTGCAACGGATCTACGGCACCTGCTGGGCCACGCCGAAAGACCTCAAGGATTACCTGGCCCGCCTGGAAGAAGCCGGCAAGCGCGACCACCGCAAGCTCGGGCAGCAACTGGACCTGTTCCACTTCGACGACTGCGCGCCGGGCTCGGTGTTCTGGCATGCCAAGGGCTGGACCCTGTTCCAGCAACTGATCGGCTACATGCGCCGGCGCCAGGACCAGGCTGGCTATCAGGAGGTGAACACCCCGGACGTGATGGACCGCAGCCTCTGGGAAACCTCCGGGCACTGGCAGAACTACCGCGATCACATGTTCAGCACCACCACTGAGGACCAGCGGGTGTTCGCCCTCAAGCCGATGAACTGCCCCGGCGCGGTGTCGATCTTCAGTCGTGGCCTGAAAAGCTACCGCGACCTGCCGCTGCGCATCGCCGAGTTCGGCAAGGTGCATCGCTACGAACCCTCCGGTGCGTTGCATGGGTTGCTGCGGGTGCGCCACTTCACCCAGGACGACGCGCACATCTTCTGCACCCCGGCGCAGATGCAGGCGGAATGCGCCAGCACCATCGCCCTGGTGTTCGACATCTATCGCGATTTCGGCTTTCACGACGTCGCGGTCAAGCTCTCCACCCGTCCGGCCCATCGCATCGGCAGCGATGCGCTATGGGACCAGTTGGAAGGCGCCTTGTCCGGCGCCCTGGAAACCATGGCGATCGACTACCGGGTCAACCCCGGCGAAGGCGCGTTCTACGGCCCGAAACTGGAGTTCGTGCTGCGCGACGCCATTGGCCGCGATTGGCAATGCGGCACCCTGCAGGTCGACCTCAACCTGCCGGAACGTTTCGATATCAGCTACATCGACGAGCACGGCGAACGCCAGCGCCCGGTGATGCTGCATCGCGCGCTGTTCGGTTCCCTGGAACGTTTCATCGGCATCCTCATCGAGCATTACAGCGGCGCCCTGCCGTGCTGGCTGGCACCGCGCCAGGCAGTGGTGATCACTATCAGCGAGGGCCAGGCGGACTACGCCCGGTCGGTGGCCGACACCCTGCAGCGCCAGGGCCTGCGGATCGGCGCCGACCTGCGCAACGAGAAGATCAGCTACAAGATCCGCGAGCACAGCCTGCAAAAGGTGCCGTACCTGCTGGTGGTGGGCGACAAGGAAAAGGACGGGGGATTTGTCAGCTTGCGCAGCCGCAATGGCGAGGATCTGGGGCGGTGGCCAGTGAGCGAGGTGGTGGAGCGGTTGAGGCTGGAGTTGTAGCGGCGGTGTCCGCCAGGACGCCATCGCGAGCAAGCTCGCTCCTACACATTAATGGTGGTTCACCGACGCACGAACGACACCGAACCGGTAGGAGCGAGCTTGCTCGCGATGCTTCAGGCCCTTGGTTTAACGGTCCCGCAATCCTGCCCCAGCCACACCGCGCGGGTGTCCATGCTGCCCTTCTGCTGGAAGCCGGTGGCATTGAAGGTACCGCTGACGTTGGTGGTGAACTCACGGTCGCTGAGGAATTTCGCCACGCCCGAGCCCTGGGCTTTCGGGCAACTGAAACGGAACTTCCACTGGTTGGAGGTGCGGTCGGTGACCTCCTGGCGGCAGCCCGATTGCGGGTCTTGCAGCGGAATGGTGTCGGACTTCACCTGGTCCGGCGTCAGGCACACACGGATACCCTTGCCGCCCATGGTGACGCCCTGCTTCTCCAGCTGCGCCCGCTGTTCGGGGGTCAGCTGTTGTTGCAACTGACCGAGAATCAACGACAGATCCGGCAGGCTCTGGTCATCGACTTTCATGTTGCTGGTGGTCAGTTCCCACAGGCCAGGTTGCAGCATCTGGGCCTGCGCGGCCAACGGAAGCGAGACAACGGCAGCCATGGCCAAACCCAGTAGACGAAGCTTCATCGAATGACTCCTAGACAGTAGTGGCCCGTTAGACGCCAAAAATGCAGCGGCGTTGCATGACGAATTAATTAGCGACAATCGCCGTGGAACATGGTCTGTTAGGCATTGAATCGTCAAGGAGCATGGCTGCCCCATGGATTATTTTGGCCCACATATTTTTGGCTATCTGATTGCCACCCTGCACTTTCTCGGCCTGATTGCCGCCATCCACGCGGTGCTGACCGTCAGGACCGCCCAAGGCGCCATTGCCTGGGCCCTGTCGCTGTTGTTCATGCCGTACCTGACCCTGATTCCCTATCTGGTGTTCGGTCGCAGCACCTTCGATGCCTATATCAAGGCCCGACGCCAGGCCAACCTGGAGATGCGCAAGGCGATCAACGAGCTGAACTGGCGCCCCTGGATCGAGGAGGCCCTGAGTGCCCGCGCCTCGGCCGCCTACACCTCGCTGCGGGCCATGCCCAAGCTGGGGCGCATGCCTTGCCTGGCCAGCAACCATGTACAGCTGCTGGTCAACGGCGATGCCACCTTCGCCGCGATTTTCCAGGCCATCGAACGCGCCCGTACAGTGGTGCTGATCCAGTTCTTCATCATCCACGATGACGACCTTGGCCGACGCCTGCAAAACCTGCTGTTGAAAAAGGCTCGCGAAGGTGTGGCGATCCATCTGCTCTACGACCGCATCGGCAGCCACTCCCTGCCCCACTCCTATGTGCAGCCACTGCGCGATGCCGGCATCCAGGTGCATGCCTTTGCCACCCGCAGCGGCTGGCTCAATCGCTTCCAGATCAACTTCCGCAACCACCGCAAGATAGTGGTGGTCGATGGCCTGCTGGGGTTTGTCGGCGGGCATAACGTCGGCGACGAGTACCTTGGTAAAAAGCCGCCCTTGTCGCCCTGGCGCGACACTCATGTTTCAGTCAGCGGCCCGGTGGTGGCCTGCCTGCAGGAATCCTTCGCCGAAGACTGGTTCTGGGCCTCGCGGCAACTGCCGCCGCTGATCCTGCCGGACACTTACCCCGACGACGGTGTGCTGTGCCAGGTGCTGGCCAGCGGCCCGGCGGACCCTTATGAAACCTGCTCGCTGTTCTTCGTCGAAGCCATCCACGCGGCGACCGAACGGATATGGATCACCAGCCCCTATTTCGTCCCCGACGAAGCGGTGTTCTCCGCCTTGCGCCTGGCCGCCCTGCGCGGGGTGGACGTGCGAATCCTCCTGCCGTCGCGCGCGGACCATCGAATCGTCTACGCGGCGTCCAGCCTGTACGCCTTCGAAGCGGTACGCGCCGGGGTGCGGGTGTTCCGTTACCAGCCGGGTTTCCTGCACCAGAAAGTGGTGCTGATCGACAGCGAAATCAGCGCGATCGGCAGCGCCAACCTGGACAACCGCTCGTTCCGTCTGAATTTCGAGGTGATGTTGCTGACCGTGGACGAAGCCTTCGCCAGGGAGGTGGAACAGATGCTCAACTTCGACTTCGAGCGTTCCCGTGAAATCGCCAAAAAAGAAAGCCGGGAAACCCACCGCCTGCAACAGCTTGGCATGCGGGTCGCCCGGCTTATTTCACCGATTCTTTAGCTCACGAGTAATACAGGTCGTCGCGAGTCCAGGGCAGTTCATGACTGCCGTCGGCGTGGGCCTTGACCGCAAGAATCTGGTGCAGGTTGATCCAGCCGCGGGCGAAGGCATAGGCACAGCCGGCCAGGTACAGACGCCAGATGCGCAAGACCTGTTCCGGCACCAGCCGGGAGGCGGCTTCCAGGTTGTCCTCCAGGCGCTCGCTCCAGTGGTCCAGGGTGCGGGCGTAATGCAGGCGCAGGCTTTCCACGTCGACGATCTCCAGCCCCGCTTCGCTGATCTCGGCCGAGATCATCGCCAGGTGCGGCAGCTCGCCGTTGGGGAACACGTACTTCTCGATGAAGTCACCGGCCCCACGGCCCACGGGACGTCCATCGGTGTACTTGGCGGTAATCCCATGGTTCATCACCAGGCCGCCTTCGCGCACCGCGCCGAACAGCGTCTTGCAGTACTGCGCCAGGTTGGCATGGCCCACGTGCTCGAACATGCCGACGCTCACCACTTTGTCGAAGCGGCCGTCCTGGGGCAGGTCGCGGTAGTCCAGCAGTTGCAGTTCCACCTGGTCCTGCAAGCCTTCGGCGATCACCCGCTCCTTGGCCAGCGCCAGTTGTTCCTTGCTCAGGGTGATGCCGAATACCTTGGCCCCGAACTCCCGCGCCGCGTAGCGCGCCAGCCCACCCCAGCCACAACCGACATCCAGCAGGTATTCGCCGGGCTGCAAGCGCAACTTGCGGCACAGGTGGCGGAATTTGGCTTGCTGGGCCTGTTCCAGGCTTTCGCTGCCGGTCTCGAAATAGGCACAGGAATAGGCCATGTCGCTGTCGAGCCACAGCTGGTAGAAGTCGTTGGAAAGGTCGTAGTGGTAGGAGATGGCGGCCGCGTCGGTAGCCTTGTCGTGCAGGGTGCGTACTGGCAGCACTTGTTCCTCGCCGTCCAGCAACGCCTGGCTCAGCTCGTCGCAGACCCGGATGACTTCGCTGATCGAGCCTTCCAGCTCAAGTTTGCCCTCGACGAACGCCGCCCCCAGCGAGTCGAGAGTGGGATGGGTGAGCTGGGTGACCAGTTGCGGGTCCTTGACCACAATGGTGACGCTGGGCGCCGGCCCCAGGTTGAATTCATGGCCGTCCCAGAGTCGCAGGCGTAGCGGTAGTTGCAGATTCTGTAAGGCCGGTGGAAGTTGCGCGAGCATGGATTATCCCCCCTTGTTTCAGACGTCTGAGTGAGGTTAGACCATACTGAAAAAATAGCAGGCTATCGATCTGATAGCTGAAATTCATCAGTGTCGGCATTGCAACAATCCCTGGTGAACAGCCAGCCGACCGTCCCGGGTGCTGGGCCCTTTCCACAGATGACCACCGGGCGGGCGCGCAGTTCGACCTGGTTTGATTCTAGCTGCAGGTGCTCAACCCCGAATTGAGCACCCTGGCTCTCACCATCAAGGCCCTCACGCAAAACTCGCCAGTGCTTGCCCTTGCTCGCGATAGCCGCAAAGCGGCGCTCCATCAGCCCCGCTACGTCTCGCCAACCCGCCCCTACAACTTCAGCAATGGCTCCTGAAACCGCAACAACCGTCCGGCATTGCCCAGCACCAGCAAGGTGCTGAGGTTGTGCAGCACCGCCGCGATCATCGCCCCCGCCGCGCCGAGCCAGCCGAACGCGGCAAAGGCGACTATGGCCAGGGTCCAGCCCAGGCCGATGACCACATTCACTTGCAGGGTCTGGCGGCACTGGCGGCTCAGGCGCACACAGGTACCAAGACGCCGCAGGTCGCTGCCGATCAGCACGATATCCGCCGAGGCCAGGGCAATGTCCGCCCCGCCCGCGCCCATGGCCACACCGACCACGCCAGCCTTGAGCGCCAGGGAATCGTTGATCCCGTCGCCCACCACCATCGGCCGGAAACCGCTGTCGATTTCCCCCAGCACGCGCTTGAGTTTGTCTTCCGGCAATGCCTGGGCTTCGACATCGCCGATGCCGACATCCCGCGCCAGGCTGTCGGCGACACTCTGGCGGTCGCCGGTCAGCAACAGCTGGCGGCCCAACCCCAGTTCACGCAGTTCGTCGAGGGCAAAACGCGCTTCCGGCTTGACGCTGTCGGCCAGCAACAGCCAGGCCAGAAACTCGCCGTTCAATGCCAGCCCGGCAATCGGTCCGTCATGTTCGGGTACCGCCGTGGTGGCGATGCCGAGCTGGCCGAACAACTCGGGACGCCCCAGGGCCGCCTCGCCCTGCTCGGTCTGCGCCACCACGCCGAGGCCCTGGCGCTCGCGAATATCCGACAACACCAGGAAATGCTCCTGGGCCACCAGCCCGGCCAGCGCCCGGCTGACCGGGTGGCTGCTGGCCGAACCGAGGCTGGCCGCCAGGTTCAACAAGGCCTGGCGATCTTGCCGCGGGCTGTCGATGGATTGCAGGCGCAAGGTGCCGAACGTCAGGGTGCCGGTCTTGTCCACCACCAGCGAGGTCAGGTCCGCCAGCTCCTCGAGGAACGCCGAGCTGCGAATCAGGATGCCGTGGCGCGCCGCCACGGCGATCCCGGCAATCGCCGTGGCCGGCGCGGACAGCACCAGGGCGCAGGGACAGGCCGCCACCAGCACCGCGAGCATCGCCTGGGCATCGTTGGTGATGAACCAGGTCACCGCCGCCAGCAGCAACACCAGCACCATGTAGCTGCCGGCGTAACGCTCGAGCAAACGAGTGATCGGCGGCTTGGAACGCTCGGCGCTTTGCATCAGCGCGATGACCTTGCCCAGGGTCGATTCGTGGCCGGTACGGGTCACTTCCAGGCGCAACAGGCCGTCGAGGTTGATCGCCCCGCCGAACACCTGCATGCCGACATTGGCCTCCAACGGCACCGACTCGCCGGTGATCGGCGCGGTATCGAGGCTGGCTTGCCCGGACAGCACCAGGCCGTCGGCGGGCACCCGGTCGCCGGCGCGCACTTCGACGACATCGCCGGCCTTGAGCGTGGCGTTGTCCACCTCGCCAATACTGCCGTCGGCCCGCACCAGGCGCGCATGGCTGCGGGTCAAGCGGCCCAGGGCATGAATGGCTTCCTGGGAACCGATGACGCTGCGCTCCTCCAGCACGTGACCGAAGATCATGATGATCGGCAGCAGCGCCGCGGTCAGCAGGTCGCCGGTGGCCCAGGCGCCGAGCATGGCCAGGGCGATCAACTGGTCGGTGATGCCGTGCAGGCTCGGGTAACGCAGGCTGTACCAGGCCGAACGCATCACCGGCAGCGCCACCAGCAACGAGGCGAAACCCAGCAGCAACTGGCTGACGCCGGTCTGCTCCGGGGCCAGCCAGCGCCAGACCAGGCCCAGGCCAAGCAGCCCCAAGGCCAGCATGGCCAGGGTCAGCTGGCGCGCAGCGCTGCGTTGTTCGGCGGAGGTGAGCATGCTCGCCGGCCCGGCGGCATGGGTGTGGGCAGTCATGGTTGGGCTCCCTGAATGATCAGGCGGGAATCGTCTTGGGGATTGACCGTGGTCACCGAGCCGGCCTGGCCGAGAATCTTCGGCAGCCGTTCACGGTAGATGCGCAGGAGCATCTCCGGATCGGTGCCGTTGCGTTGCGCCTGGGCCAGGCTCTGGATGGTCGCGGTATCGGCCTGGGCCTTGGCCAGGCGTTCACCGGCCTGGGCGTGCGCCACCTGCAAGGTGCGGTCGGCCTGTTCATTGGCGGTTTGCGTGAGCTTTTCGGCGTCGGTGCGCGCGTTGGCCACCGTCTTGTCGGCCTGCTGGCTGGCAGTCAGCACCGCGTTGAAAGCGCTGACCGCCGGTCCCGGCAGACTGGACTGGACGTCGACCCGGGTCACTTCTATGCCGATCCCCTGCCCGGTCGCCGCCAGATCCGCCAGCCGCAGATTGATGCCTTGCACCAGATCGCCGCGCAGCCGTTCACGACGCTCGGCGGCCTGATTGTCGGCCCCGATCAGTTCCGGACGCGCCACCAATATGGTGTCGAGGTCACGGGCAGCGGTCAGGGCCAGGGCACTGCGGGTCACCAACCGATCCAGTGCCGGCAACACATGTTCGCCCTGCAACACGAAGGCATAAGGCTCGGTGACCTTGTAGAACACCCGCACATCCAGCTGCACCACCCCGGCGTCGCCGGTCAGCAGGTAACCGGAACCGGCCAGGGCATCGCTCAGGGGCACGGCGAAACTCGCCACCTTGTCACCCTTTAAGGCCGCATCGGAGCGCAGCAGGCTTTCCACCCGCCGCTCGATCACCCGGTCCGCGGCGGGCAACAGCACCACCTGTTCGAACGGCTGTGGCCAGGCCAGCAACAAGCCGGCGTTCTGGATGCGGTCCAGCGCACCGAAATGCAGGACCACCGCGCGGTTCTGTGGATCGATCTGCCGCACATTGGAAAACGCCCAGGCCAAGGCGGCCAGCACGGTCACCGCATACAGGGCGAGAAACGCCAGGCGACCGGCCTGAATCCACGGGCTGCCAAGTTCATGTGTTCCACGTGGAACCAAACTCATGGTTGCGACCCGGCGGCTTTATTGCCGAGGCTCGGTGGCCCGTCCACCAGCACCCGGAACGGTGCCGCATCGGTGCGCAGAATCAGCTTGGTGCCTGGGGTCACCACCGTGCCCAAGGTGTCCAGCGAACGCAGCAGGTTGTACAGCTGCGGCGAACCGGCGTAAGCGCGGCCGTAGATCTGTGCCGCCTGCACCCGGGATTGGGCTTCGATATCCGCGGCTTTCACCGTGGCGTCGGCCTGGACGATGCGCGCATCGCGCTCGGCGGCGGAACGGATTTGCGCCGCTTCGCGCTTGCCGATGGCCGTGCGTTCGGTGGCGATGGTTTCACGCTCGGCGCGCATGCGGTCGACGGTGGCCGTCAGGGTCACCGAGGGCAGGGTCAGGCGTTCCACGCCGACTTGCAGCACGCGCACGCCATAGGTACTCAGCAACTGCTGCTCGATCTGTTTACGCAACTGGGCTTCGAAGTCGGCGATGCGCACCTTGCTCGCATCGGTGTTCACCAGATTGGCCAGGTCGAAACTGCTGGCGGTGGTTTCCAGGGCCGAGCCGACAAAGGTACGGATCTGTCGCGCCGCTTCGTCCGGCTGGTTCTGCACCGCACGCATGAAGCGTTTCACGTTGTCCGGATCGCCCTGCACCTGCCACACCACATAGGCCTGGACGATGATGCGCAGACCGTCGCGGGTGCCGACATCCTGCAAACCGCTGGACGTGGTGCGCAGGCGCAGGTCCACCGGGATCGCCGCCTCGAAGGGTGCCGGCCAGCGCCAGCCGAGGCCAGGCTCCAGCAGCACCCGCGCCGGGTTGCCGAAACGGGTGATCACCGTGGCTTCGCCGGAACGCACTTGCACCAGGCTCGCCGCAGCAATGGCGAACAGCACCAGCAACAGCGCCCAGGCCATGCGCCGCCAGGGAAAGGGCCCCGCCTCTTCCGGCGCGCCGTGATGGTGATGATGGTGCCCGTGATGGTGATGTCCACCGTGGCCGTGATCGTGGCCGGCGTGGTCCTGATGATCGTGGGAATGGGACTGGCTCAATGGGCGGCTCCTGGCTGAGCGGTGTTACCCGGCACCGAAGGCTCGGTCGGCAAAGTGAATGTACGCAGGTCGAGGGTCGGTGCGTTGGCACCGCCCAGGCGATGATCGAGCACCAGCAACTTGGCGTTGCGCAGGCCCTGGCTCAGCTGGCTCAAATACTGCTCCAGCACGAATGCCTGGCCGGCGCTGGCATAGGCCTTTTGCTCGGCGGAGAAACGCAGGTCGGCCGCTTGCGCCGTGGCCTGCACTTCATGGGCCGTGGCCTGGGCCTGGTCGCGGGCGATGCTGGCCTGCAACTGCGCCTGGTTGGTCTGCTCGCTGGCCGCGCCGCGCTCGCGGGAAATCAGCGCCTGGGCGCCGATCTGCGCGGCCTGGACGTCGTGATAGGCATTGGCGGCGCCCGCCGGCGGGTGAATGGCCTCGACCACGGTGGCGAGAATCTCCACCCCGCTGTCAAGCTTCTCCAGGTCGGCCTGCACCGCGCGGCCGATATCCTCGGCCAGGCTGGTACGGTCTTCGCCCAACAGGCCATCGAGGGTGCGCGAGGCAAAGTCGTGGACCAGGATGCGGCTGGCGGTGCTGCGGATCAGCATCGGAATATCGGCGCTGTTGTAGGTCGCCGCCAGCGCCGCCTGATCGCCCAGGCCGATGCGATAGACGAAGCGCACGTCCATGTTGACGATCTGGAAGCTCTGTTTGTCGGCACTGCCGCTGGCGATCACCTGGGATTTGTCGTTCACATGGCTGGCGTCCCACAGGCGGTTGGCCACCAGCGGTGGCGGGCCTTCGGCCGGCGCCGGTTCGACCACCGCGGGCGCCTCGCCGACACTGGTGGCCAGTTCGTGGACCACGCCGTTCTCGACACTCAGCACCCGCCCCAGCGGCCACGGCAGCCCCGCGTGCAAACCCGGGCCAAAGACCGCCACCGGCTTGCCGAAACGCTCGTAGATGCCCCGCCCCTGCAACGGCACTTCATGCAGGCCGGTGAGCAACCAGCCCACCCCGAGCACTACCAGCAGCACCGGCAGGAACGCCCGGCGCATATAAGTGAAGGCCCAGATCTGCCGCAGGTCGATGCCGAAGCGGTTGTGCAATTCGTGCTGCAAGGCCAGCAAAGGCTGCGGCGGCCAGCGCAACAGGTCGGCGATCACGCTGTGGGCCAGCATGCGCGGCTCCAGCTGCGCGCGACGCGGGCTGAACAACGACAGCACCGCGCGCAGCAGGAACTCCAGGGCCACCAACGCCGGCAATACGCCGATCAGCACGCCCAGGCGCACCGGCCAGAGCGCCGTGTCGCTGCTGAACAACAGGCACAGCGCGGCCAGCACCAGGCTGATGATCGCCACTCGCGCCAACTGCGCCAGCGCCGCGGCTTCCGGCCATTCGCCGGGTCGTTCCTGGCTCAGCTGGCGCTCGAACACCAGCAAGCCGAAGGCCAGCAACAGCGCCAGCACCGCACCGACATTGCCCGCCAGGCCCAGGGCCGCGGCGGGCAGGCTCAGGTTCCACGCCTGTTCGATGACCAACAGCACCAGCAAGGCCCAGCCACCCAGCCACAAGGTCGGCGCGCCGATCTGCGCCAGCAGCCCGGACCAACGCTGGCTGATGCCGTCCAGCAAGCGTTCGTACCAGCCGTCATCAGGCAATGCTTCATCCACAACCGGCTCCGGGCTCGGCGCCACATCTGGCGCGCGCAACACACCCGCGCGCCAGGCACTGACCCAGCCCGCCGCCTGCAGGCCGCCGACCAGCACCAGCAAGGCCGCCGCCAGATTGACCAGCAGCGCCGGCCACAAGGATTGCGGGGCAAACAGGTCGACGAAAAACGCCAGCACCATCCCCACCCCGGCCAGCCCCGCCAGCCCGATGCCCCAACGCTTCAGACGGCGCTCGTGAAAGGCCGCCCGCTGAAACCTCGGCAAGGCTTCGACCCCCGCCCCTTCAGTCTCAAGATCGACTTGCATACCACCCCAACGCTGGTCGTTAACCCGTTCCGGCCTGTGGATAACTCTTCGACAGGCCGCTGTATTTGTCACAAATCGTTACGATATAACGATAGTAGTGAAATTTTCGTCGCTTACCTATGCCTTTATTTGCCCTGGACGCGTCACAAAGCCAGGGAAAACCGCTGCTTCGCTGATGCCAGCCCGCGAGATCTGTGGCCATAATCCGTGGCCTACTGTGTGACAAGGAAACGTCCAGCCATGCTCTCCATCTACCAGCTCAAACCGCGCTTCCAGAACCTGCTGCGGCCTTGGGTCCAGCGCCTGTACGACAACGGCACCACGGCCAACCAGATCACTGTGCTGGCGGCGGCGGTTTCGGTGCTGGTGGGCGCGCTGATCGGCAGTTTCGCCAACCACCTCTGGCTGTTCATCCTGATCCCGCTGTGGATGATCCTGCGCATGGCGCTGAACGCCATCGACGGCATGCTGGCCCGGGAATTCGGCCAGCAATCGCGCCTGGGCGCCTATCTCAATGAATTGTGCGACGTGATTGCCGACAGCGCGTTGATCCTGCCTTTCGCGCTGATTGCCGGCGTCAGCCTGCCGCTGGTCCTGCTGGTGACGCTGCTGGCGCTGTTCAGCGAATACGCCGGCGTGCTGGGGCCGATGATCGGCGCCTCGCGCCGCTATGACGGCCCCATGGGCAAGAGCGACCGGGCGTTCGTGCTCGGCGTGCTGGCCACCGGCATCGCCCTGGGCTGGCTGAGCGCCGCCTGGATCAATGGCGTGCTGGCGGTGGTCGCCGCGTTGTTGGTCTACACCTTGATCAACCGGGTTCGCCAGGGCCTGCTCGAAGCCCGACAGCAAGACGTGCTGCAACAAGAAGCCCAACAACCAGTGCAGCAAAACGCCCCCTCGGAATAAGGAAGTTGCCATGCGCGAAGCTCAACACCAGACCTTCACCACCCACGACGGCGTCGAGCTGTTCTACCGCCACTGGCCGGCCACCGCCGCCCCCGCGGACGGCCCGCGCCAGGCCGTGCTGCTGTTCCACCGCGGCCACGAACACTCCGCGCGCATCGCCCATCTGGTGGACGAACTGGACCTGCCGGCCTTCGATTTCTTCGCCTGGGACGCCCGCGGCCACGGCCAGTCGCCCGGCGCCCGGGGCGACAGCCCGAGCTTCGCCACCAGCGTGCGCGACGTACAGACCTTCTGCGATCACCTGCGGACCGGCCACGGCATCGACGAAGAACACATGGCCGTGGTGGCCCAGAGCGTCGGCGCGGTGATCGCCGCCACCTGGGTCCATGACTACGCACCGCGCATCCGCGCCCTGGTGCTGGCGTCGCCGGCGTTCAAGGTCAAGCTCTACGTGCCGTTCGCCCGCCCGGGCCTGGCGTTGATGCGGCGCTTTCGCGGCAACTTTTTCGTCAACAGCTACGTCAAGGCGCGCTTCCTCAGCCATGACCCGGCGCGCGTGGCCTCCTATGACAGCGACCCGCTGATCACCAAGGCGATCTCGGTGAACGTGCTGCTCGGCCTGTACGAAGCCGCCGAGCGGGTGGTGGCCGACGCCCAGGCGATCCAGGTGCCGACCCAGTTGCTGATCTCCGGCGCCGACTTCGTCGTCCATCGCCGGCCCCAGGAGCAGTTCTTCGAGCGCCTGGGCAGCCTGCACAAGGAAAAACACATCCTGCCGGGATTTTTCCACGACACCCTCGGCGAGAAGGCCCGGGCCCCGGCCGTCGCCAGCGCCCGGCGATTCATCCTGCAGAACTTCGCGCGGCCATTGAACCGCCCTTCCCTGCTCGACGCCGACCGCCTGGGCCTGACCTGCGCCGAGTCCGAAGCACTGGCGGCGCCCCTGCCGCATAACTCCCCGCGCGACCTCTACTGGCGCCTGACCCGCGCCAGCATGCGCCTGGGCAGCCGGCTCTCGGCCGGGGTCAAGCTGGGCTTCGACACCGGTTTCGACTCCGGCAGCACCCTGGACTACGTGTACCGCAACCAAGCAACCGGCACCTCGGCCCTGGGCCGGATGATCGACCGCAACTACCTGGACTCCATCGGCTGGCGCGGCATTCGCCAACGCAAGCTGCACGTGGAAGAACTGCTGCGCCTGGCCATGGAGAAATTGCGCACCCAGCAGCGCGAAGTGCGCATCGTCGACATCGCCGCCGGCCACGGGCGCTACATTCTCGAAGCCTTGCAGGGCATCAGCCCGCTGCCGGAGTCGATCCTGCTGCGCGACTACAGCGACATCAACGTGCGCGACGGCAGCGCGCTGATCGCCGAGAAAGGCCTGGGGCAGATTGCCCGCTTCGTCAAAGCCGACGCCTTCGACCGCGACGACCTCGCGGCCCTGGCGCCCAAGCCGACGCTGGCGGTGGTGTCCGGCCTGTACGAACTGTTCGCCGACAACCAGATGGTCAGCGACTCCCTGGCAGGCCTGGCCGCCGCCGTGGAGCCCGGTGGTTACCTGGTCTACACCGGACAGCCGTGGCACCCGCAGCTGGAACTGATCGCCCGCGCCCTGACCAGCCACCGTGCGGGGCAGGCCTGGGTCATGCGCCGCCGAACCCAGGCCGAGATGGACCAACTGGTGGAAGCGGCAGGGTTCCGCCGGATCACCCTGCGCGTCGATCAGTGGGGCATTTTCAGCGTGTCGCTGGCGCAGCGGGTGCAATGATGACGGTCGCCGCGACGTACACCCGCGAGCCCGGCCTGCTGAAACCCGCGGTGCTCTGGCTGTTGCTGCTGGCGCCGCTGTTTTTCGGCACCTATGGCTTCGCCACCTGGGTCACTTCGCAACGGGCCGAGGTCGGCAGCCTGGTGTTCGACTGGGAGCGGCAGATGCCGTTCTGGGCCTGGAGCATCGTGCCCTACTGGTCGATCGACCTGCTGTACGGTTTTTCCCTGTTGCTGCCCACCAGCCGCGAAGAACTCAAGCGCCACGCCTTGCGCCTGTTGACCGCGCAAGTCATCGCCGTCAGTTGCTTCCTGCTCTGGCCGTTGCGCTTCACCTTCCAGCGCCCGGAACTGGATGGCCTGTTCGGCTGGCTGTTCGACGTGCTGGCCGGCTTCGACAAGCCGTTCAACCAGGCGCCGTCGCTGCACATCGCGCTGCTGGTGGTGCTGTGGGTCTGCTACGCGCGGCATGTCCAGGGCGCCTGGCGCTGGCTGGTGCACGGCTGGTTCGCGCTGATCGGCGTGTCGGTGCTGACCACTTATCAACACCACTTTATCGACGTGCCCACAGGCGCCCTGGCCGGCTGGCTGTGCGTCTGGCTGTGGCCGCTGGACCGTCCCGGCATGCTGCAGGACCTGCGCCTGGCTCGCGATCGGCAGCGCTGGCGCCTGGCGTTGCGTTATGCCCTGGGGGCACTGCTGTTTGCCGTACCGGCGCTGGTCTTCGCCGGAACCTGGCTGTGGCTGCTGTGGCCCGCCGTGGCCCTGCTGCTGGTGGCGCTGAACTACGGGCTGTTCGGCGCCAAGGGGTTCCAAAAAGGCGCGGACGGTCGCCTGGGCAACGCCACGCGCTGGCTACTGGCGCCTTATCTGGCGGCGGCCTGGGTCAACTCGCGGTTGTGGACCCGCAAGCATCCACAGCCCGACGAGGTTGTGGATAACGTCTGGCTCGGGCGTATCCCGACCCCGGGCGAGTTGCAGGACAGCCCGTTCAGCGCGGTGGTCGACCTGTGCGCCGAGCTGTCCGTGGACGGCCGCCACCTGGCCTATCGCTGCGTGCCGGTGCTCGACCTGACCGCGCCCACCCCCTTGCAATGCCGCGAAGCCGCGCAAGCCATCGAAAGCCTGCGCGAGCACGCGCCGCTGCTGGTCTGCTGCGCCCTGGGCTATTCGCGCAGTGCCACCGCCGTGGCCGCCTGGCTGTTGTACACAGGCCGTGCCGCCAGCGTCGATGCGGCCATCGTGCAGATCCGCCGCGCGCGCCCGCAGATCGTCCTGCAACCCGCGCACCGCCGGGCCCTGGAGCCTTTATCCACAGCCCAGGGGAGCGTGTATGGCCACTGATATGGAACTGCACGCGGTGGCGAGCCTGTTGCGCCGCGGGCATTCGCTGGACCTGTTATCCACAGGCCTGACACTGCTCGGCGCCCTGCTCGGCCTCGGCCAATGGCTGCTCGGTGTATCCATCCCATGGGCCATCGCCCTGAGCGTCGCCCTGCTGGTCCTGGGAGTGCTGCAAAAGTACTGGGCGCTGCGGGTGGCCTTCGATGCCGAGCTGTTCCAACGGGTGGCGGACAGCCCATTGCCGCTGGCCGAACGCAGCGCCGCGCTGGACCAGGCGCTGAGCACCCTCGGCCTGCAACCGGCGACCGCCGGCGGCCGCCCGTGGCCACAACGCAGCCGCGGCGCCCTCGACCTGTTGCGGCGCCAGGCCTGGCTGCTGGCAACGCAAGTACTGCTGACACTGGGCTTCATCCTGGCCAGCCCCTGGCTGGCCATCGCCGGATAAGGAATTCTCATGCTCGAACCCCTGGTCGCCACCCTCATCACCTCCGCCGCCCGCACCATCACCGGGGCCCGCAGCCTCTGGCTCGGTTGCGGGCCGCAGGCGGTGCAACGCATCTACTTCGCCAACCACAGCAGCCACGGCGACTTCGTGCTGCTCTGGGCCTCGCTGCCGCCCGCGCTGCGCAAGGTGACGCGGCCAGTGGCCGGCGCCGATTACTGGCAGGCCCGCCCGTTGCGCCGCTACATCATCAACCGGGTGTTCAACGGCGTGCTGATCGACCGCGAACGCAAGGAGCCTGTGGATAACCCCTTGCAGCCGATGCTCGATGCCCTGGCCAACGGCGATTCACTGATCATCTTCCCCGAAGGCACGCGCAACCTGGAGGAGGAAGGCCTGCTGCCGTTCAAGAGCGGTATCTACCACTTGGCGAAAAGTTACCCACAGGCCCAGGTGATTCCGGTGTGGATCGCCAACCTCAACCGCGTGATGCCCAAGGGCCGTTTCCTGCCGCTGCCGCTGTTGTGCACCACCAGCTTCGGCGCGCCGCTGTCCCTCGAAGACGGCGAAAGCAAAGAGCAATTCCTCGAACGCAGCCGCGCAGCGCTGCTGGCCATGGCCCCGGAGCATTCTTGAGATGGATAGGCAAACCCTGATGTTGTTCGGCGGGATCGGCGCGGTACTGGTGCTGGCCTCGCTGATCGGTTTTCTGCTCAAGCTGCGGACCCGCGGCGCGCCGAGCTCGGTGGTCGACAACCTCAACGCGCGCATCAACGCCTGGTGGGTGATGGTGCTGGTGATCGGCATCGCCTTCTGGCTCGGCACCAGCGCGGTGATCCTGCTGTTCTACGCCGTCTCGTTCTACGCCCTGCGCGAGTTCCTGACCCTGATGCCGACCCGGCGCAGCGACTACCCGGCGCTGGTGGCGGCGTTCTACCTGGCCCTGCCCGTGCAGTACCTGCTGATCTACTTCGACTGGTACGGGCTGTTCTCGATCTTCATCCCGGTCTATGTGTTCCTGCTGCTGCCGATCCTCGCGTCCCTGGGCGGCGACAGCACGCACTTCCTGGAACGTGCCTCCAAGGTCCAGTGGGGGCTGATGATCGCGGTGTTCTGCGTGTCGTTCGTCCCGGCACTGCTGACCCTGGATATCGCCGGCTACGAAGGGCGCAACCTGCTGCTGATCGCCTACCTGGTGATCGTGGTGCAGATGTCGGACGTGTTGCAGTACGTCTGTGGAAAACTCTTCGGCAAACGCAAGATCGCCCCGCGGCTGTCGCCGTCCAAGACCGTGGAAGGTTTTGTCGGCGGCATCCTGCTGGCCTCGCTGATCGGCGGCGCGCTGTGGTGGATCACCCCGTTCACTGTCTGGCAGTCGTTCCTGATCGCCCTGCTGATCAACCTGCTGGGCTTTGCCGGCGGCATCGTCATGTCGGCGATCAAGCGCGACCGTGGGGTGAAGGACTGGGGCCATATGATCGAAGGCCACGGCGGCATGCTCGACCGCCTGGACTCGGTGTGTTTCGCCGCGCCGATCTTCTTCCACCTCGTGCGCTACTGGTGGACCTGAACACCCTGCCCCTCTTCTTCTGTAGGAGCGGCCGGTCGACGCTCGATTGCTCGCGATACGGCCAACGCGGTTCAACGGCAAGACCGCGTCGATACCATCGCGAGCAAGCTTCGCTCCTTATCTGTTCTAGATCTGCCAGATTGGGTGTCGAGAGTCGGCATGGACGATCGCTAGCTCCTAGATTCAAACGATCGTGCTGTAGCAAGGTCTCCATGCCGATCTCTCCTCAACTACGCCCGTACAGTTGCTCGAGCCGACACTCGAAGATAAGGCTGGGCTGCCGAGGAGAACTCTCGACGTCTCAAGACTAGAGGAGATCATCATGGGTTGCATAGGCGCCGGTATCGATGTGAGCAAGGACACTTTGGATGTGAAGGTGGACAAACATGGACCACAACTACACACCTCCAATGATTCGGCAGGATGGCAGCAGGTGATTGCTTGGCTAACGCCATTCGCTCCTCAGCAAGTGGTCCTGGAAGCAACCGGTGGCTATGAGCTGCAAGCGTTGAAGGCGCTCTATGCCGCTGGCTTGCCCATGGTCAGAGTCAATCCTCGACAGGCTCGGGACTTTGCTCGTTCAACAGGCCAGTTGGCGAAAACCGACCGCCTGGATGCTTGCGTCCTTGCCCATATGGCAAGCGTCCTCAAGCTCAATCGCTATCAGCCCCCAAACGAAGAAACTCAGTTTCTGCACGCTTGTCATCGCCGCCGCCAGCAAGTGGTGCAAATGCTGGCGGCAGAAAAGCAGCGGCGACGCCTGACTGAGCAACCGGCCATGCGTTTAATGCTTGAACGCAATATCCAGCGCCTGGAAGCCGACCGAGACGAGCTGGACATGCACATTAGCGAGCAGCTCAAGGGGTCGGTACAGGCCCAGGTGGCCTCGGCGATCAAAGGTGTTGGCCCTGTTGTTCTCTCGACTCTTGTTTGTGACATGCCTGAGCTAGGCCACTTGAATCGCAAGGCGATTGCCAAGCTCTACGGTGTAGCGCCACTTGCCAAAGATAGCGGCAGGTCCCATGGGCGACGGATTACCTGGGGTGGTCGGGCCAATCCGCGAGCGATGATCTACATGGCGGCTTTGAGTGCGGTTCGCTATGACCCGGTGCTCAAAACGTTTTACGAGGGGCTGGTTGGTCGGGGCAAACCAAAGAAGCTGGCGCTGGTCGCTGCCATGCGCAAGCTCATCACAATTCTGAACGCGCGAATGCGCGAAGCCTTCCAGGCTTCTGCGCAAATCACGTGAGAAACACAGTTGCTACAGAGAATGTGACCCCCGTGCTTGACCGCCCGCTCTTCGCACGCTCATATTACGATCATAATTTTTTGCTCGACTACCTTTAAACCCGTCTTTGCGATTGCAGGAGAACAGCCATGAACAGCTATGACGTCGTCATCCTCGGTGGGGGTCCCGGTGGCTACAACGCTGCCATTCGCGCCGGCCAGCTGGGGCTCAAGGCTGCCTGTGTCGAAGGTCGCGCCACCCTCGGCGGCACCTGCCTGAACGTCGGCTGCATGCCGTCCAAGGCCTTGCTGCACGCCTCGGAGCTGTACGAGGCGGCCATGGGCAAGGAATTCGCCGAACTGGGCATCGAGGTCAAGCCCAGCCTCAACCTGGCCCAGATGATGAAGCAGAAAGACGACAGCGTGGCGGGCCTGACCAAGGGCATCGAGTTCCTGTTCCGCAAGAACAAGGTCGACTGGATCAAGGGTTGGGGCCATATCGACGGCCCGGGCCAGGTCACGGTGACCGACGGCGCCGGGGGCAAGACCCGGTTGCAGGCCAAGGACATCGTGATCGCCACCGGCTCCGAGCCGACGCCATTGCCCGGGGTGGAGATCGACAACCGGCGCATCCTCGACTCCACCGGCGCACTGTCCCTCAGCGAAGTACCCCGGCACCTGGTGGTGATCGGCGCCGGGGTGATCGGCCTGGAGCTGGGTTCGGTCTGGCGGCGCCTGGGGGCCCAGGTGACGGTGGTCGAATACCTGGACCGCATCTGTCCCGGCGTCGATGGCGAAGCGGGCAAGGCCCTGCAACGGGCCCTGGGCAAACAGGGGATCGTCTTCAAGCTCGGCACCAGGGTCAGCAGTGCCAGCACCTCGGCCAACGGCGTGCAGTTGAGTATCGAGCCGGCGGCGGGCGGCACCGCGCAGCTGCTGGAAGCCGACTACGTGCTGGTGGCCATCGGGCGCCGGCCCTATACCCAAGGCCTGGGCCTGGAGAACGTCGGCCTGAGCACCGACCCGCGCGGCATGCTCGCCAACCGCCAGCACCGCACCGAGGCCCCTGGCGTGTGGGTGATTGGCGACGTCACGTCCGGGCCGATGCTCGCCCACAAGGCCGAGGACGAGGCCATGGCCTGTATCGAGCAGATCGTCGGCAAGGCCGGTGAAGTGAATTACAACCTGATCCCCAGTGTGATCTACACCAGACCGGAGCTGGCCAGCGTCGGCAAGACCGAAGAGCAGCTCAAGGCCGAGGGCCGGGCCTACAAGGTCGGCAAGTTCCCTTTCACGGCCAACAGCCGGGCCAAGATCAACCATGAGACCGAAGGCTTCGCCAAGGTCCTGGCGGACGCGCAGACCGATGAAATCCTCGGCGTGCATTTAGTAGGACCGAGCGTCAGCGAAATGATCGGCGAATACTGCGTGGCCATGGAGTTCTGCGCCTCGGCCGAAGATATCGCCCTGACCTGCCACCCACACCCGACCCGCTCCGAGGCGTTGCGCCAGGCGGCGATGGATGTCGAGGGGATGGCGACGCAGATGTAGAGCCTGTAGCCGCTGCCGCAGGCTGCGATCGCGACCGAAGGGCGCGCAAGCTCTCAAGATCGCCGAAGGCCTTCGGCCTTATCGCAGCCTGCGGCAGAGGCTACAGATGATCGCGTCAGGCCGGCAAATGCCCCAGCGGCAGCGCCCCCGGGGTTTTCACCGTGTGGATCGCGAAGTTGCTGCGGATATCGCTGACGCCCGGCAGTTTCAGCAGGCTGCCGGTGAGAAAGCGGTCGTAGGCGCGCAGGTCCGGCACCACCACCTGCAGCAGAAAGTCCGACTCGCCGGACACCAGGAACGCCGAAAGCACCTCCGGCAGCGCCGTCACCGCCTTGTGGAAGGCTTCGGAATGCTCGTCGGTGTGCCGCTCGACCTTGACCCCGACAAACACCGTCAGCCCCAGGCCCACTTCATCGCGATCGAGGTTGGCCTGGTAGCCGCGAATCACCCCGGCTTCTTCCAGCATCCGTACCCGGCGCAGGCAGGGTGAGGGCGACAGGCCGATCTCCTCCGCCAGTTGCACGTTGCTCAGGCGGCCGTCGCGCTGCAGGGCGGCGAGAATCTTGCGGTCGTAGGCGTCCAGTTTCATCTTTGGCATTTTCCGATAGTCACTCCATGTCCAGACGGAAGATTATGCCAATTTTCGACCTCATGCTGGCTGACTACGCAAGCACCTGCCCCGCCCTTCGGCCCTAGACTCTGGCTACCGAATCGACAACGAAAGGGGTGGCAAGGTGGCACAACTCTGGATGTTTTTCCTGGCGCTGGCGGTGGTCTATCTGCTGCCCGGTCCCGACATGATCCTGCTGCTGCAAACCGGCGCCCGCCAAGGCAAGGGCCTGGCGCTGGCCACGGCGGTGGGCCTGGCGATCGCCCGGGGCTGCCATGTGGCGCTGGCGGCATTGGGCCTGGCCACGCTGTTCAAGGCCGCGCCCTGGACCTTCGAAGTGGTGCGCCTGGGCGGGGCCGCCTACCTGTTGTGGCTCGGCGTGCAGTGCCTGCGGGCCAACCTGCTGCCCAGCCTGCAAAACGGCGAGGCCGCGAGCGCCCTGCGCTGGCGCGAAGCGATCCGCCGCGGCCTGTTGACCAACCTGCTCAACCCCAAGGCGCTGCTGTTCTGCTCGGTGCTGCTGCCACAGTTCATCGACCCACAGGCCGGCCCCGTGGCCGCACAGTTCGCCAGCCTCGGTCTGCTCCTGGTGTTGGTGGGGTTGCTGTTCGACAGCGCCTACGCCCTGGCCGGCGCCTGGATCGGCCGCTGGCTGGCGCACAACCGCGCCGCCCAGCGGGTCCAGCAATGGCTGTTCGGCAGCCTGCTGATCGGCTTCGCCCTGCGCCTGACCTTCGTGCAACAGGCCTGAACTCTGTAGCCGCTGCCGAAGGCTGCGATAAGGCCGCAGGCCTTCAGCGATCTTGTGGCCTTGCGCGCCCTTCGGTCGCGATCGTCCGAACGCGGCCCGAGCCTGCGGCAGCGGCTACAAAAGCTTGCGTCCTGCCTCATTCAGGCAGGCAAAAAGCCCGCGCCGGGTCAGGCCGGCTTGCGGGCAATGATGACCTGGCTCTTGGCGACCACGGCGTCCAGCGCGTGCTTGATCTGCACGCCACGCGGCGAGTTGAGGATGGTCTGCCAGGTGTTCGCCCACTGATCGAGCAGCGGGTGCTCGGGATTGCTGAATTCGACCTTGGCTTCCCAGAACAGCAGCATCCACAGCGACCAGTAGAAGCCGTACTGGCTATGGCTGAGCACCTCCAGCCCGGCGTCGCTGACCATCCGCTTGAACTGCTCTTCGCTGATGATGCGGATATGGTTGGGCTTCTGGAAATACTCCGGCGCGGCGATGTCCTTTTGCAGGTCCTCGGAGCTCGGGTGCGGCACGCTCAACAGGTACAGCGCGCCCGGCTGGCCGACCCGCACCAGTTCGCAGAGAAACTGCGCCGGGTCGTCCACATGCTCGATGACTTCGGTGGACACCACACGGCTGGCGGTGCCGTCGGCGATCGGCAGCGGGTTGCAATCGGTGACATGGCATTCCACGCCGCGGGCCGGCGTATCGCTCAGGCGCTGGCGCGTCGCCTCGACCTTGGCCGCATCGATGTCGGCAATGATGATCTTCGCCCCGCGCATCGCGCAGTAATGCACGTTACCGCCATCCCCACAGCCGACATCCAGCAGGGTGTCCTCGGCCGTCACCGGAAAACCGGTGAACAACTCGCCGTTTTCCTGGTTGAACCAGCCGCTGAGCATGGCGTCCTGCAGGCCCAGCATGTACGGATCGACCTTGGCCGGCGGCGGTGTCTCGGGCGTCACGGCCGCAGGAGCGCTCGCCGTGAGTTTTTTCAGAAGGCTCAGCATGAAGTGACTCCAGTGGAAGGAACGGGAGAGCGGGCTGCCCCCAGGCGTTGCACCAGCCCGGCGCCCCGATTGCGCAGGGGCAACTCGATGACACGGTAGTTGAGTTCGCTCAGCAACAGCAGCAGGCCCGCGGCGCAGGCCATTGCCAGCAGCGGCTGCTCGTCCAGCCCGGTCGTGCCCAGGGGCGCCAGGCGGAACCAGGCTTCGCGGACCAGCAGAAACACCGGGACATGGATCAGGTAGATCCCGTAGGAACGGCTGCCGACCCAGGCCAGCAGGCTTTTCAGCGGGCCACGGGGCAACAGGTAGTCGCGGTTGTAGGAAGCGATCCACACCAGCAGCGCGCAGAGCACCGCCAGGGCGCCAACCCGGTAACGGGTGACATTAAAACCATCGGTGGCCAGCCAGCCCAGGCCCAGGCAGGACAGGATCAACAGCAGCGGGCCGAGCCCCGGATACCGCCCCAGCCATTTCGGTTCCCAGTGCCGGTAGCTGCCGCGGGCCGTCCACAGCGCCAGCAACACCCCGAGGGCCATGGCGTCGGTACGAATGACCATCAGCAGCGCCGAGCGCAGGGTCAGGACTTGCACGAGCACCAGCGCCAGCAACGCCCAGGCCAGGTACTTGCGGCACAGCAGCACCAGCAGCGGCAGCAACAGGTAGAACTGCTCCTCCAGCGACAGGCTCCAGTAGACGAAACTGGCACCGTACTCATAGTGGAAAAAGCTGTCGGCGAAGCGAAAATTGGCGAACTGCAACAGACCGGCAACCGTGGCCCACAGGTTGGCGTGCAGGCTGCCGAAGGCTCCCGAACGATTGAGAAACAAGGTCGCCAGCAACATCAGCAGCAGCCACAGCCAGGCCGACGGCAACAGGCGGAAGGCGCGGCGAATCCAGAAATCGCGGGTCCGTTGCCAGAACTGCGCGGCGCTGGCGCAGGCGCGCAGTTGCGGGATCAGGCTGCGGGCGATGACAAAGCCGGAGATGGCGAAGAACAGGTCCACGCCCCACCAGAACTGGCCGTAGGCCGCGATGCTGCCCAGCCAGGCAAGCCCGCCTGGAAACAGAGTGCCTTGCAGATGATGGAACACCACGCCCAGCACCGCGATGCCCCGCAGCAGCTCGATATCCATGATCCGCTTGTCGTTCAAGACGGCTCAGCCACTGCGTCGGACAGCGGCTTGCGGGCGATGATGACCTGGCTTTTTGGCATGAAGCCATCCAGCACCTGCTTGATCGCCAGCCCGTCGGGTTGCGCCAGCAGTTCTTCCCAGGTCCGTGCCCAGCCTTCCATCAGCGCCGGGTACGGCGCCTGGATGCGGTCGCGCACGGCGCCCGGCGGTTCGCGTCCGGTGGCCCGTTCGCTGGCCCAGAAGAAGATCATACCCATGACCCAGAAAAAGCCCGTGGCCTGCCGGTGTTCGATGACCAGCCCGGCGTCCTCGATCATCTGGCCAAAGCCCTCGCGGGAAAAGATCTGCACATGGTTCGGCGCGCGGTAATAGCCAGGGGGGGCGATGCCCTTCTGCAGATGCTCGCCCACCGGGTCCGGAACGCTGATCAGGTACTGCGCGCCAGGGCGGCCCATGCGTACCAGCTCGGCGAGAAACGGCTCGGGCTGTTCGATGTGCTCCAGCACCTCCATGCACACCACTTTGCTGGCGCAGCCCTGGGCCAGCGGCAATGGCAGGCTGTTGCTGACCAGCCCCAGGGCCGCTACGTCCGATTGCTCGGCGACTTGCCGGGCCAGCTCGCGCACCTTGTCGAACTCGCTGTCGGTAAAAATCACCGAGGCGCCCTGGCGCATGGCGAACAGCGTCGCCACGCCCTCGCCACAGCCGACATCGAGCAGGGTGTCTTCAGCGGTAATCGCAAAGCCCTTGAGCAGCTCGCCGGTTTCAGAACGGAACCAGCCATCGAGCAGGGCGTCGCGCAAGCCGCAATCGCGGGGGGAGACCGCCACTTTGGACGGTTCGGGAGGCGGCGGCGCGGGCCACGACGCGCCCCTGCGCAAACGCCGCAGGAACGCCCGCATCATGCGTGAAGCCCGGGTGTGGCAGGCGCCTTGCGCCGCTCCAGCACCTGGCGAAAAAACTCGCCCAGGCGCTGTTCGGCCGTGGCCTGGCTACAGAAACGCCGCAGGCTGTCGATCGCATGGGTCGACATCCGTGCATAACGCTCCGGGTCCTGCCGGGCGACGTCGTAGCTGGCCCGATAGGCCGAGCACAGCGAATCCCAGTTGGTGATGTAGCGCAGGGTCCGATAGGCGGCCCGCGGATCGTGGGGCCAGGCGGTCAGTTCGTCGGTGGAGTCGACGATGAAGCTGTTGTCATGGTCGATGTAGTCGGCCATCGCGGTGTTGCATGGCGCCACCGCCGGCTTGCCGCAGGACATGAACTCCATCAGCGGCAGGCACTGCCCTTCGCCGAACGAGGAATTCACCACGTAGCGGGTGGCCTCCACCAGCCGCTCGTAGTCCGGGTCGGATAAAAAGCCGTGGATCAGCACGATACGGCACTGGTAGGACTGGTTCTTGTAGAGGTGGTGCAGCATGTCGGCCAGTGCATTGCCGATATCGTGGTGCGTGAGCTTCAGCACCAGGGTGGCGTCGGCACAGTCGCGAAAGGTGGTGCAGAACGCACTGATCATGTCTTGCCAGTTCTTGCGCCCGTCGTAGGGGTTGAACACCGAGGTGTAGATCACCCCGTCGAGCAGCAGTTGGCAATCGCGGGCCTGGGTATCGAGCGCCAGCGACGTGCCTTCGCGCAGCATGCTCGGGCCGTAGGCGCTCAGGTCCAGGGTGCGGCTGTCGAGCAACAGGCCATGCAGGTTGAGGGTCACCTGGGACGCCCGCGCCTGCTTGCCCAGCTGTTCGCCACGGCGGGCGAAACGATCCCAGACCGGGGCCGGAATGGCACAGATCGGGTAGTCCTCGCCCATCACATCGCGCACCGCCCGCACGGTAAAGCTGGAGTGGGTGATCGCCGCGCCCGCGGTGCCCAGGACCAGCCGCCAGTCATGCCGCGGCTCGCCCTGCCAGCTTTCGGTGGGAATGGTGCTGAACTCCCAGGCGAACACCGGGATGGTCGGGCAGGCGTAATGGTTGGCTGTGCGATGGGGCGGCGAGAACGACAGGAAAATGCATGCCTCGCCACGGCTCTGGCAGTCGAAATACAGGCGGTCCACCAGCTCGTCGGGGTTGCTGACCTCCAGCACCTGGCCCAGGCGCTCCAGCACCGGCCGGAACTCCTTGAGCACGAAGTAGTAGCTGTATTCGGGACGGCCGAGGTTCTGCTGGATATTGCTCTTGTTGGTTTCCGAATGGATGAGGATCAGCATCAGGCATTACCCGCCACAGCCAGGGAGGACGCGCCGTCGGCCTCGGTCAGCGGGGTCAGGGCGAGGAAGTCCCGCAGGCGCCCCTGGACGCTGGCGAAACTGCTGTACTCCTGCATGCGCCGGGCCGCGGCCAGGGACATCGACCGGTAGCCCGCGGGGTTTTCCTTGGCCATGCGGTAGCTGTCCTGGTAGGCGGTTTTCAACGAGCCCCAATCCGGGCGGTGACGCAGGGTGCGAAACAGGATGCGCGAGTCCTGCGGCCAGATCGCCGGCTCCTGGCTGGACTTGACGACGAAGGCCACCTCCTCGTCGATGTAATCCAGCATGGCCGTATGCAGCGGCGCGATCACCGGCTTGCCACAGGCCATGAACTCCATCAGCGGCAGGCACAGGCCTTCGCACCGCGAGGCATTGACGTAGAAACTGGCCGCGCCGTACAACCGGGCGAATTGCTCGTCGTCCAGGTACCCGTGCATGGCCACCACCCGACAGCTGAACGGTGACAGCTGCGACAGCAGGGTCAGCATTTCGACGTAATAGGTCGACAGGTCGTTCTGGGTCATCTTCAACACCAGGGTGGCGTCTTCGGTGTCACGCATTGCCCAGCAGAACGCAGTGATCAACTGATGCCAGTTCTTGCGGCCGTCGTCGGGGTTGAACACGCTGACATAAACCACGCCGTCGACCTGGAACTCTACCTGCTGGTCGGTGGCCGGGAGGACGGCCTGGGGGTGTTCCGGCTCAGGCGCGGGTTGCGCTGGCACAACGTGCTCCTGGCCTGGCTTGGCCATCAGCGCCCGCAGGCGCTCGGGAACCTGGTCGCGCAACCCCTCGCGGTAGCATTGGCGAATGTAGTGCTTGCTGATGAACAGCGGCCGACGCCATTCGCCGCCGACCAGCGCTCGATACCATTCGCGCAGATAGTGCTTGGCGATGAACAGCCGGCGCCTGGCGGTCAGCGGCGGGGCTTCGGCGATTTCGACCTCGACTGGAGCAGGCGGCGGCGCCTCATCCAGCACTGGCGCGATCAGGCCGTCGGCGCAAAGCCCCAGCGTCCGGCTGTCGATGATGCAACCCTTGATCTGCAGGGTGGTGCCGGCGTTGACCGGGATGTTGGGGTATTGCCCGCGGACGCCGTCGAAGCGCTCCCACAACGGGGTTGGCAGCACCAGCACCGAGAAATGCTCACCCAGCACCCGACGCACCGCTTGGGCCGTATGGCTGGACAGGGTGATCACCCGTCCATGGCGGCCAAGGGTACGGCTCCAGTCCTGGTGCGGGTCGTTATCCCAGTATTCGTGGGGGATCGAGTCGAACTCCCAGGCCACCACGCACAGGGTCGGGCAGTCCAGGTCGAGCGGGGTTTTCTGGGGAGGGGTGAACGAAAGAAACAGGCTGTCTTCGCCCTTGAGCCGCAGCTCGTGATACAGCCGATCGACCTCGGCGGGTGCCTGCACCACGTGAACGCGCCCAAGGCTTTCCAGCACCGGGCGATACGCCTTGAGCACGAAGTAATAACTGTATTCCGGACGCCCGAGGCTCTGGCTGATGGAGCCGTCGTTAACATCCGAATAAAGAATGAAATTCATGGCATCTCACGATGAAGCCGCCGTCCTGGCACCTTCACACAATGACGGTAGAGCCATGGCGCCACGCCTGTGTTGTGGGCGTGCATCCATCGTTCTCATGCCCGTCTACGTTCTTGTTCTATGGGTCAGTTTTGACCGGCTCGAAGGCCGCCATTTCTGATCGTTTGGGTCGAGACGAGGGGCATTCTAAACACATCCGTCGAAGATTCGGGAACCTCCCGGCAAGATATTTCCTATGCTGGAAAACGAGAACTTACCGGTCACGGTAGGACCTGTTGAAATTCCAACGCAATTGGCACAGATTGAGCGCCAAACAACTACAACAAGCTTCGTCAATAGGAAGGATCTGGGGAAATAGCGGAGTTTTCCTGTTTCTCACACGACTTATGTCGTCTGAATATTGCCGAAGTCTCCCTCTGAGAGGCTGCTGCTTGAAAAAGCGTCTGTTTGTAACGGGCCTGAATGGATTCGTGGGACGTCATCTACGCTCCCGCCTGGGCGCTGCCGATTCAGCCTGGGAACTGTTGCCCGCGCCACCCTTCGACCTGACCCAACCGCAAAGCCTGCAAGACCTGTGGCCCGAGTTGCCGGATGCGGTGATTCACCTGGCTGGCCAGACCTTCGTCCCCGAAGCCTTCCGCGATCCTACCAATACATTCCAGATCAACCTGCTGGGCACGCTCAACCTGTTGCAGGCTCTCAAAATACGTGGCTTCAACGGCCGCTTTTTGTATGTCAGTTCGGGTGACGTTTATGGCCTGGTCAACGAAAGTGATCTACCTATCAACGAACGCCAGCCACCCTGCCCGCGCAACCCTTATGCAGTGAGCAAGGATTCAGCCGAATTGCTGAGCCTGCAATGGGGCATGAGCGAAGACTGGCCAGTGATGATTGCTCGTCCCTTTAATCACATCGGCACCGGGCAGCAGAACAGCTTCGCCATCACTAGTGCTGCCCGACAGATCGCCCGTATCAAGCTCGGATTGCAAGGTCCACAAGTGTACGTAGGCGATATCGACGTCACCCGTGACTTTCTCGATGTAAGCGATGTAGTTAGCGCTTACCTGGCGTTGCTGCACAGCGGCGTACCAGGCCAGATCTACAACATCTGTTCCGGCAAGGAGCAGAGCATCCGTAATCTGATAGAGCAGCTAGCCGACATCGCTCAGGTAGAAATGGAATTGGTTGAGGACCCTGCTCGCCTACGCCGATCAGAACAGCGTCGCGTCTGCGGAAGTGCCGCCAAGCTGCAACAAGCCACAGGGTGGATGCCCAAAACGCCAATAGAACAATCCTTGCGAGCGATCCTCACTGACTGGGAAACCAGAGTGCTACAAGAATGACAAAAGTCGCACCGTTCGGGGGTCTATCTGGCCATATTCCCGCTGGATAACAGCTACCGGGCCTATGAGTTGATAGCGCATCGTAACCGTGGCTCACATAGGAACAAGACAATGCTCGAAGAAAGCAGGACGGCCTGATGCTGCTCAATCTGTACCGCTCGCTGCGCAGCTACCGGGGCTTCATCCTCGGCAGCGTGCAGCGCGAGTTCCAGGCGCGTTATCGCAACTCGCTGTTCGGCGCCTTGTGGACCGTGCTCAACCCGCTGTCGATGATCGTCGTCTACACGGTGATCTTTTCCCAGGTGATGCGCGCCCGCCTGCCGGGCGTGGAGGACGGCCTGGCCTACAGCGTCTACCTGTGTGCCGGGCTACTGACCTGGGGCCTGTTTTCCGAGCTGACCCTGCGCAGCCAGAGCATGTTCCTGGAAAACGCCAACCTGCTGAAGAAGATCAGCTTCCCGCGCATCTGCCTGCCGGTGATCGTGCTGCTCAACGCCGGCATCAACTTCGCGATCATCCTCGGCCTGTTCCTCGGCTTCCTGCTGATCACCGGGCGCCTGCCGGGCCTGGCGCTGCTGGCGCTGATCCCGCTGCTGCTGTTGCAGGTGCTGTTCTGCACCGGCCTGGGAATGATCCTCGGGGTGTTGAATGTGTTCTTTCGCGACGTCGGGCAGTTCTTCGGCATCTTCCTGCAGTTCTGGTTCTGGCTGACCCCCATCGTCTACCCCATCAGCATCCTGCCCGAGTCGGTCCAGCGCCTGCTGGCGCTCAACCCGCTGACCGCGCTGATGCACAGCTACCAGAACCTGTTCCTGTACGACCAGTGGCCGCAATGGAGTTCGCTGACCCCGATGCTGGTGATCAGCCTGCTGTTCTGTGGCATGGGGCTGCGGCTTTTCCGCCAGCGCGTCGGTGAAATGGTGGATGAGCTCTGATGGGACATATACGCGTCACCGGCCTGGGCAAGGCCTATAAGCAGTACCCGAACCGCTGGAGCCGGCTGTTCGAGTGGATGATTCCGTTTTCCAGGCCGCGCCACCACCTGCACTGGGTGCTGCAGGGCGTCGACTTCGAGATCGAGCCGGGCCAGGCCGTGGGCATCGTCGGGGTCAACGGCGCCGGCAAAAGCACCTTGCTGAAAATGATCACCGGTACCACCCAGCCGACCTGCGGCGAGATCCACCTGCGGGGTCGGGTGGCGGCGTTGCTGGAGCTGGGCATGGGCTTTCACCCGGACTTCACCGGGCGTCAGAACGCAATCATGGCCGGCCAGCTGCTGGGCATGCAGGTCGAGGAAATCGAAGCCCTGATGGCGGAAATCGAAGCCTTCGCCGAAATCGGCGAGGCCATCGATCACCCGGTACGCACCTACTCGAGCGGCATGCAGATGCGCCTGGCGTTCAGCGTGGCCACGGCCCGGCGCCCGGACATCCTGATCGTCGACGAGGCGCTGTCGGTGGGCGACGCCTACTTCCAGCACAAGAGTTTCGAGCGCATTCGCAGCTTTCGTCGCGCCGGCACCACCCTGCTGATCGTTTCCCACGACCGCTCGGCGATCCAGTCGATCTGCGACACCGCGATCCTGCTCGAGCAGGGCCGCGTGGCCATGCATGGCAAACCGGAAGAGGTGATGGACTACTACAATGCCATGCTCGCCGAACGCGAAGGCCAGACGGTGCGCCAGGAAATGCTCGCCAACGGCCAGGTGCGGACCATTTCCGGCACCGGCGAAGCCGGGATCCTCAGCGTGCACCTGCGTGACGAGCGCGAGCGCTCGATCGAAATGGCCGAAGTCGGCCAGCCGGTGGTGCTGGAGGTGCAGGTCGAGATACGCCAGGACATCGAACGGCTGGTGCTGGGTTTCATGATCAAGGACCGTCTCGGCCAGCCCATGTATGGCATCAACACCCATCGCCTGGACCAGGCCCTGACCGACTTGAGCGCCGGCGAAAAGGTCACTTTCCGCTTCGCCTTCACCATGGGCCTGGGCAAGGGCAACTACTCGGTGGCCCTGAGCCTGTCGCGGCTGGATTCGCACCTGGATCGCAATTTCGAATGGCGCGACTACGGCCTGGTCTTCCATGTCATCAATAACCGCCAGGAAGACTTCGTCGGCTGTTCCTGGCTGCAGGCGCGGACCAGCATCGTCCGCTCACCGTCGAAGCCCCCCCAGTCCATGCCTCAGCGAGCAGCGCCATGACCCGACTGTTGATTGAATGCACCTATGTGTTCGAGCACCCCGAGGCCAACTCGGGCATCCAGCGCGTGGTCCGCAACGTTATCCGGGAACTGCCCGCGGCCGATGCCTCGGTGGAATGCATTCCGGTGGTCATGCTCAAGGGCCAGCTCTTGCGGGTATTGAGCCTGAAGCCATTGAAACCCGAGCGCTGGAACCTGATGGGGCTGCGGGTGCGCCTGGAACAGATGGCCAATGTCTTCTGGTTGCGTCACCGTACCCTGGAGCGACGCAAACCTTTCCATTCGTACCTTGCGCGCCGCTTGCTCTATGTGGCGTGCCGCTTGACCGCACTGGTCTGCTTCAGCATTCCGCTGCGGCTGTGCAACCGCCTCCTCGACACCCGGGAAATCCCCCAGCGCTGTGTACCGCTGCAACATCAGCCGGGCGATCAACTGGTGTTGCTGGACTCGTCCTGGCATGCCGATTTCTTTCCCCTGGCCGAACAACTCAAGCGCGATGGCGTGGGCATCGTCTCGGTGATCTACGACCTGATCCCCCTGACCCACCCGCAGTTCTGCGACGCCGGGCTGGTCCGCGTGTTCAACCACTGGTTCGACTGGATAGCGCGCACCGCCGACGGCTACATCGCCATTTCCGCGACGATCCGCGACCAGGTCCGCGAAGAGATGCTCCGCCGGGTCGGGCGCCAGCAGGTGGCACAGCGCTGGTTCGACTATTTCCACCTGGGTTCGGAACTGGACCAGTGCAGCGAAAACGCTCGGATCAACCCGGACCTGGCCCAGCTGTTCAAGGGCCAGGCAGCGGTCTTCCTGATGGTCAGCACCATCGAGCCCCGCAAGAACCACGGCTTCCTGCTCGATGCCTTCGAGCGCGTCTGGGCCAGCGGTTCCCAGGCTCGCCTGTGCATCGCCGGGCGCATCGGCTGGAAGTGCGAGGCGCTGATCGAACGGATTCGCCGGCACCCGGAGTTGAACCGGCGCCTGTTCATGTTCAACGCCCTGGATGACAACAGCCTGGAGTACGCCTATTCCCAGGCGACGGCGCTGGTGTTCCCCTCCTATGTCGAAGGCTTCGGCCTGCCCCTGGTGGAAGCCATGCAGCGTGGCTTGCCTGCCATGGGCAGCGACATCCCGGTATTTCGCGAAATCGGCGGCGAGTTCATGGCCTATTTCGACCTGAACGATCCGCAGAGCCTGGCCGACCTGGTCATCCAGCAGGAAACCAGCGGCGTGTTTCCCGCGGCCCGCCATGTCGATGACTGGCGCTGGCTGGGTTGGCGGGAAGCCAGTACCCAACTGGTCGAACGCATCGTGTTCCACAGGAACCACGCCCCCTCGGTCATGGAGACGCACGATGCGGATAGCCCTTAACGCGCGCATTCTCCAGTCGCCCCGCACCGGTATCGGCCATTACGTCGCGGAACTGGCCTCGGCCCTGGTCACCGAGCAGGGACTTGAGCTGTCGCTGTTCCATGGCTGGGGCTGGAGCCCCGAACTGCCGGCGGCGGCCATGCCGGGTTATTCCCGAGTGGCCCCCTGGCTGCGCCGGATCCCCGGGGCCTACCAGGCCCGGCGCTGGCTGGAACAACGACGTTTCGACCAGGGACAGCATCCGGCGATCGACCTCTACCACGAGCCCAGCCTGTGGCCCCTGGCGTTCGAAGGCCCGACCGTGATGACCCTGCATGACCTGACTCACCTGCATTACCCCTCGACCCAGCCGCCGGCCCGCTTGAAGGAAATCGAGCGGCGCCTTGGCGCGGGCGTGGAACAGGCGCGGTTGATCCTGACGGACTCGCAGTTCATCGCCGATGAGGCCCAGGACTATTTCGGCCTGCCGCGCGATCGCTTTGTCGTGGCGCCACTGGGCGTCGCCCCACGCTTCCATCCGCGTGAGCAGGCCGAGCTGGCGCACAGCCTCGCGGCCCATGGCCTGCAGCCTCAAGGCTACTTCCTGTGCGTCGGCACGCTGGAGCCACGCAAGAACCTGTCCCAGGCCCTGCAAGCCCACGAACGGCTGCCGCCAGCGCTGCGCCGACGTTATCCGTTGCTGATCGTCGGCATGGCGGGTTGGGAGCAAGGACAATTCAGCGACACCCTGCAAAAGGCCTTGGCCAGCGGCCATGTGCGCCTGCTGGGCTACCTGCCGGACGAACAGGTGGCGCAGCTGGTGGCCGGGGCCAGGGCGCTGATCTTTCCATCGCTGTATGAAGGCTTCGGTCTTCCGGTCCTGGAAGCCATGGCCAGTGGCACACCGGTGGTGGTGACGCGGCGTTCGGCCATGCCGGAAGTCGCGGGTACGGCTGGCAACTATGTCGACCCCGACGATGCGGACGGCTTGCACCACACCGTGCTGCGCCTGATTGAAGACGACAGCCATTGGCAAGCGTGCCGCGAAGCGGGATTGGAACAGGCAAAACTTTTTTCCTGGGAGAGCTGTGCGCGAATTACCGCACGTGCCTACCGTCAGGCCATGGGAGGCTGAATGCGAGTCTTACACTTCTACAAAACATACCTGCCCGATTCGATCGGCGGTACCGAACAGGTCATCTTCCAGCTTTGCGAAAGTGGCGCCAACTACGGCATTGACGGCCAGGTACTGACACTGAGCCCCCCCCTCGCCCGCCGCGATGAAAATCGGCCAGCACGAGGTGCATCAGGCCCGGCTTGATTTCCAATTGGCCTCCACCGGTTTCTCCTACAGCGTGTTCAAGCAGTTTCGCGAAATGGCCGCCGAAGCCGACGTGGTCAATTACCACTTCCCCTGGCCGTTCATGGACCTGGTGCATTTCGTGAGTGGCCCGAACAAACCCTGCGTGGCCACCTACCACTCCGACATCATCCGCCAGCGCCACTTGCTCAAGCTGTACCGACCGTTGATGAACCGTTTCCTGAACAGCGTCGACCGGATCGTCGCCGCGTCGCCGAACTACCTGCACACCAGCGATGTGCTGCAACAATTCCCGGACAAGACCCGGGTCATCCCCTACGGCCTGGACAAGGCCGGTTATCCACAGCCCGATGCCGAACGCACGGCCCACTGGCACCAGCGCCTGGGCGAGCGCTTTTTCCTGTTCGTCGGGGTGATGCGTTACTACAAGGGCCTGCACATCCTGCTCGATGCCCTCAAGGATGTGGACTACCCGGTGGTGATCGTCGGCGCCGGCCCGCTCGAGGCCGAACTGCATGCCCAGGCCGCGGCCCTGGGCCTGCGCAACCTGCATTTCCTCGGCCGGCTGGGGGATGAAGACAAGGTGGCCTTGCTGCAACTGAGCTACGCCATCGTCTTCCCCTCGCACCTGCGCTCCGAAGCCTTCGGCATCTCGTTGCTCGAAGGCGCGATGTACGGCAAACCGATGATCTCCAGCGAGATCGGTACCGGCACCAGCTACATCAATATCCATGGCGAAACCGGCCTGGTGGTGCCGCCCAGCGATCCCCTGGCCTTGCGCGCCGCCATGCGCCAGCTCTGGGACAACCCGGAACAGGCCGCGCAAATGGGCCTCAAGGCCGAAGCCCGTTACCGGCAGCTGTTCACCGCCGACGAAATGGGCCGCAGGTGGAGCGAGCTGTACCAGGAGCTGCTGGAGGAAAAAGCCCTGTCCTACGCCTGATGCCGGTCTGTAGGAACAGCCTGGCGCCAACGCTGGCCCCGTGCCGCGCCGAGTGGATCCTCAGGATTTCAGCCAGCGCAATGATCCACGCTACGACTGCAACGCCGGATGTTCGCGCAACGCCTGCACCGCGAAGTCGACGAAGCTGCGCACCCGCGCCGCAGCCTTGCGCCCGCCCTGATACACCACATGGATCGGCAGCGGCGCCAGTTCGAACTCCGCCAGGACAATCTCCAGCTCGCCGGCCGCCACCTTGCCCGCGACCTGGTACGACAGCACCCGGGTCAGGCCCAGCCCCAGGCACGCGGCACTGATCGCCGCCTGGTTGGCGGTGACCACCAGCCGCGGTTCCGGACGAACGCTCAAGGGGGTTCCGCCCTCGTCGAACAGCCAGCTTCTGGACTGGCCGATGGACGACGGGGCAATCACCGGCGCCTGGCGCAATTCCTGCGGATGTCGCGGCCGCCCATGCCGGGCCAGGAAAGCCGGGGACGCGCAAATGACCCGCCGCACCTCGCCGACGCGCATGGCGTGCTGGCCGCTGTCGGGCAACTCGCCGATGCGCACCGCGACGTCCATGCCCTCCTCGACCATGCTCACCACCCGGTCGATCAGCAGGGCATTGATGCTGACCTCGGGAAAGCGTTCCAGGTAATCCACCATCAGCGGGGTCACGAACAACTCGCCGAACAGCACCGGAGCGGTGATCGTCAGTTGTCCGCGAGGGAGGGCATGGATGCCGGCGGCCGAAGCCTCGGCGTCCTGTAACTCGGCGAGGATCCGCCGGCTGTCGTCCAGGTAACGCTGGCCGGCTTCCGTCAGCAGCACATTGCGCGTGGTACGGGTCAGCAGTTGGGTGCCGATACGCTGTTCCAGCGCCGCCACCGCCCGGGTCACGCTGGGCGCGGACAGCCCCAGGCGCCGGGCCGCGGCAGCGAAGCCCTGCTCCTGAGCGACGCTGATGAACACCTGCATTTCCTGGAATCGGTCCATGGTAGTCCTCGCAGTACGGCGCCCTGCCCCGGCACTGTCCCGCATGGACCGCCCGGGCTCAGGCAGGGACCTGGAGTCGCTGCCACAAGGCCTCATCGTTGAAGTCCCGGATGATACTCCGCGCACCCGCCTCGCGAAGCTGAGTTTCCTCGAGCCCCGACAGCATGCCGAAGGTGTGGATGCCCGCCGCCGCCGCGGAGCGCACACCGGCCAGCGAGTCCTCGAAGGCCAGCGCCTGATCGGCGCTCACGTCCAGCAGTTGCAGGGCCGTCAGGTAAGGCAGCGGGTCGGGCTTGCCGCGCGCCAGCTCGCCGCCGATCACCAGCGCGTCGAAACGCTCGGCAATCCCCAGGCCCTGGAGCATGGCTTCGGCGTTTTCCCGGGGCGCGTTGGTCACCACCGCCATGGGGATGCCGGCCGCCTGGGCATAATCCAGGGTGCGCAATACGCCAGGCACCGGCGTGGTCTCGCGCAGCTGGGCGCGGAACATGGCCTCCTTCTGCGCCGCCAGCTCCGGGTACTGCGCCGCCGGCGCCTGGGGAAACAGGCCGGAGAAAATCATGTCGTCGGGAAAACCCATCACATGGGCCTTGTAGTAATCCAGGCTCATGGACTTGCCCCAGCGCGCCAGCAACTGGTTATAGGCGTTGAGGTGCAGGTCGTCGGTGTCGATGAGGGTGCCGTCGAGATCGAACAACAGGGCAGAAAGCTTCAAGGGCGTACTCCAGGAAAATGCAGACCGCGCGCGATCGGCAGCATGAGAAAGGGATAGACGATCAACAGGCTGAAAGCCGCTTCGACACCGATCCGCGAGGACAGCAAGCCCAGCAGGAAAGGCGCCAGCAACAGCGCCACGCCCACCGCCTGCGAGGCCTGGGCGCTGATGGCCGAGCTGGCCTGGGGTGCGACACGCATCGCCGAACCGAGGATCAACGGGAAGAAATTGCCCAGGCAGGCGCCCAGGACAAAGATCAACAAGGCCGTCAGCAGCTGGGCCTGGCTGAAGTACAGCACCACCAGGGTGGCGATGGCCCCGAGCATCACGCCGACCAGCAACGGCAACGGACGGATGCGGATCAACGCATAACGGCTGGCCAGGCGCCCGCACACCGTACCGGCAAAATACAGGCTCATCAGCGTGGCCGCGGCCGAAGCGCTGACCTGGACGTGCACGGCCAGGTATTCCGCGCCCCAGAAGCCGACGCCCCATTCCGCGGAAATCCCCAGCAGCACCAAGGCCCACAGGCTCAGTTGCACCCGCCGGCTCATGAAGGCCTGCCCGCTCTCGCTGGCCTGATGGGCGGCGGCGAGTGTCGCCGGCACGTTCCAGGCACTCAGCGAGAGCCCCGTCACCAGCAACGCGATGGCGGCGATGCTGCCCGGCACCAGGCGCCAGGACAGCCCCAGGCCGGTCATGCTCCCCACCAGCAAGGCGCCGCCGAGCACGCACAGCCCGGCGACTATGTGCGCCTCCACCAGCCTCGGCGCGGCCTGCTCGCGATAACGCTCGCCCAGGGCCGCCTGCCCCACCGCCAGCACAAATCCGCCCGACAGGCCCATCGCCCCGGCGGCGAGCAAGGTCAGCGACCAGTGTCCGGCCAGCGCGAACAGGCTGCTGGCGATAACCACCGAGAGGCAGGCGATGCTGCTCATGCTCGTCGACCGCCCCCGTCGTTCCAGCCAGCGATAGGGCCAGCCGACCAGCGCCAGGCCGGCGGCGTAGGCGGCGAAATGCAGGCCGGCCCAACCGAGGTCGAGCGCCAGGGTTTCGCGCAGGAACGGCATGATCGGCCCGAGCAACCCTTGCTGGGCGCCGAACAGCCCGAACAGCAGGTAAAGAAACCACGGGCGCACCACACGGACCTGCTCCTGGCGGCTGAGCGCTTGACTGGAATCCCGCGCGGCTTCAGCCATGAGCCGTCTCCCGGCTGAACAGCGCCTGCCATTGCCGGCAGCGCGCGGCCTTGTCCCGGCTGGCCTGCAAGGCCGGCAGCGGTTGCAGCGCAGCGCTCGGATGGGCCTGGCCCGGCACCACCTTGCCATAACGCTGGCTGATCGCCGCCGCGGCAGGCGTGAGCATCCACTGCAACGCCTGCTGTGCATAGGCGGCGTTGGGCGAGCCGGCCCGGCAGGCGAACACCTCGTCCTCATAGCAGCGCGCATCTTCGGGCACGCACCAGCGCAGGTGCGGGTGCTGTTCGGCGGCGCGGGTGGCCGCGGTCGACACGGTCACCCCCAGCCAGGCCCGCCCCTGCACGACGGCTTCGATCGGCGCCGTGGAGGAGCCGCTGATCGAAGGAGCCTGCCTGGCCACCTGGGCCAGCAGCGACCAGGCCTGTTCAGCGTAATGTTCAAGCAATGCGCCAAGGTGCAGGTAGCCGGCACCGGAACGCCCGGGGTCGGGCAAGGCCAGCCGCCCGAACCACTCGGGAGCTGTCAGGTCCTGCCAACGGGTCGGCACCGCCAGGCCCTCGCGGGCGAGGACCTTGGGGTCATAACAGAAGGCCGGGACAAAACCCGAGGCCGCGAACCAGCGACGATCCGTAGCCACCGCGGCCGCCGGCAGGCCAGAGAACTCGATGTCCGTCAGCGGCATCAATTGCCAGGCCAGGGCGGGGTCGAGCAAGGCGGTTGCCGCCGTGCCCAGCAACAGGTCCCAGGCCCCGGCGCTGCCGCTGTGCAGGCGTTCGATCAGCTCCGAGGTGGAACAACGGGTCAGGTGCACCGGCATGCCGATGTGCTGGCTGATGCCGGCGATGAATTCGGCCAGCTCGGCATGCTCCATCGAGCTGATGGCGTTGAGTTCAGTCATCGGCGACCTCCAGCAAGCGGTGCAGCTTGGCGTACTGCAGCAGCATGATGGTCTTGCCGTCGCAGATCTCGCCGCTGTCGATCATCGCCAGCGCCCGGTCGATCGGCAGCTCCAGCACTTCGATCTCTTCGCCCTCGTGTTCCAGGCCGCCGCCCTCGCTTTGCTTGTCCTCGTCGAAATATTCGCCGACGAAAAAGTGCAGGCGCTCGGTGACCGACCCCGGGCTCATGAAGGCCTCGAACACCTTGCGCACCTCACGGATGCGATAGCCGGTTTCCTCCTCCGTCTCCTTGTGAATGCAGGTACGCGCATCGTCCTTGTCCAGCAGCCCGGCGCAGGTTTCGATCAGCATGCCGTCGTGTTCGTTGACGAAGGCCGGGAAGCGAAACTGCCGGGTCAGCACCACCGTCTGCTTGGCCCTGCTGTACAGCAGGATGGTGGCGCCATTGCCGCGGTCGTAGGTTTCCCGGTCCAGGGTGCGCCAGACGCCGTCGCGGCCCTGGAAGTCGTAGGTGGTCTTGCGCAGCACGTACCAGTTGTCCGAGAGCACTTCGACCTGATGGATCCGCACCCGGTCCTTGGTGGAGATGGCCTGGTTCATCGATTCATTCCTTGTTCGCTGACAAATGAGTGGCGTTGGGCGCAACGCTCAACAGGCGCTCGACCATGCGTGGGTCGCGGTGCTCGGGAGCGGTCATCACCGCGGTGTCCAGGGCACGGTCGCAACCGCAGGGGCAGGCCCCGGCATGCCGGCCCAGGCGCGTCACGGCTTCGGTCACCAGGCGCCGGGTCAGGTTGAAGGTCTCCGCCATGCGTTGCGCCACCAGCGTGGCGTTCACCGGCTCGTGGGATTCGTGCCAGCAGTCGAAATCGGTCGGAATGGCGATCATGGCGTAGCAAAGCTCGGCCTCGCGGGCCAGCTTGGCTTCGGGCATCGCGGTCATGCCGATCACCGTGCCGCCCCACTGGCGGTACAGGTGGGACTCGGCGCGGGTCGAGAACTGCGGGCCTTCCATGACCACGTAGGTGCCGCCGTTGCGCGCCTGGATATCGCTGGCCTCGGCACTCTCGGCGAGCACGCCGCGCATGCGCGCGCAGACCGGCTCGCCGAAGGGCACATGGCCGACCAGCCCGGGGCCGAAAAAGGTTTTTTCACGCTGGATGGTGCGGTCGATGTACTGGTCGATCAGCACAAAGCTGCCTGGGGGCGCGTCGTGGGTCAGGCTGCCCACCGCGCTGACCGACAGCAGTTGCGTGCAGCCGACGCTGCGCAGCGCGGCGATGTTGGCGCGGGCATTGATCGAGGCCGGTGGAATCACGTGCCCCACGCCATGCCGTTGCACAAAGGCCACGGGCACGCCATTGAGCGTGCCCAGGGTGAGCGGCGACGACGGCGTGCCGAAGGCGGTCGTGCACTCCACCTGCTGGATGTCCTGCAGGCCCGGCAGCTGTTGCAGGCCGCTGCCGCCGATGATGCCGATACGTTGAACGTGCTGGGTTGGAGTGGAATGGGTCACAGGCTACCTCTCGACTTCAGGGGGGACGGTTCGTGTTCGCTGCACACCAGGCGTTCATAGAGTTCGGACAAGGCCGTGGGCGCATTGCCGCGGGGCAACAGCAACCCTTCGCTGGCGTTGGTGCTGTAGCGCGGTTCGTGGATTTTCAGGTGCCGGTCGATCGCCGGCAGGTAGTTCCAGCGCACGCCGGGGTACAGGGAATGCGCCAGGTGATAGGCGTCGGACGTCGGGGCGATGAACACCCGCACCAGCCAGCCGGAAATCCCGAAGTAATCGGTGGGCCGGCCCGCCAGGTATTCCAGCTCGCGGCGGTTGCGCGCGCTGCCTTCGATGAACCAGCGGTGCTCGGTCAGCAGCGAGATCCAGGCAAACACCGGATAGGACGTCAGCAACGGCAGCAACCAGCCGAACAACACGCCTTCCCAGCCACCGAAGGCGTACAGCAACGCCGCCACCGCCGCCACACTCAGGCAACGCGCCAGGGTGGTCAGGCGGGAGTGGTTGAGCAGGCTGCTGCGCACCAGGGTGGTGAGATTCACCCAGGCCCCGCGAGGGGTCAGCGGGTACAGCAACAGGCCATAGAAACCGCTGGGCGACAGGCCGGCAACGTAGCCGCCGGCCTGCACCCGGGCGCGGTTGGGATCGAGCTGCGGATGGTTGGGGTGGCGATGGTGCTCCAGGGTGTGGGTCTGGTGCCGGCTGCGCATGTCGCGCTTGAACATCGGGAACTGGTAGAACACATTGCTCAGCCACCACTGCCAGCCATGGTGGCGACACAGGGCGAAGTGCACCGCGTTGTGCCCGAACTCCTGCAATGCGCGCATGCGCCCGCCGCTCCACAGCAGCACGGCCAGCCAGGCCAGCGGCGACGAGTAGATCGACGCCGCCTGCACCGCGGCGACGATATCCAGCCACGTCCAGACAAAGGGCAGCGGCGCGAACCAGGTATCCAGCGGGCGGTAGTACTGCTCCCGCCGCCCCTCCAGGCGCGGTATCAGCTTGAGCAGGCGCAGCACCCGCTGCGCGTCCCGGTAATAGAACGCCACCAGCGCGCGCAACAGCAGCGAAACAGCGATCAGGCCAAGCAGGACAATGTGCGCAGTGTCCATGATCAGGCCCCCTCGCGAATGACGGCGCGTCGCTCGTCGCTGGCGTAATGGCCCAGCAATTCGCCCAAGCCGCCGAAGACCGGGGCGTCGGCCTGCCGCAGGCGGTCGATGTCCTGATGGCCGGTGCTGACCAGCAGCGGCTTCCAGCCGACGGCTCGCGCCACATCGTAGTCGTGCAGGGTGTCGCCGATGAACAGGGTGCGCCCGGCCGGTGTGCCGAGCTTCTCCTGGAGCATCAGGGCCTCGGCGGTCTTGCTGGTGGCCTGGTTGTGGCTCAGCCCCACGACATGCTCGAAATGCCCGTGCAGGCCCTTGGCCTCCAGGGTCTTGCGCAGCACGTCGCAATGCGAGGCGGACACGATGGAGACGCCGATGCCGGCATTGCGCGCCGCCTCCAGCACCTCGAACACCCCATCGTGCAGCGGACACTGCGCGACATTCGTATCGAAGTGCTCCAGGTAGTGCTCGACGATGTGCGCGAAGGGCGTGCGCTGCAGATCGAACCCCAGGGAGGCGTAGAAATCGGCAATCGGAAAGTCGAACAGCGCCCGGTAACGCACGGCATCGATGGGCGGCACCGCATAGCGCTCGCCACAGCGATTGACCGCGCTGACCGCCAGGGCGATGTCGTCGATCAGGGTGCCGTTCCAGTCGAATACCAGGTGTTCGATCCCCGAGAAGTGCAGTCGATCATCGATCATGGTCGGGTTTTCTCCGCAAGAAGGGCGTTGAGGGCGATACGCGAGGCGATCGCCGGTGTGTAGAGTTTGCGGGGCTCCATCACCAGGTTGGTCACGCCAATCTGGGTTTCCAGGGCCCGCCGATTGTTCGCCGAGACCTGGCCCAGGCCGGCACCGTACCAATGATGGAAACGGGTGCGCCAACTGCGCTGGCCAACGGTTTCGGGAAAGCGGAAGTCTTCGGTGGTGGCCATGCTCCAGGCGCCATCGACCACCCCGCACAGGCGGCCCTGCAATTGGCGAAAGCCCTCACCGCCCAGCAATACCTCGTCGATGTGGCGGTCGATGCAATCGGCCTCCAGCGCGCCGATGGTCATGCCCTGGCTGTACAGCGGGTTCATGCTGCTCAGGGCGTCGCCGACCACCAGCAGCCCGGCGGGCCAGTGCTCGACCCAGTCGAAGTGCGTGCGGCGGCTGCCGGGCATCTTGAAGGTGTGGACCGGCGACAGCGGCTCGGCGTCGCGGATCACCTCATGGATGTCCGGCACCGGAAGCGCCGCCAGCGCCTGCAGGAACTCCTGCGGATCGTTGCCGGGAAAGTGGCCGAACCAGCCGCCGGTGGTGACCATCCAGCGGTCGCCTTCGATCGGGCTGATCACCCCCATGGAGCGCTGCAACGGCGCCTTGGGCAGCACCAGCAGGACCTGCCATTGCTCGGCATAGGCCGGAAGGCGCCGATAGATGCGCGACGCATAACCCAGCTCGGTCTTGACCACGCTGGTCTCGACCTCGCCGAAACCGGCCTCTTTCAGCCATGTCGGCAAGCGCGTGCCACGCCCGCTGGCGTCGACCAGCAGGTCGCAGCGCAGCGTCCGCTCGCCATGGCCATCGTCGACGGTCACCGCCTCGACCCGCCGGGAAGGATCGACCCCGGTGAACTCGATCCGCGTGACCCGGGTGCTCGACAGCACCTCGACGTTCAGCACGCCGAGCAAGGCCCGGCGCAGCTGGTTGTCGATCAGCCGCCGGCTGCAGTAATGGGCATAGATGCCACTGCGGTAGCGGTTTTTCCAACGCCCGCCCTGGTACCACTTCACGTCGTGGCCCAGGTCGGCCACTTGCGCGCCTCCCTGCTCCAGGGCGCTCAGGGTGCCGGGGAAGATGCCTTCGATGATCTGCTTGCCGCGCAGCAGCAACAGGTGGACGTGATGCTCCTGGGGCAGGCTCTGGCGAGGCCCGGTCTCGTCGAAGAAATCGCTCTTCTCGATCACCGTGACCCGCTGGAAACGCCGGGCCAGGACCGCGGCCGTCAGGCAGCCCGTCACGCTGCCGCCAATGACCACGGCATGTCGACCGCCCACGGCGGTATCAGGCTGGGGAGTAATCATTGAGCACCTTTGCAATGTATGCCAGGTCGTCGCCCGCCAGGCCCGGGTGCAGCGGCACCGTGGTCAGCGAACGCAGCAACCGGGCGGCGTTGGGGCAATCGCGGCGGTACTGCGCCAGCAACGGCAACTGGTACAGCGGCTGGTTGTCGTACTTGCCGATGTCCGAAGGGATGCCGTGACGCTGCTGGTAATGCACCAGCTCACGCCCGTCGTGCCCCACCGCCTGCAACAGCAAGGCATAGGCGTTGGCCTCTCCACCGGGGGTCAGCGGCAGTTCGCGAAGCGCCGGGTTGTCCAGTTGCTCCAGCAACCGTCGGCGGTTGTCCTGGCGCTGGTGCAGACGGCTTTCCAGCTGCCGCGAACGCGCCAGGCCGAGGGCCGCCTGCAGCCCACCGAGCTTGAGGTTGATGCCCAGGGTCTCGCCGGTGAGGTTGCCGAAGCGGGTGTAGGCCCGGATACGGCTGGCGCGCTCGTCGTCATCGGTCATGACAAAACCGCCCTCACCGGTGGACATGAACTTGCAGTCGTGGGTGCTGAAGCAACTGATGTCGCCATGCTGCGCCAGCCAGCTGCCGTTCAGGCGGGTCAGGTGCGCATGGGCCAGGTCCTGGATCAGCGGGATACCGGCCTGGCGCGTCATGGTCCAGGTGACGTGCGAGGCAATCGGATACCCCCACATCGGCACCTCGATCACCGCGCAGGTCCGCGGGCCGATACAGCGTTGCAGGTCATCCGGGTCGAGCCCGAAGTTGTCCGGCGCCACATCGCAGAACACCGGGACCAGGCCCAGGGCCAGGATCGGCAGGACGGTGCAGATCGGGCACGTGGGCGCGACTATCACTTCGTCCCCCGGCTGGAAGCGCACGCCGGCCAGTGCCGCGGTGACCGAAGCGGCCCCCGACGACACCGCGATCACGTGACGCACGCCATACAGCACGGCGAGCGCGGTCTCGTAGTCCTCGACGATCTGCGAGGTGCCGGTCAGCCCTGTCGCCAGGGCGCGTTGCAGCTCGGGCACATCGTCGGCGGTATCGTGGCCGCACTTGTCCGCGATGACCCGGGCATGTAGGGAGGTGGTCTGGTTCATGGCGCCACCTTCCTGCCGACCATGTCCCACACCTCGGCATCGGCGAATACCCGGTCCACCAGGCGCCGGAAGTTGGGGAACATCTTCAGCTCGGCGGTTTCCTGCCGGCTGAAGAAGCGCGCGTTTTCCACCTCGCGCTCCGGCGGGCAAGCCCGCAGGTCGGTGGCGGTGAGGTAGATCAGGTCCAGGTGGTAGTGCGGCCCGCGCTTGTCATCGATGAACTCGCAGAGGATCCGGTAAGGCTGGTGCAATACCGTGACATCGGTCTCGGCATCGGCCAGTTCCAGGTCACGCTCGCCCAGCAGGGCGGCGTGAATCCCGGTTTCCTCGTAGATCTCGCGCAGCACCGCCACATCAGGGGTTTCCCCCTGCTCTATATGGCCGCCCGGGTACAGCCAGACCCCCAGCTTGCGATGGTGCAGCAGGAGCATCTTGCGGTCCGGGTTCAACACGAACGCCGAGGCCGTGAAATGCCGGTCCAGGGTCGAACGATCGGGGACGTCCGTCATCATGGCGCACCGTACTGATTGATCCGCTCGGCCATGTAGTCCAGTTCGGCGCGGGTGATGTCCGGATGGACCGGGATGGTGGTCATGCCGGCCAGCAGCGCCTCGGCGTTCGGGCAGTCGTTGCGGTACTGGGCCAGCGCCGGGAACTCGTAGAGTGCCTTGCAGCCGTAGCGCTTGATGTCCGACGGGATGCCCGCCTCGTCCAGGTAATCGATGAAGGCCCGGTTGTCGGCGAAATGCAGTTCCAGGTTGAGGAAGTAGTAGTTGGTCCGCCCCCCTTCGATGATGACCTTTTCCCGCACCTTGCTGTGGTCGAGCTGCTGCAGGAAGTAGCTGGCATTGGCGCGTCGTTGCTCGATCTGCGCGGCCAGCGAGTCCAGGCGGTTGGCGCCCAGGGCGGCGGGCAGCGCGGCCAGCTTGTAGTTGAGGCCGAAGTCCTTGCCATTGAGGTTGCCGAAGCGGCTGTAGTCGCGGCAGCGCTGGGCCAATTGGTCGTCGTCGGTGAGGATAAAACCGCCCTCGCCGGTGGCCAGCGGCTTGCGTTCGTGGGTGCTGAAGCACGACAGGTCGCCATAGGCCGACAGCGGCCGGCCATGGAGGGTGCTGCCATGGGAATGCGCCAGGTCGAGGATCAGCTTGATCCCCAGCTCGCGGGTCAGGCCTTGCAGTTCATCGACTTCGGTGGGGTAGCCCCACATCGGGATATCGATGATCGCCCGGGTGCGCGGAGTGATGCGGGCCTTGATCGACTCCGGATCGGCGCCGAAGCCATGACGGCGGGTGTCGACGAAGATCGGGTTGGCGCCCGCGGCGATGATCGGATAGATGGTGCACAGCGGGCAGCTCGGCGTCAGCAGGACGTCGTCGCCGGGACCGACACCGGCGGCGTAGATCGCCACGCTCAGGGCCGCGCCCCCCGAGGAGACCGCGATCGCATGCCGTGCCTCGAACCAGGCCGCCAGCTTGGCCTCGTATTCGCCCACCACATCGCTGGTGCCGGACAGCGGCCGTTCCAGGGTGTTCTGCAGGGTCAGCAGATCGTCGGCGTACACCGGACGGTACTTGTCGGAAACGGAGATGCGGGCAGCGCTGGAGAGATTAGAGGACATTGGTCTGGGCTCCGAGGAAGGCTGGGGACTTGGCGGCATGGGTGGGGTGGAGGGCGAGCACCGGGGCGACATCGGCACGGGCGCTGTCGGCATGACAGATCTGCTCGATCACCCGGAAGGTCGGCAGCAGGCTCTCGAAGCTGGCCTCGTAAGGCGAACGGTTGCGCACCGCGTCGAAGAACTTCTCCAGTTCGCCGAAATAACCGCTGCGCTCATAACCCGAATCCAGCGGCCCTGGCTGCCACGCGCCGCGCCAGCGCTTGGCGGTACCGGTGGCGCTGGTGCCATGCACTGGCTCGTGCAGGGTGATGTTCCACAGGTTGTTGAGCTCGACCATCATCGAATTGGAGCTGACGATCTTCATGTCGAATTCGAAGTACGGGAACATCGTCCCGCTCAGCAGGCTGACCGTCGCGCCGGAACTGAAGCCGAGCTCCAGGCTCACCAGCAACGAGTCCTCGTGGCGTTGCACGCGGGATTCGATATCGCGCAATTCGCCACCACCGAAGGTCACGCCAAGGTCGATGGTGTGAATCGCCTGGGCCAGCAGGAACGAACGCAGGGTGGAATCCAGCCCCCACAGCGGCGCGGTGGGTTTGCTCGCATAGTGGTTGAGCTGGATGTGCACGACCTTGCCGAACTGCTCGGTGCGCGTCATGTCGCGCAGCTGGCGCATGGGCTTGGCGTATTTGAAGTTCATGCCCACGCCGGTGACCACCTGGGCCTGGCGAGCCGCGCCGATCAGGTATTCGAGCTCGGCGAGGGTGAAGCACGGCGGCTTCTCGACGAAGACATGCACGCCCTTGGCCATGGCCTTGATCGCCAGGTCGCGGTGCGCCTGGGGCGGGCAAGCCATGACCACCGCATCCAGCGCAGCGGTATCGAGCATGTCGTCGAAGTCGTCGGTGATCGCGACCTCGGAGATGAAACGGTGAATCTGTCCGGCGCGGTTCAAGTCGCTGTCGCACACGGCGACGATGCGAATATCCGGCATTTGCAGAAGCGTGGGCAGCAGGTTTTCTTGCATCTGCGCGCCAAGGCCGACGATGCCAACTCTGAGTACAGTCATAACCATCTCCATCCTGGAAAAGTGGGTACTGCGTCATGAAAAGGTTGGACGAACGACTACACGGGATCCGCCTCGGGTCACCCGCGGGGTGAGCCGATCCGGTCCGACATTCGCTGCAATCGAGGCAGGATTGCCTCAGAACAACGGATCACCTTTACAGAGTCCGTTCGGGCTGTTGCCCAGGGTCACCCGGGTGGAACACCCAGATGTTTCACGCCACACGCCGACACCCGGTTGAGGCCGGAGAGCCACAAAGGCGTGATGGGCAGAAGGGGTAGCGCCGCGAAGGCGATAGGTAGGAGGGGAATCAGGTCGAATCGAGCGCCGGTGGCAATGAGCAACCTGGCCGAAAACCTGGATCGAAGAATCGTGGCTTCGTTTAAAAATGGAACAACGATCGAAATGCCGATACGCATGCATGGCTGAATCATCCTTGAAGCGTTGTCTCTATCCTTGTTATGCAGGAGCTCCGGTTCCGTGAGCCCTTGCTTGCCACACACCTCATCAATGTGTGGCTTGGATGTATAGATCAGCCTTTTTAGGAGTGCAAATCAGTTGCTATATCGTTTCATCATATTGTTTTGAATAATCCGGACATAAGGCAACGGGCCATATAGGCCCGTTGTCAAAGCGCCGACCGGGCTGAAAAAATGGTGCCGAACAAAATATTCCGACACCAGCGGCGTCGCCAGTTCGCTGGTCATCTTCTACAAGCGCGATTTTTCGGAGGGGCCGCACACCAGCGACACCCGCTCGTAGTTCCGCGCCTTATCGCGTTTCGACAACGCATAAGGCGCTTCACACCGTTGGTCTTGCCAGACGATGAAGAGGCTGCCGGTGTCGGCCTCAATCAACGCCAACGCCTTGCCGCTAGGGTCGGCGATCGCAATCTGCTTGCCCGCACCATCTTCAAGCGACGCGCCAAACGGAATCGGCCTGTGCTGGGCGTCGAACAGCGCGAACTGCACGCGCCGACCGGTCTTGCTGGCATAACGTGCCAGCACCACTGCACCGCGTCGTGGCACCACTTGCCGGGTCGCATTATCAATCTCGATATCGCCGCCGAGGTCACGGGTGTCAAGGTTGATCCAGTTCACGCGATAGGGCTGGGCGTTAGGCACCACCGCGAAGCCGTTACTGGCGGTTTTGGCCCCGGAATAGCTGCCGATCTTGACGCCCGCCACGCCTTCGACCTGTGCCAGTGCGAACGTCTCGCCCACGGTTTGTCCCAGGTTGATCCCGCCGGCATGGCCCACGACCGAACCTGCCAGGTTAAGGCTCTGCGAGTTGTATCCGCGTCCCCGACTGTAGCCGGCACTGAGGTCCATCACCGACGTGCGGGTGCTGAGGTTGACCGAACCGCTGCTGCCACCGCTGCTGCTGTTGCCACCTTGCACCGAGTAATAGGTGTCGCTGTCTTCTGTCAGATAGCCATTGATGCCCACTTGGGTGCTGTCGTCGGCTTTCTGCGTGCTGGCGGACACAAAGGCCCGTGGTGCACGGGGTTTTGAGCCCAGCGGGAACGACACGGACAGGTTGACCAGGGTGTCATTGTTCGACGGCCCGTAGTTGCCGACATCCTTGGAGTACGTGGCCCCGATGTTGTAACTCACATCCCCCCAATAGTTGCTGTAACCCGCCGACAGGCTTTGCGAACCGCCGCGCCCCCAGTAACGCTGGTCGCTGGCGTTCACGTAGATGCTGCCATATCGCTGGTTGCGTCCCAGGCTCTGGTTGATGGTGAGGTCGGTGCGGGTTTTTGAGTTGCCGGTGCGTTTCTGGCCATCGCTGCTCAACTCTTCGACGTGCTCGGCGAGGGTGCGATAGCCCTCGGTCGAGTAGCGGTAGGCGGCGAGCGTGAAGTTGGTGTCGGTACCGGTAAACGTCTTGGCATACAAGGCACGCAGGCTGTTGCCCTTGACGGCCTGACCGAAGGTGCGGCTGCTGGAGTGGGTCACGTCCAGCGAGACCGCACCGAACGGCGTGTTACGACCGGCGCCCACGGACAACGCCTGGAAATTGTCCGAAGCCTGTACCCCGACGATTGTCGACAGATCGCTGCTGACCCCATAGGCCAGGGTGCTGCTGACGAACTGCGGTGACTTTTGATCATTGCTGTTGCTGTTGTACTGGCCGGCCGAGACGCTGTATTTCAACTGGCCCTGGCGCACCATGATCGGCAGGCTGGAAAACGCTTGCACCGTCACCCGGCGCCGACCATCGGCTTCGATAATCGTCACTTCCAGGTCGCCGTTGGAGCCACTGGGGTAGATGTCGCTGATCTCGAATGGACCCGGCGGCACATTAGCGGTGTAGAGGATGTAGTCGTTCTGGCGAATTTCCACGGTGGCACTGGACTGCGCAATGCCACGAATGATCGGCGCATAACCGCGCTCGCTGTCGGCGCGCATGCCATCGTCGGACGCCAGTTTCAGGCCGCGATAGCGCACGCTGTCGAACAGGTCGGCATCCGAGAAAATGTCCCCGGCACTGAACTGGCCCTTCAGGGCCGTCACGTCATGTTGCAGATAGCTGCGGTTGCTTTTGAAGGTGCTGGGACGACCGGTGCTGCTGCTGAAGTTCGATTCGTTACGCAACCGCCAGGCGCCCAGGTTGATACCGTTGCGCAAGCCGATGTTGTTGGACAGGGTGTTTCCAGCCTGGGTGCTGTTGCGACTGCTGCTCAACTGATAGTTGATAAACGCTGCGGACACGCCTTCGTCCCACAAGGCCGGGTCGACATAACCACGCCGGCCGCGCTCCATGGCGCTTTGCGGCACGCTGACCATCAGGCGCAGGCGCGGCACGTCGTAACGTACGCTGGCGTGATCGATCAAGGCGGGCAGGTCGAGACAGGCGTTCGGGTCATCGCCGGTCAGTTTGCCGGCGGCTTGCAGTTTGCCAATGTCCACCCCTAATTGCTGCACCATCTCCAGGGTCAGGCAGGCCTCGACCTTGCCCGTGCCGGGGTGGCGACGGAAGTCGATATCGCGACGGCCGACCAGGATCTCGTTGCCGTAGAGGTCCACCCGATAAATGCCGGGCAGCACGCGACTGGAGGCGAGCAGTGATTGCAGGTCCACAGAGGACGGAGCGCCTTGCAGAAACGATGTATTGAACTGTTCATCGCCATCCGCCAGGCAAACACTGCTGAAAACCAGGGTAATCGAAAACGGCACCCATCCGTCGCGCTTGAGTAAAAACATGCAGGAACCCTATATCACCTCCGATACGAACTAACGGAGCGAAGAGAAATACAGTGACAGTGCGGCTGTGACAACGGCACCTAAGTTATGGTGACTCTTTATTCAAACTGGCTTGGGTATCGGCACGGTTGGATAGTTGCGCGCCATAACGGTCTTGTGCGCCATAATCATTAATACTGTTGAATAACAGGCGGGCTGTACTTGTGTGATTTAGTTGTTTAAGGCTGAACTCTTTTTGTTCGCCAGGGGCAATCATCGTCGAATCAAAAGGCTGTTCGCTGAGTGCGCCGGATTGCAGCGTTATATCGGCAATCGAGACGTGATACTGACCGGGGTTGTTCACCACCAGAAGGCTTTTACCGGCGCGTTCGGCCAGGCGCCAGGTCAGTTCGCTCGGTGCCAGATAGGCGTTGTTTTTCAGTCCCGCCGGGCGGAAGAACACCTTGATGCGCTGACGCACGGCCAGCTGCAACGTGTTGAGGGTTTTCGCCGTCTGTGGGATTTCCTGGACATTGAGCCATACCACCGACTCCCGGTCGGTCGGCATGCCCGTGCCTTCGTACATCACCCGTAATATCTGCTGTTCGTCGCCGCTGACGCGCACCAGTGGCGGGGTGACGGCAAACGGTACAGCGGCGGTTTCGCTGGCATCGGTGTCGATCCAGGACTGGATCAACACATCTTCACCGCTGTTGCGCACGGTGATCCCGGCTTCCTTGTGCTGGCCGTCGAAGACCAGGCGGGTGCTGCTCAATGAAATGCCGGCCATGGCCTGATCGACCATGAGCAGGCCCAGCAGGCCTGCGCAAATGGACAGTGTGTGACGATAGAACATGAGGGGTACCGCGCAATTGAATGAAGGTGCAGGGCCGAACGGCCCCGCACCAGACTTGGGTGTTCGCGCGGATTATTCGTATTGCAGCGTGAACGGCAGGGTGGCGTCGCCACGACCGGCAACGGCTGTCGCCACATCGGCGGTGGTGACGTAGGCCGCCGAGAATTTCAGCGTGGTGTTGCTGTCTTGCAAGGTGTTTTCGATCTTCGCCGTGGACGGCGAGCTCAGGTCGATCAACGTACCGTTAGCGTCGAGCAAGGCGATACCGATGTTCTTGGCAGAACCCAGACCGTCGTTCAGCTTCAGCACTTTGGTCCCGGGAACGATGCCCGAACCTGCACCCTTGGTCGGCTCAAAGATCATCGCGACCTTGGTACCGGCGTTGCAGTTGATCTTCATGTCGAAGTTCTCGGCGCTCAGGGTGCCATTGCCTTTAGGCGCAGTAGCGGTGCCCATGTCCTTGATCGACACCTCGCCCATAGGGACCGAAATAGTTTTGTTTACCCCGGCGCCTTCAACGGAGCAGGCATCGTTGTTAATGTTGCCGGTGAAGTTGATGGTGCCGCTACCGGCCTTGGTTGGCGTAACAGGATCGGCGGCCAGGGCGTTGCCGGCAGCAGCCATGATTGAAAGGGCGAGAAGTGCTCGAGACAGCTTTTTCATGTTGTTTACCAATGGTTGGGTTAAAACAATACGATATAGCGCGCACTTGTAGTGGAACATCAGACGATTCTTAAAAGCCACTCTGAAGTTCTTGAGCCGTCTCTCCTGTTAGTTTAGGAAGTTGCATTATATACAATAAGCCAACAAGTTCTGATCACCATTTACTTAAAGTTTGCGCACGGCCGATATTTTCGGAGTGCTGATAGTCTTGGCACTTCTGTTCAACTTCTGGGCAATCTCGTTGACGCTCAGTCCCGAGACGAATGAACGCAATATTTCGTGTTCTTTGGGCGACAGTCGGGTAAAGCATTCGTCCAGGCCTGCGAGCAGGTTGATCAGCTCGCTGGAGCAAACCGCTTCGCCCGCCACACGAAAGCGTTTGTCACGCTCGACCAGCTCACCTACCCCCACCAGTACGATGGATGGTCTCGGCAATCACAACGTTGAAGGTTTCCATGGGTGATTTACCAGAGTGAAATTATTCCAGGGTATCCAGTAAGTCTTTCAATCGAGCCAGGTTCTGGCGGACTTCCAGGTTCAGGGCGCGGGTCACGGCCATGCCGCTCAAACGACATTCCAGGTCGACAAACGTTGCGGCCATGGCCTCGACCTGCACCGCACCCAGCGCACCGGCCATGCTGTGCAGTTGCTGTGCCACGCGAGTGGCATCGGCGTTATCCAGCGCCGCCAATGTGGCGTGTATGTCCTGGCGCAGAGTCGTGACAAGCAATTCGCGCATTTTTGGTGACAGCTGTATCGGCATGGCGATGGCCGCAGGCAGGGCGATTTTGCAGTGTTTTTCAAGGTGCGTGCGCAAGGTGGTGAGGTTGAGCGGCTTGACCATCCAGGCATTCATGCCGACGGCGGCGCAGCGTTCGCCTTCTTCGCGCAAGGCGTTGGCGGTGACACCGATGATCGGCAGTGCCGGATCCTGTTGGCGCAACGCTGCCGCCAGTTGGTAACCGTTCATGATCGGCATGTTGACATCGGTCAGCACCAGGTCGAAGCGTCCGGGCGACCACTGTGCCAGGGCCTGTTCGCCATTGGCCGCAACAGTAACCGAGCAGCCCAGCACCTCCAGTTGCTCCTTGATGATGGCGGAGTTGATCACGTTGTCTTCCGCCACCAGCACCTGCAGATTCAGGCGCCGGGTTTTTTCCGGCGGCAAGGGATGACTGTCGGTGCTGGCGCCGTGTCGGGCCATGTAGATGGCCCAGGCAATCGCACGTACATCGTCGGCGTTGACTTCCCGGTCGGTACCGCGAAGCTGCGACGGGTTGGGCCCGTCCGGTGTGGCAATGATCCTTGGGCCGGGCCAGGGCGTTGTGTGAGGGGGGGGTGAAACCTCTACTAGCAGCGCCGATGGCTCTGGCGCATCGGCCGTCACCGGGCGGCATTCGAGGCCAAAGCGGTTGAGCCAGGCGATGAGGTGTTGTGCCAGCTCAGCGACTGGCGCGCGCACATAGACGGCGGGGGTGCCGGGGCTGAATCCGGGGCAATCGGCCAGCTCGCCGGGCACGCGCTCCAGCCCGAGTTGCAGGGTGAAGCTGCTGCCCAGCCCGGGTTCGCTGACCACGTTCAACTGGCCCGCCATCAATTCGCACAGCCATTTGCAAATGGCCAGGCCGAGACCGGCACCGGCCTGTTCGGTGGCGTCGTTGACCTGATAGAACGGGTCGAACAGTTGCCGTTGTTGCGCCAGGGAAATCCCCATACCCGAATCACTGACCTGCCACTGCACGTTGACGCGACCGTCGACACTGTCCAGCACCCGTACCCGCAGTACTACGCGACCGTTGTCGGTGAACTTGATCGCGTTGCTCAGCAGGTTGTTGAGGATCTGGCGAATCCGCAACGGGTCACCGCGCAACCGATCCGGCAGCGTCGCGTCAATGCAGGCATAGAGTTTCAGCCCCTTGGACCGGGCGAAGGCGCTGTAGGCGCGCACAGTGTCTTCGGTCAGCTCCAGCGGGCAGAAATCCTGAAGCTCGAGGTTCATCTGCCCGGCTTCGATTTTCGACACATCCAGCACATCGCTGATCAGTTGGAACAATGTGGCGGAGGAGCGCTGGATGGTGTGCAGGTAATCCTGCTGGCGCGGGGTGAGCGGCGTCAGATCAAGCAGTTCCAGGGTGCCCAGCACGCCGTACAGGGGGGTACGGATCTCATGGCTCATGGTGGCGAGGAACCGGCTCTTGGCCTGATTCGCCGAGTCGGCGGCCTGGCGCGCATCTTCCAGCGCCATCGCGTCCTCGACATGCCGGGTCACGTCATGCAATGCACACAGCCAGGCGTCCTGGCCCTGGTAACGGGTGGGCACGAAGGCGACATGCAGGTGGCGCCCGCCAATCTCGATGTCGGCGTGGCCAGGCTCGGTACGCGATGTGAGCAGGTTCATCAACTGACTGTTGTCGTGCCATTGCTGCGCACGCTGGTTTTCCAGAAGCACCTGGTGATCGCTACGACGGATCACGCACAGGCCGGTCGGCGCCGTATCGATCACAACGCGGCTGAACGCCTCGCTTTCGGCGATGCTGGCATGTGCGCTTTGCGCAGGCAGGATGACCCGGGTTCGGTACCAGCGATTGATGGCTCGACTGCAGCCGAGTAGCGCCAGTACCAGCGCGATCAGGAACAGCAATGGCCACAGCGCGTAATCGAGAAAACTCTGCACACTGATAACGTAGATCGCCGTCCAGTGCGCCTCGCCGGGGCTGGTCAGTTTGAACACCAGGCCGTCGCGGTTGAAGTTCACCCCGTCGCGCAGCGTCTGGCCGGGTTTCAGGTCGCCGGTCAGGATCACACCGCCAGGCGTGATCAAGGTGAAGTTGTCGTAGATCGACCACTTCATCAGCCGCTCGATGTTGTTGACCTGAGACAGATTCAGCAGCGAGGCCAGTATCACCCAGGTATCGGCGCCCTCGATGCTCAGCGCGCTCTTGGCCAGGTCGATGTTCACGTAGGCCATCAGGGTCGGCGCGGTCCCGTTGTCGCGGGCGGATGAATAGGGCTCCCAGTGCACCTGAAGATCGCGCGGCGGCGAGTTGTGCTCGCGCATGCGCTTGTTCACTTGGGTCATTGCCTGGACCAATTCGCTGATCTGCATCGGGTTCGCCCCGCGCAAACGTCCGGCGGCGGGCACGACCACATCAAAGTTGTCGGGACCATTGACCAGGACGACCTGGGGCGACTGATAGTGCGACGCCGACCAGAACGCGCTGTAGTAGGCGGCCAGGTGAGTGCCGAGCGTGAAGATTCCGGGGTATTGATCGGGGGCGATTTTGTCCGAATTGATCTTCAGGCTATAGGGGAGCGAAAACGGCAGGCCGCGGCCTTCATAGGTGTTCGGCCCTTCTTCGGGCAGGGCTTTTTGTATCGGGGGCGGAAACGTGCTCGTGGGCAGTCGCTCTTCCTTGGCACTTTCCCGGGCGATATCCCGCAGGAACACTTCCTGTTCGCGGACATTCTCCATCAGTGCGGCAAAATGAAACTGCAAGGTATCGCGCCGTTCTTTGATCATGCGCATCACCCCCACGTAGCTGATGCCCAGCAACAGCAACACAAGAGCGGTGAGCACCAGCAAGCCCTTGTTCAGACGCGATGAACTGCTGGCGAGTTTTTCCAGGACGGTATCGGGATGCGGCATCAGCGTGCCTGGACCGCAGTGATGGGAAAGTCTTTGGACACATTGACCTCGATAACAAGTGTCAACACCCGCCTGCGGGTCAATAAGCGTTCGCCGGCCCGTCATGGGTCAGCAATTGCTGGAACTGATCCGAAGACACGGCGTGGGAGATCAGGAAACCCTGAACCTGAGTGCAGTCGATTTTACGCAACAGAGCAAGTTCTTGCGCGGTTTCCACACCCTCTGCCACCACGGTCGAGCCCAACAACTCGTTGAACAGGTTCTGCAAATACAGGTGTCCGATCCAGCATGGCCTGGGAATCGCCGCTGACGTAGATCAGGTTCAACTGCTTGGCTTTGAGGTAATCGCGCATGCGCCGGGACAGCCAGATACTCCACTGCTGGCCCGGCGTTTGTCCCGGCAACAGGCGTATCTCTTCATCGGAAAGCGGACCATCGATCTTGGCCCTGCGCGTGGCCGACAGGCTCAGACTTTCCAGGAGTGCTTCGCGGGTGGTGAAAGGTATGCGCTTCGGCGATGCCGCGGCTCATGTAGCTGCGGCCAGATGCCGGGAAATCAGACGATCCTAAGTTTGTTACAGGTAGTTCACGATGAAGGTGACTTCGGTGTTGGCGCTACCGGCCTTGAGTTCCTCCGTCGCCAGACGGTAATACGAAGCCGACAGGGGAATCTTGAAGTTGGTGCCAGTGGTAGTGAATGCGTCGAACGGGTAAGTCGTATTCAGCGCGATCGGATGTCCGGCGTCATCCAGCAATTGCAGGCCGATACCTTTCGCGATGGAGCTGTCGTTGAGCGAAACGATGCCTTTTGCAGCGTCGATGACCGGAGTGTTGGCCTTGAGCGAGTAAGTCACTTTCTTGATACCAGCCTGACACTGATTCAAGCCAATGTTGAACCGCACCTTGCGAGGTGTGGCGCCAGCCTCGCGAAAGTCGTGGAGTTGATAGTCGTCCCCCATGGGCACCGGCACGGAAGGGGTCTGGCACGAGGCCGCATTCAGCACGATGGGGTTGCTCAGATTGAATCTTTTCAGGATCAGGTCATCGTCTTGCAGGGTACCCAGGGCGCCAGCATCGACCTTGACCTGCGAAGTCAGCTCGCCGCTCTTGATGATTTCCAGGCGGATACTGCCGGCCTCGATGGCATACAAGGGGTTCGGCACAATGGTGTGTAAAGACGACTCGTATCGATCCATCATCCCCATCCAGATGCGGTATGACAGCCCGGTCTTGCCTAGCGGGAAGGTCGATACTGAGCCGGAGACGGTGCCCAGCCTGGGATTGAGCAGTACGCCATATTGTGAAGCCAGCGTGCACTTCCAGCGGTGGGCGGACCCTTGCACGGTGTCTTGATAGACCACCGTTCCATTGGGCGCGTCAGCGGGGATCATCAGGCTAGTATTGGCCAGGCTGGCGCCGAAGTTAAGGGTTTCGGTCATCGAATCGATGACTTCGCAACTGCCGGCCATGGCCTGCGACGCGCACGCCAGCAAGGTCGCCGAGACTAAGGCGAGCAGCGGGCGCTGAAATTTTAAACACTTCATGAAGAGGGCTATACGGGTTGATGCAAGGAGCGTTGCAGCCTAATAAATTGAAATGTCGACGGACATCAGACGATTCTTAGAATAGGTGGCTGCTGCCCTGCATCCTGACTTCCAATTTATCATCAGCCCTGTGGATAAGTCTGATCACAGGTACCAGACTAAACCTTCGGCAAGATCACTATTCAAAGTCGAACATATAGTGGAGGACATAAAAAAGAAAAAGCCCCTGAAATCAGGGGCTTTTGGCATTGTGTCAAAATCTATTGTCTGAAACCAAGAATTCAACCCGGTTGTGGATAACTCACTCCACCGTCACTGACTTGGCCAGGTTGCGCGGCTGGTCGACGTCAGTGCCCTTGAGCACCGCCACGTAATACGACAGCAGTTGCAGTGGGAGGGTGTAGAGGATCGGCGACAGGATGTCGTGGATATGCGGCATGTGGATAACATGCGTGCCCTCGCCGTTGGTCATGCCGGCTTTCTCATCGGCGAAGACGATCAGCTCGCCGCCACGGGCGCGGACTTCCTGCAGGTTGGACTTGAGTTTCTCCAGCAGCTCGTTGTTCGGCGCCACGGTGACCACCGGCATGTCGTTATCCACAAGGGCCAGCGGACCGTGCTTGAGCTCGCCGGCCGGGTAGGCTTCGGCGTGGATGTAGGAGATCTCCTTGAGCTTGAGTGCCCCTTCCATCGCCACCGGGAACTGCGCGCCACGACCGAGGAACAGGGTGTGGTGCTTCTCGGCGAACAGCTCGGCGATTTTTTCCACCGTGCCGTCCATCGCCAGGGCTTCGCCCAGGCGGGTTGGCAAGCGCCGCAGTTCTTCCACCAGGGTGGCTTCGACGCCTTCGCCCAGGGTGCCACGGACCTGGCCCAGGGACAGGGTCAACAACAGCAGGCCCACCAGCTGGGTGGTGAAGGCTTTGGTGGAGGCCACGCCGATCTCGCGACCGGCCTGGGTCAGCAGGGTCAGGTCGGATTCACGCACCAGCGAGCTGATGCCGACGTTGCAGATTGCCAGGCTGGCGAGGAAACCCCCTTCTTCTCTAGGAAGCTCCTTTGCATTACGCAGGGCGGCCAGGGTGTCGGCAGTTTCGCCGGACTGGGAGATGGTCACGAACAGGGTGTCCGGCTGCACCACCACCTTGCGGTAGCGGAATTCGCTGGCCACTTCGACCTGGCACGGAATCCCGGCCAGTTCTTCCAGCCAGTAACGAGCAACCATGCCGGCGTGGTAGCTGGTACCGCAGGCAACGATCTGGACATTGCGCACTTTGGCGAACAGCTCGGCGGCCTGTGGACCGAAGGCCTGGACCAGCACCTGGTTCGGGCTCAGGCGGCCTTCGAGGGTGCGTTGCACCACGGCTGGCTGCTCGTGGATTTCCTTGAGCATGAAGTGGCGGAACTCACCTTTCTCGGCGGCTTCGGCACCGTCACGGTATTGCACGGCTTCGCGCTCTACCGCTTTACCGTCGACATTCCAGATCTGCACGCTGTCGCGGCGAATCTCGGCGATATCGCCCTCTTCCAGGTACATGAAGCGGTCGGTTACCTGACGCAGGGCCAGTTGGTCGGAAGCCAGGAAGTTCTCACCCAGGCCCAGGCCGATCACCAGCGGGCTGCCGCTGCGGGCGGCGACCAGGCGGTCCGGCTGGCTGGCGCTGATCACAGCCAGGCCATAGGCGCCGTGCAGCTCCTTGACGGTGGCTTTCAGGGCCACGGTCAGGTCGCCCAGGTCCTTGATCTTGTGGCTCAACAGGTGGGCGATGACTTCGGTGTCGGTGTCCGAGGTGAACACGTAACCCAGGCCTTTGAGCTGCTCGCGCAGGGCTTCATGGTTCTCGATGATGCCGTTGTGTACAACCGCCAGGTCACCGGAGAAATGTGGGTGGGCGTTGCGTTCGCACGGCGCGCCGTGAGTGGCCCAGCGGGTGTGGGCAATGCCCAGGCGACCGACCAGCGGCTCGCCGGCCAGGGCCTGTTCCAGCTCGCTGACCTTGCCCGGACGACGCATCCGCTCGAGCTTGCCATCGTTGGTCAGGACCGCTACCCCGGCGCTGTCGTAGCCGCGGTATTCGAGGCGCTTGAGGCCTTCGAGCAGGATGGGCGTGATATTCCGTTCAGCAACGGCACCGACAATTCCACACATGGTTTCTCTCCTAGATGACTGCCGCGCAAATCAGCGTGATGCCGCGGGCCTGAATCTGGTCGCGGGCCTCTGCAGGCAGGCGATCATCGGTAATAAGGGTATGGACGCTGCTCCAGGGCAGCTCCAGGTTGGGAATCTTGCGGCCGATCTTGTCGGCCTCGACCATCACCACGACTTCCCGCGCCACCTCGGCCATCACCCGGCTCAGGCCGAGCAACTCGTTGAAGGTGGTGGTCCCGCGCACCAGATCGATGCCGTCGGCACCGATAAACAGCTGGTCGAAGTCGTAGGAACGCAATACCTGCTCGGCGACCTGCCCCTGGAACGACTCGGAATGCGGGTCCCAGGTGCCGCCGGTCATCAACAGCACCGGCTCGTGCTCCAGTTCGCTCAGGGCATTGGCCACATGCAGCGAGTTGGTCATCACCACCAGGCCCGGCTGCTGGCCGAGTTCGGGGATCATGGCCGCGGTGGTACTGCCGCTGTCGATGATGATGCGGGCGTGTTCGCGAATCCGCGCTACCGCCGCGCGGGCGATGGCTTGTTTGTAGGGAGAGACTGGCTGGCCAATCTCGCTGACCAGCTCCTGCGGCATGGTGATCGCGCCACCGTAGCGTCGCAGCAACAGGCCGTTGCTCTCCAGGGCCGCCAGGTCCTTACGGATCGTAACTTCCGAAGTTTCGAAGCGTTTAGCCAGCTCGTCCACGCTCACCTCACCCTGCTCATTGAGCAAGGCAAGAATATTGTGACGGCGCTGGGGCGTATTGCGTTTCGACATGAGCACTTAAGTTTCGATTCGAAAGATAACGGAAGCAATCAAAACCTATTGCTGGAAATTCGTCAAGCGAAGGAAATGAAAAATGCTGTGGATAACAAGCTGAAGGAATTATCCACAGAGATGACATCTCGCGGCTACAGGAGGATGGGTATCACTCCTGTAGCCACGAATTTGCTCACGATAGACAGAACGAACAGTACCGACCTTGCATCGGGCTGTGGATAACTCAGCTCTTCTTGATTTTCACCGGGCGTTTCCAACCGTCGATGTTCTTCTGCCGGGCACGGGCCACGGCCAGCTGGGATTTTTCCACAGTCTGGTTGATGGTGGAACCGGCCGCCGTGGTGGCGCCATCCTGGATATCCACAGGCGCCACCAGCGAATTGTTCGAACCGATGAATACATCTTCGCCCAGCACCGTCCGATGCTTGTTGGCGCCATCGTAGTTGCAGGTGATGGTGCCGGCGCCGATATTGCTGCGCGCCCCGATCTCGGCATCGCCCAGGTAGGCCAGGTGCCCGGCCTTGGCGCCCTCGCCCATGTGCGCGTTCTTCAACTCGACAAAGTTACCCACATGGGCACGGGCATCAAGGACGGTACCCGGACGCAGGCGAGCGAACGGGCCGGCATCGCTGCCCTCGCCCAGCACAGCGCCTTCGATATGGCTGTTGGCCTTGATCACCACGCCCTTGCGCAGGGTGCTGTCCTTGATCACGCAGTTCGGGCCGATCACCACGTCATCCTCGATGACCACGCGACCTTCGAGGATCACGTTGATGTCGATCAGCACATCGCGGCCGACGCTGACTTCGCCACGCACGTCGAAACGTGCGGGATCGCGCAGGGTCACGCCCTGGGCCATCAGGCGACGGGCCGCCCGCAGCTGATAATGACGCTCCAGCTCGGCCAGCTGCTTGCGATCGTTGGCGCCCTGCACTTCCATGGCGTCGTGGGGTTGCTCGGTGGCCACCGCCAGGCCGTCGCTGACCGCCATGGCGATCACGTCGGTCAGGTAATACTCGCCCTGGGCGTTGTTGTTCGACAGCCGGCCCATCCAGTCGCCGAGACGATTGGCCGGTACCGCGAGAATGCCGGTATTGCCTTCGGTGATCGCGCGCTGGGCTTCGTTGGTGTCCTTCTGCTCGACAATAGCGGTCACCTTGCCGGCAGCGTCACGCACGATGCGGCCGTAACCGGTCGGATCGGCCAGCTCGACAGTGAGCAGGCCCAGTTGCTCGGGGCCTGCCTGCTTGAGCAGGCGTTGCAGGGTTTCCACCTCGATCAGCGGCACATCGCCGTAAAGGATCAGCACGGTGTCGGCGGTGATGAAGGGTACGGCCTGGGCCACGGCGTGGCCGGTGCCGAGCTGCTTGTCCTGTAGCACGAAATTCAGGTCATCCGCCGCCAGGCGCTCGCGCACCGCATCGGCACCGTGACCGATGACGACATGGATGCGTTGTGGATCGAGTTGCCGGGCGCTGTGGATAACATGACCCAACATGGAGTTGCCTGCCACCGGATGCAGGACCTTGGGCAACGACGAACGCATGCGAGTGCCTTGACCGGCAGCGAGAATAACGATTTCAAGAGACATGACTGCTACCAATCCTGAGTGGTCAGCGACTGCGACCATGAGGTGAATTGCAAAAAAAGAAAAAGGGTAGCCGAGGCTACCCTTTTTAATCAATCACGCGGAAATCCCGCGGCTTAGCCGCCGAATTTCTTGCGGATCTGCTGGACGGTGCGCAGCTGGGCTGCGGCCTCAGCCAGACGTGCAGCAGCGGCACTGTAGTCGAACTCCGAGCCTTTTTCATGCAAGGCCTTCTCGGCAGCCTTGACGGCTTCCTGAGCGGAGGCTTCGTCCAGGTCGGCAGCACGCTGCACGGTGTCGGCAAGAACCTTGACCATGTTCGGCTGAACCTCGAGGAAACCACCGGAGATGTAGAACACCTCGGTTTCCCCGCCCTGCTTGATCAAGCGGATCGGACCTGGTTTCAGATTAGTGATCAGCGGAGCGTGACCCAGGGCGATACCAAGATCCCCCAGCTCGCCGTGTGCGACCACCATCTCGACCAGACCGGAGAAGATTTCTCCTTCCGCGCTGACGATATCGCAATGGACTGTCATAGCCATCTGCTTGCCTCAACCTAAATTAGCGCCCGTTGCCGGGCGCCGGGATTACAGTTTCTTGGCTTTCTCGATCGCTTCTTCGATGCCACCAACCATGTAGAACGCTTGTTCTGGTAGATGGTCGTAGTCACCGTTGAGGATGCCTTTGAAGCCAGCGATGGTGTCTTTCAGGGAAACGTATTTGCCTGGAGAACCAGTGAAGACTTCAGCCACGAAGAACGGCTGCGACAGGAAGCGCTGGATCTTACGTGCGCGGGATACCAGTTGCTTGTCGGCTTCGGACAGTTCGTCCATACCCAGGATCGCAATGATGTCCTTCAGCTCTTTGTAGCGCTGCAGCACATACTGAACACCGCGAGCGGTTTCGTAGTGCTCGTTGCCGATCACGTTCGGGTCCAGCTGACGGGAAGTCGAGTCCAGTGGATCTACCGCTGGGTAGATACCCAGGGAAGCGATGTCACGGGACAGTACGACGGTGGCGTCCAAGTGGGCGAAGGTGGTCGCTGGCGACGGGTCGGTCAAGTCGTCCGCAGGTACGTATACCGCTTGGATCGAGGTGATCGAGCCTTGCTTGGTCGAAGTGATACGTTCTTGCAGAACGCCCATCTCTTCGGCCAGGGTCGGCTGGTAGCCTACTGCGGAAGGCATACGGCCCAGCAGTGCGGATACTTCGGTACCGGCCAGGGTGTAACGATAGATGTTGTCAACGAACAGCAGAACGTCGTTACCTTCGTCACGGAACTTCTCGGCCATGGTCAGGCCGGTCAGAGCTACGCGCAGACGGTTTCCCGGCGGCTCGTTCATCTGGCCGTATACCAGTGCCACTTTGTCCAGAACGTTGGAATCCTTCATCTCGTGGTAGAAGTCGTTACCCTCACGAGTACGCTCACCCACACCGGCGAACACGGAATAACCGCTGTGCTCGATGGCGATGTTACGGATCAGTTCCATCATGTTTACGGTTTTGCCCACACCGGCACCACCGAACAGACCGACTTTACCGCCCTTGGCGAACGGGCAAACCAGGTCGATAACCTTGATGCCGGTTTCCAGGAGGTCGTTGCCGCCAGCTTGTTCAGCGAAGGTCGGCGCTGGACGGTGAATGCCCCAACGCTCTTCTTCGCCGATCGGGCCAGCTTCGTCGATCGGGTTGCCCAGTACGTCCATGATCCGGCCCAGGGTCGCTTTACCGACCGGTACGGAGATGGCTGCGCCAGTGTTGTTGACGTCCAGACCGCGCTTCAAGCCCTCGGTGGAGCCCATCGCAATGGTACGTACCACGCCGTCGCCCAGCTGCTGCTGAACTTCCAGAGTGGTTTCGGCGCCTTGAACCTTCAAGGCGTCGTAGATGCTCGGTACGCTGTCGCGTGGAAATTCCACGTCGATAACGGCGCCGATGATTTGAACGATACGTCCGCTACTCATAGCTGGATCCTCTGAATATTTGAACCGTTAAACCGCGGCAGCGCCGCCGACGATTTCCGAGATCTCTTGGGTGATCGCAGCCTGACGCGCCTTGTTGTAGATCAGCTGCAAATCGCTGATCAAATCACCGGCGTTGTCGGTAGCGTTCTTCATCGCGATCATCCGCGCAGCTTGTTCAGCCGCGTTGTTCTCGACCACCGCCTGGTAGACCTGCGACTCCACGTAGCGAACCATCAAGCCGTCAAGCAGCTCTTTGGCGTCCGGTTCGTAGAGATAGTCCCAGTGGTGCTTGAGTTCTTGATCCGGGGTTGCCACCAGCGGAATCAACTGCTCCACCGTAGGCTGTTGCGTCATGGTGTTGATGAACTTGTTGGACACCACGGACAGGCGGTCAATCCGGCCGTCCAGGTAGGCATCCAGCATCACCTTGACGCTGCCGATCAGGTCATTGATCGACGGCTCTTCACCCAGGTGGCTGATTGCAGCGACGACGTTACCGCCGAAGTTACGGAAGAAAGCCGCACCTTTGCTGCCAACCACGCACAGATCGATCTCGACGCCATTTTCGCGGTTTACCGCCATGTCCTTGACCAAAGCCTTGAACAGGTTGGTATTCAAACCACCGCACAGACCACGGTCACTGCTCACCACGATATAACCGACGCGCTTGATTGCACGGTCGATCATGAACGGGTGGCGATATTCCGGGTTGGCGTTGGCCAGATGACCAATAACCTGGCGGATGCGCTCCGCGTAAGGACGGCTAGCAGCCATGCGCATTTGTGCCTTGCGCATTTTGCTGACCGCCACTTTTTCCATGGCGCTGGTAATCTTTTGCGTGCTTTTGATGCTCGCAATCTTACTGCGAATCTCTTTTGCGCCTGCCATGTAACACCTATCAGGTTAGCAAGCGGGAGCCTCGCGGCCCCCGCTGCGGCTTACCAGGTTTGGGTGGCCTTGAACTTCTCGATACCGGCTTTCAGGCCAGCGTCGATTTCGTCATTGAAGTCACCCTTCACGTTGATCTTCGCCATCAAATCGGCGTGATCGCGGTTGAAGTAAGCAATCAGCGCTTGTTCGAAGCTACCGATCTTGGCGATTTCGACGTCAGTCAGGAACCCACGTTCAGCGGCATACAGCGACAGCGACATGTCAGCGATGGACATAGGCGCGTATTGCTTCTGCTTCATCAGCTCGGTAACGCGCTGACCGTGTTCAAGTTGCTTGCGGGTCGCTTCGTCCAGGTCAGAAGCGAACTGGGCGAATGCCGCCAGTTCACGGTACTGAGCCAGAGCGGTACGGATACCACCGGACAGCTTCTTGATGATCTTGGTCTGAGCGGCGCCACCTACACGGGATACCGAAACACCGGCGTTCACTGCCGGACGGATGCCGGAGTTGAACATGGCCGATTCCAGGAAGATCTGACCGTCGGTGATGGAGATCACGTTGGTCGGAACGAACGCGGAAACGTCGCCAGCCTGGGTTTCGATGATCGGCAGTGCAGTCAGGGAACCGGTCTTGCCAGTTACCGCGCCGTTGGTGAACTTCTCTACGTACTCTTCCGAAACGCGGGATGCGCGCTCCAGCAGACGGGAGTGGAGATAGAACACGTCGCCTGGGTAAGCTTCACGGCCTGGTGGACGGCGCAGCAGCAGGGAAATCTGGCGGTAAGCCACTGCTTGCTTGGACAGATCGTCATAAACGATCAGCGCGTCTTCACCGCGGTCGCGGAAGTATTCGCCCATGGTGCAACCGGAGTACGGTGCCAGGAATTGCAGGGCAGCGGATTCGGAAGCACTGGCAGCCACGATGATGGTGTTGGCCAGAGCGCCGTTTTCTTCCAGCTTGCGAACAACGTTGGCGATGGTCGATTGCTTCTGACCCACGGCTACGTATACGCAGAAGATGCCGCTGTCTTTCTGGTTGATGATCGCGTCGATCGCCAGAGCAGTCTTACCGATCTGACGGTCACCGATGATCAGCTCACGCTGGCCACGGCCGACCGGGATCATGGCATCGACAGCCTTGTAGCCAGTCTGTACAGGCTGGTCTACCGACTTACGCCAGATCACGCCTGGAGCAACTTTCTCGACCGCGTCGGTCTCGGTGTTGTTCAGCGGACCTTTGCCGTCAACTGGGTTACCCAGTGCGTCGACTACGCGACCCAGCAGTTCCTTACCAACCGGAACTTCGAGGATGCGGCCGGTGCACTTGGCGCTCATGCCTTCAGCCAGAGTCGTGTATGCGCCCAGTACAACGGCACCTACGGAGTCTTGCTCGAGGTTGAGTGCCATACCGTAGACACCGCCCGGAAACTCGATCATCTCGCCGTACATGACGTCGGCCAGACCGTGAATCCGCACGATACCGTCAGAAACGCTGACGACAGTGCCTTCGTTACGGGCTTGAGAGGTCACATCGAGCTTTTCGATGCGGCCCTTGATAATTTCACTTATTTCGGAAGGATTGAGTTGCTGCATTGCTCTGCTGCCCCTTCAAACTCAAGATTTCAATGCTTCGGCAAGTTTCGCGATTTTGCCGCGAATCGAGCCATCGATAACCAGGTCGCCGGCGCGGATGACGACACCACCAATCAGGGCAGCGTCCTCCGCAACTTGCAGGCGCACTTCCCGGTCGAGTCGTGCACTGAGAACCTTGGCGAGTTTGTCTTGCTGTTCTTGGTTCAACGCAAAAGCACTGGTGACTTCCACATCTACCGACTTCTCTTGCTCGGCCTTGTACAGGTCGAACAGGGCGGCGATCTCCGGCAGAAGCAGGAGACGGTCGTTTTCGGCAACGACATGGATGAAATTCTGTGCCTTGGCATCGAACTTGTCGCCGCACACGTCGATAAACGTGGCGGCCTTGTCTGCGCTCGTCAGTCGCGGGGCCTTGAGCACGCGCCGCATGGTGTCGTCTTGCGACACCGCTGCAGCCAGGCCGAGCATGGCTGACCAAGAGGCCAGCTGCTGGTGGGCCTGAGCGTGCTCGAAGGCCGCCTTAGCGTAAGGTCGGGCCAACGTGGTCAGTTCTGCCATGATCGCCCTCGCTTAAATTTCAGCAGCCAGTTTGTTAACCAGCTCCGCGTGCGCGTTTTGATCGATTGTGGCGCCCAGGATCTTCTCGGCGCCGCCAACGGCCAGCACACCCAGTTGGGCACGCAGCGCGTCTTTGACACTGTTCAGTTCCTGCTCGATCTCGGCCTGAGCCTGAACCTTCACACGGTCAGCGTCGACACGGGCTTTTTCAACGGCCTCTTCGACGATCTGGTTACCGCGTTTCTTGGCTTGCTCAATGATTTCGGCTGCCTGAGCTTTTGCTTCGCGCAGTTGCTGACCCGCTTTCTCTTGGGCCAGTTCCAGGTCGCGAGCTGCTCGGCTGGCAGCGTCCAGTCCATCCGCGATCTTCTTCTGACGTTCGTGCAAAGCCGCGATGACCGGAGGCCACACGAACTTCATGCAAAACAGTACAAAAATGAAGAACGCAACGGACTGGCCAATCAGGGTTGCATTAATGTTCACGCCAACACCTCGCTCGTTCGTTGTCCATCACACCAATCAACTCGAAAATTCGAGTGATTAGCCAGCGAGTTGACCAACGAAGGGGTTCGCGAAGGTGAAGAACAGAGCGATACCAACGCCGATCATGGTTACGGCGTCGAGCAGGCCGGCAACGATGAACATTTTAACTTGCAGCATTGGAACCATCTCTGGCTGACGCGCAGCGCCTTCCAGGAACTTGCCGCCCAACAGGCCGAAACCAATTGCGGTACCCAGTGCGCCCAGGCCGATCAACAGTGCAACAGCGATAGCGGTTAGACCAACTACAGTTTCCATCTTTCCTCCCGACTTTTACGTCGTATGGTTTAGGTTTTTTAGATTAAAGCGGTAAAACAAATCGTTTCATCGTGCCCTAGACGGGCCCCCTCCCGTTTGACCGGGAGGGACATCAGACCGATCGAGACTGGTCTTAATGGTTCTCTTCGTGCGCCATCGACAGGTAGACGATGGTCAGCATCATGAAGATAAACGCTTGCAGGGTGATGATCAGGATGTGGAACACAGCCCACGCCCATTGCAGCACCACGCCCAGGCCGCTGAGCCAGAGCAGGCCGCTGCCGAACATCACGGCGATCAGGATGAACACCAGTTCGCCAGCGTACATGTTGCCGAACAGACGCAGTGCCAGGGAGATTGGCTTGGCTACCAGCGTCACGAATTCAAGCAGGAAGTTCACCGGAATCAGCAGCGCCTGAACGAAGATGTTCTTGCTGCCGAACGGGTGCAGGGTCAGTTCGCCGATGAAGCCACCGATCCCCTTGATCTTGATGCTGTAGAAAATGATCAGTGCGAATACCGAGAAGGCCATGGCCAGGGTGGCGTTCGGGTCGGTAGTCGATACGGCGCGGAAAGGAATGTGTGCATCGCCGGAGATCAGGATGGCCAGCTGAGGAATCCAGTCGACCGGGATCAGGTCGATGGCGTTCATCAGGAACACCCAGACGAAGATGGTCAGTGCCAGCGGTGCAATCACTGGGCTACGGCCATGGAAGCTGTCTTTCACGCTGCCATCGACGAACTGGACCAATACTTCAACGAAGTTCTGCAAAGCACCTGGCTGACCGGAAGTTGCCTTCTTGGCCGCCATGCGGAAAAGAAGAACGAAGATCAGACCCAACGCCACAGACCAGCCGAGGGTATCGACGTGGAATGCCCAGAAGCCCATTTCTTTGGCTTCTGCTGCGGTGTGGGCAAAGCCCCAGCCGCCATTAGGTAGCTGACCGAAGGTCAGGTTCTGCAAGTGGTGCTGGATATAGCCCGAAGCGGTTGTTTCTGCCATGGTTGCCTCAAACGCCCTAAGGTCTCGAAAGTCTTGTTCTCATAAGCAGGGGAGCGAACCAGCTGACCAGTTGGGTCAGCACGAAGACGCCGAATACAGCTAGCGGCGCCAATGGCTTCACACCTGCGAACGTCAATGCAAAGAGCACTGCCGTCAAAATCAGTTTGCCCGCCTCGCCGGCATAAAAAGACCGGACGATGGCTTGAGCTGCTCGGGCGCCGGAAAACCGAAATGCCCTGTGAGCGAAATACACATTGGGTAGCAAGGCTATCAGTCCCCCGCAAAGGCCTGAGTATCCGGCTACGACTCCATGCCATTGCCAGAGCGCCAAGGCGGCCAGCAGTAAAACGACCAATTGAGCCAATAAAACCGGGAAAACCGCCAAGCGATGGAACGGCAAGCGGTTTGGCGTGCGGGTTTCCATCACTCTTGCTCCTCATGGGTCGGCTGCCAGAATTCAATAACTTGGCATAATTTGTGCCGACAAAATGCGCGCAGAGTATAGGGGCGGTTCAGCCCCTATTCAACTGCCGGGTAGTGATTTCCGACTGCACGCTACATGAGGAAATGTTTCAGCGAATGTGTGCAAGGACGCCTTGAAGCTCATCGAGGGAGTTATACCCGATGACCAACTGACCCTTTCCTTTCTTTCCATGACGAATCTGCACCGCAGAGCCCAGGCGTTCGGCCAGGCGCTGCTCCAGGCGCGCGATATCCGGGTCGGGTTTGACGGGTTCGGCAGGCTGCTGTTTGCCACTGAGCCACTGGCGAACCAGGGCTTCGGTCTGGCGAACGGTGAGGCCGCGTGCGACAACGTGTCGCGCCCCTTCAACCTGTTGATTTTCCGGCAAACCCAGCAAGGCACGGGCATGACCCATTTCCAGGTCGCCATGGGACAGCATGGTCTTGATCACTTCAGGCAAAGCGATCAGGCGCAGCAAGTTGGCTACGGTGACGCGGGACTTACCCACAGCCTCGGCAACCTGCTGCTGAGTCAGCTGGAATTCCTGCTGCAGGCGCTGCAGGGCAACCGCTTCCTCGATGGGATTGAGATCTTCGCGCTGGATATTCTCGATCAGCGCCATGGCGATGGCGGTTTCGTCCGGCACATCGCGGACCATTGCCGGGATGGTTTCCTGGCCCGCCTGCTGGCTGGCGCGCCAGCGGCGCTCGCCGGCGATGATTTCAAAACGGCCGGAACCGATCGGACGCACCACGATCGGCTGCATCACGCCCTGAGTCTTGATCGAGCTCGCCAGTTCTTCCAGTGCCTGTGGGTCCATGTCCCTGCGCGGCTGATACTTGCCACGCTGGATCAGGTCCAGCGGCAGATGCTGTAGCTCACGCACATCGGCTTGCACCGCTTGTTCTTCCAGTGCACTGACAGTCGGACCACTCAACAGTGCATCCAGTCCACGTCCGAGACCTCGTTTCTTGACGGCCATGGGGATTCCTTAAGTTGGCTGGGCGGCAGCTGCGCGTGAATTTTTCCGTTGCCGACGAACCATCTCGCCAGCGAGGGCCAGGTAGGCGATGGCACCGCGGGACTGTTTGTCGTAGGCCAACGCCGGCATGCCATAACTGGGGGCTTCCGCCAGACGGATGTTGCGCGGGATCACCGTGTCGTACAGCTGATCGCCGAAGTGTTCCTTGAGCTGCGCAGACACATCGTTCATCAGGCTCAACCGCGGGTCGTACATGGTCCGCAGCAAGCCTTCGACCTTGAGGTTCGGATTGAGCAATTCAGAGATGCGCTTGATGTTATCCACAAGGTCGCTCAGCCCTTCGAGCGCAAAGTACTCGCACTGCATGGGGATAATGACCCCATCGGCGGCAACCAGGGCATTGAGTGTGAGCATCGACAGCGACGGCGGGCAGTCGATCAGAATGTAATCGTAGTTTTCCCGGATTGGCGCCAGGGCGCTGCGCAGGCGGCTTTCCTTCATCTGCATTTCCAGCAGAACGACTTCCGCCGCGGTCAGGTCGCGGTTCGCCGGCAGCAGTTGATAACCGCCGTGCTCGGAGTAGTGCATGGCCTGGGCCAGATCGCATTCGCCGATCAGCAGGTCGTAGACCGAATTTTCCAGGCCATGTTTATCCACACCGCTACCCATGGTGGCGTTGCCCTGTGGATCGAGATCGATCAACAGCACCCGGCGCTTGGTAGCAACCAGCGATGCTGCGAGGTTGATGCAGGTGGTGGTCTTGCCCACACCACCTTTCTGGTTCGCTATCGCGAATACCTTAGCCATTCTTGCTTGTGTTCCCAATCATGCCGTGCGGCGCAGTATCAGCAGATGGCGTTGGCCTTGGCAACCGGGTACGGCCAGGGCGTGTTCGCTATCGAGGTGGAAGTCTGCCGGCAATGCTACCAGCTCATCGGCGGGATGAACGCCCTTCATTGCCAGCCAACGTGTATCGCGGTCGCCGAGGTGGCGAGTCCAGTTGGTGAAGTTCTCCATGCTGCTGAATGCCCGGGAAATGATCCCGTTGAATGGCTGCTGCGGCTGGAAAGCTTCGACACGACTGTGGATAACATTCAGGTTATCCAGCTTCAGCTCCAGTTTGACCTGGGTCAGGAAGCGGGTTTTCTTGCCGTTGCTGTCCAGGCAGGTCACTTGCGAATCCGGAAACAGGATAGCCAATGGAATACCCGGCATCCCGCCGCCGCTGCCCACATCCAGCCAGCGACCGTTTTCGATGAATGACATCACGCTCAAGCTATCGAGCAGATGACGCGAGACCATTTCATCCGGATCGCGCACGGCGGTCAGGTTGTAAGCCTTGTTCCATTTGATCAACAGGGCCAGATAACCCAGCAGCAATTCGTGCTGGGCTTCTGTCAGGTTGACACCGAGTTGGCGAGCACCTGTGGATAACTCTTCTGCATGCTGCGAGGTGACCTGCGAACTCAAGCGCTTTGCTCCAACTGACGGCCCGCGCCGCGTTTTTTCAAGTGAATCATCAACAGGGAAATCGCCGCCGGTGTGACGCCCGGGATCCTTGAAGCCTGGCCCAGGGTTTCAGGACGCGTGGCGCCGAGCTTGCTCTGGATCTCTTTCGAGAGGCCGGAGATGGTGCTGTAGTCGATATCCACAGGCAGCTTGGTGTCCTCGCTGGCCCGCAGACGAGCGATTTCGTCCTGCTGGCGATCGATGTAGCCGGCGTACTTGGTCTTGATCTCGACTTGTTCGGCGACCTGTGGATCTTCTGCGCCCTGCCCGGTCACTTCGACCAGACCAGCGTAGTCGATTTCCGGACGGCTCAGCAGATTCAGCAAGTTGTATTCATGGGTCAGCGGCGTGCCGAACTTTTCGGCGATCGCATCGCCTTGTTCAGTACCCGGGCGAACCCAGGTGCTTTTCAGGCGTTGCTCTTCCAGGGCAATGCCTTCGCGCTTTTTGCAGAACGCGGCCCAACGGACATCGTCAACCAGACCCAGTTCCCGACCTTTTTCGGTCAAGCGCAGGTCGGCGTTGTCTTCACGCAGGATCAGGCGGTATTCGGCACGGGATGTAAACATCCGATACGGTTCCTGGGTTCCCAGGGTAATCAGGTCGTCGACCAGCACACCGATGTAGGCCTCGTCGCGACGTGGGCACCAGCTGTCTTTGCCCTGCGCGCGCAATGCAGCGTTGGCACCGGCGAGCAAACCCTGGGCGCCGGCTTCTTCGTAACCGGTGGTGCCGTTGATCTGGCCGGCAAAGAACAGACCGCCGATCACTTTGGTTTCCAGGCTGTACTTCAGGTCGCGCGGATCGAAGTAGTCGTACTCGATGGCGTAGCCAGGACGCACGATGTGGGCGTTTTCCATGCCGCGGATCGACTGCACGATCTGCAACTGCACATCGAACGGCAAGGATGTGGATATCCCGTTCGGGTACAGCTCGTGGGTGGTCAGGCCTTCCGGCTCGATGAAGACCTGATGGCTCTCCTTGTCGGCAAAGCGGTGGATCTTGTCTTCGATCGATGGGCAGTAACGCGGGCCGATTCCCTCGATCACCCCGGAATACATCGGCGAACGATCAAGGTTGGAAGCAATGATTTCGTGGGTACGGGCATTGGTATGGGTAATCCAGCAGCTGACCTGCCGCGGATGCTGCTCTTTCGAACCCAGGAACGACATCACTGGAATTGGTGTATCGCCCGGTTGTTCGGTCATCACCGAGAAATCCACGGAACGACCATCGATACGCGGCGGCGTGCCGGTTTTCAAGCGGCCGACACGTAGCGGCAATTCACGCAGGCGATGGGCCAGGGCGATCGAAGGTGGATCGCCGGCGCGACCGCCGGAATAGTTCTGCATCCCGATGTGGATAAGTCCACCGAGGAAGGTACCGGTGGTCAACACCACGGATTCGGCGAAGAAGCGCAGGCCCATTTGGGTCACTACGCCGCGAACCTGGTCCTGTTCGACGATCAGGTCATCCGCCGCCTGTTGAAATATCCACAGGTTCGGCTGGTTTTCCAGGATTTCGCGGACTGCAGCCTTGTACAGAATACGGTCGGCCTGGGCGCGAGTAGCGCGCACGGCCGGGCCTTTGCGGCTGTTCAACACCCGAAACTGAATACCACCTTTATCGGTAGCCATGGCCATCGCGCCGCCGAGGGCATCGATTTCTTTGACCAGATGACTTTTACCGATCCCGCCAATCGCGGGATTGCAGCTCATCGCTCCGAGGGTTTCCACGTTGTGCGTCAGCAACAGGGTTTTTGCCCCCATGCGTGCTGATGCAAGTGCTGCCTCGGTACCGGCATGACCGCCGCCGATGACGATCACTTCAAAACGGGAAGGGAAATCCACCACGCACCTCGTGCCTGCTTATATGGGTAAAAAAGGATGGGTTCTTGGGATAACGGACAAGTATAGGGTCTTCGCCCTTCCTAAAGAACCCTTTGCACAAAATTTAACCAGCTGTGGATGACTCACGGACAATAGAAATTAAAAAGAGAGAAATTTATTAAATCTTTGTTTTTATGTTTATTCTTAGGCACCGACCTATCTGTGGATAGATCCATACAGCCCTTTGTTTTCAATGTGTACAGAGGTTCAAAAGTCTGTGGTTAGGTGGCAACGAGGCCCTTGGATAACCGGTGTAAGCCTGTGGATTAAAGTGCTGCTTATCCACAGAGCGGGTTTTCCTCAGTTTTGGGGCCCTGTTATCAACTGCCCCTAAGGGCAGTTATTCACAGGGCTTAATCCGCAGAAAAAGGCTCTGCCGAGCAAATGGCGCCCACGACAAATCCGCCGAAGCGCTCGATGGTGCCCGGCAGACTTGGAAATGATGGGAAGTACGAGGGATTGCAGAATCGGGTTCGCCCGTGATGCCGACGGAACAACCGCCATTGAGCATCACGAGCAACCGAGCCGCTGAACGGCTGCTCTTACAGGGAGATTGGGGTTATTTACCGATACAGAAGCTGGAAAAGATCCGGCCCAGCAGGTCGTCCGAGCTGAAAGCGCCGGTAATTTCTCCCAGGGATTGCTGGGCCTGGCGCAGGTCTTCAGCCAGCAGCTCGCCGGCGCCGGCCAGGGTCAATTGCGAACGACCATGTTCAAGCGCCTCACTGGCGTGGTGCAGGGCTTCCAGGTGACGCCTGCGTGCACTGAAACTGCTTTCGGACGTCTGCTCGTAACCCATGCAAGCCTTGAGGTGTTCACGCAGCAGTTCCAAGCCCTCGCCTCCCACCTTGGCGCTCAGGCTGATAGTCACGTGACCATCGTCGCTGACTTCCAGGGCGATCGCTTCGCTGGTCAGGTCGGCCTTGTTACGGATCAAGGTGACTTTCGCCGGATCCGGACGCTGCTCCAGGAACTCCGGCCACAAGGCAAAGGGGTCCAGTGCTTCCGGCGCCGTGGCGTCGACCACCAGCAATACCCGGTCAGCCTCGCCAATGGCCTTGAGAGCACGCTCCACACCGATCTTTTCCACCTGGTCTTCGGTATCGCGCAGTCCCGCGGTATCCACAACGTGCAGCGGCATGCCGTCGATGTGGATGTGTTCACGCAGCACATCCCGGGTAGTGCCGGCGATCTCGGTGACGATGGCCGCTTCGCGTCCGGCCAGGGCATTGAGCAGGCTGGACTTGCCGGCATTCGGCCGGCCAGCGATGACCACCGTCATACCGTCACGCAGCAAGGCACCCTGCCCGGCTTCGCGGACCACGGTGGATAACTCGTCGCGTACTGCATCGAGCATCTGCAGGACATGGCCATCGGCCAGGAAGTCGATTTCTTCCTCGGGAAAATCGATGGCCGCCTCGACGTAGATGCGCAGCGCGATCAATTGCTCGGTCAGGTTATGCACACGCTTGGAGAATGCCCCCTGCAAAGAGCGCAAGGCATTACGCGCGGCCTGTGCGGAACTGGCCTCGATCAGGTCGGCGATAGCTTCGGCCTGGGCCAGGTCGAGCTTGTCGTTGAGGAAGGCGCGTTCGCTGAATTCCCCCGGTCGGGCCAGGCGGCATCCCAGCTGCAGGCAACGTTGCAGCAACATATCCAGGACAATCGGGCCGCCATGACCCTGAAGTTCCAGCACGTCTTCGCCGGTAAAGGAGTTCGGTCCCGGGAAATACAGGGCGATCCCCTCGTCCAGGACCTCATCCCGATCGCTGAAAAACGGTCCGTAATGGGCGTAACGCGGTTTCAACTCGCGGCCGCTGATGGCCTTGGCGGCAGTGTTGGCCAACGGTCCGGAAATACGCACGATGCCCACACCACCACGCCCCTGGGCGGTGGCGACGGCTGCGATGGTTTCACGAGGGACATTCATAACCCGCTCCAGACATAAAGAGGCAGACAAAAGTGACAGATAGCAAAACGCCCCACTAGGGGGCGTCTTGAGTGGTTATCCACAGAGTAGGTCAGGCTGCTGCTTTCTTGGTAGCGGCTTCGATCTTACGTGTGATGTACCACTGTTGGGCGATCGACAGGCAGTTGTTCACAACCCAGTACAGCACCAGACCGGCCGGGAACCACAGGAAGAAGAAGGTGAAGATGATTGGCATCATTTTCATCACCTTGGCCTGCATCGGATCCGGAGGAGTCGGGTTCAGCTGCTGCTGGATGAACATGGTGGCGCCCATGATGATCGGCAGGATGAAGAACGGATCCTTGATCGACAGGTCGGTAATCCACAGCATGAACGGCGCCTGGCGCATTTCCACGCTTTCCAGGAGTACCCAGTACAAGGAGAGGAACACCGGCATCTGCACGAGGATTGGCAAGCAACCACCCAGCGGATTGATCTTCTCTTTCTTGTACAGCTCCATCATGGCTTGCGACATTTTCTGCCGGTCGTCGCCATGTTGCTCTTTCAGAGCGGCCAGTTTCGGTGCCACTGCACGCATGCGCGCCATGGATTTGTAGCTGGCTGCCGACAGCGGGAAGAAGATCCCCTTGATCAGCATGGTCAGGAAGATGATCGACCAGCCCCAGTTACCCACAATGCTGTGGATATGTTGCAGCAGCCAGAAGATTGGCTGGGCAATGAACCACAGAATGCCGTAGTCGACAGTCAGTTCCAGGCCTGGGGACAACTCTTTCAGCACGGCCTGGCTCTTCGGACCGGCATACAGAGTGGCGGTGGTTTCAGCCTTGGCACCTGGTGCAACGGTCAGCGCCGGGCCGGTGAAACCGATGATGTAGTTGCCTTGGTTGTCCTTGCGGGTCTGCACCACGTTGCTTTCGTTCTTCGCCGGGATCCAGGCGGTCACGAAGTAGTGTTGCAGCCAGGCAACCCAGCCACCTTGCACGGTTTCTTTCAGCGAACCCTTGTCGATATCTTTCATCGACACTTTTTTGTACGGTTCGGAACTTGTCCACAGCGCGGCGCCCAGGTAAGTCGCGGTGCCGGTGGCGGTGCTGGAAGAAGGATCGGAGCTGGCGTCACGCTTGAGCTGGGCAAACAGGTTGCCAGTCCAGGCCTTGTCGCTGGTGTTGTCGATCAGATAGGTGACTTTCAGATCGTACAGACCGCGGGTAAAGGTGAAACGCTTGATGTAGTTGACGCCGGCGTCGCTGAATTTCAGGTCGACATTCAGCTGGTTCTGGCCGTCAGCCAGTTGATAAGTCTTTTTCTCGGCCGAGTAAACCGGGCGTCCTGCAGGACGGGCATCCGGACCGTTGACACCGGTCAGGCCGCTCTGCGCCAGATAAGTACGCTCGCCACCGTTATCGAACAGCTGGAACGGAATTTCCGGATGGTCCTGGCGACGTGGATACAGCGGCAGCTTCAGCTGGGCGATATCACCACCTTGAGGATCGATAGCCAGATCGAGCACATCCGTTTTTACCTGGATGAGGTCTTTGCTTGCCGCTACCGGAGTTTCGGTAGCGGTGCTGGTATCGGTATTCGCGCTGGGTACATCGGCACTGGCGGAAGCATTGTTACCAACAGGCGTATCCGGTAGAGCCGGGGTGGCGGTGTTGGCAGCAACATTCTGAGTCGGCAGGGCAGCCTGGCCATAATCCTGGTTCCACTTAAGAACCATGACATAGGACACGATTGCCAGGGCGACGATCAGGATCGTGCGTTTAATATCCATGATTACTCGGCCATCGAAGAAGAACGGGAGGTAGGGATAGGTGGAACCGGGTCATAACCACCGGGATTCCACGGATGACAGCGACCTAAACGACGAAAGGTCAGCCAGCCACCGCGCAGAAGGCCATGATTTTCGATGGCTTCATACGCGTAGCAGGAACAGCTGGGGTAGAAACGACAGTGACTGGCCATCAGAGGACTAATGGCATAGCGATAAAACTGGATCGGAACGAGTGCCAGTTTACGCATTGGTACTGTCTACCCCTACAGTTTCGGTTTTGACTGCTGGTGCCGGCTTGTTACGGGCCAGACGCTTCCAGAGCTTGTCGAAATGCTGAATCAATTCGGGGTTTTCTACATCGCCCAAACCTTTGCGCGCGACGATAACAATGTCCCAGCCGACCAGAGAATCCTGGTTCAGGCGAAACGATTCGCGCATCAGGCGTTTGAGGCGATTGCGCTCAACGGAGAGCTTGACGCTCTTTTTTCCGATAACCAGCCCCAGACGGGGATGATCCAGATCGTTGTTGCGCGCAAGGAGCAGGAGATTTTTCCCCGGAACCTTGCCGGTAGGGGAGTCAAAGACTGCCTTGAAATGCCGGGGAGTAAGCAGACGCTTTTCCCGACTGAAGTCCTGACTCACCTCCAGTGCCGGAGTATCAAACTGCCAGACGCGCACGACCTTTGGCGCGACGACGCGACAGGACGGCACGACCGTTCTTGGTAGCCATGCGAGCACGGAAACCGTGGGTACGAGCGCGTTTGATAGTGCTTGGTTGGAAAGTACGTTTCATTGTCGTGTTACCTGGTTCGTCCACAACGGGCCGGAATGGCCCCCGTTTTAAGAGATCGGCGATTCTAGAGAAAGCAAGCCTCTAGGTCAATTTCCAACCAGCTTTTCCTTTATCTGGGTATCTCCGCCTCTAAGCCTGAAGATCCGTTCAGCCAGATATAAAAATAAAGAAGGGAATTATTTAAAGCTTTTCTGTAAAGCTTATAAAGGCTAGGAGCGCCACTGTCTGTGGATAACTACACTCAACCCTTATAGGACGTGCTGTACAGAGAATGACAACACTGTCGAGAAACGGTGTTCTGCCTGTGCTGCGCTATCGGAAAAGCTGTGTGTGGAAAGCTGAGTTATCCACAAGCGGGTTATCCACCGATTTTCGCCCCCAGTTGTGCAATGCCCTCAGGCGTGGTTATCCACAGAGCTTATGCACATACCACTGGTCGTGTTTTTTCGGGATAAAGCGTTGATTCATAGTGTCCTGCGATCAACCTACATGTGGATAAGTGTGCGTCTGGTCGTTACAATGGCGGCTTGTTTTTGCCTCACCGGCTTTCAACTTAGGGGATATCCGTGTCAGTGGAACTTTGGCAGCAGTGCGTGGAGCTTCTGCGTGATGAGCTGCCTGCCCAGCAATTCAACACTTGGATCCGTCCGCTACAGGTCGAAGCCGAAGGCGACGAGTTGCGTGTATACGCACCGAATCGTTTTGTTCTCGATTGGGTCAACGAAAAGTACCTGGGCCGCGTGCTCGAGCTGCTGGATGAGCATGGCAATGGCATGGCGCCGGCGCTTTCCTTATTAATAGGCAGCAAACGCAGTTCCGCTCCTCGTGCGGCGCCCAATGCTCCGCTGGCCGCTGCGGTTGCCTCTCAGGTTCAACAGGCAGCCGCTGCCGCCCCGGTCGCTACCCCGGCTCCGGCCGCACCGACCAAGCCGGCGACCCAGAAAGTCGCCGAAGTCAGCGAAGAACCCTCTCGTGACAGCTTCGACCCGATGGCGGGGGCCAGCTCGCAGCAGGCTCCAGTGCGCGCCGAGCAGCGCACCGTTCAGGTGGAAGGTGCGCTCAAGCACACCAGTTACCTGAACCGCACCTTCACCTTCGAAAACTTTGTAGAAGGTAAGTCCAACCAGTTGGCCCGCGCCGCGGCCTGGCAGGTAGCCGATAACCCCAAGCATGGTTACAACCCGCTCTTCCTTTATGGGGGCGTAGGTTTGGGTAAGACCCACTTGATGCACGCTGTGGGTAACCATCTATTAAAGAAGAACCCGAATGCCAAGGTCGTGTACCTGCATTCCGAGCGCTTCGTGGCTGACATGGTCAAGGCGCTGCAACTCAACGCGATCAACGAATTCAAGCGCTTCTATCGTTCGGTGGATGCGTTGCTGATCGACGATATTCAGTTCTTCGCTCGCAAGGAGCGTTCCCAGGAAGAGTTTTTCCATACCTTCAACGCCCTGCTCGAAGGCGGCCAGCAGGTGATTCTCACCAGTGACCGCTATCCGAAGGAGATCGAAGGCCTGGAAGAACGCCTGAAATCACGCTTCGGCTGGGGCCTGACCGTGGCGGTGGAGCCACCGGAACTGGAAACCCGCGTTGCGATCCTGATGAAGAAAGCCGACCAGGCCAAAGTCGAACTGCCTCACGATGCGGCGTTCTTCATTGCCCAGCGGATTCGCTCCAACGTGCGTGAGCTGGAGGGTGCGCTCAAGCGTGTCATCGCTCATTCGCACTTCATGGGGCGCGACATCACCATCGAGCTGATTCGAGAATCGCTGAAAGACCTGCTGGCCCTGCAGGACAAACTGGTCTCTGTGGATAACATTCAGCGCACTGTCGCCGAGTACTACAAGATCAAGATCTCCGATCTGCTGTCCAAGCGGCGCTCGCGTTCTGTCGCGCGTCCGCGCCAGGTGGCCATGGCCTTGTCCAAGGAACTGACCAACCACAGCTTGCCGGAAATCGGCGATGTGTTCGGTGGCCGCGATCACACCACGGTCTTGCACGCATGCCGCAAGATCAATGAACTTAAGGAATCCGACGCGGACATCCGCGAGGACTACAAGAACCTGCTGCGTACTCTGACCACTTGATGACTCCAGCGCAGCTTATTAAGGCAAGGGACTAGACCATGCATTTCACCATTCAACGCGAAGCCCTGTTGAAACCCCTGCAACTGGTCGCCGGCGTCGTCGAACGTCGTCAGACCTTGCCGGTACTTTCCAACGTGCTGTTGGTTGTCGAAGGCCAGCAACTGTCGCTGACCGGTACCGACCTGGAAGTCGAGCTGGTCGGTCGCGTGCAGTTGGAAGAGCCGGCGGAGCCAGGCGAAATCACTGTCCCGGCGCGTAAGCTGATGGACATCTGCAAGAGCCTGCCGAACGATGCCCTGATCGACATCAAGGTCGACGAGCAGAAGCTGGTGGTCAAGGCTGGCCGTAGCCGCTTTACCCTGTCCACCTTGCCGGCCAACGATTTCCCGACTGTGGAAGAAGGCCCGGGCTCGCTGACCTGCCAGTTGGAGCAGAGCAAGCTGCGTCGCCTGATCGAACGCACCAGCTTCGCCATGGCCCAGCAGGATGTGCGCTACTACCTCAACGGCATGCTGCTGGAGGTTTCCGCTGGCATCATCCGTGCCGTGGCCACCGACGGTCACCGCCTGGCCATGTGCTCGATGCAGGCCGATATCGGTCAGCCGGATCGTCACCAGGTGATCGTGCCGCGCAAAGGCATCCTGGAACTGGCCCGCCTGCTCACCGAGCCGGATGGCAACGTCAGCATCGTGCTGGGCCAGCACCACATCCGTGCGACCACCGGCGAGTTCACCTTCACTTCCAAGCTGGTCGACGGCAAGTTCCCGGACTACGAGCGCGTACTGCCGAAGGGCGGTGACAAGCTAGTACTGGGCGACCGTCAGGCGCTGCGCGAAGCCTTCAGTCGTACCGCGATCTTGTCCAACGAGAAGTACCGCGGTATCCGTCTGCAACTGGCCAACGGTCAGCTGAAAATCCAGGCCAACAACCCGGAGCAGGAAGAGGCGGAAGAAGAAGTAGGCGTGGAATACAACGGCGGTTCGCTGGAGATCGGCTTCAACGTGAGCTACCTGCTCGACGTGCTGGGCGTGATGACCACTGAACAGGTACGCCTGATCCTGTCCGATTCCAACAGCAGTGCGCTGGTGCAGGAATCCGACAACGACGACTCGGCCTACGTTGTCATGCCGATGCGCCTGTAATCATGCTCAGCAGAAGCTAGATGTCCCTCAGTCGCGTCTCGGTCACCGCGGTGCGCAATCTGCACCCGGTGACCTTCTCCCCCTCCCCCCGCATCAACCTCCTCTACGGCGCCAACGGCAGTGGCAAAACCAGCGTGCTGGAAGCCATCCACTTGCTGGGGCTTGCCCGCTCGTTTCGTAGCGCCCGTTTATTGCCGGTAATCCAGTACGAACAACTCGCGTGTACGGTGTTCGGTCAGGTCGAGTTGGCGGAAGGAGGACACAGCAGCCTGGGGATATCCCGCGACCGCCAGGGCGAATTCCAGATCCGTATCGACGGGCAGAACGCCCGCAGTGCCGCGCAGCTGGCGGAGATCCTGCCCCTGCAGCTGATCAACCCGGACAGTTTCCGCTTGCTGGAAGGTGCACCAAAAATCAGGCGCCAGTTCCTTGATTGGGGCGTGTTCCACGTGGAACCCCGCTTCATGTCAACCTGGCAGCGCTTGCAGAAGGCCCTGCGGCAGCGGAACTCATGGCTGCGGCATGGTACACTTGACGCCGCTTCGCAAGCAGCCTGGGACAGGGAACTGTGTCAGGCCAGCGCTGAAATTGATGAATACCGCCGCGCTTATATCAAAGCCTTGAAACCAGTCTTTGAGCGGACCTTGAGCGAGCTGGTAGAGCTCGAGGGCTTAACGCTTAGCTATTACCGTGGTTGGGATAAAGAGCGAGAGCTCAGTGCAGTGCTCGCGACATCCCTCCATCGTGATCAGCAAATGGGTCATACCCAGGCCGGCCCCCAACGTGCTGATTTGCGTCTCAGATTGGGCGCGCACAACGCTGCGGACATCTTGTCCCGTGGTCAGCAGAAGTTGGTGGTCTGTGCCTTGCGGATCGCCCAGGGGCACCTGGTCAGCCAGGCCCGGCGCGGTCAGTGTATTTATCTGGTGGATGACTTGCCGTCCGAGCTGGACGAGCAGCATCGCCGCGCACTTTGTCGCTTGTTGGAAGACTTACGCTGCCAGGTGTTCATCACCTGTGTAGACCACGAATTATTGAGGGAAGGCTGGCAGACGGAAACGCCAGTTGCTCTGTTCCACGTGGAACAGGGCCGTATCACCCAGACCCACGACCATCGGGAGTGAAGGCATGAGCGAAGAAAACACGTACGACTCGAGCAGCATTAAAGTGCTGAAAGGTTTGGATGCCGTACGCAAACGTCCCGGTATGTACATTGGTGACACCGACGATGGCAGCGGTCTGCACCATATGGTGTTCGAGGTGGTCGATAACTCGATCGACGAAGCTCTGGCCGGCCACTGCGACGACATCAGCATCATCATCCACCCGGACGAATCCATTACCGTGCGTGACAACGGTCGCGGTATTCCGGTAGACGTGCATAAAGAAGAAGGCGTTTCCGCGGCCGAGGTCATCATGACCGTGCTGCACGCCGGCGGTAAGTTCGACGACAACTCCTACAAAGTATCCGGCGGTCTGCACGGTGTGGGTGTGTCGGTAGTGAACGCCCTGTCCGAAGAACTGGTCCTGACCGTTCGCCGCAGTGGCAAGATCTGGGAACAGACCTACGTTCACGGTGTGCCTCAGGCGCCTATGGCGATCGTCGGTGACAGCGAAACCACGGGTACCCAGATTCACTTCAAGGCGTCCAGTGAGACCTTCAAGAATATCCATTTCAGCTGGGACATCCTGGCCAAGCGGATTCGTGAACTGTCCTTCCTCAACTCCGGTGTCGGTATCGTTCTGAAGGACGAACGCAGCGGCAAGGAAGAACTGTTCAAGTACGAAGGTGGTCTGCGCGCCTTCGTTGAATACCTGAACACCAACAAAACCGCGGTCAACCAGGTGTTCCACTTCAACGTGCAGCGTGAAGACGGCATCGGCGTGGAAATCGCCCTGCAGTGGAACGACAGCTTCAACGAAAACCTGCAGTGCTTCACCAACAACATTCCGCAGCGTGACGGCGGCACCCACCTGGTGGGCTTCCGTTCGGCACTGACGCGCAACCTGAACAACTACATCGAACAGGAAGGTCTGGCGAAGAAGCACAAGGTCGCCACCACCGGTGACGATGCCCGTGAAGGCCTGACCGCGATCATTTCGGTCAAGGTGCCGGATCCGAAGTTCAGCTCCCAGACCAAAGACAAGCTGGTGTCTTCCGAAGTGAAGACCGCGGTCGAACAGGAAATGGGCAAGTACTTCTCCGACTTCCTGTTGGAAAACCCGAACGAAGCCAAGCTGGTGGTCGGCAAGATGCTCGACGCCGCCCGTGCCCGTGAAGCGGCGCGTAAGGCTCGTGAGATGACCCGTCGTAAAGGCGCACTGGATATCGCCGGCCTGCCGGGAAAACTGGCGGACTGCCAGGAAAAAGACCCTGCTCTTTCCGAACTCTACCTGGTGGAAGGTGACTCTGCTGGCGGCTCCGCCAAGCAGGGACGCAACCGTAAGACCCAGGCGATTCTGCCACTCAAGGGCAAGATCCTTAACGTCGAGAAAGCGCGCTTCGACAAGATGATTTCCTCGCAAGAGGTTGGCACCTTGATCACTGCACTCGGTTGCGGCATCGGCCGCGAAGAGTACAACATCGACAAGCTGCGTTATCACAACATCATCATCATGACCGACGCCGACGTCGACGGTTCGCACATCCGTACCCTGCTGCTGACCTTCTTCTTCCGTCAGCTGCCGGAGCTGATCGAGCGTGGCTACATCTACATCGCTCAACCGCCGCTGTACAAGGTCAAGAAAGGCAAGCAAGAGCAATACATCAAAGACGACGACGCCATGGAAGAGTACATGACGCAGTCGGCCCTGGAAGATGCGAGCCTGCACCTGAACGAAGATGCACCGGGTATTTCCGGCGAGGCGCTAGAGCGCCTGGTGAACGACTTCCGCATGGTCATGAAGACCCTCAAGCGTCTGTCGCGCCTGTACCCTCAGGAGCTGACCGAGCACTTCATCTACCTGCCGGCCGTGAGCCTGGAGCAACTCTCCGATCACGCGGCGATGCAGGATTGGCTGGCCCAATATGAAGTCCGCCTGCGCACCGTCGAGAAGTCCGGCCTGGTCTACAAGGCCAGCCTGCGTGAAGACCGTGAGCGTAATGTCTGGCTGCCAGAGGTCGAACTGATCTCCCACGGCCTGTCGAACTACGTCACCTTCAACCGCGACTTCTTCGGCAGCAATGACTACAAGACCGTCGTCACCCTCGGCGCTCAACTGAGTTCCCTGCTGGACGAAGGCGCTTATATTCAGCGCGGTGAACGCAAGAAGGCGGTGACCGAGTTCAAGGAAGCCCTGGACTGGCTGATGACCGAAAGCACCAAGCGCCACACCATCCAGCGATACAAAGGTCTGGGCGAGATGAACCCGGATCAGCTGTGGGAAACCACCATGGACCCAAGCGTGCGCCGCATGCTCAAGGTCACCATCGAAGACGCCATCGGCGCCGACCAGATCTTCAACACCCTGATGGGTGATGCGGTCGAGCCTCGTCGTGACTTCATCGAAAGCAACGCCCTGGCGGTATCCAACCTGGACTTCTGATCCGGGTTGCATCGCCGAAATGAAAAAGGCCAACGCTTAGCGTTGGCCTTTTTTATTACCGGTTAAAAGTAGGCGCCCTACTCCGCCGCCGAGACACTTTCCAGGCGATAGCCATAACCATAGATGGTCAGCAACTGCCAGCCACGATCCGCAGTCAGCCCCAGCTTGTTGCGCAAGCGGTAGATATGGGTGTCCAGGGGGCGGGAGGAGACGATTTCCTCATGGGTCCAGAAACGTTCGTAGAGGTATTCCCGGGATAACGGCCGACCCAGGTTGGCGAACAGGCAGCGGGCCAGGCGGTACTCGCGTTCGGTGAGGCTGATCGGGTTGCCGGCGCGGGTCACGGTCAGCTCGGCATCATCGAAGGCCAGGTCGTTGAAGGTCTGCACCTCGACAGCCGCCGAACGCTGCAAGCCGTGGCGGCGCAGGACGGCGGTCACCCGTGCCTTGAGTTCGTTGGGGCGGAAAGGTTTGCTCACATAGTCGTCGGCACCAGTGTTCAGGGCCTGGACGATATCGCTCTCGGCATCGCGGCTGGTGAGCATGATGGCCGGCGGCGGCGCCTCCATGTGCTCGCGGGTCCAGCGTAGCAGCGAGAGTCCGCTGAGGTCCGGCAGCTGCCAGTCAAGAATCAGCAGGTCGAAGGTTTCGCGCCGTAGCTGCCGCAGCAGGTCCTCGCCCCGCTCGAAGCTGTGCAGCGTCCATGGCTGTTCCCCGGGGCCGGGGATCTGTCGCAGTGTCTGTTCCACCCGCGCCAGTTCGGCGGGCTCGTCATCCAGTATTGCGACACGCATGCGGGGCAGTTCCTTTTATCGCGAGAGAGTGCTGATGGCTTTAGTTGAGGCCTTTCCTGGCGCTGAGTTTAGGCTGATCAGACGAATCTGAACAATTGTGGCGAATTGCTCTGGTTCACACCTTTGCTCGGTACGCTGATGTCATATAGCCGGTAGCCGACAGGAGCACTGTCCATCCGGCCTGCATTCATTGCAGAACGATACCGGCTCGAACGTGCAAGGAAAAGGACTATGGAGAACATCCTGGGGAAGGGGCGGTTGCTCTACGCAGGCATTGCGCAGGCAGCGGACCTGGCTCGATTTACCACACTGATGCTCGCGGCTTGCCTGAGCCTGGGTTCGACCGCAGAGCAGCCTGCGCTGCCGTCTTCGGACTATGCCTTGCCGGTGCAGCGTTATTTCAGCCCGTCCGTAACCACTATCGGATTCAGCGACTCCCAGGGGTTCGCCCCGATCAGCGCGCCACAGACACAGACGGCACAGCCTATGGTCTATCAGGAGCAGCAGCGTTGGGTGTTCTAGATCAGACAATTCTGAACAAATATTGCAAACCGGCCCGGTCCCCACACCATGCCGGTAAATTCGTAGTCGCTGAGTGGCACACAGGGGCAATCGGAAGTGCTCCGACACAGGGAGTGTCAACCGCCGGATTGGCGGACGTCAGGCCGGGGCTTGTCTTCGGTTTGCAGTACAGGGGAATACAGGGAGTGCCTCCTCAGGACGTAATGCTCCGACACAGGGATGTGTCATCCCTCCTCTCCCGCGCGGCCCCAAGACACCGCCAGCCAACAAACAACTCCTCATTTTTATCTGTGAAGGCCTCTGATGAAGACATTCGGCGCTGAGTTTTTCGGTACGTTCTGGTTGGTCCTGGGCGGGTGCGGGAGCGCCGTGCTGGCGGCCGGCGTCCCGCAGTTCGGGATCGGTTATCTGGGAGTAGCCCTGGCCTTTGGCCTGAGCGTCCTGACCATGGCTTACGCATTGGGTCCGATTTCCGGGGCTCACCTCAACCCTGCGGTCTCGGTTGGCCTGTGGCTGAGCGGGCGTTTCCCGGGTAGCCGACTGCTGCCTTATATCGTCGCCCAGGTGCTCGGTGGACTCGCCGCGGGTGGCGTGTTGTTCCTGATCGCCTCCGGCAAGGTCGGATTCGACGCTTCGGCGGGCTTCGCGGCCAACGGGTACGGTGAACATTCGCCTGGCGGTTACTCGATGTTCGCTGCTCTGTTGACCGAAGTCGTGCTCACGGCGATGTTCCTCCTGATCATCCTGGGTGCCACCGCCAAGCGTGCGCCAGCCGGTTTTGCCCCGATTGCCATTGGCCTGACGCTGACCCTGATCCACCTGATCAGCATTCCGGTCACCAATACCTCGGTCAACCCGGCCCGCAGCACCGCGGTCGCCTTCTTCGCCGGCGAGTGGGCAGTGTCCCAGCTGTGGCTGTTCTGGGTAGCACCGCTGTTGGGCGCAGGGCTGGGAGCCCTGGCCTATCGGTTGATCTCCATCGAGCGGGACTGAGCTGAGCGGGCCGGATGCGCTGATTCGCATCCGGCCGGCATGGAGCCAAACAGCGCAGCCGCTCTTTAGCGGTTGTGCTGTTTGTCCCGTAACGGAATGACCCTGGCCGGCCTTGGTTCAAGAGGTATGGTCAGAACGCTAACAATGCAGTTCTAATGGCACGGACTTCAGAAGAGCGCGACTACGGACCCATGAACCCATGACCTCCTTGCACATCCGCCACCGGGCCATGCTCGTTTCATTTCTTCTCGGCAGCACACTGGCCTTTTCCACGGTGCAGGCTGCCATTGCCGCGCCCAAGCGTCCTCCCTATATCGATGAAAACCAGCAATGCCGTGGCCAGCCGCTGCCGGCGACGGTCGAGCACCTCACGGGCGAAGCCTGGAAGCTGGATGCCAAGGGCAACCAGGTGCCCTTGGAAGAAGGCATGAGCGTCGATGAGCTTGAAGGGGTGAAGACCTCGCCTTCGGCATTCGTCAGCCTGTCCCTGGGTGATGGCTCGCTGGTGGTACTGCCCTCCAGTTCCCAGATCACCCTGCACCTGAATGAAGAACATGCAATCCCCCAGGTTGCGCTCGAGCAGGGGCAGATCGAATCCTATGTCATCAAGCGTCCAAGCGACTACGACCGTTTCCAGATCGTCACGCCTATCGGCGTGCTGGGGGTACGGGGTACGCACTTCCGGGTGCGTAACGACGATCAGCAGTCGCTGGTGGAAGTGCTCAACGGCCAGGTAGCGGTCAACCGCGAAGATGACGAGGCGCCGAAAAACACCAAGGGCAAGAAACGCCCTGTGGATAAACCGGCCGGGCCGGTTCCCGGTGAAGTGCAGGTCATGGCTCGCCAAGGTTTGCGGATCCAGAAAGAAGGCCCGCTGAAGCCGGTCGATCTGTTGCCAGCGCCGCAACTGATGGGCCAGGCGGGCCAGACGGGCGATCTGCCGGCCTGGCAGCTGATCATGAAGCCCTTGCCGGGCGCCAAGCGTTACCGGGCGCAGGTGGCGACCGACAAAAGCTTCCTCAATATCAAGCAGGAACAGTTCTCCAGCACGCCGGAAGTCAACTTCAGCGGCCTGGAAGCCTTTTTTTATCATGTCCGCCTTTCTGCTTTCGATGAGCACGGACTCGAAGGAGAGACGGGGGTCTATGACATCTTCTATTACCCCAGGACCACGCGTGTTCAGTAAGTGCGCGGCGGTTTGTCGGTGAGGCGCTGGCGCCGACCCGAGGGCCGGGAGCCGACGCAAGCCCAACGCCTGTTTGGCGGTCTGGTGCGGGAATGGGCATGGGTCAGCCTGATCCTGCTGCCCTTGACCGCCCTGTTGTCGCTGAGCCATGGGCTGGCACTGAATAACCTGCTGTATGACAACCTGCGGCGGCTCAGCCCGTTGCCAGTCGATTCACGACTGCTGCTGATCACCATCGACGACTACAGCCTGCAGCAGCTGGGCCAGTGGCCCTGGCCGCGCACCTTGCACGCCGACCTGCTGGATCGGCTGACGGCGGCCAAGGTCCAGGGCGTGCTGTTCGACGTGATCTTCAGCGAACCCGACAGCGTCCCCGAGAACGATCAACGCCTGGCCCAGGCAGTCTGCCGCGAGGGCCAGGTCTTCCTGCCCCTGCTGCGCGAGAGCGTGGCCCGCTACGGTCAGCCGCTGGGTGAGATCGAGCCGGTGCCTCCATTGAGTCAGTGCGCCAAGGCCGTCGGCCATATCAATGCCGAGGCCGATACCGACGGCACGGTCCGCAGCGTCTATCTGCGCGAAGGCCCACCGCAGGCGCCGAAGGCACAATTGGCCTGGCTGCTTTATCAACAGGCGCACCCGGCGGGCACTGCCCTGCCGATGCCCGGCTCGGACACCGCGCAGATCACCCAGGGCTGGCTGCGCAGCAACCCTATACGTATCCCCTTCATCAGCTCCCAGGCCGGATTCCCCAGTGTTCCCTATGTCAGCGTATTGCGCGGTGAAGTGCCGCCGGAGCTGTTGCGCGACAAGCTGATCCTGATCGGCACCACCGCGCCCGGCCTGGGCGACCGTTATGTCACTCCGCAGTCGGCCAGCGTCGGGACCACCCCAGGTATCGAGATCCAGGCCAATCTGCTCAACGGCTTGTTACAGCAGCGCACTATCGTCGCCCTGGGGCAATGGCCGGCCGCGGCGCTGTCAGTGCTGCTGGTGGCGGCCTTGCTGGGATTGCTGCTGGTGCGGCCGCGGCACGCGTTGTGGCTGACCCTGGCCTGCATGGCGGCTGCCCTGCTCGGTTCGGCCGGGCTGCTGCGCCTGGGCCTGTGGTGGCCGCCGGTGGCCAGCCTGTTGGGGATGCTGCTGGCCTACCTGATCTGGAACTGGCGTCGCCTGAGCGTGATCCTGGCCTATTTCGGCTGGGAACTGGCACGCCTGGACAGCGAGCCCAAGGTATTGCCCGAGCGCCGGCGCACCCAGACCCCCGTCGGGGACGTGCTGCAGGGGCAGATCGTAGCCCTGGAGCAGGCCTTGAGCCGCACCCGCGATACCCGCCGGTTCATTGCCGACGGCCTGGAATACCTGCCGGTGGCCACCCTGATCAGCGATCCGGACGGCCGTGTGCTGCTGGCCAACCGCAACGCCCGCGAAGTGTTCGGCAGCGCCCTGATCGGCGAGGACCTGGTCCAGCAATTGGCCGGCCTGGGTTATCCCGGCTTGCAGGAGGCGCAACGTCCTGCCCTGTCGCAACTGCAGCCGTTGGAATTTCGCGATATCGAGCAGCGCAGCCTGCGCGTGGACCTGGCGCCCTTGCTGCCGATCGACAGCGATACGCCGATCGGCTGGCTGCTGAGCCTCACCGACCTGAGCCTCGAACGGGATGCCGAGCAGCAGCGGGCCACGCTGTTGCGCTTCCTGTCCCATGACCTGCGCGCGCCCCATTCGGCGATCCTGGCCTTGCTCGATGTACAGCGGCACCAAGGCTCGGGCGACACGCGGATCTACAGCCAGATCGAACTGCAGGTGCGTCGCGCCCTGGGGCTCACCGAAGCCTTCGTGCAACTGGCGAAGGCCGAGTCCGAGGCCTATCAGTTCCAGCCGAGCATGTTCGCCATGCTGGTGCTGGATGCGTTCGACCAGGCCATGACCATCGCCCAGCTGAAAAACATCCAGCTGGTGCATGACCTCGACGACGACGCCGAAGGCATGGTGCTGGCCGATCAGTCCCTGCTGACCCGGGCCTTGTTCAATCTGCTGGAAAACGCCATCAAGTACAGCCCGTCGGGCTCGACCGTCCGGGTACAAGTCGCTTGTACGGAAGGTTGGCTGACTTGCGATATCACCGACCAGGGCAAAGGCATTGCGGCCGATGAGCTGCCGCAGCTGTTCGTGCAGTACCAGCGCTTCGCCTCGGCCCAGGGCAGCGAAGGCCTGGGGCTGGGGTTGTCGATGGTCAAGGCGGTGGTCGACCGGCATGAAGGGCGGATTGTCTGCCGTAGCGTGGTTGGCGAGGGGACGACCTTCAGCCTGCAATTACCCCTGCTTACGGACTGAAGATCGACAGGAGAAAAAAAACCGGCTTCAGGCCGGTTTTTTCGCATCCAGAAAACTTATGCACGTTTTTCGGTATTTTATGGGTTTATAAAATATGTATATAAATCATATGTTTACTAATTTTATATAGCGATTTCCGATAAAACGGTACACAGGTTATCCACAGACACTCAGATGGCCATTTTGTCCGGCGCCGCGGCTACCGGAGGCAGCGAACCCATGTCCCGCTGCGCCTGCTCATTCCAGGCCGCGACCCGGTCGTTGAGCTCGGCGATGGCCCGTGGTCCGGAGCCTTCGGCGTACATCGGCGCACCGATTACCACGGTGATGGTGCCGGGGTGCCTGACCCAGCCGGTCTTCGGCCAGTATTTGCCGGCGTTGTGCGCCACCGGCAGCACCGGCAAGTCGGCGTTGACCGCCAGGGCGCTGCCGCTGCGGGAGAACTTGCCCATCTGGCCGTAAGGCACCCGCGTGCCTTCCGGGAAGATCAGCACCCAGACATTGTCCTTGAGCAGCTCGTCGCCCTTGCTGGCGACCTGCTTGAGCGCGGCCTTGGGGTTGTCGCGATCGATGGCGATCGGCCGCAGCATGGCCATGGCCCAGCCGAAGAACGGCACGTACAGCAGTTCACGCTTGAGCACTTGGCTCAGCGGTTCGAAATAGGCCGAGAGAAAGAACGTCTCCCAGGTGCTCTGGTGGTTCGAGACAATCACGCAAGGACGCTCGGGGACGTTTTCCGCGCCCTTCACTTCCACGTTGATCTTGAGAAACACCTTGGTCAGCCACAATGCGCAGCGGCACCAATAGACGTTGATAAAGCGATAGCGCGCCTTGAACGGCAGGAAGGGCGCGATAAAAAAGCTCAGAGAGCACCACAGCAATGAACTGGTGCCCAGCAGCAGGTAAAAGAAGAAGGTTCTGATTGCCTGCAGGATCGACATAGCGGCGTTTACCGTTGCGGGCATTGCCCGCCTCTAAAAAAGCGCACTCCCGAACAATCCTTGGCCAGGATGTCAGAAGAACTCTCTAATTGTGGATAAGTTCAGCGGCAACTGCCGCCAGGTCGTCAAAAATCAAGGTGCCTACCGGTAGGGTTTTCCCCAGAGTCTTTTCGCCTTTCCCGGTCTTTACCAAAACTGGCTGAGAGTCGACGGCTTTTGCGGCTTCCAGGTCACCGAGACTGTCACCCACAAACCATAGACCAGACAGATCCACTTCGTAGTGCCGGGCAATGGTCTGCAACATGCCGGGCTTGGGTTTGCGGCAGGCGCAACCTTCGTCCGGGCCATGGGGGCAGTACACGATGAGGCCGAGTTCGCCACCCTGCTCGGCCACCAGGGCACGCAGGCGCTCGTGCATGGCGTCGAGGGTGGCGACATCGTAGTAACCGCGAGCGATGCCCGACTGGTTGGTAGCGACCGCTACCGTCCAGCCGGCCTTGCTCAACTGCGCGATGGCTTCGACCGAGCCGGGGAGTGGAATCCACTCCTCCACCGATTTGATGTAAGCGTCGGAGTCGTAATTGATCACTCCGTCCCGATCGAGAATCAGCAGCTTCACGTACGCCTTACCCCAGCAACGAGATGTCGGCGACACCGAGGAACAGACCCCGCAGGCGTGCCAGCAGCGCGTAGCGGTTGGCCCGCACGTTGGCGTCTTCGGCGTTGACCATCACCTTCTCGAAGAAGGCGTCGACCGGCTCGCGCAGGGCGGCCAGGCGGGCCAGGGTCTCGCTGTACTGACGCGCCGCGGCCATCGGCTGCACGGCCTGGTCCGCTTGCTGGATCGCCGAGTACAGGGAGAACTCGTTGGCGTTGTCGAAGTACTTGGCTTCCACGGTGGTCGGCACGCTGCCTTCGACCTTGCTCAGCAGGTTCGAGACGCGCTTGTTCACCGCGGCCAGCGCGGCGGCTTCCGGCAGCTTGCGGAAGGCCTGCACGGCCTGTACGCGCTGGTCGAAGTCCAGGGCCGAACCCGGCTTCAGGGCACGGACCGACAGGTAGGTGGCGACATCCACGCCTTCGTCTTCGTAACGGGCACGCAGACGGTCGAAGACGAACTCCAGGACCTGATCGGCCAGGCCGGCGCTCTTGACCTTGCTGCCGAACGCGCTGACGGCGAACGCCACGGCTTCGGTCAGGTCCAGGTCGAGCTTCTTGTCGATCAGGATGCGCAGCACGCCCAGCGCGGCCCGACGCAGTGCGTACGGGTCCTTGCTGCCGGTTGGCAGCATGCCGATGCCGAAGATGCCGACCAGGGTGTCGAGCTTGTCGGCGATGGCCACGGCGGCACCGGTGACGGTGCTTGGCAGCTCGGCGCCGGCGCCGCGCGGCATGTACTGCTCGTTCAGCGCCAGGGCGACGTCTTCTGGTTCGCCGTCATTGAGGGCGTAGTAGTAACCGGCGATGCCTTGCATTTCCGGGAACTCGCCGACCATCTCGGTGGCCAGGTCGCATTTCGACAGCAGGCCCGCGCGCGCGGCACGCTGGGCGTCGCCGCCGATGCGCGGGGCGATGAACGCGGCCAGTTTCGAGACGCGCTCGGCCTTGTCGTAGACGCTGCCCAGCTTTTCCTGGAACACCACGTTCTGCAGGCGCTGGTTGAAGTCTTCGAGCTTCTGTTTCTTGTCCTGCTTGAAGAAGAACTCGGCGTCGGTCAGGCGTGGGCGAACGACTTTCTCGTTGCCCTCGATGATCTGGCGCGGGTCCTTGCTTTCGATGTTGGCCACGGTGATGAAGCGCGGCAGCAGCTTGCCGTCGACGTCCAGCAGGCAGAAGTACTTCTGGTTGTCCTGCATGGTGGTGATCAGGGCTTCCTGCGGCACTTCGAGGAAGCGTTCCTCGAACGAACACACCAACGGCACCGGCCATTCCACCAGGGCGGTCACTTCGTCCAGCAAATCGGCTGGAACGATGGCAGTACCTTCCTGCAGGCGCGCCAGTTCTTCGGTGCGCTTGCCGATCAGCTCGCGACGCTCGTTGGCGTCGGCCAGCACATAGGCGGCACGCAGGTCGTCCAGGTAGTTGGCCGGCGAGGTGATGCGCACGCTTTGCGGGTGATGGAAGCGGTGGCCACGGGAGTCGCGGCCGGCTTTCTGGGCGAGGATGGTGCAGTCGATGACCTGGTCACCGAGCAGCATCACCAGCCATTGGGTCGGACGCACGAACTCTTCCTTGCGCGCGGCCCAACGCATGCGTTTCGGAATCGGCAGGTCGTTCAGCGAGTCTTCGACGATGGTCGGCAGCAGGCTGGCGGTCGGCTTGCCCTTGATGCTCTGGCTGTAGCGCAGCTTCGGCCCGCTCTGGTCGATTTCGCTCAGGTCCACGCCACATTTCTTGGCGAAGCCCAGGGCGGCCTGGGTCGGGTTGCCTTCGGCGTCGAAGGCGGCCTGACGCGGCGGGCCGTCGAGGTTGATGCTGCGATCCGGCTGCTGGGTGGCCAGGCCGCTGATCAGTACCGCCAGGCGGCGTGGCGCAGCGTAGACGTGCTTGGTCTCGAAGTTCAGGCCGGCGGCCTGCAGGCCTTTTTCGATACCGCCCAGGAAGGCTTCGGCCAGGGTGTTCAGGGCTTTGGGTGGCAGTTCTTCAGTGCCTAGTTCAACCAGAAAATCTTGCGCACTCATTGTGCCGCCTCCAACTTAGCCAACACTTCATCACGCAGGTCCGGCGTTGCCATCGGGAAGCCCAGCTTGGCCCGGGCCAGCAGGTAGGCTTGCGCGACGGAACGCGCCAGGGTGCGCACACGCAGGATGTACTGCTGGCGCGCGGTCACGGAGATCGCGCGACGGGCATCCAGCAGGTTGAAGGTGTGCGAGGCCTTGAGGACCATTTCATAGCTCGGCAACGGCAGCGGCTGATCCAGCTCGATCAGGCGCTTGGCTTCGCTTTCGTAGAAATCGAACAGTTCGAACAGCTTCTCGACGTTGGCGTGTTCGAAGTTGTAGGTCGACTGCTCCACTTCGTTCTGGTGGAACACGTCGCCGTAGGTGACCTTGCCGAACGGGCCGTCGGCCCAGACCAGGTCGTAGACCGAGTCCACGCCCTGCAGGTACATGGCCAGGCGTTCCAGGCCATAGGTGATCTCGCCGGTCACCGGGTAGCACTCGATGCCGCCGGCTTGCTGGAAATAGGTGAACTGGGTCACTTCCATGCCGTTGAGCCAGACTTCCCAGCCCAGGCCCCAGGCCCCAAGGGTCGGCGATTCCCAGTTGTCTTCGACGAAGCGGATGTCGTGCACCAGCGGGTCGAGGCCAACGTGCTTGAGCGAGCCCAGGTACAGCTCCTGGAAGTTCTCCGGGTTCGGCTTCAAGACCACCTGGAACTGATAGTAGTGCTGCAGACGGTTCGGGTTTTCGCCGTAGCGGCCGTCAGTCGGGCGACGACTGGGCTGCACATAAGCGGCGTTCCAGGTTTCCGGGCCGATGGCGCGCAGGAACGTGGCGGTATGGAAAGTGCCGGCGCCTACTTCCATATCGTAGGGCTGAAGTACCACACAACCTTGCTCGGCCCAGTATTGCTGGAGGGCGAGGATCAAGTCTTGGAAGGTACGCACGGCTGGCGTAGGCTGGCTCACGAAATTCACCTGTTACTTGGGCTGCGATTTAAAGAGCGGGAGTATACCCGATTCAGTTGTGCGCACGCCCACTGGAGCCTTATGCCACGCTGCTTTTGGTGCAACGAAGATCCCCTGTACATGGCGTACCACGATCAGGAGTGGGGCGTGCCGCTACGCGATGCGCAGCGATTGTTCGAGTTGTTATTGCTCGAAGGGTTCCAGGCCGGCCTGTCCTGGATCACCGTCCTGAAGAAGCGCGAGCGCTATCGCCAGGTGCTGTTCGGCTTCGACGTGCAGCGCGTGGCGCAGATGAGCGATGCACAAATCGACGAGTTGATGCTCGATCCCGGGATCATCCGCAATCGCCTGAAACTCACCGCTGCCCGGCGCAACGCCCAGGCCTGGATGGCGCTGGAGGACCCGGTGGAATTCCTCTGGTCGTTCGTCGGCGGGGTGCCCAGGATCAATCATTTCAAGGATCGCAGCGAGGTCCCGGCGGTGACCCCAGAGGCCGAGGCAATGAGCAAGGGGCTGAAAAAGGCCGGCTTCACCTTTGTCGGGCCGACCATCTGTTATGCGCTGATGCAGGCTTCGGGCATGGTGATGGATCACACCCGGGACTGCGATCGCTACGCCATCCTCGCTCCACAGGCTGTGTGAAAACTGCTGCGCGCTGGGCGCCTTCGACGCTACGCAGGCAATACGGCGTTAAAAACAGGCTCGTGCGCGAGTCCGATCGGAATGCCCATTTAGGCCCCTAAAGTCGAATGCGGCCCCAGCCGTTCCTCGCCTGTTTTGATTCGCTGCGCTCACCCTTCGGGCCAGCCCTTGGCTGTTACTCCCGCTGGTCGTTGCGCCTTGTCTTGCCTTCACTCGCGACGTTTTCACACAGCCTGTGATGGCCGGTTAGAATAACCGGCTTGCGACAAGGTTCATGGCCCGGATATCAGGAGTCACCTGTGGATAAGTTTAAAGGCGCCCTGCTGGTAGGCGCTCTGCGATTGTTTGCCCTGCTGCCCTGGCGCGCGGTGCAGGCGGTCGGTTCGGCCATTGGCTGGATCATGTGGAAGACCCCCAACCGTTCCCGCGATGTGGTGCGGATCAACCTGGCCAAGTGCTTTCCGCAGATGGACGCCGCCGAGCGCGAGCGTCTGGTGGGACAGAGCCTGAAAGACATCGGCAAGTCCCTCACCGAGAGCGCCTGTGCCTGGATCTGGCCGGCCGAGCGTTCGATCGCCCTGGTGCGTGAAGTCGAGGGCCTCGAGGTGCTGCAAGAGGCGCTGGCGTCGGGCAAGGGCGTGGTGGGCATCACCAGCCACCTGGGCAACTGGGAAGTGCTCAACCACTTCTATTGCAGCCAATGCAAACCGATCATTTTCTACCGTCCGCCGAAGCTCAAGGCGGTGGACGAACTGCTGCGCAAGCAGCGGGTCCAGCTGGGCAACCGCGTGGCGGCCTCGACCAAGGAAGGCATCCTCAGCGTTATCAAGGAAGTGCGCAAAGGTGGTGCGGTGGGTATTCCCGCCGACCCGGAACCGGCCGAATCCGCCGGGATCTTCGTGCCTTTCTTCGCCACCAAGGCGCTGACCAGCAAGTTCGTGCCGAACATGCTCGCCGGCGGCAAGGCGGTCGGGGTGTTCCTGCATGCGCTGCGCCTGCCCGATGGCTCGGGCTACAAGGTGATCCTCGAAGCCGCGCCGGATGCGATGTACAGCACCGATACCGAAACCTCCTGCGCGGCGATGAGCCAGGTGGTCGAGCGCTATGTGCGGGCTTATCCGAGCCAGTACATGTGGAGCATGAAGCGTTTCAAGAAACGTCCGGCCGGCGAAGAACGCTGGTACTGACCGCCTGGCACGATCTGTGGATAACCTTTCGCCCAAGGTTATCCACAAAGGTTGAAGCAGAGCACAGCATATGCCCGATTCGCGCAAATCCCTGAGGATCAAGATCCAGCACGAAAGCTTCGGCGAGTGCCTGGGCCAGACGCGCAACCTGTCCGCCAGCGGGGTCTACGTCAAGCACCCGGCATTGGCGGCGCTGCCCAAGGGCGCGGTGGTTTACGGCCAGGTGCAAGGCCTGCCGATGAACGCCCCACGGGTGAAGATGGAGGTGGTGCTGGTGGACGCCGAGGGTATCGGCCTGCGTTATCTCTGAAGCGTGCGGACATCGCCTGTAGTCGCTGCCGAGCTTGCGAGGCTGCGTACGAGGACGCAGTCCTCGCCAAACCTGCGCACCAGGATTGTCTGGCAGATTGCAGCGCCTGGTTTTACGACCGCTTCGCGGTCGATCGCAGCCTCGCTCACTCGGCAGCGGCTACAGTCAGCCTTTGGTCTGGCGCTCGAGCTTCTTGAGGAACACAGTCATTTCCTTTTCCGCCTGTTTGTCGCCATGCCCGCGGGCCGCTTCCAGGCCCTGCTCCCAGGCCTGGCGCGCCGCCGGATAATCCTCCAGCCCCTGGTAGGCCTTGCCCAACAGCTTCCACGCCGCCGAATACTTGGGGTCGAAACCGACACAACGTTGCAGGTGCTCGGCGGCCTTGGCGTATTCGTGCAGGTTCAGATAGCCCTTGCCCAGGCCGAAGCGCAGCAGCGAGCTATCCATGCCCTTGGCGAGCATTTTTTCCAGGGATTCGAGCATGGGTGGGTTCCTTCGACGGTTAGGTGGCGTATTCGAGACCGCTATCGCGAGCAAGCTCGCTCCTACAGGGATGTACGCCTTCCAGTGTAGGAGCGAGCTTGCTCGCGATGGGCCGGTCCTGACAGCACAGGCCCTGGATCAGAAGAAGCTCAATCCCACGTGGAACAGCTTTTCCACATCGCGGATATGTTTTTTATCCACAAGGAACAGAATCACGTGGTCGCCGGCCTCGATCACCGTGTCGTCGTGGGCGATCAGCACTTCCTCGTCGCGGATGATCGCGCCGATGGTGGTGCCTGGCGGCAGCGCGATGTCCTCGATGGCGCGGCCGATCACCTTGCTCGATTTGGCATCGCCATGGGCGATCGCCTCGATGGCTTCCGCCGCGCCACGGCGCAGCGAGTGCACGCTGACGATATCGCCACGGCGCACGTGGGCCAGCAGGGTGCCGATGGTGGCCAGTTGCGGGCTGATGGCGATATCGATATCGCCGCCCTGGATCAGGTCGACATAGGCCGGGTTGTTGATGATGGTCATCACCTTCTTCGCCCCCAGGCGCTTGGCCAGGAGCGAGGACATGATGTTGGCCTCGTCGTCGTTGGTCAGGGCCAGGAAGATATCGGCGTCGGCGATGTTCTCTTCCATCAGCAGGTCGCGGTCCGAGGCGCTGCCCTGCAAGACCACGGTGCTGTCGAGGTTGTCCGAGAGGTAGCGGCAGCGCGCCGGGCTCATCTCGATGATCTTCACCTGGTAACGGCTTTCGATGGCTTCGGCCAGGCGTTCGCCGATCTGCCCGCCGCCGGCGATGACGATGCGCTTGTAGGACTCGTCGAGGCGGCGCATCTCGCTCATCACTGCGCGGATGTTGGCCTTGGCGGCGATGAAGAACACTTCGTCGTCGGCTTCGATCACTGTGTCGCCCTGGGGCAGGATCGGCCGGTCACGGCGGAAGATCGCCGCCACGCGGGTGTCGACGTTGGGCATGTGCTCGCGCAGCTGGCGCAGTTGCTGCCCCACCAGCGGCCCGCCGTAATAGGCCCGGACCGCCACCAGTTGGGCCTTGCCTTCGGCGAAGTCGATCACCTGCAGGGCGCCGGGGTGCTCGATCAGGCGCTTGATGTAGTTGGTCACCACCTGTTCCGGACTGATCAGCACGTCGACCGGAATCGCCTCGTTGTCGAACAGGTCGGCGCGGGTCAGGTAGGCCGCTTCGCGGACCCGGGCGATCTTGGTCGGGGTGTGGAACAGGGTGTGGGCGACCTGGCAGGCGACCATGTTGGTTTCGTCGCTGTTGGTCACCGCGACCAGCATGTCGGCATCGTCGGCGCCGGCCTGGCGCAATACCGTCGGGAGCGAACCGCGGCCCTGTACGGTACGGATGTCCAGGCGGTCGCCGAGATCGCGCAGGCGATCGCCGTCGGTGTCGACCACCGTGATGTCGTTGGCTTCGCTGGCCAGATGCTCTGCCAGGGAACCGCCCACCTGCCCTGCTCCGAGGATGATGATTTTCATCCAGTCACTCCCTTAGAACCTTTACTTAACCGCGCGCGGCGGCAATCTTGATTAGCTTGGCGTAGTAGAACCCGTCGTGGCCGCCCTCTTGCGCCAGCAGTTGGCGACCATGAGGCTGCTTCACACCGGCCGGAGGCTGGCCCGGTTGCCCGGCGATGTCCAGTTCGCGAGCGCCCGGGGTCCGGGCCAGGAAAGCCTCGATCACCTCAGTGTTTTCGGTCGGCAAGGTCGAGCAGGTGGCGTACAGCAGGATGCCGCCGACTTCCAGGGTCGACCACATGGCGTCCAGCAGTTCGCCTTGCAGGGTGGCCAGGGCGGCGATGTCGTCGGCCTGACGGGTGAGCTTGATATCCGGGTGGCGACGGATCACCCCGGTGGCCGAACACGGCGCGTCCAGCAGGATGCGCTGGAACGGTTTGCCGTCCCACCACGCGGCGGTGTCGCGGCCGTCGGCGGCGATCAGCTCGGCGCGAAGGTTCAGGCGATCGAGGTTCTCCTGGACACGCACCAGACGCTTGGCTTCCAGGTCCACCGCCACCACGCCGGCCAGCGCGGGCTCGACTTCGAGGATGTGGCAGGTCTTGCCGCCAGGTGCGCAGCAGGCGTCCAGCACCCGTTGCCCCGGTGCCAGCTCCAGCAGTTCGGCGGCCAGTTGCGCGGCTTCGTCCTGCACGCTGATCCAGCCTTCGGCGAAGCCCGGCAGGCTGCGCACGTCGGCGGCTTCATCGAGGACGATGCCGTCCTGGCTGTAGACGCAAGGCTTGGCGGCGACGCCGGCTTCGCCCAGCAGTTGCAGGTAGGCGGTGCGGGAGTGGTGGCGACGGTTGACCCGCAGGATCATCGGCGGATGGGCGTTGTTGGCGGCGCAGATGGCTTCCCACTGCTCGGGCCAGAACGCCTTGAGGGATTTCTGCAGCCAGCGCGGATGGGCGGTACGCACCACCGGGTCGCGCTCCAGCTCGGCGAACAGGGCTTCGCTCTCGCGTTGGGCGCGGCGCAGCACCGCGTTGATCAGTGCCTTGGCCCAGGGTTTTTTCAGCTTGTCGGCGCAGCCCACGGTTTCGCCGATGGCGGCATGCGCCGGGACGCGGGTGTAGAGCAACTGATAGAGGCCCACCAGCAGCAGCGCCTCGACGTCGGCATCGGCCGCCTTGAACGGCTTCTGCAACAGCTTGGCCGCCAGCGCCGCCAGCCGTGGCTGCCAGCGCGCGGTGCCGAAAGCCAGGTCCTGGGTGAAGCCGCGATCGCGCGCTTCGACCTTGTCCAGCAGGGTTGGCAGCGAGCTGTTGAGCGAGGCTTTGCCGTTGAGGACCGAGGTCAGGGCCTTGGCCGCGGCCAGACGCGGGTTCATTGGGCGTCCACCGCTTGTCCGAGTACGGTGCCGATGGCGAATTTCTCGCGCCGGCTGTTGAACAGGTCGCTGAAGTTCAGCGCCTTGCCGCCGGGCAATTGCAGGCGGGTCAGGCACAGTGCCTGCTCACCGCAGGCGACGAGCAGGCCGTCCTTGCTGGCGCCGAGGATGGCCCCCGGCGCGCCCTTGCCTTCGGCAAGGCTGGCGGCCAGCACTTTCAGGGCTTCGCCATTCAGTGTGCTGTGGCAGATCGGCCAGGGATTGAAGGCCCGCACCAGGCGCTCCAGCTCCAGCGCCGGGCGGTTCCAGTCGATCCGCGCTTCGTCCTTGTTCAGCTTGTGGGCGTAGGTGGCCAGGCTGTCGTCCTGCACTTCACCTTGCAGGGTTTCGGCGGCGAGGCCGGCGATGGCCTGCACCACGGCTGGCGGGCCCATTTCGGCGAGACGGTCATGCAGGCTGCCGCCGGTGTCGGTGGCGCTGATCGGGGTGCGGACCTTGAGCAGCATCGGCCCGGTGTCCAGGCCGGCTTCCATGCGCATCACGGTCACGCCGCTCTCGGCGTCGCCGGCTTCCACGGCGCGCTGGATCGGCGCCGCCCCGCGCCAGCGTGGCAGCAGCGAAGCGTGGCTGTTGATGCAGCCCAGGCGCGGAATATCCAACACCGCTTGCGGCAGGATCAGGCCGTAGGCGACCACCACCATCAGGTCCGGCGCGAGGGCCGCCAGTTCGGCCTGGGCCTCCGGGTTGCGCAGGGTTGGCGGCTGCAGCACGGGGATGTCGTGCTCCAGCGCCAACTGCTTGACCGGGCTCGGCATCAGCTTTTGCCCGCGCCCTGCCGGCCGATCCGGCTGGGTGTAGACCGCGACGATCTCGTAGGGACTGTCGAGCAGGGCCTTGAGGTGTTCGGCGGCAAATTCCGGGGTGCCGGCAAAGACGATGCGCAGTGGCTCAGTCATGGGAGTTCTCGGTAATAAACAGCTCGGTAGTAAACATGCGGAAAAGAAAAAGGCTTGCCGTGGCAAGCCTTTGCAAGACGGTCATCAAGCCTGTTGGCGATGCTGCTTTTCCAGTTTCTTCTTGATCCGGTCGCGTTTGAGCGTGGACAGGTAATCGACGAACAATTTGCCGTTGAGGTGGTCGCATTCGTGCTGGATGCACACCGCGAGCAGGCCTTCGGCGATCAGTTCGTAAGGCTCGCCGTCACGGTCCTGGGCCTTGATTTTCACGCGTTGCGGACGATCGACGTTCTCGTAGAAGCCCGGTACCGACAGGCAGCCTTCCTGGTACTGGCCCATTTCGTCGGTGAGCGCTTCGAACTCGGGGTTGATGAACACCCGTGGCTCGCTGCGGTCTTCGGACAGGTCCATGACCACGATGCGCTTGTGCACGTTGACCTGGGTAGCGGCCAGGCCGATGCCGGGCGCCTCATACATTGTTTCAAACATGTCGTCGACCAACTGACGCACTTCGTCGTCCACTACGGCCACTGGTTTGGCGATAGTGCGCAGGCGCGAGTCGGGGAATTCGAGGATGTTTAAAATGGCCATAAGCGTAATTGCTACACGTGTGAAGTAAGTTCGGAGTCGGAGGCCTTGCGGGTTCTGGAAGGGCAACCGTTGTAAAACGTGCTCGATCAGGAGCAGGGAGCGCACAGGCGCTGGCGTTTCACGCGAGTACACATAATAAAGGGATTCACCGCATGAGGAAATCACTACTCGCCTTGCTGCTCGTGGGCTGGGCCGGTTTCGGCCAGGCGCAGGTGCCGCTCCGGGAGGGTTATCCACAGCGCTACACCGTGGTGGCGGGCGATACCTTGTGGAGCATCGCCAACCGCTTTCTGCGCGATCCCTGGCAATGGCCGGCGCTCTGGCAAGCCAACTCCAGCCTTGCCGACCCCGACCTGATCTACCCCGGCGACTCCCTGGCGCTGGTACGGGTCAATGGCGAGCCACGCCTGACCCTGGAGCGCGGCGCTTCCCGGGGCACAGTCAAGTTGTCGCCCCAGGTGCGCCGCACGCCGCTGGCCGAGGCGATCCCGACCATCCCACTGCAGGCCATCGACAGCTTTCTGCTGAGCAACCGCATCCTCGACCGGGCCGAGACCTTCGATAGCGCGCCCTACATAGTCGCCGGCGATGCCGAACGGGTGCTCAGCGGCACCGGCGACCGGATCTTCGCGCGCGGCCGCTTCGACCCGGAACAATCGGCCTACGGCATCTTCCGCCAGGGCAAGACCTACACCGACCCGCAGAGCGGCGAAATGCTGGGGATCAATGCCGACGAGATTGGCGGCGGCGAGGTGGTCGCGGTCGAGGGCGATATCGCTACCCTGCAATTGCAGCGCACCACCCAGGAGGTGCGCCTGGGCGACCGTTTGTTCAGCGGCGAGCCGCGGACCATCAACTCGACCTTTGTTCCCAGCCCGCCGAGCCGGGCGGTCGAGGGCCTGATCATCGACGTGCCACGGGGCGTCACCCAGATCGGTGCGCTGGACGTGGTAACGCTGAACAAGGGGCGGCGCGATGGCCTGGCTGAAGGCAATGTGCTGGCGGTGCTGAAAACCGGTGAAACCGTGCGCGATCGGGTGGCCGGCGGCCAGCTGAAGATGCCGGATGAGCGGGCCGGTCTGCTGATGGTTTTCCGCACCTACGACAAGCTCAGCTACGGCCTGGTGCTCAACGCTTCCCGCTCCCTGGCGATCATGGACAAGGTGCGTAACCCGTAAAAACCCTCAACAAGTTACCAACAGAGTTATCCACAGCTTATTCCTGCTTCAGCCGGGCTTATAACGATCAAGGATGATCCCATGTCACTGCCTGCCCAGGCTCCGGTTTCCCCCGCGGAACTGGAAGCCCGTCTACGTTTGCATCGCTTGCCGGACCTCGGTCCGAAGCGTTTTCAGTTGCTGCTCGAAGCCTTCGGTTCGGCCTCCAAGGCCATCAGCGCGCCGGCCAGTGCCTGGCGTGCGTTGGGCCTGCCGGCGGGCGCGGCCGAGGCCCGGCGCAACGCCGAAGTGCGTGATGGTGCCAGCCGTGCATTGGCCTGGCTGGAGCGCCCGGGCCAGCATTTACTGATGTGGGACCAGCCGGACTACCCGCCATTGCTGAGTGAAATCGCCGATGCGCCGCCGCTGCTGTTTGTCGCCGGCGATCCAAGGATTCTGGAAAAACCGCAGTTGGCGGTGGTCGGCAGCCGTCGCGCTTCGAGGCCAGGAATGGACACCGCCACGGCCTTTTCCCGCAGCCTGGCCGCGGCCGGTTTTGTCATCACCAGCGGCTTGGCGCTGGGGATCGATGGTGCGGCGCACCAGGCCGCGCTGGAGGTCGGCGGGCAGACCGTCGGCGTGCTGGGCACTGGCCTGGAAAAATTTTATCCACAGCGCAACCGGCGCCTGGCCGAGGCGATGATCGCCCAGGGCAGCGCGGTGGTTTCCGAGTTCCCGCTGGAGACTGGCCCCCACGCCAGCCACTTTCCCCGGCGCAACCGGATCATCAGCGGCCTGTCCCTTGGCGTATTGGTGGTGGAGGCCAGCGTCGCCAGTGGTTCGCTGATCACCGCCCGGCTCGCCGCCGAGCAAGGCCGCGAGGTGTATGCGATACCCGGGTCGATCCATCATCCCGGGGCCCGGGGCTGTCATCAACTGATTCGCGATGGCGCGGTACTGGTGGAAACCATCGAACATATCCTCGAAGCCCTGCGTGGCTGGCAACGGTTGCCGTTATCCACAGCCCCGCCAACGGCCGCGCCCGCTCATCCGTTGCTGGCGCTGTTGCACGCCGCGCCGCAGACCCGCGAGGGCCTGGTCGAGGCCAGTGGCTGGAGCCTGTCCAGGGTGCTGGCGGCACTCACCGAACTGGAGCTGGAGGGCCATGCGGTATGCGAAGCCGGCTGCTGGTATGCCCGGGCAAAAGGCTAGGCTTTATAGGCAGGATCGGTAAACTGCGCACAGCCTTAATCCGGAGAGTCAGCAATGGTCAGCAGTTGGCGTGTGCAACAAGCCGCACGAGAAATTCGCGCAGGGGCGGTGATTGCCTACCCAACCGAAGCAGTCTGGGGGTTGGGGTGCGACCCGTGGAACGAAGAGGCGGTGGATCGGTTGTTGGCCATCAAGTCGCGCTCCGTGGACAAGGGCCTGATCCTGATCGCCGACAACATCCGCCAGTTCGATTTTCTCTTCGAGGACTTCCCCCAGGAATGGCTCGATCGCATGGCCAGTACCTGGCCGGGGCCGAACACCTGGCTGGTGCCCCATCAGAACCTGTTGCCGGAATGGGTCACCGGGGTCCATGACACCGTGGCCTTGCGGGTCAGCGATCATCCGCTGGTGCGCGAGTTGTGCGCGTTGGTGGGGCCGCTGATTTCCACCTCGGCCAATCCCCAGGGTCGCCCGGCCGCCCGCACGCGGATTCGCATTGAGCAGTATTTCCGTGGGCAACTGGACATGGTCCTGGGCGGCAGCCTGGGTGGGCGCAAGAACCCGAGCCTGATCCGCGACCTGGTGACCGGCAAGATCGTGCGTCCGGCCTGACAGCGCGTCATCCTTTATCGCGGGCAAGTCGGATCGCCGCCCGCCCGCGATGCATTTCAAGGCAACAGAATGGTCGACCCCGTGGTGCGGCGCGCCGCCAGTTCGGCCTGCGCCTTCGCCGCTTCCGCCAGTGGATAACGCTGGCCGATCTCGATCTTCAGCTTGCCGCTGGTAATCATGCCGAACAGATCGTCGGCCATGGCTTGCAGGTTTTCGGCGTTGTTGGCGTAGGTGCCCAGGGTCGGACGGGTGACGTACAGCGAGCCCTTGGCCGCCAGGATCCCCAGGTTGACCCCCTCCACCGCGCCCGAGGCGTTGCCGAAGCTGACCATCAGGCCCCGTGGCTGCAGGCAGTCCAGCGAGGTCAGCCAGGTATCCTTGCCCACGCCGTCATAGACCACCGGGCATTTTTTGCCGTTGGTCAGCTCCAGCACGCGCTTGGCCACGTCTTCATGGCTGTAGTCGATGGTTTCCCAGGCGCCGAGGGATTTCGCCAGCGCGGCTTTTTCCGGTGAGCTGACGGTACCGATCAGTTTCACGCCCAGGGCCTTGGCCCACTGGCAGGCGAGCAGCCCGACACCGCCGGCAGCCGCGTGGAACAGCACGGTTTCGCCGTCCTTGAGCTCGTAGGTCTGGCGCAGCAGGTACTGCACGGTCAGGCCCTTGAGCATCCCCCCGGCCGCCTGTTCGAAGCTGATGCTGTCCGGCAGGCGCACCAGATTGTCCGCGGGCAGTACATGCAGCTCGCTGTAGGCGCCCAGCGGGCCGCTGCCATAGGCCACGCGATCGCCGACCTTGAAGCGGGTCACGGCGCTGCCCACCGCCTCGACCACCCCGGCCCCTTCGGCGCCCAGGCCCGATGGCAAGGCCGGTGGCACGTAGAGACCGCTGCGGTAGTAGGTGTCGATGAAGTTCAGGCCGATGGCCCTGTTGCTCACGCGGACCTGTTGCGGGCCCGGTTCTGCGGGTTGGTAATCCACATACTCGAGTACTTCCGGGCCGCCATGGGCCCGGAACTGGATACGTTTGGCCATCTGCAATCTCTCCTCGGTCGTGTCGCGAAAGTGCCTTATCGGACTCCTATGCTTGACCGCCGTCAACTGCGACCGGCCCCCACGCAGTGTTATGCTACGCGCCCATTTGCGCAGGCCCCTGCTGTATCCCTGGCGCCGCGTAGCTTTGCCCGATTCAAGGTGATGCCATGACTACCCGCACCGAGGCCGTAAAAGCCTACCTGCTCGACCTGCAAGACCGTATTTGCGCTGCCCTGGAAGCCGAAGACGGCGGTACGCGCTTCGTCGAAGATGCCTGGACCCGCCCGGCCGGCGGTGGCGGGCGCACCCGGGTGATTGCCAACGGTACGGTGATCGAGAAAGGCGGCGTCAACTTTTCCCACGTGTTCGGCAGCGGCCTGCCGCCCTCGGCCAGCGCCCACCGGCCCGAACTGGCCGGCCGCGGCTTCGAGGCGCTGGGCGTGTCGCTGGTGATCCACCCGCACAACCCCCATGTGCCGACTTCCCACGCCAACGTACGGTTCTTCATCGCCGAAAAAGCAGGCGAAGAGCCGGTCTGGTGGTTCGGCGGCGGTTTCGACCTGACCCCCTACTACGCCAACATCGATGACTGCGTGCACTGGCACCGCGTCGCCGAAAAGGCCTGCGCGCCGTTTGGCCCGGACGTCTACCCGCGCTACAAGGCCTGGTGCGACAGCTACTTCCACATCAAGCATCGCAACGAACCGCGCGGTATCGGCGGCCTGTTCTTCGACGACCTCAACGAGTGGGACTTCGACACCAGCTTCGCCTTCATGCGCGCCATCGGCGACGCCTACCTCGAGGCCTACCTGCCGATCGTCCAACGCCGCAAGGCCTTGGCTTATACCGAGAAGCAGCGCGAGTTCCAGGAATACCGTCGCGGTCGCTATGTCGAGTTCAACCTGGTCTACGATCGCGGCACCTTGTTCGGCCTGCAATCGGGCGGGCGTACCGAGTCGATCCTCATGTCCCTGCCGCCGCAGGTGCGCTGGGGCTACGACTGGAAAGCCGAACCGGGCAGCGAAGAAGCGCGCCTGACCGAATATTTCCTGCAGGACCGCGACTGGCTGGCGGGTTCTGCGTAAAGCGTTGCAGCCGGCTGGCCGGCGCTGGACGATAATGGAACAGAACAGCGCTCCTGTCGCCAGCCAACTGGCTCCTTACAGGGATGTGCATGAGGGTGTTATTGGATGGATCAGTACGTCGTTTTTGGTAACCCGATCGGCCACAGCAAGTCGCCGCTGATTCATCGGCTGTTCGCCGAGCAGACGGCGCAGCGGTTGGTCTACACCACCCTGCTGGCGCCCCTCGACGATTTCGCCGGCTGTGCCCGCGCCTTCTTCGTGGACGGACGTGGCGCCAATGTCACGGTGCCGTTCAAGGAAGACGCCTACCGCCTGGCCGACAGCCTGACCGCCCGCGCCCAGCGCGCCGGCGCGGTGAACACCTTGAGCAAACTCGCCGATGGCAGCCTGCTGGGCGACAACACCGACGGCGCCGGCCTGGTGCGCGACCTGACGGTCAACGCCGGCTTCAGCCTCAAGGGCAAGCGCATTCTGCTGCTGGGGGCCGGTGGCGCGGTGCGCGGTGCGCTGGAGCCGCTGCTGGCGGAGCAGCCGGCGTCGGTGATCATCGCCAACCGCACGGTGGAAAAGGCCGAGCTGCTGGCTGAGCTGTTCAGCGACCTGGGGCCGGTGTCGGCCAGTGGTTTCGACTGGTTGCGCGAGCCGGTTGACCTGATCGTCAACGCCACCTCGGCCAGCCTCACCGGCGACGTGCCACCGATCGCCGCCAGCCTGATCGAGCCGGGCAAGACGGTGTGCTACGACATGATGTATGGCAAGGAGCCGACCGCCTTCTGTCGCTGGGCCAGCCAATACGGTGCGGCGATTTCCATGGATGGCCTGGGCATGCTCGCCGAACAGGCGGCGGAAGCCTTCTTCCTGTGGCGCGGCGTGCGCCCGGACACCGCGCCAGTGCTGGCGGAGCTACGGCGCCAGCTGGCGCTCTGACCTCGTGCCTCTTTCTCTGTTGTAGGAGCGAGCTTGCTCGCGATGAACGTCAACGATGATGCGCAGTGGCTGACATACCACCGCTTCGCGGCGATCGCGAGCAAGCTCGCTTGTATGTCCTAAGGTAGGCCTGTCGGGGTGGAGGGCCAATGAATGAGTGATCAATCCTCAAACCGGATCGGGCACCGTTCCGCGCCTTCGAGCTTGTGTAATTCTTCGATCACCGAGGCGCGCGCGCGGCGCAGGGTCAGGCTGCGGTTCTGCCGCAGCAGGCGGCGGGCTTCCTGGTGCAGCATGGCCACCCCGGAATAGTCGATGAAGTTGATCTGCCGGGCGTCGATCACCAGGCGCGGCGCATGGCAGCGCTGCATGCGCACTTGCAGGTAATGGCTGGCGCCGAAAAAGATCGAGCCGCCGACCCGCAGAATGTCCTCGTCGCCTTCGCGCCCATGCTGCACGCGCGGTTGCGAGGTGCGCTTGAGGTAGAAGAACAGCGACGCCAGGACCCCGGCATAGATCGCCGTCTGCAACTCCAGGAGCAAGGTGGCGACACAGGTCAGGCTCATCACCGCGAACTCGGCGCGGCTGACCCGGAACAGCGCGCGAATGCCGCGATGGTCCACCAGCCCCCAGCAGATCAGCAGGATGCTCCCGGCCATGGCCGGGATCGGGATATGGGCGATCAGCGCCGCGCCGGTCACGGCGAACAGGGCCACCCATAGCGCCGAGAACACTCCCGCCAGGGGCGAACAGGCGCCGGCTTCGTAGCTCAGGCCGGAGCGGGTAAAGGAGCCGGACGACAGATAGCCGGAGAAGAACGCGCCAACGATGTTCGACAGGCCTTGGGCGCGGACTTCCTGGTTGGCATCGAGCAGTTGCTCGGAGCGCGCCGACAGCGAGCGGGCGATCGACAGGCTGGTCACCAGCCCCAGCATGCCCACCGCCACGGCGCTGGGCAGCAGGCGCAGGATCATGTCCAGGTCCAGCGGCAGCGGGCTGAACGGCGGCAGCCGGCCGGTAAAGGTGCTGACCAGCTTCACCTGGCCGAACAGCGCCGGCCACAGCCACACCGCCAGAGCGCTGAGGATCAGGCTGATCAGCAACGAGGGCCAGCGCGGCACCAGCAGTTTCAGGGCCAGGCCGACGATCAGCGTGCCCAGGCCAAGAATCAGCGAGGGTTTATCCACGGCATCGAGATGGGCGAACAGCGAGGTCAGGCTGTTCAGCGCTATGGCCTCGCTCGGCAAGTCCAGGCCCAGCAGGTTGGGCAACTGCCCCAGGGCGATCACCACCGCGGCGCCGAGGGTGAAGCCGAGTACCACCGAGTGGGACACGAAATTCACCAGTGCGCCGAAGCGCAGCAACCCCAATAGCCACTGGAACACGCCAGCGAGCAGGGTCAGCAGCAGGATCAGGGTGATGTAGTCCTGGGATGCCGGCACCGCCAGGGGGCTGACGCTGGCGTAGAGGACGATGGAGATCGCCGCGGTCGGGCCACAGATCAGGTGCCAGGAAGAACCCCAGAGGCAGGCGATCAACACCGGGACGACGGCGGCATACAAGCCGTATTCCGGCGGCAGGCCGGCGATCAGGGCATAGGCGATGGATTGCGGCAGGGCGAGGATGGCGCCGCTCAGGCCCACCAGCAGGTCGCGCCCGACGCTGGCGCGGGTCTGCCGGGGCAGCCAGCTCAGGAAGGGCAAGAGTGAATGGCGATTGGGCCAGGCCATGGGTCCTCGCGGGTGGGATGTGGCGAAAGGCGTCAGGGTGGAGTGTCAGTTGACGTGGTGCAAGGGGTGAGATCTTTTCGCGAGCAAGCTCGCTCCTACATGGATCATTCAATTCTCTGTAGGAGCGAGCTTGCTCGCGATAGGGCCGGGCCTGCCTATAGCCGGGCCTGCACCGCCGGCAGCGCATCCTTGCCATCGAGGGTCTTCACCCCGTCCAGCCACTTGTCCAGCACTGCCGGGTTGGCCTTGATCCAGGCCCTGGCCGCATCCAGGTTGCTGACCTTCTTGCTGACCACTTCGGCCATGATGCTGTTTTCCATGTCCTGGGTGAAGCTCAGGTTGCCCAGCAGCTTGCCGACGTTCGGGCAGGCCTGTGCATAACCCTTGCGGGTCAGGGTGTAGACGCTGCCGGTGTCGCCGAAGTACTTCTCGCCACCCTTGAGGTAGCGCATTTTCAACTGCACGTTCATCGGGTGCGGGGTCCAGCCGAGGAAGGTGACGAACTTCTGCCTTTTCACCGCCCGCGAGACTTCGGCGAGCATCGCTTGTTCGCTGGACTCGATCAGCTTCCACTGGCCGAGGTCGAAGTCGTTCTTCTTGATCATCTCCTGCAACGACAGGTTGGCCGGGGCCCCGGAACCGATGCCGTAGAGCTTCTTGTCGACTTCTTTTGGGTGTAGCTCGGCGTATTTGTTCAGATCGGCAAAGTCATGCACGCCGGCGTCCCAGACGTAATCCGGCACCGCCAGGGTGAACTCGGTGCCGTCCAGATTCTTCGCCAGCTGGGTGACATCGCCATTGGCCACGAACTTGTCGTAGAAGCCCTGCTGCGCCGGCATCCAGTTGCCCAGGAACACATCCACCTGGCCGTCCTTGAGCCCGCCGAAGGTGATCGGCACCGCCAGGGTATCGATCTTGGCCTTGTAGCCCATGCCGTCCAGCAGGAAAGCGGTGATGGCATTGGTGGCGGCGATGTCGCTCCAGCCCGGGTCGGCCATCTTCACCGTCTCGCACCCCTGTTCGGCCCAAGCCAGGGCCGGGATCGAAGCACTGCCCAGCGCCAGAAGCGCGGCCGTCACTGCTGTGGATAACCTATGCATGCTCTTCCCCTTACGTTATTGGTTTTGGCAGGGTTGTGGATAACGAGCCTTGCGCTCCAGATCGTCGAGGTCGATGTGGTTGCGCATGTATTGCTGGCTGGCGTCGACCAGTGGCTGGTGGTCCCAGCTCTTCAGCTTGCCCAGGCTCAAGGCGCCTGCGACGAAGCGGCGGCGGCGCTGGCTGGCGAGTACCTGTTGGTGAATGGCCGGGATATCCCATCTGGCCCGGGCTTCACGGAGAAAATCATCGAATAGCGGGCGATGTTGCGGCGATTGGCTGAGTTCTTCCTGCTCACGCGGGTCGTTGGCCACATCGAACAGCAGGCACGGATCGTCTTCGCTGTAGATGAACTTGTAGCGGCCGCGGCGAATCATCATCAGCGGGCTGATGGTGCCTTCGGCCATGTATTCGCCGAAGACTTCGTCATGCCCGCCCTGCCCTTGCAGGTGCGGCACCAGGGAACGGCCATCCAGCGCCAGGCCCGCTTGCAGTTGGCCACCGGCCAGTTCCACCAGGGTCGGCAGCAGGTCGGCGGTGGAGACCGCCTGGCCCACCCGGCCGGCAGCGAACTGCCCCGGCGCGCTGACCAGCAGCGGCACCCGCGCAGCCATTTCGAACCAGTGCATTTTGTACCAGAGGCCGCGCTCGCCGAGCATGTCGCCATGGTCGCCGGAAAAGACAATGATGGTGTCGTCGATCAGCCCGGTTTCCTCCAGGGTTTCCAGGAGTTTGCCGACGTTGCTGTCGATATAGCTGCACGCGCCGAAATAGGCACGCCGCGCGTCGCGAATCTTATCCACAGGCAGCGGCTTGTCCCACAGGTCGTAGACCTTGAGCAGGCGCCGGGAATGCGGGTCGAGCGCGTCCTGGGCCGGGGTCTGCGGCAGCGGAATATCTTCGTCGCGGTACAGGTCCCAGAAGGCCTTGGGAATGGTGTACGGGTCGTGCGGGTGGGTCATCGATACGGTCAGGCAGAACGGCTGGTCGCCGTCTTCGCGAACGTGATCGAACAGGTACTGGCGGGCCTTGAACACCACCTCTTCATCGAAATCCAGCTGGTTGGTGCGCACGCATGGCCCGGCCTGCAGCACCGAGGACATGTTGTGGTACCAACTGGGGCGCACGTCCGGCTCGTCCCAGTTCACCGCCCAGCCATAGTCGGCCGGGTAGATATCGCTGGTCAGGCGTTCTTCGTAACCGTGCAACTGGTCCGGGCCGCAGAAATGCATCTTGCCCGACAGCGCGGTGCGATAGCCCAGGCGGCGCAGGTAGTGGGCGTAGGTCGGGACGTCGGCGGGGAAGTCGGCGGCGTTGTCATAGGCGCCGATCTTGCTCGGCAACTGGCCGCTGACCAGGGTGAAACGCGAGGGCGCGCACAGCGGGCTGTTGCAGTAGGCGGCGTCGAACACCACACCCTGGGCGGCGAGGCGGCTCAGGTGCGGCAGCTTGATGGGCGATGGACCGTAGAACGGCAACATTGGCGCGGCCATCTGATCGGCCATGATGAAAAGAATGTGCTTGCGCTTCATGTATTCGCGGCATTCCATAGTGGGCAGTTATGCGAAAGTGCTGCGATCGAGCATGTAACCCGCGGCTTTTGCGGTAAAGCCCATGTACGGCAATGACTAGGATAAGCACAGCTAATGTATGAAGCGCTTGGCGACCTGTCCCTGGACCTGTTCCGCGTATTCGAGGCGGCGGCACGCCAGCGCAGCTTTACCGCCGCGGCGGTGGAACTGGGGACCACCCAACCGGCCATCAGCCAGCAGATCAAGCGGCTGGAGGAACAGCTCGGCACCCGGCTGTTCGACCGCATCTACCGTGGCATCGAACTGACCGAGGCCGGCAGCCGGTTGTTCGAACAGGTGCAGGCCGGCTTGCAGAGCATCGACAGCGGCCTGAGCGCCATCACCGCCCAGCATCAGCACGAGGTGCTGCAGGTGGCCACCGACTTTGCTTTTGCCGCCTACTGGCTGATGCCGCGGCTGCACCGCTTCCACGCCGCCAATCCGCAGGTGGATGTGAGCCTGGTCACCAGCGAGCGCAGCCACAACATGCTGCGTACCGATATCGACGTGGCGGTGCTGTTTGGCGATGGCCGTTTCAAGCAGGGGGAAAGCCACTGGCTGTTCAATGAAGAGGTGTTTCCGGTGTGCAGCCCGCTGCTGCTCAAGGAGCGGCCGCTACCGCTGGGCGCCCAGTCGCTGCTGGAGTTTCCGCTGCTGCACCTGAAGGGCGAAAACAGCAGCCACTGGTTCGACTGGAGCGGCGTGTTCCGCGAGTTGGGAATCGCCACCCCGCCGACACCCGGGCAACTGCGTTTCGACAACTACACCCTGCTGATCCAGGCAGCGATCGGTGGCCAGGGCGTGGGCATTGGCTGGCGCCACCTTGTGGATAACTTGTTGGCGCAAGGTCTGTTGTGCCGGCCGATCAGCGAAACGCTGATCTCCCGCTACGGCTATTACGTGGTCCTGCCCCAGCGCAAACGCCGCGGGCCGCTGATCCAGCGGTTTTTCGACTGGCTGATGGCCGAGCAGGCCGACAGCGCGCAATCCCTGACCGGGCTGGGCCTGCCTTCGATTGCGGTCTAGGATCTGCTGGATATGGGATCTGTCATGCAACGTATCAAGGGTTACCACGACATTTGCTTCGACGTGAGCACTATCGACTAAGTGCGTAAGCTCTGCGAAGAGGCGGCGCAGCACCTCTCACTGCAAATGGGTCGCGTGCTAGAACGTCCGGTAGATGCGCTCTGGACTGTTGTCAGTTGGCGTTCGATTTTGAGCACATCGGCGTGGTCTTGCCGTGGTTGGTACTCAATCGCAACGGGCTGGTGGTGTTCCTGTATTCGAATATCGGTGATGACCTTAAGGACCATGCCGAGTAGGCGATCCGGGTGGAGGGCGTTCCGCCCGCTGAAGTTGTCGGCTTTTTGATCGGCAACTTCCATGGCGCTGGCTAACCTCATAACACTACACAGAGGGAGGTTAGTTAGAAAATATGCTGCAATTGCAGGGTTGGTCTGGTAGTATTTCAGGTTTATTTTATTAGTATAAGTGATTTCGCAGGGGCCTGAATAATCATATGTTTGGCATGTTAAAACGCTTGGCTTTGCCGTTTTTGGCTGCATCAACTATTTTTTTGTGGGTACCTGTTTATGCACTTTATTTGTCGCGTGCGGATATCAACTTTAGTATAAGCGGATTCTTCGTTTTTTCCATAATTATTACCGGCGTTGCCGGACTTGTTTTTTTGATTTTTTCCCTTGTATTAGAGTCTCTCAGATTTCGCTGGCTTGCATCCGGAATTTTATATTTCATCGTGTTTTGGGTATCGCTGGCTGGGTTCTTGCTGCCTTTGGCCGGTCGGGCGGGTATGCAGTCCCCTGAAGAGTTGCCCGCAAATGTATTGAACCTGATATTGGTAGGTATTATTTCGCTGGTATTGACCTTGCTGGTTTGTACAAAGCTAAGTTCTGCTGTCAAAGTTTTTCTGTCGGTATTACTTGTCTCCTCTGTTGGGCCTGCTGCTTTCAAGTTGTATAACTTTGGTTCAACCATGGCACGCTTTTCTGAGCTGTCGGCCACCGATAACGTGGTAGTACTTAGTTTTGACGGGATACCGGGCGTTGTTGCTAAGCAGGTGCTTGAGGATAACCCGCAACTGAAAGCCGCGCTCAAGGACTTTGTCTTTTATGACAACACGGTTTCCCTAGCTCCGGCGACCACGGCATCGCTTCGTTCGGAGCTTTACGGCAACATTGATTTTCGGCAACTGGCGGACTTGACGGTTGACCTGGACCAGAAGCTTTCAAACAAGGCCAACTCAATCGCACGCGAACAGAATGCATCTTCCAATGTGATGACTTATGGTGCGTACAGCTATTTCAATGACGTGCCGTCGGACACTATTGTTCCTGGTACGCTGGTGGAAAGTAGTAATGAAGAAAAAGCCGGTACCGCCCTCAATTTCTATCCTCATATAGCGGCACGCATTGGCACTCCTGTGCTCGCCGGTTGGGTGGGAAAAGGGCTTCGTGATATTCAGGAGCGATACCTGAAGTATCCCAAAGCGGAAAGGCTGTTGTCCCATAAAGGTTCCGTATGGGATGCTGCAAGCACCCTGCAAAGTGATGAGTTAGTTGCCTTGACCCAGGTGTTGCATATTACCAATGCTTCGCGCGTTGTTCGGTTCATGCACTTCCTACACACTCACTTTCCGGTTGATTTTGATGAGAAGTGTAACTATCGGAGCGACAGCGCTGACTGGTTCAATAAAAATCAGAACTACGATGGGTTAATCAGCGAAACGACTTGTGCACTGCAACAGGCAGTAGACTACGTTAATAGGCTGAAAGAGCTTGATGTCTACGATAAGACATTACTCGTGGTTAAAAGCGATCATGGTGCGCCTGTTAGTTATTTTGATAGCGCTCCCGAGGGCGATAAAATTAACGGCCATAAGCTCTGGGGCTACAACCGCTACCGACCGATGCTGATGGTCAAGCCGCGCGTCAGCGATAACCCCGAGCTTATTTACAACAATGAGTTGGTGAGTTTGAGTGACTTGGCCAAGACACTCTGCATCCAGGCGCCAGCGGGCCCGGCCTGTGACGAGTACTCTGGTATCAACCTGCTGAACCCTGCTGCTGAGGACAGTGACCCGCAGCTCTATATGGATATGGTCAAAGGCCCGGAATCCTCATTTGAATACGACACTCAAATGACGGTCGTGGTGCCCAGGACGAAGGACTTCATAAAGGCGCTTGAGAGCACCGGGAAAATTGCTTTGAAAGAACCGGTCTATGAGGCTCTGTATCAACAGCGTGTGCGTGACCTGACCGAAATTCGCAAGGCCTTGGAAAAATATCGCAAGGCACACAACGGTGCTTATCCAGTGAGCGATGGATTTGATGGCCTGCATACCGTTTGGGGCCGCTCCGCCAACGACTGGATTCGTGGCCTCGCACCGACCTATATCCATGCGCTGCCGCAGGATCCTCTGATCAGTAAAGACGGCGCCCCGCAGTACCTCTATCGATCGGACGGCGCGTATTACAAGCTGATCGCTCATGGCTCTGCGGACTCTTGTCAGGTCGCGATGAAAGTCGCACCAAAGTTGGTGGATCCGATGCGTCAATGTTGGGCATTCGGGTATTGGAGCTCGGAAGCTCAGAATTGGTAGGTGCCTATGTCAAGTGCATTGATGAGTTGGATGTTTCCTGCGGCCAAGCAAGGGTGAGAAAGTATTCATGCAATCAGTAGTAATTTTTCTCGGGGCAGGCAAACCTTTCCAAGGTGATGAACACGCAGCGTTGCGTAGTGCTACGGATCATGCGCGAGTGATTGACTGGCTGCTTCACGCTACGGCCTCACGCATGACCGATGTGCACTTTGTCGGTGGCTACAAGATCGACTCGGTCAAGCAGCGCTATCCGGATTTCAACTACTGGATTAATGCCGATTGGCAGGTCACTCAATCGGCCTACTCGTTCTTGCAGGTTGATCTTCGCGACAAGACTGGGAGCTTGGTTTCCTATTCCGACATCCTATTTCGCCGCAGCCTGGTGGAAGCCATGGAGGGGGTACAGGCCGATGTCTGCGTAGCGGTGGATAGCCAATGGCGCACTCGGTATGCTGGACGTACGCGTTTGGACCTGCAGCGTTGCGAAAAGGTCTGTCTGTACGAGGAGTCGATCACTCGTCTGGGAGCGGATATTCCATCCAGCCTCGCATCTGCCGAATTCGTTGGCTGTGTTCATTTCGGCCCGCGCGCCGTTAAGTATTTGCAAACATTCAAGGTTGATCTGCAGCAGCGTTTCCAGAAAGGCCATCTTTCTGATCTTGTCGAAGCTTTGCGCTGTCAGGGGATGAGTGTGCAGGCAGTGGATGTACAAGGGGACTGGGCCGAGCTCAACGAGCCGCAGGATCTTGTCCACTTTGTCCTGGGTACGAAGGCACAAACCCTCAGGCGTTTGCGGCGTATGGTCCGGCTAAGCCGGATCGAGGATCAGGTGAGTTTTACTGTCAAAGAGTGGCACGATATCCCAGACTCATTGATCGATACGATTCAGCAAAGTTTCCCCGAGCAGCGACTAGTGATTCGTAGCAGCGCGCTGTCCGAGGACGGCTTTGTCAATTCCAACGCTGGCGCCTATGTCAGCTTGCTGAATGTCGATGGGCGTGACGTATTGTATTTGCGCGAGGCGATCGAGCAGGTCATCTCGTCCTATGGCGACACCAATCCAGACAATCAGGTGCTGGTCCAGCCGATGCTAGAGAAAGTGCTCGCCAGCGGTGTCGTATTTACTCGCAGCCTCAGCAGCGGTGCCCCGTATTACATCGTTAATTATGATGATATCAGTGGTAGTACCGAGTCGATTACCAGCGGCTCCAGCCATGATCACAAGACATTGATGATCCGGCGTGATGCCCATGCGCAGACCGCCAACATTCCCCAGATCATGCAGGGTTTGCTCCCTGCCTTGAGAGAAGTGGAGTCGCTGCTGGGTTATGACTCGCTGGATGTGGAGTTTGCAATCACCGCAGACGCGGGGTTGCATATCCTACAAGTGCGTCCGATTGCCGTTGACCATTCAAAATGGGATGGCAGTGATGCTGACATCCTCCAGCTTTTGGACGGTGCTCATGAGCATTTCAATCAGCAGCAACAGGCATCGCCGTTTGTCGTGGGCCAGCGTGCACTCTTTGGAGTGATGCCGGACTGGAACCCCGCTGAAATCATAGGCACCAAGCCGACACCGTTGTCGGTCACCCTCTATCGTCACCTGATCATGGACGAAACCTGGGCTACCCAGCGCGCCGAATATGGCTATCGGGACGTGCGTCCTCAGCCACTACTGGTGACCTTTGCGGGCCATCCTTACGTCGACATCCGCGCCAGTTTCAATTCCTTCATGCCCAAGGCGCTTGACGACGCGCTGGCCGGCCGTCTGGTGGACTTCTGTCTGGCCTGGCTGGAGCGCAATCCGCACCTGCACGACAAGGTCGAGTTTGACGTAGTGCCGACGTGTTTTGCCCTCGATTTCGAGCGCTGGCGCCAACGCCTGATCGTCGAAGGCAACTTCTCTGAGCAGGAAGTCGAGTCACTACAAGATGCCTTACGTGAAATCACGATGAATGCGATTGCGCGCAACAGTGGCGACCTGGCAGTGATTGATAGGCTGGAGCAGCGCTTCGAACGTCTTGCTCAGGCAGACATGGCTCCGCTGGATAAGGTCTGGATGCTATTGCACGATTGCCGCCGCTACGGTGCCTTACCGTTTGCTCACCTGGCCCGCAGTGCATTTGTTGCTGTCACGCTATTGCGCTCAGCGGTCAGCACCGGAGTGCTGAGTGACGCTGAGATGGATGACTTCCTCGGTTCCATTCGAACCGTTAGCCATCGGCTGACGCACGATGCCCACAGCTGTTTCAGTGGCGATATGGCCTGGGAGGAGTTCGTTGAGCGTTATGGGCATCTGCGCCCCGGTACGTATGACATCAGCTCGTTAAGCTATCGAGCGGATCCTGAGCGGTACCTTAAGCCAATCGTCGACAGTGCAGCGTTGCAGCTATCGTCGACGATGATAGCCACGGGGCAGCTCTGGCATGCTGCTCGCGAACGATTCGTCGGCGCTTTGACCGAACATGGAATTGTTTGTGGGGCTGAGCCATTGGAACTTTTCCTGCGGGAGGCTATTGAAGGGCGCGAATACGCCAAGTTCGCCTTTACCCGCAACCTTTCCCTGGCACTCGATGTGCTAGTGGATTGGTCCGAGCCACTGGGCGTGTCACGGGATGATTTGGCCTATATAGATATTGAAACCCTCATGGCTCTACGCAATAAACCCTTGGGCGACGCCGATATCAGCGCGAAACTGCTCGATGAGGCGCGCAAGGGTAGGAGTCTGCACGAGCTGGCTCAAGTGGTCGAGTTGCCGCCCTTGTTATGCAAGGCCGACGACTTTAACGCCTTTCTCCACCCGACGACCCAGCCCAACTTTGTTGGTACCTCCGTGGTGCGAGGGGCCTGTGTCGATCTGAGCGAGGGTAAGAGTGGGCAGAACCTTGCAGGTAAAATAGCGTTGATTCCTCAAGCAGATCCGGGTTACGACTGGCTGTTCGGGCGACAGATTGCGGGCTTGATCACCATGTATGGAGGCGCTAATTCTCACATGGCGATCCGTGCCGCAGAGTTTGGCTTGCCGGCGGCACTAGGTGTCGGCGAAACACGATATCGGACGTTGGCAGCAGCGCAAGTCCTGGAGCTGAACGCCGGTAACCGAATGATCCGGGTTATTCGCTGATGCGCATCGCGATCACGCAACGGGTCGAGCAAGTTCCGGGGTACGCTGAACGCAGAGATTGCCTGGACCAACGGTGGTCGGTCCTTATGGAAGGTTTGGGGATTGATTTGGTACCGGTACCCAACGGCTTGTCGTCCCCTGGGGGCTGGCTGGCGCGTCAAGAGGTCGCCGGCTTGATACTGAGTGGTGGCAACGACCTTGCCCATCTGCCCAATGCCAGTAACTGTGCACCAGAGCGAGACCTGACCGAGGCCGTCCTGCTCCGCCATGCACAAAAAACCGCTATGCCGGTGCTCGGCGTTTGCCGTGGTATGCAGGTGCTGAATCACTTTCTCGGTGGCGGGTTGGTGCCAGTGGCCGGGCATGCGAACTGCATCCATGCGGTTCACACCGAGGGCGAGTTGTTCGCGGAGTACCGTGAGGTCAACAGTTATCACAACTGGGGTCTCAACCCCGACAATCTGGCAGCCAATTTGCTTGCCCGAGTCTGGGCTAATGATGGATCGGTCGAAGCGTTCCTCCACCAGCAGCTTCCTTGGATGGCCATCATGTGGCACCCGGAGCGGCCTTCCAATAATGGCATTCACGATGTCAGGCTTATTCGCCATTTTTTTTCAGGCAAGGACATACCATGCGCGTCATTATCCTAGCGGCAGGCCAGGGCTCCCGTTTGCGTCCCTTCACGGACGATCGACCAAAGTGCCTGGTCGAACTACACGGACGTCCGCTGTTGCACCGCCAACTGGAAGTGCTGCAGGCATCAGGCCTGGCGGATATCGCGTTGGTGGGCGGCTATCGTGCCGACTGCCTCGTGGACCAAGGTGTTGAGGTGCTGCTCAACTCTCGCTTTGCCGAAACCAACATGGTCTCCACGCTGTTCTGTGCGCAAGAATGGATGGTTGACGGTGAAGACCTGTTGATCGCTTATGGCGATATCATTTATGAACCATCGGTGCTGGAAAGCCTGCTCAATACTGATGCTCCGCTGGCGATCTCCATCGACAGGCAGTGGCGCCGCTTCTGGAGCATCCGCATGGACGACCCATTGTCCGATGCTGAGACCTTGAAGCTCGACAACGAAGACTGCATCACCGAGCTGGGGAAAAAGCCCGTCGACTACAGCGAAGTCCAAGGCCAGTACATGGGCTTGATCAAAGTTCGAGGCGACCATGTAGCCGCGTTCAAAGATGCGTGGCACGCAATGGACCGTACGCTTGTGCGCGACGGCAAAGACTTCGATAACATGTACATGACCACCTTCTTGCAGCACCTCATTGATACGCAGTGGGCGGCTCGCGCGGCATTCACCGATAACGGCTGGCTTGAAGTGGATACCGTGGATGATTTGAATCAGTACCATGAGATGCTGAAAAGCGGACAGCTGGATTCTTTCATTCGGCTTAGGGACTGAGCATGTTTACCGCATTACGCAAGATGCTCAGGGAATGGAAAGGCTTGCAGGCGTTCAAGCGCGTTCCTCGTGATGAACGCAAGGTCGTGTTCTATTCGGAAGGCCGGGGCTACTGGTCATACTTTGAGCCTGTCTTCAACGCGCTGCAGGCTGAATATGGTGTGCCGGTACTGTACCTGACGTCGGCTGAAGATGATCCACTGTTGGATACCCCACCTGTGGGGATGCGCTCGTTTTACGTTGGTGAGGGCAGTGTACGCACATTGCTTTTTGCCACGCTGGATGTCGATGTGCTGCTGATGACCATGCCGGACCTGCAGACCTTTCATATCAAGCGTTCGCCTTTTTCCGTGCATTACGCGTACCTGCATCATTCGATTGTCAGTAGCCACATGATCTATCGCGCTGCCGCATTCGATCATTTTGACTCGATCTTGTGCGTAGGCCCGCACCATGTCGCGGAAACGCGGGCACGTGAGTGGGCGTTGGGCTTGCCGGCCAAAGTGTTGGTCGAGCACGGGTATGGACGGTTGGACACTATCATGGCGAACGGCAATCCGGGGCCACTTGTGCGAGATGTCCCTGCCGTTCAGGTGCTGGTAGCGCCGACCTGGGGTGAGAATGGTTTACTGGAGCGCCATGGCCTGGACGCGATCAAACCCCTCATTGATGCCGGGTTGCGGGTCATTCTGCGACCGCATCCACGCACCCGTAAACTGGCACCCGCTGTACTCGATCAGATTGCCGAATATTACCGTGACGAACCACGCTTTAGTCTGGACGAAAATGGTGATGGCAGCGCCTCATTACTGAGTTCGGACATTATGCTAAGTGACTGGTCGGGCGCGGCGTTGGAGTTTGCATTGGGGCTTGAGCGCCCGGTGGTATTTGCAGATGTTCCTCGTAAAGTACTGAATCCCGACTATTCCACACTCGGTCTTGAACCGATTGAGGTTCAGGTTCGCGAGCAGCTTGGCGTGGTGGTTCCAACGGAAAAGTTGACCGAGTTGGGAGATATTGTGCAGGCAATTGTAACTGACTCGAAAAGGTGGCAAACGGTGCTGCGCGACGCACGTCAGCGCTGGATTTACAACGTAGGGCAAAGCGGTGATACAGCGGCTGCCTATCTGGTTTCCTTGATCAAGTGATGGGGTTCAATTGTATGAAACAGTATAAATTTTCAGTAGTGGCCTTGATGTGTCTGGTGCTGTTGCCAATCAATGCGTTCGCGTACCTGGATCCAGGCACCGGCAGTGCAATGCTGCAAGGTATACTTGGCGCGCTGGCGGCAATCGCCATGGTCCTGAAACTATACTGGCATCGCCTCTTGCGTTTGCTTGGGTTGCGTAAAGACGTCATAAAAAAAGAAGCTGAGTCCGACAAGAAGTAAGCCTGTCGAGGTTCAAGTCCCAGTCTGTTATATGGAAAACCGTACGACGGGCTGACGTCATTACTATTATTCGTTCTCCTGCTTAGCGGGTGCCGAACGCTGCCGAAAATAGATGCTTATACCCATTCCAAAGAACGTCCATCAGTGCAAGTGGCTCGCTTGGCTGCTGCTTTTTATCCCGCTGGCAGGCGCCGCTGACCCGAAATTCGTCACACTCACTAACTCAAGTTTGCAGCTTGAGTTTAATTTGTCGACAGGCGCTGTCAGCCATTGGTTCTTGCCCCAATTGCATGGCGCTGAGGGCAAGAATCAGGATATGGCCGCACCTAAGGGCCAACTTTTTCTGCTGAGCGGGGCCCTGGCGGGCAGGGACCTGCGAGAGTGGGAACAACAAGCTGGCGGCTGGAAAGTCCTAGAGCAGCGGCCCGATGTAGTGGTGCTTGGCCTGGAGGGCGACGATGTGCCCTTCTCCCTCAAGAAAACCTGGCATTTACTGGACCATGACTGGCGCGCTGACTTCACCCTGGATCTGGACTTCAAAGACCTTAAGCGCACGTCACAAGACCATCTTGAGTTGGCTGTCGGGCCGGGTATTGGCGAGACGCCTGCCGTTGGGCTGGGCATGGGACAGAGCATTTACTCCTATACGGAGCTGGCCTATCACGGCCCTGAAGGCGTGAAGACGCTTCGCCTGAATAATGCGGATATGCCGGAGGGGTATGACTCACAACAGGCGGGTCAGTGGGACTGGGTCGGCCTGCAAAGTCGCTACCTGGCGTTAATCCTGGCCCCGGCCAACGATCTAGCCCAAGGCTCCCCTTGGCGGGCAGTCACGCCCGAGGGCAATGCGGAGCATGTGGCGTTTGACACGTCAGTGAATATAGCCCTGCCTGTCGCCGATACCGGCAAGGGGCAAATCCAAGCCTATGTTTGGCATGTGTTCAGTGGTGGTAAAGCGTACACAGCACTGACGGCCCAGGCCCCGGACTTGAATGGCCTGCTGTTTTCTGGCCTGTGGAACTGGATGCGCGCACTGAGCCTGGGGATCATGCATGTGCTGCATTTTATCCAGCAACTGGTAGGCAGTTGGGGTATCGCGATCATTCTGTTAGCCGTGCTGGTGCGCGTGCTGGTGTATCCGATCGCGAGGAACGCGATCTCGGCACAGAAAAAGTTTGCCGCTATTCAGGCCCGGATTCAGCCCGAGTTGCAGGCGATCCGTAAGAACTACAAGGGCGGTGAGCAAAGCGAAAGAATCCTGCAGATTTATGAAAGTCATAATGTGAGTCCGCTGGCAGGCTTGAAGCCGCTGCTGATTGTTCTGGTTCAAGTGCCGATCTTCGTCTCGCTTTACCATTTGCTCGGACAGACGTTTGAACTGCGGGATGCCTCTTTCCTGTGGATGAACACTCTCGCTGAACCGGACCAGTTATTTGCGCTGGGCATGGATTTGCCTCTCTTTGGTGCCTACTTCAACTTGCTGCCGGTGCTGATGGCCTTGACCACATTGTTGAGTATCAAGCTCAATCCGACGCCTGTATCGGACGGAAAATCAGGGCATCGCCAAGCTGCGATGTCCGGCCTGATGGGGCTCGGTTTTTTCTTGCTTTTCTACTCGTTTCCTTCGGGGATGGTGCTGTACTGGACCGTGGCCAACATTCTACAAGTGGTGCACCAAAAATTAGCGAAGGTTGGGTAACCCCATGATGATCGAACGCTACATCAGCAATTACCTACCGTCGTCGACAGCACCTCTCAAGCAAGGCACTTACTTTGACACTGCTGCTCGGTTGGCCCTCTGCGCCCAAACTAGCCCATGGCATGATCAGGAATATCAAGCACTGGCATTCCTTTCCAAGCGTGTGGAGATTTCCCGGGGGCTGTACGAGAGTTACCTTGAAAGTGGCGCACGGGCTTCCAGCGATCGATTGCCTTCGCCGTGGGTGACGCTGGCACTAGTGCTACTGTTCAAGGATTTCATGCGTTTGTCTGCCTGCGCGGATAATAACAGCGCGGTCAAAAGGCTCAACGCTGTGCTCAAGCTGGCGGACTTCCTGAGCGGTGAAAAGGTGGTTCTGGAAGCAGAGCTTCTGGAGTTCATACACGTCACGGCCGAGGCATACCTTCGTGGTCTTACGCCTGCAGAGGTGATGGCCGCTGAGTCCCTTGTAACGCCAATGCCGGGCCTGGCCGATCCTGTACTGCGCGTCACGGTGTTGTTCTGGGAAGGCCCTATCGCACGAGCATACTTGGCGACCCTGAAAAGCATGGGCCTGCGTGCAGAGAAAATCATCCACCTGGTGTCAAAAAATAACCTGGTGACAAAGAAGCCGGTCGGTCGCTTTTTACCGGGCTTCATGAGGCTGGTGTACGCACAGTCGCATCAGAAAAACAGCATCCACCACTGGTCCGGTGTACTGCAGAAAACCGAGGCGTCCTTGTTTCAAGGCATAAAAGGCAGCGTTGAACGTGATCTAGGTTTTTCTCCATCAGCAATCGATGACGCATTGGCGCTGGCTGATTTGAGTACCTATTCGTCTGACGTTGAGACTTTGATGATTGACGACCTGGCGGATGAAGCGCTACATCGGCGACTGAGTGGGCTGCCGCCAACACAAATTCTGTTCACCGGCGGCGGCATTGTTCCCAAGAGATTGCTCGAGATTCAGTCGCTCAAATTCATCCACATCCACCCAGGCTACCTACCGGATGTCCGTGGTGCAGACTGTGCCTTGTGGTCGCACCTCATGAAGGGGAGGGCTTCAGCGACCTGTTTTTACATGGCGCCTGGTATTGATGACGGAGACGTTATTTTTGCGGCTTACCTGCCCTCTCTGAGTATCGGGACCGAGGGCTCCGGGGCGCCAGTGAAGTCACTTTACAGAGCGACCTATGCCTTTCTCGATCCATGGATCCGTGCCAGCGTGCTTCGCAGGGCTGTGGCGCTAACCCAGGGTTTTACCTGTGTCGAGGCTCTCCCGCAGGAGGAGTCGGCCAGTGTCACGTACCACTTCATGCATGAAAAAATTCAGCAAGTTGCTTTCTCAAGATTGTTTGCCAGCAATCACCAATGATCTGGCAACTGTGTTGGCTGCCTGCTTCCTCCGATAGATCGCAGCGTTTGCGCCCGCTGATATTTGCGAGCGAGGGCGTATGGCGGCGAGCAGCCACTGGTTCGACTGGAGCGGCGTGTTCCGCGAGTTGGGAATCGCCACCCCGCCGACACCCGGGCAACTGCGTTTCGACAACTACACCCTGCTGATCCAGGCAGCGATCGGTGGCCAGGGCGTGGGCATTGGCTGGCGCCACCTTGTGGATAACTTGTTGGCGCAAGGTCTGTTGTGCCGGCCGATCAGCGAAACGCTGATCTCCCGCTACGGCTATTACGTGGTCCTGCCCCAGCGCAAACGCCGCGGGCCGCTGATCCAGCGGTTTTTCGACTGGCTGATGGCCGAGCAGGCCGACAGCGCGCAATCGCTCAAGGGATTGTCGCTGCCCTCGATTGCCTTGTAGGCGAGGCCTTGAACAGGTACTGCAGGGACAGGGCGCCATTGCCGAGGCACATCAGCGACACCGAGACCACTGCCAGGAAGGCCAGGTATTCCCAGCCACCGCCCGGGCTGGTGTAGATCCAGCCATGGGCACCGTGGACGAAGGCAATGGCGCCCAGCAGCATCGGCAGCAGGGCCAGGGCGACCCAGCGCACAGCGATGCCCAGGACCAACAGCAAGCCGCCCGCCAGTTCCGCGCCCACCGCCGGGTAGGTCATCCATTCGGGCATGCCGGTGGCGCCGAACAGCCTGAGGGTGCCCGGCCAGCCCAGGACCAGGATCTTGAACAGCGCATGGGCGATGTACATGGCGCCCAGGGCCAGGCGCAGCAACAGGGCGGCCCATTGTTCCGCAGATGAGTGCGGTGAACCGAGCGAGCGGGCAGGCATATGACGAGTCCTTGTGTTGTGGGTCGAGGGTGTTGCCGGGGTGGGCAGTCAGACGATCGACACCGAGGTGCCGACCAGCAGCAGGACACCGACATGGCAGTTGCTGCGAAACAGGTTGTTGCAGGGCTCCGGGTTATCCGGATGGAACTGGTCGAGCTGGTAAGCCAGGGACAGGGCGACCGGCAGCAGCAGGATGAAGTACCCGGGATTGACGCCGGCCAGCACCCCGGCCGTGCACCAGCACAGCAGGGTCATGGCGTAGAACCCGCCGATCCAGGCCTTGCCCCGGTCGGCGAACAGCGTCGCGGTGGAACGCAGGCCCATCTTCAGGTCGTCTGCACGGTCGCTGTAGGCATAGAGGGTGTCATAGCCCAGCTGCCAGAACAGGCAGCCGAGCCACAGCGCCAGCGCGCTGGGTTGCAGGCGGCCGGTGGTTTCCACACTGGCCATGAGCACTCCCCAATTGAACACCGCGCCGAGAAACGCCTGGGGCCAGTGGGTGAAGCGCTTGAGCAGCGGATAGAGCAGAGTCAGGGGCACGCAGCACAGCGCCAGCAGCACTGTCAGCGGTTGCAGGAACAGCAGCAATACCGCCGCCAGCAGCAACTGTACGACCAGGCAGGTCAGCGCTTGCCCCAGGCCCAGTGAACCGTTGGCCAAGGGACGCTCGCGGGTGCGGTTGACCTGGGCGTCGAAGCGCCGGTCGAAGATGTCGTTGATGCTGCAGCCGGCGCTGCGCATGAGCAGCGCGCCCAGCGAGAACACCAGCACCTCTGTGGCTTGCGGCACGCGGCCGGCGGACAGCAGCAGCGAAGCCAGGGCCGGCAGTAGAGTCAGCCAGGTGCCGATGGGCCGGTCCAGGCGCATCAGGCGGGCGTAGGCTTGCCAGGGGCCGGGCAGCCGGGCCGAGACCCAGTCGTGGGCGCGGATGTCATTCAGGTCGGCAGTCGCGCGCGGTGGCTGCGACGGATTGTTGGGGCTTGCAGGCATGTGCGGTCCCTGGCCTTGATCATCGTTTCGAACGCTAGCCGCGAGGTTATCCCCAGCAGGGTGACGACACTCATGAACCTGGCGTTCGGTGAATTTCGGGCAAGCCGCTGCCGTGATCGCCGTGTCTGGTTCCAGGGCCATCGGGTTGCTTGCCGGATGCGCTAAAGTTGCCCGCGCCCGCCCCCCGGGGCAAGGGAACAATCCGCAATAGCCTCCTGCAGGATATGCAATATGCTCCGTGATGAAGTGCCCAGCGTCCCGCGTATCGACCTGAACCTGCTGCGGGTATTCGATGCCGTCTATGAAGACCGCAGCATCCTCCTGGCCAGCAAGCGTCTGCACCTGAGCCAGTCGGCGGTCAGCCATGCCCTGACCCGGTTGCGCGAGTCCTTGCAGGACGAACTGTTCATCCGGACCGCCAGGGGCATGCAGCCTTCGGCCCGGGCCGAGGCGATTGCCGGCCCTTTGCGCGAGGCGCTATTGACCATCCAGCGGACGGTGGGCGTGGAAGCCTTCGACCCCTCCACGGCGACGCGCACTTTCACCCTGGCGGCCAATGACTACCTGAGTGCAGTGCTGCTGGTGCCCCTGCTCCGACGTTTGGCGCAACAGGCGCCGGGCGTGGAACTGGTGTTGCGGCCCTCGACCCGGCTGGACCTGGCCGAGCAGATCGATGTCGGACGTATCGACCTGGCCCTCGGGCTGTTTGCCGAGCTGCCGCAGCGCATACACAGCACCTGCCTCTGGCAGCAGCAGGATGTAATGCTGATGTGCCCGGGACACCCCATGCTCGAGCTGCCCGCGGTAACCCTGGAGGCATTGGCGGATTACCCGCTGGTTACCCTGTCGGTGGGCGGCCAGGAGGAAGGCGCGGTCAATGGCTACATCCTCGAACGTGGCATTGCCCGGCAGTCGGAGATGTTTGATCGCCAGCGCCTGGAGCAGGCGCTGGCGGCGATTGGCCGGCGGCCTGATTACAAGGTCACCCTGCCCCATTCCCTGGTCTTGCCGCAGCTGCTGGAGCAGTCGCAGTGGGTGGCGATTGTGCCGGCGCCGTTGGCTCGGGCCTTCGAGCAACGTTTTGCCTTGTCGCAGCGGGCGCTGCCCCTGGCCGTCGAGCCGTCACCGTTGCTGGCGATCTGGCATGGGCGCAACAGCGCCGATCCGGCCCACCTCTGGTTACGCCAGCAATTGCTGGAAGTGGCTGCGACCTTGGCCGAGCAGCCTTGAGCCTCAGCCCCGGGCAGGCCTATCGACGAAGTTCACATGCTCGCGCAGATGCAGGTTCAGTTGCAGCTCATCGGCGATGCCGGCAGCTACCCGCGCCAGTCGCTGCACCGACTCATCCTGCTTCGGCGGGAGGCTGCCGGCGGGTTGGCGGAAATGGTCCAGGGTCAGCCCGGGCACACTGCGTGGAGTATTCACCAGGGTCCAGCGCAAGCTGCTGCCTTGTAGCGCATCGAGGATGGCTTCGGCGGCCTGGCGCTGTGGGCGGTCTTCCATTTCCGGGTTGTCCAGCACCTCGAAATTTCCCAGCAGAAACAGGCGCCGGACGCCCGCAGCCTGCATGCCGGCGATCAGCGCTTCGACCGCGCGGAGTTGCTCCCGAGGTTCGAGCGGCAGGTTTTCCTGCTGTTCGAGGCCCATGGGCAGCCCCGGGGCATCCAGCAGGCAGGCCACCACGTCGCCTCCGGCGACGCTTTGCCTGACCCGCGCGGCATCGAACAGGTCACCGCATTTGGTGCGCAAGCCGGGAAGGGGGGCGAGGGCCGTCAGGTCGTCGAGGATAGCGATGACTTCATGCTGGCGCCGCAGGAATTCCGCCATCAGCGCGCTGCCCAGGCCGCTCATGGCACCATAGAGCACCAGCTTGACCACCGGGGTTTCGGCATTTTTCATGGCGCGGCTCATTTCTTTACGCGGGTGATATTTTGACCCGTAGGCAGTCGCCAGGGTTCGACTTCAGTCACGAGGTTTCCATGCAACGCATCAAGGGCTATCACGCCCACGTCTATTTCGACGCCAGCACCATCGACCAGGCGCGGGCCCTGTGTGAACAGGCGGCGCAATTGTTTCCGTTGAAGATGGGGCGGGTGCATGAGCGGCCGGTCGGCCCGCATCCGGACTGGAGCTGCCAGCTGGCGTTCGAACCGCAGTACCTGGGGGAGGTGCTGCCGTGGCTGGCGCTCAATCGCAACGGGCTGGTGGTGTTCCTGCACCCGGACACCGGCGACGATCTGAAGGATCACACCGATCACGCGGTGTGGATGGGGGCGATCAGGCCGCTGGATCTGTCGATTTTCTGAGATTTTTCGCGAGCACGCTCGCTTCTACAAGGTCAGGCGCTTTTGGTAGGCGCGAGCTTGCTCGCGATGGCATCCTCTAAAACGCCATCACCCTCCGATCAATACAACACGCCATCGAGAATCTCGTAGACGATCCCGCTGCCTACCGCGATCAGCACGATATCGGCGCCCATGCGCCGCCATTCGTAACCCGGGTAGTACGGCAGGTGCGCCAGGGCGCGGTTGTCCAGGCGTTCGCCGTAGTAGCCGCGGGGCAGCGGCTGGCCGCGCACCAGATGGATACCGTGGGGCGGCGGCGCGCCGCGTACGAAGTAGGCGTGATTGTCGCGAATGGTCTCGCGCACCGGGCCGAAATCCCGGGGCGGACCGCCGCGACGATCGGCCTGCGGGCCACGATGTTCATCGCCCCGATTGTCCGCGCGATTGTCTCCTCGATTGTCGTAGCGACCCTGTTGCGGGCCTCCGCGATCATGGTCGTCACGTGGGTCCGCGACCGCGTGCAGCAGCGGGCTGGCGCTGAGCATCAGCACGCCGAGACCGGCAATCAGGCGTTTGGGCATTTTCATCGGGTCTTCCTCAGAACACGAACAACAAAAAGGGGTTCAGCACCTGGTCCCGAACCCCTTGGTCTTGCTGGTTTAGTCTGTGGATCCCGAGGCTAATTCCTCTGTATCAGGAACTTTACCCTCAGCTGACACGGGCTTGACGCACCCCTTCGGCGAGGGAGGCACACAGGCTCAATACACCGTCAACGGCCTGCTCGGAGCTGGCGGCATTGGCGATCTGGTCGATCAGCGCCGAACCCACCACCACACCGTCGGCCAGGCGGGCGATGGCCGCGGCCTGCTCCGGGGTGCGGATGCCGAAGCCGATGCTGATCGGCAGGTCGGTGTGGCGACGCAAGCGGGTCACCGCCTCTTCCACATGCTCCAGGGTGGCGGAACCGGCACCGGTCACACCGGCCACGGAGACGTAGTAGACGAAGCCCGAGCTGCCGTTCAGCACCTTCGGCAGGCGCACGTCGTCGGTGGTCGGCGTGGTCAGGCGGATGAAGTCGATACCGGCGGCCTGGGACGGGTCGCACAGCTCGGCGTTATGCTCGGGCGGCATGTCGACCACGATCAGGCCGTCGACGCCGGCTTCCTTGGCTTCAGCGATAAAGCGCGGCACGCCGTAATGGTGGATCGGGTTGAAGTACCCCATCAGCACCAGCGGCGTGTCGTTGTTGCCGGCGCGGAATTCGCGAACCATTTGCAGGGTTTTCGCCAGGTTCTGCTTGGCTCCCAGGGCGCGGATGTTGGCCAGCTGGATCGCCGGGCCGTCGGCCATCGGGTCGGTGAAGGGCATGCCCAGCTCGATCACGTCGGCGCCGGCTGCCGGCAAGCCCTTGAGGATCGCCAGGGAGGCGTCGTAGCCCGGGTCGCCGGCGGTGACGAAGGTCACCAGGGCGGCGCGGTTCTGTTGCTTAAGCTCGGCAAAGCGCGTTTGCAGGCGGCTCATCAGTGTTTCTCCTGCTGGGAGTGCTCTTGTTGAGAGTGTTCCATGTGGTGCATCACGGTTTGCATGTCTTTGTCGCCGCGGCCCGAGAGGTTGACCACCATCAGGTGATCCTTGGGCAGGTTCGGCGCGCGCTTGAACACTTCGGCCAGGGCGTGGGCGCTTTCCAGGGCCGGGATAATGCCTTCCAGGCGGCAGCACTGGTGGAAGGCGGCCAGGGCTTCGTCGTCGGTCACCGAGGTGTATTCGACGCGGCCGATATCGTGCAACCAGGCGTGTTCAGGGCCGATGCCCGGGTAGTCGAGGCCGGCGGAAATCGAGTGGGCGTCGATGATCTGGCCATCCTCGTCCTGTAGCAGGAAGGTGCGGTTGCCGTGCAACACGCCCGGCAGGCCGCCGTTCAGGCTGGCCGCATGCTTGCCGGTCTCGATGCCGTAGCCGGCGGCTTCGACGCCGATGATCTGCACGCTCTTGTCGTCGAGGAACGGATGGAACAGGCCCATGGCGTTGGAACCGCCGCCGATGCATGCCACCAGGCTGTCCGGCAGGCGGCCTTCCTGGGCTTGCAGCTGTTCGCGGGTTTCCTTGCCGATCACCGCCTGGAAGTCGCGGACCATCGCTGGATAAGGGTGCGGACCGGCCACGGTGCCGATCAGGTAGAAGGTACTGTCGACGTTGGTCACCCAGTCACGCAGGGCTTCGTTCATCGCGTCCTTCAGGGTGCCGGTGCCGGCGACTACCGGGATCACCTCGGCGCCCAGCAGCTTCATGCGGAACACGTTGGCCTGCTGGCGCTCGATATCGGTGGTGCCCATGTAGATCACGCACTGCAGGCCGAAACGCGCGGCCACTGTAGCGGTGGCCACGCCGTGCATGCCGGCGCCGGTCTCGGCGATGATGCGTTTCTTGCCCATGCGCCGCGCCAGGAGGATCTGGCCGATGCAGTTGTTGATCTTGTGCGCGCCGGTGTGGTTCAGCTCTTCGCGCTTGAGGTAGATCTTGGCGCCGCCGCAGTGCTCGGTCAGGCGCTCGGCGAAATACAGCGGGCTTGGACGGCCGACGTAGTCGCGCTGGAAATAGGCCAGTTCCTTGAGGAACTCCGGATCTTGCTTGGCCGCTTCGTATTCGCGGGCCAGGTCGAGGATCAGCGGCATCAGGGTTTCGGCGACGTAACGGCCGCCGAACGCGCCGAACAGGCCGTTGGCATCAGGACCGTTGCGCAGGTTGGTCTGGGTCATGGGGGGCGCTCCCGGTGATTCGTCAAAAGGGTGAATGCATGGAAAGACAATGGCGTTCACTCTACCCCTGACATCCCAGGCTGAAAACCGATAAGATCGCCACAACCTGTCAGGAAAACTCACATATTCCATGAGCCACGACCTGCCCCCGCTGAACGCCCTCCGGGCCTTCGAAGCCACCGCCCGCCTGAACAGTGTCAGTCAGGCGGCCGAACAGTTGCACGTCACCCATGGCGCGGTCAGCCGCCAGTTGAAGGTGCTTGAAGAGCATCTTGGGGTGAGCCTGTTCGTCAAGGAAGGACGCGGCCTGAAACTCACAGATGCCGGCGTGCGCCTGCGCGATGCCAGCAGCGATGCCTTCGAGCGCCTGCGCACGGTCTGCGCCGAGCTGAGCCAGAGCACCGCCGATGCGCCCTTCGTGCTCGGCTGTTCCGGCAGCCTGTTGGCGCGCTGGTTCATTCCGCGTCTGGGACGGCTGAATGCCGACCTGCCGGACTTGCGCCTGCACCTGTCGGCCGGCGAAGGCGATCTCGACCCGCGCCGGCCAGGGCTGGATGCCTTGCTGGTATTCGCCGAGCCGCCGTGGCCGGCGGACATGCAGGTCTTTGAGCTGGCCAGCGAGCGCATCGGCCCGGTGCTCAGCCCGCGTTACGGCCATTACGAGCAACTGCGCGAGGCGCCGGCCAGCGCGCTGCTGGGCGAAGTGTTGCTGCAGACTACCTCGCGCCCGCAGGCCTGGCCCAGTTGGGCGCGGCAGAACGGCATCGACGCCGGGGCGTTGAAGTTCGGGCAGGGTTTCGAGCATTTGTATTATTTGCTGGAGGCCGCCGTGGCCGGGTTGGGCGTGGCGATCGCGCCGCAGCCGCTGGTGGCCGAGGACCTGCGTGCCGGGCGCCTGGTTGCCCCATGGGGTTTCTGTGAAACCCCGGGGCAACTGGCGTTGTGGCTACCCAAGCGCGCCGCGGACGGACGCGCCCGGCAACTGGCGCAGTGGCTCAGCAACGAGCTGCGCCAGGCTCCTTAATTGCCGCGTTTGCACAGCAGGTAAGCAGCCAGCAGGCCCAGCGCGCCTACGGCGACGCCGGCAGTGGTCCAGGGGTGCTGCTGGGCGTAGTCGCGGGTGGCGATCCCGGTTTCACGGGTTTTCACTTTGACTTCTTCATAGGCATCGCTGAGCAGGCTGCGCGAATGTCTCAGCGCGTTCTCGGCATTGCTTTTCAGCGTCTTGAGGGTTTTGCGCGACTCGTCCGAAGCGTCGTCCTTGAGGCTTTCCAGGGACTTGAGCAGGCTTTCGATCTCGGCTTCCATGCTTTCCAATGAGGCTTTGCGTAACGACGTGTTGGCCATGATGGCTCTCCTGCATTGTTGATTGAATGGGTCTGTAGGGTCCGACTGCGCGGCCTGGCGAAAGTGCATTAAATCTGCATGTCGATGGGCCGTGGCTTATTCCAGTGTTGCTGGTAATCGCTGCTAGGCTTTGATCTACCTCATAAGGAGAGAGCGCCATGTCTGATCATCACACCTACAAGAAAGTCGAACTGGTCGGTTCGTCCCCTAGCAGTATCGAAGATGCCATCAACAATGCACTGGCCGAAGCCAGCAAAAGCATCAAGCACCTGGAGTGGTTCGAGGTCACGGAAACCCGCGGGCACATCCTTGATGGCAAGGCCGCGCATTTCCAGGTCACGCTCAAGGTCGGTTTCCGCATTGCCAACAGCTGAACCTGGGCTAGGCTGTTGAACTTGGGCGCTGGCCGATTGCCATAGGGAATGGCAAAGCGCTATATCTGCCTCGATGCCGAGCAGGCCGGGGCTTGACGCTTATTTTTGATTCGACCAGGGAATGTGACCGATGAAAAAACGGGTAATGGCTTTAGCGTTGTTGAGTGTCGCGGGAACAGCCCTTGCTGCCGGCAAATCATGCGAAGAGCTGAAAAGCGAAATCGCCGCGAAGATCGACGCCAAAGGCGTGTCGGGTTATTCGCTGGAAATTGTCGACAAAGGCAGCGCGACTGACGGCAAAGTGGTCGGTACCTGCGAAGGCGGTACCAAGGTAATCGTCTACAAGCGTGGCTGAGCCCTTGTAGAAATGAACAAAGCCGACGCGATGCGTCGGCTTTTTTATGCCCGGCGATTACCCAGGCCAGGCGGGCCCCTGTAGCCGCTGCCGCAGGCTGCGATCGCGACCGAAGGGCGCGCAAGGCCTCAGGATCACAGAGTCCTTTGGCCCGATTGCACTCAACCCTTCATGACCTGCGCCAGCAATTCATAGGAATGCAGGCGGTCGGCGTGCTCGTACAGGTCGCAGGTGAAGATCAATTCATCGGCGCCGGTCTGTTCGATCAGCACTTCGAGCTTGGCGCGGATCTTCGCCGGGCTGCCGATCATGGCCAGGCCGAGGAAGCTGCCCACGGCTTCTTTTTCATGGGGCAGCCACAGGCCGTCCATGCTCCTCACCGGTTTGCGCTGCACCAGGCTCTGGCCGCGCATCAGCGCGAGGATCCGCTGGTACACCGAGGTTGCAAGATAATCGGCCTGTTCGTCGGTATCGGCCGCCACCAGGGGCACGCCGAGCATCACGTAAGGCTGGTCGAGCACGGCCGAGGGCTTGAAGTGATTGCGGTATACGCGAATCGCCTCGTGCATGTAGCGCGGCGCGAAATGCGAGGCGAAGGCGTAAGGCAAGCCGCGCTCACCGGCCAGTTGCGCACTGAACAGGCTGGAACCCAGCAGCCACACCGGCACCTGGGTACCGGTCCCTGGTACCGCGATCACCCGTTGCTCCGGGGTGCGTGGGCCGAGGTAGGCCATCAACTCGGCCACATCTTCAGGGAAGTCGTCGGCGCTGCCGGAACGTTCGCGGCGCAGGGCGCGGGCGGTCATCTGGTCCGACCCCGGCGCGCGGCCCAGGCCCAGGTCGATGCGCCCCGGATACAGGCTTTCCAGGGTACCGAACTGCTCGGCGATCACCAGCGGTGCATGGTTGGGCAGCATCACGCCACCGGAACCGACACGAATGCTCGAGGTGCCACTGGCCAGGTAACCCAGCAGCACCGAGGTCGCGGAACTGGCGATACCGTCCATGTTGTGGTGCTCGGCGACCCAGAAGCGGGTGTAGCCGAACTTCTCTGCATGGCGGGCCAGGTCCAGCGAATTGCGCAGCGACTGCGCCGGGCTGCCGTCCTCGCGCACGGGGACCAGGTCGAGGGTGGAAAACTTGACGTCGGACAGTGGTTTCATAAGCCTGCTTCTCCAATGGTGTGCAGGCCTTTGTCATGAGCCAAAACCTGCCGAATGCTGAAAGCCTGTTTCATGCAATGTGGGCATATACCCGAGATTCAATAGCCAAGGTGGATTTGCTGTCCGGATAAACGGTGGATTCAGGCAGGATGAACTTCGCCGGGCCTTCTATCCTCTAGAACCCTGAGTAGCAGAAAACCACAAGGGCGCGGTCTTTCGCGCCCGTTCTCGAGGAGACAGACATGAGCATCACCAAGAAAGCATCGGCTCACTGGGAAGGCGACCTGAAAACCGGGATTGGCTCGATTTCCACTGAAACCGGGGTACTGCGCGATGCACCTTACGGCTTCAAGGCGCGTTTCGAAGGCGGCAAGGGCACCAATCCGGAAGAACTGATCGGCGCCGCGCACGCGGGGTGTTTTTCCATGGCCTTCTCAATGATTCTCGGCGAGGCCGGGCTCAAGGCCGACAGCATCGACACCAACGCCGAAGTGACGCTGGACCAGGTCGATGGCGGTTTTGCGATCACCGCGGTGCACCTGATCCTCAAGGCGAAGATTCCCGGCGCCAGCCAGCAGCAGTTCGATGAACTGAGCAAGAAGGCCAAGGAAGGTTGCCCGGTGTCCAAGGTGCTGAACGCCAGGATCAGCCTGGATGCGACGCTAGTCAGCTGAGGGGGGGTTAACCTGTTACATCGTTTCGCGAGCAAGCTCGCTCCTACAGTACCTGCGCCGTTCACCGTTGAGCGATACACCTTTGAACCTGTAGGCGCGATCTGGCTCGCGAGTTCATTCTTGCCGAAATCCCCGCACCGGATAGGCGCGGTGTCAGAACTCGCTTGGTGAAAATGTGGTCGAATGCACGACTGCAGGCTCAGCCCATGACCTTGGGCGCTGCATCAAGGGAGCTCCACTCATGAAACGTTTTGCCCTGGCAGTTGTTTGTTGCGCGCTGGCCACCTCGGCCCTGGCGGCTCCAAAGGATTGCGAAGAACTCAAGAAAGAGATTGAAATCAAGATCCAGGCCAACGCCGTGCCTTCCTACACCCTGGAGATTGTCAGCAAGGAGGAAGCCGAAAAGCATGACGTGGCCATGGTGGTCGGTACCTGCGAAAACGGCACCAAGGCGATCATCTATCAGCGAAACGACAGCTGATCGTTCAGATCACGCAGTTGACCCTATGGTCTTCGGCCAGCAGCTCACGCTTGGCGTTGTACAGCCGGGCACTGGGAGAGTAACCCAGCGAGCGGGCTTCCAGCAGGTAACGCTGGCCGGCTTCGAAATGGTCGTAGCGCACGCTCAGGTAGCACAGGCGCTCGGCCGGATCGTTCATCATGCCGAGGCGCCCGCTGAACACCTCGAAATCGAAACGCACCATCAACTCGTGGCTGCCCGGGGTGACCTGGAAATAGCGGCCGTCGGTCAGGCGCTGGTTGTCCAGGCGCTCGGCCATCAGCAGCTTGCCGCCCGGCGTCGGGGTGGCGAAATCGATCCAGGCCTGTTGCGGGTCCACCGCCGGCAGAGGGCTGGAGCAGGCAACGAGGCCGGTCAGGGCAAGTAGCAGCAAGGGTTGGCGCATGAGGTCGGGCCGTCCGGGGAAAGGCCTCAAGCATAGCGCCGATCAGGTGCGCTGGCAGCCCGCCGGTTGGCCGGTACCCACCAGGTTGCGCTGCTGGTCATAGAGCTTGGCCCAGGGCCGGAAGCCGATATTGCCGGTCTGCAACTGGTAGCGCTGGCCGGCGTTGAAGTCCTTGTACTTCAGGTTCAGCTGGCAGTCGCGCCACAGGGGGTTGCTGTCCGGGCCGATATTGGTGGGCTCCACGGCAAACTGGTAGCGCACCTTCAGCTCATGGTTGCCGGGCCGGACCTCGAAATATCGACGGTCCACCCAAGCCTTTTCGTCGACCTCCAGCGCCTGCAGCGTGCTGTCCTGGTGGGTGTCGAGGTCGATCCAGGCTTGCGTCGGATCGGGGGCAGGCAATCCGGCACAGCCGCTCAAGGTCAACAGTCCGGTGGTCAGCAGCAACACGCGCATAGCGAAACTCCAGGCAGGCGAGATAGTCTTGGGGGCAGACTCTCGAAGGATGATTCGATTTGATTAGGCCGCGTTCAAGCCATGGGTTACTTGATCATCTTTTGCGCTTTTTGTTTCCGGGCTTGCTGCTTTTGTTACTCAACGGTTGTTCCGGCGTGGGTTACTACGGCCAGCTGGCCAGTGGCCAATGGCGTCTGCTGCAGGCCCGCACGCCGGTCGAGCAGATCATCGCCGACCCGGCTCGCGACCCGTTATTGCGCGCCCATCTGGCCCAGTCGCAGAAGGCCCGGCGCTTCGCCAGCCAGCACCTGCACCTGCCGGACAATCAGAGCTACCGCCTCTACGCCGACATTGGCCGGCCCTACGTGGTGTGGAATGTCTTCAGCACCCCTGAGTTTTCCCTGAGCCCCAAGACCCACTGCTTCCCGATTGCCGGCTGCGTGGCCTATCGCGGCTACTACAGCCAGGGCGCGGCCCGGGGCGAGGCGGCCTTGCAGAAACAGCGGGGCATGGATGTGGCCATCGGTGGGGTGGAGGCCTATTCGACCCTGGGTTGGTTCAACGACCCGATCCTCAGTTCGATGCTGCATTGGGGCGACGAGCGCCTGGCGACCCTGATCTTCCACGAACTGGCCCATCAGCGCTTCTATGTGAAGGACGACACCGAGTTCAACGAGTCCTTCGCCACCTTCGTCGAGCAGGAAGGCACCCGGCAATGGCGCGCGGCCCGGGGCCTGGCGCCGGCCAACGATGCCCAGGTCAAGCAGAAGGACCAGTTCATCCAACTGATCCTCGATACCCGCCAGCGCCTGGAACGCTTGTATGCCCTGCCGTTGCCAGCCGAGCAGATGCGCCAGCGCAAGGCCGCCGAATTCGAACGGTTGCGCCGGGATTACCGCCAGCTGAAGGACCGCCAATGGCACGGGGACTCGCGCTACGACGTCTGGATCAACACCCCGTTGAACAATGCCAGGCTGCTGCCTTTCGGCCTGTACGACCAGTGGGTGCCGGCATTTGCCGCCTTGTTCAAACAGGTGAACGGCGATTGGCCGGCGTTTTACCAGGCCGTGGAAAAGCTTGGTGGGTTGCCGGTCGAGGAGCGCAAGGTGGCGTTGAAGGTCTTGATGGACGGTGTTTGAAAGGACGCTATCGCGAGCAATCGAGCGTCGACCGGCCTCTCCTACAGAAGCACGCATTCCTGCGTAGGAACGAGGCTTGCCCGCGATAGCTATAGGCCTAGCGCTGCAAGAACGCCTGGTGCAGCTCGTCCAGGGTCTGGAAGTGATAGGCCGGCGCCTCGGCGCTCAGTTCTTCGTGGCTGCCGAAGCCATAACCCACCGCTGCCGCATCCAGCCCGTTACGACGGGCGCCGATCAGGTCGTGCTTGCGGTCGCCGATCATCAGGGTATCGCTCGGGTCCAGGCCTTCCTCGCTGACCAGGTGGCGAATCAGCTCGACCTTGTCGGTGCGGGTGCCGTCCAGTTCGCTGCCGTAGATCACCTTGAAGTGCCGGGCGAAATCGAAGTGCCGGGCGATCTCGCGGGCGAACACCCACGGCTTGGATGTCGCGATGTACAGCTGGCGGCCCTGCCCTCCGAGGGTTTCCAGCAGGGGCGTGACGCCGTCGAACACGCGGTTCTCATACAGGCCGGTGACCTTGAAACGCTCGCGGTAGAAATTCACCGCCTCCCAGGCCCTGGCTTCGTCGAACCCGTAGAACTGCATGAACGCCTGCAACAGCGGCGGGCCGATGAAGTGTTCCAGCTTGCGCAGGTCGGGTTCGTCGATGCCCAGCTTGCCGAGGGCGAACTGGATCGAGCGGGTGATGCCTTCGCGCGGATCGGTCAGGGTGCCATCGAGGTCGAACAGAACGGTTTGGTAATGCATGGGGACTCCTGGGCAGTGGGGCGGGGGCTCAAGCCTGGTCGTAGCCTTCGGCCAGGTGCAGGTCCTTGAGCTTCACGTAGTTGGCGGCGCTGTAGGTGAAGAAGGCGCGTTCCTTGTCGGTCAGCGGGCGGGCCTGTTTCACCGGGCTGCCGACATAGAGGAAGCCGCTTTCCAGGCGTTTGCCCGGCGGCACCAGGCTACCGGCGCCGACGATCACGTCGTCTTCCACCACCGCGCCGTCCATGACGATGCTGCCCATGCCGATCAGCACCCGGCTGCCGACGCTGCAACCGTGCAGCATCACCTTGTGGGCGATGGTCACGTCGTCGCCGATCAGCAGCGGGAAGCCGTCCGGGTTGAAGGGGCCGGCGTGGGTGATGTGCAGCACGCTGCCGTCCTGCACGCTGGTGCGGGCGCCGATGCGGATGCGATGCATGTCGCCGCGGATCACCGTGAGTGGCCAGACCGAGCTGTCGGCGCCGATTTCGACGTCACCGATCACTACCGCCGAGCTGTCGACGAAGGCCCGCGGGCCAAGGATGGGCGTGTGATTCTGATAGCTGCGAATGGCCAAGTTGGATACCTGCTCTGACATTTATTAATGGGGTCGATAGCTGCGGTGGGCGTCGATTGTAATTAAGATGGGGCCACGTTTCTTCCAGCCAAGGTGCCCACCGTGAGTGTGAACAACCCTCTTCTGCAGCCCTACGACCTGCCGCCGTTTTCGGCGATCCGCGCCGAGCACGTGCAGCCGGCCATCAAACAGATCCTGGCTGACAACCGTGCCGCCATCGCTGAAATCCTCAAGGACCAGGGCTCCCAACCGACCTGGGCCGGCCTGGTTCTGGCCATGGACGAACTCAACGACCGCCTGGGCGCGGCCTGGAGCCCGGTCAGCCACCTCAATGCCGTGTGCAACAGCGCCGAACTGCGCGAAGCCTACGAATCCTGCCTGCCGGACCTGAGCGCCTACGCCACCGAGCTGGGGCAGAACCGTGAGCTGTTCCAGGCTTTCGAAGCCCTGGCGGGCAGCCCGGAAGCCGCCGGTTTCGACGTGGCGCAGAAAACCATCCTGGAACACTCCCTGCGTGACTTCCGCCTGTCGGGTATCGACCTGCCGCCCGAGCAGCAGAAGCGTTACGCCGAAGTACAGAGCAAGCTTTCCGAGCTGGGCAGCCGCTTCTCCAACCAGCTGCTCGACGCCACCCAGGCCTGGACCAAGCACATCACCGACGAAGCGGCCCTGGCCGGCTTGACCGCGTCGGCCAAGGCGCAGATGGCCGCCGCGGCCCAGGCCAAGGATCTGCAAGGCTGGCTGATCACCCTGGAATTCCCCAGCTACTACGCGGTGATGACCTACGCCGAAGACCGCGCGCTGCGCGAAGAAGTCTACGCCGCCTACTGCACCCGCGCCTCGGACCAGGGCCCGAACGCCGGTCAGAACGACAACGGCCCGGTCATGGAAGAAATCCTCGACCTGCGCCAGGAGCTGGCCCAACTGCTGGGCTACGCCAACTTCGCCGAGCTGAGCCTGGCCACCAAGATGGCCGAGTCCAGCGACCAGGTGTTGAGTTTCCTGCGTGACCTGGCCAAGCGCAGCAAGCCGTTCGCCACCCAGGACCTGCAACAGCTCAAGGCCTATGCCGCCGAACAGGGCTGCCCGGACCTGCAAAGCTGGGACAGCGGTTTCTACGGCGAGAAGCTGCGCGAGCAGCGCTACAGCGTGGCCCAGGAAACCCTGCGCGCCTACTTCCCGATCGACAAGGTGCTGGGCGGCCTGTTCGCCATCGTCCAGCGGCTGTACGGCATCGAGATCGCCGAACTGAAAGGCTTCGACACCTGGCACCCGGACGTGCGCCTGTTCGAGATCAAGGAGAACGGCCAGCACGTGGGCCGCTTCTTCTTCGACCTGTATGCCCGCGCCAACAAGCGTGGCGGTGCCTGGATGGACGGCGCCCGCGATCGTCGCCGCACTGTCGAAGGCGTGCTGCAGAGCCCGGTGGCCAACCTGGTGTGCAACTTCACCCCGGCCGACAGCGGCAAGCCTGCCCTGCTGACCCACGATGAAGTCACCACCCTGTTCCACGAATTCGGCCATGGCCTGCACCACCTGCTGACTCGCGTCGAGTACTCCGGCGTTTCCGGTATCAACGGCGTGGCCTGGGATGCGGTGGAGCTGCCGAGCCAGTTCATGGAGAACTGGTGCTGGGAGCCGGAAGGCCTGGCGCTGATCTCCGGTCACTATGAAACCGGCGAGCCGCTGCCCCAGGACCTGCTGGAAAAAATGCTCGCGGCGAAGAACTTCCAATCCGGCCTGATGATGGTGCGCCAGCTGGAGTTCTCGCTGTTCGACTTCGAACTGCATGCCACCCATGGCGACGGCCGTGCCGTGCTGCAAGTGCTCGAAGGCGTGCGCGACGAGGTCTCGGTGATGCGTCCACCGGCCTACAACCGCTTCCCCAACAGCTTCGCCCATATCTTCGCCGGTGGTTACGCGGCGGGTTACTACAGCTACAAGTGGGCCGAAGTGCTGTCGGCCGATGCCTTCTCGAAGTTCGAGGAAGAAGGTGTGCTGAATGCCGAGACCGGTCGCGCGTTCCGCGAAGCGATCCTGGCCCGCGGCGGCTCCCAGGAGCCGATGGTGCTGTTCGTCGACTTCCGCGGACGCGCGCCGTCGATTGACGCACTCTTGCGCCACAGCGGCCTGACCGAGGACGCAGCGGCATGAGCGAGGGGCCAGTGAAGACGAAAAAACGCTTTATCGCCGGGGCGGTCTGCCCGGCGTGCAGCGAGCAGGACAAGTTGATGATGTGGAGCGAAGACGACGTTCCCCATCGCGAGTGCGTGGCCTGCGGGTATTCCGACACCCTGAATGAACAGGGCCTGTCGGTGCCCAGGGAGCTGGGTACGCGGGTCAACACCACGGCCCTCAAGGTGCCGGATGCCAAGGTCCAGTCGGTGCAGTTTTTCCCCAACCCCAAGTTGAAGAAAAAGACCGACGAGCCCAAGTAACTGCAAATCCCCTGTAGGAGCGCAGCTTGCCCGCGATAGCGGTGTATCAGATACACCGCGGTGCTTTGATCGCCAGCAAGCTTGGCTCCTACCGGGATGCGGTCGAAGCGTAATTCTGCAGCCCCACGCAGCCGGTCAATTGGCCGGCTTGCTGACGCTCACCGTCTCGAACCAACTCTTTACCGAACAGGTGGCGAACACGCTGGTGCTGCAATCGCCATTGGCCAGGGCGGTGCGCAACTTGTCGACATCGGCCTGCATCATGTAGCGAATGCCGTCCTTGAAGTGGGAACTGTCACCAAACCCGCCTCCGGTCATTTCATTCAGCGCCTCCTCCTTGCTCCAACCCTGAACCACCACTCGATACATCGCCGACATCAGGCCGGTGCGGTCCGAGCCGTGCTTGCAGTGCATCAGCACCGGGCCGTCGCTTTCGGCGCTCTGGATCGCGCGCAAGGCCGCCAGCACGTCGGCGTCGTCCACGTGATTGGTCCGGTAAGGCAATTGCACCTGCTTGATTGCCGGGGCTTGCAGCCAACTGGCGTCGGACTCCGGCAGGAAGTTGATCACCGTGCCCACCTTGAGTTTTTCCAGCAAAGGCACGGCGCCGCGGTCTGGCAAGGCGCTGCGGTAGAGCGTCGGTGACATCTGGAACAGGTTGTAGTGGGCTTCCACGGGTTGGGCCCACTGGGCCGGGCGGGTCGCGCCCGTCTCGGCGGCCTGCGCCTGGGGCCAGGCAAGCAGCGTCAGGAGAGATAGGCAGAGGGTGGGAAGGATACGAAAATTGTGCATGCAGAAGGCCGTGACCGGAAATGGGGTGGAGGGAGCCTAGCTTCCATGCGGGCCGGTCAACGCCCTGTGAGGTGTTCGTCAAAGAAACGTGAAGCCGCTGCGATAGAGGTTTTTCTCGGTAATCGCGACTTTTTTGCAACGCAAACGATTTATTCGAATGCTTAGCCTGCTACCATTTGTAACCAAAATTTGCTGAACTGTGCTTTTCCCGGCGTCGGGGTCGACCCGTAGCGCCGCCAGAACGACAAGCCACGCCATGACGCGGCTGCCCAACCCGTGAATGCCTAGTGTGAGGTGCACCCATGTCTGATCACGATCAAGACAACCCGCGGCGTGAGTTTCTACGCAAATCCCTGACGTTGATCCCGGTGGTCACGGTCGCCAGTACTGGCCTGGGCAGCTCGATGCTGATGGCCGCCCCCGAAGCGGCCAAGCCCGCCACGCCAGTCGAGCCGGCCCGAACCCCGCCCGGCACCGATGCTGGCGTTTACCAGCCAAGCTATTTCACTGCCGAAGAATGGGCCTTTGTCCAGGCCGCGGTGGAGCGCCTGATCCCGGCCGACGAACAAGGCCCGGGTGCCCTGGAAGCGGGTGTGCCGGAATACATCGACCGGCAGATGAACACCCCCTACGCCGCTGGCGCCCTGTGGTACATGCAAGGCCCGTTCAACGCCGACGCCGCACCGGAGATGGGCTGGCAGAGCAAGCTGGTACCCAAGGAGATCTACCGCCTGGGCATCGCCGCGACGGACGCTTGGTCGAAAGCCTTCAACGGTAAAACATTTGCCGCGCAAGACAGCGCTACCCGAGACGATTTGCTCAAGCAACTCGAAGCGGGAAAACCTCAATTCGACAGCGTTCCGCCGAAGATTTTCTTCAACCTTTTGCTGCAAAACACCAAGGAAGGGTTCTTCTGCGACCCGATCCACGGCGGCAATAAAGGCATGGTCGGCTGGACGTTGATCGGCTTCCCCGGCGCGCGCGCCGATTTCATGGACTGGGTGGAACGCAACGAGCAATACCCTTTCCCGGCAGTGTCGATTCGCGGCGAGAGGGCTTGAGCATGGCAACGGTAATGAAGAAGGTCGACGCGGTGATCGTCGGGTTTGGCTGGACCGGCGCGATCATGGCCAAGGAGCTGACCGAGGCCGGGCTCAACGTGCTGGCGCTGGAGCGCGGGCCGATGCAGGACACCTACCCGGACGGCAACTACCCGCAGGTGATCGACGAACTCACCTACAGCGTGCGCAAGAAACTCTTCCAGGACATCTCCCGGGAGACGGTGACCATTCGCCACAGCGTCAACGACGTGGCCCTGCCGAACCGCCAGCTGGGCGCGTTCCTGCCGGGCAATGGCGTCGGTGGCGCCGGCCTGCACTGGTCCGGCGTGCATTTTCGCGCCGACCCGATCGAGCTGCGCATGCGCAGTCACTACGAAGAGCGCTACGGCAAGAACTTCATCCCCAAGGACATGACCATCCAGGACTTTGGGGTCACCTATGAAGAGCTGGAGCCGTTCTTCGACTACGCGGAAAAAGTCTTCGGCACCTCGGGTCAGGCCTGGACCGTGAAAGGCCAGCTGGTCGGCGAAGGCAAGGGCGGCAACCCTTACGCGCCGGACCGTTCGGACCATTTCCCGCTGGAGTCGCAGAAGAACACCTACTCCGCCCAGCTGTTCCAGAAAGCCGCCGGCGAAGTCGGCTACAAGCCGTACAACCTGCCGTCGGCCAACACCTCGGGGCCGTACACCAACCCCTATGGCGCGCAAATGGGACCGTGCAACTTCTGCGGGTTCTGCAGCGGCTACGTCTGCTATATGTACTCCAAGGCTTCGCCGAACGTGAACATCCTGCCGGCCCTCAAGCCGCTGCCGAATTTCGAGCTGCGGCCCAATTCCCACGTACTCAAGGTCAACCTCGACAGCACCAGGACCCGCGCGACCGGCGTTACCTACGTCGACGGCCAGGGGCGCGAGATCGAGCAGCCGGCGGACCTGGTGATCCTCGGCGCCTTCCAATTCCATAACGTGCGCCTGATGCTGTTGTCCGGCATCGGCAAGCCGTACGACCCGATCACCGGCGAAGGCGTGGTGGGCAAGAACTTCGCCTACCAGAACATGGCCACCATCAAGGCCTACTTCGACAAGGATGTGCACACCAACAACTTCATCGGCGCCGGCGGCAATGGCGTGGCGGTGGACGACTTCAACGCCGACAACTTCGACCACGGCCCCCACGGTTTCGTCGGTGGCTCGCCGTTCTGGGTCAACCAGGCTGGCAGCCGGCCGATCGCCGGAACCTCCAACCCGCCGGGCACCCCGGCCTGGGGCAGCGCCTGGAAGAAGGCCACCGCCGACTATTACACCCACCAGGTGTCGATGGACGCCCACGGCGCCCACCAGTCCTACCGCGGCAACTACCTCGACCTCGATCCGGTGTACCGCGACGCCTACGGCCTGCCGCTGCTGCGCATGACCTTCGACTGGCAGGAAAACGACATCAAGATGAACCGCTTCATGGTCGAGAAGATGGGCAAGATCGCCGAGGCGATGAACCCCAAGGCCATCGCGGTGCTGGGCAAGAAGGTCGGTGAGCACTTCAACACCGCGTCCTACCAGACCACCCACCTCAACGGTGGCGCGATCATGGGCACGGACCCGAAGACCAGTGCCTTGAACCGTTACCTGCAGAGCTGGGACGTGCACAACGTGTTCGTCCCGGGCGCTTCGGCCTTCCCCCAGGGCCTGGGCTACAACCCGACCGGCCTGGTGGCCGCGTTGACCTACTGGTCGGCCCGCGCGATCCGCGAGCAGTACCTGAAGAATCCCGGCCCGCTGGTCCAGGCATAAGGAGCGATGACCATGAAAACCCTCGTTATCGCGACCCTGGCTCTGCTCGGCAGCGCTTCCCTCTGCGCCGCCGAAACCGATCGGCAAGCCTTGATCAAACAGGGCGAATACCTGGCCCGCGCCGGTGACTGCGTGGCCTGCCACACCGCCAAGGACGGCAAGCCGTTCGCCGGCGGCCTGCCGATGGAAACCCCGATCGGCACGATCTATTCCACCAATATCACCCCGGACAAGACCGGCATCGGCGAGTACAGCTTCGAGGACTTCGACAAGGCCGTGCGCCATGGCGTGGCGAAGAGCGGCAGCAGCCTGTACCCGGCCATGCCCTACCCGTCCTATGCGCGGGTCAGCGATGCCGACATGCAGGCGCTGTATGCCTACTTCATGCAAGGCGTGGCGCCGGTGGTCCAGGAGAACCGTGACAGCGACATCCCCTGGCCGCTGAGCATGCGCTGGCCGCTGGCGGGCTGGCGCTGGATGTTCGCGCCGAGCGTGGCGGGCCTGCAAGGCAACGACCAGGCCAAGGCAGGCGAAGACCCGGTAGTCAGCCGCGGTGCTTACCTGGTGGAAGGCCTTGGCCACTGTGGCGCCTGCCACACGCCGCGCGCCCTGACCATGCAGGAGAAAGCCCTGAGCGCCAGCGAAGGCAAGCACTTCCTGGCCGGCAGCGCGCCGCTGGAAGGCTGGATTGCCAAGAGCCTGCGCGGCGACCACAAGGACGGCCTTGGCAGCTGGAGCGAAGAGCAGCTGGTGCAGTTCCTCAAGACCGGCCGCAGCGACCGTGGCGCGGTGTTCGGCGGCATGAGCGACGTGGTGGTGCACAGCATGCAGTACATGTCCACGGATGACCTGACGGCCATTGCCCGTTACCTCAAGTCGCTGCCGGCGGTGGATGCCAACGACCAGCCGCACCAGTACGACAAGGCGGTGGCCGAGGCGTTGTGGAAAGGTGACGACAGCAAGCCGGGGGCGTCGGTGTACATCGACAACTGTGCGGCGTGCCACCGTACCGACGGCCACGGTTATACCCGGGTGTTCCCGGCGCTGGCGGGCAACCCGGTGCTGCAAAGCATGGATGCCACGTCGCTGATCCATATCGTGCTCAAGGGCGGCACCTTGCCGGCGACCCACGCCGCGCCATCGACCTTCACCATGCCGGCCTTCGCCTGGCGCCTGTCGGACCAGGAGGTGGCCGATGTGGTCAACTTCATCCGCACCAGCTGGGGCAACCAGGGCTCCGAGGTGAACGCCGCGGATGTGGCGCAGATGCGCAAGGGCGACCTGCAAAGCACCTCGAACGACGATCTGGGTCAGATGACGAAGCGCAGCGGCGGCTGACCGGCCTTTTTCGCGAGCAAGCTCGCTCCTGCAGGGATGCGTGTGTTCTCTGAGCGAGCTTGCTCGCGATCAGCGCCTAAGGCGCGCTCCGCCCGACGGTGCTTTGCAGAAATTCGAACCTCCGATACTGTATATGAATACAGTATCGGAGCGCCTCCCATGTTCAGTCCCCTGCCCGCGCGCGGCCGTGGCACCGCGACCAACCCGCACAACCGTTTTGCGTCCCGGCGCTCGGTGGCCTTCGACGACGGCTGGTACCAGGAAGCCCCGCTGACCCAGGGCACCGAGGTGCGTCTCGAGACGGCGAAATCCATCATCACTCGCAACAGCTCGCCGGACCTGCCCTTCGACCGCTCCATCAATCCCTATCGCGGTTGCGAGCATGGCTGCATCTACTGTTATGCGCGGCCCAGCCATGCCTACTGGGACTTGTCGCCGGGGCTGGATTTCGAGACCAGGCTGATCGCCAAGACCAATGCCGCGGCGATGTTGGAACAGCAGCTGTCCAAGCCCGGCTACAAATGCGCGCCGATCAACCTGGGTTCCAACACCGACCCCTACCAGCCCATCGAACGCGAGCACCAGTTGACCCGCCGGACCCTGGAGGTGCTGCTGCGCTACCGGCACCCGGTGACCATCGTCACCAAGGGCTCGCTGATCCTGCGCGATCTCGACCTGTTGGTCGAACTGGCCGAGCAGCGGCTGGTGGCGGTGATGATCAGCCTGACCACCCTGGACGACGAGCTCAAGCGCATCCTCGAACCCCGGGCGGCGGCGCCCAAGGCGCGGTTGCGGGCGATCCGGGTGATGCGCGAGGCGGGGATTCCCGTGGGGGTGCTGTGTTCGCCGATGATTCCGATGATCAACGACAGCGAGCTGGAAAGCCTGCTCGCCGAAGCCCATGCTGCGGGCGCGCAAAGCGCGGCCTACATGATGCTGCGCCTGCCCCTGGAAGTGGCGCCGCTGTTCGAGGAATGGCTCAACGCCCATTACCCGCAGCGGGCGGCCCATGTCCTGAGCCTGATCCGCCAGTGTCGCGGCGGCGAACTGTACGACAGCCGTTTTGGTGCACGGATGCGCGGCGAAGGCCCCTTCGCGACCCTGCTGGCGCAGCGTTTCGCCAAGGCCAGCAAACGCCTGGGGCTCGATCGACGCGAAGGCTACAACCTCGATTGCACGGCCTTCTGTCCGCCGGGTGGGCAGATGTCGTTGCTATAGAAGGTATTGGCCTATGGTGGAGTAGTGCCGGTGCACCTGGCTCTATAGGCTGGTCACCTTTTTGCATCACCAATAGTGGCGTTTTAGAGCGCTCCGTTCAGTTTGAGTTAAGTTTGGAAGGCTACCTTGTTCACCGAGTGACCGATGGGTCGCTTTCAGCGAGTTGGTTGCTTTTTGATCAATTGCTGGCGTCGTGCCGGATAAAACTGGAAAATTCACCTAATCCGTCAAAAGGGGATGAATCATGAGTGACAAGGATAAACAGCCGTTGGCTGCGTCGGCTTCAGCGTCCACAGAGGCCGCCGAAAGCGCCGATGCAGCGCTGCAGATAATCGTTGACGGCTTTTTGCATTTTCATCACGAGGTCTTCCCACAGCAGGAAGAACTGTTCAAGAAACTCGCCACGGCCCAGCGGCCGCGGGCGATGTTCATTGCCTGCGCCGATTCGCGCATCGTCCCCGAACTGATTACCCAGAGCGCCCCGGGCGACCTGTTCGTGACCCGCAACGTCGGTAACGTGGTACCGCCTTACGGGCAGATGAACGGCGGCGTGTCCACGGCCATCGAATACGCGGTCATGGCGCTGGGTGTGCACCACATCATCGTTTGTGGCCATTCCGATTGCGGCGCCATGCGCGCGGTGCTCAACCCGCAGAGCCTGGAAAAGATGCCGACGGTCAAAGCTTGGCTGCGCCACGCCGAAGTGGCCAAGACCATGGTCCAGGAGAACTGCGACTGCGCCGACGAGAACGCCAGCATGCATGTGCTGACCGAAGAGAACGTCATCGCCCAGTTGCAGCATTTGCGCACCCACCCTTCGGTGGCTTCGCGCATGGCCAATGGCCAGTTGTTCATCCATGGCTGGGTGTACAACATCGAAACCAGCGAAATCAAAGCCTACGACGCGGATCAAGGGTGTTTCCTGCCGTTGGACGGACGCCATCCGATCCCGGTTGCGACGCCTAAAGCGCGCTTCTAAATCCTCCTAAATCCCAGTGGGGTTGAGCCATGACTGCCGTCTGCGCGGTCAGGCTTTGCCACGCCTGAAGAACGCTTCGGGAGAATCATCATGCGTGCAGCACAACTGAAAGCTGTCTTGCCACGGGAGCTGCTCGCTTCCGTGGTGGTGTTCCTGGTGGCCCTGCCCTTGTGCATGGGTATCGCCATCGCTTCCGGCATGCCGCCGGCCAAGGGTCTGATCACCGGGATCATCGGGGGCCTGGTGGTGGGCTGGCTGGCGGGCTCGCCCTTGCAGGTCAGCGGTCCGGCCGCGGGCTTGGCGGTCCTGGTGTTCGAGCTGGTGCGCCAGCACGGTATCGCCATGCTCGGGCCGATCCTGCTGCTGGCGGGTTTCCTCCAGCTGGTGGCCGGGCGCCTGCGCCTGGGCTGCTGGTTCCGGGTCACGGCGCCGGCGGTGGTCTACGGCATGCTCGCCGGGATCGGGGTGTTGATCGTGCTCTCCCAGGTGCACGTGATGCTCGACGCCCAGCCCCAGGCGTCCGGCCTGGATAACCTCGCGGGTTTCCCCGAGGCGGTGACCCAAGCCTTGCCCAGCCTGGGTGGCGGCTTTGGCTGGCAGGCCGGGTTGCTTGGCCTGTCGACCATCGCGGTGATGTTCCTGTGGGAAAAACTGCGCCCGCACTCGCTGCGCTTTATTCCTGGCGCCCTGCTGGGGGTTGGCCTGGCGACCTTTGCCAGCCTGGTCCTGGCGCTGCAGGTCAAGCGGGTCGAAGTGCCGGAAAACCTCGCCGAGGCGATCGACTGGCTGCGTCCGGCCGACCTGCTCAACCTGGCGGACCCGACGCTGCTGGTCGCGGCTTTTGCCGTGGCCTTCATCGCCAGTGCCGAAACCCTGCTGTCCGCCGCCGCGGTGGATCGCATGCACAACGGTACGCGCTCGGATTTCGACCGTGAACTGTCGGCGCAAGGTATCGGCAACATGCTCTGCGGGTTGCTCGGCGCCCTGCCGATGACCGGGGTGATCGTGCGCAGTTCGGCCAACGTCCAGGCGGGCGCGACCACGCGGCTGTCGGCGATCTTCCATGGGCTGTGGCTGCTGGCGTTCGTGCTGTTGCTGTCCAGCGTGCTGCAAAGCATTCCGGTGGCCAGCCTGGCGGGCGTGCTGGTGTACACCGGGTTCAAGCTGGTGGACCTCAAGTCGTTCCGCAAGCTGGGCCGTTATGGGCCGATGCCGATGCTGACCTACGGCGTGACCGCGCTGGCGATTGTCTTCACCGACCTGCTGACCGGTGTGCTGATCGGTTTCGGCCTGACCCTGGTGAAGCTGGCCTGGGGCGCTTCGCGGCTGAAGATCAGCCTGGTGGACCTGCCGGTCAAAGGCGAAATGGAGTTGCGCCTGGTGGGCGCCGCAACCTTCCTCAAGGTACCGGCCCTGACCCAGGCGCTGGGCAGCATCCCACCGGGTACCACGGTGCATGTGCCGCTCAATAACCTGGGCTACATCGACCATGCCTGCCTGGAACTGCTCGAGGAGTGGGAGCGGGCCAATGCGGCCAAGGGCTCGAAGCTGGTGATCGAGTCGCGCGGGTTGAAGCGCCGGCTGGAGGGGCGCTTGCATACCAACGTGGGCGTGAGTCCGGCCTCGAAGATGGAGGTCAAAGGCCTGAGCCGGGCGTAAGTTTGGAGCCCTGTAGCCGCCGCCGACGGCTGCGATAAGGTCCGAAGGGCCTTCGGCGTCGGTGATGTCGCTGCGACCGTGCCGGTCGATCGCAGCCTGCGGCAGCGGTTACAGGGCCGCCACCTGCAATCTTCAGGCAGCCGGCTGGTCGAGTTCCAGCTCCACGCCCAGTTGGCGCGACAGGCACGGCCAGCGTTTCCAGGCGGCGTCGGTGTCGGGGCTGCCGAGCTTCTCACGATAGGCCTCGACCGACTCCAGGGCGAAGCTCTCTTCGTCGAGCATCGCGTCGACCGCATGGTGCACCGCTTCGTCCAGCTGGTTGGCGAAGGTTTCGCCGATCAACTGGTGGGCGATCAGGTTGGCCACCGTGGTATCCAGCGGGATCAGCGGCTGGCCGAAGTGGGTGATGTACAGGTCGTTGACCTCTTCCACCAGGCGATGGGCCAGATAGGCTTCGTCCAGCAGGCTGTCCAGGCCTTCGTGGCCGGCCATGATGGCGGGCGGCTGGAGGAAGAACTGCTCGGCGATCTTCAACACCGGCTTGATCTGCGACTCGATACCGGCTTCGCGCGCGACTTCGTTGGCGGCGTCCAGCAGGTCTGGAACCTGATCGATATAAGCGGCGACAAAACGGGTCATCACCCCCTGGGCATCCAGTTCGGGGAGCAGGATGGCGGGGTGCAGGTGTGGCAATTGGGTTTCCAGCTGGCGGCGCAACTGCCCGGTGCTGGACTCGTGTTGATGGGCTCGTTGGATCTGCTCGCGCAATGCGGCGGTGTTCATGAATACTCCAGGAAACAAGGGCAATTAATTAGGGAAGACATAAGTTAGCCTGCTCACGAAATCGCTTAAGACGTATTTCTCATAATTATTTCATGGTTAGTCGTCTAGGTTATATCGCTTCGCCATCATTCATCCCCTATCCCTTTCCAACCGTGGCCTATAAGGCCGCGGCAAACTGTTTCAGTGGATTTACGGCACCGCGTTGCGAGGTCGAAGTCGCTGTCTATACTCGGGTCTGTATGAAGTTAGCTGATGACGCCCGACTGCATGTGCAGCGAAGGCTCGGCGGTTTAAGTTCGTAGTCTGGGCAGCCGATCCCTTGGCCGCAGGTGAAAGCCGGCGGGATAACAAGAACGATAAGGGGAACCCGCAATGATGCGACATCCACAAGTCTGGATGGGCCTCCTGTTGTGGTCGGTATTCAGCCAGGCGCATGGCGCCTGGACCGTGAATATGGCGCCTGGAGCGACTGATATAAGTCACGCGGTATTCGACCTGCACATGACCATCTTCTGGATCTGTGTGGTGATCGGCGTCATTGTCTTTGGCGCCATGTTCTGGTCGATGATCGTGCACCGCCGCTCCACCGGCCAGGTGGCCGCCAAGTTTCACGAAAGCACGACGGTGGAAATCCTCTGGACAGTGGTGCCGCTGCTGATCCTGGTGGCCATGGCCGTTCCCGCCACCGCGACCCTGATCAAGATGTACGACGCCAGCGAACCGGATGTGGACATCCAGATCACCGGCTATCAGTGGAAGTGGCACTACAAATACCTGGGCCAGGACGTCGAGTTCTTCAGCAACCTGAGCACCCCCGCCGAACAGATTCATAACCAGAGCGCCAAGGGCGAGCATTACCTGCTGGAAGTCGATCAGCCGCTGGTGCTGCCGATCGGCGCCAAGGTGCGCTTTCTGGTGACCTCCGCCGACGTCATCCATTCCTGGTGGGTACCGGCCTTCGCGGTCAAGCGCGATGCGATCCCCGGTTTCGTCAACGAAGCCTGGACCCGGGTCGACAAGCCCGGCCTGTATCGCGGCCAGTGCGCCGAGCTGTGCGGCAAGGACCATGGCTTCATGCCGATCGTGGTCGACGTCAAGACCCAGGCCGACTACGACACCTGGCTGGGCGAACGCAAGGCCGAGGCTCTCAAGCTCAAGGAACTGACCAGCAAGGAATGGACCCTCGAAGAGCTGGTGGCCCGTGGCGACAAGGTCTACCACACCACCTGCGTGGCCTGTCACCAGGCCGAGGGCCAGGGCCTGCCGCCGATGTTCCCGGCGCTCAAGGGCTCGAAGATCGCCACCGGGCCGGTGGCGGATCACCTGAACATCGTCTTCCACGGCAAGCCCGGCACCGCCATGGCGGCCTTCGGCAAGCAGCTGTCGGAAGTCGACCTGGCAGCGGTGGTCACCTACGAACGTAACGCCTGGGGCAACAACAAGGGCGACATGGTGACGCCCAAGGATGTCCTGGCTCTGAAACAGGCGGAAAGCAAATGACCCGGTCCATTGCGTGTTCCCGGAACCGGTCGGGGCGTGCTGCCCTCGATCGTCCAGCCCAACCGTTTACAGGAGACAGGCCATGAACGCTGTGAGCGATGAGCACGGTCATGCAGTCGTTGGCGATCATGACCACACCCACGGCCCGGCCAAGGGCCTGATGCGCTGGGTGCTGACCACCAACCACAAGGACATCGGCACCCTGTACCTGTGGTTTGCCTTCTCCATGTTCCTGCTCGGCGGCTCGTTCGCCATGGTGATCCGCGCCGAGCTGTTCCAGCCCGGCCTGCAGATCGTGCAGCCGGAATTCTTCAACCAGATGACCACCATGCACGGCCTGGTGATGGTCTTCGGCGCGGTGATGCCGGCCTTCGTCGGCCTGGCCAACTGGATGATCCCGCTGATGGTCGGCGCGCCGGACATGGCCCTGCCGCGGATGAACAACTTCAGTTTCTGGTTGCTGCCGGCGGCGTTCCTGCTGCTGGTCTCGACCCTGTTCATGCCCGGTGGCGGCCCCAACTTCGGCTGGACCTTCTACGCCCCGCTGTCCACCACTTACGCGCCGGAAAGCGTGACCTTCTTCATTTTCGCCATCCACCTGATGGGCATCAGCTCGATCATGGGCGCGATCAACGTGATCGCCACCATCCTCAACCTGCGCGCTCCCGGCATGACCCTGATGAAGATGCCGCTGTTCGTCTGGACCTGGCTGATCACCGCGTTCCTGCTGATCGCGGTGATGCCGGTGCTGGCCGGCTGCGTGACCATGATGCTGATGGATATCCACTTCGGCACCAGCTTCTTCAGTGCCGCCGGTGGCGGTGATCCGGTGCTGTTCCAGCACGTGTTCTGGTTCTTCGGCCACCCCGAGGTGTACATCATGATCCTGCCGGCCTTCGGCGCCGTCAGCGCGATCATCCCGGCCTTCTCGCGCAAGCCGTTGTTCGGCTACACCTCGATGGTCTACGCCACGGCGAGTATCGCCTTCCTGTCGTTCATCGTCTGGGCGCACCACATGTTCGTGGTCGGCATCCCGCTGGTGGGCGAGCTGTTCTTCATGTACGCGACGATGCTTATCGCGGTGCCGACCGGGGTCAAGGTCTTCAACTGGGCCAGCACCATGTGGCAAGGCTCGCTGACCTTCGAGACGCCGATGCTGTTTGCCGTGGCCTTCGTGATCCTGTTCACCATTGGCGGTTTCTCCGGGCTGATGCTGGCCATCGCCCCGGCGGACTTCCAGTACCAGGACACCTACTTCGTGGTCGCCCACTTCCACTATGTGCTGGTGCCGGGCGCGATCTTCGGCATCTTCGCCTCGGCCTATTACTGGCTGCCGAAGTGGACCGGGCACATGTACGACGAAACCCTGGGCAAGCTGCATTTCTGGTTGTCCTTCATCGGCATGAACATGGCGTTCTTCCCGATGCACTTCGTTGGCCTGGCGGGGATGCCACGGCGAATCCCGGACTACAACCTGCAGTTCGCCGATTTCAACATGGTGTCGTCCATCGGCGCGTTCACCTTCGGCGCCACGCAGATCTTCTTCCTGTTCATCGTCATCAAGTGCATCCGTGGCGGCCAACCCGCGCCGTCCAAGCCCTGGGACGGTGCCGAAGGGCTGGAGTGGAGCGTGCCGTCGCCGGCGCCGTACCACACCTTCACCACGCCACCGGAAGTGAAATGAACAGCCTGCTGCGATGCTCACCGATCTCCTCCTGCAGGAGCGAGCTTGCTCGCGATAGCCACGAAGTGGCGCTCCATCAGCCACATCGCGTCATCGTTGGTGATTTTTTCGCGAGCAAGCTCGCTCCTACAGGGGAGCACGCTCATGGCTGAGATCTCGATGAAGAAGCTGATCACCCGCCTGTTGCTGGTGGTGGCGGCGATGTTCGTCTTCGGTTTTGCCCTGGTGCCGATCTACGACGTGATGTGCAAGGCGCTGGGCATCAACGGCAAGACCGGCGGGCAGTATTCCGGCGAGCAGCAGGTGGATGTCTCGCGCCAGGTGCGGGTGCAGTTCCTGTCGACCAACGCGATCGACATGGTCTGGGACTTCTATCCCAAGGCCGACGACATCGTGGTTCATCCAGGCGCGGTGAACGAGATGATCTTCGTCGCCCGCAACCCCAGCGACCGCCCGATGAGCGCCCAGGCGATCCCGAGCATTTCGCCGAGCAGCGCCGCGATGTATTTCCACAAGACCGAATGCTTCTGTTTCACCCAGCAAGTGCTGCAGCCCGGTCAGCAGATCGAGATGCCGGTACGTTTCATCGTTGACCGCGACATGCCCAAGGATGTGAAGCACCTGACGCTGGCTTACACGCTGTTCGATATCACCGCGCGTCATCCACCGGTGGCCGTGAGCACCCACACCGGTGGTTAAGACGTTCAAGCGTGCCCGATAAGGAGAACAATAAATGGCAACTCATGAGCATTATTACGTTCCCGCCCAGAGCAAGTGGCCGATCATCGCCACCGTGGGCATGTTCGTTACCGTGTTCGGCCTGGCCACCTGGTTCAACGACCTCAAGGCCGCGCGCCCGGAATCCCATGGCCCGCTGATTTTCTTCGTCGGTAGCCTGTTGCTGGCCTACATGCTGTTCGGCTGGTTCGGCGCGGTGATCAAGGAAAGTCGCGCCGGCCTGTACAGCGCCCAGCTGGATCGCTCGTTCCGCTGGGGCATGAGCTGGTTCATCTTTTCCGAGGTGATGTTCTTCATCGCCTTCTTTGGCGCGCTGTTCTACGTGCGTCAAATCGCCGGGCCGGCCCTGGGCGGCGAAGGCAGCAAGGGCATCGCGCACATGCTCTGGCCGAACTTCGAGTTCGCCTGGCCATTGCTCAACAACCCCGATTCCAAGCTGTTCCCGCCGCCCAAGGAAGTCATCAGCCCCTGGGGCCTGCCGCTGCTCAACACGGTGCTGCTGGTGAGTTCCAGCGTCACCGTGACCATCGCCCACCACGCCCTGAAGAACGGCCACCGCGGCGTGCTGAAAATCTGGCTGGCGATCACCGTGCTGCTGGGCTGCGCGTTTCTCGGCTTCCAGGCCGAGGAGTACCTGCACGCCTACCACGAGCTGGGGCTGACCCTGGGGTCGGGCATCTACGGCGCCACCTTCTTCATGCTCACCGGCTTCCACGGTGCCCACGTGACCATCGGCACGCTGATCCTGTTCGTGATGCTGATGCGCATCATGAAGGGGCACTTCGACGCCGAGCATCAGTTCGGTTTCGAGGCGGCCAGTTGGTATTGGCACTTTGTCGATGTGGTGTGGATCGGCTTGTTTGTCTTTGTCTACGTGCTCTGAGCGCGGCGTTACCAGGGCGCGTGCGACACCAGCTGGCCGCTGAAGAAGCCCCAGGCGATCAAGCCAACGGTGAGCGCGGCCAGGCACACACGCACGGTCAGCGACCTGACCAGGCGATGGGAGCTGCTGTCGTCCTTGACCAGAAAGAACAGGCCGCTGAACAGGCTGATGAGCGTGGCGATCAGCAACAGGACGATTGCCGCTTTAAGCATGGTGGGCTCCAGGGGAAACGCGATGCGCTTGAGTATAGCCAGTCGATCTCGCCACTTTCGGGCGCTGCCATGAACGGCTTTCGCCCGGGCGTGCTGCCGACCCTGGTGGTGCTGGCGTTGCTGCCGGTGCTGGTGGTGCTCGGGTTCTGGCAACTGGGCCGGGGCGAACACAAGCGCGAGCTGCTGGCCAGCTACGCCGAACGGCGCGTGGCCGAGCCTTTGACCGTGGATGAGCTGCAGGCTGCCCCTGATCCGGCGTTCCGCCGGGTGCACTTACACGGTCGCCTCGATGCGGCCCACAGCCTGCTGCTGGATAACCGCATGCATGAGGGCAAGGTCGGGGTCGAGTTGCTGCAACCCTTTCTCGACCAGGCCAGCGGCCAATGGCTGCTGCTCAATCGTGGCTGGCTGCCCTGGCCGGACCGGCGCACGCCACCTGCATTCAACACCCCGGAACAGTCCCTGAGCCTCGACGCCTGGGTCTATGTCGCTCCCGGCGCGACCTTTCAACTGCATGCCGATCCGCGCAATGCCCAGTGGCCGCGGCTGGTGACGACGGTCGATCCAGCCAGGCTCTGGAGCGAGCTGGGGCGCAGCGGTTTTGCCTACGAGCTGCGCCAGGAGGATGGCCCGGGCGGCTACATGACCGAATGGCCGGTGGTGGCCATGGGGCCGGAAAAACATCTGGGCTACGCCGTGCAGTGGTTCGCCATGGCGCTGGCCCTGTGCGCTTTGTACCTCTATCTCGGATGGCATAACGCAAGGGAGAAACACCATGGGAGCGGCCATGAATCCACCCAACATTTCTGAGGCCCAGGCGCCGCACAATCGGCGCCGTGGACGCTGGCAACTGCTGCTGATCGTGGCGATGGTGATCGGTCCGATGATCCTCGCCACCGGCATGTACAAGTTGCAGTTCTGGGTGCCGGAAAGCCGCAGCTACCACGGTGAGCTGATCGGCAACGGCCAGAGCCGCGCCGACATCGGGGTCCAGGCCGACGAGAAGCGCTGGCAGATCCTGGTCACCGCGCCCAGGGACTGCGCGGTGGATTGCCAGCAACTGGTGTACCTGGCGCGGCAGATCCAGATTTCCCTGGGCCGCGATGCTTCCCGGGCCAGCCACGCCCTGGCCGCTGCCCAGCCGCTGGCCGCCGATTACCAGGCCAGGCTGCAGCGCGAATACCCGCAACTGCAACGCTACCCGCTGGACCTGCCGACCTTCACCCAGGGCGCCGGCGACCAGGGCGAGCCGCTGCTGTGGATAGTCGACCCGCACGGCAACCTGGTCCTGCGCTACGACGCCCGGGTCAAAGGCAAGGACCTGCTCAACGACCTGCGCCATCTGCTGAAACTGTCGAACATCGGATAAGGGCATCGTCATGGCCAAACCTGGATTTCGCCTCGCCTTGTTTGCCACCTTGCTGGCACTGATCGTGGTGCTGCTCGGCGCCTACACCCGGCTGACCCACGCCGGCCTCGGCTGCCCGGACTGGCCGGGTTGCTACGGCTTCATCGGCGTGCCGAAAAGCGAAGCCCAGCTGGCCCATGCCGAGCTGCATTTTCCCGACACCCCGGTGGAAGCCCACAAGGGCTGGAACGAGATGATCCACCGTTATTTCGCCGGGACCCTGGGCTTGCTGATCGTGCTGCTGGCGGCACGCTCCTGGACCCACCGGCATCATCCCGGGCAACCGCTGAAGTTGCCGCTGTTCCTGCTGTCGGTGGTGTTCGCCCAGGCCTTGTTCGGCATGTGGACGGTGACCCTCAAGCTGTGGCCGCAGGTGGTCACAGCGCACCTGCTGGGCGGCTTCGCCACCCTGAGCCTGCTGTTTTTGCTGACGCTGCGCCTGTCCGGGGTGCTGCCGGCGCTGATCGTGCCGCGCCGCCTGCAGTACTGGGCCACGGCCGGGCTGGTGCTGGTGATCGGGCAGATCGCCCTGGGCGGCTGGGTCAGCTCCAACTACGCGGCGGTGGCCTGCATCGACCTGCCGACCTGCCACGGCCAGTGGTGGCCGGCGGCGGATTTCGCCAACGGCTTTCACCTGACCCAGCACATTGGCCCCAACTACCTGGGCGGGCAGCTCGACGGCGACGCCCGCACCGCCATCCACCTGACCCATCGCATCGGCGCGTTGCTGGTGACCCTGGTGTTGCTCGGCCTGGCCTGGCAACTCAAGCATGTGGGCATGACCCGCCTCGCCGGGCTGGTGCTGGTGGCGCTGGCGGCGCAGATCGGCCTCGGCATCAGCAATGTGCTGTTCCACCTGCCGCTGCCGGTGGCCGTGGCGCATAACGCGGGCGGCGCGGCGCTGCTGCTGACCCTGGTGCTGGTCAACTATCACGCCCGCACCAGCCTGGTCCGCACCCGTTCGCACCTGCCGCTGGGTTGGCGCCTGAGCCCGCGCAAACACGCCGCCGGGCCCATAACCATTAAAGGAGAAATGCCATGGCGACTCTGATCGGCGAGCGTCACAGCCAGGCGATCTGGCGTGACTACCTGGAGCTGACCAAGCCCAAGGTGGTGGTGCTGATGCTCATTACCTCGCTGGTGGGCATGTTCCTCGCTACCCGCGCCGGGGTGCCGTGGACGGTGCTGGTGTTCGGCAACCTGGGCATCGCCCTGTGCGCCGGCGCGGCGGCGGCAGTGAACCATGTGGTGGACCGGCGGATCGACGCGATCATGGCGCGCACCCATAAACGGCCGCTGGCCGAAGGCCGGGTATCGCCGCTGGCGGCACTGGGTTTCGCCCTGCTGCTGGCCATCGCCGGGCAAGCCTTGCTGCTGGCGTTCACCAACCCCCTGACCGCCTGGCTGACCCTGGCATCGTTGCTCGGTTATGCGGTGATCTACACCGGTTTCCTCAAGCGGGCGACTCCGCAGAACATCGTGATCGGCGGCCTGGCCGGGGCTGCGCCGCCGCTGTTGGGCTGGGTCGCGGCCACCGGGCATGTGACGGCCGAACCGCTGCTGTTGGTGCTGATCATCTTCGCCTGGACCCCGCCGCACTTCTGGGCCCTGGCCATTCACCGCAAGGAGGAATACGCCAAGGCCGACATCCCGATGCTGCCGGTGACCCACGGCGAGCACTACACCAAGGTGCATATCCTGCTCTACACCTTTGCCCTGCTGGCGGTCAGCCTGCTGCCCTATGCGATCCACATGAGCGGCCTGCTCTACCTGATTTGTGCCCTGGGCCTGGGCGCGCGCTTTCTGCAATGGGCCTGGGTGCTGTACCGTGGCAGTCGGCCGCACGCGGCGATCAACACCTTCAAGTACTCTATTTATTACTTGTTCCTGCTGTTTATCGCGCTGCTCGTAGACCACTACCTATTGTTGAACCTATGACTCGAACTCAGAAAACCGTCTTTATTCTCGTGGCGCTGGTGGCCCTGGTGCTGGGGCTCACCGTCAACAAAGTGCTGACCGGCAAGAACCAGGGGGACCCGACCGCGCTGATCGACGCCGGGATCATCCTGCTGCCCCAGAGTCGCAACCTGCCGGACGTGAAAATGACCGACCAGGAAGGCCAGCCGGTGCTGCTCAATGAGCTCAAGGGCAAGTGGAGCCTGCTGTTCTTCGGCTACACCTTCTGCCCGGACATCTGCCCGACCACCCTCGCCCAACTGCGCCAGATCAAGAGCGAGCTGCCCAAGGAGGCGGTGGACAACCTGCAGGTGGTGCTGGTCAGTGTCGACCCGAACCGTGATACGCCGCAGCAGCTGAAACAGTACCTGGGCTACTTCGACAAGGACTTCAAGGGCCTGACCGCGACCTCAGTGGCGGACGTGCAGAAGCTCGCCAATGCGGTGAGCATCCCCTTCATTCCAGCGGACACCAGCAAGCCCAACTACACCGTCGACCACAGCGGCAACCTCGCGGTGATCGGCCCGGACGGTACCCAGCGTGGCTTCATCCGCGCGCCGCTGAACAACCAGAAGCTGGTGGCCCAGTTGCCGGTGATGGTGCAGCGCAAGTAACCCGTAACACCTGGAACCTGTAGCCGCTGCCGCAGGCTGCGAAAAGGCGCGGAGCGCCTTCCGAGGCCTTCAAGAGCACGTCTCCTGCGGAGCCGATCGCAGCCTGCGGCAGCGGCTACAGAGCGCGCGGCAGGCAACGGCAGAAACGAAACGGGGCGCCTTGAGGCGCCCCGTTTGTGTTTCTGCAACCGATCAGAACGCCGGAACCACGGCGCCTTTGTACTTCTCGAGAATGAATTGCTTCACCTGCGGGCTGTGCAGGGCGGCAACCAGTTTCTTCATGGCCTCCGAATCCTTGTCGTCAGGACGGGCCACCAGGATGTTCACGTAAGGCGAGTCCTTGCCTTCGATCACCAGGGCGTCCTTGGACGGGTCCAGCTTGGCTTCCAGGGCGTAGTTGGTGTTGATCAGCGCCAGGTCGACCTGGGTCAGCACGCGCGGGATGGTCGCGGCTTCCAGCTCACGGAATTTCAGGTCCTTGCTGTTCTCGGTGATGTCCTTGACCGTGGACAGGATGTTGTTGGAGTCCTTGAGCTTGATCAGGCCAGCCTTGGCCAGCAGCAGCAAGGCACGACCGCCGTTGGTGGCGTCGTTGGGGATCACCACGTTGGCGCCGCCTGGCAGTTCTTCGAGCTTCTTGAACTTGTTGGAGTAAGCGCCCAGCGGCTCCAGGTGCACGCCGGCGACGCTTACCAGGTGGGTGCCCTTGGCCTTGTTGAACTCATCCAGGTACGGCTGGTGCTGGAAGAAGTTGGCGTCCAGGCGCTTTTCGGCGACCTGTACGTTCGGCTGGATGTAGTCGGTGAAGACCTTGACCTTCAGGTCCACGCCTTCCTTGGCCAGCGCCGGCTTCACGAATTCGAGGATCTCGGCGTGGGGCACCGGGGTGGCGGCCACGGTCAGGGTGTCAGCGGCGTGCGCGGAGAACGCGGCAACGGCGGCGAAAGCGACAAGTAGTTTTTTCATCCAGCTAGCTCCTTGTGAGGCGCCCGGTGCCGGACGCCTGCCGGCCAGGGCCGACTTATTTTCGGGAAAAGTGCACCACCAGCTTGTCGCCGACGGTTTGCAGAACTTGAACCAGCACCAGCAACAGCACCACGGTGACCACCATCACATCGGTCTGGAAGCGCTGGTAACCGAAGCGGATCGCCAGGTCGCCGAGACCGCCCGCGCCTACCACGCCCGCCATGGCGGTGTAGGAAACAAGGGTAATCGCTGTCACGGTAATTGCCGCGAAAATACCCGGACGGGCTTCCGGCAGCAGGGCGTTGGTGATGATCTGCCGGGTGGTCGCGCCCATCGACTGGGTGGCCTCGATGATGCCGCGGTCCACTTCGCGCAGGGCGGTTTCCACCAGGCGGGCGAAGAACGGCGTGGCTCCGACCACCAGGGGCGGAATCGCCCCGGCCACACCCAGCGAGGTGCCGGTAATCAGCACGGTGAACGGGATCATCACGATCAGCAGGATGATGAACGGCAGCGAGCGCAGGATGTTCACCAGCAGCGACAGCAGGGCGTAGAGGCTCTTCTGCTCCAGCAGCTGGCGTGGGCTGCAGAGGAACAGCAGCACGCCCAGGGGCAGGCCCAGCAGCACGGTGAACAGCAGCGAACCACCGAGCATCAGCAGGGTGTCGCCGGTGGCCAGCCAGATTTCGTACCAGTCGATATTGGCGAAGAAACTTGTCAGCAGTTCCATTAGCGCAGCACCTCCATGTGGACGTCCGCCGCGGTGAAGTGGGCGAAGGCCGCCTCCATGTCACCGCCGGTGATAGCCAGGGTCAGTTGCCCGTAAGGGACGTCTTTGATGCGGTCGATGCGGCCGGCGAGGATGCTGTAGTCCACCCCGGTTTCGCGGGCCACGGTGCCCAGCAGCGGCGCGTAGGTGGCGTCGCCCTGGAAGGTCAGGCGCACGATGCGGCCCGGCACGTGGGCGAAGTCGTCGCGCTGTTCGCTTTCGTCGATCTGCTCGTCTTCCTGGACAAAGCGCTTGGTGGTCGGGTGCTTGGGGTGCAGGAACACCTGGGCCACCGAACCCTGCTCGACGATCACCCCGGCATCCATCACCGCCACCTGGTCGCAGACGCGACGAATCACGTCCATCTCATGGGTGATCAGCACGATGGTCAGGTTCAGTTCGCGGTTGATCTCGGCCAGCAGTTGCAGGACCGACGCAGTGGTCTGCGGGTCCAGGGCGCTGGTGGCCTCGTCGCACAGCAGGATCTTCGGCTTGGTCGCCAGGGCGCGGGCGATGCCGACGCGCTGCTTCTGCCCGCCGGACAGCTGGGCAGGGTACTTCTTGGCGTGATCGGACAGACCGACGCGGGCCAGCAGCTCGGCCACGCGCTGGTCGATCGCGCTGCGCGACAGCTCGCCGGCCAGGGTCAGCGGCAGCGCGACGTTGTCGGCCACGGTCTTGGAAGCCAGCAGGTTGAAGTGCTGGAAGATCATCCCGACCTGCTGGCGGAAGCGGCGCAGGCCGTTGGCGTCCAGGGCGGTGACTTCCTCGTCGTCGACGATGATCTTGCCGCCGCTGGGGTTTTCCAGGCGGTTGATCAGGCGCAGCAGGGTACTTTTACCCGCGCCGGAATGGCCGATCAGGCCAAATACCTGGCCATTCTCGACCTTCAGGCTGGTCGGATGCAGGGCGGGAATATCCTTACCGGCGACCCGGTAGGTTTTATGGACGTTTTGAAACTCGATCACGTAGCGAACCTTGTGGGGCGCGTTAGAAAAGGATCAGCGGTTAGCCGGGCGCGCATTTTAGCCTGTCCGTATAGAGGTTCTTAGCATTTATTTTGTATTCATCCTTCGATTTGGCAATAACGCGATCAAAGGTCATAAAAAAGGAACGGCGCCAAACCTCATCAGTCACTGATTAAGCCACTCGAAAAAAACCAGGTGCCGTGCCTGGCGATTTTGACCGATGGAGCCCCGTCCCGCCGGGGCTTCGCCAACGAGGAGTTTTGCCTGATGAGTAGCAAGAAGCCAAGCGCATCGAAAAGCCAGCTGGCCGGGACCGATACCCTGGATCGCGGCAATACCAACAGCAAGCTGCACAGCCTGGAGACCTTCCGCTCCGACGCCACGGAACAGGCGCTGCGCACCAACCAGGGGGTCAAGGTCGCCGATAACCAAAACACCCTGAAGGCCGGCGCCCGCGGGCCCTCGCTGCTGGAAGACTTCATCATGCGGGAGAAGATCACGCACTTCGACCATGAGCGGATCCCGGAGCGTATCGTCCATGCCCGTGGCGTGGGCGCCCATGGCTACTTCCAGGCCTACGAGAATCATTCGGCCCTGACCAAGGCTGGTTTCCTGCGTGATCCGGGGAAGAAAACCCCGGTGTTCGTGCGTTTCTCCACGGTGCAGGGGCCGCGCGGGTCCGGCGACACGGTGCGCGACGTGCGTGGTTTTGCCGTGAAGTTCTTCACCGACGAAGGCAACTTCGATCTGGTGGGCAACAACATGCCGGTGTTCTTCATCCAGGACGCGATCAAGTTTCCCGACTTCGTCCATGCGGTCAAACCCGAGCCGCACAACGAGATCCCCACCGGCGGCTCGGCCCACGACACCTTCTGGGACTTCGTGTCGTTGCAGCCGGAATCGGCGCACATGGTGATCTGGGCCATGTCCGACCGGGCGATTCCGAAAAGCCTGCGCAGCATGCAGGGCTTTGGCGTGCACACCTTTCGCTTCATCAATGCCGAAGGCACCTCCAGCTTCGTCAAGTTCCACTGGCGGCCGACAGTGGGCACCTGTTCCCTGGTCTGGGACGAGGCGCAGAAGCTCGCGGGCAAGGACACCGATTTCCATCGCCGCGACCTGTGGGAGTCGATCGAGAGCGGCGATTACCCGGAATGGGAGCTGGGCGTGCAGGTGATAGTCGAGGAAAACGAGCACAAGTTCGATTTCGACATCCTCGACCCGACCAAGTTGATCCCCGAGGAACTGGTGCCGATCACGCCCCTGGGCAAGATGGTGCTCAACCGCAACCCGGACAACTTCTTCGCCGAGACCGAGCAGGTCGCCTTCTGCCCGGGGCATATCGTGCCGGGTATCGACTTCTCCAATGACCCGCTGCTGCAGGGCCGGCTGTTTTCCTACACCGATACGCAGATCAGCCGCCTCGGCGGGCCGAACTTCCATGAGCTGCCGATCAACCGCCCGCTGGCGCCCTTCCACAACGGCCAGCGCGACGCCATGCATCGCACCACCATCGACAAGGGCCGGGCGTCCTACGAGCCCAACTCCATCGATGGCGGCTGGCCGAAAGAGACGCCACCCGCGGCCGAGGACGGTGGTTTCGAGAGCTACAACGAGCGCATCGACGCGCACAAGATCCGCCAGCGCAGCCCGTCCTTCAGCGACCACTTCTCCCAGGCGCGACTGTTCTTCAAGAGCATGAGCACGCATGAGCAGGAGCACATCATCGCCGCCTACAGCTTCGAGCTGGGCAAGGTCGAGCGTGAGTGGATCCGTGCGCGCCAGGTCAACGAGATCCTGGCCAATATCGATCTCGAACTGGCCAAGCGGGTCGCGCAGAACCTCGGGCTGCCGGTGCCCAAGGCGGGCACTGTCGAGGTGCCTGAACTGACCCCCGATCACTCGCCGGCCCTGAGCCAGACCAACCTGCTGTCGGGGGATATCAAGACCCGAAAAGTGGCGATCCTGGCGGCGAACGGGGTCGACGGCAAGGCGATCGATTCCTTGAAAAAGGCCCTGCAAGCCGAAGGCGCCCACGCCAAGTTGCTGGGGCCGACCTCGGCGCCCGTGACCACCGCGGATGGCAAGACCCTACCGGTGGACGCATCCATGGAAGGGCTGCCGTCAGTGGCGTTCGACGCGGTGTTCGTGCCGGGCGGCGCCAAGTCGGTACAGGCCTTGAGCGGCGATGGCGTGGCCTTGCATTACCTGCTCGAAGCCTACAAGCACCTCAAGGCGATTGCCTTGCAGGGCGAGGCGCAGCAGTTGCTGGAGGTGCTCAAGCTGGAAGCGGATGCGGGGTTGATCGTCGGCGGAGATGCCAAGGCATTGAAGGCGTTCTTTAGCGCGATTGCCCATCACCGGGTCTGGGAGCGGGAGCCGAAGGCCAAGGCGATCCCGGCCTGAGGCTTTTAACGCTTCTGTAGTACAGCTTGCGTGCGAAAGAGTCTGGCTGACACCGCGTCGGCATTCATCGCGGGCAAGTCGGATCGCCCGCCCGCTCCTACAGACGCGGGCTTGCGGGCGACGGGCTTATTGGGGCTTGCGCGGGCTCAGTACCATCTGTGCTGGGACGTGGCGCAGGATCTGCCGCTCGATCTGCAGGTCGAACTCGCTGTCGAGCTTCTTCACCCGCTTGCTCAGCAGGGTCTTCAGCCAGGGGTAATCTTCGGTGCGTGGCGCCTGGATGCTCACGGCGCACTGGTAATTCACCACATCGGCGGCGATCCCATCGAGTTGCCGACGCAATTGCTTGATATCGCTGAGGTTCAGCGCAATGGTGGTGCTCTCGGCGGCCGGGTCGATCAGTTTGGCTGGCGGCCGGGCTTCAGCGGCCTTGAGCGCGGCTTCGGCTTTTTCCAGCTCGGCTTTACGGGCCTGGGTGATGGCGCCATCGACGCCACCGGTCAGGGCTGGTGCCTTGGGCATCAGCGCGCGGGCGCGGCTCAGGGCCGTGGCGGCGGCGTTGACATCACCCTTTTGCAGCACGATCTGGCTGCGCTGCAGGTAGGCCTCGGCCAGCTGGCGCTGGTGTTGCTCGAGCTGCGGGTCGTTGGGCGACTGGGCCTGCAAGGCGCTCAACTGGTCTTCGGCGGTGGCCAGTTCGCTACTGGCGATACTTTGCTGCAACTGTGCGATGGCCGTGGCGCGGGCGTCGGGCACTTCAGCCGGCGGCGTGCTCTGGCAGGCGCCCAGCAGCAGGGAAAATGCGACAAGGAGCAGATAACGGGAGGCGAACGGCTTCATTCCTGCGACTCTCTAATTGCGCAAAAAGCGAGCAAGTCTACACCCCTCGGCGGGGCAGGACAAAACTCAGCAGAAACAATGCGGCCGCCATGACCACAATCGACGGCCCCGCGGGGGTGTCCTTGAACCAGGACAACGCCAGCCCGCCACAGACCGCGAGTATGCCCAGCAGGCTTGCGCCCAGCGCCATCTGCTCCGGGGAGCGGGCGTGACGTTGAGCCGCAGCCGCCGGGATGATCAGCAGCGAAGTGATCAGCAACACCCCGACGATCTTCATCGCCACCGCGATCACCACCGCGATCAACAGCATCAGCGCCAGGCGCAACGACGCCACCGGCAAGCCTTCGACCCTGGCCAGCTCCTCGTGCACGGTGATCGCCAGCAACGGCCGCCACAGGGCCACCAACAGCAGCAGGACCGCGGCGCTGCCGCCGAGAATCCACGCCAGGTCGCCGGGGCTGATCGCCAGCAGATCGCCGAACAGATAGGCCATCAGGTCGATCCGCACGTCATGCATGAAGCTTAGTACCACCAGCCCGAGCGAGAGCGTACTGGGGGCGAGAATCCCCAGCAGCGTGTCGGAAGCCAGCGGCTGGCGCTGTTGCAGGGTGACCAGCAGCACCGCCAGCAGCAGGCAGCCGACGGTCACCGCTACCGCCGGGCTGACATCCAGCAGAAAGCCCAGGGCCACGCCGAGCAAGGCGGCGTGGGACAGGGTGTCGCCGAAATAGGCCATGCGCCGCCAGACCACGAACGATCCCAGGGGACCTGCCACCAGCGCCAGCGCCAGGCCTGCGAGCAGGGCGTAGAACAGAAAATCAGCCATGCTTGCAGCTATCTCCATGAACATGAACGTGGCCGGCTGCGGCCCCGGTGACGACCGAGCCGTGCAGGTCGTGGGCGTGGTCGTGATGGTGGTGGTAGATCGCCAGGCTCGGCGCGTTCTGGCCGAACAGCTCGACGAAGGCCGGGTCGCCGCTGACCTGTTCCGGGTGGCCGGAGCAGCACACGTGGCGATTGAGGCAGACCACCTGGTCGGTGGTGCTCATCACCAGGTGCAGATCGTGGGAGACCATCAGCACGCCGCAGCCATGGCGATCGCGCAAACGGGTGATCAGGCTGTACAGCTCGGCCTGGCCGGCGACGTCCACGCCTTGTACCGGCTCGTCCAGTACCAGCAGTTCCGGCTCGCGCAGCAGGGCGCGGGCCAGCAGCACACGCTGCATTTCGCCGCCGGAAATGCTCTGCACCGGGCTGTCGATCACCTGTTCGGCGCCGACTTCGTTCAGCGCGGCCAAGGCTGTCGCGCGGTCCACGCCGGGCACCAGGCGCAGGAAACGCAGCACCGACAGCGGCAATGTCGGATCGACGTGCAGCTTCTGCGGCATATAGCCGACCCGCAGCTTCGGCTTGCGCCAGACGCTACCGCTGTCGGGCTTGAGCAGGCCGAGCACGGCGCGCACCAGGGTGGTTTTGCCGGCGCCGTTGGGGCCGATCAGGGTGACGATCTGCCCTGGCTCGACACTGAGCTGGATGTTGTCCAGCACGCTCTGCCCGGCAAAGGTCACCGCGACTTGATCGAGGCGGATCAAGGCAGTGCTCATCAAGCCCCCTGGCAACCCGAGCAGAGGCCGACCACTTCGACGGTCTGGCTTTCGACGACGAAGCCGACATCGTGGGCGCTGCTGATGATCGCGTCGCTGATGGATTTCTGTTCAAGCTCGATGGCGGCGTGGCAGACGCGGCAGATCAGGAACTGACCCTGGTGCGCGTGTTCCGGGTGGTTGCAGCCGACGAAGGCGTTGAGCGAGGCGATGCGATGCACCAGGCCGTTTTCCAGGAGGAAATCCAGGGCGCGGTACACGGTTGGCGGCGCGGCGCGACGACCGTCCTGTTCGCTGAGCACGGCGAGGATGTCGTAGGCACCCAGCGGCTTGTGGCTTTGCCAGACCAGTTCCAGCACCCGCCGACGCAGGGCGGTCAGGCGCAGGCCCTGGCGCGCGCACAGGGCATCGGCCTCGGACAGCGCGCTGTGCACGCAGTGAGAGTGGTCGTGGGGGCGACTGGCGAGGGGGGTTTTAGGCATGAGCGGCGACGATAATTGTGAGAGACGTTATTATGTTACCCGTTCTCGCCTCTTCGAGTGGTCATCGTGTCCCGACTTTTTACCCTTTTTGTCGCTTTTATCGCCAGTTTGTTCGTGATCAGCCCGGCCCAGGCCGAAGTCCGGGTCCTGGCCAGCATCAAACCCCTGCAATTGATCGCCGCTGCCGTCCAGGATGGCATCGCCGTGCCCGAGGTTCTGCTGCCGCCGGGTGCCTCGCCGCACAACTATGCGCTGCGCCCCTCCGACGTGCGCAAGGTGCAGTCGGTGGAGTTGCTGTACTGGATCGGCCCGGACATGGAAAGCTTCCTGCCGCGGGTCCTCAAGGGGCGCACGTTGCCATCGCTGGCGGTGCAGGACCTGCCAGGCCTGAAACTCCGTCATTTCGCCGAAGATAATCACTCGCACGTTGAAGAAGCCGACGAACATGATCACGATCACCGTCCGGGCAGCCTCGATGCGCACTTGTGGCTGTCACCGGTCAACGCGCGGGTCATCGCCGACCGCATGGCGGCCGACCTGAGCGCCGCGGACCCGGCCAACGCCGCGCGTTACCAGAGCAACGCCAAGGCTTTCGACGCACGCCTGGATGCCCTGGATGCCCGTTTGAAAGCCCGCCTGGCGCCGATCGCCGGCAAGCCTTATTTCGTCTTCCATGAAGCTTTCGATTATTTCGAAGACGCTTATGGCCTCAAGCATGCGGGCGTGTTCAGCGTCGCGGCCGAGGTGCAGCCGGGCGCGCAGCACGTGGCGGCGATGCGCACGCGCTTGCAGGAAGTCGGCAAGACCTGTGTCTTCAGCGAGCCGCCATTGCGCCCACGCCTGGCCGAAACCCTGGTGGCGGGCTTGCCGGTGAAGCTGGCGGAGCTCGATGCATTGGGCGGCTACACGCCGGCCACCGCGCAGGGGTACGAGCAGATGCTGGAGAAGCTGGGCAACGATCTGGCGGGCTGCCTGGAATCGCTGTAAAGACTGCTGGCGCTATCGCGGGCAAGCCGCGCTCCTACAAGAAATCGTAGGGGCAGTCTTGCCCGCGATGCTTTCAAATGGCGAACGGCAATGGCGCATTGACCTGCTGGCGCTGGGCCAGGCGCAGCTGGAACTCCATCGGGTCGTGAATCAGCACGTCCTGTCCGGCGAAGGACTCGGCGGCGATCAGGCGCGACAGCCAGAAGCGCACGCAGGCCACCCGCAACAGGGTTGGCCACAGCTCGGCCTCGGCGGTGGTGAACGGACGCAGGGCCGCGTAGGCGCCCAGCAGGGCCCGGGCGCGCGAGCCGTCGAGCAGGCCGTCGGCGTCGGAACACCAGTCGTTCAGGGCAATCGCCACGTCATACAGCATCGGCCCGGAGCAGGCGTTGTAGAAGTCGATCAGCCCGGTCAAGTGCGTGCCTTCGAACATCGCGTTGTCGCGGAACAGGTCGGCGTGGATATTGGCCCGAGGCAGCGCGAGGATCTTCACCTTCTGCTCGGCGATTTCATCCAGCGCTCGCTGCAGCAGATCCCGGGCCTGCGGATCGAGATGCGAGAGCATCTGCGAGCCTTCTTCCTGCATCCAGTCCAGGCCACGATCGGTCTTGCGCTTGATCATGTTGTCCTTGGTCGCCAGGTGCAGGTGAGCGAGCAGCTCGCCGACCTGGGCGCAATGCTGGGCATTGGCTTGCTTGATGTGCTTGCCGGCCAGGCGCGGCTGCAGCAACGCCGGCTTGCCGGCCAGCTCGCGCAGGGCCACGCCGTCGGTGGTGCGCAGGGCGTAAGGCACCGGCAGGTCGGCGTCGTGCAGCACGTCCAGCAGTTCGATGAAGAACGGCATTTCCTGGACCGGGCCGCGCTCGACCAGGGTCAGGACGAACTCGCCCTGTTCCAGGCTGATGAAGAAGTTGGTGTTTTCGCTACCGGCGGCAATCCCCTGGAAGTCAAGCAGGCGGCCGAGCCCGTAAGGGGCGAGAAAGGTTTCCAGCTCGGGCCGAGCCAGGGGAGTAAACACAGACATGGTTAAAAACTGCCAGTACGGGCGCCGCTGTCGAGCCAGCGCCGGTTGAAGTTAGGAGTGGTTTACCACTCGAAAATTTTCCACGCCGGAATCAGCATATCCGGCTGGTCCGAACGAATGAAGTTGCCATCGGAACCGTCGGCGCGCACCAGAAAGTAGGGTTTGCCAACCTTCGGTGTGACCTTGATGGCGTACAGGAAACCGTTCTGGCGGTACTCCTGGATGGTCTTGTCGCCTTCCGTGCGAATGGTCACTTCCGGATCCGCCGATGGCGCATCCTCCGCCGCAATCACGGCCATCGGCGCGATTGCAATCAGGCTGGCCAGCAGCAAGCGATTTAGTGTGCGCATGATAACCTTGTCCCTTTGTCGTCAACGGTCCCGCTATTCTAGCGCCGGACCCGCCGAAAAGGTTGATCCTGCTCATGAGCCAAGCCCCCCTCGTCCTGGTGGACGGTTCGTCCTACCTGTACCGCGCCTTCCACGCGCTGCCCCCGCTGACCACTTCCAAAGGCATGCCGACCGGTGCGGTCAAGGGCGTGCTGAACATGCTCAAGAGTCTGCGCAAGCAGTACCCGGACAGCCCGTTCGCCGTGGTGTTCGACGCCAAGGGCGGGACCTTCCGCGATGACATGTACGCCCAGTACAAGGCCAATCGCCCGAGCATGCCCGACGACATGCGGGTGCAGATCGAGCCGCTGCACGCCAGCGTGATCGCCCTGGGCTTTCCGCTGCTGTGCGTCGAGGGCGTCGAGGCGGACGACGTGATCGGCACCCTGGCCCGCAGCAGCGCGGCGGCCGACCGGCCGGTGGTGATCTCCACTGGCGACAAGGACATGGCGCAGCTGGTGGACGGGCACATTACGCTGGTCAACACCATGTCCGGTAGCAGCATGGACGTGGAGGGCGTGAAGGAGAAATTCGGCGTCGCTCCCGAGCAGATCATCGACTACCTGGCACTGATGGGCGACTCCTCCGACAACATTCCGGGTGTGCCGGGCATCGGCCCGAAGACCGCTTCCGGCCTGTTGGTGGGGGTCAACGGTGGCCTGAACGAGCTGTATGCCCAGCTCGATATCGTCCCGAGCCTGCCGATTCGCGGGGCCAAGACCCTGCCGGCCAAGCTCGCAGAGCACAAGGAGATGGCTTTCCTCTCCTATCAGTTGGCGACCATCAAGGTCGATGTGCCGCTGGATATCGGCCTGGACGACCTGCACTTGGGTGAGCCGGATCGCGACAAGCTGCTCGAGCTGTACAGCCTGCTGGAGTTCAAGAGCTGGCTCGACGAACTGCAGCGTGATACCAAGCGCCTTGAACTGAGTGCCGCCGAGGCGCCCGAGCCAGTGGCCGACCTGTTGACCCAGGCCGAGACTGAGGCCGAAGCGCCGGTGGCCGTTGAAGCGCAGTACGAAACCATTCTCGATCAGGCACGTTTCGATGTCTGGCTGGAGAAGTTGAAGAACGCCAAGCTGTTCGCCTTCGATACCGAAACCACCGGCATCGACGCCCAGCAGGCGCAGCTGGTGGGGCTGTCCTTCGCCGTGCAGGCCAATGAGGCGGCTTATATCCCGCTGACCCACTCCTATATCGGCGTGCCGGAGCAGCTGGACCGCGACACCGTCCTGCGGGCCCTGAAGCCGATTCTTGAAGACCCGAACAAACTCAAGGTCGGCCAGCACGCCAAGTTCGACATGAACATCCTGGCCAACTGCGCCATCGGCGGCGATCAGGCCAACGGCATCACGGTGCGCGGGGTCGCCTTCGACACCATGCTCGAGTCCTATGTGCTCAATTCCACCGCCACCCGGCACGACATGGACAGCCTGGCGGAGAAATACCTGGGCCATACCACCGTGAGTTTCCAGGACATCGCCGGCAAGGGCGCCAAGCAGCTGACGTTCGATCAGATCGCCCTCGAGCAGGCCGGGCCTTATGCGGCGGAAGACGCCGATGTGACCCTGCGCCTGCATCAGGTCCTGCATGAAAAACTGGCCGCGATCCCGAGCCTGGCCAGCGTGCTCAGCGATATCGAAATGCCCGTGGTGCCGGTGCTGGCGCGGATCGAGCGCCAGGGGGCGCTGGTGGATGCCGACCTGCTGCGTGTGCAGAGCATCGAACTCGGCGACAAGATGGTGGCGCTGGAACGGGAAGCCTTCGAGATCGCCGGCGAAGAATTCAACCTCGGCTCGCCCAAGCAGCTGGGGGTGATCCTCTACGACAAGCTCGGCCTGCCGGTGTTGAAGAAAACCGCCAAAGGCCAGCCGTCCACTGCTGAAGAAGTGTTGGCCAAGCTGGCCGAGGACGACTACCCGCTGCCCAAGGTGCTGATGCAGTACCGCTCCATGAGCAAGCTCAAGAGCACCTACACCGACCGCCTGCCGGAGCAGATCAACCCGCGTACCGGGCGGATCCACACCTCCTACCATCAGGCGGTCGCGTCTACCGGGCGTTTGTCTTCCAGTGATCCGAACCTGCAGAACATCCCGGTGCGTACCGCCGAAGGCCGGCGCATCCGCCAGGCCTTCATCGCGCCGCCTGGCTACAAGCTGCTGGCGGCGGACTATTCGCAGATTGAACTGCGGATCATGGCGCACCTGTCCCGCGACGAAGGGTTGATGAATGCCTTCCGCAATAACCTCGACGTGCACACGGCCACCGCGGCCGAAGTGTTCAAGGTCGAGCTCGGGGGCGTCAGTTCCGATCAGCGCCGCAGTGCCAAGGCGATCAACTTCGGCCTGATCTATGGCATGGGCGCGCAGAAACTCGGCAAGGACATCGGCGTCGATACCAAGACCGCCAAGGCCTATATCGACACCTACTTCGCCCGCTACCCCGGCGTGCGCGAATACATGGACCGCACCCGCGCCCAGGCCGCGGAACAGGGTTATGTGGAAACCCTGTTCGGCCGTCGCCTGTACCTGCCGGAGATCAACTCCAACAAGCCGCAGGAACGCGCCGGCGCCGAACGTACGGCGATCAACGCGCCGATGCAGGGCACGGCGGCCGACATCATCAAGAAGGCTATGGTGGCGGTGGATAACTGGCTGATGGCCTCGGGCCTGGATGCCAAAGTCATCCTGCAGGTGCACGACGAACTGGTGCTGGAAGTGCGCGAAGACCTGGTGGGCCAGGTGAGCGAGGAGATTCGCGGCTACATGAGCAAGGCCGCGACCCTGGATGTGCCGCTGCTGGTCGAAGTCGGAGTGGGCAGCAACTGGGATGAGGCGCACTGAGGCGAGAAGGCAGTACTTTGGCCGCGGCACAGTGCCGCGGTGAAGGCTGGCGAAGAGCTATTAGTGCGGAAAATTTCATCGACTATTGCCAATAGTTTTTGAAACCTCCCGGAACTTAATCAGTGAAAGCCCACTCAGAGTAACTGAATGGCTGGTGAAGCCCTTCGATGCTCCTATGTTGTGTTAAGTGTTGGCAGATATCTGGACCCCGCCCTAGCGGTCCGGAACTTGGACCCCGAACTTCCCCTCCCCATACGAAGTCCGGGGTTTTTTTTGCCCTAAAACTGCCTGTGGCGCGATCATGCTGCGTTAAAAACTGGCGGGAAATGCTCATTTAGGCCCCTAAACTCCGCTTTCCCGCCGGTTTTTGCCTTGCCTGATCACACCACAGGCAGTTTTACGTATGTCTTTCAGGCTTCGATTTCGGCGCCTTTGTCCGCCAGTTCCATCCAGCCCGCCAGTACAGTGTAGGCCTCTTCCAGGCCCATGCGTTTTGGCGCCGAGAACAGTTGGATGGTGACGTTATCGCCCCAGCCTTTACGGATTTGCGACTGCACCTTGAGCAGGGTGTTCTTGGCCGCGCCGTAGGTCAGTTTGTCGGCCTTGGTCAGCAGGATGTGCATCGGCATGCCGCTGGCGACGGTCCAGTCGAGCATCAGCAGGTCGAAGTCGGTCATCGGATGGCGGATGTCCATCATCAGAATCAACCCTTTCAGGCTCTCGCGGCTGCCCAGGTAGGCTTCCAGGTGACGCTGCCAGTGTTGCTTGAGTGGGATCGGCACTTTCGCGTAACCGTAACCCGGCAGGTCGACCAGACGGCGATCGTCGTCTAGCTTGAAGAAGTTCAACAGCTGCGTGCGACCCGGGGTTTTCGAGGTGCGTGCCAGGCTGGCATGGGTCAGGGTATTCAGGGCGCTGGATTTGCCGGCGTTGGAACGCCCGGCGAAGGCCACTTCGAAGCCTTCGTCGTCGGGGCATTGATCGACTTTGGCGGCGCTGAGCATGAAAGTGGACTGTTGGCACAGACCAAGAATGGGATTTTTCAGTTGCATGGGATTTCCGATAGGGGCGGTGCCGAGAATGGACGCGGCGAGCGGTGTCGTTTCCGTTTCAGTAGCGCCAGTATATAATGCCGCAGATTTTGTGTGCGCTTTGTCCCAGCGTAGGATGAAGTTCACGAGAGCGATAGACCTTGATTGCGCATTAGAACGCAGCACGCTCTCAACCCTGAAAAGGTCGTTTTATGACGAAATGGCTGCTAGCTGCCGGTGTCCTGATACCGCTTTACAGCGCTCAGGCTACACAGGATCCGGAAGCTGTGTACGACCGTGTTTGTGGGGCTTGTCATTCCGGCCAACTACCGACGGCTCCCCGCAAGGGGGACCAGGAAGCTTGGGCGCCGAGGCTGGCGCAAGGTATGGAGACGCTGGTGCAACACGTGACCCAGGGTTTCAAGGCGATGCCGCCGCGTGGTTTGTGCATGGACTGCAGTGCCGAGGATTACCGAGCCATCATCCTTTGGATGAGCGAGTGATCCCGGTCCATAACTCTTAACCCTTAGCCGTAGTTGGATTAGCTGATGAACAAATTACTCGTGAGTCTGCTGTTGACCTTGGGCATCACAGGTGTCGCCCATGCTGCAGGCGACGCTGCTGCCGGTCAGGCGAAAGCCGCCGTATGTGGTGCTTGCCATGGTCCGGATGGGAACAGCATGGCGCCTAACTTTCCAAAGCTGGCGGGTCAGGGTGAGCGTTACCTGAACAAGCAGTTGCACGACATCAAGTCCGGCAAGCGCCAGGTGCTGGAAATGACCGGCCTGCTGACCAACCTGAGCGACCAGGACCTGGCCGACCTCTCCGCCTACTTCGCTAGCCAGAAAGGCAGCGTCGGCGCGGCAGACCCGAAAGTCGTGGCTCGCGGTGAAGAGTTGTTCCGTGGTGGCAAGCTGGATCAAGGCATGCCTTCCTGCACCGGTTGCCACTCGCCAAATGGCACGGGTAACGCCGCTGCCGGCTTCCCACACCTGAGTGGCCAGCACGCTCAGTACGTAGCCAAGCAGTTGACCGACTTCCGCGAAGGCAACCGCACCAACGACGGCGACACCATGATCATGCGCAGCATCGCCGCCAAGCTGAGCAACAAGGACATCGAAGCCGTATCCAGCTACATCCAGGGCCTGCACTGAGGCTGGCGATCATGTTGCGAAAGGGTCTATCTTGCGCAACGTTAATGATCGATTAATCTGTCGGTGAAAGCATAAAGGGTGGCTCAGGCCACCCTTTTTTATGGCGTCTGCCGCTACACTAGCGAACTCAAGCCTCGCCATGACCTGTCTGCGAACAGGCCGCGCGAGGCGACCTTACTTGTTCAGGAGTAAAGCATGCGTAATCTGATTCTCAGCGCCGCTCTCGTCACTGCCAGCCTGTTTGGCATGACCGCTCAAGCCGCCGAACCCCTTGAAGCCGGTAAACAATACGTAGAGCTGAGCAGCGCCGTTCCGGTTGCGGTGCCTGGCAAGATCGAAGTGGTCGAGCTGTTCTGGTATGGCTGCCCACACTGCTACGCCTTCGAGCCGACCATCAACCCATGGGCTGAAAAACTGCCGGCCGATGTCAACTTCGTGCGCATCCCGGCGATGTTCGGCGGCATCTGGAACGTTCACGGCCAACTGTTCATCACCCTGGAGGCCATGGGTGTCGAGCACAAGGTCCACAAAGCCGTATTCGAAGCCATCCATGGCGGCAAGAAACTCGCTTCCCCAGAGGAAATGGCCGAGTTCCTGGCCGGCGAGGGCGTCGACAAGGACAAATTCCTGAGCACCTACAACTCGTTCGCCGTCAAAGGCAAGGTCGAGGACGCGAAGAAGAAGGCCCAGGCCTATCAGATCTCCGGCGTACCGACCATGGTCGTCAACGGCAAGTACCGCTTCGACCTGGGTACTGCGGGGGGGCCTGAAGGTGCCCTGAGCGTCGCCGACCAGCTGATCGCCAAAGAGCGGGCGGCCAAGTAAGCGAGCCCCGGCCATGCGACGTTGGGGTACGGAACGCATCGTTGGCCTGCATGATCCGCGGGTCAACGAGCACCATGTGGCGTCCTCCGGCCTGCCGGCAGACAGCCGTCTGCGGCTGCTCAGTTTCAATATCCAGGTCGGTATCAGTACCGAACGTTATCGGCATTACCTGACCCGTGGCTGGCAGCACCTGCTGCCGCACAACGGGCGCGCCGACAACCTGCAACGGATCGGCGATCTGCTGGGCGACTTCGATCTGGTCGCCTTGCAGGAAGCCGATGGCGGCAGCCTGCGCTCGGGCTACGTCAATCAGGTCGAGCACCTGGCCCAGCTCGGCGCCTTCCCCTACTGGTACCAACAGCTCAATCGCAACCTCGGTCGCCTGGCCCAGCACAGCAATGGCGTGCTCAGCCGCCTGCGCCCCTGGGCGATCGAAGATCATCCGCTGCCAGGCCCCAAGGGGCGTGGTGCGATCCTCTTGCGCTTCGGCGATGGTCCCGAGGCGTTGGTGGTGGTGATGATGCATCTGGCCCTGGGCGCCCGTGCGCGCACCCGGCAACTGGCCTATATCCGCGAGATGATCGGCGGCTACAAGCACCAGGTGCTGATGGGCGACATGAACACCCATGCCAGCGATCTGCTGGAACATTCGCCATTGCGCGACCTCGGTCTACTGGCGCCGCAATTGGAAGCGACGTTCCCCAGCTGGCGCCCGCAACGCTGTCTTGATCATATTTTGCTCAGCCCCAGCCTGGCGCTGGAGCGGGTCGAAGTCCTGGCCCAACCGATTTCCGATCACCTGCCGGTCGCGGTAGAGATTCGTCTGCCGGGTTCGCTCACGGCCGATGCATTGCCCGCGCTGAGTCCTGCCCCTCGCGGAACCCATGAATGAGCGACGACGCCCAGCGCTGGAAAGAGAAGTACCTCAAAAGTATCGAACAACAGGAAAAACTCGAGCGACGCTGGAATGCCCGCCTCGACCTGCTTCGCCGTGGCTTGGTGCGCAGCACGCTGGCGGCCGAAGGGACTGATCGCGCCGTCGACCAGTGCATGAAGGAAATGCGCGAGGTGGTGCGCACCGACGATATGGACGCGGCCTTGGCGGCCCTGTTGCCGCGCCTGGAAAAAGCCGTGCTGGACTCCGAGCAGCGCCGCGAGACCCGCATCGAGCAAATGAGCACGGCGCTGACTTCGCTGGTCAACCAGTTGCAGAAGCTGCCGTTGCCTCGCGAGGTGAGTCGTCCGCTGAAAAACTTCGCCAAGCAACTGGATGGTCGCGTCGGGCAAGCCCGGGAAATTCCACTGTTGCTGGGCGAACTGAGCGGCCTGCAAGGCAAGGCGCTGAGCCAGCTGGAGGGCCCCGCGGAACCGAGCCGCCCAGGTTTGCTGCAGCGTCTGTTTGGTGGTCGTGACGCTGATGAAGCGCCTGCACTGTCCGCGGCTGAGACGCCAGCGGTGGTGGCGAGCCCGATTGCGGTACAGCCATTGGCAACGGCTGAAAGAGCTGCGGTTGAAGCGCCCCCGCCTCGTGTCGAGGTCGCTCCCGCGCGGCCGACCGAAGCCTTGGCGCCGGTGTCCCCGCCTGTGGTCGAGAAGGTCGCTGCTGTCAGCCCGCCGCCCGAACCGCAGCCGCAAGCGCTGCCCGAGGTAACCACGGCTGTCCAGGTCGAGGCCTTTGTGCCGCCGGTGCTGGAGTCGGAGAAAACCGCCGCCGTCGAACCGTCACCGCCGATGCCGGATTCGCAGGAGTTACAGCTGCCAGTCGCGTCTGGCCCCGTCGGAGCGCCGTCGTCCGCGCAGCCTCTGGCTGTCGAAGCCAGCCCTTCCAACCCGGACGAATTGATCGTTGTCACACCCGCCGAGGCGGCCACGGCGCCTGTGCTGCTTGACCGCTTGCCGTTGCCGGCGGCCATGGCCGAGGCGCTGGCGACGGTCGATCCGCAGCAGGATATGCTGTACGCCCTGCCCGACTCACCGGAGCCCTCCTACAGTTCGGTGGCCAAGCACATCGAACATACCCTGCTTGGCCTGCTGGACGACTTGAGCCTGCCCGAGCGCCACCGGCCACAAGCCGAGTCCATGCGCGATCGCCTGCAGCATGGCCTGAACTGGTACGAGTTGCTGCCGATCCTCGACGATCTGGCGGTATTGATGCTGGCGATCACCGACAGCGGCCAACATGAATTCGAGGCGTATCTCAAGCGACTCAACGAGCGCCTGGAATCCTTCCAGAGCAACCTGCAGGCCGCCAGCGAAGGCCACGCTGACAGTAGCTCGGCGGCGCGGGAGATGGACACGCAGATTCGCGAGCAGGTCGATGGCCTGCAAAGCAGCGTTCAGGAAGCGGCGGATCTGGACGATCTCAAGCAGGTCCTGGAAAGCCACCTGGAAGGCTTGCTTGGCACCATGGACCATCACCAGAAGCAGCGTGACGAACGCGAGAAGGAAGTGGCTGCGCGCCTGCAGAGCCTGGCCGAGCGGGTGTCGAGCATGGAGCAGGAAGCCCAGGGCTACCGCGAGCACCTGGAAGAACAGCGGCAGAAAGCGTTGATCGACCCCCTCACCGGCCTGCCCAATCGGGCGGCCTGGAGCGAGCGCCTGGAGCATGAAGTGGCGCAGTGGCAGCAGCACGGCAACACCTTGTTGCTGGCGATGCTTGACCTCGACCACTTCAAGCGCATCAACGACAACTACGGTCACCTGGCCGGCGACAAGGTGCTGAAGATCATCGCCGGCGTGCTGCGCAAGCGCCTGCGCGGCAACGATTTCATTGCCCGTTTCGGCGGCGAAGAGTTCGTCCTGCTGATACCCGATACCACATGGCCGGTCGGGGCGCGCCTGGCGGAAACCTTGCGGGCGGCCATCGAAGCCTGCCCGTTCCACTTCAAGGGCGAGCGCGTGACCATCACCATGTCCATCGGCATGAGTGCCTTCAAGCCGGGAGAACGCAGCGATCTGGTGCTCAAAAGAGCCGATCAGGCGCTCTATCGGGCCAAGGAGGCGGGGCGCAACCGGGTGGAACTGGGTTGACGCATAATTTGTTCCATTTTGTATAAACCGGTGTTTTTGCCGGTTTTCCGCAAAGGCAGTACGTTACACTGTTGCATTATTTTCTCCAGCGTACTGCCTTCCACCATGAAAGTTCTTGTCCTCGCTTTGTCCCTTCTGTTGCTGGCCGGTTGCGCCAGCGGTCCGCGTTTCGATACCAGCCACCCTTCGGTCAACTTCGATGAGCGGGTGCAATTCGTAGTGGTGCATTACACCTCGGCCTCGATGGAGCGTTCCCTGCAACTGCTGACCCATGGCCAGGTCAGCAGCCACTACCTGATCGGCGACGACAAGGCGGCGACCATCTACAAACTGGTGGACGAGCAATACCGTGCCTGGCACGCCGGCGAGAGCCAGTGGCAAGGCCGTACCTGGCTGAACTCCAGCTCCATCGGGATCGAGATCGTCAACCCGGGCTTTCGCGACCTGCCCACCGGGCGTGTCTGGTATCCCTACAGCGAAGCGCAGATCCAGAGCCTGATCGTGCTGCTCAAGGACATCAGCAAGCGCAACAACATCGCGCCACAGCACATCATCGGCCACAGCGATATCGCCCCCCTGCGCAAGCTCGACCCGGGCCCGCTGTTCCCCTGGAAGCGTCTGGCCGATGCCGGGTTGGGCCGGTGGCCGAACGCCCAGGCGGTGGCGCGACAGCAGGCGTTCTTTGCCGCACAGTTGCCGAGCATCGCCTGGTTCCAGCAAGGCCTGGCGCGCCTTGGTTATGAGACGCCGCAGACCGGCGAGCTGGATGTGGCGACCCGTCACGTGCTGGCCGCGTTCCAGATGCATTACCGGCCGTCGCGTTTCGACGGCCAGCCGGATGCGCAAAGCGCTGCGATCCTGCAGGTTCTCAACCAGACAAAATAATGACGCCCGCCCGACGGTCAGGGCTTTTTCTCAATCAGTAGCTATAACTCATTGGTAACCCTCGGATATCCAATGATGCCGGCCGCTCGCGACCCTCTGCGCAGTTGGTTCTATCGCCCCTGGCTGTTGGCGACGTGTGCGGCTGTGTTGAGTGCGGCCTTGCTGCTGGCGGCGAGCCTGGGCATTGCGATGCACGAGGCGCAACTGCGCGAAAGCGCGCAGATGAATGCCCAGGGCCAGCGCTTTCTCGAACGTCTGGAGCAACTGTTCGGCCAGTTGCGCGAAGGCCTGGACGTACTCGAGGCGCAGCCCCTGCGCGAATGCAGCCCCGAGATGGTCGCGACCCTGCAGCAGATCAGCTTCAGTTATCGCTTCATTTATGCAGCGGCCTACATCGATGCTGCCCAGGCCTGCACCAACTGGCCACGCCAGGACAACCTGGCCGTGGTCCGGCCGCCGGATATCCGTGGTCCGACCTACAGCTACTGGCTGAACACTTCCGCCGAACCCAATGAAAACCGCGCGGCGCTGATGCTCGGGCGCGGCAACTTCCGGGTGGCGACGTCTCGCGGGCACCTGACCGATATGGTCGATCTGCCCGCCAACAGCAGCCTGATGGTGGTTCTCGACCATGGCTCGCGGGCCATCCCGGTGCTGGGGCCAGCGCTGGACTGGCCGCCGATCGAACCGTGGCCGCCCACGGGGCGCAGCCCGTTGCTGATGACCCAGGGCCAGTTGATCTACCGGATGCCCACCAGCAATCCGGAGTATCAGTTGGTACTCGTCACCCCCCGTACCAACATGCAGCTCGAAATATTCGAGGGGTGGTGGTGGCTGCTGCCCAGCAGCCTGGTGCTGGCGCTCTTCATCGGCGGCCTGGCCTTCCAGCTGGCCGGGCAGCGCCAATCCCTGGGCGCCGAATTGCAAGGGGCGCTGCGCCGTGGCGAGCTACAGGTGTTGTATCAACCCATCTTCGATCTACGAACGCGCCAGTGTGTCGGTGCCGAGGCCCTGCTGCGCTGGCGCCATCCGGACGGCACCCTGACCAGCCCGGAGCTGTTCATTCCCATGGCGGAGAACACCGGGCAGATCCGCCCCATCACCGATTTTGTCCTGCAACGCCTGCTCGAACAGTTGGGGCATCTGCTGCGGGCCAACCCGCAGCTGTACATCTCGGTCAACCTGGCGGCCTGCGATGTCATGGTGCCGCGGATCGGCAAGGTGATGGCGCGCCTGCTGGCGCTGCATCGGGTGGCGGCGCGGCAGATCGCCTTCGAAGTCACCGAGCGCGGGCTGATCGACGTGGTGGTTGCCCGGCATAACCTGCAAGCCTTGCGGGACGTCGGCCATCAGGTGCTGATCGACGACTTCGGCACGGGTTATTGCAGCCTGGCCTACCTGCAGACCCTGCCGGTGGATTACCTGAAGATCGACAAGGCATTCATCGATGCGCTGGGGCATGACGCAGCCAGCAGCGGCGTCGCCCCGCACATCATTCGCATGGCCCATGCCCTGCAGCTCAAGGTGATTGCCGAGGGCATCGAGTTCGAGGATCAGGCGTTGCTGCTGAGCAGCGAGGGTGTGCGTTTTGGCCAGGGCTGGCTGTTCGCCCATGCGTTGAGCGCGGTGCAGTTCATCGACCTGATTACCCGCGGGCGCCGCCAGGGGCCACGGCGCCTGGATGACGAGGTCTAGCCCCTAAAGAGGCAAGGCCAGATAGAACTGGGTTCCCTGCCCGGGGCGCGAATAGACGCCCATGCGCCCGCCATGCAGTTGCACGATTTCCTTGCACAGTGCCAGGCCCAGGCCGGCCCCGCCTTTCTTGCGTCCGACCTGGACAAAGGGCTCGAAAATCCGCCCCTGCTGGCCGTAGGCGATGCCTTCACCGTTGTCTTCGACGCTGATGATTACCCGCTCGCCATGCCGGCGCGCCTGCAAGCGGATCAAGCCGCCCTTGGCGGTATGCCGCAGGGCATTGTCGATCAGGTTGTCCAGCACCCGCTCCAGTTGCATGCGGTCGGCGTGCAACCGTGGCAGCGGCGCCTGGATTTCCACCAGCAGCTCGATGCCCTGTGCCGTCGCCGCGCCGACGAAGCGGTTGCGCGCCTGCTCCAGCAGTTCTTCCAGGGGGCAGGGCGCCAGGGTGAGTTTCTGCAGGCCGTTCTGATAGCGCGAGAAGTTCAGCAAGTCGTTGATCAGCTGCATCAGCCGCTGCATTTCTTCGTTGACGGTGCTCAGCAGGTCGGCTTCGCGGGATTCCTCAGGGAAGCGCAGGCGCTCCTGCAACAGGCCGAACGCCATGTGCATGCCGGTGACCGGGGTGCGCAATTCATGGGAGGCCCGCAATACGAACTCGCTGCGCACGCGCTCGAAGGCCCGCTGCTCGGTGACATCGTGCAGCACCATCACCGCGCCGAGGATATGCCCCTGGGGATGGCTGACCGGCGTCAGGCTGTACGTCAGCAGGCGCGATTCGCCATCGACCTCGATGCTGAGGTCTTCCGGTGCTCGTTCCAGAGTGCCGCCGCGCAGCACCAGTTGCAGCTGTTCGTCCAGTTCCGGTCGCTGCAAGGCGCTGCCCAACCCTTGTCCGAGGCGTTCCTCGTCCCAGCCCAGCTGACGTTGCGCCACCGGGTTGAGGTGTTCCAGGTGGCCCTGGCGGTCGATCATCAGCAAGCCGTCGTCGATGCTGTCGAGCACCGATTGCAGGCGCTGCTGGCCGGCGAGCAGTTCGTCGACATTGGTGGCCTGATGCTCGCGCAGGGCTTGGGCCATGATCCCGAAGCGCCGGGTCAGCAAGTTCATCTCGGCAGCCGAAGACAGGGGCAGGGTCACGTCGAAGTTGCCCTGGCCGATATTGTCGGCGGCCTTGGCCAGGGCTTCGATGGGGCCGCCAAAGCGCTGGGCGATGCCGTGGGCGGTGATGAAGCCGATGACTAATACGGCCAGTCCGACCAGGCCGAGCAGGCCAGCGATCATCAAGGCGCGATTGCGGGCCTGATGTTCAATTTCATTGATGTTGTCCAGGGCCTGCTTGTGCTCGCTGATCAAGCCATTGCGCAGGGCATTGAAGCGCTGGGTCAGTTCCGTATTGCCATTGACCCCTGCCGAGGTCCCGTCGGCGCGCTCGAAGGCTTCGAAGAAGCTCTGGTAGTCGTCGCGTGCCTGGGTGAAGCCGTTGCGCACATTGTTTTGCCGTTCATGCTCGATGCCCTGGTCGAGCAGAGCCAGGTATTCCTGCCTGGAGTCATCCAGCGCCGCCCGGTCAGGGTTGTGGTTGAGCATGATGATCAACTGGTCGCCCAGGGTCTGTCGCAGCTTGAGCCCCAGGTCCAGGGTAATGAAGTTGTTGCGGATCAGCGCTTCCTGGGTCTTGGCCATCTGCATCACGCTGACCAGCCCGAGCAGCAGGCCGAGCAGCGCCACGGTGATCAGCGCCGAGATGCTCAGAAACAGTCTCGTGCGCAGTTTCATCGCTAGCTTCATGAGGCGCGGCTCACAGGTTGTACTGCTTGCGTTTGCGGTACAGCGTCGAGGCGTCGATGCCGAGCGTCTTGGCGGCCTGGTCGAGGGTATCGCTGGTGGCCAGCACGGCGCCGATATGGGCTTTCTCCAGCTCGTCCAGGCTCAAGGCGGCGCCGATGCGCGGGGTGTTGTTGGTGGGTTGCTCGGCCATGCCCAGGTGGCTGATCTCCACCTTCTCCTGGGGGCAGATGATGCTGGCGCGTTCCACCACGTTGCGCAGTTCGCGGATATTGCCCGGCCAGCGGTAGTTGAGCAGCGCTTCGCGGGCCTCGTCGCTGAAGCCACGGGCGGGGCGGGCGTACTCCTTGACGAAGCGTGCGAGGAAGCGGTCGGCCAGGGTCAGGATGTCTTCACTGCGTTCGCGCAGCGGCGGCAGGTGCAGGGTGATCACGTTCAGGCGGTACAGCAGGTCTTCACGGAAGCGCCCGTCGCGCACCATGTCCTCGAGGTTGAGGTTGGTCGCGGCGAGGATGCGCACGTCGGCGCGGCGGGTCACCGGGTCGCCGACCCGTTCGTATTCCTTGTCCTGGATGAACCGCAGCAACTTGGGTTGCAGGGTCAGCGGGAAGTCGCCGATTTCGTCGAGGAACAGCGTGCCGCCATCGGCCTGGTTGACCCGGCCAAGGGTGCTTTCGCTGGCGCCGGTGAAGGCTCCACGGCTGTGACCGAACAATTCGCTCTCCATCAGCTCGGCGTTCAGCGACGGGCAGTTGATGGTGACGCAGGATTTCCTGGCGCGCTTGCTCCAGCCGTGAATGGCCCGGGCCAGTTCGCCCTTGCCGGTGCCGGATTCGCCGAGGATCAGGATGTTGGCGTCGGTGCCGGCGACCTGGCGGGCGGTTTCCAGCACCACTTTCATCGCCGGGCTGTGGGAGTCCAGGCCGTCCTTGGGTTTGCGCACTTCGCCCTCGAGGGCCTCCAGGCGCGCCGAGAGCTGGCGGACTTCCAGTTGCTTGGCGGTCGCCAGGCGCAATTGGTCGGGGCTGCAGGGCTTGACCAGATAGTCGGCGGCGCCGGCCTGGATCGCGTCTACCGCGGTATCGACGGCCGAATGGGCGGTGACTATCACCACCCGCATCCAGGGAGCCTGGATGCGCATCTGGGCCAGTACGTCCAGGCCGTTGTCCTCGCCCAGGCGCAGGTCGAGGAAGCACAGGTCGAACACCTGGCGTTGCAGCAAGGCCTCGGCCTGAGCGGCGCTATTGGCCGTGGCGACGGTGTAGCCCTCGTCTTCCAGGCAGTAACGGAAGGTACGAAGGATCGCGGACTCATCATCTACCAGAAGAATGCGGCCTTGATTTTCCGGTGCTGATTCCATGTCCGAGGCTCCTGAAGTGAGTGATCTTATTTAGTCCCGGAAAAATCGGGCAAGTTGCATGGTTAATTCTGATCGATCCCCAAGCGTGCAGATTAGCTACCTCCGGGGTGTATTGCTAATTCATTGAAAATAATAGGTTTTTATTGGTTTTAGGTTTTGCGCGCAGGCCTTTTCCGATTTCGCCACGGTATTCCATGCATTTTCAGCTGCGTTTTCTCCCTAAAGTACCGGGCCAATCGTGCAATTCGCACGGTATCCAGGGCGGCATCGTGCAGGATGGCGTATGGAATACCACCCTGATTGATATCAACTCATTGTTTTTATTGAATTTATTTCAATCATGAAAGCTGGCATGCAGGCTGCAACAACCTGATCAGGCTCGGCTGAACAAGCCGCAGGCGCAGCAACCGGCGCTTGAGAACAATGACCCGCATGGGAGGAGCTTCCGGATGAAACGCCAACGTCTCGCCCCATTGTCTGTTTCGCCCCTGCATCTGCAGCAAGGGCTGCTCGCCAGCCTGGCATTGCTGGTGACCTTGATTGGCGGTCAGCAGTTTTCGCGTTGGGAGCAGAGCCAGCAGCAAGAGGCTGTGCGGTTGCCGGTTTCTCGCACCACTCAAACCCACTTCAGTGCAGTCAGCACTCGGTTTGCGGATTCCGCCCCGCTGCTTCTGATGGACGTCGACCAGGCCCGGCCTGCCGTCGACACGGCTTATCAGGAGCGCTGGGTGTTCTAGGCAGGACAGCCGGTACGCAACTGCGGGCCGGCCTGGCAGTACCTCTAAATAGAAGCGTAAGGAGAATGACCATGTTGAGCTGGGCAATCACATTCCTGATCATTGCCATCATCGCCGCGGTATTGGGCTTCGGTGGTATCGCGGGCACCGCCACGGGTATCGCCAAGATTCTCTTTGTCGTTTTCCTGGTGATGTTCATTGCTTCCTTCTTCTTTGGCCGTCGTGGTCGAGGTTGAACATGAGCGTTTCCTTGAAAACATTGGCCGCCGCCCTGTTGCTGGGCAGCGCGGCCACGGCGATGGCGGCCAATGACGGTCAGACCCGGGTCAACGAGTTGTTGAACAGTGACCCGCAATACCGTGAAACCTGGCAGGAAGTCGTCGAAAAGGAAGAGCGCCTGCCGGAATGGGTGATGAACCTGTCCGGTGATGCGCAGCAGATGAATGCGCTGGAAGAAGACGGCGACAAGTACCTGGTCGGTCCGCTTTGCGAAACCCGCGATACCTGTCGCAGCCAGCGCCTGATCGTGGCGTTCAGTTTTGACAAGAAAGACGCCTACGCCATGTTGGTCGAAGTGCCGGCGGGCCTGCCCGCGGACAAGTCGCCGACCCGTCATGCCGAATACCGCTTTCTCGGCAAGCCGGACGCGGGCATGCAGGGTTTGCTCAAGGAGCAGCTGAAAAAAGACCCGAACTGGTACTGAGTTGGCTGTTCGAAGGGTCGATCATGGAGCGCGAGCGCCCAGCGGGCCGGGACGTTCAGGTCGAAACCGGATCGGGATACAGGGAGTGCTTCCGCGAGGGCTGGGTCAGGGAAAACTGCGGCGCAAGTTCGCAAGCCGCCCGGGCATGACGACTTGCGCCGTGTTTGAATGCCACAAACCGTTGTGGCAGAGCGGTGGCCTGCTTTTTCAGGCGGGTGTTCGCGGCAACCATTCCCAGATGTCCGGCCTAACCGTTTCACGGTGTTTCCTTGTGACCGTACATCGAGAAACTTTTGGCTTTTCCAGATGAGATTTCTGGTTCTATCGTAAGAACTTTCCCTTCTTTCGAAGGTCATTCCGAACCCCCCACAAAAGTGCTGAATGCCCCCTGAAATGGCCGTTTCACGGTAGATGGACGGGCCGAAATGTCGCATTCGAACCGGTTGGGACGCCCGTTTCGTTTAGAAAAACTCATGCCGATTCGGCATAGGGTAGGCGTTTACGGCATTAGACGCGCCCCCCTTGCGTCGGAATAGTTGCGCCTTTTTTCGCCTGCAGAGAGCCGTAAATGCTCGCTCGGGGTGACCTTATACGGGGGCCGATGCACAGACTTTTCCGCCATTGAGCGTTCCAGTTCGCGCATCAGCCCGAGTCCAACTGAAGTAAGGGTAATGATATGAAGAAGGCAAAACTAAGCCTCGCCTGGCAGATCCTCATCGGTCTGGTGCTGGGGATTGCAATTGGTGCGCTGCTCAACCATTTCAGTGCCGAAAAAGCCTGGTGGATCAGCAACGTCCTGCAACCTGCGGGCGATATCTTTATCCGCTTGATCAAGATGATCGTGATCCCGATCGTGATCTCCTCGCTGATCGTCGGTATCGCCGGCGTGGGCGACGCGAAGAAACTCGGGCGTATCGGCCTGAAGACCATCATCTACTTCGAAATCGTCACCACCATCGCGATCCTGGTCGGCCTGGTGCTGGCCAACGTGTTCCACCCGGGCGCCGGCATCGACATGAGCACCCTGGGTACCGTGGATATTTCCAAGTACCAGGCGACCGCCGCCGAGGTACAGCATGAACACGCGTTCATCGAAACCATCCTCAACCTGATCCCATCGAACATCTTCGCGGCCATGGCCCGCGGCGAGATGCTGCCGATCATCTTCTTCTCGGTGCTGTTCGGCCTCGGTCTGTCGAGCCTGCAGGCCGATCTGCGCGAGCCGCTGGTGAAGATGTTCCAGGGCGTTTCGGAAAGCATGTTCAAAGTCACCCACATGATCATGAACTACGCCCCGATCGGCGTATTCGCCCTGATCGCGGTGACCGTGGCCAACTTCGGTTTCGCCTCCCTGCTGCCGCTGGCCAAGCTGGTGATCCTGGTTTACGTGGCCATCGCCTTCTTCGCCTTCGTGGTCCTGGGCCTGATCGCTCGCCTGTTCGGCTTCTCGGTGATCAAGCTGATGCGCATCTTCAAGGATGAGCTGGTGCTGGCCTACTCCACCGCAAGCTCGGAAACCGTGCTGCCGCGGGTAATCGAGAAGATGGAAGCCTACGGTGCGCCGAAAGCCATCTGCAGCTTCGTGGTGCCGACCGGTTACTCGTTCAACCTCGATGGCTCGACCCTGTACCAGAGCATCGCGGCGATCTTCATCGCCCAGCTGTACGGCATCGACCTGTCGATCAGCCAGCAACTGTTGCTGGTGCTGACCCTGATGGTCACCTCCAAAGGCATCGCTGGCGTACCGGGCGTGTCCTTCGTGGTCCTGCTGGCGACCCTGGGCAGCGTGGGCATTCCGCTGGAAGGCCTGGCCTTCATCGCCGGTGTCGACCGCGTCATGGACATGGCCCGTACTGCCCTGAACGTGATCGGCAACGCCCTGGCGGTACTGGTCATCGCTCGTTGGGAAGGCATGTACGACGACGCCAAGGGCCAGCGCTACTGGAACTCCCTGCCGCACTGGCGCAGCAAGGAGCCGCTGCCGGCCGGTGAAGTCACCAAAGGCTGATACCTGTAGCCGCTGCCGAAGGCTGCGATAAGTTCCGCAGGAACTTCGCGATCCGGACCGCGGCGCCTCCTGCGCAGGCGGGCGCAGCTTGTGGCAGCGGCTAGCAATGTTCTGCTCTGTCATCATCGACAAACCCCGGTCAATCCGGGGTTTGTCGTTTCTGTCTGCCCCGCTATCATTCGCCGCATCTTCTGGGGGAATAACTGATGCTCAATGGCCTGTGGCTTGGCTTCTTCATCGTGGCGGCCGTTTCAGCGCTGGCGCAGTGGCTGGTCGGCGGTAACGCCGGGATCTTCTCGGCGATGGTGGAAAGCATCTTCGCCATGGCCAAGCTGTCGGTGGAAGTGATGGTGCTGCTGTTCGGCACCCTGACCCTGTGGCTGGGCTTCTTGCGGATCGCCGAGAAGGCCGGGATCGTCGACTGGCTGGCCAAGGCCCTGGGCCCGCTGTTCGCCCGCCTGATGCCGGAAGTGCCGCCGGGGCACCCGGCCATCGGCCTGATCACCCTGAACTTCGCGGCCAACGGCCTGGGGCTGGACAACGCCGCCACGCCGATCGGCCTCAAGGCCATGCGCGCCCTGCAGGACCTCAATCCCAGCGGGACCGTGGCGAGCAACGCGCAGATCCTGTTCCTGGTGCTGAATGCCTCGTCCCTGACCCTGCTGCCGGTGACCATCTTCATGTACCGCGCCCAGCAAGGTGCCCCCGATCCGACTCTGGTGTTCCTGCCTATCCTGCTGGCCACCAGTGCCTCGACCCTGGTTGGCCTGCTGTCGGTCGCGCTGGTGCAGCGCCTGCGCCTGTGGGACCCGGTGGTGCTGGCCTACCTGGTCCCCGGCGCCCTGGTCCTGGGCGGCTTCATGGCCCTGCTGGCGACCCTGTCGGCCACCGCGCTGGCGTCGCTGTCCTCGATCCTGGGCAACCTGACCCTGTTCGGCCTGATCATGCTGTTCCTGGTGATTGGCGCGTTACGCAAGGTCAAGGTCTACGAGGCCTTCATCGAGGGCGCCAAGGAAGGTTTCGACGTCGCCAAGAACCTGCTGCCGTATCTGGTGGCCATGCTCTGCGCGGTGGGCGTGCTGCGTGCCTCCGGCGCCCTGGACTTCGGCCTGGACGGCATTCGGCATCTGGTGGAGTGGGCCGGCTGGGACACGCGTTTCGTCGATGCCCTGCCGACGGCCCTGGTCAAACCCCTCTCCGGCAGCGCCGCGCGGGCCATGCTGATCGAAACCATGCAGACTCAGGGTGTGGACAGTTTCCCGGCGTTGGCCGCGGCGACTATCCAGGGCAGTACCGAGACCACCTTCTACGTGCTGGCGGTGTACTTCGGTTCGGTCGGCATCCAGCGGGCGCGTCATGCCGTCGGTTGCGCCCTGTTGGCCGAGCTGGCCGGCGTAGTGGCGGCGATTGCGGTGTGCTACTGGTTCTTCGGCTGATCGCGAGCCAGCTTGCTCCTACAAAACAATAAACGTTCCGTAGGAGCGAGCTGGCCTGCGATGAGGCGGTCAGCGCCTGACCAGCTGGCTGCCCTGCTTCACCGTCCACTCCACCACCTGCCGGTTCAAGGCATCCCCCGCCTGGCCAAATCCGGCGACCACCGCCGGCACCTTGGTATCGTTTAGCGGCTGGCGCACTTCGAAGCGCCGGCTGGCCAGGATCTTCTGGTCGTAGCCGCGCACCAGGCGCGCATCCAGGCGGATCACCACCGCCACGGCCTTGCCCTGGTATTCGCTCTGGAATGCCTGCAGGTTGCCGCCCAGTTCAAGGTCGGTCTGTACATCGCTGTCGTCGGTGCCCAGCAGTTGCACCCGACCGTCGGCGAGGAATCCGTCCAGCAGCCGATTGCGCAGCAGCACCGGCGCCGGATCGCTCCAGCGCGCGTCCTTGTAGCTGCTGATCACATCGCCCTGGGGGATCACCGCGATTCTCGCGCTGTTCAAGGCGTCGCTCGCCTGGGGTTTGGTCAGGCGCAGGGACCAGGGCTGTGCGTGGCCCTGAGGCTGGGCCGTGGCGCCCTGGGCCGTGGGCAGGCGATAGATATCCACCGGGTCGGCCTGGGGCAGGATCGAGCAGGCGCCGCTCAAGGCGAAGCCGGCGGCCAGGGCCAGCCGGCCGAATGGGCGATAGGCACGCTTCATGGCGTGAACTCCTTGTTCTTGTCACTGCCCAGCAGGTAGCCGCTGGGGTTGGCTTCCAGGCGACGCGAAATGGCCCGCAACGAGCTCAGGGTGTCGCGCAACTCGCGCACCGCCGGCGCCAGGCCATTGAGGCCCTGGATGCCGTTGTTCAGCGAGTCCTGGTTGTCGGTCAGCAGTTTGTTGATGGTGGCGCTGCTCTGTTCCAGCGATTGCATGGCCTGCTCGGCGCTGCCGAACATCTGCTTGCCCTGCTCGTTGAGCAGGCCGTTGGCGTTGCGCATCAGCGCGGTGGTCTGTTCCAGGGTGGCGCTGGCCTGCTTGCCGATGGACGCCAGCTGCTGCATGGCCTGACGCACGTCGCCGCGTTGTTCGGCGATGGCCCCGGTGGTCTGCTCCAGGTGTTCGAGGGTGTTGCTGATGCGCTCGACGTTGTCTGGCGAGAACATGCTGTTGGCGCTGTGCAGCAGCAGGTTGACGCTGGTCATCAGGTCATCGCTGTTGTTCAGCAGGCGGGCGATCGGCGAAGGCGAAGCGACGATCACCGGCAGCTTGCCGTCCTTGCCCTGGAGCGGCTGGCTTTGCGGGGTGCCGCCGCTGAGCTGGATGATCGAGGTCCCGGTGATGCCGGTCAGGGCCAGCTTGGCCTGGGTGTCTTCCTTGATCGGGGTTTCGCCGCTCAGGCGGATCCGTGCCAGGACCCGGCGCGGGTCGTTCGGGTCCAGGCGCAGGCTGACCACATCGCCGACCTTGATCCCGCTGTACTGCACGGAGCTGCCTTTGGACAGGCCGCTGACGGCCTCGTTGAACACGACCTCGTAGTCCTTGAACTCCGTGTCGACGCTGGACTTGGCCAGCCACAGGCCGAACAGCAGGGCGCCGACCACCACAATCACGGTGAACAGGCCGATCAGTACATGATGGGCTCGGGTTTCCATGTCATACCTCGTTGAGCTGTGTAGCGGCCTGATACGCCGCGCGGCCGCGAGGGCCATGGAAGTACTCGTGAATCCAGGCGTCGTCGGTCTCGGCGACCTGGTCGATGGCATCCGCCACCAACACCTTTTTCTGTGCCAGCACCGCCACCCGGTCGGTGATGGTGTACAGCGTATCCAGGTCATGGGTGACCAGGAACACGCTCAGGCCCAGGGCGTCACGCAGGGTCAGGATCAATTGGTCGAACGCCGCGGCGCCGATCGGGTCGAGGCCGGCGGTGGGTTCGTCGAGAAACAGGATGTCCGGGTCCAGGGCCAGAGCCCGGGCCAGGGCGGCGCGCTTGATCATGCCGCCGGACAGCGAGGCCGGGTATTTGTCGGCCGCCGACAGCGGCAGCCCGGCCAGCGCCAGCTTCACCGCCGCCAGGTGCTCGGCGTCGGCACGGCTCAGGCCTGCGTGCTCGATCAACGGCAGGGCGACGTTTTCGGTCACGGTCAGCGACGAAAACAGCGCGCCCTTCTGGAACAGCACACCGAAGCGCCGCTCGATCAACGACCGCTCATGTTCCGCCAGGCTCGGCAGGTTCTGGCCGAACACCCGCACCGAACCCTCGCTGGGCTGGCGCAGGCCGATGATACTGCGCAGCAGCACCGACTTGCCGCTGCCCGAACCGCCGACCACGGCGAGGATCTCGCCCTTGTACAGGTCCAGGTCGAGGTTCTCATGCACGCTCTGCGGGCCGAAGCGATTGCACAGGCCGCGGACTTCGATCACCGCCTCGGTGGGCGGACGGGTTGAACGGTTCACCAGCCCATCTCCATGAAAAACAGCGCGGCGACGGCATCGAGGACGATCACCACGAAGATCGATTGCACCACGCTGGAGGTGGTGTGGGCACCCACCGACTCGGCGCTGCCGCTGACCTTGAAACCTTCCAGGCAGCCGATGGCGGCGATCAGGAAGGCGAAGATCGGTGCCTTGACCATGCCCACCAGGAAGTGCTGCACGCCGATATCCGATTGCAGCAAGGCGAGGAACATCGCCGGCGAGATATCCAGCGACAGCGCACAAACCACCCCGCCACCGACAATCCCCGAGAGCATCGCCAGGAAGGTCAGCATCGGTAGCGCCACCAGTAGCGCCAGGACCCGGGGCAGCACCAGCAGCTCCATCGGGTCCAGGCCCAGGGTACGGATGGCGTCGATTTCCTCGTTGGCCTTCATCGAGCCGATCTGCGCGGTGAATGCGCTCGCGGTCCGGCCGGCCATGAGGATGGCGGTGAGCAGCACGCCGAATTCGCGCAGGAAGGAAAACGCCACCAGGTCCACGGTAAAGATGCTGGCGCCGAAACTCTGCAGCACCGTGGCGCCGAGGAAGGCCACCACGGCGCCCACCAGGAAGGTCAGCAAGGCGACGATGGGCGCGGCGTCGAGGCCGGTCTGCTCGATATGCGCGACCATCGGCGTGATGCGCCAGCGCTTGGGATGCAGCAGGCCACGGACCAGGGTTTCCAGGATCAGGCCGACGAAGCCCAGCAACTTCAGGCTGTCCTGCCAGATGGCATCGACCGCCTTGCCGATCCGCGTCAGCAACTGGATGCCGACCGAAATTTCCGGCTCCTTGAGCGGCACGCAGAAGTCGCTCAGCGAGCAGTAGACGGTCTGCAGCAGTGCGCGGTCGGCTGAGGACAGGGTGCAGTCGGGGTGTTCGGTGGACTTGCCGAGACGCTCGGAGCCCAGCAGCTCGACCAGCAGCGACGCGCCGGCGGTGTCCAGGGCGCCGAGGTCGTTGAGGTCGATGTGGGTGCTGGTGTCGTACTGTCCGGTGAGCTGTTCGCAGAGGTGCTTGAGCTCGGTGTAATGGACGAGCGTCCAGTCCCCCGTGACTCGCAACCGCGAGGGGGAACTCGACGTATCCAGTTGGGCACTGCCGGCCGTCGTGCTCTGGGTCATAAGCTCCGTGCTTGCATGGTTTTTACGCAGTGCTACGTAATACCACGATCAAGATGACTTTGCCTTGTACTAAGGTGCTGAGTTTTGTCCGTTGGTGCCGGTGATCCTGAAGCGCAGCACGCCGATCACCTGCCCGTCTTCGGTCAGCACCCGGACCTGCCAGCTGCCGGTCGGATCGCCGGGGAAGTTCTGCTTGTGCGACCAGGCGCGGTAGCCCTCCTTGCGCCCGCCGTGGATGTCCAGGGCCACCCGGTCGACCTCTTTGCCGTTGAATTGCCAGACGTGATAAATGCGCTCGTCCAGCCCGCGCGGCGCATTGATCGCGGTGTAGGCGTACAGCCCGGTGCTGCGCACGTCGTTGACGCTGACTTGCTTGAGGCTGGTGCCGGGGGTGCGGTCCTGCAACTGGGTGCTGATGGCTTCCTCGGCGATCCACAAGGTTGCCGGCGGAACCCAGGAGCGCAGCAGCCAGCCGGTGCCGCCGATGGCCAGGGTCATGCCCAGCAGCATCAAGGCACCGCGCAGGTTGCGGATCGGAAAGATCGACGCAAGGCTGGGGAACGACAGCAGCATGGCGATGCCCAGGGCCAGCTTGAAGCTCTGTGCGGTGGTCAGGTGCAGGATGATCGGCAGTGCGGTCAGCAGCGCGGCGAACAGCGTCAGGGTGTGCAGGGCGAGGAACAGCCAGCGCCGCGGGGCCAGCCATTTGTAGTACAGCGGGTCGATGATCGAGACCAGCGCCGAGGCGCCCAGCAGGCCGGTGAATACCAGCTGCCCGCTGTTCCAGGCGGTGGTGATGAAGAAGAACGGCAGGACGAAAAACAGGCTTTCCTGGTGAATCATCTGCGTTGCGTAACGCAGCAGCGGCTGGGGGATTTCCCGCTTGAAGATCTTGGTGAACAGCTGGGTCAGGCTGTTTTCCAGCATCAGCCAGATCCAGCTCACCAGCATGATCACGGCGATCCAGGTGGCCAGGCCCTGTTGGCGGTCGACCAGGATGAAACTGCCGACACCGGAAATGAAACCGCCGAGCGCAATGACCCCCGGGTAGCGCTTCATCAGTTCCAGGATGCGCTGCATGTAATGAGTCAGGTTTGGCATTCGGCGATCACACTAGAAAAAATCCCCGACAGAATAACGGTTTAGCATGACAAAAGACGCATCAGGCACGGATTCGTTTGCGATAAGCCCGCCAGCCGAACAGCGCAAAGACAATCGATAGCAGTGTGCCGAGGATCAGCCCGCTCAAGGCCGCGTAGCTCAGCAGCGGTTTTTCGATCCGCAGGTAACCGGGTTGTTCCAGCAACTGGCGCATGGCCTGGTTGGCCTGCTTCAGGCTGACGGCTTTCAGGCGCTTGGCCGGGTCGCTGAAACGCCCGTCCGCGTAATCGCCCAAGGCGCCCCAGTAGTAATCCGCCAGGGCGCTGTTGCCCTGTACCGCCCAGGCCTGGCGGGCAATGGCGGCCTGTTGCAGGCGGGCGAAGGTGGCCGGCTCCAGGCCGTCCTTGAGCAGTTGCGTCTTGAGCTCGTCGATCGCTTGCCGGGCCTCGGGCACGTCCGCGCGCTCCAGGTCGGCATTCAGGCTGAGAAAGCCGACGCCGCCAAACACCTCGCGTTCGCTGTTCGGTCCGTAGGACAGCTCGTGCTGCAGGCGCAGCTTCTGGTACAGCGCCCAGTCCAGGTAATCCTTGAGCAGATCGAAGGTTTCATCGTGCTGCCGGTCGAGGGTCGGTTCGGGGAACAACCAATGCAGCTTGGCGCTGTCGCCGACCCAGCCGTGGATCAGGCTGCGCTCGGCATCGGCCGTTTGTTGAATGTCCGGCAGGCCCTGGTGCTCGCTGGGCTCCACCGGTTCCAGCGCGCCGTAGCTGCGCTCCAGGTAGGCTGGCAACAGGCGGTCAAGGTCGCCGACGACGATCAGGGTCATGTTGTTCGGCGCGTACCAGTCCTTGCGCAGCCGCTCCAGCTGTTCGAGGGTCAGTTGATCGACCTCGGCCCGTTCGGCGCATTTCAGGCCCAGCTCCACCGCCAGCTGGTTGCTGGCGGTGTGGCCCAGGTCCTGGCGGTCCAGCCAGCGTTGCAGGTGCGAGTAATGCCCGCCGTCCTCGCGCTCGACCACCCGTTTCGCCGTTTGCAGGGCGTTGTCGTCGAGTTCGGTGCGGGTCAACAGGGCCAGCAGCAGGTCCAGTACCTTGCGCTGGTTTTTCGCCGGGGCCTCGATGACGAACGTGGTGTCGGCATTGCTGGTATAGGCGTTCCACTCGCCGCCCAGGGCTTGCATGCGCTCCTCCAGCCCGCCCTCGCCGCTGGCGTCGATACCGCTGAACAGCAGGTGTTCGAGCACATGCGGAAGTTCCTTGTCGGCGCAGCCGAAGTCGTCCAGCCCGACCCCGACCACCAGGCGAATCGCCACGTGGCCGCGTTCGTTGCCCGGCTTGAGCAGCAACTGCAGGCCGTTGGGCAGCATGTAGCCCTCGACCTGGAAGCGATCCAGGGCAAACGAGTGGGCCGATCCGAGCAGCAGACAGGCGAATAACAGGCAACGCATAACAGGCTTCCTTACGGCGGGCGTAAGTTCTAGGTTCTGTACGTAAACTGCCTGCGCGCCGATCATGCCGCGTTAAAAACAGGCTCGGCATGCTCATGTAGGCCCCTACACTCCGCTTCCTCGCCCGTTTTTGCCTTGCCTGATCGCCGCTCGGCGACTTCCGTACCGAACCTTCAGACTTCGGGTAACTGTGGACGTTCAGGGTGAATGGGTGATGTCAGCCATATCGTCCACGGCGAGCGCACCGGTTTCGGACGTCCCCAGCACCACGTAGGCGCTGCCGCAGAACAGCGAATTCAAGCGTTTCATATCGGCGATCAGTTCCAGGTGCAGCGAACTGGTCTCGATGCTCTGGACGATTTTACGTTGCAGGCGGCTGACATGGGCATGGGCCAGGCGACGTTCCTGAGCGCGAAAGCGGCGTTTTTCCCGCAGCAGCTGCCGGGCGCTTTCCGGATCGGCGCTGAGGAACACCGAAAGCCCGAGGCGCAGGTTGGCGATCAGCTGTTCATGCAGGCCGGCCAGTTCTTCCAGGCCGACTTCGGAAAAGGAGCGACGTTGCGCAGTCTTCTGCTGCTGGACCTTGCGCAGCATGCGTTCGATCAGGTCGCTGGCCAGTTTCAGGTTGATCGCCAGTTCGATGATCTCGGCCCAGCGCCGGCTGTCCTGCTCGCCCAGGTCTTCCCGGGGCATTTGTGCCAGGTAGAGTTTGATCGCGTTATAGAGCACTTCGACGTCGTCGTTGAGGTTGCGCATCTCCTGGGTGATCGCGGTTTGCTTGCCGTGCAGCACATCGCGCACGGCTTCGAGCATGGTTTCGACCAGGTCGCCGATGCGCAGGGTTTCCCGCGCCGCGTTGGCCAGGGCCAGGCTGGGGGTGGCCAGGGCGGTCGGGTCGAGGTGGCGAGGCTTGGCCCGGCCGTTGGTTTCCGGGCGCTCCGGCAGCAGCCAGGTGCAGACCTTGGCCATCGGCCCGACCGTTGGCAGCAGCACCAGGCAACGCAGGGTGTTGTAGAGCAGGTGGAAACCGATCACCACCTCTTGTGGGCTGAAGTCCAGGCTGTCCATCCACTGGGCGAGCGGGTCGAGCACCGGAATGATCAGCAGCAGGCCGATCAGCTTGTACAGCAGGCTGCCCAGCGCCACCTGGCGGCCGGCGGCGTTCTGCATGTTGGTGCTGAGAAAGGCCAGCACCCCGCTGCCGATGTTGGCGCCGATCACCAGGCCGATGGCCACCGGCAGGCTGATCACGCCGGCCCCGGCCAGGGTCGCGGTGAGCAGTACGGCCGCCAGGCTGGAGTAGGAAATCATGGCGAACAGCGCGCCCATCAGGGCGTCGAGCAGGATGTCGCCGGTCAGCGAGGCGAACAGGACTTTCACGCCCTGGGCGTGGGTGATGGGCGCGGCGGCTTCGACGATCAGTTGCAGGGCCAGGATGATCAGCCCCAGGCCGATCCCTACTCGCCCGAGCTGGCCGGCGCGGGTCTGTTTGCGCGACAGGAAGAAGATCACCCCGAGAAAGATCAGCAGCGGCGACAGCCAGGACAGGTCGAAGGTCAGCACCCGGGCCATCAGCGCGGTGCCGACGTCGGCGCCGAGCATGGTCGCCAGGGCGGGTGTCAGGGCCATCAGCCCCTGGCCGACGAACGAGGTGACCAGCATCGCCGTGGCATTGCTGCTCTGGACCATGGCGGTGACCAGGATCCCGGCGACGAAAGCCAGCGGGCGTTTGGCCATGTTCTGGCCGATGAGGTGGCGCAGGTTCGAGCCATAGACCCGTAGGATGCCGGTGCGGACGATATGCGTGCCCCAGATCAGCAAGGCCACGGCTGACAGCAAATTGAGCAGGGTGAGCATAATGGCCCCCTGTGGCGAATAGCGCCCCAGAGGGGCAAGTTAACGGTGCCGCGCGTCGTTCTACGTTCTGTACTTAAGCTGTAGTTGGCTAACGGTCTGTGCGCCAGCATCGCATAGCTGATGCGGCGATTGAAATAAAACTGTCATGAAAAAGCGGCTTTTCGCAGCCGTGAAAAAGGGGCTCGAAAGCCCCTTTTTCTGCTGCGCTCTCGGGTTATTGACCCGGGATGTCCTTGCGCAGTTTCACCGGCTCCTGCTGCTTTTTCTTTTTCGCGATGGCAGTGCGCATCTTGATGTTGATCGCCTCCACCGCCAGCGAGAAGGCCATGGCGAAGTAGACGTAGCCTTTTGGTACGTGCACTTCGAACGCCTCGGCGATCAGTACGGTACCAACCACCAGCAGGAACGACAGCGCCAGCATCTTCAGCGACGGGTGCTTGTCGATGAACTCGCTGATAGTGCCCGAAGCCAGCATCATCACCAGTACTGCGACGATGATCGCCGCGACCATGACCGGCACATGGGAGACCATGCCGACGGCGGTGATCACCGAGTCCAGGGAGAACACGATGTCGATGATCGCGATCTGGATGATGGTGTAGAGGAAGTTGCCGCCCTTGCCGCTGGGTTCTTCCGCGGTTTCGTCCTCGCCTTCCAGGGCGTGGTACATCTCCTGGGAGCTTTTCCAGAGCAGGAACAGGCCACCGAAGAACAGGATCAGGTCACGCCCGGAAATACCCTGGCCGAAGACCACGAACAGGTCGGCGGTCAGGCGCATGACCCAGGTGATCGACAGCAGCAGGAGGATCCGCGTGATCATGGCCAGCGCCAGGCCGAAAATCCGGGTCCGTGCCTGCATGTGCTTGGGCATGCGGCTGACCAGGATCGAGATCATGATGATGTTGTCGATACCCAGGACGATTTCCAGGGCGGTCAGGGTAAAGAAGGCAACCCAGATTTCCGGGTTGGTCAGCCATTCCATGTGTATTCCTTTGAGCGAGTGTTGTACCGCGCCAGTCGAGATTTCAGAGAGCGAAGTCTAGCGGCCGACGCGGTGAGTCATTGCTTTTTATAGAGTGCTGAACAGCGGAAAGATCCCCATCAGCAAGGCGGCGAACATTATGCACAGGCAAACCAGTACTGCCCACTTGAGGGTGAAGCGCTGGTGATCGCCGAACTCGATACCGGCCAGGGCCACCAGCAGGTAGGTCGATGGTACCAGCGGGCTGAGCAAGTGGACGGGTTGGCCGACGATCGAGGCACGTGCCATTTCCACCGCGGTGATGCCGTAGTGACTGGCGGCCTCGGCGAGAACGGGCAGCACGCCGTAATAGAAGGCATCGTTGGACATGAAGAAGGTGAACGGCATGCTTACCAGTGCGGTGATCACCGCCAGGTATGGGCCCAGTGCATCCGGGATCACTGCCAGCAGGCTCTTCGACATGGCGTCGACCATGCCGGTACCGGACAGGATGCCGGTGAAGATACCGGCGGCGAAGATCAGCCCGACCACCGCCAGTACGCTGCCAGCGTGGGCCGCGACGCGGTCCTTCTGCTGTTGCAGGCACGGGTAGTTGACGATCATCGCGATACTGAAGGCCACCATGAACAGCACCGGCAGCGGCAACAGGCCGGCGATCAGTGCGCACATCAGGGCGAAGGTCAGGGCACCGTTGAACCAGATCAGCTTCGGGCGGCGGGCATCCGGGAATTGCGAAACGCTGATTTCGCTGTGGTCGATCTCGTCGCCCTGCAGGTGCAGTTCACCCAGGCGCGCACGTTCGCGCTTGCCGTACATGTAGGCGATCGCCAGGATCGCCACCACACCGGCCAGCATCGCCGGGATCATCGGCACGAAGATGTCCGACGGGTCGACATGCAGCGCGCTGGCGGCACGGGCGGTCGGGCCCCCCCAGGGGGTCATGTTCATCACGCCGCCGGCCAGGATGATCAGGCCGGCCATGATCCGCGGGCTCATGCCGATGCGGCTGTACAGCGGCAGCATGGCCGCCACGCAGATCATGTAGGTGGTGGCACCGTCACCATCCAGGGATACCACCAGCGCGAGCACGGCGGTACCGACCGAGACTTTGAGCGGGTCACCCTTGACCAGCTTGAGGATCTTGCGCACGGCCGGGTCGAACAGGCCGGAGTCGATCATCAGGGCGAAATACAGGATGGCGAACATCAGCATCACGCCGGTCGGTGCCAGCTTGGTGATGCCTTCGAGCATCATCGGGCCGATCTTCGGGGCGAAGCCGCCGAACAGCGCGAACAGGATAGGAACGATGATCAGGGCGATCAGCGCGGACAGGCGCTTGGTCATGATCAGGAACATGAAGGTGATGACCATGGCGAAGCCAAGGAAAGTCAGCATGGGAATACTCCAGGCGTAGCGCGGCTAGGGAATGGCGAACCGGTTGGGGTCAGCGCAGAACGGGAAGCGCGGGACGTGGAGGAAGCGGGGCGAAAAGGCGGGTACGAACGGACATCAGAATCACCATTGTTGTTGTTAATTGGGCCTGGAGGCGCGAAAACGCCCATTGGCCAACCGGTCTGTTGCCGGCAGTGGAGGCGATCCTAATCGCGGAAGCTTTCAGCTACCTTTCGTTGTAGAAAGCAATGATCGGATGCGTCGCGAGCCGACGCGTGGTTAAAAAACAACCAGAACGGCCTGCTGGCGGGATTTTTCTGCTGGCCAGGTCGTTCGATAGGAGATTTGCGCATGAGCCTGTTGCATACCGGCGGTTGCCACTGCGGCCAGCTGCGTTATCAGTTCAGCGGGCCGCTGCACGATATCGCCCATTGCCATTGTTCGATCTGCCGACGGGTCAGCGGCGGCCTGGTGACCACCTGGATCACCCTGCCCCGCCCAGCCTTTCAGTGGCTGGCCGGGACGCCGGCGTGTTACCACTCCTCGCCCGGCTGTGCGCGGTACTTCTGCCCGAACTGCGGAGCCCATCTGGCGCTGGTTACTCAACTGAGCCCAGACAGTATCGATGTGACCATCGCCACCCTGGATCATCCGGAGCAGACGCCGGCCGAGCGGCATATCTGGACCGACAGCCGCTTGCCCTGGCTACACCTGGATGAGCAGTTGCCGGGAGAGGCCGAGGAGACGTTGTAAGGTCGTAGGAGCGCTTCGTGGGCAAGCCATGCTCCTATAGACGATGGCTGCCCGCGAAGCGCCTGGGATCAGGGCAGTTCCAGCCCGCCCGCGGCCTTGTGCAAGGCCCGCAGGTGTTCGCCGACTTGTTTCAGGTTGGCTTCGTTGGCGGCGATTTCGGTAGCGCGGCTCGGTTCCAGCAAGGCCCGCACTTCCTTGTCCAGATCGCCGGTCAGGGCTTGCAGCTGTTTCTGGCGCAGGCTGCTTTCCGACTCCAGGCGTTGCCACTCGTTCGGCTGCGGCAGGCCGTAGCCGCTGCTACCCAACAATTCCGCCGGACGGCTGAGGAAGCCGCTGTTGGCGAGGATTTCCTGCAGGGTCTTGTTGGCCTTGTCCATACCGCCGTTCTGCAGGTCGCGAGCGCCCAGATAACGTTGCTTGACCTCGTCCTGGGCCAGCAGCAGCTGGCGCCGGAAGCTCGCCTGTTCGAGCAGCAACAAGGCGGCGCTGGTGCGCAGGTCCGCCTGGTCGAACCACTGGCGGCGTTCCGCGGCGCTCAGGGACAGCCAGTCTTCCACGCTGTTCTGTTTTATCGGCAGGTGCTTTTTCAACACCTCGAACATTGCCTGGTAACGGTCGCGGAAAGAGTCGAAGCGATACCCCAGGCGCAAGGCTTCGCGAGGATCGTCCAGCACGCTGGTGTCGGCCAGGCCACGGCCCTTGAGCACTTCCAGCAGGCCGTTGGGCATGATGCTGTCGAGCCCGGTGAGCTGGGCATTGTTGCTGCCGCTGCGCAGCAGCTTCAGGCTTTCCACGGCGCAGTTATTGGACAGGAAGTAATAGTTGCCGTCGTAGCTCCAGTGCATCTCGGCGGCGCGCTCGACCACTTCTTCGATCTCGCTGCGCGACAGGTTCAGCGGCACTGAAGCCAAGCTGCGCAGCTCGGTCTTGGTGTATTCGTCGATGACCTGGGCCAACGGCAGAATAAACAGGCGGGACGGGTATTTGCCGACCAGGCCATCCCAGCTCGACAGCTGCACGTCACCGACAAAGGCGCGGTAGGACAGCACCAGGTGCTGCTCGAGGTCCAGCCGGCAGTCCGGCCCGCGCGGCCGGCCGGGGGCGCAGATCACCAGGCGCAACATGCTGTGCCCCCAGCGGCTGACCCAGTTCTGGTTGGCTTCGGCCAGCAGGTAATCCACGGCATAGACCCGCTCCGGATCGACCTTGCCCAGCGGTTGCTTGGCGAAGTCGTTGCCGGCGTTGAGGAAGGCGAAGGACTGGGTGCAAGTGTCCTTGGCCTTCGGCGCCCAGCCGAAGTGTTCCTGGTAATAACGGTACAGCGCCGGCCGGCGGCAGGCGTAGCTCGGGTCCAGGAGGAAGTACTCCATGTTCACCGCGACGAACTCTTTCGGGTTGGTCGTTTCGTAGATATCCGGGCTGCGGGCGACTTGGCGGTTGTACTGCTCGCGTTCGCCGCGGCGGCCGACGTATTGTGGCCAGCCGGCGAGGTCGAGCAGGCGCGGGTCGTCGCTGAGGGTGAAGCGGCGCGCGGTCTGGCCGCGGCACTGGTCCGGCAGCCCGATCAGGCCCGAGGCACTGTTCTGGCGGCTGCAACGCTGGATCAGCGTGCGTTCGGCGCCTGACCACAGGCGCGAACGGTCATAAATATGGGTGAGTTCATGCAGCACGGTGGCGAGCATTTCCCGGCGCACGGTGCCATGGGGGCGATGGGTTTTCTGGGTGGCCGCACTGCCGTCGGTGAGGCTGGCCAGCAGTTTGCGATTCAGGTCGAGTTCGTCGACCAGCGATGCCTGGCCGTAGGCGTTGTGAGGCATGTCGTCGGTCCAGCCGACATCGATGCGACGGTCCAGTTGTTCGATGAAGTGCGGCGGCAGCGCTTGCATCGCTTCATCCAGCAGCGCCTGGCTGGCGTGCTGCTGCTCCGGGCTCAAGCCTTCGGTCTTGAGCCGCAGTTGCAGGCCGGCCTGAGCGCTGTTGCCCAAGAGTAACAGCGCTGCACCCAGCAGCCAGGCAGCGAGCGGCCTCACAGTGCGAGGATGGCTTCGGCGAGCACCTGATCACTGGCGTCGCGGGCTTCCGGCACGCGGTTACGCAAGGTATCGAAGGCGGCTTCCAGTTGGGCGCCACGGATATCGCCATCGCTGGCGACGAAGCTGGCGGCATCGTCATGAGCGGCACGTACGATTTTCGAGTCGCGGATGGAGGTGGTGGTGTCCGAGGTGAAATCGATGGTACGACCAAAGGCTCGAACGATGATGTTACTGGTGGCTACCAGGGTTTGTGCCTGGGCCACATCAGCCAACAGCAACAGGCCAAGGGTGGCAGCAATCAGCGGGCTACGCATGGAACGACTCCGGGATGACAGGGATAGTTATTGGACGAGAATTGCCTGCGCCAGTTCAAGGTCGCCGACATGAAGTTGTGGCTGGGTTTTACGCAGGTATTTCAGGGCTGATTCCAGCCGGGCTCCGCGCAGGTGGCCGTCAGTGGCAATGAACGCCGCGGCATCATCCTGGGCAGCCAGTACGCGTTTGTTGTCGAAAGGCGCGGAGGTCACCTTGCTGGTGGCGTAGCCAGTGATGACTAGGCCTTGTGTGCTCAGGTCGAAAGCAGCGACCGAGCCTGTCCAGCAAACAGCGATCAACGAAGGAACGGTAAGCAGGGATCTGAAAAAACGCATGAGTCTCGACAGCTGAAAAACCAGCGGCAAGGCTAGCGCAATGCCCGGGCGAGAGCCAGCGCGCAGGGTTTCGGGTGCGTTGGGCGCACCCGTCACCGGACCGGCGGTCAGATCGTCAGGATGGCCTGAGCGAGCTGGGCGTCGGTAGCGCTCAGTTGTGGCAACTGTTGGCGGATATGGTCAAACGCGCTTTCCAGCTTCACACCGCGAATGGCGCCTTCGGTGGCGACAAAACTGGCGGCGTCGTCACGAGCGGCGCGCACGATTTTGTTGTCACGGAACGAGGACGTGACGTCGGAAGTCGCATCGGAAGTGGCCTTGAGTGCGCCGACTACCGCATCGGTGGTGACGATAAAGCTGGAGGCGTGGGCGTTGGAGGCCAAGGCCAGCAAGGCAGCAGCGCTGAGCAGGCGAAGACGGGACATAGGTAAAACTCCTTGATAACAGATAGGGTGGTGCTGAGTGGGCACCGGTAGTCACTGTGGGGCAGGTGAATCAGACGCCCCTTCAGGAAAATCGCTACACGCTACTGGATATTAGGCCCACCCCATCTGTTCGAATAGCCCTCTTCTGCTGTCTTGGCGCGAACTAGCGCCAGAAGGGTTTCTCCAGTTCGGCCATGCGTTCGCTATGGCTGATGCCTACATCGGACAATTGCTGATCGTTGAGCCCTGCCAGCACACGGCGTGTTCGGGCGTTCTGATGCATCTGGCACAAGGCGTGGTACAAGCGTTTCCATGCGCTTATCTGAGGATGGGAGAAGCTGAGAGGTGCGACACGTCCTGGTATGTGGTTCATGGTGCGGTCCTTTCGGCAGGCCGAAGTCAGGGACTTGGGACACCATATTGCTATTCACACGGGCATGTATACAGATACACCAGTGTGAAATTGTACTGGTTCAGTTTTATTTATAATTAAACTGTACTTATCTGGTCTTACCCTTTCTGTACCGGCGGCTTCCGGCGTTGCCAGGCCTAAAACGACAAAACCCGTCGCAGTTGCCCACGACGGGTTTTGTTTTTCAATTCGGGGTGCTGGCGGTGGACCCGGTGGGTCAGGGCCAGCGACGCTAACTTAGCGCCAGAACGGCTTGCTCAGCTCTTCGTAACGTTGAGCTTCGCTGATACCTGCGTCAGCCAGCAGACGCGAATCCAGGCGAGCCAGTTGGTGGCGGCTGGAGATGCGGCGCTGCCACAGCATCAGGTTGGCGAGAACGCGCAGAGGCAGGGAGGCCTGGGTTTTTGCAGCTTTGTCTTCGAAGAACAGTTCGGAACTGAGTGTACGTTCCATGGTGTGCATCCTTCCGCTTGTGGCGGGATTAGGTAGTGGTTTAACTGGTGCCCATGATCCTCCTCTCGCGCCAGTCTCTGTAGATACAGTTCATCTGTATTGTGAGAGACCAGTTAACTGTTTATAGGCGCTGTACTGTTCAGAAATGATACAACTGTACCTATCAGCACCATTTGGGTGCGCTTGTGGGCGTTTTCTTGAAAAAGGCGGGGTTTTGAGGGGGTAAAATACCGGTACAGCAGCACAGTTTTTGACAGGTGTTTAAGGGGAGCCGATGGTCTGGCGCAACTGTGCTTGCGTCAGCCATCGACTGTACCCATCACTCAGCGAGCATGCGCCCGGTTTCTTCCAGGTTCATGTGCCAGCGCAGGGCATCGCGCAGGATGTGCGGCGTGTGGCCGCCCAGGGCGCAAGCTGCGGTGAAGTAGTCGTTCAGGGGCTGGCGATAGTCCGGATGTACGCAGTTGTCGATGATCACTCGTGCCCGCTCCCGTGGCGCCAGGCCACGCAGGTCGGCCAGGCCGACTTCGGTCACCAGGATGTCGACGTCGTGTTCCGTGTGGTCGACGTGGCTGACCATCGGCACCACGCTGGAAATCGCCCCGCCCTTGGCGATGGACTTGGTGACGAAGATCGCCAGGTGCGCGTTGCGAGCGAAGTCGCCCGAACCGCCGATGCCGTTCATCATCCGCGTGCCGCAGACGTGAGTGGAGTTGACGTTGCCGTAGATGTCGAACTCCAGGGCGGTGTTGATGCCGATGATGCCCAGGCGACGCACCACTTCCGGATGGTTGGAGATCTCCTGCGGGCGCAGCACCAGCTTGTCCTTGTAACGCTCCAGGTTGCCGAATACATCGGCGTTGCGGCGGCTCGACAGGGTGATGGAGCTGCCCGAGGCGAAGCTCAGCTTGCCGGCGTCGATCAGGTCGAAAGTCGAGTCCTGCAGCACTTCGGAGTACATGGTCAGTTCTTCGAACGGCGACTCGATCAGGCCGCACATCACCGCGTTGGCGATATTGCCGATACCCGCCTGCAGTGGGCCGAGCTTGTTGCTCATGCGTCCCGCGTCCACTTCCTGCTTGAAGAAGTTGATCAGGTGGTTGGCGATCCCCTGGGTTTCACTGTCTGGCGTGGAAACGGTGGATGGCGAGTCCGCCTGGTTGGTGATGACGATGGCGACGATCTTCTCCGCCGGGATCGGGATGGCGGTGCTGCCGATACGGTCGTCGACCTTCACCAGCGGGATGGGCGTGCGGGTCGGCCGGTAGGTCGGGATATAGATGTCGTGCAGGCCTTCCAGGTTCGGGTTGTGCGCCAGGTTGATCTCGACGATCACGTGCTTGGCGAAAATCGCGAAACTGGCGGAGTTACCCACCGAGGTGGTCGGCACGATATGGCCCTGTTCGGTGATCGCCACGGCTTCGATGACGGCGATGTCCGGCAGCTTGAGCTGCTGGTTGCGCAGCTGTTCCACGGTTTCCGACAGGTGCTGGTCGATGAACATCACCTCGCCGGCATTGATCGCCTTGCGCAGGGTGCTGTCGACCTGGAACGGCATGCGTCGGGCCAGGACACCGGCCTCGGTGAGTTGCTTGTCGAGGTCGTTGCCCAGGCTGGCGCCGGTCATCAGGCTGATTTTCAGTGGGGTTACCTTGGCGCGCTCGGCCAGCGCATGAGGCACGGCCTTGGCTTCGCCGGCGCGGGTGAAGCCGCTCATGCCGACGGTCATGCCGTCCTGAATCAGAGCGGCAGCGTCGGCGGCGCTCATCACCTTATCCAACAACGAAGGCAAGCGGATACGATCACGGTACATGGATTGTTATCTCGGGCAGCGGAAGCAAGATGCGCAGTCTAGTGATTTCAAAAAAATTCGTCCCGCTACCAAGGTCGAATGAAAGGCCGCGATTTAGAGCCTTTTGTCGGGTTTGTGCGGGAAATAAAAAACCCCAGCCTACTAAAGGCTGAGGTCTTGGGTGTTGCGCTGGAGCAGGTTTTACTCGACGGCTTTGACCATGTCTTCGATGACTTTCTTGGCGTCGCCGAACACCATCATGGTCTTGTCCAGGTAGAACAGTTCGTTGTCCAGGCCGGCATAGCCGCTGGCCATCGAACGCTTGTTGACGATGACGGTCTTGGCCTTGAACGCTTCGAGAATCGGCATGCCGGCGATCGGCGACTTCGGATCGTTCTTCGCCGCCGGGTTGACCACGTCGTTGGCGCCGAGCACCAGCACCACGTCGGCCTGGCCGAATTCGGAGTTGATGTCTTCCATCTCGAACACCTGGTCGTACGGCACCTCGGCCTCGGCCAGCAGTACGTTCATGTGGCCGGGCATGCGCCCCGCTACCGGGTGGATCGCGTACTTCACGGTGACGCCGTGGTGGGTCAGCTTCTCAGTCAGTTCTTTCAGCGCGTGCTGGGCCCGCGCGACCGCCAGGCCGTAACCCGGAACGATGATCACAGTGTCGGCGTTGGTCAGCAGGAAGGTAGCGTCGTCGGCCGAACCGGATTTCACCGGACGGGCCTCTTGCGCGCCCGCCGGGCCGCCAGCGTCTGCAGTGTTGCCGAAGCCGCCAAGCAGTACGTTGAAGAACGAACGGTTCATCGCCTTGCACATGATGTACGACAGGATCGCACCGGACGAGCCCACCAGGGAGCCGGCGATGATCAGCATCGAGTTGTTCAGCGAGAAGCCGATCCCCGCCGCCGCCCAGCCCGAGTAGCTGTTGAGCATCGACACCACCACCGGCATGTCGGCGCCGCCGATGGGGATGATGATCAGCACGCCCAGTACGAAGGCCAGGACCAGCATCAGGGCGAAGGCGCCGAGGTTGCCGGTGAGCATGAAGGTCACGCCCAGGCCCAGGGTCGCCAGGCCGAGAATCAGGTTCAGCTTGTGTTGGCCGCCGAACTGTACCGGTGCGCCCTGGAACAGGCGGAACTTGTACTTGCCCGACAGCTTGCCGAAGGCGATCACCGAACCGGAGAAGGTGATGGCACCGATGGCCGCGCCAAGGAACAGTTCCAGGCGGTTACCGGCCGGAATCGAATCCCCCAGCTGCTTGACGATGCCCAGGGACTGCGGCTCGACCACGGCGGCGATGGCGATGAACACCGCTGCCAGACCGATCATGCTGTGCATGAAGGCCACCAGCTCCGGCATCTTGGTCATTTCCACGCGCTTGGCCATGATCGAGCCGGCGGTGCCGCCTATCAGCAGGCCGACGATCACGTAGCCGATGCCAACGGTCGCCAGCTCCGAGCCCAGCTTGAACACCAGGCCGACGGTGGTGGCGATCGCCAGAGCCATGCCGAGCATGCCGAACAGGTTGCCGCGACGCGAGGAGGTCGGGTGCGACAGGCCTTTGAGGGCCTGGATAAAGCAGATCGACGCGATCAGGTAGAGCGTCGTTACCAGATTCATGCTCATTACTGGGGCGCCTCTTCTTTTACGGCTTTCGGGGCTTTTTTCTTGAACATCTCAAGCATGCGGCGGGTTACCAGGAAGCCGCCGAACACGTTGACCGCGGCCAGGGCCACGGCCAGCGTGCCCATGGTCTTGCCCAGCGGCGTCACGGTCAGGGCGGCGGCCAGCATGGCGCCGACGATGACGATCGCCGAAATGGCGTTGGTTACCGCCATCAGCGGCGTGTGCAGTGCGGGTGTAACGTTCCAGACCACGTGGTAACCGACATAAATCGCCAGCACGAAGATGATCAGGTTGTAGATACCGGGGGAGATAAGCTCTTCCATCGTCTGAATCCCTGCTTAGGCGTTTTTACGGATGACTTGGCCGTCGCGGCACATCAGGCACGCGGCGACGATGTCGTCTTCTAGGTTGACCTCGAACTGACCTTCTTTGGTGAAGACGAGCTTCAGGAAGTCCAGCAGGTTGCGGGCGTACAGCGCCGAGGCATCGGCAGCGACAGCGCCGGCCAGGTTGGTCGGGCCGACAATGGTCACGCCATTCTCGACCACCACCTGATCCGCCACGGTCAGCGGGCAGTTGCCGCCCTGGGCCGCGGCGAGGTCGACGACCACCGAACCCGGCTTCATCTGGGCCACGGTTTCGGCGCTCAACAGTACTGGCGCCTTGCGGCCTGGAATCAGGGCGGTGGTGATCACGATGTCTGCTTGCTTGGCGCGTTCGTGCACGGCCTGGGCCTGGCGCTGCATCCAGCTGGCGGGCATCGGGCGTGCGTAGCCACCGACACCAACGGCGCATTCACGTTCTTCATCGGTCTCGTAAGGCACGTCGACGAACTTGGCCCCCAGGGATTCGATCTGTTCCTTGACCGCCGGACGCACGTCCGAGGCCTCGATCACGGCGCCCAGGCGCTTGGCGGTGGCGATGGCCTGCAGGCCGGCAACACCGGCGCCGAGAATCAGCACGCGAGCGGCTTTCACGGTGCCCGCGGCGGTCATCAGCATCGGCATGAAGCGCGGGTAATAGTGGGCAGCCAGCAGCACCGCCTTGTAACCGGCGATATTGGCTTGCGAGGACAGCACGTCCAGGCTCTGGGCCCGCGAGGTACGCGGGGCTGCTTCCAGGGCGAAGGCGGTGATGCCGCACTCGGCCATCTTGGCAATAGTTTCATTGCTGAACGGATTGAGCATGCCCACCAGGACGGTGCCGCTTTTGATCAGGGCCAGCTCGCTGTCACTGGGAGCCACGACCTTGAGAATCAGCTCCGCGCCGAATGCATCGTTGGCGCTGCCAATGGTTGCACCTGCCGCTTCATAGGCACTGTCGACAACACTGGCGTTGATGCCGGCGCCGCTCTGCACAGTGACTTTATGACCCTGGCCGATCAGTTTCTTGATGGTTTCCGGGGTTGCAGCAACCCGTGTTTCACCCGTTTGGGTCTCGAGAGGAACACCAATGTGCACGTCAAATCTCCTGCGTGATCTTATTGCTTTCGATCTTTTCTAGAAGGCCAGCGCACTACGGATGGTGCAGCTGGGGCGGCCGATCAGCACGATCCCGCCAGAATCAAGGCGGGGCGCGGCATTTTGCAGGCGAACATTACGCCCTTCAAGGGATTATGAGGGGTGACGGAAAATTAACTACAAGTCACCCTGTGACCGAATGTCGCAATGATCGGGCTCAATCCCTTGTAAGCCGTGACCTGTAAGGATTTCGACGGAAAATAAAACAATTTTCATATTGCTCGTATGAATGAGCGTTCATGGGCCCCAAAAAGCCCTACAAGCCACGTGGTTAGGCGCTTATAGGACGATTGTTCCGACTATCGATACAGTCTGTCTGAATGCGACATTTAGTTATATCTGTAGTGCTTTGTTTTTTCTGACTACCAGGTCAGCTTGTTGCCCTGCCCTGCTATTTCTCCAGGCTGTAGCTTTGTGCCTGCTCCACCAGCCAATCGCGAAAAGCCCGTAAAGACGCTGATTCCACCTTGCGCTCGGGAATCATCAGGTAGTACGCCTTGAGGCTCGCCAGGGCTTCGGGGTTGGCGATCACCAGGCGCTTTTCCCTCAGTTCCCTCTGAATAAGGAATGGCGGGATCAGGGCGATGCCCATGTCGTGCATGGCGGCCTGCGCCAGCATGGAGAATAGTTCGTAACGCGGGCCTGTCATGTCTCGCGGGATATTCAGGTGCTGTGAGTTGAACCATTGCCGCCAGGCATAGGGGCGCGTGGTCTGCTGCAGCAGCGGCAGCTCGGCGATTTCTTCGGCGCTTAGCCGGGTGCGGTTGCCCAGGGTTGCTGGGCTGCACACCGGCATCGGGTTTTCTCCCATCAGGCGATGGGATTGGGTGCCCGACCAGTCGGCATCGCCAAAGTAAATCGCGGCGTCGAAGTCGGTATCGGCGAACAGGAAAGGCCGGGTGCGGTTGGTCAGGTTGACCGTGACTTCCGGGTGTCGCTGCTGAAAATCCTTGAGTCGGGGCAACAGCCATTGGGTGCCAAAGGTCGGGACCACCGCCAGCTCGATGACGTTGGCGCCCTGCTGGCCCATGACGGAAAGCGTGTCGCGTTCCACCGCGTCCAGTTGGGTGGCCACGCGGCGGCTGTAGGAGAGCCCGGCTTCGGTCAGCTTGACGCCGCGTCGGGACCGGCGGAACAGCTCGACCCCGAGAAACTCTTCCAGGCTGGCGATCTGTCGGCAAATTGCGCCCTGGGTTAACGAAAGCTCCTGCGCCGCCTTGGTAAAGCTCTCGTGGCGTGCGGCGGCTTCGAAACTGATGAGGGCGGCAGTGCTGGGGATCTTTCTGCGCATGTACGGCAATCTCACTAATGGAATCGCTAAAAGCCGTTTACGGCGGTTACGAAGTGAGAAATTAGCACAACAGTATGCGAAATCCTCGTTTGCCGCGCCCGGAAAGCCGGCCTAGGATCAACCCACGAACGTTGACCTACTTCACGAGGACTCACTCATGGGCGGTAAAGCAAGCTTCAACTGGATCGATCCCCTTCTGCTGGATCAACAGCTCACTGAAGAAGAGCGCATGGTGCGCGACAGTGCCGAGCAATTCGCTCAAGGCAAGCTGGCGCCGCGTGTGCTCGAAGCTTTCCGTCATGAAAAGACCGACCCGGCAATCTTCCGTGAAATGGGTGAAGTCGGCCTGCTGGGGGCCACCATCCCCGAGCAGTACGGCGGCAGCGGTCTGAACTATGTCTGCTATGGCCTGATTGCCCGCGAAGTGGAGCGTGTGGACTCCGGCTACCGCTCGATGATGAGTGTGCAGTCCTCCCTGGTGATGGTGCCGATCAACGAGTTTGGTACCGAAGCCCAGAAACAGAAGTACTTGCCGAAGCTGGCTTCCGGCGAGTGGATTGGCTGCTTCGGCCTGACCGAACCCAACCATGGTTCGGACCCGGGCGCGATGGTTACCCGTGCTCGCAAGGTGGACGGCGGTTACAGCCTGACCGGCAGCAAGATGTGGATCACCAACAGCCCGATTGCTGACGTGTTCGTGGTGTGGGCCAAAGACGATGCCGGCGATATCCGCGGCTTCGTGCTGGAAAAAGGCTGGAAAGGTCTGAGTGCTCCGGCGATTCACGGCAAGGTCGGCCTGCGCGCTTCCATCACCGGCGAAATCGTCATGGACAACGTCTTTGTTCCGGAAGAGAACATCTTCCCGGATGTGCGTGGCCTGAAAGGTCCGTTCACCTGCTTGAACTCTGCCCGCTACGGTATTTCCTGGGGGGCTCTGGGTGCGGCCGAATTCTGCTGGCACACCGCTCGCCAATACACCCTGGATCGTCAGCAGTTCGGTCGGCCGCTGGCGGCTACCCAGCTGATCCAGAAAAAACTGGCGGATATGCAGACCGAGATCACCCTCGCCCTTCAAGGCTGCCTGCGTCTGGGGCGGATGAAGGATGAAGGCATTGCGGCGGTAGAAATCACCTCGATCATGAAGCGCAACTCCTGTGGCAAGTCCCTGGATATCGCTCGCATGGCTCGCGACATGCTGGGCGGCAACGGCATCTCCGACGAGTTCGGCATCGCCCGTCACCTGGTCAACCTGGAAGTGGTGAACACCTACGAAGGGACCCATGACGTCCATGCCCTGATCCTGGGGCGCGCGCAAACCGGCATCCAGGCGTTCTACTAATAGGAGAACGACCATGGGCGCGTTATCTCATTTGCGGGTGCTGGACTTGTCGCGAGTGCTGGCCGGGCCTTGGGCCGGTCAGATCCTGGCGGACCTGGGGGCCGAGGTGATCAAGGTCGAGCGTCCGGGCAATGGTGACGATACGCGCGCCTGGGGGCCGCCTTTCCTCAAGGACGCTTATGGCGAGAACACCACGGAGGCTGCCTATTACCTGTCGGCCAACCGCAATAAGCAATCGGTAACCATCGACTTCACTCGGTCGGAAGGCCAGCGCCTGGTGCGCGAGCTGGCGGCCAAGTCCGATATTCTGATCGAGAACTTCAAGGTCGGCGGCTTGGCGGCCTATGGGTTGGACTATCAGTCGCTGAAGGCGCTCAACCCTGACCTGATCTATTGCTCCATTACTGGCTTCGGCCAGACCGGGCCTTATGCCAAACGTGCCGGCTACGACTTCATGATCCAGGGGCTGGGCGGGCTGATGAGTCTGACCGGGCGTCCCGAGGGTGATGAAGGTGCCGGGCCGGTGAAGGTCGGCGTGGCGTTGACGGATATCCTGACGGGGCTGTACTCGACTGTCGCTATTCTCGCCGCATTGGCGCATCGGCAACATGGCGGTGGTGGGCAGCACATCGATATGTCACTGCTGGATGTGCAGGTTGCATGTCTGGCCAACCAGGCGATGAACTACCTGACCACTGGAGTCGCTCCCAAGCGTCTGGGTAATGCTCACCCGAATATCGTGCCTTATCAGGACTTTCCTACGGCGGATGGTGATTTCATTCTTACCGTGGGGAATGACGGGCAGTTCCGCAAGTTTGCCGAGGTGGCGGGCCAGCCGCAGTGGGCGGACGATCCGCGTTTTTCGACTAATAAGCTGCGGGTTGCCAATCGGGCGGTGCTGATTCCGCTGATCCGTCAGGCCACCGTGTTCAAGACCACCGCTGAGTGGGTTACCCAGTTGGAGCAGGCTGGAGTGCCTTGCGGCCCTATCAACGACCTGGCGCAGATGTTCGAAGATCCGCAGGTCAAGGCGCGCGGGTTGGCGATCGAGCTGCCTCATGCGTTGGCGGGGTTGGTGCCTCAGGTGGCGAGCCCGATCCGGCTCTCCGAAACGCCGGTCGAGTACCGTCATGCTCCTCCTTTGTTAGGAGAGCATACCGCCGAGGTTCTGCAGCGGGTGCTGGGGCTTGAACTTGAGTCTGTGGATGCCTTGCGAGCCTCGGGTGTGTTGTGAATGCGCTCTTCTATATATGAGGCCTGAAAACATACCTTTTGGGATGTTTTCAGGTTTATTCA
>NZ_CP061943.1:5165000-6488895 GCF_016772375.1 Pseudomonas sp. SK3(2021)
GCAGGTAGACCCGCGCACACTGCACCAGTAATTGCCGCAGGTGCTTGTCACCGCGCTTGCTGATGCCGAGCAAATTCGCCTTGCCACCGGTGCTGTACTGTCTGGGCACCAGACCCACAGATGCTGCGAAGTCGCGACTGCACTTGTACTGCTGGCCGTCGCCCATTTCCACCGCCAGCAGGCTGGCGGTGATCGGCCCGACACACGGCAGGCTCAGCAGGCGACTGCCCAGATCATCGGCGGCCAGCTGGCCTGCCAGCTCTTTATCCAGTTCCTTGACCTGCTCATCCAGGTAAGCGAAGTGATCGTGCAGGCGTTGCAACTGCCCGGTGAGCCGAACCGGCAACTCATGCTCGGCCAAGATACTCGCCAAACGTTTCATGATCGCCAGACCTTTGGGCAGGCTGATACCAAACTCCAGCAGGAAACCGTGCATCTGATTGGCGGCTTTGGTGCGGTCGTGCACCAGCGATTCGCGCAGGCGGTGCAGAACGGAAAGGGTCTGCTGCGCCTCGGTTTTAGGCGTAACAAAGCGCATCGATGGGCGCGAGGCCGCTTCGCAAATGGCCTCGGCGTCGACGAAGTCGTTTTTGTTGCCCTTGACGAAGGGCCGGACGAACTGCGGAGAAATCAGTTTGGCCTGATGCCCCATGGCGATCAGCTGACGAGCGACAAAATGCGCGCCGGCACATGCCTCCATCACCACGGTGCAAGCCGGCAGATTGCCGAAGAACTGCATCATCTGTGGACGCGAGAGCTTCTTGTGAAACACCTCTCGGCCCGCAGTGTCCTGGCCGTGCAGGTGGAAACTGTGCTTGCCGAGATCGATTCCGATCAGCGCTGACTCGCTCATGAGGATGGCCTCCGAAAACAAAACACCCTGCGAAAGCGTAGCCCTCGCAGGGTGTGGGGGTGACCATCTCATTAATGCCCCGAATGTCGGGGCGTTTTTCCAGGCGCTTGTCGAAGGCGATCAGGCATTGCCCGCCAGCTTCATCCGCGCGGCCTGAGTGAAATCGAGCATGCGCTTGAGCGGGCGAATGGCCTGGGGAATCAGCGCCGGGTCGACGAATATCTCGTTGCTGCCCTCACGCAGGCACTGCAAGGTGCGCTCCAGGGTGTTCATGGCCATCCAAGGGCAATGGGCGCAGCTGCGGCAAGCCGCGCCGTTACCGGCCGTAGGCGCCTCGATAAACACCTTGTCCGGGCACAGCTGCTGCATCTTGTAGAAGATGCCGCGGTCGGTCGCCACGATCAGCGTCTTGTTCGGCAAACGTTGCGCGGCGGCAATCAGCTGGCTGGTGGAACCCACCGCATCGGCCAGTTCGATCACCGAGGCAGGCGATTCCGGGTGGACCAGAATGGCCGCATCGGGATAGAGCGCCTTCATGTCCTCCAACTGCTTGGACTTGAACTCTTCGTGGACGATGCAGGCACCGTCCCACAGCAGCATATCGGCACCGGTCTGGCGTTGAATGTAGGTGCCCAGATGCTTGTCCGGCCCCCAGATGATGGTCTCGCCGTTATCCATCAGGCTTTCGACGATTTCCAGGGCGCAACTGGAGGTCACGACCCAGTCGGCACGGGCTTTGACCGCTGCCGAGGTGTTGGCATAGACCACCACGGTGCGTTCCGGATGCTGGTCGCAGAACGCCGAGAACTCTTCCACCGGGCACCCCAGGTCGAGGGAACAGGTGGCCTCCAGGGTGGGCATCAGCACCCGCTTTTCGGGGTTGAGGATCTTCGCTGTCTCGCCCATGAACCTGACCCCGGCGACCACCACGGTCTTGGCCGGGTGAGCGTTGCCGAAACGGGCCATTTCCAGGGAATCGGACACGCAGCCGCCGGTCTCTTCGGCCAGGGCCTGAATCACCGGGTCACAGTAGAAGTGAGCCACCAGCACGGCGTCCTGAGCCTTGAGCTCGGCAGCAATCGCGGCACGGTAATGGGCTTCCTCCGCAGCTGTCAGCGGCTTGGGCTGCTTGGCGTCAAGGTGGGCCTGAACCAGAAGGCGTTCGGAAATGTGCGTCATGATCGCAAGACCTGCGGGCGCTTATGCGCGAAAGTCGAGTATACACCCGGCTCCGGACCCGTTGAGGGTACCGCCGGGAGAGTGAGTATTCATCAGGTAGGTGCAGCGTTGAAACTGCGCAAGGCTACAGAATATCCCCTTGATGTAAAAGATGATTCTGACCTGCGTCACACGGCTCGCCCGGCACGGAGCGGGCATCGGCCAAGGGGCACGAAAGCCCGCGAATTGCCGCCTCGGCAGAAGCGCCCACAGCGCAAACGGTTCAGTGACGCGCAATGCGCACTTGCACCATTTATGAGCATTACACGCAGGCGAATCCCGGCCGGCGCTGAATCCCCTCGATCGAGAGGGCGTTTTTTTACACTTCATAGCAATTTTATCTTTCTGCGCTAACGTCAGTTACAGAAACAGCTAACTGCTGGTTGGTTGCAGCAACACTTGGCGGGCTCTGGTTCAGATGACGGAGAAATGATCCCTGCTGACCGGCCCTTGCGGTTTACCCAGCCCAAACAAGGAAGCAGTGCATGAACAGTGATTGTGTACAGGTGCTCAGGAGAGTGGCGTGGACATTGATTGTCGCTGGCCTCCCCACCGGGATGGCCATGGCGGCACCCAATAACTGCGCAGGATTGCAGCCACTGCCGTCGACGGTGGAAGTGGGAGAGGGCCAGCAGACGATAATGCACTCCCCCGTTGCCATTACCCGGTTGGCCGTGGGCGACCCGAAAATTGCCGATGTGTATCTCAATGGGCGGGACTCATACCTGCTGACGGGCATTGCGCCCGGCGCAACCAGCCTGATGGTCTGGACGGCATGCGACAAGGAACCTCGCCAGAGCATGGTGTTCGTCCAGGGCAAAGGCCCGCATTCGATGGTGAGCTCGCTGTTGCCGCCCTCCGAAGATCCGTCTCTGGCCAGCCAGGTGCAGACCGATATCCGCTTTGTCGAAGTCAGCCGCACCAAGCTGAAAGAGGCCGGCACCTCGATCTTCGGCAAGAGCGGTAACTTCCTGTTCAGCTCCCCGGGCACCACCCCGGAACTGACGGTGACGCCCGGCAATATCGGTGGCCTCAGGCCGAACATACCGCTCAACAACGGCATGTTTAATATCGGCTTTGGCGGCGGTAACGTCCTGGGGCTGATCAACGCCCTGGAAGGCAGTGGGTTTGCCTATACCCTGGCGCGTCCGAGCCTGGTGGCACTGAGCGGACAGAGCGCAAGCTTCCTGGCCGGTGGTGAAGTGCCGATCCCGGTCCCCAGCAGCGGCAGCGACAGTATTACCATCCAGTACAAGGAATTCGGTATTCGCCTGACCCTGACCCCCACGATAGTCGGAAATGACCGCATCGCCTTGAAGGTCGCCCCGGAAGTCAGCGAGCTGGACTACACCAACGGGATTAACGTCAACGATATCTTAGTGCCAGCCCTGGTTGTGCGTCGCACCGACACCAGCATCTCCCTGGCCGACGGTGAGAGTTTCGTGATCAGCGGCCTGATCAGCACCACCAATACCTCGGCCGTGAGCAAGTTCCCCGGCCTGGGAGAGATTCCGATCCTGGGGGCATTTTTCCGTGACTCTTCGATCCGGCGCGAAGAGAAGGAACTGCTGATGATCGTCACCCCGCATCTGGTGCAACCGCTGGCGGTCAACGCCAAGCTGCCGGTGCTGCCTGGCGAGCCACTGCGCAACTACGACCCGAACTGGTTCCGTCTGTACTTCCTGGAAAACGGCAATTATGACCAGGCCGCCAGCGGGCTGTCGCAATGAACCAGGGTCCTGGCTCATTGCTGGCCACGCTCGGGCTCGATGGCACCGGACTCGGCAAGTCCGGTGTTGGCCATTCCTCGACAAACGGATTGTTCCAGGAGCGAAAAATGAAAGTAGTCATTGCTGCGTTGGGGCTGCTCATGCTTGGCGGCTGCGCCACGAACGGCGGCGGTGCCTGGTCGAAGCAGGCATGCAGCAAGCTGGATTCGGACCAGGAACTGTCACTGAGCCTGGCCGACGACATGATCGGCGAAGGCAAGCTGCATGCCGGCCTGGCCAATCTGCAACGCCTGCCGGAAGACCTGGCACAGGTCCGCATGCGCAAGGCCAAAATCTATCGCCAGCTCGGCCAAAGCGAGGCCGAGCCGCTGTACCGCAGCCTGCTCAGCACCTGCCTGGCCGCCGAAGGCGAGCATGGCCTGGGCCAACTGGCAGCGTCGCGCAACGATAATGCTCTGGCCCTGGAACATCTGAAACGCGCGGCGCGCCTGTCCCCCACCGACGAGAAAATCCGCAACGACCTGGGGGTGGTCTACCTCAACCAGGGGGATACCAGGCAAGCCCGCTTTGAGTTCATCACGGCCATGGAGCTGAAACAGGACAACCAGCTGGCAACCCTCAACCTGGTGACCTTGCTGATTTATCAGGGCAACTGGAAACAGGCCTCGGACCTGGTCAATCGTGCCGGGCTGAAGCCCGAACAAGTCACCAGCGCCAAGGAGCGCGCCGAAAAACTCAGGAACGCGACGAAGAAGGCAGCTAACGGTCAGGCAGTCACTGCCACGGACTCGTCGCCATCGAGTGTCAATCAACCAATAACGCAGAGGTAGTGATGAAATACCAAACGCTTAGCTGCCTGGGACTCTTGCTTCTTCCGCTGGTGACCCAGGCTATCGAACCCGGCCCGGCATCCCTGTCGCAACAGTCGACTGAAACCTGGCTGTTGCTGCAGAGTCGTAACCAGGTCAAGTCGCCCATCCCGCAGAACGCCTCGCCCAGCGAACGGGAACTGACCCTGCAGCGCTGGCTGGACAACTACAAACACCCGATCCCCGAGTACTACAAGGAGTACGTAGGTTCGGGTGGTTCAGGTGGTTCAAAGTGACAACAGGTCGCGATGGCGTTCCGTTCAGAGGGGGCAATGCCATCCATGCCGATGGCCCTTGCCCCTCCCCTCTTTCATAACTTCCCGAATACTTTGAACACGCCGATGATCGCCGGTCCTATGGCTACCAGAAAGAAGCTTGGCCACAGGCAGAAGATCAGCGGAAACACCAGCTTGGTGCCGATTTTCGCGGCTTTCTCTTCGGCCTGCTGGGTGCGCCGGTCACGAAACTCCTCGGCATAGATACGCAGGGTCGTCCCCACGCTGGTCCCGAAGCGAATGCTCTGCGCCAACAGGCTCACCAACCCGCGAATGTCCTCCAGCCCGGTACGCTCGGCCAGATGCTTGAGCGCTTCGGTACTGGGAATCCCGGCGCGGATCTCGGAGTTGACCAGTGCCAGCTCCATGGCCAGGTCAGGCTGGCTGACCGCTATCTCTTCCGACACCCGCTCGATCGCCTGGGGCAAGGCAAGGCCTGACTCCACGCAGACCACCATCAAGTCCAGGGCATCCGGAAAGGCGACGAGCAAACGGGTCATCCGCGCGTTCCTGCGGCTGTCGACATAGATGGCCGGTACCAGCCAGCCTACCCCTAGCGCCAGGACCACCAGCCCCATCCCCAGCAGCAGCGATATCTTCGGTATCAGCGGCAGCGCCAGGACCGCCAGCGCCACCAATGCCAACGGCGTCAACAGGCGCACCGCCCAGTACATCTGGACAGCGGCCGGGGAGCGAAAGCCGGCATGGGTCAGCAAGGTCCGGGTTGCCGAGGCTTGCTCTTGCTCACCGGAGACAAAACGCTGGCCGACCTGCTCCAGCATCAACTGCAGGTTGCTCGGCGCCCCTTGCCGGTGACCATCGCCGCCATGGCCGCGCTTGATCAGCAGAAGACGACGGTGCACGGGGTCTTGCAGCCCCTGCACCAGCAACACCAGGGTCGTCACGGCCAGTACCACACTCAGGCCGATGGCCCCGGCGAACAGCAGGCGTGCCAGTTGTTCGTTACCGACCACACTTTTGATCAGACTCAGTAGATACTCCATGACCTCACCCCCTACGAGTGATTGTGTTCACACCTGAATCCGGATGATCTTGCGTATCCAGAAGATTCCCACCAGCATCGCCACGAACGCGCCCAGCACCATCTTGCGTCCCAATGATTCGTTGATGAGCAAAGGCAGATAGGTCGGGCTCGAAAGCACAATCCCCGCCGCCAGGACAAAAGGCATCGCCACCAGGATCCAGCCCGACATGCGCCCTTCGGCCGAGAGCGTCTTGACCTTGCGCTGAAAGCGGAAGCGGCCACGAATCAAGCTGCTCAAACGATCCAGCACCTCCGTCAGGTTGCCGCCTGTCTCACGATGGATCAGCACAGTGGTCACCAGCATCATCACGGTCATGCTCGGCATGCGCTCCAACAGGCCAAGCATGGCCCGACGCACATCGTTGCCATAGTTGATGTCGGCAAAGGTCAGGCCGAACTCGTGGGCAACCGGCCCCTTGTGCTCGTCGGCCACCAATTGCAGGGTTTCGTTGAACGGATGCCCGGCACGCAGCGCCCGGCACATGGCATCCAGTGCATCCGGCAACTGCTCCTCGAACAGGGCAAAGCGTTTGTTGCGGTCCCGGGAGATTTTCAGCACTGGCAGCCAGAAGGCCGCAGCCGCCGCCGGGAGTGCCACCCACCACAATTGCGTGAACAGCCACAGCAGCATACCCGCCGCCAGCATCAGGACCAGGCTGAGCAACAGTACTCGATAGGCACGGTATTCATGTCCGGCCTGCTCGATCATCTGCGCCAGGGCCTCCATCGCCGGCAACTGCTCCAGACGCGCCTCCAGCGGGGACAGGCGACGCAGGTATTTCTGGCGCAGTACCAACTGCATGTTCTCCAAGTTACTGGCCCGCTCCAACAGGTCGAGGCGACTGCGAATACGCTTGCGCACCTTGCCGGCCTCGCCGAACACCGGCACCGTCAGGCTCTGGCTGAGCAGGAATATGGCGGTGAACACCATGCCGAGAAACGCCAGGATAAATTCACTGGGAATCTGATTCATGACTAGCCCTCCATCCAGTCTGGCCGGAACAGGCTGAGCGGCAGCTCGATGCCTCGTTTGGCCAGCACATCGCGAAACGCCGGAACCATGCCCGTGGGGCGGAACTCGCCCAGTACCTCGCCTTTCTCGCCCAGACCGCTGCGCACGAAAGCGAAGATCTCGGTCATGGTGATGATTTCCCCTTCCATGCCGTTGATTTCCTGCACGCTGACCAGCCGCCGCGTACCGTCCTCCTGCCGCTCCAGCTGGATGACCACACCGATGGCCGAAGCGATCTGCTGACGCAAGGCCTTGATCGGAAAGGTCGCCCCCGTCATCGACACCATGTTCTCGATCCGTCCCAGGGCATCGCGGGCGGTGTTGGCGTGGATGGTGGTCAGCGAGCCGTCGTGGCCGGTATTCATCGCCGTCAACATGTCCAGCGCCTCGGCGCCACGCACCTCGCCGATCACGATGCGGTCCGGCCGCATACGCAGGCTGTTGCGCACCAGTTCCCGCTGGCCCACCTCGCCACGGCCCTCGATGTTCGACGGCCGGGTTTCCAGGCGCACCACATGGGGCTGCTGCAGTTGCAGCTCGGCCGAGTCCTCGATGGTCACGATCCGCTCGTTGTGCGGAATGAAACTGGACAACACGTTGAGCATGGTGGTCTTGCCACTGCCGGTCCCTCCGGAGATCAGGACATTCAGCCGGCCGCGGACAATGGCCTTGAGCATCAGCGCGATGCCCGGGGTCAGGGTGCCCATCTGCACCAGGCTCTCGGTGTTGAGCAAGTCCACGGCGAAGCGGCGGATCGACATGCTCGGCCCGTCGATGGCCAGCGGCGGAATGATGGCGTTGACCCGCGAGCCGTCCTTCAGGCGAGCGTCCACCAGCGGCGAGGACTCATCGATGCGCCGCCCCAGGCTGGAAACGATGCGATCGATGATATTCAGCAGGTGCTGGTCGTCGCGAAAACGCACATCCGTTCGTTGCAGCTTGCCGAAGCGCTCGACGTACACCGAGGCATGACCGTTGACCAGGATGTCGGACACACTCGGGTCGTTCAGCAGCGGTTCCAGAGGCCCGAGGCCGAGCACTTCGTCGGCGATCTGCTTGAGGATCAACTGGCGGCTGCTGGCATTGACCGGCGCCGAATGCTCATCGAGCAGGCGCTGGCAGATGTCGCGGATCTGCCGCCCGGCCTCGGCCGGCTCCAGGGAATCGAGGAGCGACAGGTCCATGACCTTGAGCAACTGCTGGTAGATTTTTTCCCGCCACTCGGCCTCCATCGTGCCGAGCTTGGTCCTGGTTTCATAGAGCAGGTCCGGCACACTGGCCTCCCAGGCCATGAGTACGCTGGCGCACTCTTTGCCGTCCAGAGGCGCTTGTTGCGTCTCTGCCGGTGCCTGTTTGCCGGGTTGCTGACGCAGGCGATTACGAAAGTCGCTGAGCATGGCCTAGCCTCCGAACAGACGATTGAAGGTACGTTTGAACAAACTCTTCTCGGCGACCTCGATTCCGATCAGGTTCTGGGTCAGCTCACGCAGGGCCTGGGTCACCCCCGAACGTGGAGCGTGCAGCTCAAGCGGCACACCGGTGTTCTGACTCTCGCTGACCACCGCATAGTCATTGGGCAGGGTTTGCAGGTTCGTGCAGCGCAGGGCATCGGTAACATCCTTGAGGCTCACCGGCGAGGCCTTGTTGTAGCGGTTGACCACCACCTGTATCCGGTTGCTCTGCACATTCAGGTCGTCGCGCAGGATGCGGGTCAGGCGGGTGCCATCCTTCAGGTGGCTCAGGCTCTGCTGCAACACGACGTAGATGCGATCGGCCTGTTCAAGCGTGACGCCGGTGAGGTGATCGATCTGTCGCGGCAGATCCACCACCACCCAGTCGTAGGTGCCACGGGCCAGGCGCAACAGTTTTTCCAGCTGGTCCAGGTGCACATCCTGGGTCAGGCACAGCTCCCCGGTACGCCCGCCCAGCACATGCAGGGTCGGGCTGAAGTGGTTGCAATAGCCACGCAAGGCGATGCTGTCCAGGGACTCGACCTGCTTCAGCACATCCACATGGCTGTGGGCAGGCACCACGTCCAGGCAATGCGCCACGCTGCCGAACTGCAGGTCCAGGTCCAGCAGCAGGGTCCTGCCACCGCGGGTGGCGAGCTGATGCGCCAGGTTGCAAGCCAGCATCGAGGCTCCCGAACCGCCTTTGGCATTCATCACCGCAATCAGCTTGCCACCGATCCCCAGCTCCGCGTTGGCCTCCATGAGCATACGGCCGATGGCCGCCTGCAACTCTTCTGCCGCTACCGGCTCGGGGAGAAAGTCCCGGGCGCCGGCCTGCATCGCCAGGCGCATGCCCTCGCGCTCATCCAGCGGGCCGCAGACCAATAGCGGTGGGCGCTCCTTGAGCGGATGCTGCAACAAGGCCGCCAGCTCTTCACGCCACAGGTGGCTGACGCGCAACAGCAGGAAGTCGGGCATCTGCTCCAGCCCATACAGCGGATCGGTATGCCCGTTGCTCACCAGGCGAGTGCTGACCTGCAGATTCGGCAGCCCCTGGCTCAACGCTTTCAGATGATTCAAGGTCGTTGCGTCGCGCCCACTGATCAGCAGGCGCTTGCCTTGCTTTTCAGTAGCAGCAGCGACGGGCGCTTCTCGGGTACTCAACATGGTGTGATCTCCGGTGTGACTGCTGCCTGGGGCTGCCGACCGAGGCTTTCACGTGGCACGGTCGACCTGAATACCGGTAGGACAAACACCCCGTTGAACCCAGGAATCAGCAGATTGAAACTGAAATTGGATACCTGTAGCTGGACATACCGAATGGCGACAAAGCCGTTGCTGCCGCTCAGATCGTTGGGGCTGGCGACTGTCGCGCCGTTGGCGTCCAGATAAACCAGGTTCAGGTTGGCGGACGTCAGGTTATTGAGCAGGCTGCTCGGACCGCCGTCGGTAGAAGCGTTGAACATCGCCCGACGCAGAATCACCGGATCTTGGATATCGCACACCGCCGCCAGGCGGGCGCCGCGGCGCACGGTTTCATTCAGGGCATTGACCGTGAAGTACAGCCGGCCCATTTCCAGCACACCGAACAGCACGGTGAACAGCACCAGGCTGGTGATCGCGAACTCGACGGTGTACAGCCCACGCATACCTTTGACGTTCATCACAAGGCCCTCATGACGACAGTGGAAGTCAAGGCCAGGCCCAACGGCACGCTGCTGCCATACAAGGCCGGCAAGGCACTGCCGATCACCGGTACATAGGTGTAGGTAATGCTGACCTGGACGTGTTCGGCCCCCACCGCGGTGACCGCGACATTCGCCGGCGTCAGCCCCGGCACCACCGCCGGATAGCCATTGGGGTTGGCCGGCACGCCATAGACCGCGACGTTCTTGGCCTGGGTCTGCAGCGTGCCGCTCATGTCGAGCTTGCCGAGGGTGGCGTTCCACGCCTTGTCAGCGACATAACGCCCGGCGTCGCGACTGGCCTGCATCAGGCTGTTGTACTGGAACAACATGCGACCGAACTCGGCGAAGGCCAGCATCAGCAACAGCAGCAGCGGCAGCGTCAACACCAGCTCCACCATCGCCAATCCGCCTTGGCTGCGCGGCGATCTGAATCCTGTGCGTCCCATAAAGCCTCCTAAGAGTCGGTACTTGGCGTCTGGCTGTTGTCGATGTAGGTCTTGTACAGCTGGATGATCTGCGGCCCGCTGGTACTGGCCGGGTTGGGGCCCGGCACGTTGTCGCCTTCGCACACCTTCTCGAACTGACCGAATATCTGTGACTCATTGCCCTTTTGCGAAGCCGGCTGCAGGACGAAGTAGCAACCAAACCCCAGCACCGGTATCGACGACGCCCCGTCGTTCTTGCCCGTGCAGTCACCGATCACGATCTTGATGATCCGCCGTTCGAACACCCCGCCGTTCTGGCAGCCACCACCGCCGCCGGCAACGCAGTTGGCTGCGTCCTGTACCCAGTCGTTGTAGTCGTACAAGGCGCTGCCGCCCGCGGACAAATTGCCGCTGCTCGAGGTCACCGCCTGATTGTTGTACTGGATCTGCTTGAGCGCATCGTCGTAAGTGAACGACTTGGGGTTGGCCGTGATCACCAGGTCCGGTGGATAGTCCGCCGCCTTGAGACCGCCGGAATACTCGTTGAAGCGCGTATTGAGGCCCTGCGAGGCAGGCCCGACGGTGTTCCCCGGCTTGGTCTGGACATTCGAGCCGACGCTGTTGCACTGGTTGATGCCACCTGCCAGCCCCTGCCTGACCGTGCTGCCGCCCGAGCCGAAATCGAGCAGCTGGAAGTTGCCGGGGCCAATCGGCGAGCTGTTGCCTGCGGCGGTTTTCAACACCTGCGCATCGCCAAACTGGAACCCCCAGAACATCCCGGTAGACGGGCTGTTTTTCGTTGGATCGCCGCACACCATCAGCGGCGTGAGGTCGCAAGGGCTGGTGGGACTTGGCCCGGCGGTAGCCACCGCGCTCACAAACTTGTTACCGACACCATTGCCCAGGGTCTGAAAGATGCCCCAGAAGAATCCGGCCAGGGAATAGTTGGTGACCGTCACCCGCACATAGCTCGCATTGGCCGGCCCCGGGAAAGAGAAAGGTCCATAGACAGTGGACGCCAACTCCACCGTGGCAAAATCGCCGACATTGTTGTTGATGGCGGCGGCCAGCTCCTGATTGCCGCTGGCGTTGGCATTCAAGGTCAGGGTATTGAGCGCGGCGGTCTGCGTCAGGCTCGCGGCCCCTGTCGCGCCCATGACCGTGCTGAGCGTCTTGGCACCGCTCAGCGCCGCGGCATCCACCGCATTTTGCAGGCGGGACTTGTTCACCAGCATATGGCCGCCATCCAGCGCCAGGGCCCCCATCAGCAGCATCGCGGCCAGGGCAATCACTACCAGTACCAGCATTGCGCCGCGCTGCTGCCGTGGAAATGCACTCAATGGCTGTTGGATACGCACGCTCATCATCAAGCCCTCATTGTTCGTCTATGTCGTACCCGATCATTTACAGCTGGGACTTCACAACGTTGACCTCGATCCCACGAATCACCGTGATCCCGCTATCGCCGCTGGCACGACGCCGGACAATCGGCCGAACCACCGGAGGGGCAGGCACTTCCTGGATCATGGCGACCGGCTCGACCATCGCCGGTTGCTTCTGGTTGTCCAGCGGGTTGCGCAGGGCCAGTTGCAGCTTGCCGGCGGCCATCCCCTTGACCAATTCCTCGGCCTGCTGGGGGGTCATTTCCAGGGTCACGGCGCGCACGACCACCGGTTGGGTCTTGTCGGTACTGGCCGTCTGGTCCACTGCCAGCACCCGCAGGTCTTCCAGGATGGTCTTGGATTCGGCATCGCCGGTATTGCCGGTCTGCCGGGTAGCCAGCACGTCGACCCGGTTACCCGGTAACAGGAACCCGCCCACGCCGACCACGTCGTCCACCCGGACCGAGATTGCACGCTTGGTGGGTTCGATCAGCGACGCCAGGGTGCTGCCGCCCAAGTGTTCGGCCAGGCGCGCGCCGCGCAGGATGTCGCCACGCAGCATGGAGAAGGTGGCGATCTTGCCCACGACCTTCTCGGTCGCGTCGAAAGCATCCTCGGGCACCGTCTCCTTGGGCATGCGGACCAGTGCGACCTGCTGTGGCTCGACCATTTGCCCGAAAGCGATTTCCACGGTCGCCACCACCACGTTCCGCTGGTTATCGTCGGGGGTGGCGTTGAGCCTTGCATTGAGCCAGGTGTTGGCCATCCATGCCGCGCCCAGGCCCAGAACCACGGACAAGGCCACCAGAGTGAAAGTACGAGAACTCATGTCGAAATCTCCTTACTCAAAGAAAATCGAGCTGGACGAAGTAGCTGTGCCAAGCCCACTCCAGTTCCAGGGTTGACAGCGGCCCGCTGGCGCCCACATAACGCTGGCGATCGAGCGCCATGCTCAAGAGATCCCGTGGGTGGCAAGGCACCAGCGGCATGTTTTCAGCGCCATAGAGCTCATCCAGGACGTAGCGCAACAGCAGCGGGTCGTATTGGATGTTCAGGCGCTCTGTCTCTTGAATCCAGATACGTTCGTACTCCTCGGGCTTGAGGTAGCCGAACTGCAGCTTGTAGCCAATGCGCCGCAGGAACGCCTCGTCGGCCAGTTCCAACGGGTTCAGGTTGGTGGAAAACACCAGGATCAGGTCGAACGGCAACTCGCAGTGCCGACCGCCGCCAAGGTTGAGGAAGTCGCGTTTCTCCTCCATCGGTACGATCCAGCGATTGAGCAACTCCGCGGGGGCCATGCGCTGGCGCCCCATGTCGTCGATGACGAACAGGCCATTACTGGCCTTGAGCTGCAACGGCGCCTGGTACTGGCGAGTGAAGGGGTCGTAGCGGATATCCAGCTGTTCCATGGTCAGCTCGCCGCCGGTGATGATGATCGGCCGTTCACAGCACAGGAGCCGACGGTCGATCCCCTCATTGAGCATCAGGCTGTTCTGCGCATCGCCGACATCCAGACGCCGGTGTACCTGGGGGTCGTAGATCTCGATCACCGCATCGTTGATCGCAATGGCATGGGGCACCCAGATGGACTCGGAAAACAGCCGGATCAACCGGCTGCTGACGTAGGTCTTGCCCGTCCCCGCCGGCCCGTAAATCATGATGGCGCGCCCGGAATTCAGGGCCACGCCCAGTTGATCGAGCATGTTCTGGGCCAGCACCATGGAGCCGAAGGACGCCTGCATGTCCCGGGCGCTGATACGGCCATGGTGAATGGTCTGGACCTTGATCAGCGAGCGGTAGGCGCTCACCGGAAAGGGCGCCGCGCCGATATAACCACTGCGCGACAAGGCATCGCGGGCAGCATTGCGGCCGCGCTCGGTCAGCCCGTAGCGCAAGCCCTGGCCAGCGGCCTGGCCAAGGATCTCGACCCGATGATCCTGGCGCAGGAAGGTCAGGACTTCTTCAACCACCGCCCCCGTCAGCGCCAGGCGCTCGACCAGTCGAGGCATGTCCAGTACGCCCGCATCGTGCAGATGCTTGCAGACCAGGTCTCCGAGGAAATTGTCCGCCAGCCCGGTCTCGAGGATCGTGCGTGGCTGTGGAGCCAGTCGCTGCACTGCTTCCCGGTCATTGCCGGTCGGACGGCTGTTACTGATGGCGTACATAATGTTCTCCTGAGCTACTGGCCAAGGGGCAACCAGTAAAAGCTGGCCAATGTGCCGAGCAGGATCGCAACCGAATAAGGAAAGGGTTTGCCGGCCACTTCATCATCCGCCGGCGGGAAATAGGCCTTGGCTCTCACCATCTGCCAGTAGCGCCCCATGGTCCGTTGAACTTGACCACGTACCAACACGATCAATACCCCGCACGCGCCGCCGGCGATCAGGCTGAAAAATGCAGCCCAGAGGGCGTGCTGCGGAGTGAGAAAAGTGCCAACCATGGCCATGAGCTTGACGTCGCCGGCCGCCATCCCGCCAAAGGCGTACAGAGGAAGAAAAACGGCAAAACCGATCGACATGCCCAACAATCCATAACCAAACCCGATGACGCCTGAGGAATAGACCTGGCTGGCAATCCCCAGTCCCAGCCCCAACAGCACCAAGAGGTTGGGAATACGGTGGCGACGAAGATCGCTCACCACCGCAATCCCCAGCAGCCCCAGCATTAATGCAACAACGAATAATTGCTCTTTGCCCATGACTGCAGCCCTCGGTGGAAGTTGGCGTATTAGCAGACGACTCCCTGGACAGCGCATCCCAGGCTGGTAATGGCGGTGCTCACGTTACCGCCCAGAGTCACAAACGCGGCAACAGCGCCCAAAGTGATCAGGCCACCGGCCACTGCATATTCCACAATGGTCAGGCCGTCTTCGTCTTTGGCGAACTTGATGACCAAAGTCTTGATCGATTGCAGATTCATTTTTCCACCTCACTCAATTGTTTTTGTTTAAGAGCAGCCCTTGTGCACTGCCTGGTTGAACATTAGTCAGGGGAGCACTGGGAGGGTTAGGAGTTTTTTGCTGATCGTTAGGACTTTATTGCTGTTGTTGAAAGATGCAAAAAAGCACCGGGAACAACACATCCCAAGGAACAGATGGCTTATCTAAGGAAGGAATAATTGAAGCGCCGCCTTGAAACAGACTTGCCCTCGATACGAGACCGGCCTGAGCCACTAGCCGACAAAGACAAAAGCCCCGGCGGTGTTCGCTGCGCCCAAACCATAGTGCGAAACGAAGTAAATCGAGGCTTCCATATCAGGATTTGATCTTCACGCGAGCAATACAGCGACGATACTCCAGAAGCTGCAAAGAGAATTTGCAGGCCGTTGCAGAGCGATGGAGCCGTGCTCGGCCAAAGGTCACTTGACGATTTGTCTCGTTCGAAACCAAGACTGGAGCCATCCGTCATGTACTGTGCGCTGACTGCACAGACCGATTGAGAAGGCTCCATCCTGTCCAGGCGGGATCAGACAGAAAAACGGCGGAAACACACATGCACCACAGGTACGGCCTCAGCCCGAGGGAAACCGCTCTTCGCAGCCAGACCCGAGAAGTCTGGCTGCGTACGAGCAACAAGCAGCTCCAGTCTTGGGCTGAGGACTCGGCACAACGGCTGTCGTTAGCACACGACACCCTGAACGGCACAACCCAGGCTGGTAATGGCGGTGCTCACGTTGCCTCCCAGCGTCACGAACGCGGCAACGGCTCCCAGCGTAATCAGACCACCGGCCACCGCATATTCCACGATGGTCAAACCCTCTTCATCCTTGATGAAGGCCAGCACCGAAGTTTTGATTGTTTGCAGTTTCATCTTGTTCACCTCATATAGGTAAAGTTGCTTCAAGGCGATCAGTATTTGTGCCGCCTGACTGAATCCTAGTCAGGGGCTAACAGAAAGAGTTAGGAGTTTATTGTCGGTTTCTAGGACTTTTTTGCGCCCCTTGGCAAGACAGCAAAGACCATCAATGAAACTAAACCTGGCAGATGGAGTTTTTTCAGAAAAGGAACTGTTCTCATATAACACTAAATTGATTCAGCCGTGGCCGGTGGTGCAAGAAAAGGCGATCGCAACAGCAAGGAGCTGCCTGTGACTCTTATCTCGCTGTCAGACATAGAAGGTAATCAAGAAAATTTATGAAGCGCTATCGGAACTTGATCCTTTGCCCGCAACGCACAATGGCGATACTGACAGCCCAGGAAGTGACAGCGAGACACCAGGAAGGAATAAGGAAATGAAACCTGAGTCGGTCCAAAAACCCTCTCTTTTATGGTTCGACCTCACGCGCGACCGATCCTCTGAAGAACTGATCGCGCTGTTTCGCCCAACCTGCGATTGCCGGGTGTCGAAAGACGCGTCTCCGCCCGAAAAGGACATGCATCCTCTACCGGACATGATCTGCATGCACTATGACCGCCCGGACATGCCGGGGCTCAATCTGTTGCTGGAGATCAAACACAAGATTCCCTCCATTCCCATCGCCATGTTCACGGTGCAGCACTCCGAAGAACTTGCGGTCTGGGCCATGCGTTCGCGGGTCTGGGAGTACATGGTGCTCCCGCTCTCGAGTGCCGAGATCCGGCGTTTCCTGCATGCACTGAAGCAGCTCTGCGAACTGCGCCACGGCAGCGGCCCCGGCAACAAGACGCTGCAGATCGAACACGGCCCGTCCCTGCCGGACAGCATCCGGCTGACCGTAGAGCACCAGAAACATCAGGCACTCAGCGATGTGCTGCTGTACATCGAGCAGAACTTTCGGGAAAGCATCGACCAGAAAGAGCTGGCCAAGCGCTGTGGCATGACCACGTTTCGCTTCAGCCGGCTGTTCAAGGAGGTCCATGGCCTGGGATTCATGGATTACATCCTGAGCAAACGCATGGATTGCGCCAAGAATCTGCTCGACAACAGCCAGATGCCCATCACCAGCATCGGCTATGAGGTCGGCTTCAAGGACCCGTCCTACTTCGCCCGCGCCTTCAAGCAGTTCGCCGGCGCCAGCCCCAGCGAATACCGGCAACGCCGAAGAAACCCGGAACGGGTAAAAAAAGAAGAGGCGGAACTGGAGCAAGCGCTGTCTCAGGTGATCGACAGCCTGCCGCTGCGTATCGAAGGTCGATGAACAGGCCAGGCATGCCGCTGGCGAACACGCCGATCCGCCCAGCCGGCATCGGCGCCTTGAGCCCCGGCAGCAGGGGGGCGAGCCCCCAGGCGGCCTGTCTATCAGTCTGTGCTGCGCCTTGAACCCCTTCCAGCCGCCTTCTGCTTGAGCCCTGCCCGCCGACAACTCGCCGTCATTCCGGCGGGGCCACGGCGTCGTTCGCCGGGTGCTATACCCAGCCGCCATCGACGATGAAGTTTTGCGCCGAGCACATGGCGGACGCATCGGACGCCAGGAACAGCGCCATCTGCGCGATATGCCCGGGCTCCACGCTGCCCGGCAGGCACTGGCTGCGGCTGATCAGCTCGCGGGCGGCATCGTCCACCCACAACGCCAGCTGTTTTTCGGTCATCACCCAGCCGGGCACCAGGGTGTTGACCCGGATCCGCCAGGGCCCCAATTCCCGCGCCAGGGCCCGGGTCAAACCGTGGGTGGCCGCCTTGCTGGCCGCATAGACCGGGTACCCGCTGGAGGCCATCATCCAGCCGATGGACCCCAGGTTGATCACGCTGCCGGCGCCGGCGGCCTTCATCATCGGCACCACCGCCTGGCTGGCGAAAAAGGCGTGCTTGAGATTGACCGAGATGAGCTTGTCGAATTTCGAAGAGTCGACCTCCTCCAGGCTGTGCCGCACGTCATTGGCGGCATTGTTCACCAGCACCGTGACAGGCCCCAGCGTCTGCGCGAAGCGTCCGATCGCGGCCTGGTAAGCGACCTCGTCGGTGATGTCGCAGTGCGCGAACTCGACACGATGGCCCTGCGCCGATAACCGGGCCGCCAACGCCTCGCCCTGGCTTTGCGCCATGTCCACGAACGCAACCCTGGCGCCCTGCTGTGCAAAAGCGCAAACCAGGGCTTCGCCAATGCCCGAGGCGCCACCGGAAATCAATACAGTCTTGTCGTTGAGATCCGCGTACACGGCCTGCATGCCAGCCCCTTTCTCATTGTTCATATGACGGTTCCTGCGCAGTGATCATTATCGGTCCGGGCCAGCGGAGCATGCCTGTATCCATGCTACGCCAACCTAATTAGTCTTATTTTATATTGTAAAAAAGCCACTCAAGGCGATAGATTTGTCGATGAAACCAGTAAAACTGCAAATTAGTAGAACTATTCCATTCAGAACAACAAAAGGAAGTTCAACCATGCCGCACTCTCCCTACCGGCTTTCCAGCCTCGGCCTGTCGCTGCTGCTCGCCAGCCTCGGCGCCCAGGCCGCGGGCCTGTCCAGCGAACACAAGGCCTTTGGCACGACCCTCGAGGGCACCGCCGTCGAGCAATATGTGTTGCGCAACAGCCATGGCCTGCAAGCCACGGTCATCACCTACGGCGCGGTCCTGCAATCGTTGAAGGTGCCGGATAAGAACGGCGCCTTCGACGACGTGGTCCTGGGCTTCGACGACGTCCAGGGTTATCAGCGCGGCACCGCGTTCTTCGGCGCCACCATCGGCCGCTACGGCAATCGCCTGGCCGGCGGGACGTTCGAGCTGGACGGCCAGCGTTACCAGGTGCCCCTCAACGACGGCCCGAACTCGCTGCATGGCGGCGCCCAGGGCTTCGACAAGCGCGTCTGGAAAGCCCGGCCGATCAAGCGCAAGGACGCTGTCGGGGTGACCTTGAGCTACCTGTCCAAAGACGGCGAAATGGGCTTTCCCGGCAACCTGCAGGTCGAGGTCACCTACAGCCTCAACGACAACAACGAGCTGCGCATCGAGTACAGCGCCTCCACCGACAAACCCACGGTGCTGAACCTCACCAACCACAGTTACTTCAACCTCGCTGGCGCCGGTAACGGCGATGTGCTCGCCCAGCTCGCCACCTTGCACGCCAGCCACTACACGCCGGTCAACGCCAAGCTGATTCCGACCGGCGAACGGGCTCCGGTCGCCGGCACGCCGATGGACTTCCGGCAACCGACCGCCATCGGCCAGCACATCAAGGACGATCATCCGCAGCTCAAGTTCGCCGAGCCGAAACAGGGCGGCTTCGACTTCAACTGGGTGCTCGACGCCAAGGGCAATGTCGGCCAGCTCGCCGCCGAGGTGCGCGACCCTCGCTCCGGTCGTCGCTTGCAGCTCTACACCAGCGAACCCGGGGTGCAGTTCTACACCAGCAACTTCCTCGACGGCACGCTCAAGGGCAAGGCGGGCAAGACCTACAGTCACTGGGGTGGGTTCACCCTGGAGACCCAGCACTTCCCCGATTCGCCCAACCAGCCGGACTTCCCCAGCACCCGGCTGAACCCCGGCCAGGTCTACAACCAGGACACCGTCCTGAAGTTCTCCACCGACTAAAAAAGCGGCAGCCGCCACTGCCCTGCCGCCCCGGCAAGGCAGTGGCCGGCGACGAAGCCCCCCGGAATCAGCGTTGTTTCATGCGGTCGATGACCACCGCCAGCAGCAGGATCGAACCACGGATCACGTACTGGTAGAAGGTGTCGATGTTTTTCAGGTTCATCGCGTTTTCGATGATCGCCAGAATCAATACCCCGGCGATCACATGGCGGATCATGCCAATCCCGCCGCTCAACGACACCCCGCCCAGCACACAGGCGGAAATCACTGTCAGCTCGAACCCCTGGCCGATCATCGGCTGGCCGGAGGTCATGCGCGATGCCAGGATCACCCCGGCCAGCGCGCCGATCACCCCGTGCACGGCGAAGATGACGATCTTGGTGCGGTCGACGTTGACCCCGGCCAGCAGCGCCGCTTCCTGGTTGCCGCCGATGGCCATGGTGTTGCGCCCGTAGGTGGTGTAGTTGAGCAGCCAGCCGAAAAACAGGAAGCAGCCGATGGTGATCAGGATCGGCACCGGCACCCCGAACAACTGGCCATTGCCGAAGACGAAGAATTGCTCCTGGGATACGCCGACCGCCTTGCCATTGGCGAAGATATAGGCCAGGCCACGGACGATCTGCATGGTCGCCAGAGTGGTGATCAGCGCATTGACCCGCAGCTTGGCAATCACGATGCCATTGATCAGCCCGACCAGCAGCCCCATCAGCAGCGCGGCGCCCACCCCGAGCAACACGCTGTCGGTGTCGCGCATCACCACGGCCGCGACGACCCCGGCACAGGCGATCACCGAACCGACCGACAGGTCGAAATGCCCGGACGCCAGGCAATAGAGCATGGTGCAGGCGGCGATGCCGGTGGTGGAAATGGCCAGGCCCAGGCCGCGCATGTTCAGCGGCGAGAGGAAGTTGTCGATGAGCAAGGTGCAGAGCACGAAGATCCCCACCGCCGCCAACAGCATCGCCCAGTTATCGAGCAGGCCACGCAGGTCCAGGGGTTTGCGCGCCGTCGGCAACGCGTTGTCTTGAATTGTCATGTTCACCTCTTCAGTTCTCCAGGCCGTCGGCGCGTTGGCGCGGCAAAGCCAGTTGCAGCAGGTTGGATTCATTGGCCTGTTCGCGGCTCTTTTCGCCGCGCAGCGCACCCTCGCACAGCACCAGGATGCGGTCGGAGATGCCCATCACTTCCATCAGGTCGCTGGACACCACGATCACCGCGATGCCGCTGGCCGCCAGGTCATGGATGATCTGGTAGATCTCGGCCTTGGCGCCGACATCGATGCCGCGCGTGGGTTCGTCGAGCAGCAGGACTTTCATCGGCATCGACAGCCAGCGGCCGAGGATGGCCTTCTGCTGATTGCCGCCGGACAGGTAGACGATTTTCTGCGCCGCATTGGGTGTCTTTATCTTCAACGCCTTGATCTGCTTGTCGGCGTTGCCCTTCTCCCAGCCGCCGCGCAACAGCCAGCCAAAGCTCGAATGGGCGCCGCGCGCGCTGATGTTGATGTTCTCGGCGACGCTGGAAAGCGCAATGATGCCCTCCTTCTTGCGGTCCTCGGGACACAGCAGCACCCCGGCGGCAATGGCATCGCGCGGCGAGCGCAGGTGCAGGGCCTCGCCACACAGTGCCAGGCTTCCGGCGCTTGCCCGTTCGAGGCCGCCGAGCAGGCGCAGCAGCTCGGTACGCCCCGCGCCGACCAGGCCGAACAGGCCGAGCACCTCGCCCTGGTGCACCTGGAAACTCAACGGGGCACGCAGGCCCGGCCCCAGCAGGCCGTCGACCTTGAGCGCCACCGCGCCGCGGGGCCGGGGGCGGTAATCGTAGATGTCCTGGATGTCGCGACCGACCATGCAAGTGACCAACTGGTCGTGGGTCAATGCGCTCATGTCCTCGAAGGTGCGCACGTAGCGGCCGTCCTTGAACACCGTCACCGCATCGCAGATCCGGAACACCTCCTCCATGCGATGGGACACGTACAGCACCACTTTGCCTTCGTCCCGCAGGCGCCCGATGATCGCCATCAAGCGCTCGATTTCCCGGGCCGAGAGGCTGCTGGTGGGCTCGTCGAAGGCAATCACATGAGCGCCACGGGACAACGCCTTGGCGATTTCCACCAGTTGGCGCTGGCCCAGGGACAGGCGGCCGACCTTCTCGTCGGGATCGATTTCATCGGCCAGCCCCTTGAGGCATGCCAACGCCTGCTGGCGCAGCGCACGGCGGTCGATCACCCCGAGACTGGCCGGCAGATGGCCGAGGAACAGGTTCTCGGCCACGCTCATGGCGGGCACCAGGTGCAACTCCTGGTGGATCACCGCGACCCCGCAGGCAATGCTGTCGGCCGCGCACTTGAACGCCATGGCCTGCTCGCCGATCTGCACACTGCCGCTGCTGGGCGTGTAGGCGCCACCGAGAATCTTCAGCAAGGTCGACTTGCCTGCGCCGTTCTCGCCCATCAGGGCGTGCACCTGCCCCGGCCGGGCGGTGAAGCTGATGCCGTCCAGCGCCTTGACCCCGGGGAAAATCTTGCCGATGCCGTTGAAACACAAACTGGCGCCGGCGCTGTGTTGTCGTTCATTCAGTTGCGCGTGCATAGCCACCTCGTCAAGTCAGGCGGCCCGGTCGAAAGGGCCGCCGGGGAAAATCACCGGTCCTCAGTTCCACAGGCCGATCTTTTCCAGTTCTTGCTTGAAGTTGTCCCGGGTGATCAGCGTCACGTCGTCCATCGCCGTGTACTTGGGCGGTTCCTTGCCGGTGGTGACCCACTCGAACATCATGCTCGCGGTGTTGTAGCCCTCCATGTGCGGGCTGGGCAGCATCGAGCCGAAGAAGCCGCTGTCGGGTTTCTTCAACTCGCCGATGGCGTCCGTGCCGTTGATGCCGATGCCGATCACATTGGCCGCGGCGAAGCCGGCGCTTTCCGTGGCGCGCACACCGCCCAGCACACTGTTGTCGTTCATCCCGCCGATGATCAGGTTCTTCGCCCCGCTGGGCAGCTTGACCAGCGCCGAGTTGGTGGCGTCCATGCTGCCCGGCACGTCGAGGGTCTTGAGCGGCGCAAAGAGGATGTGCTCTTTGGGCAGGCCGGCTTCCTCCAGGGACTTGACCGAGCCGTCGGTGCGTTTTTTACCGGTGTCGAGTTCGTTGTAGGTGGTGATCACCGCGTAGGTGTCCTTCCAGTCCCAGCCGCGCTTCTTCGCTTCGCCGGCCATGGCGGCGCCCTGCTTCTGCCCCACCTCGAACGCGGCCATGCCCAGGTAGGGCACGTCTTCCATGAACTGGCCCTTGGCATCGACAAAACGGTCGTCGACGGCAATCACTTTCAAGTCGTTGAGCTTGGCCTTGGCCATGATCGCCGGCCCCAGGGACACGTCCGGCGGGCAGATCACGAAGCCCTTGGCACCGTTGGCGGCGAGGCTGTCGATCGCCGACAGGGTTTTCTCGCCGTCCGGCACGGCGATCTTGATCACGGTGAAGCCCTTGTCCTTACCGGCCTTTTCGGCAAAGGCCCATTCGGTCTGGAACCAGGGTTCCTCCGCCTGCTTGACCAGGAAACCGATCTTCACCGGCTCGGCGGCGAGCAGCAGGCAGCTCAGGCTGGCGGCCGACATGGCCAGGGCGGCACAACACAGGTAACGGATCCCACGACGACGATTCATAAGGTGACTCCTTGTTGTTGTTTTCATAGCTCGTTCCAAATGGCTTCGTTGCACACAGCTCGTTGCACACAGGTTTCAGCCTGAAACCTCAACCGGCAAATCGATGACCGGGGTTCCCTGGGGTATCGACCTGGACGGCCAGCACCGCACCGTCCAGAGGATGATCGAGCGGGCTGGCCGCGCTGGTGATGTACAGGGTCTTGAGGTCCGCGCCGCCGAACACGCAACTGGTGGGCCGGCTGACCGGCAGCTCGAGCACCCGATCGACCTCGCCGTCGGGCGCCAGCCTGAGCAGGCAGCCGCCGTCCCAGCGGGCATTCCAGACATAGCCCTGGGCGTCCATCGCCGAACCGTCCGGGACGCCACGCGGGTGTGGCCCGAACCAGCTGCGCGCCGGTTCGAGCCGGCCATCGCTGGCGATCGGGTACTGATACAGCGTGCCGTCCAGGCTGTCGGCAAAATACAGGCGGCTGGCGTCCTCGCTCCACAGCAAGGTATTGGGAATCCCCAGGCCCTGGAGCAGAGGCGTGACGCGCGCCTGGGCATCGATGCGGAACAGGCCACCGGAACGCCGCAGCACGGGAAGGTCTTCACCCCGCTCGCCGATATTGTTCTGCATGGTGCCCAGCCAGAGCCGGCCCTGGGCGTCGCAACGGGCCTCGTTGGCGCGGTTGCCCGGTTGCGGATCGGCCACGCAGAGCAGGCTCAGGCGCGGTGCCGCGGGGGCGGAACCGAGGTCGAGGCGGTACACGCCGCTGCTCAAGGTCACCAGCGCATCGCCGCGCTCACAGGGGATGAAGGCCGACACCGGTTCCGGCAATTGCCAGGCCTGCAGTTGTTCGCCGCACAGGCGCAATGCCTGCCGGCCGGCAATGTCGACCCAATACAGGGCCTGGCTCGGCGCATCCCAGAACGGCCCTTCGCCAAGCTGCGCACGGTGTGTGGTCAGCGCGGTCCACGACATGAAACCTCCTGCATTGTTGTTGTTTTCAGGCAGACATTGGCCGCCCCGCGTTACAGGCTGTCGCGCGATGGCCGTCCATCCACCAGGCGCTGGATACGCAGAGGGTTGGCGTTCTTCAAGGCATCTGGCAACAGGTTGTCGGGGTAGTTCTGGAAACACACCGGGCGCAGGAAACGTTCGATGGCCAGGGTCCCCACCGACGTGCCGCGGGCATCGGAGGTGGCCGGGAAAGGCCCACCGTGCACCATCGCGTCACAGACCTCGACACCGGTCGGGTAACCGTTGATCAGGATGCGGCCGACCTTCTGCTCCAGCAACCCGGTCAACTCGCCGAACTGCGCGAAGTCCGCGGGCTCGCCAATGAGGGTCGCCGTCAGTTGCCCGCGCAGGCCGTTCAAGGCGGCGACGAGCTGCGCCTGGTCGGCCACTTCGACGAACACGGTGGTTGGGCCGAACACTTCTTCCTGCAGCACTTCATCGCCATCGACCAGCAGGCTGGCACGCGCCTTGAACAACTGTGGCCGCGCCTGGTTGCCAGCTTGCGGATCGCCGGCCAGGTGCTCGATGCCCGGATGCGCCAGAAGCTTTTGCAACCCCTTGCCGTAGCTGCTCAAGGTGCCGGCGTTGAGCATGGTCTGCGCCGGTTGATCGCCGATCAGCCGGGCGACCTGCTCGGTGAAGGCCGCGAACTGCGGCGAGCGAATGCCGATCACCAGGCCCGGGTTGGTACAGAACTGGCCGCAGCCCTGCACCACCGACGCGGTCAGGTCGCGGGCGACCGTTTCCGCCCGCGCTTGCAGCGCCTGGGGTAACACGATCACCGGATTGATGCTCGACATCTCGGCAAACACCGGGATCGGCTGCGGGCGCGCCGCCGCCATGTCGCACAGCGCTCGCCCGCCCTTGAGCGAGCCGGTGAAACCGACCGCCTGGATCGCCGGATGCTTGACCAGCGCTTCGCCGACGCCGGCGCCGAAGATCATGTTGAACACGCCGGCGGGCATCCCGCAGGCCTCGACCGCCCGGATGATCGCATCGGCGACCCGCTCGGCGGTCGCCATGTGCCCGCTGTGGGCCTTGAACACCACGGGGCAACCGGCTGCCAGCGCTGCCGCGGTGTCGCCGCCCGCCGTGGAAAACGCCAGGGGAAAGTTGCTCGCGCCAAACACCGCCACCGGCCCCAGGCCGATGCGGTACTGGCGCAGGTCCGGACGCGGCAGCGGCTGGCGCTCGGGCAGCGCCCGATCGATACGCGCGCCGTAGAAATCGCCGCGCCGCAGCACCTCGGCGAACAGCCGCATCTGGCCACTGGTACGCTTGCGCTCGCCCTGGATCCGCGCGGGGGGCAATGCGGTTTCCCGGCAGACCAGGGCGATGAACTCATCGTCCAGCGCGTCCAGCTCGTCCGCCACCGCCTCCAGGAATTGCGCGCGCCGCTGCGCACTCAGGGTGCGATAGGCCGGATAGGCCGCCGCGGCAGCGATGGCGGCAGCCTCGACTTCCTGCGCCGTGGCCTGGTAGAACGCCTGGGGCAAGGCTTCGCCGGTGCTGGCGTCGATGCTGTGAAGAATGACGGTGCCGGCGGCGCTGCGCTGGCCGCCGATGTAGTTGTGGCCAAAAACCTGGGTCATGCCTGTCTCCTCGACTGCTTGTCTGCTTGAAGAGCGCCTGCTTAAAGGGCGCCTACGCAACCGGGCGCCAGCACCGCGTCGACACCGGCAATACCGTTGATCAATGGCGCGCCGAACGCCGCCTGGCTGATTTCGAATACGTCCCCCGGCTGCGTGCGGATGCCGTCCGCGAACGACAGGGTCGCAGTGCCGAAGAAGTGGATGTGCACATCCCCCGGCCGCAGGAACTGGCGGTATTTGAAATGGTGGTACTCGAGGTTCTCCAGGCTGTGGCACATATTGGCCTCGCCACTGAGGAACTCGTTCTGCCACAGCACCTGGCCATTGCGCAGAATGCGGCTGCTGCCCGCCAGGTGCCGGGGCAGCTCGCCGACCCTGAGTTCAGGACCATAGCTGCAACTGCGCAATTTGGAATGGGCCAGGTAGAGATAGTTCTTGCGCTCCATCACGTGATCGGAGAACTCGTTGCCCAGCGCGAACCCCAGGCGATAAGGCTTGCCGTCATGGCCGATGACATACAGGCCGCCGATTTCCGGCTCTTCGCCGGCGTCTTCGGCAAAGGCCGGCAGGCTGAAGGCCTGGCCCGGACGCACGACGATGCTACCGTCGCCCTTGTAGAACCATTCCGGTTGCACGCCGGCCTGACCGGCGGCGGGCTTACCCCCCTCCACGCCCCACTTGAAGATACGCATGGTGTCGGTCAGCGTCGTGTCGTCAGCACCCTGCTGGTGCATCTTGTCCCGTGCCGCGGCGCTGCCCAGGTGGGTCAACCCGGTGCCGCTGACCAGCATGTGCGCCCGGTCCGGATGATCCAGCGGCGGCAGGATCCTCAGGCTCGCCAGCAGCTCGGCGTAGTCGTGGCTGATGCCCAGGCCGAGGCTTTGCACCTGCTGGCGCAAGCCGACACCCGCCTCGATGGCCGCCAGCGCCAGCTCGCGCACCGTGCCCACCGCTTGCACTTCACGAACCAGAGCATCCTCGACCACGCCGACCCGACGCTCGCCGTTATTCAATTCGAACTGCACTAAACGCATGAACTTTCTCCTCTAGGCCATTAAGTACGTGTGGCGCCGCGGGCACTGGCGGCGAACTGCTCGACCGGCAGCACGTGCCTGCGCTCGAGCAACCGATAGACCACGCCCGTCAGCAGCACGCCGAACAGCATCACGCAGGACAGGAAGTACAACCCCGACGCCAGGCTGCCGGTGTACTGCTTGAGCGCGCCGATCACGAACGGACCGATGTAGCCGCCCAGGTTGCCCACCGAGTTGATCAGGGCGATCCCCGCCGCCGCGCTGGCGCCGGCAAAAAAACGCCCGGGCAAGGTCCAGAACACCGCGGTGCAGGAAAACAGCGCGAAGGCCACCAGGCACAGGGCCGCCAGTTGCAGCTGCGGCGCCGACAGCCAGGCGCTGAGGAACAGGCCGATCGCACCCAGCACATAGAGCACCGCCAAGTGGCCGTAGCGATCATTCAGGCGGTCGGAACTGCGCGGCACCACCAGCAAGCCGACGATCCCGAAGAAGTACGGCACCGAGGACACGAACCCAGTGGCCAGGTCGCTGCCGCCGAACTGCTTGATCAACGTCGGCAACCACAGGCCCAGGCCATAAATACTCAAGGTCACCGGCAGATAGAACAGCGCCAGCAGCAACACCCGCTTGTCCCTGAGGGCGTGCAGCGGATTGCCGTGGCGGGTCTGGCCGTACGCCTGCAGGTCCTTGTTCAGCTCGCCGGTGAGCCAGGCCTTCTCGGCCGGGTCCATCCAGGCGACTTGCTGCGGGCCGTCGGGCAGGTAACGCAGCACCGGCCAGGTCAGCAGGATCGCCGGCGTGCCGATGACGATGAACAGCCACTGCCAGCCGTGCAGGCCAAGGATGCCATCCATGCCCAGCAGGCCGCCGGACACCGGGCCGGTGATCATCATCGCGATGGGTTGGGACAGGATGAACAGCCCGAGGATCTTGCCGCGATGGCGCACCGGGAACCATTGGGTGATGTAGTAGAGAACGCCGGGGAAGAACCCGGCTTCCGCCGCGCCGAGCAGAAAGCGCATCAGATAGAAGCTGTAGGGGCCCTGGACAAACGCCATGCCGATGGTGATGGCACCCCAGGTGATCATGATCCGCGCGAACCAGCGCCGTGCGCCGAAGCGGTCGAGCATCAGGTTGCTGGGGATTTCCAGGAGGAAGTAGCCGATGAAGAACAGGCCGGCGCCCAACCCATAGGCCGCGTCGCCGATGCCGATATCGGCGCCCATGTGCAACTTGGCGAAGCCGACGGCGGAACGATCCACGTAGGCGATCAGGTACAGCAGGATCAGGAAGGGAATCAGTTTCAGCGTGATGCGCCGGACAAGCCGCAGCTCCTGGCTCATGGGATCGGTCTCCGATTGTTGTTTTTATAGAAGCCCGGGGACGCCTCTCGCGGAAAACCGCCAGGGTCATACCTCAGTTGAAACGACTATATAGTATTACTATTTAACCAACAATACTTCCAAACCCATGATTTTGCGCTTATGTTATGGCCAGACCAGAACAATATAGTCTTACAATAAGAGATCTGACCATGTCTGATAAGAAACCCAACCTGCGCTCCGCCCACTGGTTCGGCACGGCCGACAAGAACGGCTTCATGTACCGCAGCTGGATGAAGAATCAGGGCATCGCCGACCACCAGTTCCATGGCAAGCCCATCATCGGCATCTGCAACACCTGGTCGGAGCTGACCCCGTGCAACGCGCACTTCCGCCAGATTGCCGAGCATGTCAAACGCGGGGTGATCGAGGCCGGCGGCTTTCCGGTGGAGTTCCCGGTGTTCTCCAACGGCGAGTCGAACCTGCGCCCGACCGCCATGCTCACCCGCAACCTGGCCAGCATGGATGTCGAGGAGGCCATTCGTGGCAACCCAATCGATGGCGTGGTGCTGCTGACCGGTTGTGACAAGACCACGCCGGCACTGCTGATGGGCGCGGCCAGTTGCGACGTGCCGGCCATCGTCGTCACCGGCGGACCGATGCTCAATGGCAAGCACAAGGGCCAGGACATAGGTTCGGGTACCGTGGTGTGGCAGCTCAGCGAACAGGTCAAGGCCGGCACCATCACCCTCGATGACTTCCTTGCGGCCGAAGGCGGCATGTCGCGCTCGGCGGGTACCTGCAACACCATGGGCACCGCCTCGACCATGGCCTGCATGGCCGAGGCCCTGGGCACTTCCCTGCCCCACAACGCGGCGATCCCGGCGGTCGATGCCCGCCGTTATGTGCTGGCGCACATGTCCGGCATGCGCGCGGTGGAGATGGTTCGCGAAGACTTGAGGCTGTCGAAGATCCTCACCAAAGAGGCGTTCGAAAATGCCATCCGCGTCAACGCCGCCATCGGCGGCTCGACCAACGCGGTGATTCACCTGAAAGCCATCGCCGGGCGCATCGGCGTCGAACTCGACCTCGACGACTGGACCCGCATCGGTCGCAGCATGCCGACCATTGTCGACCTGCAACCGTCCGGGCGCTTCTTGATGGAAGAGTTCTACTATGCCGGCGGCCTGCCTGCGGTGTTGCGCCGCCTCGGCGAAGCCAAGCTGATTCCCCACCCGGATGCACTGACGGTCAACGGCAGAACCATCGGCGAAAACACCCGGGAGGCACCGATCTATGGCCAGGACCAAGTGATCCGCACCCTGGACAACCCGATCCGCGCGGACGGCGGCATCTGTGTGTTGCGCGGCAACCTGGCGCCGCTGGGCGCCGTGCTCAAGCCTTCCGCCGCCAGCGCCGAACTGATGCAGCATCGCGGCCGCGCGGTGGTGTTCGAGAACTTCGACATGTACAAGGCGCGGATCAACGACCCGGAACTGGAGGTCGACGCCGACTCGATCCTGGTGATGAAGAACTGCGGCCCCAAGGGTTACCCCGGCATGGCGGAGGTAGGCAACATGGGCTTGCCGGCCAAGTTGCTGGCCCAGGGCGTGACCGACATGGTACGGATTTCCGACGCGCGCATGAGCGGCACGGCGTATGGCACGGTGGTCCTGCACGTGGCGCCGGAAGCGGCGGCCGGCGGCCCGTTGGCAGCGGTGAAGGAAGGCGACTGGATCGAGCTGGACTGTGCCGGCGGACGCCTGCACCTGGACATCCCGGAGGAAGAACTGGCGGCGCGCATGGCCGATCTGCAGGCACCGCAGTCGCTGATCGTCGGCGGCTATCGCCAGTTGTACATCGACCACGTACTGCAGGCGGACCAGGGCTGCGACTTCGATTTCCTGGTGGGCTGCCGGGGCGCCGAGGTCCCGCGGCATTCCCACTGAGGAGGCTGATGCGGGCCCGCCGCCCACCGACTCAGGCATGCAGGAGCGCCTGATAGAGACGGGAGCGATGTTATGATGCAGCCAATTTCTTCAGAGCAGCCTCCCTGTTATGGATCACCAGCCTTCCAAACCCCGTAAGAGCATGCATGCCCGGATCGTTCAGGATTTGGGCATGCACATCGTCTCCGGACGCTTCAAGCCGGAAGATAGATTGCCCTTGGAGGCAACGCTGTGTGAGGAATACCAGGTCAGCCGCTCGGTGCTGCGCGAAGCCACCCGTGTGCTCAGCGCCAAGGGCCTGGTGTACTCCAAGCCACGGGTCGGCGCGGTGGTACGGCCACGGGCGAAATGGCATTTGCTGGACCCGGACGTGCTGTCCTGGTTGATGCAGTCGACACCTCACAGCGAGTTCTTCAATACCCTGGCCGGCGTACGCCGCATCCTCGAGCCGGAAATCGCCGCCATGGCCGCCACCACCGCGACCGACCCGGACATCGCGGTGATCGAGAAAGCCTACCAGTCCATGGAGACCGCCAAGACCCACGAGGAGCTCTTGCAGGCTGACCTGGATTTCCACCGGGCGATCGCCGACGCCACCCGCAACGACCTGCTCGCCTACATGTGCAACATGCTGTCGCTGCCGCTGCGCGAGTCCATCAGCATCACCAACCGCCGCCCCGACATCCAGCGCCTCAGCCTGCCCCGGCACAAGGCGATCCTGACCGCCATCAAGAATCGCGACGCCCTCGGCGCCCGGCATGCCTCGCTGGTGCAACTGGACGACACCCGCGTGGCCCTGGACACCGTGATGAATGTCCTGACTCCGCTGTAAGGCACACCGACCAGCCGATGGATGGTCTTTACGGACGAGATTCAGGATTTGCTCCAGCACAGCATCGATTCGAGCCGGCTCGAATCCAGGACTCGCCCCAGACAGCTACAGGCTGGTAATGGCTCTGCACACTCTCCAGACCCGATCCGGACTTTTCTGCAGGCAAAAAAAAACCCGAAAATCCTCACTTTCGTGGGCCTTTCGGATTTTAAATACTGCTAGAAAATGGTGGGTCGTGTGGGATTCGAACCTACGACCAATTGGTTAAAAGCCAACTGCTCTACCAACTGAGCTAACGACCCGCTGTGTGGTGGCGCGTATAATACTGATTTATAAAAAGAATTCAACACCCAATATGAAAAAAATCAAAAATAAGGTGTTGGGTCGCTGACACCGGCCGCGGCAAAACCTTCTGCACGCAGACGGCAGCTGTCGCATTTACCGCAAGCACGCCCTTGATCATCGGCCTGGTAGCAGGACACGGTCAGGCCGTAATCAACCCCGAGCTTGACGCCCGCCTTGACGATATCGGCCTTGCTCAAGTTCTGCAGCGGTGCCTGGATACGGAACCCCTGCCCCTCTACGCCGGCCTTGGTCGCCAGGTTGGCCATGCGCTCGAAGGCCTCGACGAACTCCGGGCGGCAATCCGGATAACCCGAATAGTCCACGGCGTTGACGCCAATGAAGATGTCCCGCGCGCCCAGCACTTCCGCCCAGCCCAGTGCCAGGGACAGGAACACAGTGTTACGCGCCGGCACATAGGTGACGGGGATCCCTTCGCTCGGGGCCTCGGGCACATCGATGGAGCTGTCAGTCAGCGCGGAGCCACCGATACCGTTGAGGTTGAGACCGATCACTTTGTGCTCGACCACGTCCAGGTCGCGAGCGACACGCTCAGCCGCCTGCAACTCGGCGCGATGACGCTGGCCGTAATCGAAGCTCATGGTGTAGCAGTGGTAACCTTCGGCACGGGCCATGGCCACCACGGTGGCCGAGTCCAGACCGCCGGACAGCAGGATTACTGCACGCTTTTCGGTGGCAACGTGGTTCTGTGCTTGTTCAGTCATATCAGCGCCCCGGCTCGTCATTCCAAAGATACTTATGCAACTGCAATTGCAGGCGCACCGGCAGGTTGTCCGCAACGATCCAGTCAGCCAGATCGCGCGCATTCAGATCGTGATGGCTCGGCGAAAACAGCACCTCGCCCGCCCGCCGCTCCAAACCATACTGGATCAGCTTGGAAACCGCCCAGTCGTAGTCCTCACGGGAACAGATGACAAACTTGACCTGGTCGTTCGGCGTCAGCAGCTCGATGTTTTCGTAACGATTGCGCTGAGCCTCCTGCGACCCCGGCGTCTTCAGGTCGAGCACTCGACTGACACGCGGATCGACCGCGGAAATATCCAGGGCTCCACTGGTTTCCAGCGAGACTTCGTAACCGGCGTCGCACAGCTGCTTGAGCAGGGGAATGGCGTTAGGTTGCGCCAGAGGCTCGCCCCCGGTCACACAGACGTAACGTGGGCGGAAACCGGCGACCTGCTCGAGAATGCTCTCGAGGGTGCGGAGGGTGCCGCCGCTGAAAGCGTAGGCACTGTCGCAGTACTGGCAACGCAGCGGACAACCGGTCAGGCGCACAAATACCGTGGGCAGGCCGGCAGTCCGAGTTTCACCCTGCAACGAGTAGAAAACTTCGGTAATTCTCAATGTGTCTTGCATAGTCGCCACGGGCGTAACAGCTAAACAGGCTGTCCGCCTCCGTCAGGCACCTCGAGGAATCCCGCAAACACGGTAATCCCAGGAAGCGTGTTTCATAAAAAGGCATGGATTCTAACGAAAAAACCCGCGGCAAGCGCGGGTTTCTTCCAAACAGCTCAAACTCGATTACATGCGTTGCAGATCGCGCTGAGCCAGCTGGGCGGCGGAAGTACCCGGATATTGGGCCACCACCTGCTGCAGAATGCCCTTGACCTTGTCAGTGTGGCCCAGGCGGCGCTCTACGTCAGCCAGCTTGTACAGGGAGTCCGGTACCTTGGCATGCTTCGGATACAGCTGGGAAACCTTGGCAAATGCCTGGCCGGCCCCTTGCAGGTCGCCTTTGGCCAGGTTCACTTCGCCCAACCAGTACTGGGCATTACCCGCGTACTGGCTGTTCGGGTATTTACGCAGGAACGCGGAGAAAGCCTGGCTGGCCTTGTCGAAGTCCTTGGCCTTGATCAGGTCGAAGGCGGCTTCGTAATACAGCTTTTCCTTCGCCGGATCGCCCGGTTCACTGCTTGCCGCTGGAGCTTGCGAGGCAGCCCCGGCGGCGACACCGGCGGCACTTGCATCACCACCGGCAGAAGAATGATCAGGAGTCGCGGCAGGTGCACCGCCCGCTCCAATGCGCCGATCAAGATCCTGGTAACGCTCCAGGCTTTCCTGCTTCATGCGCGCAATATCGTTTTGCAATACTTCAATCACACCTTGTTGCCGTGCGATTTGATCCTGCATCTGCTGCAGTTGCTGGAACAGCTCGCCCTGTGCCGAGACAGGGGTCGAAACCCCTCCCCCGGCATAGGCGCCGTTCGTGCCATAACCCGCTGGCGGATAACTGCCTCCGCTATTGTTATAGCCCGAGTTGTTATCGACCACAGGAACCGCAGCCCACGCCGAAAGCGGCGCGAGGCTGAGAGCCAAGACAGTTAGAGCACGACGGCACGTTCGCATGACGAATTACTTACGCAGTTCGACGCGACGGTTTTGAGCCCAGGACTGCTCGTCGTTGCCGGTAGCAACTGGACGCTCTTCGCCGTAGGAAACCAGTTCCAGCTGAGCTGGGGAAACGCCTTGCAGCACCAGGTAGCGCTGAACGGCTTTCGCACGACGCTCGCCCAGAGCCATGTTGTACTCACGGGTACCACGTTCGTCGGTGTTGCCTTCCAGAACAACGCGAGCGCCGTTTGCTTTCAGGTCCTTGGCGTGAACGTCCAGAGCGCGCATGGCTTCTGGCTTCAGGTCCGAGCTGTCGTATTCGAAGTAGAAGGTGGTGATTGCGCGCAGAGCAGCTTCTTCGCTCAGGGAGCCGTCAACTGCACCAGTGTTAGCGCCGTAACCAGCGTTTGGATCAACAGCGCCTTCACCAGCGTTGTCGCCGCCTTTGGAGGAGCAACCTACTGCTACAGCCATGGCCAGAGCCAGCGCAGCAAACTTACCAAACTTCAGCATTTCCATCGTGAAACTCCTAATGAACCCCAGTGTGTTAAGTAAAACGTAAAGCGCCGCGTCAGTTCAGGTAAGGGGACCAGGACGGTTCTCTGACTTCGCCTTGAGCGGTAGGAAGCGGGAGCCTCACGCGTCCATTAATGGACACGAGCATCAAGACTCCCCGGCCCTGCTGGCGGGTGGCGTAGATTACCATGGTGCCGTTGGGCGCAACAGTAGGCGACTCATCAAGTGTGCTGTCGGTAAGGATTTTTACGTTGCCACGCTGCAAATCCTGGGCAGCTACCTTGAAGTTTGTGAAGCCGTCCTGCCGGTGAATCATGACCAGCGTTTTTTCATCCGCGGACAGTTTCGGGTTTGCGTTGTAGTTGCCCACGAAAGTCACCCGCTCCGCACCGCCACCACCGGCGCTGGTCTTGTAGATCTGTGGTTTGCCGCCACGGTCCGAAGTGAAGTAGATGGTCGAACCATCCTTGCCCCAGAACGGTTCGGTGTTGATGCCAGGACCTGCGGTCACACGCGAGATCTGGCGCGACCCCAGGTTCATCACATAGATGTCCGGGTTGCCGTCCTTGGACAGCACGAACGCCAGGCGCTGGCCGTCCGGCGACCAGGCAGGCGCGCCGTTCAGGCCTTCGAAGTTGGTGATCTGCTCGCGACGGCCAGTGTCGATGTGCTGAACGAAGATGCGCGGACGCTTCTGTTCGAACGACACATAGGCAATGCGCTTGCCGTCCGGCGCGAAGCGCGGCGACAGGATCGGTTCACGGGATTGCAGCAGGGTCACCGCACGCGCGCCGTCGTAGTCGGAGCGTTGCAGGGTGTAGCGCGTGTTCTTCTCGGAGAAACGCTCTGCAGTAACGTACAGCATGCGAGTCGAGAAGGCGCCCTTGATGCCGGTGAGTTTCTCGAACGACTGGTCGGAGATGTAGTGAGCCATGTCGCGCAGCTGGTCGATGCTGCCCGAGACACTGCCGGTCAGCACTTGCTGTTCGGTGGCGACGTTGAACAGGGCGTATTGCACCTGCAGGCGACCGCCCGCCGGGACAATGCTGCCGACCATGATGTACTGGGCACCCAGGGCCTTCCAGTCACGGTAGATGACTTCGCTGGCCTGGGTCGGCAGGCTGATCATGTTCTGCTTTGGAATCGGCGCGTAGTAACCCGAGTTGCGCAGGTCGTTGCCGATGATTTCCGCCATGTCGTCGGGCAGCACGCTGCCCCCTTGCCAACCGAATGGCACTACGGCGATTGGCGTGGCCCGGTCACTGCCACTGGTGACCAGAATGTTCTTTTCATCCGCTGTCGCTATCCCTGCCATACAGCAAATAACGACCAGCAATCCTCGAAGAAGGTTTCTCACAAGGCTAGATCCTCAGGTGTGAATGTCATCTTGAATGAACGATACGGAGCGAAATCGCTCGGCTTCATTCCCTGCATTTCTGTCAAACGTCCAATGTTCTTGACCGCAGCTACCGCCGAGGCATCGAACGGACCATCGCCGCTGGACTTGGCCACCGACACGGAAGTCACCGTGCCATCCGGCAACATGCCGATTTGCAGCACGACAGTCATGTTGTTGCGCGCCGAAGGAGGACGAGCCCAGCCTTCCGCCGCACGAGCACGAATCAGATCGTCGAAACTGCCCGCGACTTCGTCGCCCTGCTCGTCCGCCAAGGCCTGCTGACGCTGTGGCGTGTCGGAAAGCAAATCAGCCAGGGCCTGGGCCTTTTTATCTTCGGCGGATTTACGCGCTGCTTCCTGAGCCTTTTTCTTGGCTGCGTCGGCGGCGGCTTTCTTCTTCGCGTCCTCGGCGACCTTCTTCTTCGCCTCGTCCGCTTCAGCTTTCTTCTTGGCGTCTTCCGCGGCTTTCTTCTTCGCGTCTTCGACTATCTTTTTCTTCGCCTCTTCAGCGGCCTTTTTCTTGGCCTCTTCTTCGGCGGCTTTCTTGGCTTCTTCTTCGGCTTTCTTTTTGGCTATATCAGCCAATTGTTTCTCTTCAGCCTTTTTCGCTTCCGCAGCCTTCTTCGCGTCGTCGGCTTTCTTGGCTTCATCAGCCTTCTTCGCCTCATCCGCTTTCTTGGCTTCGTCGGCCTTTTTCGCTTCCTCGGCTTTTTGAGCAGCCTCTTCTTTCTTTTGTTCCGCAGCCTTCACCGCTTCCTGCTCGACCTTTTTCTGCTCCATCTGCTCAACTTCGGTCTGGCGCGCGGCGGATTTCTTCGCCTCACCCGCAATCTTCTGATTGGTCTGGGTGGTCGCCTGACTTTTCGATTTCAGCTGATACAGGGTCGCCTGGACGATCGGCTTGGACGGCGGCAACTCCGGCGTCATGGCAAAACTGACGAACAGCATGCCGAACACCAGAACGTGCAGGGCAATTGCCCACACGCTAGGCCAGAAGTAGCTTTCCGAGGCGGACGGCTCTCGCTGTTGCTGCATCAGGGCGCCTCGGTAATCAGGCCAACGTTACCGACGCCGGCCTTCTGCAGCCCGCCCATGGCGCCCATGACGGCACCGTAGTCAACGGACTTGTCGCCGCGAATGAACACCTGGGTATGCTTGCCGCCTTCATTGCCGGCGCGAATGATCTTGGTCACGGCGTCGGTCATCTGCGGCAAGGTCATGGCCTTGTCCATCTGCTTGTCGGTGTCGACTTCGCTGCCAAGGTTCCAGTAGTAGGTCTTGTCAGCCTTGATCGATATGGTCAGGACCTGGGTGTTGTTGTCCTGCGGCAAGGCTTCGCTGGAAACCTTGGGCAGATCGACTTTCACGCCCTGATTGAGCATCGGCGCGGTCACCATGAAGATAACCAGCAGTACCAACATCACGTCGATGTAGGGCACCACGTTCATCTCGGCAACCGGCTTGCGTTTGTGGCGAACTCGGGCCATGGGGATTTACCTGCTCACTCTTCGCTGGTGTGCACTTTACGGTGCAGGATCGCCTGGAACTCGTCGGCGAAGGTGTAGTAACGGCTGATCAGGGTCTCGCCACGGGCCGCAAAGCGGTTGTAGGCGATAACGGCCGGGATCGCGGCAAACAGGCCGATCGCGGTGGCGATCAGGGCTTCGGCGATACCCGGTGCCACGGTCGCCAGGGTCGCCTGCTGAGCGCTGGCCAGGCCGCGGAAGGAGTTCATGATCCCCCAGACGGTACCGAACAGACCGATGTACGGGCTGACCGAACCGACAGTGGCGAGGAACGGCAGGCTCTGCTCCAGCTTCTCTTCTTCGCGGGAGATGGCGACACGCATGGCACGCGCGACACCTTCCATGACCGCCTCGGGATCAACGCCCGACTGCTGGCGCAGGCGCGAGAACTCTTTGAAACCGGCACGGAAGATCTGCTCCACACCCGAATCGGGGTCCGGGTTGCTGCCTGCCTGACGGTACAGTTTGGACAGGTCGATGCCCGACCAGAAGCGCTCTTCGAAGCTCTCCAGGGCGCGTCGACCGGCGCGCAGCAGGTTGCTGCGCTGAAAGATCATGATCCATGAGGTCACCGATGCGGCTACCAGGGTCAGCATTACCAACTGCACAACGATGCTGGCATTGCTGACCAGGCTCCACATGGAGGAATGGTCGACGACGTTAGCTTCCACGCTTTATCTCCTGCTCTGAGTGTGTACCCGCGCCGCTCACGTCGGCAAAGGCCGCACGTAGAGCTTCGGGAATGGCCCGGGGTTTCAAATTGTCGGTGCGCACACAGGCCACCAGAAACTGCCCTTCGCAGAGCAGTGCATTATCCGTGGCTCGCCTGACCTGCTGTTTGAAGCGCAGGCTGGCCCGGTTCAATTCGATGACTTCTGCACTTACCAGAAGCTCGTCGTCCAGTCGCGCCGGCGCGTGGTAGCGCGCTTCGCTGGAATGCACGACGAACAACAGGTTCTCCCCTGCCAGCTGCGATTGGGCAAAGCCCAGATCTCGTAGCCGCTCGGTTCGAGCCCGCTCCATAAACTTAAGGTAATTAACGTAATACACGATGCCGCCGGCATCGGTGTCTTCGTAATAAACGCGACAACGATGTGCGAACGACCCAAGCCCGTTTTGCGCGCGCATACTCTAGTGCTTACTCCTCAGGTTGCCAATCCGGCCTGGCAACTGTTTTTCATTCTCGAACGCCTTTCTGGCGAAATAACGGCAATGCCAGCCCCCTAGGACCACACACGCTGCGAATAAATCGCCGCCGAAGCGGTTGTTAATCGTCCACGGCATCGAGGAATTCGTCTACCACAGGCATCTCCCCCAATCGTGACGGGATGTTAAGACCGAAATGCAGATAGGCATGCCGGGTCACCACACGGCCCCGCGGCGTACGCATGATATAGCCTTGCTGGATCAGATAGGGCTCGAGCACATCCTCGATGGTGTGCCGCTCTTCGCTGATGGCGGCCGCCAGGCTGTCGACTCCCACCGGCCCGCCGTCGAACTTCTCGATCATGGTCAGCAACAGGCGCCGGTCCTGGTGATCGAAGCCACGTTCGTCAACATCCAGCAGGTTCAGCGCCAGGTCGGCGATGGGTTTGGTGATGTGACCCTTGGCACGAACCTCGGCAAAGTCCCGCACCCGGCGCAACAAACGGTTGGCGATACGCGGCGTCCCACGGGCGCGCCGGGCAATTTCAAAGGCGCCGTCCGGGTCCAGCGGCAAGCCGAGAATGCCGGCGGAGCGCCCGACAATGGTCGCCAGGTCCGCGGTGCTGTAGAACTCCAGGCGCTGGACGATGCCGAAGCGATCGCGCAGCGGGTTGGTCAGCATGCCCGCGCGGGTCGTCGCCCCCACCAGAGTGAACGGCGGCAGGTCGAGCTTGATCGAACGAGCCGCCGGCCCTTCGCCGATCATGATGTCCAGCTGGAAATCCTCCATGGCCGGGTACAGCACTTCCTCGACGATCGGCGACAGGCGATGGATCTCGTCGATAAACAGTACGTCGTTCGGTTCGAGATTGGTCAGCAGCGCCGCCAGGTCCCCCGGGCGCTCCAGCACCGGGCCCGAGGTGCTCTTGATCGACACCCCCATCTCCTGGGCGATGATGTTGGCCAGCGTGGTCTTACCCAGGCCTGGCGGGCCGAAGATCAGGGTATGGTCCAGCGACTCGTTGCGCCCGCGGGCAGCCTGGATGAACAGCTCCATTTGCTCGCGCACCGTCGGCTGGCCGATGTATTCGGCCAGGCTGACGGGGCGAATCGCACGGTCCTGGACTTCCTCGCGCTCACGGGGGCCCGTGGCGGCGATCAGACGATCTGCTTCTATCACTTAAATCATTCCCTTCAGGGCGCGGCGAATCATGTCTTCACTGCTCAGGCCTTTTTCCTTGATCGCGGAAACCGCCTTGCTGGCCTCCTGCGGCTTGTAGCCCAGGGAGATCAGGGCACTGACCGCATCGGTCTCGGCACTGGCCACCGGCATTGGCGCATCCGGCTGGTTCGGCACCAGGGCAAACATGCTCGGTACGGTCTCCCAGGCCTTGAAGCGGTCCTTGAGCTCGACCAGCAGACGCTCCGCGGTCTTTTTACCGACCCCTGGCACCTTGGTCAGCGCCGAGGTGTCCTGCGCTTGCACACAACGCACCAGCTCGTCGACCTCCAGGCTGGACATCAGCGCCAGCGCCAGTTTCGGCCCCACGCCATTGAGGCGAATCAGTTCGCGAAAGAAGTCCCGCTCGCGCTTGCTGGCAAAGCCATAGAGTAACTGGGCATCTTCACGTACGACCAAATGGGTGTGCAGGGTGAGCGGTTCACCGACCGACGGCAGGCGGTACAGGGTGGTCATGGGGACTTCCACCTCGTAACCCAGACCGTTTACATCGAGAATCAGGTGCGGCGGCTGTTTTTCAGCCAAGGTGCCGCGCAAGCGTCCAATCACGTTTCAGATCCTTAGCTCAGGCCAGATCAGCGGCCGGCGGGTCACAGAGCGAAGATCCGGGCCGGGCAGACAGGCGCGGGATGCTCCACTCATCAAATGTTTGCGCAGATGCTATCAGAGACGCAGGCGGCCGCCACGACTGCGTGCGGTACCCAGGCCGTGGGGCAACAGGCTGGAACGGGTGTGGGCATGACAGATGGCGATCGCCAGGGCATCCGAGGCGTCGATCTGCGGCTTGCTGGTCAACTTGAGCAAGTGCATGACCATCATTTGCACCTGTTCCTTGTTGGCCCCGCCGGTGCCCGCCACGGCCTGCTTGACTTGGGTAGCGGTGTATTCGGCGATCTCCAGGCTTTCCTCGGCCCCCGCCACGATCGCCGCGCCACGGGCCTGGCCCAGCTTCAGGGCCGAGTCGGCATTACGCGCCATGAACACCTTTTCAATGCCCATGGTCACCGGACCGTAGGTCTGAATGACCTCACGAACCCCGCGATAGACGATTTGCAGCCGCTCATGCAGCTCGCCGGCACCCGTGCGAATACAACCCGAAGCCACGTACACGCAGCCACGCCCGGTATCACGTACCACGCCGTAACCGGTGATGCGCGAACCCGGGTCGATACCAAGAATAAGAGTCATAACGCCTGCAAGAGAAAATTCGGTTGCCTAAGGTAACGCCGGGAGAAGCTGGAAAAACAAAAAATCGCAGCCTTCGACAGCTCCCCCCTACAGGTACAGCGTAACCCTGTGTGTAAAGGGGGGAAACCGTCGAAGGCTGCGATCCTTGATCGAGCTATCAGCCGAGCTGCTCGGCAACCGACTGGGGAATATCCGCGTTGGAGTAGACGTTTTGCACATCGTCCAGGTCTTCGAGCATGTCGATCAGCTTGAGGATCTTCTCGGCGCCTTCCAGATCCAGCTCGGCGCTGGTGGTCGGTTGCATGACGATCTCCGCGTCGTCGCCCTTGAAACCGGCCTCTTCGAGTGCGTTACGTACCGCATAGAAGCCAGTGAACGAGGTAAACACATCGATCGAGCCGTCTTCGTGAACAACCACGTCATCGGCGTCGGCTTCCAACGCCGCATCGGTCAGTGCGTCCTCATCGACGCCCGGCGCAAAGCTGATCTGCCCCTTGCGTTCGAACAGATACGCCACCGAACCGTCGGTACCCAGGTTGCCGCCACATTTGCTGAACGCATGGCGCACGGCCGCTGCGGTACGGTTGCGGTTGTCGGTCATGCACTCGACCATCACCGCCACGCCGCCCGGGCCATAACCTTCATAGGTCAGCTCTTCGACGTTGTCGGCCTCGGTCGCACCAGCGCCACGGGCGATAGCGCGATCGATGATGTCACGGCTCATGTTGGCGCCCAGGGCCTTGTCCAGGGCCAGACGCAGACGCGGGTTGGAACCTGGATCGCCACCGCCCTGGCGAGCGGCGACCGTCAGCTCACGGATCCACTTGGTGAAAATCTTGCCTCTCTTGGCATCCTGACGCTCTTTGCGGTGCTTGATGTTCGCCCACTTGGAATGACCTGCCATAACGTGCTCCAAATTCTCTTTGAAACATTGCCCGCAACGCCTGTAACGGCGAGCGGGCAACAAATATCTCGACCCAATAGAAAAAGGCGCATCCGCAGATGCGCCTTCAGGTCGGCCTTACTCAGCCTTTGGCTGTTCGCGCAGGCGGATGTGCAGCTCGCGCAGCGCCTTGGCGTCGACCAGGCCAGGCGCCTGGGTCATCACGCAAGCGGCGCTCTGGGTTTTCGGGAAGGCGATCACTTCACGGATCGACTGGGCGCCGGTCATCAGCATCACCAGACGGTCCAGGCCGAACGCCAGGCCACCGTGCGGCGGCGCGCCGTACTTCAGGGCGTCGAGCAGGAAGCCGAATTTCTCTTCCTGTTCCGCTTCATCGATGCCCAGCAGGCGGAAGACCGCCTGCTGCATTTCCTTGCGGTGGATACGGATCGAACCGCCACCCAGCTCGGTGCCGTTGAGCACCATGTCGTAGGCACGGGACAGCGCGGTCGCCGGGTTGGCTTCCAGTTCTTCCGGCGAGCATTTCGGCGCAGTGAACGGGTGGTGCAGCGCGGTGAAGCTGCCATCTTCGTTTTCTTCGAACATCGGGAAGTCGACGACCCACAGCGGAGCCCAGTCGCAGGTCAGCAGGTTCAGGTCGTGACCGAGCTTGATCCGCAGCGCGCCCAGGGCCTCGCTGACGATCTTGGCCTTGTCGGCGCCGAAGAACACGATGTCGCCGTCGACCGCGCCCACGCGATCGAGGATCACGTTCAGGTTGGCTTCCGGGATGTTCTTGACGATCGGCGACTGCAGACCGTCAACGCCATTGGCGCGTTCGTTGACCTTGATGTAGGCCAGGCCCTTGGCACCGTAGATGCCGACGAACTTGGTGTAGTCGTCGATCTGCTTGCGCGGCATGCTCGCCCCGCCAGGAACGCGCAAAGCGGCGATACGGCATTTCGGATCGTTGGCCGGGCCGCTGAACACCTTGAATTCGACTTCCTTGAGCTGATCGGCAACGTCCACCAGTTCCAGCGGGATACGCAGGTCCGGCTTGTCGGAACCGTAGCGACGCATGGCCTCTTCAAAGGTCATGTGCGGGAACTCGCCGAATTCCAGATCCAGCACTTCCTTGAACAGGTTGCGGATCATGCCTTCGGTCAGGCCCATGATGTCTTTTTCATCGAGGAAGCTGGTTTCGATGTCGATCTGAGTGAACTCAGGCTGACGGTCGGCACGCAGGTCTTCGTCGCGGAAGCATTTGGCGATCTGGTAGTAGCGGTCGAAGCCGGCGACCATCAGCAACTGCTTGAACAGCTGTGGCGACTGCGGCAGAGCGAAGAAGCTACCGGCGTGGGTACGGCTTGGCACCAGATAGTCACGCGCGCCTTCAGGGGTGGCACGGGTCAGGATCGGGGTTTCGACGTCGAGGAAACCGTTCTCGTCCAGGTAGCGACGGATGCTGGTGGTCATGCGCGAACGCAGACGCAGCTTCTCGGCCATTTCCGGACGGCGCAGGTCGATGAAGCGATAGCGCAGACGGGTTTCTTCGCCCACGTCGGAGTATTCGTTGAGTGGGAACGGCGGGGTTTCCGCTTCGTTCAGCACTTCCAGCTCGTAGCCCAGGACTTCGATCATGCCCGAAGCCATGTTGGCGTTGCCGGCACCGGCCGGACGCAGGCGCACCTTGCCAGTGATCTTGACCACGTATTCGCTGCGCACACGGTCGGCGGCGGAGAAGGTTTCAGCGCGGTCCGGGTCGAACACCACCTGGGCCAGACCTTCACGATCACGGATATCGAGGAAGATCACCCCGCCATGGTCGCGACGACGGTGGACCCATCCGCAAAGGGTAACTTCCTGGCCTTCCAGGCTTTCGTTCAGTTGGCCGCAATAATGGCTGCGCATCATGGTAGTGGTTTCACTTCTCGTAATTCGAAATTCGATGGGAGGCCTTGCGCACCTCGGGGTACCGGATAATGCAAGAGCTCGCGCGTGTCGTTCAACTTAATCAGCTTTGTCGCCACCGGCCAGGTTCTTCTTGGCGCCGGTTTTGAAGTCGGTCTCATACCAGCCCGAACCGCTGAGGCGGAAACCTGGCATGGACAGCATTTTTTTCAGCTCGGGCGCCTGGCAGGCAGGGCAATCGACCAACGCAGGCGCGCTGATCTTTTGAATGGCTTCCAGCTGATGACCACAGGAAGCACATTGGTAGTCGTACATGGGCATGAGAGCGTCTCGGCGTACTTAACGTCTGGCTTAACCCGTGCCGAGGCCCGGGCTATATAGCAAAGAGCGGGATTATATCCATTAAATCGGCCCTGTGCAGCCGTATGACGGCACCGATAGACCACCGTCCGCCGAAACAAAGCCAGCGCCCCGCTGCCATGCCCCAGCCATCGGGCCTGAGGGCGAACCGCCATGATCGGGCAACGAGTCATACTCCATAAAGGCAAATGGCGCCGATAACGGCGCCATTCGGTCTGCGGGGTTATTGCTCGCTCAACAGTGAACGCAGCATCCACGCGGTTTTCTCATGCACCTGCATCCGCTGGGTCAGCAAGTCCGCGGTGGGTTCGTCGCTGACCTTGTCGATGATCGGGAAAATGCCACGGGCAGTACGGGTCACCGCTTCCTGCCCCGCCACCAGTTGCTTGATCATCTCATCGGCGCTTGGCACGCCCTCTTCTTCCTTGATCGAAGAAAGACGCGCGTAGATGGAATAGGCTCCTGGCGCCGGGAACCCCAGGGCGCGGATACGCTCGGCGATCAGGTCCACCGCCAGCGCCAGTTCGTTGTATTGCTCTTCGAACATCAAGTGCAGCGTACGGAACTGCGGCCCCGTGACGTTCCAGTGGAAATTATGGGTCTTCAGATACAGCACATAAGTATCTGAAAGCAGGCGAGAGAGCCCCTCCACGATGGATTTGCGATCTTCTGCGCTGATACCGATATCGATTGCCATGTCTATCTCCGTTAGCACATTGAATTCAACAGGTCAGGTACCGGACCACTCTAGCAAGACTGCCCTGCACCCGCAGCCCGGGACCGTGCGACAGATTGCCCACCGAGCGGGCGAGCAGTACCTGCAAGAAAGTCCACGCCGGTTGTGACCCGCCTGAAAAGCCGCCGTTCCCCGTTTTTTAGGTGCTGGCTCTCTAGAACAAGGCTTTGCCCGATAGTCCGGTATTCCCTCGGGACAATCCGGACTTTCTCCCGCCACCCGGCCACAGCGCCTGATTTGAGAAGGCCTGGGCTTTGCTGTTAAATAGAGGCCGTGTCGCTGTTGCCTATTTCTCGGCCTCAGCGCATAGGCTGATCCCGCGCACGTGCTCACCGCCTCCCATTGTTCAGAAGCGAACCGTGCACGCTCAGCTCTTCCTTGTGATCCGTCTTAACGTGAGTTCATTAAAATGTTGAAAATCGTCCACCTGCTAACGGGCGCAGCAGCCTTGCTGCTGTCCTTTATCCCTAGCCTGCGATCTGAAGCCGTTCCCTTCCTGCAACAACCCGATGCTCTTTACCTGGCCTTTTTCGGCCTGCTCAACCTGACGCTGGCTCCGGTTATCCCCTACTGGAACAAAGGCCCGCGTCACCAACTGCAAAACCTGGTCAGCGCGCTTCTGGTGCTGGCGGTGGTCTTGCAGACCTTGACCCTGCTGGCACCGATGCCGGTTATCGCAGGTCAACCGGCTGTGCTGTTCAGCCTGCTGACCGCGGCGATCGCCGTTCTTCTGCACCTGGCCGTCAGCTTCTACAAATCGTCTCCCTCGGCTAACACTTCGCAAACCTACGACATGAGCAATCGCGATACCGGTACCGTCAAGTGGTTCAACACTTCGAAGGGTTTCGGCTTCATCTCTCGCGACTCCGGCGATGATATCTTCGTGCACTTCCGCGCCATCCGTGGCGAAGGTCACCGCGTCCTGGTGGAAGGCCAGCGCGTGGAGTTCTCCGTCATGAATCGCGACAAGGGCCTGCAAGCCGAAGACGTGATTGCGGCATTGCCGCGGCGCTGATTCCCGCCCATGAAAAAACCGCGATGCAGCCAGGCTGCTCGCGGTTTTTTATTGCCTGGACGGCAGACCGTCCGGCGCTCAGTAATGTGGCGGTGGAGCCTCTTCTTCGAATGACTCGAACTGCCCCACCATTTCCTCCTGACGCTTGAGCAAGGCAGCTATCTGCAACTGCAGGCGCTCGACCTCCCGCTGCTGCCCTACCAGCACGTCGTTCAGGGCTTGAATGGTGTCATCCTGAAAAGCCAGCCGGCTTTCCAGATCGGTTACCCGTTCTTCCAGGCTCATGATTCAGCCCTCCAGAAACTTGAAATCATCGGTCAGGACCAGTCGTAACCGCTCACGAATCGCGTCCACCTGTTCGGCGTCGTAGGGCTTGGCAGGCAGCTTGCCCCATACCGGAGCAGGCCAGGCCGCGTCGTCGCGCTTGCGAACGATAACGTGCATGTGCAACTGGCTGACGACATTACCCAGAGTCGCCACATTCAACTTGTCCGCATCGAACGAGTCTTTAAGCAACTCCGCCAGGGCCGTGGTTTCTCGCCATAGTTGCTGCTGGTCCGCGTCATCCAATTGAAACAACTCGCTGATATCTTCCCGGCGCGGTACCAGGATGAACCATGGGTAATTGGAATCGTTGGACAGCAGCAGCCGGCAAAGGGGGAAATCCCCAATGGGCAATGTGTCTTGTTGAAGTCGTGGATCTAAAGCGAACACCGCGCGCACTCCCGCTCAGCTCATCAAGTTTCAGCTTAGCGAACGCCATGACCGGCTGCCCGCCAAGCGACAGAACGGCAGCATACCCGCGAAAGCTCTTCCGTTCATCGCTCTGCTGCGCAGATCCCGCCTTGACATTCATCCTCAATGCCACGCGTCGGAGCGCCCCGGCCTGGAACATTTTCCAGCGGGCTGCACCACGACAGAACAAAGCTCATAAAAAATAAGGAAAAAACCGCAAAAGAGCCCCTTCCCTGCGCATTCTTCCAGTGCCCGATGCCGGATGATAAGTGAGCTGCATCAAGAAACTTTTGCACCAAAAACTCACAGTGCGTCTACGCTCAGTGCGTTGACCATCCGCTATCTACTCACTCAGCAGGGTGAACCGGTAACGTTTTGGAATGTCATGCGTTTTTTTCAGGGAGCAACACCAGGAGGACAGGGAGCGTCAAGCCCAAACAAAACGACCTTAAAACCACTGTTTTATGCGGTTTTTACAGCCTGAAGGGCTATCGCCGAAAAAAACTCGGTGCCTTTGCGTTTTGTGCACGCTTGTTGCATTCACACCCACATTGTCCCAGGAGAAGCCATCGGAAAAAGGCTTCTCCTGAGACTAATAACAATAGTGGCAAGGCTGCCCCATGGAGATTTGACTGCTTGACCAAAGTTCCTTTTGTTCCAGGTTCAAGCCTTCGAAAACAGCGCTGAAGTTGTCAGTCCGGATACGTGCGGACTGCGGATTTGCGACATTGATCGAGCATTTTGCGACAGGGTCGTAAAGAAGCTGAAAGGACTGATACGTAAGTATCGCCAACATTGTCGGCGTGATATAAGTTTGCGCCGACACAAAAAGAAAGAGCCGCCCAGATAATAAAACAGGTGGGACGGCAGTACTCTTCTAAAAACCAAAGGAGCAAATCACGATGCGCGTGATGAAGTGGAGCATGATCGCACTGGCAGTTGCAGCAGCCGCCAGTACTCAAGTGGCTACGGCCGCACCTTTCGTAAGTGACCAGTCTGAAGCCAAGGGCTTTGTTGAAGACGCAAAATTCGACGTACTGTTGCGTAACTATTACTTCAACCGTGACAACAAAGACCACAGCAACGATCAAAAAGACTGGACCCAGGGCATCTGGGGCAACTTCAGCTCCGGTTACACCCAAGGTACCGTAGGCGTCGGTGTCGATGCGTTCGGTTATCTGGCGATCAAACTGGACGGCGGCGACGGCACTGGCGGTACCGGCAACATGAGCCGCGACTCCGATGGCGACGTCAACGATAGCCAGGGCAAAGCAGGCGCGGCCGTCAAATTCCGCGTATCCAAAACCGAGTTGAAAGCCGGCGATATGCAGCCAAGCACCTCCCCGGTGTTCGCGGTCGGCGGTTCCCGTATCCTTCCTCAAACTGCCAGCGGTTTCCAACTGCAGAGCAGTGAGATCAAAAACCTTGATCTGGAAGCCGGTCACTTCTATTCGGCCACCAGCCAGGACCGAAATGCCCGTGATGGTGGCCTGTACGCCAACTACGCTGGCGTGGAAGCCAACACCATCGACTATTTCGGCGGTAAATACGGCATCACCGACAACCTGAGCGCATCGCTGTACGGCTCCAAGCTGGAAGATATCTGGAACCAGTACTACGCCAACCTGAACTACACCATCCCGATGGGTGGCGATCAGTCGCTGAACCTGGACGGTAACATTTACCGCACCACTGACTCCGGCAGCGCCAAGGCTGGTGACATCAGCAACACCACGTTCTCCCTGGCAGCCGCTTACTCGTTCCTGAAAGCGCATACCATCACCGTCGCCTTCCAGAAGGTCAACGGCGATACCCCGTTCGACTACATCGGCGTGGGCAAGAACAACCGCGGCGGCGACTCGATCTTCCTCGCCAACTCCATCCAGTACTCTGACTTCAACGGCCCGAACGAGAAGTCCGCACAGATCCGTTACGATCTGAAGATGGCTGAGTACGGCATTCCTGGTCTGAGCTTCATGACCCGCTATGTCAAAGGCTGGGATATCGATGGCACCGGCCTGGCTGCCAACAGCATGTACCGTAATAAAGACACCGGTGCTCCACTGTACGGTGCCGATGGCAAACACAACGAGACCAACTTCGAAGCCAAGTACGTTGTTCAGTCTGGCCCGGCAAAAGATCTCTCCTTCCGCGTTCGTCAAGCTTGGCACTTCGCTAACAGCGACCAAGGTGAAGGCGACATCAAAGAGTTCCGCCTGATCGTCGACTACCCATTGTCGATCCTGTAATAGCGGTTACTTAGCAAGCAATAAAAAAGGCCCATCATTCGATGGGCCTTTTTGTTGGGGTTGGCGACTCGCTGAAGCTCCGGTTATCGACAGTTTATTGTTACAACCATGTTTCAAACATTCTCCAGCGAGTACCGCGTTAAAAGCCTGACCACTCGATCAGACTTTTAACCCACATCCCCGCTACTAACTCAAACAGCCGCTTCCTGAACCACGCGAATCACTCGCTGTGGAAACGGAATATCGATACCCGCTTCCTTCAATCGATCACGGGACAACTCGTTGAAGCGGAACATCACGTCCCAGTAGTCAGCAGTCTTCACCCAGACACGCAGCGAAAGGGTGATGGCGCTGTCCCCCAGCATGGAAACCACCGCCACCGGTTCCGGATCGGCCAGCACACGCTCGTCCTTGGCCAGGTCCAGCAGGACCTCACGGGCCTTTTGCAGGTCGGCCTCGTAGTCCACGCCGACATCGAAGATCACCTTGCGGGTCAATTGGCGGTTGTGGTTGGTGATGATGCCGTTGGACAGGTTGCCGTTGGGCACGATGACGGTCTTGTTGTCACCGGTACGCAGCACCGTATGGAAGATCTGGATGCTGTCGACCGTACCGCTGATGCCCTGGGCTTCGATCACGTCACCGATGCGGAAAGGGCGGAACAGCAGGATCAGCACGCCACCGGCGAAGTTGGCCAGGCTGCCTTGCAAGGCCAGGCCGATGGCCAGGCCCGCTGCGCCGATCGCGGCAACGAACGAAGTGGTTTCGACACCGATCATCGAGGCCACGCTGACAATCAGCAGCACCTTGAGAATGACGTTCGCCAGGCTGCTGATAAAACCCTGCAGGGCCTGGTCGGCATTACGCAACGCCAGCAGCTTGCCGACTTTTTGCGTCAAGCTGTTGATCAGCCACCAGCCGATGGCCAGCGTGATGACGGCCAGCAGTACCCGACTGCCGTACTCCATGATCATCGGAATCCAGGCTTGGGAAGCCTTGACCAGGTTGTCCACTTCAGCATTCAAATCCATCTATCTCTCCTGATTCCCGGCGATCGGGCACACAAAAAAACAAGGGCAGAACGAGCAGCTCTATAAAGGCTCAATCGTTTCTGCCCATTACTCGGGCCTCGGACGCCAATAAACTGGCGAGATTCCCGAAAAACCGATCAGTCGCGGAAGTTGTTGAACTGCAGCGGCATGCCGAACTCTTTCGCGCGCAGGGCGGCGATGGCTTCCTGCAGATCGTCGCGTTTCTTGCCGGTCACCCGTACCTGCTCGCCCTGGATGGCAGCCTGGACCTTCAGCTTGGCGTCCTTGATGTGGGCAACGATCTTTTTCGCCAACTCTTTGTCGATCCCCTCCTTGAGGGTGGCTTCCTGCTTCATCACCTTGCCCGAAGCGTAAGCGTCCTTGACCTCAAGGCACTGCACATCGATCTTGCGCTTGACCAGGGCCAGCTTGAGGATCTCGATCATCGCTTCCAGCTGGAATTCGGCTTCAGCGGTCAGGTTGACGGTCAGTTCCTTTTCCTTGAACTCGAAGCTGCCCTTGCCCTTCAAGTCATAGCGACGGTCCAGCTCCTTGACGGCGTTTTCCACGGCGTTGGTGACTTCGTGTTTGTCCAGTTCGGATACCACGTCAAACGACGGCATGTAATTTCTCCAATAAAAAAGGGGCGCCGCTCGATAAAGATGGAGCACGCCCGGTTTGCGGTTAAAATCCGGGCTCATTATAACGGGTCTTTCCCCTCCTTCACTGCGAGCCTCGCATGCGCCTGCCAAACCGAGCACCACGCTGATGTCGACTACCTGGCACATTCTGGGCGCGGGTAGCCTCGGCACCCTGTGGGCGACGCGCCTGGCCCGGGCCGGCTTGCCGGTACGCCTGATCCTGCGCGACCAGGCTCGCCTGCAGGCCTACCAGGCCGTGGGCGGCCTGACGCTGGTGGAACAAGGGCAGGCCAGTTTCCATGCCATTCCCGGTGAAACCGTCGACAGCCCGGAACCCATTGTCCGCCTGCTGGTGGCCTGCAAGGCCTATGACGCGCAACAGGCCGTCGGCCAGCTGGTCTCGCGCCTGACGCCCGACGCTGAACTGGTCCTGCTGCAGAACGGCCTGGGCAGCCAGGACGCCGTGGCCGCCCAGGTACCACAAGCCCGCTGCATTTGTGCCTCGAGCACCGAAGGCGCCTTTCGCGATGGCGACTGGCGCGTGGTGTTCGCCGGGCATGGCTACACCTGGCTGGGAGACGCCAACCACCCCACCGCGCCCTTCTGGCTCGACGACCTGAGCGCCAGCGGCATCCCCCACGAATGGAGCGCGGATATCCTGACCCGCCTCTGGCGCAAGCTGGCGCTCAACTGCGCGATCAATCCCCTGACGGTCCTGCATGACTGCCGCAACGGCGGCCTGCTGCAGCATCATTGCGAAGTGGCGATGCTGTGCGTCGAGCTGAGCGAACTGCTGGAACGTTGTGGCCAGCCCGCCGCGGCCGAGAACCTGCAGCAGGAAGTGGAGCGGGTGATCCAGGCGACCGCCGCCAACTACTCCTCCATGTACCAGGACGTCGCCAGCCGGCGCAGAACCGAAATCAGCTATTTACTGGGGCATGCCTGCGACGTTGCCGCCAGGCACCTGCTGCACCTGCCCAACCTCAGCCGCGTGCACCGGCTATTGGTGGAACACCTGCAACAGCGCGGATTGCCCAGCGACTGAGCAGCGGCTACGCTGCCCACGTGTTCCTCTCTAGCGACGTCCCCGATGCCATTGCGCCAGCGCCTTGAAAACCTGCCGGTCGGCCAAAAACTGCTGGCCGCCCTGCTCGTCCTGCTGATTACCGTACTGCTGGTCGCCAACCTGACCTTTATCAGCGCCGCCTACTGGATCTCCCAGGAAAGCATGGCACCGCAAGCCTTGCAGACCATTGGCCGGCTGGTGTCCAACCCGACCCTCGCCGCGCAGGCGCTGGACTCGCCACAAAACGCCGAGAAGCTGCTCAACGAACTCAACAGCTACTCGCCCCTGCGCGCCGCAGCGATCTATGACAGCAAGGGCGCACGCCTGGCCCAGCTGCAACATGGCGAACGCCTGAACCTGCCGGAGCGCTATCGGCATATCGAAGCCTGGCAACTGACCGAGTTTCGCAGCAACCAGGTCATTGCCCTGCCCCGCGCCGGTCAGCCCCCCGGCCATCTGTTGCTGGTGGCCAGCAGTGAACTGCCGATGGCCTTCTACACCGGCACCCTGACCGCCAGCCTGGGCATCCTGATCTTCAGTGTGCTGTTGTGGTTGATTATCGCCCGGCAGATCAAACGACTGATCACCCAACCCATTCATCAATTGGAAGAATTGTCCCGGCAAGTGACCCGCGAAGAGAACTATTCCCTGCGCGCCGCCCGCGGCAACCATGATGAAATCGGCAGCCTGGCAGAGGCCTTCAACACCATGTTGTCGCGCATCGAGGCGCGAGAACAGCAACTCAAGCGCGCCCGCGACGACTCCCAGGCGGCCTATGACCAGGCCCAGGGCCTGGCCGAAGAAACCCGCCACACCAACCGCAAGCTGGAACTGGAAGTCCAGGTGCGCAGCAAGATCGAAAAGAAACTCACCGGCTTTCAGAACTACCTCAACAGCATCATCGACTCGATGCCCTCGGCCCTTATCGCCCTGGACGAGCAGCTCTATGTCACCCAATGGAACCAGGAGGCCAGCGCCCTCTCCGGCACGCGCCTGGACGAAGCGCTGAATCAGCCGATCTTCCTCGCCTTCGAGCCGCTCAAGCCGTTCCTGCCGCAACTCAAGGAAACCGTGGAGCAGCATACGGTCACCAAGGTCGAGCGGGTCACCTGGGTCAAGGACGACGAAGCCCGGCACTACGCCCTCACGTTCTATCCGCTGATGGGCGGTGCCGGGCGCGGCGTGGTGATCCGGATCGACGACATCACCCAGCGCCTGTCCCTGGAAGAAATGATGGTGCAGTCGGAAAAAATGCTCTCCGTGGGTGGCCTGGCCGCTGGTATGGCCCACGAAATCAACAACCCGCTGGGAGCGATCCTGCACAACGTGCAGAACATCCGCCGGCGCCTGTCCCCCGAGCTGCCGAAGAACCTGGAGCATGCCGAGCAGTTGGGCATCGAACTGGAAACCGTCAATCGTTACCTGCAGAGCCGCGAAGTGCCGCAACTGCTTGACGGCATCCAGCAGGCCGGCGCCCGGGCGGCAAAGATCGTGACCCACATGCTCAGCTTCAGCCGGCGCAGCAACCGCCAGATGGCGCCTTGCGACCTGCCGGCACTGATCGACCAGGCCGTGGAGATTGCCGGCAACGACTTCGACCTGGCCATAGGCTTCGACTTCAAGGGCCAGGCCATCATTCGCCAGTTCGATCCGCAACTGGGACCGGTGCCCGGTACCGCCAACGAACTGGAACAGGTCCTGCTCAATCTGCTGAAAAACGCCGCCCAGGCCATTCACCAGCGAGTAGACGACAGCGAACCGGGGCGCATTATCCTGCGCACCCGGCTGAACCCGCCCTGGGCGGAAATCCAGGTCGAGGACAACGGCATCGGCATGAGCGAAAACGTGCGCAAGCGGACCTTCGAGCCGTTCTTCACCACCAAGGAAATCGGCCAGGGCACTGGCCTTGGGCTGTCGGTTTCGTACTTCATCATCACCAACAATCACAAAGGCCAGATGGAAGTGCAGTCGACGCAGGGCCAGGGCACGTGCTTCACCTTGCGTTTGCCACTGGCGGGCAGTCAGCCACCACCACTGGAACATCCCCCACTGGAGAGGTAAGCATGGGCTTTCGCTTGTCGAAGATTTACACCCGCACCGGCGACAAAGGCGAAACCGGGCTGGGTGACGGGCGCCGGGTTCCCAAGGACCATCCGCGGGTCGAGGCCATCGGCGAAGTCGATACACTGAACAGCCAGCTGGGCCTGCTCCTGGCCGGGCTGGTTGAACAGCGCACCGAGCATCCGGGCTTGCAGGAATTGATCGATGTCCTGGCGCCTTGCCAGCATCGCCTCTTCGACCTGGGTGGCGAGTTGGCCATGCCGGTGTATCAGGCACTGAATGCCACGGAAGTCGAACGCCTGGAAGCGGCCATCGATACCTGGAACGAAGAGTTGGGGCCGCTGGAAAATTTCATTTTGCCGGGTGGTTCGGCCTTGATCGCCCAGGCCCATGTCTGTCGCAGCCTGGCGCGCAGTGCCGAGCGACGCTGCCAGCACCTGAATGCCGTGGAACCGCTGGAGGGGGTCGGCCTGGCCTACATCAATCGCCTGTCCGACTTGCTGTTCGTGGCGGCGCGCCTGATTGCCAAGCGCCAAGGGATTGCCGAGATTCTCTGGCAAGCGGCGGCGAAAGCCGAATAGCGGGTGCCTTTCCCCCCTCTGATCGCCAGCAAGCCCGCTCCTGCAGCTTATGCAGGAGCGAACTGGCCGCTGACTGGCCTCAAGGCCAGAACGCGCGAATCCCCGCCACCCCTTGCGCCCCGGCCTGCCAGGCCTGTTCGCGCTGGTCCGGACCGACGCCGCCCAGCAGGTACACCGGCTTGTTGAAACCGCTGATCAATCGGGCGGCCTGCTCCCAGCCCAGCGGCTGCGCATCAGGGTGGGTCTGGGTCGGCTGGACCGGCGACAGCGTCACGAAGTCCACATCCATCTGCTGCGCCAAGGACAGCTCTTGCGCGTCATGACAGGACGCCGCCAGCCAGCGCTCCTTGCCAAAGGGACGCCCGGCACTGGCGTATTTGCGCAGCTGCGCCGAGGTGATATGCCAGCCCGCCGAGGGGAAATCCCCCAACCATTCGAACGGTCCCTTGAGCATCAATTGCGCCTTGCCCGCGCACAGGCCCACCGCATCCACCGCCAAGTCACGGTATTGCGGGTCGTAGCCATTGGGCGCACGTAGCTGGATCAACCTGCTGCCACCGGCAATGGCCTTCTGCATGCCCCGCAACAGCGCCGGTGTTTCCAGGCCTTCCGGGGTGATCAGGTACTCGCTCGGCAAGCGCGCTGCCGCCACGATCGGCTGGTTGGCCGCCGGGAACTCGTAGTTCTCCAGATCGCGGGCCGTGACCCAGGCCAAAGGCTGCCCCTCGGCACCATGGGGCTCGCCGGTAAACGCGCAAACCTCCCAGACATCCAGCAACACCTGCTTGTCCGGGTAGTCATGCTGCACCTTGATCAATGGCCGCGCCTGGGACACCAGAATGCCCAACTCCTCCTGCAGTTCACGGGTCAGCGCCGCTTCCACTGCCTCGTCCGCTTCGACCTTGCCACCGGGAAATTCCCAGAGGCCGCCCTGATGCTGGGTATCGGCACGCCGGGCAATCAGGATCCTGCCGTCGGCATCACGGATAACGGCCGCCGCCACATGTACTCGTTTCACCGCGCTGCTTCCTCTAAACCGGCTTTCTGCCAGGCCTTGAAGGCTGGCCATTGATAGATCGTTTCAACATAGGCTGCATCGACAGCCGGCAGCGCCACCCGATAGGTACGCAGGCGCACGGCGATCGGCGCAAAAAAGGCGTCCGCCAGGCTGACCCGGCCAAACAGGAAAGGTCCTGGCTCGGTTGCGGCCGCGCGACACTCGGCCCACAAGGCCAGCATCCGCTCGATGTCGGCCTGGGCTTCGGGCGGCATGGGCGACAGCGCGGCATCGCGGCTCAGGTCGAACGGCAGGTTGCCGCGCAGGCCGAAGAAACCGCTGTGCATCTGCGCGCAGGCGGAGCGGGCCTGGGCCCGGGCGGCCACATCCCGCGGCCAGAGCTCGGCTTCGGGGAAACGCTCGACCAGGTATTCGGCGATCGCCAGGGAGTCGGCGATGGTGCCGTGCTCGGTCTTCAGCAACGGGACTTTGCCGGTCGGCGAATACTTGAGAATCCGCTCTCGGGTATCGGGCTGGTTCAGCTTGATCAGTTCTTCGGTGTAAGTCGCGCCGGCCAGCTCAAGCGCCAGGGCAGCGCGCAGCGACCAGGAGGAATAGAGTTTGTCGCCGATGATCAGGTGAAGATTCATGTCGGGCACCTTTCAGAGGAGATGGAGGCCGGGGCCTCCATCGCGAGCAGGCTCGCTCCTACACGTGATGCGTCGCGTCCATGTAGAAGCGAGTAGCGGTGTATCAGGTACGGTATTCCGCGTTGATTTTCACGTACTCGTGGGACAGGTCGGTGGTCCAGATGGTTTCGCTGCAATCACCGCGCCCCAGCTCGATGCGGATGGTGATTTCCTCCTGCTGCATCACCGCCGCGCCCTGGGCTTCGGTGTAGCTGGCGGCACGCGCGCCACGGCTGGCGATACAGACTTCGCCGAGGAAAACGTCGATCTTGCTCACATCCAGGTCCGGCACGCCGGCACGACCGACAGCGGCCAGGATACGCCCCCAGTTCGGGTCGGAAGCGAACAACGCGGTCTTGATCAGTGGCGAGTGGGCCACGGTGTAGCCGACATCCAGGCACTCCTGGTGATTGCCGCCGCCGTTGACTTCGACTGTCACGAATTTGGTCGCGCCTTCGCCGTCACGCACGATGGCCTGGGCCACTTCCATGCACACTTCGAATACCGCCTGCTTCAACGCGGCGAACAGCGGACCACTGGCTTCGGTGATTTCCGGCAGGGCTGCCTGGCCGGTGGCAATCAGCATGCAGCAGTCGTTGGTGGAGGTATCGCCGTCGATGGTGATGCGGTTGAACGACTTGTTGGCGCCGTCCAGCAGCAGGTTCTGCAGCACTTCACGGGACACTTTGGCATCAGTGGCGATGTAGCCGAGCATGGTCGCCATGTTCGGACGAATCATGCCCGCGCCCTTGCTGATACCGGTGACGGTGATGGTCACGCCATCGTGCTGGAACTGGCGGCTGGCCCCTTTGGGCAGGGTGTCGGTGGTCATGATACCGGTAGCGGCGGCGGCCCAGTTGTCCACGGACAGGTCATCCAGTGCGGCCTGCAATGCGCCTTCGATCTTCTCGACCGGCAGCGGCTCGCCGATGACCCCGGTGGAATACGGCAGTACGGCGCTGGCATCGACGCCCGCCAGCTCGGCCAGCTTGGCGCAGGTGCGAGTGGCGGCGGCCAGGCCTGGCTCACCGGTACCGGCGTTGGCGTTGCCGGTGTTGGTCAGCAGGTAACGCACAGGGCCTTGCACGCGCTGCTTGGCCAGGATCACCGGGGCGGCGCAGAACGCGTTCAAGGTGAACACGCCGGCCACCGTAGAGCCCTCGGCGCAGCGCATGACCACAACATCCTTGCGCCCCGGGCGCTTGATGCCCGCCGAAGCGATACCGAGTTCAAAACCGGCAACCGGGTGCAACGTTGGCAAAGGACCAAGACCAACAGCCATGAATGCGCTCCTCTTTAACGTGATGTGCGCACTGCCATCGCGAAAGGCAGTGCGGCGAATGGAAAAACGCCGCGACGGCTGATGCCGGTCGCGGCGCGGGTATTTCAGTGTCTGGCGAAAATCTTAGTTGATCTGGCCGTGACAGTGTTTGTACTTCTTGCCCGAACCGCAGTAGCACAGTTCGTTGCGGCCCAGTTTCTGCTCGTTGCGCACCGGAGCCGAGGCCAGGGCCACGTCGACATCGACGCCTTCTTCCAGCGCTTCCGGCTGTTCCAGGCCCGGGGCTTGGGCGTGCTCGAACTGCATGCGCTGAGCCAGCGCCTCGGCTTCCTGGCGCAGGCGCGCCTCTTCCTCGATCGGATCCTCGCGGCGGACCTGAACGTGCGACAGCACACGGATCGAGTCGCGCTTGATGGAGTCCAGCAGCTCGGAGAACAGGGTGAAGGACTCGCGCTTGTATTCCTGTTTCGGGTTCTTCTGCGCATAACCACGCAGGTGAATACCATGACGCAGGTGATCCATGGTCGACAGGTGGTCTTTCCACAGGTCGTCCAGGACGCGCAGGACGATTTGCTTCTCGAAGGTGCGCAGTGCTTCGGCACCGGCCTGGTCTTCTTTCTCGTTGTACGCCGCCACCAGCTCGTTCAGCAGCTTCTCGCGCAGGGTTTCCTCGTACAGGTGATCGTCTTCGTCGAGCCATTGCTGGATCGGCAAGGTCACACCGAAGTCGCTCTGCAACGCAGCTTCCAGACCGGCCACGTCCCACTGCTCAGGCAGCGATTGTGGAGGGATATGCGCGCTGACGGTAGCGTTGAGCACGTCCTGGCGGAAGTCGGAGATGGTCTCGCCGATGTTGTCCGCGGCCAGCAACGTGTTACGCATGTGATAGATCACTTTACGCTGTTCGTTGTTGACGTCGTCGAACTCGAGCAGTTGCTTGCGAATGTCGAAGTTGCGGCCCTCTACCTTGCGCTGGGCCTTTTCGATCGCGTTGGTCACCATGCGGTGCTCGATCGCTTCGCCGGACTGCATCCCCAGGGCCTTCATGAAGTTCTTCACCCGGTCGGAGGCGAAGATGCGCATCAGGCTGTCTTCCAGGGACAGGTAGAAACGGCTGGAACCGGCGTCGCCCTGACGACCGGCACGGCCACGCAGCTGGTTGTCGATACGGCGCGATTCGTGACGCTCGGACGCGATCACCTGCAGACCGCCAGACTCCAGCACCTGCTGGTGACGCTTCTGCCAGTCGGCCTTGATCTGGGCAATCTGCTCAGGGGTCGGGTTTTCCAGGGAGGCGACTTCGACTTCCCAGTTACCACCCAACAGGATGTCGGTACCGCGACCGGCCATGTTGGTGGCGATAGTCAGGGCGCCCGGACGGCCAGCCTGGGCAATGATTTCCGCTTCTTTTTCGTGGAACTTGGCGTTCAGGACCTTGTGCTCGATGCCTTCCTTCTGGAGCAGGTTGGACATGTGCTCGGAAGTTTCGATGGTCGCGGTGCCCACCAGAACCGGACGGCCCTGGGTCATGCACTCCTTGATGTCGTTGATGATCGCGGCGTACTTCTCCTCCGCGGTCAGGAACACCAGGTCGTTGTAGTCTTTACGAGCCAGCGGCTTGTTCGGCGGGATGACCACCACCTGCAGGCCGTAGATCTGATGGAACTCGAAGGCTTCGGTGTCCGCGGTACCGGTCATGCCGGACAACTTGGTGTACAGACGGAAGTAGTTCTGGAAGGTGGTCGACGCCAGGGTCTGGCTCTCGGCCTGAATGTTGAGGTTTTCCTTGGCTTCGATGGCCTGGTGCAGGCCCTCGGACAGACGGCGGCCCGGCATGGTACGACCGGTGTGCTCGTCCACCAGGACCACCTGGCCATCCTGGACGATGTACTCGACGTTGCGGTTGAACAGCTTGTGCGCGCGCAGACCGGCATAGACGTGGGTCAGCAGGCCCAGGTTGTGCGCCGAGTACAGGCTCTCGCCTTCCGCCAGCAGGCCGACCTGGGTCAGCATCTCTTCGATGAACTGGTGACCGGCTTCGTTGAGCTCGACCTGGCGGGTCTTCTCGTCGACGGTGAAATGACCGGCCTTGGTGACCTCGCCTTCCACTTCCTCGATGTGCTGTTCAAGGCGCGGGATCAGCTTGTTGATCTCGGTGTAGAGCTTGGAGCTGTCTTCGGCCTGGCCGGAGATGATCAGCGGGGTACGGGCCTCGTCGATCAGGATCGAGTCGACTTCGTCGATCACGGCAAAATTGAGCTCGCGCTGGAACTTGTCTTCCATGCTGAAAGCCATGTTGTCGCGCAGGTAGTCGAAACCGAATTCGTTGTTGGTGCCGTAGGTGATGTCGGCGGCGTAGGCAGCGCGCTTCTCTTCCGGCGGCTGGAACGGCGTGACCACGCCGACCGTCAGGCCGAGGAATTCATAGAGCGGGCGCATCCAGTTGGCGTCGCGGCGGGCCAGATAGTCGTTCACCGTGACCACGTGCACGCCCTTGCCGGACAGCGCATTGAGGTAAACGCCCAGTGTTGCCACCAGGGTCTTGCCTTCACCGGTACGCATTTCGGCGATCTTGCCTTCATGCAAGGTCATGCCGCCGATCAACTGTACGTCGAAGTGGCGCATTCCCATGACCCGCTTGCCGGCTTCGCGGGCGACCGCAAAGGCTTCGGGAAGCAGTTTGTCGAGGGATTCACCTTTGGCTATGCGGGCCTTGAACTCTGCAGTCTTGGCGCGCAACTGATCGTCCGAAAGGGCCACCATTTGCTCTTCGAAGGCATTGACGATCTGTACCGTCTTGAGCATGCGTTTGACTTCACGCTCGTTCTTGCTTCCAAAAAGTTTCTTTAACAAAGGCGCAAACATATCGGCAGGATCTTCCACACATAGGGATGGAGGGCGGCCCCGTGAGTCGCCCGTGCAGCCCTCATGGCCGCATGCGAACGAGTATTCTACCCGGAAACGATGGTGAGGAAAGTGGCGTTATTCCACGATGCTGGTACAGCGCTGTGACGGGGCTTACGTACAATAAGGTCTTTTGCGCCAGTTTCAACCCGGACGAGTACGAAGTTAACCATTGATTTAATGGATAAAGCCTCACCACAGCGATGAGCGAGGCCAGGCCAGCGCTTTCTGCTACCATGGCGGCTCTGTAACTTCAGGTGTCTGATCATGGCATTTCGCCCTCTTACGGCCAGAGCACCCGCCGTACTCCTTCGCGAAGCCAAGCCTCTCAAAGCCATACTCGGCCACGCCCAGCGCCTGGCGCATCTGCAGCGCCTGCTGGAAAGCCAGCTGCAACCGGCCGCGCGCGAGCACTGCCACGTTGCCTCCTGGCGCGAAGGCAGCCTGCTGCTGATCGTCACCGACGGCCATTGGGCAACGCGCCTGCGTTATCAGCAAAAACGCCTGCAACGCCAGCTTTTGGAATTCAATGAGTTCAACAATCTGACGCGGATTCTGTTCAAAGTGCAGCCTCCCACCGTGCAACGCGGTGCGGCCGGACATACCATGGACCTGTCGAGCAACGCCGCCGAGACCATTCAGGCCACTGCCGACGGCATCACCGATCCCAACCTGCGCGCCGCCCTGGAGCGCCTGGCCAGCCACGCCAAACCACGGGCGTAACTGGCCAGCCACCGATCAGCGGCGCTTGCTGCCACCCAACAGAGACCCCATCAGCCCGCGCACCAACTGCCGCCCCAACTGATTGGCGGCCTGGCGCATGGCGGACTTCAGGGCCTGACCGGCGGCGGTACCGAGGAACTCGCCGGCCCGATCGGTAAAGCTCGGCTCCTCGGCGGCCGGTTTGCCCGACGCAGCCTCGGCCTCCGGTGCCAGCCCCTTGCGTCCCATCAGCACTTCATAGGCCGACTCGCGGTCGATCGGTTTGTCATAACGGCCGACCAATGGCGAACTGTTGATCAGTGCCGCACGCTCGGTCTCGGTCAACGGCCCGATACGCGACTGCGGCGGTGCCACCAGTACGCGCTGGACCATCTCCGGCGTACCTTTTTCCTGCAAGGTACCGACCAGCGCCTCGCCAATTCCCAGTTCGGTGAGCACCGACAGGGCATCGAACGCCGGGTTCGGCCGGAAGCCGTCCGCCACGGCGCGCAAGGACTTCTGTTCCTTGGCGGTGAATGCCCGCAAGCCGTGCTGGACACGCAGCCCCAGTTGCGCCAGCACGTCGTCCGGCAAGTCGCCTGGCGACTGGGTGACGAAGTACACGCCCACGCCTTTGGAGCGGATCAGTCGCACCACCTGTTCCAGTCGGTCCTGCAACGCCTTGGGCGTGCCGGCGAACAATAGGTGGGCCTCGTCGAAAAACAGCGCCAGCAGCGGCTTTTCCGCATCACCGCGCTCCGGCAGTTGCTCGAACAGCTCGGCCAGCAGCCACAACAGGAAGGTTGCATAGACCTTGGGCGCCTCGTGCACCAGGCGGCTGGCGTCGAGCAGATGAATCCGCCCGCGCCCGTCACTGGCCGGCTGCAGGATGTCTTCCAGTTGCAGGGCCGGCTCGCCGAACAGGGCTTCGGCGCCCTGCTGCTCCAGGGTGGCCAGGCGCCGCAACAAGGCCTGGCTGGAGCCGGTGGTCATCAGCGCCGCGTCATCCCCCAGCAGTTGCGGATTGTCCTTGAGGTGGTTGAGCAACGCCTTGAGGTCTTTCAGGTCGAGCAGCAACAGGCCTTCGCGGTCAGCCACCTTGAATGCCGCATACAACGCCGATTGCTGGCTGTCGGTCAGTTCCAGCAGGCTGCCCAGCAGCAGCGGCCCCATTTCACTCAGGGTGGTCCGGAGCGGGTGGCCGGACTGCCCGTGAATGTCCCACAGCGTGACCGGATAAGCCTGGGGCTTGTGGTTCAGCCACGACATCCCGGTAATACGTTCGGCAACCTTGCCCTGGGGATTGCCTGCGGCGCCCAGGCCACACAGGTCACCCTTGATGTCCGCGGCGAACACCGCGACACCGGCATCGCTGAAGGCTTCCGCCAGTCGTTGCAAGGTGACGGTTTTCCCTGTCCCGGTAGCGCCTGCCACCAGCCCGTGACGATTTGCCAGGCGCATGGCCTGGGCAATCGGTTGCCCCGCGAGATCGGCACCGATAACGAGTTGCGATGAATCCGGCATTTTGTCACCCATGGTTAATCTTTAGCCTTGACCGGCCGATAGATCAGAAAAGACTGAAAAATAGGCCAGATAATTCCCCAAGGAGAGGTGGAAATATCAACTTACTTTCAACCCCGCCCATTTTGCGCGCTTTTATAAGAGCACGCTCGTGACATTAAGACCTAGCGGACACCACAAGCCATGAACAAAAACCTGCGCTTCAGCCATAAAATCCTGCTTGCCGCCGCCCTCATCGTGATTGCCGCCTTCGCTTCCTTCACGCTGTACAACGACTACTTACAGCGCAACGCGATCCGCGAAGACCTGGACAATTACCTGCATGAAATGGGCGATGTAACCGCGAGCAACATCCAGACCTGGCTCACCGGGCGCATCTTGCTGATCGAAAACCTGGCACAGAACCTGGCGATCGACCCGCAATCGAGCAAGGTCGCCAGCCTGCTCGAACAGAAGGCCCTGACCTCGACTTTCATGGCCTCCTACCTGGGCGATGCCAGCGGTAGCTTCACCATCCGCCCGGATGCAAAGATGCCCGACGGTTTCGACCCACGCGTTCGCCCCTGGTACAAGGGCGCCGAAAGCAGCAGCGGCTCGACCCTCACCGAACCCTATATAGATGCCGCCACCGGCCAGTTGATCATTTCCGTCGCCACCGCCTCGCGTAACGCCGGGCAGAGCATCGGCGTGGTGGGCGGCGACCTGAGCCTGCAGACCCTGGTCGAAACCCTCAATGCCCTGGATTTCGACGGCATGGGCTATGCCTTCCTGGTCAGCGCCGACGGCAAGATCCTGGTACACCCGGACAAGGCGCTGGTGATGAAGAGCCTGAGCGAGGCCTATCCGCAGAACACCCCACGCATCAGTGGCGATTTCAGCGAAATCGAAGTCGAGGGCAAGACCCGCATCGTCACCTTCGCCCCGATCAAGGGCCTGCCTTCGGTGAACTGGTACATCGGCCTGTCCGTGGACAAGGACAAGGCATTCTCGATGCTCAGCGAGTTCCGCGCCTCCGCCATCGTTGCCACCGTCATCGCCGTGGCTATCATCATCGCCCTGCTGGGCATGCTGATCCGGGTGCTGATGCAGCCCCTGCACATCATGACTCGCGCCATGCAGGACATCGCCGACGGCGAAGGCGACCTGACCCGTCGCCTGGCCGTCCAGAACCAGGATGAATTCGGCATCCTCGGCACTGCGTTCAACCGTTTCGTGGAGCGCATCCACGGTTCGATCCGCGAAGTCTCGTCGGCCACCGAGCACGTCAACGAAGTCGCCCTGCGGGTGGTCAGCGCCTCCAATTCGTCGATGCTCAACTCCGATGAGCAAGCCAGCCGCACCAACAGCGTGGCCGCGGCGATCAATCAGCTCGGCGCCGCCGCCCAGGAAATCGCCCGCAACGCCGCCCAGGCCTCGCAACAGGCCAGCGACGCGCGCAGCCTGGCCGAGGACGGCCAGCAGGTGGTGGACCGCAGCATCCTGGCGATGAACCAGCTGTCGGACATGATCAGCGCCTCCAGCAGCAACATCGAAACCCTCAACAGCAAGACCGTGAACATCGGGCAGATCCTCGAAGTCATCACCAGCATTTCCCAGCAGACCAACCTGCTGGCCCTCAACGCGGCCATCGAAGCGGCGCGGGCGGGTGAGGCCGGGCGCGGTTTTGCCGTGGTGGCCGATGAAGTGCGCAACCTGGCCCATCGCACCCAGGAATCGGCGCAACAGGTGCAGACCATGATCGAGGAACTGCAGGTCGGGGCCCGCGAGTCGGTCAGCACCATGAGCAACAGCCAGCGCCACAGCCAGGACAGCGTGGAGATCGCCAACCAGGCCGGCCAGCGCCTGAACAGCGTGACCCAGCGCATCGGCGAGATCGACGGCATGAACCAGTCGGTCGCCACCGCGACCGAGGAACAGACGTCGGTGGTGGAGTCGATCAACATGGACATCACCGAGATCAACACCCTGAACCAGGAAGGGGTGGAAAACCTGCAATCGACCCTGCGTGCCTGTTCCGACCTGGAGCAGCAGGCCGCACGCCTGAAGCAATTGGTCGGCAGCTTCCGCATCTGATCCCTTCAGCCACCCGGTGCCTGGGTAAAACCCAGGCACCGGAGCGGCGACAATCGCTCCTGTATCCGTAGCAAACCGTTCATCCAGGCGCTTCGCCAGCCACCACGGCATCCCGACCGAACATCTATCCTTGATAAGGGTCAACCCTAGGGAGAACAACGGATCGGAGGGATGATCATCGTGCATATCGCTGACATAACCATGTTCTACGCCCCTGCCAGCGGTGGCGTGCGCACCTATCTGGACGCCAAGCATCGTCGCCTGGGACGCCAACCAGGAATCCGCCACAGTTTGCTGATCCCCGGGGCCCATTTCGGCGAACGCGACGGCATCTATAAAGTCCCCGCTCCCGCCCTGCCCTTTGGCAAGGGCTACCGTTTTCCCCTGCGCCTGGGCCCCTGGCGCAATGTGCTCCATGACCTGCAACCGGACCTGATCGAAGTCGGCGACCCCTACCTCACCGCCTGGGCGGCCCTGGATGCCCGGCGCCAGTTGGATGTACCGGTGATCGGCTTTTATCACTCGGACCTGCCGCTGCTGGTCAGCAACCGCATGGGCCCCTGGCTCACCCCGAATGTCGAGGCCTACGTGCGCAAGCTGTACGGCAATTTCGATCGGGTCCTGGCCCCTAGCCAGGTCATGGCCGACAAACTGATCGGCCTGGGCGTACGCAATGTCTATGTGCAACCGCTGGGCGTGGACCTGCAGACCTTCCACCCGAGTCACCGCGACCCTGGCCTGCGCGCCGCACTGGGGATTGCCGAAGACCGCCGCCTGCTGATCTTTGCCGGTCGCGGCTCCAAGGAAAAGAACCTGCCGGTGCTGCTCAACTGCATGCAGCGCCTGGGCAAGCGCTACCACCTGTTGCTGGTGGGCTCGGCCATGCCGACCGCGGTGCCGGAGAATGTCACGGTAATCGACGAGTTCTGCCCGGCCCCTCAGGTCGCCCGCCTGATGGCCAGCGCCGACGCCCTGGTCCATGCCGGGGACCAGGAAACCTTTGGCCTGGTGATCCTGGAAGCCATGGCCAGCGGCATTCCCGTGGTCGCGGTGGCCGCCGGGGCCTTTCAGGAAATCGTCACCGCGGAAGCCGGCTTGCTCTGTGCGCCGAACAATCCGCTGGCGATGGACCATACCGTGCAAGAGCTGTTCGCCCAAGGCTGCGCCGAGCGAGGCCAACGGGCGCGCCGCCATGTCGAACGTCATTACGCCTGGGATACGGTGGTCGCCAGCCTGCTGGAACACTATCGCGCCGTGCTCGGCACCCAGCAGCCGATGCTGGCCCATGGTTGAGTCCGTCGGCGTGCCCAGCGTGCTGCTGGTGTTGCACGATGTCGCGCCACAAACCTGGATCGACTACCAACCCTTCGTCGAAGCCGTCGATGCCATGGGCAACGTGCCGATGACCTGGCTGGTGGTACCGGATTTTCACCGGCGCAACCCACTCGACGCTCATCCTGGTTTTCGCCGGCTGCTCGGCGCTCGCCTGGAACGGGGCGACGAATTGGTGCTGCACGGTTACTTCCATTGCGACGACGCTCCGCCACCATGCACCCCGTATGACTGGTTCATGCACCGCGTGTACACCCATGAGGGTGAGTTCTACAGTCTCTCGGAAAACGCTGCCCTGGCACGCCTGCATGCCGGCCTGGAACTGTTCCAGCGCTATAACTGGCCCCTGCAAGGGTTCGTCGCCCCCGCCTGGCTGATGAGCACGGGCACGCGCCAGGCCCTGCGCCAGTTGCCCCTGCGCTACACCAGCGGCCCGCAGCATCTGTACCGGCTGCCGGACTTCTCGTCGATCGCCGCCCCTGGGCTGGTGTGGAGCGCCCGCAGCGCCTGGCGCCGAAAGGCCTCCCGGCTCGTCAGCCTGCAACGTGAACGACGCTGGCAACAGGCACCCGTGATTCGCCTCGGCCTGCACCCGGTGGACATGCGTCACCCCGACTCACGCCAGTACTGGCTGGACACCCTCGAGCGCCTGCTGGAACAAGGACGAAATCCGCTGACCAAGGCCGACTGGCTCGACACCCAGCCGCCAAAGGCGCGCGGTACCCCATGAGCCGGGCGATCTGGCTGGCCATGGCCTTGCTGGCGGCGATCCTGGTGCCGCTGCTGCTGGGCGGTGGCGAACTGTGGTGGCGAGTCCAGCGTTTTTCCTTGCCGTTGCTGCTGGGCATGCTGAGCATGATCCTGCTGTGCTGGGTCATCAATTCGCTGCGCCTGAGCCTGCTGCTGGGCCGACACCGCGGTCAGCTGGGACGCTGGAAGAGCCTCGCGGTGGTGATGTCCACCGAGTTCGCCATCTGCGCCACGCCCGGCGGCAGTGGCGGCCCCCTGACCTTGATGGCCCTGCTGGCGCGCCACGGCGTGCGGCCGGCGCGCGGCAGCGCGGTGTTTGCCATGGATCAACTGAGCGACCTGCTGTTCTTCCTCTGCGCGCTGCTCGGGATCCTGTTCTACGCGCTGTTCCAGAACCTCAGCCAGCGCATGGAATGGCTGCTGGTCCTCAGCAGCCTTTCGCTGTTCGGCGGGTTATGCATCTGCCTGGCGATAGCCCGCTATCACCGTCGCCTGATCCTGCTCAGTGGCCATTTGCTTGCGCCTTTCAAGATTCGCCCTGTTACCCGTCGACATCGGGCGCGTAAATGGCTGCATTTCCTCAAGGCCTTCGGCGATAGCCTGAAACTGCCCTGGCAGACGCTGACGGGGGTCTTTGCCCTGACGTGCATGCATTGGGCACTGCGCTACAGCGTGCTGTACCTGGCGTTGCGCGGGCTGGGGGTGGACCTGCAATGGGCCTGGACCTTTCTGATCCAGATGCTCGCCCTGAGCGCAGGACAATTCAGCCTGCTGCCTGGCGGCGCGGGAGCGGCGGAGCTGACATCGGCGGCGCTGCTGGCGCCCATGGTGGGAAAATCGACGGCGGCCGCGGCCATCCTGATCTGGCGGGCCGTGACCTACTATTTCTATCTGCTCGCTGGCGGGCCGGTATTCCTGCTGATGGTCGGGCGCCCCTTGCTGCGCACCCTGATGAAGCTCAAGCAGGCTTAGGCGGTTCCGTATCCGGGGCATCCTGCTGCAACTGCTGCCACAACTCGGCGGCGCCAGGAAACTCGGTACCGTCCTCGGCGCTCATGTCGTCCGGGTCGTAGCGGCTCAGGCAGCCCTCGCCGAGGGTGGCGGGTGCCTTGGATGTGGCTTTATCCAGTGGATCACTCATCGGCCGATCCTCATGAAAAATCGCCGGGCCTGGAGCTTGGATGCCCGGGCCCGGCGGATTCGATCAGAGCATTTTTTGATCAGAGCACTCTCGATCAGAACACTACAGTCTTGTTGCCGTGCACCAGCACGCGGTCTTCCAGGTGGTAGCGCAGGCCGCGGGCCAGGACCATCTTCTCGACGTCACGACCGAAACGCACCATGTCTTCGATGCTGTCGCTGTGGCTGACACGGACCACGTCCTGCTCGATGATCGGGCCGGCGTCCAACTCCTCGGTCACGTAGTGGCAGGTCGCGCCGATGAGTTTCACACCACGCAGGGAAGCCTGGTGGTAAGGCTTGGCGCCGACGAAGGACGGCAGGAAGCTGTGGTGGATGTTGATCACCTTGTGCGCGTATTCGCTGCACAGCTCCGGCGGCAGGATTTGCATGTAGCGCGCCAGTACCACCACTTCGGCGTCGTGCTGCTTGACCAGGCGCGAGACCTCGGCGAACGCTGGCTCCTTGTCCTGTGGGTTGACCGGCACGTGGTAATAAGGAATGCCATGCCACTCGACCATGCTGCGCAAGTCGTCGTGGTTGGAAATCACACAGGAGATTTCGCAGTCGAGTTCGTCGCTGTGCCAGCGGTGCAGCAGGTCCGCCAGGCAATGGGACTCGCGGCTGGCCATCAACACCACGCGCTTCTTCTGCGCGGTATCGGTGATGCGCCAGTCCATCGAGAACTCTTCGGCAATCGGCGCAAAGGCTTCACGAAAGGCTTCAAGGCCGAACGGCAAAGAGTCGGCACGTATTTCGTGACGCATGAAGAACCAGCCACTCAGGTTATCCGAGTGGTGACTGGCTTCAGTGATCCAGCCGTTGTGGGACGCCAGAAAGTTACTGACTTTGGCAACGATGCCAACGCGGTCCGGGCAAGAAATCACCAACCGAAAAGTGCGCATGAGGGGGAAACTCCAGAACTTCGCAAAGGCCGCCATTCTAGCGATTGCGCGACAAAACTGCAGTATTCGTGATGTCGGAATCCGATTCCTCCGAGCCGCCTGCAAGGCTCATACCCGATGCGAGCGGGAAAACAGTGACACTTGAAAATAGTCCTATAACTCTTTGGGAAATATTCCTGCGGACTCGTTCACAACATTTAACTCATCACTCAGCTTCTTTGCTAAACACTCTAATCAAATTAAATAAAAGCCGGCTTTATTGTTTACTTGGGGAAACTGTCTGACTATTATTACACCACTGTCACCTGCCACTCAGCACTCAACATAAGGCAATTCTCATGTCCCTGATCAACGAATACCGCGCCACAGAAGAAGCTATCAAAGAGCTGCAAGCCCGTTTGAAGAACCTGTCGCAAGACGACAAACTGCAAGCCGAGCTGGAATTCGAAGGCAAACTGCGCGCCCTGATGGGTGAATACTCCAAGTCCCTGCGCGACATCATCGCGTTGCTGGATCCGGACTCGAAAGTTAAGGCGCCACGTGTTGCCGCCAAAACTACCGGCACCAAGCGCGCGCGCAAGGTCAAACAATACAAGAACCCACACAACGGCGAAGTCATCGAAACCAAGGGTGGCAACCACAAGACCCTGAAAGAGTGGAAAGCCAAGTGGGGCGGCGACGTGGTCGAAGGCTGGGCAACCCTGCTGGGTTAAGCCCTACGCCCGTCACAGAGGGATTTGCGACCTTATGAAAAACGCCAGCTTGCTGGCGTTTTTTTGTTTCCGGCACATACCCGAAATGTTCTAAGCCGAACAATCAAAGGCCGAAACGCAGCGCCAGCGACCGGCTGTAATCCTGCCACTCATCCAGCACCTGACGCTGAATCGATGTAGCGCTCGCCAGTAGTTCGGCAGCCGCCCGATTGAAACTTTCCAGGGTATTCGGCGCCCCCCACTGCGGGTCGCACAGGCGCTGCTGACAGAATGTTTTCCAGCGCTCTTGCTCCTCCCCGTTCAAGGTTTCAGGAAAGTTACGGGCGCGATAACGAAATAATAATTCCGGCAAACGTTCATCATCGAACGGCCATTGCTCTTGCCCTAAATGAAGCGGCTCGGCATTGCGCACTTGTTCGCATAAGCGCCGGTCGCGATCACCGATAAAACCGTCGTACAACTGCTGCTCGGGATCGAGGCTGGGGGCAAAATCCTCGCGGCCATAAATAGCCGCAAGTTTATCCCGCCAAACTTCTTGTGCGTCACTTAGCCGCAGCGCCCGGGCCTTATATTCCGCCATGTCCAGTTGCAAACGCTGCTGGTCCTCGCCCCGCAATACATTCAGCGGCGCGACGACCGGACAGCGGTTGATATGGATCAGCTTCAACGGCACCGGCAACTCACCTTCGGCCAGGTCTTCGCGGCGGGTATACAAGCGCTGGCGCAACGTCTCGGCGTCCAGGTCGAGCAATCCCTGCGGGTCCAGGTGCAGGTCGCAGACAATCAGGGCGTTGCGATTGCGCGGGTGCCAGGCCAGCGGCAGGACCACGCCGACATAACTGCGCGCCGCGGAAAAGCGTCCGGAAATATGCACCAGCGGTTGCAGCAGGCGGATCTGGTCCATGACTTTCTGTTTGCTGCGCAGCTGGAACAGCCATTCATACAACTTCGGCTGCTTGTCGCGAATCAACTTGGCCAAGGCAATGGTGGCGCGCACATCGGACAGGGCTTCGTGGGCATGCCCATGATCGATACCATTGGCGGCGGTCAGGCGCTCCAGCTTCAGGGTCACCCGCCCTTCCTCGTCCCGTGGCCAGACGATCCCTTCCGGGCGCAAGGCATAGGCGGTACGCACCACATCGATCAGGTCCCAGCGGCTGTTGCCGCCTTGCCACTCGCGGGCGTAAGGGTCGAAGAAATTCCGGTACAGGCTGTAGCGGGTCATCTCGTCGTCGAAGCGCAGCGTGTTATAGCCGGCGCCACAGGTGCCCGGCGCCGCCAGCTGGGCGTACACCCGGGTCATGAAATCGGCTTCGCACAGCCCCTGCTCGGCCAGCCGGCCCGGGGTAATACCCGTGATCATGCAGGCCGCCGGATGGGGCAGGATGTCGTCGCTGGGCTGACAATAGAGATTGACCGGTTCGCCGATCTCGTTGAGCTCGAAATCGGTGCGAATCCCTGCCACCTGCAACGGCCGGTCGCAGCGCGGGTTGATGCCGGTGGTTTCGTAGTCGTACCAGAAGATGGAAGTCACGGGCTGTTCCTGAGCAAAAGACCGGCAAAGTCTAGGCGCTTGGCACCGGCCGCGGCCAGCCTTCTTGCGCTTCAAGGGTAACGGCGCACGTCACGCGGGACAGTTAATGATGTCGTTCGCCCCTCCGACACTGCTAGCATCAGACGGTCATCCACCGCCACCAGGCCAGCCTCACGTTGCCTATGCTCGAGACGACAGCACTGCCAGGGAAAGCATTGCCCCCGCCGCTGGACACCCGCTACCAGGTCGAAACGCCAGAAGGCATCGACCTGCCGCTGCGACCGGCGGGGCTGATGTCGCGCGCCCTGGCCTTTGCCATCGACCTGGGCTTTCGTGGCCTGATCCTCGGCATGCTGTTTATTGTCCTGGGGTTTCTCGGGCAGCTCGGCATGGGGCTGGGCTCGATCCTGCTGTTTCTGGTCAGTTGGTGGTACATGGTGCTGTTCGAGGTATTGAACCAGGGCTGCTCGCCCGGCAAGCAACTGATGGGCCTGCGGGTCGTGCAGGACGATGGCACGCCCATCGGCTGGGGCCCTTCCCTGACCCGCAACCTGCTGCGTTTTGTCGACATGCTGCCGTTCGGTTATTTCCTCGGCGCCATCAGTTGCCTGCAGCATCCGACCTTCAAGCGCCTCGGTGACCTGGCCGCCGGCACGCTGGTGATCTACCGCGAGCAGCCGGTAGTCCGCCCGACCTTGCCGGCCGTGCCCGCCAAAACCGCCGCCTTCGCCCTGAGCCTGGCCGAACAGCGGGCCATCCTCAGCTTCGCCGAACGCCAGGAGCAACTGTCCGCGCAGCGGGTCCAGGAACTGGCCGCCCTGCTCGCCGAGCCCTTGCATGTAACGCCCGCACAGGCCTGCGCCGAACTCAACGGTATCGCCCGCGGGCTGCTGGGGTCGACATGAAACAGAGCCTGTTCGAAAGCCGTCATCAAGCCTTGTGGCAGCGCCTGCGCGAACAGCTCGAGCAACTGGAACGTGGCCAGGCGACGCCCGAGACCTGCGCCCGCTTCCCTGAGGATTACCGCCGTTTGTGCCAGCACCTGGCCCTGGCCCAGGAGCGCGGCTACAGCAGTTTCCTGGTCGACCCGCTGCAGCAGCTGGCGCTACGTGGCCATCAGCAGCTCTATCGCCAGCGCAGCCCGTTGGGCGCCCGGGTCCTGGGCTTCATCCTGGCCGGTTTCCCGCAGTTGGTGCGCGAACAGTGGCGCTTCGTCCTGGCCGCCAGCCTGGTGTTCTTTGGCAGCCTGCTGGGTATCGGCCTGCTGGTGTACCTGGTGCCCGAGCTGATCTACAGCGTGGTCAGCCCGCAGCAGGTGGCCGAGATGCAACGCCTCTACGATCCGGACGCCAGTCGCCTGGGCCGGCTGGCCAACCGGGCCGCCGGCGAAGACTGGATGATGTTCGGCTACTACATCATGAACAACATCGGCATCGCCTTTCAGACCTTTGCCAGCGGCCTGCTGTTCGGCCTGGGGAGCCTGTTCTTCCTGTTCTTCAACGGCCTGACCATCGGCGCGGTGGCCGGCCACCTGACCCAGATCGGCTATGGCGCCACCTTCTGGTCGTTTGTCATCGGCCACAGCGCCTTCGAGCTCAGCGCCATCGCCCTGGCCGGCGCGGCGGGGCTGAAAATGGGCTGGTCGCTGATCGCCCCCGGGCGCCTGCCCCGCGGCGAAGCCTTGCTGCTGGCCGCGCGCACCAGCGTGCAGTTGATCTGCGGGGTCATTCTGTTCCTGCTGATCGCCGCGTTTATCGAAGCCTATTGGTCCTCCCTGACCTGGCCCGCGGCCTGGATCAAATACCTGGTCGGCGGCGCCTGCTGGCTGCTGGTCCTGGCCTACCTGATATTGGCTGGACGCCGTCATGCGCCTGAGTGAAGCCAGCGTGGTGATTCGCCCGCGCACGACCTGGGAAGCCATGGACCTGGGCGTGCTGCTGAGCCAGCGCCACCGGCGCCTGCTGATGACCAGTTGGGCGCTGATCACCCTGCCGGTGTTCGCCCTGCTCAGCCTGCTGCTCTGGGACTCGCCCACCCTCGCCCTGCTGCTGTTCTGGTGGCTCAAGCCGGCCTTCGAACGGCTGCCGCTGCATATCCTCGCCAAGGCCCTGTTCGGCGACACCCCGACCTTGCGCCAGGCCCTGCGCCAATGGCCCAGGCTGCTCAAGCCGCAACTGCTGGCCAGCCTGACCTGGCGGCGCCTGAGTTTGAGCCGCAGCTTCATCATGCCCGTGGTGCAACTCGAGGGCCTGAGCGGCGAGGCGCTCCAGCAGCGGGTGCGGGTGCTGCAACAGCGCAACGCCAGGGCCGCACACTGGCTGACCCTGATCGGCGTGCACCTGGAAGGCACCCTGTGGATCGGCCTGCTGATGCTGTTCTATCTGCTGCTGCCACAGCAGATCGAACTGGACTGGGACTGGCAGACGTTGATCGCCGCCGCCGAGCAGGACTGGCTCTGGCTTGAACACCTGACCAATGCCTTTTATGCGCTGATCCTGATTGTCTGGGAGCCGGTGTACGTCGCCTGCGGCTTCAGCCTCTACCTCAACCGCCGCACGCTGCTGGAAGCCTGGGACATCGAGTTGGTGCTGCGCCGCCTGCGGCAGCGCTTGAGCGGCGTTGCCGTGCTACTGGTCCTGGGCAGCCTGAGCCTGCTGCCCCTGGCGCCCGAGGCCTGGGCCGCCGAGCCGGCCGCCGCGCCCGACAGCCCGCGCCTGCTGGAACAACCGCTGACCAGCCAGGCCGCGAAAGACAGCATCAACCAGATCCTCGACCAGCCGCCCTTCAAGAACCCGCAGACCGTGACCCGTTACCGGTTCGCCGAAGACAGCCCGAAAAACGCTGAACAAACCGAGCTGCCGGGCTGGCTCAAGGTCTTGACCGATCGGCTCGACAGCAGCGTCTTCGGTGCCGCGGCCAAGGCCCTGGAGATCCTGCTCTGGGCCCTGCTGCTGGGAGTGCTGGCCTTGCTGGTGTGGCGTCATCGTGAGTGGCTGCGGGCTTTTGTCGGCCGTCGAGCGCTGCCTGGCAAGATCCCCGCGCGAGCCGCTCCGCAACAGTTGTTCGGCCTGGACCTCGACCCCGACGTCTTGCCCGAGGATGTCGCCAGCGCTGCCGAAGCGCTCTGGCCACAGCAGCCTCGCGAAGCCCTCGGGCTGTTGTACCGCGCGCTGCTGAGCCGGCTCCTGCATGACTTCCGCCTGCCGCTGAAACCGGCGGACACCGAGGGCCAGGTCCTTGAACAGGTCAAGGCCTTGCAGTTGCCCCAGCTCCAGGCGTTCAGCAGCAGCCTGACCCTGCACTGGCAAAACCTGGCCTACGGTCATCGCCTGCCACCCGCGCAGTTGAAGCAGGAACTGTGCGATGGCTGGCGGACCTTGTTCGGCCCCGGAGCCCCACGATGAACCGGCGCCTGCTGCCGCTGCTCGCACTGCTGGTCGCCGGCCTGTTCGGCGGCTTGCTGCTGTACCTCTACCTCAACGCCCGGCCCTATCAGGAAACCATCGATCACGGCCCTTCCCCGCAAGCCCGCGCCAACCCTTACCTGGCGGCGGAAATGTTCCTGCGCCAGCGCGGCTTGCAGGTCCACCACGCCAATGGCCTGGAGGTGCTGCCGACCCTCAAGCCTGCGCAGCACAGCCTGTTGCTGCTGGGCGAGCGCTCGAACATGACGCCGCAGCAGGTCGAGCAACTGCTGGACTGGGCCAGGGCCGGCGGGCGCCTGCTGTTCGTCGCCGAAGCATTGTGGAACAAAGAGGCCGGACGCAGTGGCGACCTGTTGCTCGATCGCCTGCACCTGCGCCAGTTCCTCAGCAAGGACCTCAAAGCCCCCCCGCCCGGCGCCGGCAAAGAGCCCTACCCGAAACTGACCAAGCTCTACCTGGAAGACGAAGACGCGCCGGCCTACATCGGTTTCGATACCGACTTTCACCTGGAAGACCCGGACAACCTCGCCCAGTCCTGGGCCAACAGCGCCCGGGCGACCCACATGATGCAACTGAGCTACGGCCAGGGTTCGGTGACCGTGCTCACCGATGCCGAGATCTGGAAGACCCCGCTCATCGCCAAATACGACAACGCCTGGCTGCTCTGGTACCTGAGCGCCGACAGCGACGTCACCCTGCTGTTCGACACCGATCACGACAGCCTCTGGAGCCTGCTACTGGAGTATTTCCCGCAGGCGCTGGTGGCCCTGGCGGCACTGCTCGGCCTGTGGCTGTGGCATGTCGGGGTTCGCCACGGACCGATGCAGGCCCCGATGCCCAGGGCCCGACGCCAGTTGCGCGAGCACCTGCAAGCCAGCGCCCACTTCCTGCTGCGCCATACCGGCCAGCAAGGGCTGCTGCAGGCCCTGCGCCAGGACATCCTGCGCCGCGCCCAGCATCGTCATCCCGGCTTCGAACGACTCACTGCCGCCGAACAAGGGCAGGTACTGGCCCGCCTCACCCGGCAACCGGACAGCATCATCAGCCAGGCCCTGGCTCCCCAGTCGGTACGACACCTTTCCAGCGCCGACTTCAGCCGCCTGATCACCCACCTGCAAACTCTCAGGAATGCCCTATGAGCGACCTCCCCGCCGAACCGCTTCCCGCCACCGAGCCCGGTCATGCGCAAGCGCATGCCGCCCAGCAACGCCAGCGCGCCAGCCAGCTGGCCCAGGCCCTGCGCCACGAGCTGCAAAAGGTCGTGATCGGCCAGGACGCGGTGATCGACGACGTGCTCACCGCCCTGATCGCCGGCGGCCACGTGCTGCTCGAAGGCGTGCCGGGGCTGGGCAAGACCTTGCTGGTGCGCGCCCTGGCCCGTTGTTTTGGCGGCGAGTTCGCGCGCATCCAGTTCACCCCGGACCTGATGCCCAGCGATGTCACCGGCCATGCGGTCTACGACCTGCAGACCGAGCAGTTCAAGCTGCGCAAGGGCCCCTTGTTCACCAACCTGCTGCTGGCCGACGAGATCAACCGCGCGCCGGCCAAGACCCAGGCCGCCCTGCTCGAAGCCATGCAGGAACGCCAGGTCACCCTCGAAGGCCGGGCGCTGCCCATCGCCCAGCCCTTCATGGTCCTGGCCACGCAGAACCCGATCGAACAGGAAGGCACCTACCCGCTGCCGGAATCCGAACTCGACCGCTTCATGCTCAAGCTGCGCATGGATTACCCGGACAGCGACCAGGAATCGGACATGGTCCGCCAGGTCACCCGCTCGCCCCGGGCCGACATGCTCGACGTGCAGCCGCTGCGCACCCTGCTGCAGGCCAAGGATGTGCTGGCCCTGCAACGGATCGCCAGCGACCTGCCGCTGGACGAGCAGGCCCTCGACTACGCCGTGCGGCTGGCCCGGGCCACCCGCAGCTGGCCGGGACTGACCCTCGGCGCCGGGCCGCGCGCGTCGATCGCCCTGGTCCGCGGGGCACGGGCCAGGGCCTTGCTGCGCGGCGGCGAGTTCGTCATTCCCGACGACATCAAGGGCTGCGCCCTGGCGGTGCTGCGCCATCGCGTGCGGATCGCCCCGGAGCTGGATATCGAAGGCCTGTCGGTGGAGCAAGTGCTCAAGCAACTGCTCGATCAAGTACCGGCGCCGCGACTGTGAGCCCGCCGAAGTGATGAAACCCTCACGCCTGTTCCTGACCTGGCTTGGCGTACTGTTGGTGCTGGACGTGCTGCTCGGCGCCGCGCGCGCCTACGGCCTGGCGGTCGCGGCCAACCTGCAAGCGATTGCCTGGGGCCTGCTCCTGGCCCTGTTGCTGCTGGCCATGCTGGACGCCTTCCGGCTCAGGCGCCTGCCTTCGCCCCAGCTCCGGCGCCAGTTGCCTGGCAGCCTGCCCCTGGGCCGCTGGAGCGAAGTGCGCCTGGAGGTTCGCCACGACTTTACCCAACCGCTGACCCTGGAGTTGTTCGATCATGTGCCGGACGGCCTGGGCTTCGAGTACCTGCCGCAGTCACTGCTCCTGGAGCCGGGCCAGTCGCAGGCGCTGGGTTATCGGGTGCGTCCGCTCAAGCGCGGCCATTTCAACTTCGAGCGCTGTGAGGTCAGCCTGCCCAGCCCGCTGGGCCTGTGGTCGGCGCGTCGGTTGCTGAAGCTCAACGACAGCACGCGCGTCTACCCGGATTTCGCCCGCCTCTACGGCGCCCGGCTATTGGCCGTCGACAACTGGCTGAACCAGATCGGCGTACGGCAACAGCCGCGTCGTGGCCTGGGCCTGGAGTTCAACCAGCTGCGCGAGTTTCGCGAGGGCGACAGCCTGCGCCAGATCGACTGGAAAGCCACCGCCCGGCAACGCACACCGATTGCCCGCGAGTACCAGGACGAACGCGACCAGCAGATCGTCTTCATGCTCGACTGCGGTCGGCGCATGCGCAGCCAGGACGGTGAACTGGCGCATTTCGACCATGCGCTCAACGCCTGCCTGCTGCTCAGTTATGTCGCCTTGCGCCAGGGCGACGCGGTGGGCCTGAGCACCTTTGCCGGCGAACGCCGCCGCTACCTGGCGCCGGTCAAGGGCGCGAGCCAGTTGAGCGCCCTGCTCAACACTGTCTACGACCTGGACAGCAGCCAGCGCTGCGCCGACTTCCAGGCCGCCGCCAGCGAGCTGCTGGCGCGGCAGAAGCGCCGGGCCCTGGTGGTGCTGGTGACCAACCTGCGGGATGAGGACGACGAGGAACTGCTGACCGCGGTCAAGCGCCTCGGGCGCCAGCACCGGGTACTGGTGGCCAGCCTGCGCGAGGAAGTCCTCGATCAGTTGCGCCAGGCGCCCGTGCATAACCTGCCCGACGCCCTGACTTACTGCGGCACGATCAATTACCTGAATGCCCGTACCGACCTGCATGAGCGCCTGAGCGCCCAGGGCGTCGCCCTGCTCGATGTACGGCCGGGTGAACTGGGGGCGGAACTGGTGACCCGTTACCTCAGTTGGAAAAAGGCCGGGACGCTGTAACGGTCAGGCGGAGGTCTGCAACGGGTAGAAACTGAAGTAGCTGCGCAAGGCCGCCACCAGCTCGCGGTACTCGGGAGGCGAACGCAGCAGCACGAAGCCGGTGTCGTAATGATGGGGCGTGACATCTTCATGGCACCAGCGGCAGGAGGCGGTGATCTCGATCGATTGCAGCTGGCCGTCGCGGCCGGGAACCTGCAGGCGCAACTCGAAGTCGGCGCCGATCAGCATCGGCAACTGGCTGATCAGCATGAAGCCGTCTTCGGAGACGTTGCCCAGATAACCGATGGGGCGATCGGTCAGCCGATTGAACACTTTCAAAAAACACGGCAACTGGTGCCGCTCGATCCGCCGGTCCGTGAACATGTCGTGCATCGCTATTCAAGAAGGTCATTCAGCATCGTCGCGCCGAGGACTGTCGGCCCCCGGCCGGCCCATTTTAGAAACAATACTCTAAAACAGGCTCACAGATGTTAGCTCAAGGCCCACGCAGGACCATCAATACAATGATGACGATTGTTACAACGCGGTCGGACGCGCCTGAGCGCTGCTGCGCGAAGGGTAATGACCCAGTTGCTGCAGGGTTTCCAGGCGCGCGCGCGCGCGGTAGGCGTATTCGCTGCCGGGGTGTTCGGTGATGATGTACTGATAGGTCTGCGCGGCATCGAGGAACAGCTTCTGCCGCTCCAGGCACTGTCCACGCAGCATCGACACCTCGGGCTGGATATAAGGGCGCGAGCGACTCGTGCGATCGACCTGGCTCAGCTCGAGCATCACCCGTTCGCAGTTGCCGGCGTCGTAGGCGCGGTAGGCGGTATTCAGATGATGGTCCATCGACCAGCGGGTACAGCCGACAACACTGACGGCCAGGGCAGCAATGAGCACGAATCGCATGGGAGTTCTCCTGTCTTGTGCACGTTATCGACCCGCGTTGGAAAATCTTCAGGAATGTTCGTTTAAAGAAACAAACGAATAAGTAGTGCAAACGAACAATGACTACAGCTGCGGACCATAGTAGCCTCTCGTTGCGCTTGAACTCAGGAGTCTTTGCATGTCCGTCCGTCGTACCAAAATCGTCGCTACCCTTGGCCCGGCCAGTAACTCGCCGGAAGTTCTCGAACAGCTGATTCTGGCTGGCCTGGACGTCGCCCGCCTGAACTTCTCCCACGGCACCCCGGACGAGCACAAGGCTCGCGCCAAGCTGGTGCGTGACCTGGCCGCCAAGCATGGCCGCTTCGTCGCGCTGCTGGGCGACCTGCAAGGCCCGAAGATCCGTATCGCCAAATTCGCCAACAAGCGCATCGAGCTGAAGATCGGTGACAAGTTCACCTTCTCCACCAGCCACCCGCTGACCGAAGGTAACCAGGACATCGTCGGCATCGACTATCCGGACCTGGTCAAGGACTGCGGCGTGGGCGACGAGCTGCTGCTCGACGACGGCCGCGTGGTGATGCGCGTCGAAACCGCCACCAGCACCGAACTGCATTGCGTCGTGACCATCGGCGGCCCGCTGTCGGACCACAAGGGCATCAACCGTCGCGGTGGCGGCCTGACCGCCCCGGCCCTGACCGAAAAAGACAAGGCCGACATCAAGCTGGCCGCGGCCATGGACCTGGACTACCTGGCCGTGTCCTTCCCGCGCGATGCCGCGGACATGGAATACGCCCGCCAACTGCGCGACGAGGCCGGCGGTACCGCCTGGCTGGTGGCGAAGATCGAGCGCGCCGAAGCCGTGGCCAACGATGAAACCCTCGACGGCCTGATCAAGGCGTCCGACGCCGTGATGGTGGCCCGTGGCGACCTGGGCGTGGAAATCGGCGACGCCGAGCTGGTGGGCATCCAGAAGAAAATCATCCTGCACGCCCGTCGCCACAACAAGGCAGTGATCGTGGCGACCCAGATGATGGAGTCGATGATCCAGAACCCGATGCCGACCCGCGCCGAAGTGTCCGACGTGGCCAACGCCGTGCTCGACTACACCGACGCCGTGATGCTGTCTGCCGAATCCGCCGCCGGCGCCTACCCGCTCGAAGCGGTCCAGGCCATGGCGCGTATCTGCATTGGCGCGGAAAAGCATCCGACCAGCAAGACCTCCAGCCACCGCATCGGCAAGACCTTCGAGCGCTGCGACGAGAGCATTGCCCTGGCCACCATGTACACCGCCAACCACTTCCCGGGCGTGAAGGCGATCATCGCCTTGACTGAAAGCGGCTACACCCCGCTGATCATGTCGCGTATCCGCTCCTCGGTGCCGATCTACGCGTTCACCCCGCACCGCGAAGCCCAGGCCCGCACCGCAATGTTCCGTGGCGTCTACACCATCCCGTTCGACCCGGCGTCCCTGCCGCCAAGCGAAGTCAGCCAGAAGGCCATCGACGAGCTGGTCAAGCGCGGTGTCGTGCAGAAAGGCGACTGGGTGATCCTGACCAAGGGCGACAGCTACCACACCACCGGCGGCACCAACGGCATGAAGATCCTGCACGTTGGCGACCCGATGGTCTGACTCCCCCTGATGCGTTCATAACCGACGCAGCAGTAAAAAAGCCCCGCAGTGAACACTGCGGGGCTTTTTTATGAGTTTCTGCAGGAGCGAGCGGCGATCCGACTTGCCCGCGATCGCGAGCAAGCTTCGTTCCTACAAGGCTGGAATCAGCCCTTGGCAAGAAACCCCGACAAGGCAGCCAGTGCTTCCGGCGAATGCAGGCGCTGGGTGAACAGGGCGCCCTCCTCCTCGATCACTTTGCGCAGCTGTTCGCGATCGGGCGTGCGCATCAGTTGCTTGCTGATCTGCACCGCCTGCGGCGCCAGCTTCTCGAAACGCAGCGCCATCTCCCGGGCCTTGTCCAGGGTCGCCGCGCCGTCGGCCAAGGCCAGGTTGGCAATGCCCCACTGCGCCGCCTGTTCACCGCTGAAACCTTCGCCCAGCAGCAACAGCTCGGCGGCCCTGGCCTGCCCGAGCAGGCGCGGCAGGATCAGGCTGGAACCGAACTCGGGGCACAAGCCGAGATTGACGAAAGGCATGCGCAACCGGGCATCGCGGCTGACGTACACCAGGTCGCAATGCAGCAGCAGGGTGGTGCCGATCCCCACCGCCGGGCCCGCGACTGCGGCGACCACCGGCTTGCGGCATTCGAACAGGCTGCGCATGAACTGGAAGACCGGGCTGTCGAGCCCGCTGGGCGGCTGCTGGAGGAAGTCGGCAATGTCGTTGCCGGCGGTAAAGCAATCGCTGCTGCCGCTGAGCAGAACCGCGCGGACCTCTGGGTCGGCATCGGCTTGTCGCAACCCTTCGGCCAACTGGCGGTACATGGCCCGGGTCAGGGCATTTTTCTTGTCCGGACGGTTCAGACGCAGGGTCAGCAGCCCACCCTCGCGTTCAAGCAAGATGGTATCGGTCATGGGGGTCTCGCTCAGGACAAATCAGCGCTCAACCACGGGGCAGGAATACGTCGGCCAACAGTTGATTGCGCGGCAGCCCCGCCAGGTACAAGCGTCGGGCAAACGCATCGACGCTGGCGGGGTGCCCGCAGAGTAAGGCCTGGGTTTGCCGCGAAACAAGCCGCAGTTGTGCCAAAGCCGCTGGCAGCTCGGTCGCGCTCCACAGCTCGACACTGAGGTTGGCGCGGCTCGCCGCCAGCGCCGCCAGGGGCTTGGCCAGATAATGTTCGCTGGCGTCATGGGCCAGGTGAATGACGCGGATGTCGCCCTGATGATCCTGGCGCAAGGCCTCGCGCAGGATACCGAACAAGGGCGCCAGCCCGGTGCCCGCCGCCAGCAGCCACAATGGCCGGGTTTGCCAGTCCGGGTCGTAATGCAGCGCCCCGCCGCGCAACTCGCCCAGGCGCAGCCCATCGCCGGGCTTGAGCTGGCGCGCCGCGTCGCTGAACTCGCCGGGCTGGCGGCAATCGAGGTGGAATTCGAGAAAACGGTCTTCGCCGGGCAGGCTCGCCAGCGAGTACGGCCGCGCCACGCCGGAGGCCGTCCACAGCACCAGGTGCTGGCCGGCCTGATAACGCAGGTTGCGTTCCGGCTGCACGCGCAGGCGCAGCACTGTTGCCGACAGCCAGTCGACACCCACTACCTCGGCCGGCGCGCCATCGCGCAACGGATCGTAGGTTTCGACCCGCAGGTCTTCCACCACCTGACACTGGCAGGCCAGCCGCCAGCCGCGCTGGCGCTGATCGTCGCTCAGGGCATCGGGCCGGCTGTCGCTGGGCAGGCCCTCGACGCAGTGCACCAGGCAGGCGTGACAACTGCCGGCACGGCAGCTGTAAGGCACCGCCACGCCAGCCTGATTCAAGGCATCCAGCAGATTGCTGCCGGCGGCCACCGACCACTGCCGCTCACCGACACGCAGCTCAGGCATCGATATTTTCCCAGGCCGCGGCGCAGCGATTGCGCCCGTCGCGCTTGGCCCGGTACAGCGCCTGGTCGGCACGTTGCAGGGCGTTGTCCAGATCGTCGCCCAGCTCCACCAGGGTCATCCCCACGGACAGGCTCAGGCCATGCACCTCGACCCCGATCAACTGGGCGTCCATGAAGGCCACGCGCAGGCGCTCGCAGCAGGAGGTCAGGCGTTCGGGATCGCAATCGGGCAACAACATGACAAACTCCTCGCCGCCGTAGCGGGCCAATACATCGCCATCGCGCAAGCAGGCGCTGGCCACGGCGGCGAACGCCTGCAGCACCTGATCGCCCGCGGCATGGCCATGCACGTCGTTGATCCGTTTGAAGTGATCGAGGTCGATCAGCGCCAGGCCATGCATCTGGTCCAGGCTCATCGCGTGCAGTTCGCGCGACGCCAGCCGCAGGAAATGCCGTCGATTGTACAGGCCGGTCAGTTCGTCGGTAGCGACCAGGTCTTCCAGTTGTCGCATCATGCCGCGCAAGGTGTCCTGATGGGCCTGCAAGGCGAAGCGCCGTTGTCGCATGCGCTGTCGGGAAGCCTGCACGTAGCTGGCATACAGGCACAGCCAGATCAGCACTATGAGCAGCACGCACACCTGCAGTACGGCGAGCATCGGATCGGCCAGCCGGAAGTGGTAGCCGTCCCACAGCGTGATCCCGGCAAAGCCGATGAAAATGCACAGGGCGCACCGCACGAAGGCCCGGTGCGGAAGATGGAACAGGCCGAACAGCAGTGTCAGCGGATAGAACACCAGGAAAGTGCCGCGCGCGGTGTCGAGGTGGGCCAGCAGCCAGGTCTGCCAGCCGATGGCCAGGAGTATCTGGATCTCGGTCAGGCTCGGGTCGCGAAAGCGCAGGTTGCGCCCGGACACAAATAGCCAGAGCAGCACCGCCTGGCTCAGCACCACCAGGCCGGTATCGATCAGCGCCGAACGCACCGGCGCCGAGTAGTAGCCACTGAAAATGGCCAGCCAGAGCAGCAGCAACGCCAGTCCATAGGTGCCCGCCGCAAGAACGAAGCGCTTGAGTAAAAGACTCTGGATAGCGTTATGGGTCAATCGTTGACTCACCATGCGAAAGGGGGCTTTAAAGAGTTTCCTACCCTACAGGCCACTTGCCACTTTAGTGGTGTCGCCAAAAAATAACTATCCAATTTTTGTCCCCGCCCAGCGCCGTGCCGCGCCCACCCTCATGCCTGGGGCGCATCCCCGGCATGCGACTTTGGTTTGACTGCCGGCGCGTGTGCCTGGCCCCGAGGCGCGGTATACTGCCGCGCCTTTTTAGCGTCGCGCCAGTGTGTCCGGCGTGCCTTGAAGGTGTTTGCAACCGACCGATGCACCCAAGCTGCAAGCACCTTATTAAATGTTCCCGTCTTTTAGAGGAGCGCGACTCATGACCGTGATCAAGCAAGACGACCTGATTCAGAGCGTTGCCGACGCCCTGCAATTCATTTCCTACTACCACCCCGTGGACTTCATCCAGGCGATGCACGAAGCCTACCTGCGCGAAGAATCGCCAGCGGCCCGTGACTCCATGGCGCAGATCCTGATCAACTCGCGCATGTGTGCCACCGGCCACCGCCCGATCTGCCAGGACACCGGTATCGTCACCGTATTCGTACGCGTGGGCATGGACGTGCGCTGGGACGGCGCGACCATGAGCCTGGACGACATGATCAACGAAGGCGTGCGTCGCGCTTACAACCTGCCGGAAAACGTCCTGCGGGCCTCGATCCTCGCCGACCCGGCGGGCGCTCGTAAAAACACCAAGGACAACACCCCGGCGGTCATCCACTACTCCATCGTTCCCGGCAACACCGTGGAAGTGGACGTGGCGGCCAAGGGCGGCGGTTCCGAGAACAAGTCGAAGATGGCCATGCTCAACCCGTCCGACTCGATCGTCGACTGGGTGCTGAAGACCGTTCCGACCATGGGCGCCGGCTGGTGCCCGCCGGGCATGCTCGGCATCGGCATCGGCGGTACCGCCGAGAAAGCCGCGGTGATGGCCAAGGAAGTGTTGATGGAGTCCATCGACATCCACGAGCTGAAGGCCCGCGGCCCACAGAACCGTATCGAAGAAATGCGCCTGGAGCTGTTCGAGAAGGTCAACCAGCTGGGCATCGGCGCCCAGGGCCTGGGCGGCCTGACCACCGTGCTCGACGTGAAGATCATGGACTACCCGACCCACGCCGCCTCGCTGCCGGTGTGCATGATCCCGAACTGCGCCGCGACCCGTCACGCGCACTTCGTGCTTGACGGCTCGGGCCCTGCGTCCCTGGAAGCGCCACCTCTGGACGCCTACCCGGAAATCGTCTGGGAAGCCGGTCCGTCGGCCCGTCGCGTCAACCTCGACACCCTGACTCCAGAAGAAGTGCAGAGCTGGAAGCCGGGCGAAACCGTGCTGCTCAACGGCAAGATGCTCACCGGTCGCGACGCGGCGCACAAGCGCATGGTCGAGATGCTGAACAAGGGCGAAACCCTGCCGGTGGACCTCAAGGGTCGCTTCATCTATTACGTCGGCCCGGTCGATCCGGTCGGTGACGAAGTGGTGGGCCCGGCTGGCCCGACCACCGCGACGCGGATGGACAAGTTCACCCGCCAGATCCTCGAGCAGACTGGCCTCTTGGGCATGATCGGCAAGTCCGAGCGCGGCCCGACCGCGATCGAAGCGATCAAGGACAGCAAGGCCGTGTACCTGATGGCCGTCGGCGGCGCTGCCTACTTGGTGGCCCAGGCGATCAAGAAATCCAAGGTCCTGGCCTTTGCCGAACTGGGCATGGAAGCGATCTACGAGTTCGAAGTCAAAGACATGCCGGTTACTGTCGCGGTCGACAGCAAAGGCGAGTCGGTGCACATCACCGGTCCTGCCATCTGGCAGAAAAAGATCAGTGAAAGCCTCGCGGTAGAAGTGCAGTAAGCGCTTGCGGGTCACCCAAGGCGGCGTTGCTCGATGAGCAGCGCCGCCTTTTTCATGCCTGCCCGGGCAAGGGCTGTCCACGATCAACGAAGCCTCGGACAGGCATGTTATCTTTCCTGCCCCTTTCAGCCTGCCCTTGACTCATGGTCCAGATCTCCCGCCCGCTGCGCTTGACCTTCTATACCCTGGTGATTCTCGCCGGCGCCGTGGTCAGCGCGACCTTCGCCATGCGCCATGCCGAACGCCAGGCGCTGGAGGACGATGCCGCCCGCGCCAGCGAGCAACTGGCGCTGTACGCCAACTCCCTGCATACCCTGATCGAGCGTTACCGCGCCCTGCCCGCCGTGCTGGCGCTGGACCCGGAACTGCGCTCGGCGCTCAAGGGCCCGGTCGGCCCGGAACGGCAGGACGCCCTGAACCGCAAACTGGAACGGATCAACGGCGCCGCCCGCTCCTCCACCCTGGAGCTGCTGGACCACACCGGCCTCGCCGTGGCCGCCAGCAACTGGCGCCTGCCCAGCAGCTACGTCGGGCACAACTACGGCTTTCGCCCCTACTTCAGCCAGACCCGCAGCCAGGGCAGCGGACGCTTCTATGCGGTGGGCGTCACCAGCGGCATTCCCGGTTATTTCCTCTCCAGCGCGGTCAAGGACGAGCAGGAACAGTTCCTCGGCGCCATGGTGGTGAAACTGGAATTCCCCGAACTGGAGCGCGAATGGAGCCAGGGCAGCGACACCCTGCTGGTCAGCGATGCCCGTGGCATCGTGTTCATCGCCAACCAGCCGGGTTGGCGTTATCGCCAGTTGCGCCCGTTGTCGGACAGCGACCGCGCCGAACTCAAGGCCACCCGGCAGTACGACAAACAATTGCTGACCCCGCTCGAACATCGGCCGCTGCGACGCTTTGACGACGACAGTACGCTGGCCCGGGTCGAGGGGCCGGACGGCAGCGTCGACTACCTGTGGGAATCCCTGCCCCTGGCGACCGAAGGCTGGACCCTGCATCTGCTGCGCCGCCCACAGATCGCTTTTGAGGACCGACGCAACGCCGGCCTGGCCGCGGCCGGTGCCTGGCTGACCCTGGTGTTCCTGCTGCTGTTCCTCAACCAGCGCTGGCGCCTGGCCAGGCTGCGCCAGCGCAGCCGCGAAGAACTCGAACGCCTGGTCGAGGAGCGCACCCGCGACCTGCGCACCGCCCAGGACGGCCTGGTGCAATCGGCCAAGCTGGCGGCCCTGGGGCAGATGTCCGCGGCCCTGGCCCACGAAATCAACCAGCCACTGACCACCCAGCGCATGCAACTGGCCACCCTGCGCCTGTTGCTCGATCACGGGCGGGTCGACCAGGCCTACCAGGCCCTGAAACCGCTGGACGATATGCTGACCCGCATGGCCAGCCTCACCGGCCACCTGAAGACCTTCGCCCGCAAGAGCCCCAGCGGCCTGCGCGAACGCCTGGACCTGGCGGCGGTGGTCGATCAGGCGCTGCAACTGCTGGACACCCGGCTGCGCGACGAACAGGTCGACACGCGCCTGCAACTGACGCGCCCGGCCTGGGTGCGCGGCGATGCCATCCGCCTGGAGCAGGTGCTGATCAATCTGCTGCGCAATGCCCTGGACGCGATGCATGACAAGCCCCTCAAGCATCTGGAGATCCGCCTCGAAGCCGACCAGCAACTGTGGAGCCTGAGTGTCATCGACAGCGGTGGCGGCATCGCCGAAGAACACCTGCCGAACGTCTTCGATCCGTTCTTTACCACTAAGCCGGTGGGCGAAGGCCTGGGCCTCGGCCTGGCGGTGTCCTACGCTATCGTCCACGAACTGGGTGGGCGCCTGAGTGCCGGCAATCAAGGCCAGGGCGCAATCTTCACCCTGAGCCTGCCCATCGACCTGGAGGCGCATATCCCATGTTGAATTCGCTGATGCTGGTCGACGACGAAGCCAGTATTCGTACCGCCGTCGAACAATGGTTGAGCCTGTCGGGCTTCGAGGTGCAGCTGTTCAGTCGCGCCGAGGACTGCCTGGCCCGGCTGCCCAGGGACTTCCCCGGGGTGATCCTCAGCGACGTGCGCATGCCCGGCATCAGCGGCCTGGAACTGCTCAAACAGGTGCAACAACGCGACCCCGACCTGCCGGTGATCCTGCTGACCGGCCACGGCGACGTGCCGATGGCGGTGGAAGCGATGCGCGATGGCGCCTATGACTTCCTGGAAAAACCCTTCAGCCCGGACACCCTGCTGAGCAGCTTGCGCCGGGCCCTGGACAAACGTGGCCTGGTGCTGGAGAACCGGCGCCTGCACGAACAGGCCGATACCCGGGAGAAAATCGACTCCACCCTGCTCGGCGTGTCCCGCGCCTTGCAGACCCTGCGGCGCCAGGTGGTCGAGCTGGCCGCGCTGCCAGTCAATGTGCTGATCCGCGGCGAGACCGGCAGCGGCAAGGAACTGGTCGCCCGCTGCCTGCACGACTTCGGACCGCGCGCCGACAAGCCCTTTGTCGCCCTGAACTGTGCGGCGATCCCCGAGCAGCTGTTCGAAGCCGAGCTGTTCGGCCATGAAAGCGGCGCCTTTACCGGCGCCCAGGGCAAACGCATCGGCAAGCTGGAATACGCCGACGGTGGCACCCTGTTCCTCGACGAGATCGAAAGCATGCCGCTGGCCCAGCAGGTCAAGCTGCTGCGGGTGCTGCAGGAACAGAAGCTCGAGCGACTGGGTTCCAACCAGAGCATTGCCGTGGATCTGCGGATCATTGCCGCGACCAAGCCGGACCTGCTGGACGAAGCCCGCGCCGGGCGCTTTCGCGAGGACCTGGCCTACCGCCTGAACGTCGCGCAGCTGCGCCTGCCGCCGCTGCGCGACCGGCGCGAGGACATTCCGCTGCTGTACGAACATTTCGCCCATGCCGCCGCCGAGCGCCTGGGCCGTAGCGTCGCGCCCCTGAGCGGAGCGCAGTTGAGCCGCCTGCTCAGCCACGACTGGCCGGGCAACGTGCGCGAGCTGGCCAACGTCGCCGAACGCCAGGTGCTCGGCCTGGGCGAGCCCGAGCCGGAAGCCATCGACCCCGGCCAGTCCCTGGCGGCGCAGCAGGAAGCCTTCGAGGCGCAATGCCTGCGGGCCGCGCTGACCCGGCACAAGGGCGACATCAAGGCGGTGCTCGTTGAGCTGCAACTGCCGCGCCGCACCTTCAATGAAAAGATGCAGCGCCATGGACTGGCGCGGGAGATGTTTCTCGGGGAGGAGTGATGCCCGAGGTCCTATCGCGCAAGCTCGCGCCTACAGGGATCACGTAGTTTCTGTAGGAGCGAGCTTGCTCGCGAAGACGCCCTCACCAACACCCCCCTCATCGGCAACTTTCCGCTCACGCACTTTCGCCAATGAGCGGTTTTCCGCTCATCGAAATCCTCAAACCCTTCTAAACCGGGCTTCTCGGTTCCTGGCACAGCTCCTGCTATAGCCCTGGCAGGCTGCGTTTCGGCGCGCTCCACAAAAACAATTAAATGAAGGATCCGTCATGGATAACTCGCAAACCCTGCCTCTTGGGGCGGCAGCTGCGCCTGCCAAAGAAAAGACCACCGCCAGTCGCCTGAAATCGATCTTCAGCGGTTCGGTCGGCAACATGGTCGAGTGGTACGACTGGTACGTCTACGCCGCCTTCTCCCTGTACTTCGCCAAAGTCTTCTTCCCCAAGGGCGACACCACCGCGCAACTGCTCAACACCGCCGCGATCTTCGCCGTGGGCTTCCTGATGCGGCCGATCGGCGGCTGGCTGATGGGGCTCTACGCCGACCGCAAGGGCCGCAAGGCCGCACTGATGGCCTCGGTACTGCTGATGTGCTTCGGCTCCCTGATCATCGCCCTGACTCCCGGCTATGAAACCATCGGCGTCGGCGCCCCGATCCTGCTGGTCCTGGCGCGCCTGATGCAGGGTCTGTCGGTCGGCGGCGAATACGGCACCTCGGCCACCTACCTCAGCGAGATGGCGACCAAGGAACGTCGTGGCTTCTTCTCCAGCTTCCAGTACGTGACCCTGATCTCCGGCCAGCTCATCGCCCTGGCAGTGCTGATCGTGCTGCAGAACGTGCTGACCACCGAAGAGCTGCAATCCTGGGGCTGGCGCATTCCGTTCGGCATCGGCGCCCTGTGCGCAATCGTCGCGCTGTACCTGCGGCGCGGCATGGAAGAAACCGAGTCCTTCACCAAGAAGAAGGAAAAGCCGAAAGAAAGCCTGATGCGCACCCTGATGCGTCATCCGAAAGAGCTGATGACCGTGGTCGGCCTGACCATGGGCGGCACCCTGGCTTTCTACACCTACACCACCTACATGCAGAAATACCTGGTGAACACCGTCGGCATGAGCATTTCCGACTCCACCACCATTTCCGCGGCGACCCTGTTCCTGTTCATGTGCCTGCAGCCGGTCATCGGCGCGCTGTCGGACAAGATCGGCCGACGTCCGATCCTGATCGCCTTCGGCATCCTCGGCACGCTTTTCACCGTGCCGATCCTCACCACCCTGCACACCATCCAGAGCTGGTGGGGCGCCTTCTTCCTGATCATGGCGGCGCTGATCATCGTCAGCGGCTACACCTCGATCAACGCGGTGGTCAAGGCCGAGCTGTTCCCGACCGAGATCCGCGCCCTGGGCGTGGGCCTGCCCTACGCGCTGACCGTGTCGATCTTCGGCGGCACCGCCGAATACATCGCGCTGTGGTTCAAGAGCGTCGGCATGGAAACCGGTTACTACTGGTATGTCACCGCCTGCATCGCCGTGTCGCTGCTGGTCTACATCACCATGAAAGACACCCGCAAACACTCGCGGATCGAGACTGACTGACCGGCAAAAAAGCGCGAGGGTGCAAGGCCCTCGCGCTGTCGCGTCAGGTAAAAACCCATCGCGAGCAAGCGTGCTTCTGTCGGAGCGAGCGGGCGGCGATCCGACTTGCCCGCGATCACCGCAACACAGACGCTCGACGATCAAGACCCGCCCTCCAGCTCACGTAGCAAGCCCTCCGATACTCATCGCCAACAGCATTCCCGCCCCTGCCGAGCAAACCGTTGATCGCGATTTTTCGACGCTTCGGACAGGTTAATGATCGGTTAATGCCCTGCCCACATCCTGCCTCCATCGAAATCGGTGTCGGCGCGTCAAGCGCGGTAGAAGCAGCAAAGCGGCTTTATGCAGGGGTTCCTGACGCCACAAGCATCGATTAAATCGATATTTTTAAGCATTTATTTGCGCTTTTTAATCAAATTAACTGGCGTAGTATCCATTTCACACCCATTGCACAAAACGTCAACGAACCTGGAGTGACCACCATGAAAAGCAAACTGATCCTCGCCCTGACCCTTTCCGTACTGGCTGCCAACACCTTCGCCGCCGATGGTTACGACCGCACCGGCTCGGCCACTTTCACCTCGGGCAGCTCGGCCAGCGCCAGCCTGGCTTCCGACGGTTTCGATCGTACCGGTACCGCTGACGCAATCGCTGCCGACGGCTTCGATCACACCGGTACCGCGGGCGCGGTCGCCTCCGATGGCTTCGATCGCACTGGCACCGCTGACGCTATCGCCTCTGACGGCTTCGATCACACCGGCACCGCAGGCGCAGTCGCCTCCGATGGTTTCGATCGCACCGGTACCGCTGACGCAATCGCTGCCGACGGTTTCGATCGCACCGGGACTGCCGCCGCCATCGGCTAACCCTCAGGGATGCCCCGCAGCCCGGCTTCGGCCGGGCTTAGTGTTTCTGGCCCGGGGAAAAACCGCGTGCCGCAAGGCTGGTATTCACCTTCAATGGCTTGCACTATGGCGGCCTTCCCTCTTTGTCCGCGCAAGAGCCTGTCATGTCCGAAGACATTCATTACTACGAACCCGCCCAGGGCCACGGCCTGCCCCACGATCCGTTCAACGCCATCGTCGGCCCGCGGCCGATCGGCTGGATCTCCTCCCAGGACGCGCAAGGCCGGCTGAACCTGGCGCCCTACAGTTTTTTCAATGCCTTCAATTACATTCCGCCGATCATCGGTTTCGCAAGCGTCGGTCGCAAAGACAGCCTGAACAACATCGAGCAGACCGGCGAGTTCGCCTGGAACCTCGCCACCCGCCCGCTGGCCGAGCAAATGAACCAGAGCTGCGCCACCGTGCCGGCCGAGGTCAATGAGTTCGAACTGGCGGGGCTGACGCCCGTGGCCTCGAAAGTGATTGGCGTGCCGCGGGTAGCCGAAAGCCCGGTGTCCTTCGAGTGCAAGGTCACCCAGATCATTCAACTGCAGCGCGCGGATCAGGAGTTGGTGCCCAGCTGGCTGATCCTCGGCGAAGTGGTCGCCGTGCATATCGCCAAGTGGTTGCTCAAGGATGGGATATACGACACCGCCGCGGCAGAACCGATTCTGCGCGGCGGCGGGCCGGCGGATTATTTCCAGCTGGGGCCAGAGGCCTTGTTCAAGATGTTCCGCCCGGGGGCGGTCAGGTAGTTTTTTTAGATCAGATAGTTTTTCAGATCAGGTAGCTTTTCAGATCAGCAACCCGGATCAGGCCGTTGCCCAGGCCAGTTCGCCGTCTTCGTTCACGTCGATCAACTGCTCAAGTTTCTGCGCGGCAGCCTGGTCGGCGTCGTGGGCGGTCTTGAATTTCTGGTCGTCCAGAATCTTGTGAAAGCGCGGCGCCCCTGAACCACCCAGGGCCTTGACCGCAATGGCGGCGCTGTAGCCCCCTTCACCTGGAACCACGGCGGAAACCGCTTCGTATGCTGCAAACTCTTTACGTGCCATGTTGCTGGTCCTGGCCAATGGAAAGTCGGCCATTCTAAACCCTCAACTGGCCAGCTGGTGTAGCGGTGCCCCGTTCAGTTGCGCGTATTCGCCTTCGGCCTGGGCCGCCGAGACGTCGCTGAAGGTATGGAAGTCCAGGCGGTCGACCACCAGGTCCTGGACCAGTTCGGCGAATATCGCCATGGCCGGCGAACAGAAGTAATCGGTCATCGCCTGCTGGCTGCTCCAGAATCCGCAGACCAGCCACAAGTCAGCGTCGCACTGCGAATGTTGCAAGGCGAACTGCAGGCAACCTGTGGCCTGGCGGGATGGTTCGATCAGGCTGCTCAAGCGAGCCCCCAACTCGGTTGAACGACCGGCGCGGGCGCGGACGAATGCCATGTGGCTGACGGGAATATGCGTGGACATGTGCGACCCTCCCAGGGTGGTGTCGAGGCAGCCATGGGACGGGCTGCGACAGGATCCAAGATTAAGCGCCCGGCGCCACGGCTGTTAGTCGATTCCTGCCAGCGTATTGCACAATCCTGCGAACCTGGCTTGAGAGCACCGAGTCCGGACCTGGCTGCGAAAAAAAACCACAACGTTGTTTCAAGCAAGTGACAGCCTGCCCACAGGACCCGGCCCTGCTTACGCGCGCACGCGCGGCAGGATCAGGCAAGATTTACGCAGGAATCGCCTACCCCTGGCGCTTGCACAAATTTAAGCTGTGGCCATTCGCAATCTTCCCGGAGGGGCCTTCATGTCATCGCTCGAAACCCAGCAGCCGCCACTGGATGCGGAAATGGAAAAACAGCGGGCGGAGCTGGCCGGGATCATTGCGCGCAACACCGGCGAAGACGGCAGCTATGCCACGGCGATCCAGTCGCTGTTCGTCTCGCGCTACAGCCACTCCCACGATTTCGCCTCGGTGCTGGCCCAGCCGGCCCTGTGCATCATGGCCCAGGGCCGCAAGGAAGTACGGCTGGCCGACGAGGAGTTCAACTACGACCCGCTCAACTATCTGGTGGTCTCGGTTTCCATGCCATTGAGCGGGCGCCTGGCCGATGTCTCGCCGCTGGAACCGGTCCTGGCCCTGCGCCTGGACATCGACCCGGCCGAGATCAGCACGCTGATCGCCGATGCCGGGCCGCTGGGGGTGCCGAACCGTCCTGTCGGCCGCGGCCTGTATGTGGAACGCCTGGATACGCCGATGCTCGACGCCGTGCTGCGCCTGGCCCGCCTGCTGGATACGCCCAAAGACATCGCCATGCTCGCGCCGCTGATTCGTCGGGAGATTCTCTACCGGCTGCTGCGCAGCCCCCAAGGACACCGGTTGTATGAAATCGCCATCGCCAACAGCCAGGGCCACCGGGTCAGCCAGGCCATCAAATGGCTGAACGGCAACTACGAGCAACCGCTGCGCATCGACGATCTGGCGCGCGGGGTGAACCTCAGCGCGTCCACCCTGCACCATCGCTTCAAGGCCATGACCGCCATGAGCCCCTTGCAGTATCAGAAGCAACTGCGCCTGCAGGAAGCCCGGCGCCTGATGCTGACTGAAGGCTTGGAGGCGTCCGCCGCCGGTTACCGGGTCGGCTACGAAAGCCCTTCGCAGTTCAGCCGCGAATACAGCCGCCAGTTCGGCGCCCCGCCGTTGCGGGACATGGCGCGCCTGCGCAGCAGCGTCTGACTCCCCCTTGTAGGAGCGAGCTTGCTCGCGATGCGGGTCAACGATGACGCCGTGCGACAGATAGAGCACCGCCTTGCGGCTATCGCGAGCAAGCTCGCTCCGACAGGAGACATCTCGCTGCGCAAGGTTATTGCCGCGCGCGGACCACGTGCTTGATCTCCTGGAACGCTTGCAACCCCCAAGGCCCCAGCTCGCGGCCGATGCTGCTCTGCTTGTAGCCGCCCCAGGCGGTCTGCGGGAAGATCACTTGCGGCGCGTTGATCCACACCAGCCCGGCCTGCAAGGCATTGGCGACTCGCTCGGCGTTCTCTACATCGCTGCCGACCACACTGGCCACCAGGCCGAACTCACTGTCGTTGGCCAGCGCGATGGCTTCGGCCTCGCTGGCGAAACTGCGGACGCAGAGCACCGGGCCAAAGATCTCCTCACGCCACAGCGCGCTGTCGAGGGGCACTTCGGTGAAAATGGTCGGCCGTATAAAAAAGCCGCGCGCGCAGTCCGCCGGACGCTTGCCACCGCATACCAGCCTGGCCCCGACACTCAGCCCACGATCGATATGGCCCAGCACTCGCTGGTATTGCGCCTGGTTGACCAGCGCGCCCATCTCCACCTCCGGATCGAAAGGGTCCGCCACCCGAATCGCCTCGGCCCGCGCCTTGAGCCGCAGGAGGAACTCGTCGGCCAGCTCGTCGGCCACCAGCACCCGGCTGGTGGCGGAGCACATCTGCCCGGCGTTGAAAAAACCGCCGCCACAGGCCAGTTCCACCGCCAGTTCGAGATCGGCATCCGCCAGCACCAGCAGCGAAGATTTGCCGCCCAGCTCCAGGCTCACGCCCTTGACCGTCTCTGCCGCGCGCTGCATGACCTGGACCCCGACCGCATTGCTGCCGGTGAAGGAAATCTTCGCCACCCGCGGATCCGCCGCCAGCGGCGCGCCCACCGCCAGCCCGGTGCCGCAGACCAGGTTGAACACGCCCTTGGGCAAGCCGCTCCGGGCGATGATCGCCGCCAGTTCCAGCTCCGGCAGCGGCGTGACTTCCGAGGGCTTGAGCACCACGCTGCAACCGGTGGCCAGCGCCGGTGCAAGCTTCCAGGCGGTGGTGACCATCGGGAAATTCCACGGCACGATCAAGCCGACCACGCCACAGGGTTCACGCCGCACACGGGCGCTGAAATCATCGCTGGGCAACGGCACGTCACGGTCCTGGGTGGCGTCCAGGCCCTCGGCCAGCCCCGCGTAGTACTCGAAGGTGGCAATCACGTCATCGACGTCGATGGCCGCTTCGAATTGCGGCTTGCCGTTGTTGCTCGACTGCAGGTGCATCAGATGCTCACGGCGCTCGGCGACCCCGGCGGCGATCCGCCGCAACACCGCGCCACGCTCGGCTCCACTGGTAGCGGCCCATTGCGCCAGCCCGGCCTCGGCGGCCGTCACCGCCTGCTCGACGCTGTGCCGGTCGCCACCAGCGACCAGCGCCAGCGGTTCTTCGGTGGACGGATTGATCACTGGCAGCCGTTCGCTGCCGGCACGCCACTGACCGTCGATGTAAAGGCCGTTCAACAGCTTTGCCTGGCTCATGCTTGCACCGCCCGCATCCAGCCGGCCTGGTCGATTTCGATCAGGGTCGGGCCTTGGCGATCGCTGGCCGCGCGCAGCGCATCGCGCAATCCGTCGACGCTGTCGATGGCCTCGGCGGCGCAGCCCAGGGCCTTGGCCACGCCGATGAAGTCCGGTGTGTAGATGTCTACGCCCACCGGCTCGATGTCGCGGTTGACCATGTATTTTTTGATCTCTTCATAGCCCTGGTTATTCCACAGCAGCACGATGATCGGTGTGCGCGCTTCCACCGCGCAGGCCAGTTCCGACAGGGTGAACTGCAGGCCGCCGTCGCCGATCAGGCACGCCACCGGCCCCCGGGCATTACGCTCGGAAGCACCACCGAGCCAGGCGCCGATTGCCGCCGGCAAGGCATAACCCAAGGTGCCGTAGCCGGTCGAGGAGTTGAACCAGCGGCGCGGACGCTCGGGGTTGAAGGTCAGGTTGCCGCTGTACACCGGCTGCGTGGAGTCGCCGACGATGACGATCTCCGGCAGTTCCTGCAGTACGGTTTCGAGGAACAGTGTCTGTGCCCGGGTCGGTGCGTCCCACTGCCGCTCCAGTGCGTTGCGCAAGGCAGCGGCACGGGCCGTGCCCCAGGCACTGTCGCGCTCGCTCAGCGGTTGTTTGCCCAGCTCGGCGAGCAATGCCTCGGTGGCGCTGTGCGCGTCGGCCACCAGTGCCACCTTCGGCGGATAGTTGCGCACGGTCTGGTCAGGGTCGATGTCGATGCGCAGCAGAGCGCCAGGAATCTCGAAGCCACCAGCGAAGGTCACGTCGTAGTCGGTTTCGGCCAGCTCGGTGCCGATGGCCAGGACCACGTCGGCGTCGGCCACCAGGGCACGGGTCGCCACCAGCGACTGGGTCGAGCCGATCAGCAGCGGGTGCCGCGACGGCAGCATGCCTTTGGCATTGATGGTCAGGGCCACGGGCGCCTGGAGCCATTCGGCGAGGCGGGTCAGGGACGCGGCGGCATCGATCGCGCCACCACCGGCGAGGATCAGCGGGCGCCGGGCGCCCGCCAGCAACTGGCTCATCCGGGCAATCGCGGCGGGCGCGGCACCGGCCCGAGCGATGCTCACCGGCTCGCTGTCGAGCAGGTCATCGGCCTCCTCCACCAGCACGTCGAGGGGGATCTCGATGTGCACCGGGCGCGGGCGGCCGGCCTGGAACAGCGCGAAGGCGCGGGCCAGTACGCCCGGCAGTTCCGCCGCGGACATCAGGGTATGGGAGAACGCCGCCACGCCCCCCACCAGGGCGCCCTGGTTCGGTAGCTCGTGCAGCTTGCCGCGGCCGCCGCCGAGCTGGCTGCGCGACTGCACGCTGGAGATCACCAGCATCGGAATCGAGTCGGCATAGGCCTGGCCCATGGCGGTGGTGATGTTGGTCATCCCCGGGCCAGTGATGATGAAGCACACTCCCGGCTTGCCGCTGGTACGGGCATAACCGTCGGCCATGAAACCGGCCCCCTGCTCGTGACGCGGCGTGACATGCCGGATGCTCGAACGGGCCAGGCCGCGATACAACTCGACGGTGTGCACCCCGGGAATGCCGAAGACCTGCTCGACGCCATAACCTTCGAGTAACTTGACCAACACTTCGCCGCACGTCGCCATGTCTTGCCCTTCTTGTTCGCTTGAGACGGTGTGCCTGGCTGGCCGCTGCATGGCCAGGCACGGGGAAGGCGTCATTGGAACGGGCTGCGTGTAGCGGGAACAATGGATAAAAAGTCATACTAGCCATGTCCTCACGTCATGCCTTGGCCCTTTATGAAACGCCTCCCGCCCTTGCCCGCGCTGCACACTTTTCTGATCACCGCGCGCTGCTGCAACTTCACCCACGCGGCCGAGCAGCTGCATATCACCCAGGGTGCCGTGAGCCGGCAGATCGCCGGCCTGGAGAGTCACCTGGGTTATGCCTTGTTCCAGCGCCAGGCCCGCGGCCTGAGCCTGACGAGCGAAGGACGGGAATGGCTGCCGCGGGTGGAGCAGGTGTTCGGCCTGATCAGCGAGGGCGTGGAACAGGTCGGGGTGAACCGCGACACCCTGCAACTCAAGGCCTCCACCTGCGTGATGCGCTGGTTGTTGCCGCGCCTGATGCAATGGCAGAAAGAGCGGCCGGACGTGCCCGTCCGGCTGACCACCACGGTGCAGCACGGGGTGGACTTCAGCCGCGAACAGTTCGATGCCGCGGTGATTTACGGCGCCCCGCCCCCCTCCACCCTCGGGGCCTATCACCTGTTCGACGAACAGCTGACGCCGGTGTGTTCACCGGCATTGCTCGAAGGGGCGATACCGCTCAAGACCCCGGCCGACCTGCAGCAACACATGCTGCTGCATCCGACCCTGGATACCCATGACTGGAATACCTGGCTGAAAGCCTCGGGAACGATGCTGAACAACATCGGCAAGGGCCAGCATTTCGAAACCCTGGACCTGGCGATGTCGGTGGCCTCCCAGGGGACGGGAGTGGCCATTGGCGACTGGGCATTGATCGGCGAAGACCTGAGCGCCGGGCGGCTGGTCATGCCATTTGCATTGAAGGTACGCACCGGCCTGGGCTACTACCTGGTCCACCCCGACCGGTCAGCGCCATCGCCGCAGTTGCGGGCCTTGCTGGACTGGCTGGTGGAACAGGCCAGGGCCAGATAGCCCTGTAGCCGCTGGCGCAGCCTGCGATCGGCTGCGCAGCAGTCGTAAAACCAGACACCGCGTTCTTGCAGGTATCACCGCGGTGCCTGGATTACGAGCGCTTCGCGCTCGATCGCAGCCTTCGGCAGCGGCTACAGGATGTCTCAGTAACCGACCGTGAAACGCTGGCGGGAGTGCTTCGGTGTTTCCAGCTCATCGATCATGGCGATAGCGTAGTCGGCGAAGGTGATCCAGCTCTTGCCTTCGGCGCTCACCAGCAGATGGTCCTGGCCCAGGCGGAACTGGCCACGGCGCTCGCCTTCGATGAACTCCGCCGATGGCGACAGGAACGTCCAGTCCAGCTCCTTCTCCTGGCGCAGGGTATCGAGGAGCACCGCACCGGCACTGGCCTCTGGCCTGTACTCTTCCGGAAAACCGACAGAGTCGATCACCCGGCTGCCGTCGGGCAGCAACAAGCTACCGGCGCCACCCACCACCAACAGGCGTTTGACGCCGGCTTTTTTCACCGGCTCGATCAGGGCCTTGGGCGCGATGGTGGAAAAGTGCGCCGCGCTGATCACCACATCGTGGCCGGCGACCGCGGCCTGCAACGCCGCTCCGTCCAGCACGTCGACCGCCTTGCTCACCACACCGGCGCGGTTGCCGATTTTCGCCGGGTCACGGGCTATCGCGGTGACGCTGTGACCACGACGCAGGGCCTCTTCCAGCAGTTGGCTACCCGCACGACCGGTAGCACCAATGATTGCAATCTTGCTCATGACAGTTCTCCAGTTTCGATAAGCGACACAGGGCCTTACAGGGAATGCCCCCGCGCCAGGCGCGGGGACGGTCGAATCACCACTTCATTTCGCCCTTGGCGACCTTGGCGCTCAGCTCCAGGGAGCTGTCTTCGCCCAGGTCCGGGTAACGCTTTTTCATCGCCGCGATCAGTTCGGCGGAATCCTTGGCCTTGGCGGTTTCTTCATCGAAGGCCTTGATGTAGTCGGCGGTGAAATGCACGGGAGCCAGGGAGCGGGCGCTTTCACCGAGGTAATGGCCCGGCACCACGGTCTGGGGTTTCAGCGCGGCGATGGTGTCCAGGGTGGTCAGCCAGTCCTTGTGGGATTGCGCAGTCTGGGTGTCGGCCATCCACACATGGATGTTTTCCGCCACCACCACGCCACCGACGACGGCCTTGATCGACGGGATCCAGACGAAGGTGCGGTCCGGTTGCTTGCCGTCCAGGCCGATGATGTCCAGCTTCTGCCCTTCCAGGGTCAGGCTGTGACCCTTGAGCACGCCCGGCACAAGGGTCTTGGCCGGCACGTCGGCGCCCATTTTCGGGCCCCAGAACGCGAGCTTGCCGTCGACCGTGGCCTTGATGTGCTCGACGGTCGGCTGCGACGCCACGACCTTGGCCTTGGGGAACGCCTGGGTGATGGTGTCCAGGCCGAAGTAGTAATCCGGGTCACCGTGGCTGATGTAGATAGTGGTCAGTTGCTTGCCGCTGGCGCGGATCCTTTCCACCAGTTGCTCGGCCTGGGATTTGCCGAACTGCGCGTCCACCAGGATCGCTTCCTTCTTGCCGCTGACCAGCACCGAGGTCACCGGGAAGATCGCCTCGGTCCCCGGGTTGTACACATCCAGCTTCAGGGCCGGCTCGACGGCGGCGGCATGGGCGGCGAAACCCAGGGTGGCGGTCGCCAGCAGCAGGCGCTTGAGTGAGGTGAATCCGATCATGTGCAGCTCCGATGGTCTGTCGGCCGTAAGTGGCCATGGGTAGGTGGCGATGGAGATGAAGCTTAGTTGCCGCACTCGTTACAAAAAATGCGATGCTTGGACATAGTTTGTTTCTGAAAGCGGGCAAATCATGGATCGTCTTCAAGCAATGCGCGTCTTCGTCACCGTCGTCGACCTTGGCAGCCAGTCGGCCGCCGCCGACCACCTGGACCTCTCGCGGCCGGTGGTTTCGCGCTATCTGGCGGAGCTGGAGGACTGGGTCGGCGCCCGGCTGATGCACCGCACCACCCGCAAGCTGAGCCTGACCGCGGCGGGTACCGAGATCCTGCCGCGCTGCCAGCAGATGCTCGAGTTGTCGATGGACATGCAGGCCGCCGTCAGCGAACCGGACGATGTGCCCCGCGGCTTGCTGCGCATCAGCGCCAGCACCTCGTTCGGCCAGGCCCAGCTGGCGGATGCCATGGCCGCCTACGTCGAGCGCTACCCCGGCGTCAGCATCGACCTGCAGATGCTCGACCGCGCGGTGAACCTGGTGGACGAACGCATCGACCTGGCGATCCGCGCCAGCAACGACCTGGACCCGAACCTGATCGCCCGGCGGCTGACGATATGCCGCTCGGTGATCTGCGCCTCTCCGGCCTATCTGCGCGAGCACCCGACGCCACAGCGGGTCGAGGAGCTCAGCCAGCACAACTGCCTGACCCACTCCTATTTCGGCAAGAGCCTGTGGCATTTCGAGCAGGACGGCGAACAGGTTTCGGTACCGGTGCAGGGCAATATCAGCGCCAACGACGCCAGCACCCTGTTGCGCGCGACCATGGCCGGGGCCGGCGTGGCCATGCTGCCCACCTACCAGGCCTGGGTGTATATCCACAGCGGCGAACTGGTACGCCTGCTGCCCCAGGCAGAACCCCGGCAAATGCCCATGTACGCGGTCTACGCCTCGCGCAAACACATGCCGGTGGCCCTGCGCAGCATGCTGGACTTCCTGGTGCTGCGTTTCCCCGAGGAGCCGGAGTGGGACAAGGGCCTTTAAGACCCGATAAGACCGCTGAATACCCCGTCAACACGCTGCCCGCGACCTGGCCAGCGGCCATGGCTGATCCATGTGGCTGATCTATGCTGATAACAGTACCCCCACACGCGCAGGGGTATTCGTTCAGAGGTGTTTGCCATGAACATCAAAACAAGAAGATACCTGGCCATTTTCGTCACCTGCACCGCGACCCTGGCGCTCTACGGAACAGCGGCCTATCGCGTCGAACAGGCCCGGCAACAGCCACGTGTCTATGCCAGCTGCAACGTCGACCAGTGCATCCCGCACACCGCGACCCTCAACTCCCTGAAATGATGCAGACGCGCGGCGTCACTGTTCGTGATCGCTCTTCAAGCGGTCGCGGAAAGCCTTGGGCGAGATCCCGACCCGACGACGGAACAACCGAGTGAAGTTGGTGGGATCGGAAAACCCCAGGGTGTCGGAAATCTCGTAGATGGTCATGCTGGTGTAGGTCAGCAGGCGCTTGGCCTCCAGCAGCTGGCGTTCATGCATGATCTGCAAGGCCGGCTGGCCCGCCAGTTCACGGCAGGTGCCATTGAGGTGGGAAACGGAAATCCCCAGCTTGTGCGCCAGGTCCTCGACCTTCACATGCTCGCGATAGTGGTTTTCCACCAGCTGGATATACCCATTGAAATACTCCCGTGCCCGCTGCGGCCGCTGGCTGGCGCTGCGGCGCCGGATCGCCTGGCGGCTGACCCACACCATGATCACGCTGACCAGCGAGTGCATGAGCATTTCCCGCGCCGGCTCACGCCCCTGGTACTCGTTCTGCAACGCGGCAAACAGGCTGTTCAGGTAATCGCCGTCGGCGCCCGCCGGGTAGCTCTCGGCCACGGCCAGGGCATTCACCGAGTGCCCCAGCTGGGCTTGCAGATGGGCCATCAAGGGTGCCGCCAGGGTCACCACATAACCATCGATGTCTTCGGAAAAACGAAAGCCGTGCACCGACAGGGCCGGCAGGATCTGTAGCGCCGACTCCCCCAGCAGCGTGCGCTGGCCTTCGATCTCAAGCTCGGCCTGCCCGCGATGCACGAACAGCAACTGACACAGATCGGCATGCCGATGCGGCTTGATTTCCCAATGGTGCTCGCGGCTGCGCTTGGAAATGGTTTCGCAGTGCAGCAGGTCCGGCGTCGGCCAATCCAGGCTTTCCCCGTAGAGTTTGAATACCGGAATTGAAGGCAAGGCAGGCTTATTCATAACTGCAATCCAGGCCTCTGGGTGACGGGCGATAATCGCACCGATTGGTGAAATGAACAGGTATCGGCTCAGTTTTCACCTTCAACTGACAGCATCACAAGTGAAAAATGCAGGCACTCGAAACATAAAAATCACTCAGCGACCCCGTTCGCGTGAAGCTTGCGAGTCATAAAAACAATGAAAACCCTGAAAACTCAAGTCGCCATCATTGGCGCCGGCCCCTCCGGACTCCTGCTCGGCCAGCTGCTGCACAAGGCCGGCATCGATACCCTGATCCTCGAACGACAAACCCCGGATTACGTACTCGGGCGCATCCGCGCCGGGGTGCTGGAACAAGGCATGGTCGACCTGCTGCGCCAGGCCGGTGTCAGCCAGCGCATGGACGCCGAAGGCCTGGTGCACGGTGGCTTCGAACTGGCCCTCGACGGCCGCCGGGTGGCCATCGACCTGCATGCCCTCACCGGCGGCAAGAGCGTAACGATCTACGGCCAGACCGAAGTCACCCGCGACCTGATGCAAGCCCGCCAGGCCGTCGGTGCCCGGACCCTGTACCAGGCCGATAACGTGCGTCCCCACGACATGCACAGCGAGCAGCCCTACCTGACCTTCGATTACCAGGGCGAGCCCCATCGCCTGGATTGCGACTACATCGCCGGCTGCGACGGGTTCCACGGGGTTGCCCGGCAGTCGATCCCGGCCGACAGGCTCAAGGTATTCGAGCGCGTCTATCCGTTCGGCTGGCTCGGCATTCTCGCCGACACCCCGCCGGTCCACGACGAACTGGTCTACGCCCGCCACGAGCGCGGCTTTGCCCTGTGCAGCATGCGATCGACCACTCGCACCCGTTACTACCTGCAAGTACCGGCGGAGGAAAATGTCGCCGACTGGTCCGATCAACGTTTCTGGGACGAGCTCAAGAAGCGCCTGCCCCAAGAGCTGGCGGAGCGCCTGGTGACCGGGCCGTCGATCGAGAAAAGCATTGCGCCGCTGCGTAGCTTCGTGGTCGAGCCGATGCAATACGGACGGATGTTCCTGGTGGGCGACGCCGCGCACATCGTGCCGCCCACCGGGGCCAAGGGCCTGAACCTGGCCGCCAGCGATGTCAGCACGCTGTTCAACATTCTGCTCAAGGTCTACCGCGAGCAGCGCACCGACCTGCTGCAAAAGTACTCGGAAATCTGCCTGCGGCGGATCTGGAAGGCCGAGCGTTTCTCCTGGTGGATGACCGCGATGCTGCACCGTTTCCCCGACTCCGACGACTTCAGCCAGCGCATCGCCGAGTCGGAGCTGGCGTACTTCGTCGACTCCGAGGCCGGGCGCAAAACCATCGCGGAAAATTACGTCGGCCTTCCTTACGAGGCTATCGAGTAGGCACCTATCGAGTACACTAGCGAGCGTTCCCGCTCGCCTTGCACCCTGCGGGTCAATCACTGCCCGCAGGTTCTTTCGTGACCAACCCCAACCAGCCTGTCCAGCCCAAACTGGCTCTTCGCAGCGTACTGATCGCCCTGATGCTGGCGATCTTCCTCGGCGCCCTGGACCAGACCATAGTCGCGGTCTCCATGCCCGCCATCTCCGCGCAGTTCAAGGACGTCAGCCTGCTGGCCTGGGTGATTTCCGGCTACATGGTGGCCATGACCGTGTCGGTGCCGATCTACGGCAAGCTCGGCGACCTCTACGGGCGGCGCAAGCTGATGCTGTTCGGCATGGGCCTGTTCACCCTGGCATCGCTGTTCTGCGGCATGGCGCAGAACATGGAACAACTGGTGCTGGCGCGGATCTTCCAGGGCATCGGCGCCGGCGGGATGATCTCGGTCAGCCAGGCGATCATCGGCGACATAGTCCCACCCCGCGAACGCGGGCGTTACCAGGGTTACTTCAGCAGCATGTACGCGGCGGCCAGCGTCGCCGGCCCGGTGCTCGGCGGCTACATGACCGAATACCTGTCCTGGCGCTGGGTGTTCCTGATCAACCTGCCCCTGGGCCTGGGCGCCTGGCTGGTGGCCAGGCGCAATCTGCGGGGGCTGCCGATTCCACAGCGCAAACCGATCATCGACTACCTCGGCACGCTGTTGATGATCATCGGCCTGACCGCCCTGCTGCTGGCGATCACCCATTTCGGCCAGGGTCACGCCTGGCGCAGCCAAGAGGTGCTGGGCCTGCTGACGGGTGCCGTCATCGCCCTGGCCCTGTTTGCCTGGCATGAACGGCGCACCGAAGAGCCGCTGCTGCCTATGCATCTGTTCGCCAACCGCAACGCCATGCTGTGCTGGTGCACGGTGTTCTTCACCAGCTTCCAGGCCATCTCGCTGACGGTGCTGATGCCGTTGCGCTTTCAGAGCGTCACCGGCGCCGGTGCCGACAGCGCTGCGCTGCACCTGCTGCCGCTGGCCATCGGCCTGCCGATAGGCGCCTACTTCGCCGGGCGCATGACCTCGGTGACCGGCCGCTACAAGCCGATGATCCTCAGTGGCGCCCTGCTGATGCCGCTGACCGTTCTCGGCATGGCCTTCAGCCCGCCCCAGGCGGTGCTGCTGAGCAGTGTGTTCATGTTGCTCAGCGGGATTGCCTCCGGCATGCAGTTCCCGACCTCGCTGGTGGGCAGCCAGAACTCGGTGGAACAACGGGATATCGGGGTCGCCACCAGCACCACCAACCTGTTCCGCTCCCTGGGCGGGGCGGTGGGCGTGGCCTTGATGTCGGCGCTGTTGCTGGCGCTGTTGCAGGATTCGAGCTTCGCCCAGTTGAGCGGTTCGGCGCTGATCGGCGAAGGTCACTCGGGCAATGTGCTGCTCGACGGCCTGAACGCCGCGCCCGGTCTGGAACAGGGAGCCTTGCGGGCTGAGTTGCTGCTGACTTTCAAACACTTGCTGATGGTCAGCGCGGCGGTGTCGTTGCTGGGGCTTGCGGCGGCGCTCGCCATGCCCAATGCACTGCTGCGCGGGCGCGAAGACAAGGTCAAATAACCGCATCGCCAGCCAGCGCTATCGACACGCGAACTGGCTGGCGACCGATCCTCACGGGCTGTAGTACCCCACCGCCACCAGGAAGTGCCCGACCTTGCGCAGGTAGGCGTGCTTGTCTTCCACCTTGGCCGTCACCGGGTTCTTCCAGCGGTACTCATACTCGCCCTGATCCTGGGTGGCCATCAGCGCCAGGATCGGCTCGCCCACCGGTTTGCCATCCGGGTCCTTGACCTTGCCGAAGTCGGTATTGATCAGCCGCAGATTGGTGCCGTGGGCCACGTAGCGCTGGTTGTCCAGGTCGACCACGAACACATACAGGTCGTCCTGCAGGAAACCGCCCTTGAGCGAGTTGATCGCCGTCAGCGTGCCCTTCTCGTCCTTGACCAGCTCGCTCGCCGCCTTGTCCAGCAAGGCCCTGGCCTGCTCGGCGGAAGCCCGTGGCAGGTAATAGCCGACCGCCAGGATCCGCTCGCCAACCCGCTGGTAATACACATGCTTGCGCTCGACCTTGCCGTCGGCCCAGTTCTGCCAGCGGTACTCGGCTTGCTGGATGCCATTGCCCTCGGGAATCTTCAGCGCGTCCTTGAAGGCCTTTTGCAGATCCGGCCCGAGCACCTCGGAAACATCGCGGCCGATCAGCGCCGACGACGGCCCGCCACTGGCCAGCATCACCCCCTGGGTGTCGACCACAAACACATAGCGGTCCTTGTCGACGAACTCGCCCTGCCGGCTGAACGCGGCGAAGGCCTTGTCACCCTGGTCGTGGTAATAGGCCAGGGCCTTTTCCAGCAAGGCCTTGGCCGCCGTGGCATCGTCCGCCGCCTGGACCTGGCTGACCAGCAACCACCCCAGCACCGTGGCTCTAAGCAATCCCCTCATTGCGCGTCCCTCGTTCTTGTTGGTGTTTCAAGAGCGTAGACGGCTGCGGGATATGGTCGAGTATTCAGCGAACCGGGGAGGCGCGAGGCAAGACCGCGACCTTCCCACGCCATGCGCGGGAAGGTCGTCAAGGTCAGGGGCGGGTGTTGAGCTGCTGCTGCAGATTCTGGATCTGGCTCTGCAGGGTATTGATGTTGCGGGTGACCTGGCCGCGGAAGGCATCGAACTCGGCGGTGTTGGTGCCGCCCTGGGCAGCGGCGGGACGATTGTCCTGCTGGCTCTTGAGCACGATGATGTCCTGCTCCAGACGCTCGATGGCGGCGCTCGGGTTGCCCTGTCTTTTCAAGGCAGCGATCTCGGCGTTCAGGCTCTTGAACTGGGCATCGACCTTGCTGGTGTCGGCGGGCGCGCTTTTCAGGGCGGTCAGTTCGCTGCTCAAGGTTTTCACCTGCGCCTGCAACTGGCTGTTGGCCGCCTGCTGCTCGGTGGCTTGCGCGGTCATCTGGGCCAGGCGCTTGTCCAGGTCCGTGGCCTGCCCGGCCACGCCTTGCTGCTGCTTGCCCTGGTCCTGCAGGCGGCTTTCCAGCTGTTTGATCTGTAGCTTCAAGGCTTCGCTGTCGCTGTTGACGCTGGACTGGCTGGCAACCACCTTGCCGGAAATATCCTGCAGGCGCCCCGCCGCTTCTTCGCTGATACGGGCGAAACTCTCCTGGGTCGCGACCAGTTGCTGCTCCATCAGCGAGATCTGCTGGAAGCTCCACCAGGCCAGGCCGATAAAAGCGAAGAACAAGGCGCCGACCAGCGCCCAGAGCGGCCCGGCGCTCGGCGCCTTGGCCTTGGCCTTGGCCTTGGCGGCCGGCACGCTGCGCGAATGCACCGAAGTACGCGCGCGGCCTGCGGCGGTGGTCGGGAAATCATCGTCGAGGGTATCGGCACGCAGGCTTGGAACATCGTCGAAGTCGTCGTTGGCATCGTTACGCATGGGGCAACCTTTCTAAACCGCGGTGATAGCTGAATGGGGCGAGTATAAACCGCGAACCCGCCGCCCTCATCGACCCTGAACCCCGGACTCGGTTCAGTGTTTATTTTCAGCGTATGTCCTGAGCCTTCCACCAGCCACAGAACTCATCCAGGGCCGTCCACAGGCTGACCTTCGGTTCGTAATCCAGATAATGGCGGGCGCGGCTGATATCCAGGGTGAAGTTCTTGTTCATGACCTGCATGCCCAGGCGCGACAGGGTCGGCTCCGGACGACCCGGCCAGAGCTTGCAGAAGCCTTCATTGAGGGCCGCGACGCTGTAGGCCAGGCCAAAGGAACGGTAGCGCGTGACCTGCGGCACGCCCATCTGGCGCATCACATAGTTCACCACGTCCCACAACGGCACGGGCGCGCCGTTGCTGATGTTGTAGGCCTTGCCCAGGGCCGAGCCGCTGGCCAGCAGACTGCTGAGCAGCGCTTCGTTGAGGTTCTGCACACTGGTGAAGTCGACCTTGTTCAGGCCGTTGCCGATGATCGCCAGGCGGCCCTTGCGCTGCATCTTCAACAAGCGCGGGAAAATGCTCATGTCACCGGCGCCGGTGACAAAACGCGGGCGTAGCGCCAGTACTTCCAGGCCGAACTCCTGGGCGCCGAACACCTTCTGCTCCGCCAGGTATTTGGTGGCGGCATAAGGATGCTTGAAGCGCTTGGGCACTTGATCTTCGGTCAGGCCCAGATGGTCGCGGCCGTCGAAATAGATCGACGGCGACGACAGGTGTACCAGGCGCCGGACATGGCGCTTGAGGCAGGCTTCGACCACGTTTTCAGTGACCAGCACGTTGCCCTGGTGGAAATCCTGATAACGCCCCCAGAGCCCCACCGCCCCCGCGCAATGCACCACCGCATCGACGTCGCGACACAGGTCGCGCACCAGGTCGGCATCGCTCAAGTCACCCTGGACGAACTCGGCCCCGCGCCGCACCAGATGTTCCACCCCTTCGGCCCGACGCCCGTTGACCCGTACATCCAGGCCCTGTTCAAGGGCAAAACGCGCGAAGCGTCCACCAATGAAGCCGCTTGCGCCGGTGACCAGAATTTTCATGACTTGCTCCGATTGCTTTCGTGTTTCATGCCTGTCGCACTATGTATTGCTTGACGCTATTGCCTGATGCCTTGACGCCCGGTGTCACGCCAACGGCACCAGCCATTGCGCCGAAGAACGCGCCAGGTGCTCGGTGAGCAGGCCCAGCAGTTGGCCACCATTGCGCCAATGATGCCAGTACAGCGGCACATCGATCGGCTTATCGGGCAAAAGCTCCACCAACACCCCCCGCGCCAACTGGTCGCGCACCTGCAGTTCGGGCACCAGCCCCCAGCCCAGGCCGGCCTCGGTCAGGCGGATGAACCCCTCGGACGAGGGACACAGGTGATGCTCGAACCCGCCATCGACACCCAGCGCCGCCAGATAGCGGTGCTGCAGGAAGTCGTCCGGGCCGAACACCAGGGCTGGCGTCCGGGCCAGGCGCTCGGCTTGCACGCCTTGCGGAAAATGCCGCGCAAGGAAGGCCGGGCTGGCCAGGGCACGGTAGCGCATGGCCCCCAGCAGCACGCTACGGGCGCCAGCCACCGGCCGCTCGCTGGCGCAGACACAGGCCGCCACTTCCCCGGCCCGCATGCGCTTGAGACCCACGGTCTGGTCTTCGACGATCAGGTCGAGGAGCAAGTGCTGCTCGGCACAGAAGTCACCCACCGCCTCGGCCCACCAAGTAGCAAGGCTGTCGGCATTGAGGGCAATGCGCAGACGCTCCGGCAGACCTTCCTCGTCCAGGGCCGGCACCTGGCTCTGCAGGTCGCGTTCGAGCAGGCGTACCTGCTGCACATGGTTGAGCAGGCGTCGGCCGATTTCCGTCGGTGCCGGCGGCGTGGCCCGCACCAGCACCGGCTGGCCGATCCGCGCCTCGAGCAGCTTGATCCGCTGGGAAATGGCCGATTGCGACAACCCCAGCACCTGCGCGGCACGCTCGAATCCGGCTTGCTCGATCACCGCGGCCAGGGCGGACAGCAATTTATAGTCGAACATCAGTTTTCCTAATGAGCGATCAGTAATATTGGTTTTTCTTATACAGCCTGCCACCGGAAAATAGCCAGTATGCTTTCTCGTTCAAGGACCCTTTCCATGGCTGGCGAAACCTCCCTCGATACCCTGCTGCGCAGCATGAGCCCGCAGCTCAACCCTGGTGACTACGTGTTCTGCTCCATCGCCGACCGCGGGCTGCTCGAGGGCACCGACGTACTGGGCAGCTTTCGCGAGCAGGAAGGGCTCACGGTGATCCTCGAGCGCCAGCAGGCCGAACGGCTGGGGCTGGGTTTCGACTACGTCGCGGCCTGGATCACCCTGAACGTGCACTCGGCCCTGGCAGCCGTCGGCCTGACCGCCGCGTTCGCCAGCGCCCTGGGCAAGGCCGGGATCAGCTGCAACGTGATCGCCGGCTACTACCACGATCATCTGTTTGTCGGTAAGGCCGATGCCGAGCGCGCCATGCACGTGCTGCGGCAACTGGCGGCGGGCAAGGAGTAAACGACATGTGGCAGAGCTACGTTAACGGGCTGCTGGTAGCGGCCGGGCTGATCATGGCGATCGGCAGCCAGAATGCTTTTGTCCTGGCCCAGAGCCTGCGGCGCGAACACCACCTGCCGGTGGCCGTACTGTGCGTGACTTGCGATGCGTTGCTGGTGGCGGCCGGGGTATTCGGCCTGGCCACGGTGCTGGCGCAGAATCCGACGCTGCTGGCGGTTGCCCGCTGGGGTGGCGCCGCGTTCCTGATCTGGTACGGCAGCCAGGCCCTGCGTCGCGCCTGTTCCAAGCAGAGCCTGCAGCAGGGTGAGAACCAGACCGTCCGCTCGCTGCGCGCGGTGCTGCTCAGTGCGTTGGCGGTGACCCTGCTCAACCCCCATGTGTACCTGGACACGGTGCTGCTGATCGGCTCGCTGGGGGCGCAACAGACCGAACCCGGCGCCTATGTGGTCGGCGCGGCCAGCGCTTCGCTGCTGTGGTTTTTCACCCTCGCCCTCGGCGCCGCATGGCTGGCTCCATGGCTGGCCCGGCCGAGCACCTGGCGCATTCTCGACCTGTTGGTGGCGGTGATGATGTTCAGTGTCGCGATTCAGTTGATAAGCGCTGGGTGATGTATTCCAAAAGGCTCTGGAACCTCTATCCCACACAGTTGTTGCGTGGTTATGCCGCACCCCCGGTGCTATGATCCGAACCCTGCGCCGCAAAGAGTACAAACTCCCCGGCGCTTGTCTGGCCGCCCGTGATCGGCCTTGCGCTCACCGCAACTGACCTGATTAGGAGAATCATCATGGCTTTCGAATTGCCGCCGCTGCCTTACGCACACGATGCCCTGCAGCCGCACATTTCCAAGGAAACCCTGGAATACCACCACGACAAGCACCACAACACCTATGTCGTGAACCTGAACAACCTGGTGCCAGGCACCGAGTTCGAAGGCAAAACCCTGGAAGAGATCGTCAAGTCTTCCTCGGGCGGCATCTTCAACAACGCCGCTCAGGTCTGGAACCACACTTTCTACTGGAACTGCCTGGCGCCAAACGCCGGCGGTCAACCAACCGGCGCACTGGCCGAGGCCATCAACGCAGCATTCGGTTCGTTCGACAAGTTCAAGGAAGAATTCACCAAGACTTCCGTCGGCACCTTCGGTTCCGGTTGGGGCTGGCTGGTGAAAAAGGCTGACGGTTCCCTGGCCCTGGCCAGCACCATCGGCGCCGGCAACCCGCTGACCAGCGGCGATACCCCGCTGCTGACCTGCGACGTCTGGGAACACGCTTACTACATCGACTACCGCAACCTGCGTCCTAAATACGTCGAAGCGTTCTGGAACCTGGTCAACTGGAAATTCGTGGCCGAGCAGTTCGAAGGCAAGACCTTCGTCGCCTAAGCCCGGTTGCAGTCAAAAAACCCGGCATTGCCGGGTTTTTTCATTTTACCGGCAAGGGCCCGGCTTGCCCCGCCAGCCCGGTGCGCTAACCTCTATCCAGGTAAAAAATCGCCTCCATCCCTCAAGTTGCAAGGCTTGGCTACCGACATATAACCGATAAGCACGGATAGGCTGGCTCCCGGCATTCCAACCAAGCCGGCAGGTGAAATATCCTGGACCTGATTGTCCCTTTGACTGCCATCACGGGATTGCCAATACTCATGGCAACTTGACGCTACACGCACGGAACAAGGAATAACCCTTTGAAGCTGGAACTCAAAAACAGCTTGTCGGTGAAGTTGCTCCGGGTTGTGCTGCTGTCGGCACTGATAGTGGGCGTAGTTCTGAGCTGCGCACAAATCGTCTTCGATGCTTACAAGACTCGGCAGGCGGTCGCTAATGATGCCCAGCGCATTCTCGACATGTTTCGCGACCCCTCGACCCAGGCTGTTTACAGCCTGGACCGCGAAATGGGCATGCAAGTCATCGAAGGCCTGTTCCAGGACGCTGCCGTGCGCATGGCCTCCATCGGCCATCCCAAGGAAACCATGCTCGCGGAAAAAACCCGTGAGTTGCAGACATCCCCCAGCCGCTGGCTGACCGACCTGATCCTCGGCAAGGAGCGCACCTTCACCACCCAACTGGTGGGTCGTGGGCCCTACAGCGAATACTACGGCGACCTGAGCATCACCCTCGACACGGCCACCTACGGCCAGGGATTCATCGTCAGCTCGGTGATCATTTTCATTTCCGGCGTGTTGCGTGCCCTGGCCATGGGCCTGGTGCTGTATCTGGTTTACCACTGGCTGCTGACCAAGCCGCTGTCGCGGATCATCGAGCACCTGACCACCATCAATCCGGATCGCCCCAGCGAACATCAGATTCCCTTGCTCAAGGGCCACGAGCGAAACGAACTGGGGATCTGGATCAATACCGCCAACCAGTTGCTGGCGTCGATCGAGCGCAACACGCACCTGCGCCATGAAGCGGAAAACAGCCTGCTACGCATGGCCCAGTACGACTTCCTCACCGGCCTGCCCAACCGCCAGCAGCTGCAGCAGCAACTGGACAAGATCCTGATCGATGCCGGCCGCCTGCAACGCCGGGTCGCGGTGCTCTGTGTCGGCCTCGACGACTTCAAGGGCATCAACGAACAGTTCAGCTACCAGACCGGCGACCAGTTGCTGCTGGCCCTGGCCGACCGCCTGCGGGCCCACAGTGGCCGCCTGGGCGCCCTCGCCCGCCTCGGCGGCGACCAGTTCGCCCTGGTCCAGGCCGATATCGAACAACCCTACGAAGCCGCCGAGCTGGCGCAGAGCATTCTCGACGACCTGGAAGCACCGTTCGCCCTCGACCACCAGGAAATCCGCCTGCGCGCCACCATCGGCATCACCCTGTTCCCGGAAGACGGCGACAGCACCGAGAAGCTGCTGCAGAAAGCCGAACAGACCATGACCCTGGCCAAGAGCCGCTCGCGCAACCGTTATCAGTTCTATATCGCCAGCGTCGACAGCGAGATGCGCCGGCGCCGCGAACTGGAGAAGGACCTGCGCGAAGCCTTGACCCGCGAGCAGTTCCACCTGGTCTACCAGCCGCAGATCAGCTACCGCGATCATCGTGTGGTCGGGGTCGAGGCGCTGCTGCGCTGGCAGCATCCGGAACACGGCTTTGTCCCGCCGGACCTGTTCATTCCCCTGGCCGAGCAGAACGGCACCATCATCGCCATCGGCGAATGGGTGCTGGACCAGGCCTGCCGCCAGTTGCGCGAATGGCATGACCTGGGCTTCAGCGACCTGCGCATGGCGGTCAACCTGTCTACCGTGCAACTGCACCACGCCGAGCTGCCGCGGGTGGTCAACAACCTGCTGCAGATCTACCGCCTGCCACCGCGCAGCCTGGAGCTGGAAGTCACCGAAACCGGCCTGATGGAAGACATCAGCACCGCCGCCCAGCACCTGCTGAGCCTGCGCCGCTCGGGTGCGCTGATCGCCATCGACGACTTCGGCACCGGCTATTCGTCCCTGAGCTATCTCAAGAGCCTGCCGCTGGACAAGATCAAGATCGACAAGAGCTTCGTCCAGGACCTGCTGGATGACGACGACGATGCGACCATCGTGCGGGCGATCATCCAGCTGGGCAAAAGCCTGGGCATGCAGGTGATCGCCGAGGGCGTGGAAACCGCCGAGCAGGAGGCCTACATCATCGCCGAAGGCTGCCACGAAGGTCAGGGTTATCACTACAGCAAACCCCTGCCGGCACGGGAGCTGAGCGCCTACCTGAAACAGGCCCAGCGCAGTAACGCGGCCATCCTCTGAAGACCCGATTGCGCGCATAAGCTTGATCCAGCGCAATCGCTTCCTGAATAAGAAATATTTACAACCACAACCCTTTACACATAATGCAAATCTTTCGCATTATGTCGCAGTTTTGCGCGCCCTCGCGCCAGTCCACCCCTCTCTCGAAGCAGGATGTTCGCCATGATTCGTATGCCTCTGGCTACCGCCAGTCTGTTGGCCATCGCTATTTCCCTCGCCGGTTGCGGCGAAGGCAAAGACAAGGCTGGCGCGCCGCAAGCCGCTGCTCCAACCGCCAGCACCGCCGCCCCGGCCACCGCTCCTGCGGCCGGCAAGGTCGATGAAGCAGCGGCCAAGGCGGTTGTCGCGCATTACGCCGACATGGTCTTCGCCGTGTACAGCGATGCCGAATCCACCGCGAAGACCCTGCAGACCGCAATCGACGCCTTCCTCGCCAAGCCCAACGCCGACACCCTGAAAGCCGCCAAGGCTGCCTGGGTCGCCGCTCGCGTGCCTTACCTGCAGAGCGAAGTGTTCCGCTTCGGCAACACCATCGTCGACGACTGGGAAGGCCAGGTGAACTCCTGGCCGCTGGACGAAGGCCTGATCGACTACGTCGACAAGTCCTACGAGCACGCGCTGGGCAACCCGGGCGCCACCGCCAACATCATCGCCAACACCGAAGTCCAGGTCGGCGAAGACAAGGTCGACGTGAAAGACATCACCCCGGAAAAACTCGCCAGCCTCAACGAGCTGGGCGGTTCCGAGGCCAACGTCGCCACCGGCTACCACGCCATCGAATTCCTGCTCTGGGGCCAGGACCTGAACGGCACCGGCCCTGGCGCCGGCAACCGCCCGGCTTCCGACTACCTGGAAGGCGCCGGCGCCACCGGTGGCCACAACGACCGTCGTCGCGCCTACCTGAAAGCCGTGACCCAGCTGCTGGTCAACGACCTGGAAGAAATGGTCGGCAACTGGAAGCCGAACGTGGCCGACAACTACCGCGCCACCCTGGAAGCCGAACCGGCTGAAAGCGGCCTGCGCAAAATGCTGTTCGGCATGGGCAGCCTGTCCCTGGGCGAACTGGCGGGCGAACGCATGAAGGTGTCCCTGGAGGCCAACTCCCCCGAGGACGAGCAGGACTGCTTCAGCGACAACACCCACAACTCGCATTTCTACGATGCCAAGGGCATCCGCAACGTCTACCTGGGCGAATACACCCGCGTCGACGGCACCAAGCTGACCGGCGCCAGCCTGTCGTCGCTGGTGGCGAAAGTCGACCCGGCCGCCGACACCGCGCTGAAAGCCGACCTGGCCGCCACCGAAGCCAAGATCCAGGTCATGGTCGATCACGCCAACAAGGGTGAGCACTACGACCAGCTGATCGCCGCCGGCAACGACGCGGGCAACCAGATCGTGCGTGACGCCATCGCCGCGCTGGTCAAGCAGACCGGCTCGATCGAGCAGGCCGCGGGCAAGCTGGGCATCAGCGACCTGAACCCGGACAACGCCGATCACGAGTTCTGATCACTGTTGCGCGAATGAAAAGGCGACCTTCGGGTTAATGCCGATCAGTTAAGGCTTTTTGTAGGAGCAGCCGATCGACGCTCGATTGCTCGCGAAGAACTCCAGCACAGCGCGTTAAACCAGGCAGTACGCGTTATCGTTGACGTTTTTCGCGAGCAAGCTCGCTCCTACAGTCGAGCCAATCGCTTAACTGATCGGCATTAGACCTTCGGGTCGCCTTTTTTGTGCCTGGCGTCCTGTAGCCGCTGCCGTAGACCGCGATAAGACCGCAGGCCTTCAGCGATCTTGAAACCCTGCGCCCCCTTCGGTGGCGAGCGCAGCCTGCGGCAGCGGCTACAGGACCAGGAAGGCTCGAACCAGCGTTGTCCCACGTCAAGCGGAACGATAATTCCTCTTATTCAAACTGCCCTGCCCTGTTAGACTTTGCGCCCTTGTTTTGCTCGTCTTGCAGGATATCCGATGCCCCCGTCGCTGCTTCGCTGGTCCACGCTGTTCATGGCCTTGAGCCTGGGTGCCTGCGATGACGCCCCGCGCTTTACCCAGGCCGAGCCGGGCGAAGCGCGTTCCGGCGGTGAGGCGACCGTGCGCAAGAGCGACCAGAACGCCTTTTCCATGCCGTCGGCCAACCTGTCGCCGACCCGGCGCCTGGATTTCAGCGTCGGCAACAGTTTCTTTCGCAGCCCCTGGGTGATCGCCCCCTCGACCACCACCGCCCGCGATGGCCTGGGCCCGCTGTTCAATACCAACGGCTGCCAGAACTGCCATATCAAGGACGGCCGCGGACACCCGCCGACGCCCGACTCGGACAATGCGGTGTCGATGCTGGTGCGCCTGTCGATCCCCAATGAGCCGGCCTACGCCAAGGTCATCGAGCAACTGGGCATAGTGCCCGAGCCGGTGTACGGCGGGCAGCTCCAGGACATGGCGGTGCCTGGCGTCGCCCCGGAAGGCAAGGTGCGGGTCGAGTACGAACCGCTGACCGTGCGTTTCAAGGACGGCACTGAGGTCGAACTGCGCAAGCCGAAGCTGCAGATCACCCAGCTCGGCTACGGCCCGATGCATCCCGACACCCGTTTCTCGGCGCGCGTGGCCCCACCGATGATCGGCCTGGGCCTGCTCGAAGCCATCCCCGAGGCGGCGATCCTGGCCAATGCCCAAGCGCAGGCCAAGGCTGGCAACGGCATCGCCGGACGGCCAAACCGGGTCTGGGACGACGCCCAGCAGAAGACCGTACTCGGGCGTTTTGGCTGGAAAGCCGGACAGCCCAACCTCAATCAACAAAATGTTCACGCGTTCTCTGGTGATATGGGCCTGACCACCCGCCTGAGACCCTTCGATGACTGCACCGACGCCCAGACCGCCTGCAAGCAGGCCCCCAACGGCAACGGGCCGGATGGCGAACCGGAAGTCAGCGACAACATCCTGCGCCTGGTGCTGTTCTACAGCCGCAACCTCGGGGTGCCGGCGCGCCGCGATGTTGGCTCGCCGCAAGTGCTGGCCGGCAAGAACCTGTTCTACCAGGCCGGTTGCCAGTCCTGTCATACCCCCCGGTTCACCACCGCCGCCGATGCCGCGGAACCCGAGTTGGCCAATCAAGTGATCCGCCCCTACAGCGACTTGCTGCTGCACGACATGGGCGAAGGCCTGGCCGACAACCGCAGCGAATTCCAGGCCGGCGGCCGCGACTGGCGCACGCCGCCGCTGTGGGGGATCGGCCTGACGCAAACGGTCAGCGGCCACACCCAGTTCCTGCATGACGGCCGCGCCCGCAACCTGCTCGAAGCCGTGCTCTGGCATGGCGGCGAAGCCCAGGCGGCGCAGCAACAGGTTTTATCCTTCAATGCCGAACAGCGCGCTGCGCTGCTGGCATTCCTGAATTCTCTTTAACGCCTTCCTACAAGAACCGGGAGCCCGAACATGTTCCGTCCCAAGCTGTTGTTCACCAGCCTTGCCGCGCTCGCCCTGGGCGCCTGCTCGCCGCAGGACCCACAAGCCGTGACCTCGGCGGCCATCGCCAAGCAGGTGATCCTGCCGACCTACAGCCGTTGGGTCGAAGCCGACCGCCAGCTGGCGATCAGCGCCCTGGCCTTCTGTGAGGGCAAGCAAAGCCTGGACACCGCCCGTGCCGACTTCCTGCACGCGCAGAAAGCCTGGGCCGAACTGCAACCCTTGCTGATCGGCCCGCTGGCCGAGGGCAACCGTTCCTGGCAGGTGCAGTTCTGGCCGGACAAGAAGAACCTGGTCGGCCGCCAGGTCGAACAGCTGGTCACCGCCACGCCACAGATCGACGCCGCCGCCCTGGCCAAATCCAGCGTCGTGGTACAGGGCCTCTCGGCCTACGAGTACATCCTGTTCGACGCCAAGATCGACATGGCCGACAGCGCGCAGAAAGCCCGCTACTGCCCACTGCTGAGCGCCATTGGCGAGCGCCAGAAACAGCTCGCCGAAGAGATCCTGTCGCGCTGGAACACCAGCGACGGCATGCTCGCGCAGCTAAGCAAGTTCCCCAACCAGCGCTACGCCGATTCCCATGAGGCCATCGCCGACCTGCTGCGGGTCCAGGTCACCGCGCTGGACACCCTGAAGAAGAAGCTCGGCACACCGATGGGCCGTCAGAGCAAGGGCATTCCACAGCCGTTCCAGGCCGATGCCTGGCGCAGCCAGTCGTCCATGCAAAGCCTGCAAGCCAGCCTCGCCGCGGCCCAGACCGTCTGGGCCGGAGTCGACAACAAGGGCCTGCGCGGTCTGTTGCCGGCCGAGCAGAAGCCGCTGGCCGACAAGATCGACGCCGCCTACGCCGCCTCGCTGAAGCTGTTCGCCAGCACCCAGCGCTCGCTGACCGAGCTGCTGGCCGACGACGCCGGCCGCCAGCAACTGAACGATATCTATGACAGCCTCAACGTCGTCCACCGCCTGCACGAAGGCGAGCTGGCCAAGGCGCTGGGCATCCAACTGGGCTTCAACGCCAACGACGGTGACTGATCATGCTGCGACGTCAGGCTTTGGCACTCGGCAGCCTGCTGCTGAGCGCCGTCACGCTGGGTGGCTGGACGCTGTTCAAGCACAAGGACCAGGGGCCGCTGCTGCTCTCGGCGCGGGATGACGGCAACGGCAAGCACTACGCCGTCGGCTATCGCCTGGATGGTCAGCCAGTGTTCGCCACCCAGGTCGGTCAACGCTGCCATGACATCGTCAACCACCCGACACTGCCGATCGCCCTGTTCGTCGCCCGCCGCCCGGGCACCGAAAGCTACCTGATCGACCTGCGTGACGGCACCCTGCTGCAAACCCTGGCCTCGCAGCCCAACCGGCACTTTTATGGCCACGCGGTGATCCACCAGAGCGGTGACTGGCTGTACGCCACCGAGAACGACACAAGCGATCCGGGTCGCGGCCTGCTCGGGGTGTACCGGTTCGAGGGCGAGCGCCTGGCGCACAGCGGCGAGATCCCGACCCACGGCATCGGCCCGCACCAGGTGTCGTGGATGCCGGATGGCGAAACCCTGGTGGTGGCCAACGGCGGGATCCGCACCGAAGCGGAAAGCCGCGTCGAGATGAACCTCAACGCCATGGAACCGAGCCTGGTGCTGATGCAGCGCGACGGCAACCTGCTGAGCAAGGAAACCCTGGCCCAGCAGATGAACAGCGTGCGCCACATGGGCATCGCCGGCGACGGCACCATAGTCACCGGCCAGCAATTCATGGGCGATGCCCACGAGTCGTCGCAGCTACTGGCGATCAAGCGCCCGGGGCAACCGTTCCAGGCCTTCCCGGTGGCCGAGCAGCAGTTGCAGGCGATGGGGCATTACACCGCCAGCGTCGCGGTGCACAGCGAACTGCGCCTGGTGGCCCTCACCGCCCCGCGCGGCAACCGCTTTTTCATCTGGGACCTGGACAGCGCCGAAGTGCGCCTGGATGCGCCCTTGCCGGACTGTGCCGGAGTCGGCGCGGTGGCGGATGGTTTTGTCGTGACCTCGGGCCAGGGGCGTTGCCGCTTCTACGACTGTCGCCAGACACAACTGCTGGCAAAACCCCTGGATTTGCCGGCAGGGCTCTGGGACAACCATTTGCACCTGGTCTAGTTTTCGCCGCCGCACAGGATTGGAAAACAGGACTCTGGATGACCGGATTGTTATCTGGAAGCCCCCGAAAAGTCAGAGTAATGTCTGCGGCAATCAGCTTGGTTTTCCCAGCTTCGTTTTCCAAGGAACCGGAATATGCTGCGTCGCCGCATGTTTATCATGTTGGGTGTCGTCCTGCTGATCGTGCTGTTGCTGGCAGGCTACAAGGCCTTCTCCATCTATCAGCAGGTCAAGCTCTTCTCGGCGCCCAAGCCGCCGATCAGCGTGGCCGTGGCCACGGCTCGCGAACAACTGTGGCAAACCCGCCTGCCCACCGTCGGCACCCTCAAGGCCCTGCAGGGGGTCAACCTCAGCCTGGAAATGGCCGGGACCGTCAAGGCGCTGCAGTTCGAGTCCGGGCAGAAGGTCAAGGCCGGCCAGCCCTTGCTGCAACTCGACAGCGACGTGGAAAGCGCCCTGCTGGAAACCGCCCAGGCCGACCTGAGCCTGTCCCAACTGGACTTCGGCCGCGGCAGCCAACTGGTGGGCAGCCAGGCGATTTCACGCGGCGAATACGATCGGCTGTCGGCGCAGTTGCAAAAGAACAAGGCCACGGTCAATCAGCTCAAGGCTGCGCTGGCGAAAAAACGCATGCTCGCGCCTTTCAGCGGCACCATCGGCATTCGCCATGTGGATGTCGGCGACTACCTGGCCAGCGGCACGGTGATTGCCACCCTGCAGGATCTCAGCAGCCTGTACGTGGACTTCTTCGTCCCGGAACAGGCAGTACCGAAAATCGCCCTGGGGCAATCGGTCAGCGTGATGGTCTCCGCCTACCCGACGGAACAGTTCACCGCCACCATCAGCGCCATCAACCCCAAGGTCGAAGACACCACGCGCAACGTGCAGGTGCGCGCCACCCTGGCCAACCCCGATGGCAAGCTGCTGCCGGGCATGTTCACCAACCTGCAGGTACTGCTGCCCGATCCGCAGCCCAGGGTGGTGGTACCGGAGAGCGCCATCACCTACACCTTGTACGGTAACTCGCTGTACGTGGTGGCCGAAAAAAAGGCCGCCGATGGCAGCCCGGAGAAAGACGACAAGGGCCAACCGGTGCTGATCGCCGAGCGGCGTTTCATCGAAACCGGTGAACGGCGCAACGGCCTGGTGCTGATCAACAAGGGTGTGAGCAGCGGCGAGCAGGTGGTGAGCGCCGGGCAGATCAAGCTGGACCATGGCGCGCACATCGCCATCACCCCGGACAAGATGCTGCCCACCGAACAGAGCGGCCAGCCACGCGCGAACTGATCAAGGAATCCTCATGGCTTTTACAGATCCGTTCATCCGTCGTCCGGTGCTGGCCACCGTGGTCAGCCTGCTGATCGTGCTGCTGGGGTTCCAGGCCTGGAGCAAACTGCCGCTACGCCAGTATCCACAGATGGAGAACGCCCTGATCACGGTGACCACCGCCTACCCCGGGGCCAATGCCGAGACCATCCAGGGCTATATCACCCAGCCGATGCAGCAGAGCCTGGCCAGCGCCGAGGGCATCGACTACATGACCTCGGTGAGTCGCCAGAACTTCTCGGTGATTTCGGTCTACGCCCGCATCGGCGCCAACAGCGACCGCCTGTTCACCGAGCTGCTGGCCAAGGCCAACGAGGTGAAAAACAAGCTGCCCCAGGACGCCGAGGACCCGGTGCTGAGCAAGGAAGCCGCCGACGCCTCGGCGCTGATGTACATCAGTTTTTTCAGCCAGGAGCTGAGCAACCCGCAGATCACCGACTACCTGTCGCGGGTGATCCAGCCGAAGCTGGCGACCCTGCCGGGCATGGCCGAGGCCGAGATCCTCGGCAACCAGGTGTTCGCCATGCGCCTGTGGCTGGACCCAGTCAAGCTCGCTGGCTACGGCCTGAGCGCCAGCGACGTGACCAGCGCAGTGCGCCGCTACAACTTCCTGTCCGCGGCCGGCGAGGTCAAGGGCGAGTACGTGGTCACCAGCATCAACGCCAGCACCGAACTGAAATCCGCCGAAGCCTTCGCCGCCCTTCCCCTGCGGACCGAAGGCGACAGCCGGGTAGTGCTCGGCGACGTGGCACGGGTCGAGATGGGCGCGGAGAACTACAACGCCATCAGCTCCTTTGGTGGCATCCCTTCGGTCTACATCGGCATCAAGGCGACCCCCAACGCCAACCCGCTGGACGTGATCAAGGAAGTGCGCAAGATCATGCCGGAGCTGGAGGCCCAGTTGCCGCCCAACCTCAAGCTGGAGATCGCCTACGACGCCACGCGGTTCATCCAGGCCTCGATCAACGAGGTGGTGAAGACCCTGTTCGAAGCCGTGCTGATCGTGATCGTGGTGGTGTTCCTGTTCCTCGGCGCGCTGCGTTCGGTGGTGATCCCGGTGGTGACCATTCCGCTGTCGATGATCGGCGTGATGTTCTTCATGCAGTTGATGGGCTACTCGATCAACCTGCTGACCCTGCTGGCCATGGTGCTGGCCATCGGCCTGGTGGTGGACGACGCGATCGTGGTGGTGGAAAACATCCACCGGCATATCGAGGAAGGCAAGACGCCGCTGGACGCAGCCCTCGAAGGCGCCCGGGAAATCGCCATGCCGGTGGTGTCGATGACCATCACCCTGGCCGCGGTCTACGCCCCCATCGGCTTCCTGCAGGGGCTCACCGGGGCGCTGTTCAAGGAGTTCGCCCTGACCCTGGCCGGCGCGGTGGTGATTTCCGGCATCGTCGCCCTGACCCTGTCGCCGATGATGTGCGCCCTGCTGCTGCGCCACGATGAAAACCCCAGCGGCCTGGCCCACCGTCTCGACCTGATCTTCGAAAGCCTCAAGCGCCGCTACCAGAGCCTGCTGCATGGCACCCTCAACACCCGGCCGGTGGTCCTGGTGTTCGCCCTGATCGTGCTGTGCCTGATCCCGGTCCTGCTCATGTTCACCAAATCGGAACTGGCCCCGGACGAGGACCAGGGCATCATTTTCATGATGGCCACCGCGCCCCAGCCGGCCAACCTGGATTACCTCAACGCCTATACCGACGAGTTCCTCGAGATCTTCAAGACGTTCCCCGAGTACTACTCCTCGTTCCAGATCAACGGTTTCAACGGCGTGCAATCGGGTATCGGCGGTTTCCTGCTCAAGCCCTGGAACGAACGTGAGCGCACGCAGATGCAGATCCTGCCGGAGGTCCAGGCCCGGCTCTCAGGCATCGCCGGGCTGCAAGTCTTCGGTTTCAACCTGCCGTCCCTGCCGGGCACCGGCGAGGGGCTGCCATTCGCCTTCATCATCAACAGCCCCAACGATTACGAGTCGTTGCTGGAACTGTCCGACCGGGTGAAGAAGCGCGCCATGGAGTCGGGCAAGTTCGCCTTCGTCGATATCGACCTGGCCTTCGACAAACCGGAAGTGGTGGTCGATATCGACCGCGCCAAGGCCGCGCAGATGGGCGTATCGATGCTGGACCTGGGCGGGACCCTGGGCACCTTGCTCGGCGAGGCGGAAATCAACCGCTTCACCGTCGAGGGCCGCAGCTACAAGGTCATTGCCCAGGTCGAACGGCCTTATCGCGACAACCCCGAATGGCTGAACAACTACTACGTGAAAAACGCCAAGGGCGAGGCGCTGCCGCTGTCGACCCTGATCACCGTCCGCGATCGGGCCCGCCCGCGACAGCTCAACCAGTTCCAGCAACTCAACGCCGCCACCATTTCCGGGTTCCCGGTCGTGAGCATGGGCGAAGCGATCGATACCGTGCGCCAGATCGCCGAGGAAGAGGCCCCGCCGGGCTACGCCTTCGACTATGCCGGGGCCTCGCGACAGTTCGTCCAGGAGGGTAGCGCGCTGTGGGTGACCTTTGGCCTGGCGCTGGCGATCATTTTCCTGGTGCTGGCGGCGCAGTTCGAGAGCTTTCGCGATCCGGTGGTGATCCTGGTAACGGTGCCGCTGTCGATCTGCGGGGCCTTGATCCCGCTGTTTCTCGGCTGGTCGAGCATGAACATCTATACCCAGGTCGGGCTGGTGACCCTGATCGGCCTGATCAGCAAGCACGGGATCCTGATCGTCGAGTTCGCCAACCAGCTGCGCAAGGACCAGGGGCTGACACCGCGCGAGGCCGTGGAAGCCGCCGCGGCCATTCGCCTGCGGCCGGTGTTGATGACCACCGCGGCGATGGTCTTCGGCATGGTGCCGCTGATCCTGGCCACGGGCGCCGGTGCGGTCAGCCGGTTCGACATCGGCACGGTGATCGCCACGGGGATGTCGATCGGTACCCTGTTCACCCTGTTCGTGTTGCCCTGCATCTACACCCTGCTGGCCAGGCCGGACAGGTGAAGGACGCCCAATAAAAAAGACCTCGCGATGCGAGGCCTTTTTATCGGGCTTGATGGTCTTCAACTCTGCGGCCTCATTCCCTGAGTCAGGCCGAACATGAACAACAACAGCTCACGATCGGGTTGGACTGCCTGGGTCGTCTTGACGACCCGTGGCAACGGGCAATGCGCATCACCCTGCGCCGTGCTGAGGACTTCCATGCGTGGCTGCTCCCATGCAGCCACCGCCAAGGATGCAACTGCCAAGGCTCCTACTAAAAACAAACCTCGTGCAATTTCGAGCTTCATCACTATAAGCCTTTGATAGCGCTGCCAAACGCCGTCTTATAAAAATAGTTGAGTTTGTCCCAGTCCGTGGTACTCCACGACGAGTGGCGACGCAATTGTTTCATGTCATGGACGGCAGCCCGTTTAGCCGTCAGGCGCTGGCGGCATTTCTCGAAATCCAGCAGCGCAATATCCACCTGCGCCGCTTCGCCTTCACCCATGACCCGCACGAACACATGCTTGCTATACAGGCAGCCATGCTGCCAGCGGCCCCGGTGCATGCGCGCCAGCGTGGCCGCCAACGCCTTGAGCACACGCTCGTGCAGGGCCTCGCCGTGGCGCTCGCGTTCGCCAGCGGCGTACCAGTGGTCGATTTCCACAAAGCCGTCCAGCGCCTCGGTCACCAGCAAGGCACGCCACTGGCCCTGGGAATCGCGCTGCGCCCCACAGAACACCAGGCGCGGCACCTCCACATTGAGCTGGCTCAGGCCCTTGAGCGCATCCTGCTCGCGCAGCACCGTGGGGCGGCCGAAGGGGTGCAACCAGCTGCGATAGGTATGACCGATCTGGCGCTTGGCATACAGCACACGCCCGTCAGTGCCCGGAATACGTTGGACGCCACTTTCCCCGCCTCGACGTTGATTGGGCTCTTCGACCCACTCCCCCTGCTGATTCCAGAAGTAATCGAAACGGTCCGCAGCAGCGACTTCCATTCCCGGTGCACATTCAACGGCCATCCTGTTACCTCTTGCGTAATACGTAAACTCGCCACATGGCGTAGAGCGGAAAAAAGTCCAGATGATCCTGAACGCGAAACCCGGCCTGCTTGAATTCTTCTTCAACCGTGGCTGCCGGTAACACAAAACGGTTTTGGTAACCTTCCTGCCCGGATTCCGCCTTGCGCCGAACTTCCATGCGCTTGCGTTTCCAGGCCTTGAAGTTGCCATCGACCCACAATGAAACGATCACGCTGTCCCGGGTAACCCGCTGGAACTCCCGGAGCAGAGCCAGGCGATGGGACGACTCGCCGATGTGGTGCAACAGGCGCATGCAGAAAATGCTGTCGACGGCGTTGTCCGGCAAGTCGATGTCAAAGGCGGAGGTCTGCAAGGGTTGTACCCGTTTCACCACCTCGGCCGGTTGCGCCACCGTGGCGATCCTCAACATCGCCGCGGAGTTGTCCGCCCCGATGATCACGCGGTTGGGTTTCTCCGCCAACAACGGCCAGAAACGCCCGGCACCACAGGGCAGGTCTAGCACCAGGCCCGGCTCTCCGGCCATGGCCAGCGCCGCACGCGCCAACTGCTCGTCACGCTTGTGGGACAACCGGCGCGCTACGCCATCCTGATGCTTGAGCAGATACTCCTGGGCATGTTGTTCGTCGTACTTCTCGGAAAATTCCAGCTTGATCGGGGTCGCCATCACACAGTCTCCTGAATCTGATGGCCCCACCTTAGGCAGCGGCTTGTCAGCGTCAGGTCATGTCTTTGTGAAAACTTCGTCCGGTCCAGCGTGGAAATATTTCAGGGTTTTACAGGCTCTCACGGGTGGCCTGGGGCCATCAACCAGGGAAATTCCCGTGACACCCCCTGCAGAAGTCATAGAGACCCGTCATGCCGTGCGACGGTTCAACTCGACATGAAACCGGCAGCCATTGGGCTCCATGGTGCTGAGGCTGACGCTCCAGCCCTGGTCCTCGCAGATCCGCTGCACCAGCGACAGGCCCAGGCCCAGGCCCTCGCCGCGCTTCTCGTTGCCGCGCACGAAAGGCTCGAACATCGCCTCGCGTTTCTCCTCGGGAATGCCGACACCACTGTCCTCGACCACAAAGCCGCGGGGCTCAAGGCTCAGGCGAATGAAACCATGCTCGGTGTAGTGCAAGGCGTTACGCAGCAGGTTGCCCATCACCGCGTGCAGGAAGGTGGCGTTATAGCGGGTATCCAGCGGTTGGCCGGCATCGAAGATCAGCTCCAGGCCCTTTTGCCGGATCGGTCCGCCCCACAACCCCACCAGATCCTCGGCCACCTGGCTCAAGGTCGCCTGGGGCGACATGCCACCGTCTTCGCGCTGGGCACGGGCCAGCATCAGGAAGGTCTGCACCAGCTCGCGCATTTCACCGCACGCCCGGGCGATACGCTCGACCTGGGCCCGACCGCGCTGATCGATCGCCGGGTTTTCCAGCAACAGCTCGCAAGAGCTGGCCAGTACCATCAGCGGCGTACGCAGTTCGTGGCTGACATCGCTGGTGAACAGGCGCTCGCGATTCAGGGCCTGGCGCAAGCGCCCCAGGGTGGCGTCGAAGGCCACCGCCAGCTCCCCGACTTCGTCAGCCGCGTAGTCCGGTGCCAATGGCGGCGCCAGCCCCAGCAGTTGGTCGCGATGCCGCACCTGCCGCGCCAGCCTCACCACCGGCGCCATGACCCGGCGCGCCAGCACCCAGCCAAGGAACACCGCCAAGGCCAGGCTCAGCACGAAGCCCACCAGCACCACCGCGAAGAGCACCCGTTCGCGCTCTTCGAAGTCGCTCTGATCCTGCAGCAACACGTAGCGCCGGCCGTCGACCACTTCGACCATGGCGTGGTACGACAGCTGTTCGCGGAATACCTCATGAAAACCCGGATCCAGGTGCCGCAGATCCTTGGGCAGCTCGAAGTCGCCGCGCCCGCCGCTGAAGTAAAACAGCTGGTCCGGCTCGGGACGGTGGCTCCAGTCGGAAACGTTGTCCATCAACAGCAGACGCTGAAGGTCCCCCCCCAGGCCCGCGGAAATCAGCTTCTCTTCCACCAGGTGCACCGTCGCCACGATACCCAGGGCGAAGGCTCCAGCGACCAGCGCACTCATCAGCGCAAAGGCGATGATGATTCGCTGGGAAAGGCTTTGCTTAAACTCCATCACGACCCTCGGCCAGGCGATAACCGACACCGTGCACCGTATGCAGCAACGGCTTGCCGAACGGCTTGTCGATCACCTGGCGCAATTGGTGGACGTGGCTGCGCAGGCTGTCGCTGTCCGGGCAGTCGTCGCCCCACAGCGCTTCTTCGAGAACTTCCCGGCGCAACACATGCGGGCTCTTCTGCATCAACACCGCCAGCAACTTGAGCCCCACCGGGTTGAGCTTGAGCAGGCGCCCTTCGCGGGTGACTTCCAGGGTGTCGAGGTCATAACTCAGGTCGCCGACCTGCAGGGCCCGGCGCCCGCCGCCCTGGGTGCGGCGCATGACCGCCTCGACCCGCGCGGCCAGCTCGGACAAGGCGAAAGGCTTGACCAGGTAATCGTCGGCCCCGGACTTGAAGCCCTGCAGGCGATCGTCCAGTTGGTCGCGGGCGGTGAGCATGATCACCGGCGTATCGCGCCGGGCATCTTCGCGCAAGCGCTTGCACAAGGTGTAGCCATCGATCCCCGGCAGCATGATGTCGAGCACGATCAGGTCGTAATGTTCGGTGGCGGCCAGGTGCAGGCCCGACAGACCGTCCTGGGCACAGTCCACGGTATAGCCTTTAAGCCCCAGGTAGTCGGCCAGGTTGGCCAGAATATCGCGGTTGTCTTCAACCAGTAGAATTCGCATGGGCACTCTCTCCGCACACAGTTACGGCCGTCTTGGCTCGCGCAGCTTAAGGCCAAGCGTGGCTGACGGCTAGGGTTGTTCAGTCTCCCGCGGCGAACGCCGCCGCAGGGTTCCAGGGCCTTGACGAGTTTTTCACCCAGGGTTCACACGCTGACGACAAGGGCAACTCCAGACTCCGCGGGAACCCGCGACTGCAACGCTTCCCTCAAAGGACTTTCCATGGCTCCGACCCTCGCCCGCCCCGCCTCCACAGCGCTGAACTGGTGGATCTGCCTGGGCGTTCCCGCCCTGGCTGCCGTCAGCTTGCTGCTGCTTGAACTGACCTCCCTGGACATGGACCTGGCCCAGTACTTTTATGACCCCGCCGCTGGCGGCTTCATCGGCGGCCACAGCTACTTCCTGGAAAATATCCTGCATGACCGGGCCAAGCAGGTGGTCATCGTCTTTTCGGTGCTGGCCATTGTCGGCTTCATCGGCGCCTTCTTCGTCCAGCGTCTCAAGCCGTTCAAGCGCGAGCTGGGTTGCCTGGTGCTGTCCCTGGGCCTGGCCACCGCGTTCGTCACCCCGGTCAAGGCGGTCACGGCCGTGCAATGTCCGTGGAGCCTGAAACAGTTCGGCGGCAAGGAAACCTACAGCGAACTGCTCAGCCCCCGGCCAGCGACCGACAAGCCCGGTCGCTGCTGGCCAGGCGGCCATGCCGCCACTGGCTTTACCCTGTTCGCGCTGTTTTTTGTCCTGCGCGATCGCCGCCCGCGCCTGGCGCGCAAGGCGCTGGTGTTCGCCTTTGCCCTCGGCACGGTGTTCTCGGTCGGCCGCATGCTGCAGGGCGCGCACTTCTTCTCCCACAACGTCTGGACCGCGATCTTCTGCTGGCTGATCTGCCTGGGGGCGTACTACTTCATTCTCTATCGACCGGCGGGCAAGGTTGAACCGGCGATGGAGGCGGAAGCGGCCAAGGCTTGAGATCTTTTCGCGAGCAATCGAACGTCGACCGGCTGCTCCTACAGAGCCACGCATTCCTTGTAGGAGCGAGCTTGCTCGCGATAGCGATCTCCCCGGCAGCAAAATATCCCGTCCATAAAAAAGCCCCGCCGGCTTTCGCCGGCGGGGCTTTTTCGTACGGGGTAAGGCTGGCTTACATCATGCCGCCCATGCCACCCATGCCGCCCATGTCTGGCATGCCGCCAGCTGCCGGCTTGTCTTCAGCGATTTCAGCAACAGCCGCTTCGGTGGTCAGGATCAGACCGCCGATGGAGGATGCCGCTTGCAGCGCCGAACGGGTCACCTTGGTTGGGTCCAGGATGCCCATTTCGATCATGTCGCCGTATTCGCTGGTAGCAGCGTTGTAACCGTAGTTACCCGAACCCTGCTTGACCTTGTCGACCACTACGCTTGGCTCGTCGCCGGAGTTGGCAACGATCTGGCGCAGAGGCGCTTCGACAGCGCGACGCAGAACAGCGATACCCACGTCCTGATCGGCGTTGTCGCCTTTCAGGCCGCTGATCGATTGCAGGGCACGGATCAGGGCTACGCCACCGCCAGGCACCACGCCTTCTTCAACGGCTGCACGGGTAGCGTGCAGGGCGTCTTCAACGCGGGCTTTCTTCTCTTTCATTTCAACTTCGGAACCGGCGCCAACCTTGATCACCGCAACGCCGCCGGACAGCTTGGCCAGGCGCTCTTGCAGTTTTTCACGGTCGTAGTCGGACGAAGTGTCGGCCACTTGTTGACGGATCTGGGTCACACGAGCCTGGATGTCCGCTTCAACGCCAGCACCGTCGATGATGGTGGTGTTTTCTTTGGACAGGATCACGCGCTTGGCGTTACCCAGGTGCTCCAGGGTGGTGCTTTCCAGGCTCAGGCCGATCTCTTCGGAGATAACGGTACCGCCGGTCAGGACGGCGATGTCCTGCAGCATGGCCTTGCGACGGTCGCCGAAGCCTGGTGCCTTGACGGCAGCGACTTTGACGATGCCACGCATGTTGTTCACAACCAGAGTCGCCAGGGCTTCGCCTTCAACGTCTTCAGCCACGATCAGCAGTGGGCGGCCGGCTTTGGCAACGGCTTCCAGCACTGGCAGCATTTCGCGGATGTTGGAGATCTTCTTGTCGACCAGCAGGATCAGCGGGCCGTCCAGCTCGGCGACCATGGTGTCCGGCTTGTTGATGAAGTAAGGGGACAGGTAGCCACGGTCGAACTGCATGCCTTCAACGACAGACAGTTCGTTTTCCAGGCCCGAGCCTTCTTCAACGGTGATCACGCCTTCTTTACCGACTTTTTCCATGGCTTCGGCAATGATGTCGCCGATGGAGTTGTCGGAGTTGGCGGAGATGGTGCCGACCTGAGCGATGGCCTTGGAATCGGCACATGGCTTGGACAGACCTTTGAGCTCTTTGACGATGGCGATGGTCGCCTTGTCGATGCCGCGCTTCAGGTCCATCGGGTTCATGCCGGCAGCGACGGCTTTCAGGCCTTCGTTGACGATCGACTGAGCCAGTACGGTGGCAGTGGTGGTACCGTCGCCGGCGTCGTCGTTGGCACGGGAAGCAACGTCTTTTACCAGCTGCGCGCCCATGTTTTCGAAGCGATCTTTCAGCTCGATTTCTTTGGCGACGGAAACGCCGTCCTTGGTGATGGTCGGAGCGCCGAAGCTCTTCTCGATGATCACGTTACGGCCTTTCGGGCCCAGGGTCGCTTTTACCGCGTCAGCCAGGACGTTAACGCCGGTGAGCATTTTCTTGCGGGCGGAGTCGCCGAATTTAACTTCTTTAGCAGCCATGATCGATATTCCTTAAATACTTTGTAGTAACGGGAAAATGAGCGGGTAATCAGCCTTCGATAACGGCGAGAATTTCGTTCTCAGCCATTACCAGCAGGTCTTCGCCGTCTACTTTCACAGTGTTGCTGCCGGAGTAAGGGCCGAACACAACCTTGTCACCCACTTTCACGGCCAGCGCACGTACTTCACCGTTGTCGAGGATACGACCGGTACCTACAGCGACGATTTCGCCACGGTTAGGTTTTTCAGCGGCCGAACCTGGCAGAACGATACCGCCAGCGGTTTTCGATTCTTCTTCGCTGCGACGGATGACGACGCGGTCATGCAGAGGACGAAGCTTCATTGTCGATCTCTCCTAATTATGGTTTTCAGCGGCCGGTGTCGTTACCGGCGGGTTAACAAATCCGGCGTGGCCGGTTGCGGCTCGACGAGCGAGACGCGGAAGTCTGTCTGGTGTTGCCACCAGAAACCTTGCGGTGACCGATACATGTGGGCGCATATGCTTATTACAAGGGCTGCCCAGTGAAATTTTTTAGATTTTCAGTCGGGCAAAACGAACACGGCACCCGAAGGTGCCGTGTCGATCATTGAGAGACTCAGGAATCGCGGTGCTCGAACTCGCCTTCGATCACATTCGGCTCGCGGCCCAAGGGGCGCTGTGGCGCGGGTCCGCCACGGGCGGCCCGCATGTCGTCGGCAAAGGCACGCTGACGAATGGCCTGTTCTTCGGCACGCTGGCGCATCTTGTTGGCCAGCAGGCGACGGGTGACCGGCAACAGCATGAACAGGCCGAATACGTCACTGATGAAGCCAGGCAGGATCAACAGGCCGCCCGCCAGGGCCAGCATCAGGCCTTCGAGCATGGTCTGGGCCGGCAGCTCGCCGCGGTTCAGGCTTTCACGGGCACGCAATGCCGTGGCCAGCCCCGCGACGCGCAGGACCAGCACACCCAGCATCGAGCCCAGGATGATCAGCAGCAACGCCGGGAAAAACCCGATCGCACCGCTGACTTTGACGAATACGAACAGCTCTAGCACCGGGAACAGCAGAAAGAGCAACAGAAAAGGGCGCATCAAATGGTTTCCTCTACGGAAGAATGCCTTCCAGTAGACCCTAGATGACGTCGGCAATTCGTGAATTCAAGCCTCGGCCCCGGCATTTTTCGGCCATCGCTCGGCGTGAGCCAGAAGAACCAAGGCCTCGCGCACTTGTGTCGGCGTATTACAAGGGCTTGGGAACGGCAGCCAGTACAACCCTTGGCCGATCCGCAGGTGCATGCCTTCGGCATCGATGCCGGCCAGTTGCGCCGCAGCGGTTTTCGGCAACCCGGCCAGGTCCACGTAATGGGCGATCGCCTTGGCGTGATCGCTGTTCATGTGTTCGACCATGCTCAGCTCGGCCTTGCCCGCAAACGGGTTGGCCAGCGTCACCTGGTCGATCCAGTGGATCGCGCCAAAACCGCCGATGTAGCGATGACGCACCGGCTTGAGTAGCCAGAAATCGAAATCGTGGGCCTTGTGATAGTTCTGCGACTCCGGGAAATACCGGTAGTAGCGTTCGGCGGCCGCCTCGATCGCCGCGGCGTCCTCGAGCTTTTCGGCTTCGGCCAGATAGGTCAGGCGTCCCACCGCCTGGACGTCCTCGGCGTCGCGCTCGCCCACCAGCAGCGAACACTTGGGGTCCTTCTGCAGGTTGTGGGTGTGCTGGGCAATGCGGCTGATCAGGATCAGTGGCCGCCCCTGCTCGTCCAGGCAATAAGGAACCACCGAGCCGAAGGGAAAACCCGGCATGGCCTTGGAGTGCGTCGATAGCACGCCACGGTATTCCTTGAGCAGTAATTCTCGTGCATGCTTCGCAGCTTCAACGCTCAATTTATGACTCCTTATATAGAATCCGTCGAAAACGGACGGGCGTCTGAAGCAAAGTTCCAGCGACGCCATCGGGGCAATTCTCAATCTGCAGCCAGGCCATGCCCGATGCACAAGAGAGGCGCCTTAAAGGACACCACTCCAGTTCTGCTATCGGAGCATGCGAATGCAACTCAATGACAAAGTAATCATTATCACCGGCGGTTGCCAGGGGCTGGGCCGCTCCATGGCAGAGTATTTCGCCAGCAAAGGCACCAGGCTGGCACTGGTCGACCTGAACCAGGAAAAGCTCGACCAGGCGGTTGCCGCCTGCCAGGCCGCGGGAGTCGAGGCCCGTGCCTACCTGTGCAACGTCGCCAATGAAGAGCAGGTGGAACACATGGTCGCCCAGGTCGCCGAAGACTTCGGCGCCATTCACGGCCTGATCAATAACGCCGGCATCCTGCGCGACGGCCTGCTGCTCAAGGTCAAGGACGGCGAGATGACCAAGATGAGCCTGGCCCAGTGGCAGTCGGTGATCGACGTCAACCTGACCGGCGTGTTCCTCTGCACCCGCGAAGTCGCGGCGAAGATGATCGAGCTGAAAACCAGCGGCGCGATCATCAACATTTCCTCGATCTCCCGTGCCGGCAATATCGGCCAGACCAACTACTCCGCCGCCAAGGCCGGGGTCGCCGCGGCGACCGTGACCTGGGCCAAGGAACTGGCGCGCTACGGCATCCGCGTGGCCGGCATCGCACCGGGCTTCATCGAAACCGAAATGACCCTGGGCATGAAACCCGAAGCCCTGGAGAAAATGACCTCCAGCATCCCGCTCAAGCGCATGGGCAAGCCAGAAGAGATCGCTCACTCGGCGGCCTATATCTTCGAGAACGACTATTACACTGGCCGGTTCCTCGAGCTGGACGGTGGCCTGCGGATCTGAACCCCGCCCATAAAGCACCCATGAAAAAGCCCGGTGCACTGACCGGGCTTTTTTGTTTGCCCAACCGGCTCAGTCGTCGCTGACGGTAATGTTGGGCATTGCCGGCGCTGCGGCTTCCTGCAGCACGATGCGCGCACCGACATGCCGGGCCAGCTCCTGATAGACCATGGCGATCTGGCTTTCCGGCTCGGCGATCACGGTCGGCTTGCCACCATCGGCCTGCTCGCGGATCAGCATCGACAGCGGTAGCGAGGCCAGCAGTTCGACGCCGTACTGGGTCGCCAGCTTCTCGCCACCACCTTCGCCGAACAGGTGCTCGGCATGGCCGCAGTTGGAGCAGATGTGCACGGCCATGTTTTCCACCACGCCCAGCACCGGGATGTTGACCTTGCGGAACATCTCCACGCCCTTGCGCGCGTCCAGCAACGCCAGGTCCTGCGGGGTGGTGACGATGACCGCGCCGGCCACCGGGACTTTCTGCGCCAGGGTCAGCTGGATATCGCCGGTGCCCGGCGGCATGTCGATCACCAGGTAATCCAGGTCGCCCCAGGCGGTCTGGGTCACCAGTTGCAGCAGGGCGCCGGAGACCATCGGCCCGCGCCAGACCATCGGCGTGTTGTCATCGGTCAGGAAAGCCATGGACATGACCTCGACCCCGTGGGACTTGATCGGTACAAACCATTTCTGGTCCTTGACCTGCGGCCGGGTGCCCTCGGCGATGCCGAACATGATGCCCTGGCTCGGACCATAGATGTCAGCATCGAGAATCCCCACCTTGGCGCCTTCGCGGGCCAACGCCAGGGCCAGGTTGGCCGCGGTGGTGGACTTGCCCACGCCCCCCTTGCCGGATGCCACCGCCACCACGTTCTTGACGTTGGCCAGGCCCGGAATCTGGGCCTGGGCCTTGTGCGCGGCAATCACGCTGGTGACATTGACGCGGGCGATGACCACGCCCTCCATGTTTTCGATGGCCAGCTTCAGCAACTGGGCCCAGCCGCTCTTGAACAGACCGGCGGCATAACCGATCTCCAGTTCGACACGCACCTCGTCGCCCTGGATGTCGATGGAACGGACACAACCGGCGCTGACCGGGTCCTGGTTCAGGTAGGGGTCGGTGTATTGGCGAAGAACGGCTTCCACCGCTGCGCGATTGACGGCGCTCATGGGCTACTCCGATAACAAGACGGGAAAATCAGGCGGCTATCCTACGCCGGACGTTCATTTGTGGCGAGGGAGCTCGTCCTTCACCACCAACCCTGGCACCCGCGCCACCCGGAAACCGGCCTGAAGGGTGAAAAATATGCGCCGGCGCTTTATAGTGGCCGACCTCCGTTTCATCAAGTAGCCGAGCCCCATGTCCGAGCCACGCAAGATCCTCGTCACCAGCGCCCTGCCCTATGCCAATGGTTCGATCCACCTCGGCCATATGCTGGAATATATCCAGACCGATATGTGGGTGCGCTTCCAGAAGCACCGCGGCAACCAATGCATTTATGTCTGCGCCGACGACGCTCACGGCTCGGCCATCATGCTGCGCGCGGAAAAGGAAGGCATCACCCCGGAACAATTGATCGCCAACGTCCAGGCTGAACACAGCGCCGACTTTGCCGACTTCCTGGTGGACTTCGACAACTTCCACTCGACCCACGCCGAAGAAAACCGTGAGCTGTCGAGCCAGATCTACCTGAAGCTGCGCGACGCCGGGCACATCGCCACGCGCTCGATCACTCAGTATTTCGACCCGGAAAAACAAATGTTCCTGGCCGACCGCTTCATCAAGGGCACCTGCCCGAAATGCGGCACCGAGGACCAGTACGGCGACAACTGCGAAAAATGCGGCGCCACCTACGCCCCGACCGACCTGAAGGATCCGAAGTCGGCGATTTCCGGCGCCACCCCGGTGCTCAAGGATTCCCAGCACTTCTTCTTCAAGCTGCCGGACTTCCAGCAGATGCTGCAGGAGTGGACCCGCAGCGGCACCCTTCAGGATGCCGTGGCGAACAAGATCGCCGAATGGCTGGATGTCGGCCTGCAGCAGTGGGACATCTCCCGCGACGCACCGTATTTCGGCTTCGAGATCCCCGACGAGCCGGGCAAGTACTTCTACGTCTGGCTGGACGCGCCGATCGGCTACATGGCCAGCTTCAAGAACCTGTGCAACCGCACGCCGGAGCTGGACTTCGACGCGTTCTGGGGCAAAGACTCGACGGCCGAGCTGTACCACTTCATCGGCAAGGACATCGTCAACTTCCACGCGCTGTTCTGGCCAGCCATGCTCGAAGGCGCCGGCTACCGCAAGCCGACCGGCATCAACGTGCACGGCTACCTGACCGTCAACGGCCAGAAGATGTCCAAGTCCCGCGGCACCTTCATCAAGGCCCGGACCTACCTCGACCACCTGTCGCCGGAATACCTGCGTTACTACTACGCGGCCAAGCTGGGCCGTGGCGTCGACGACCTGGACCTGAACCTCGAAGACTTCGTGCAGAAGGTCAACTCCGACCTGGTGGGCAAGGTGGTGAACATCGCCAGCCGCTGCGCCGGCTTCATCCACAAAGGCAACGCCGGTGTGCTGGTGGACCAGAACGCCGCGCCGGAGCTGACCGACGCGTTCCTCGCGGCCGCGCCAAGCATTGCCGACGCCTACGAGGCCCGCGACTTCGCCCGCGCCATGCGTGAAACCATGGCCCTGGCCGACCGCGCCAACGCCTGGATCGCCGACAAGGCGCCATGGTCGTTGAACAAGCAGGAAGGCAAGCAGGATGAAGTCCAGGCCATCTGCGCCACGGGCATCAACCTGTTCCGCCAACTGGTGATCTTCCTCAAGCCGGTGCTGCCGCTGCTGGCCGCCGATGCCGAGGCGTTCCTCAACGTCGCCCCGCTGACCTGGAACGACCACCAGAACCTGCTGAGCAACCATCAGCTGAACGAATTCAAGCCGCTGATGACGCGGATCGACCCAGTGAAAGTACAAGCCATGACCGACGCCTCGAAAGAAGACCTGACCGCCAGCCAGACCGATACCGGTGAAGCCAAGCCTGCGGGCAACGGCGAGCTGGCCAAGGATCCGCTGTCGCCGGAAATCGACTTCGACACGTTCGCCGCCGTCGACCTGCGCGTGGCCCTGATCGTCAAGGCCGAGCATGTGGAAGGCGCCGACAAGCTGCTGCGCCTGACCCTGGATATCGGTGACGAGCAACGCAACGTGTTCTCCGGCATCAAGAGCGCCTACCCGGACCCATCCAAGCTCGACGGTCGCCTGACCATGATGATCGCCAACCTCAAGCCACGGAAAATGAAATTCGGTATTTCCGAAGGCATGGTGATGGCGGCCGGCCCTGGCGGCGAAGAGATCTACCTGCTGAGCCCGGACAGCGGCGCCAAGCCGGGTCAGCGGATCAAGTAAATCCGCCCGAGGGATCGATCCCCCCGTCGCGCCGCTGCGTGACGGGGGGATTTTCATATCTGGATGGGCCTGCGCCCTTGCCGGATAATTGCCTAGTCTTCAGGTATCCGCCCGCCCTCACCGGCCACGAACATGACCGAGATTGTCCTCACGCTCATCAGCGCAGCCCTGATCAACAACTTCGTGTTGCAGTGGCCGCTGGGCGTCGATCCGCTGTTGCAGGCCAGTACCGGGCCGCAGGTGGCCCGGCGGCGGATCCATGCCCTGGGGATCGCCACCAGTTGCCTGATGCTGCTCTGCAGCCTGCTGGGTCATGGACTGTATCAGGCCCTGCTGGTGCCGCTGGGCCTGACCGCACTGCAACTGTTCGTGTTCCTGCCGTTGGGCGTGCTGCTGATCGCACCGCTGCTCAAGCTGCTGACCCGGACGCTGCCCGGACTGCCGTTCGAAGGCCTCTGGCCGCTGCTGCTGGGCAATGCCGGCGTGCTCGGCGCCTTGCTGCTGGCAGTCCAGGCCAACCGGGGAATCGGTCATAGCCTCGCCCTGGGCCTGGGCGCGGGCCTCGGTTTCTGGCTGGTACTGAGCCTGTTCAGCGACCTGCGCCAGCGCATTCTCAACAACGATGTGCCCCTGCCCTTTCGCGGCCTGCCGATCGACCTGATCGGCGCCGGCCTGATGGCCGTGGCATTTCTCGGTTTCAACGGACTGCTCAACCCATGAGTCTGATTCAACGCATCGACGCCCTGCTACCGCAGACCCAATGCGGCAAGTGCGGCCACCCCGGATGCAGGCCCTACGCCGAAGGCATCGCCAACGGCGAGGCGATCAACAAGTGCCCGCCCGGTGGCGACGAAACCATCGCCGGCCTGGCCAGGTTGCTGAATGTCCCGGTCGTGGAGCTGGACATCAGCCGCGGCCCGGCGCCGGCCCAGGTGGCCTTTATCCGCGAAGCCGAATGCATCGGCTGCACCAAGTGCATCCAGGCCTGCCCGGTGGATGCCATAGTCGGCGCGGCCAAGCAGATGCACACGGTGCTGATCGACGAATGCACCGGCTGCGATCTCTGCGTGGCGCCGTGCCCGGTGGACTGCATCGAGATGCACCCGCTGCCGCTGAATGATGTATTGCCGATCGTCGGCGGCCTGGCCTCCAGTCTCGAAGAACTGCGCGCCCGGACAGCCAAGCGCGATCACGCGCGCCAGCGCTTCGAGCGTCGCAACGCCCGGCTGCAACGCGAAGAACAGCACAAGCAGGCCGAACGGACTGCCCGCGCGCAACGTGCCGCGCAGCCCAGCGAAACCACCCTCAACCCCGTGCAGGCCGCCATCGAGCGGGTACGCGCGCAAAAGGCGGCCGCCGCCGATGCCGCGGTGAAAAAAGCCAAGATCGATCTGGCGATGAGCCGGGCCCAGTTGAACAAATCGCTGAAAGCCTTCGGCCATCCGCCGACCTTCGAGCAACAGTCGCAACTGATCGTCCTGCAGCGTCAATTCGAGGCCGCCGAGCAGGCTCTTGCCCAGCTCGAAGGTGCTGCCCAAAGCACTGTCGAAACCGCAGCGTCAGCGCCTCCCGCCAAAGACGCCGAACTCAAGCGCGCAAAAATCCAGCTGGCGATGCGCCGTGCGGAACTGAAAAAAGCCCAGGACAGCCAGGCGTCTGCCGAACAGCTGGCCAGCCTGGAGCAGGCACTGAAAGACGCAGAACAGGCCTTGCACTCGGCTGAAGAAGCCAGCGCAAAGCCGGCCCCCAATCTGGTACGAGTCGAGAAGCGCCCGATCGACGCCCGCCTGCGGCAACTGAAAACCGAACTGGCTTACGCTCGAGCAGAAGTCAGCAAACTGGAACGCCACGGCGACACCCCGCCGCCGCTGTTGGCCAAGGCCCGCGAACGGCTGGCCGAAGCCGAGCGCCAGGTACAAGCCCATGACGCCCCTTGAGCAACCGGACGAACGCCTGCAACAAGCCATGAAGCGTGTGCTGGTAGCGACCCTGCCGGGGCTGCTGGCTCTCTTCTGGCTGTTTGGCTGGGGAATTCTGATCAACTTGCTGCTGGCCTGTGCCACCGCCCTTGCCGTCGAAGCCGTGGTACTGCGATTGCGCCAGTGGCCGTTGCGCCCCTTCCTTGGCGACGGCAGCGCCCTGGTCAGCGCCACCCTGCTGGCCCTGGCCTTGCCGCCATACTGCCCGTGGTGGCTGACGGTCAGTGCGACGGCCTGTGCCTTGCTGTTCGGCAAGCACCTGTATGGCGGCGTCGGCAAGAATCCGTTCAATCCGGCGATGCTCGGTTATGCCCTGGTACTCGTCTCTTTCCCGCAGCAGATGACTCATTGGCCGACCTCCCATGGCCTGGACCTGCTGGGCGGCCTGCAGCAGATCTTCGGGATCACCGACAACACGGCACCCGATGCCTGGGCCCAGGCCACGGCACTCGACAGCCTGCGTATCAACAAGAGCCTGACCATCGATGAACTGTTCGCCAGCAATGCCGCCTTCGGCCATTTCGGCGGCAAGGGCGTGGAGTGGGTCAACCTGGCCTTTCTCGCCGGTGGCGTCCTTTTGCTGCAGCAGCGGGTATTCAGCTGGCACGCCCCGGCCGGCATGCTCGGCAGCCTGTTCATCATCAGCCTGCTGTGCTGGAACGGTTCCGGGTCGGACTCACATGGCTCGCCGTTTTTCCACCAGCTGACCGGCGCAACCATGCTGGGCGCCTTTTTCATCGTCACCGAGCCGATCTCCGGCCCCAGGAGCGCGAAGGCACGCCTGTTGTTCGGGGTCGGGGTCGGGCTGCTGACCTACCTGATCCGGACCTGGGGCGGTTACCCGGATGGCGTCGCCTTCGCGGTACTGCTGATGAACCTCGCCGTCCCCGCCCTGGAGCGCCTGGCTGCTCCGCCTCCCGAGCCTTCCCTGCCATGAACCGCGCAATGAGTCTGGGGCTGTTGGCATTGCTGGCGGCTGTCGGGGCCACCGGCACTTTCTTCGTCCATCAGGCCACGGCTCCCCGCATCGAACGCGAACAACGCGCCATCCAGGCACGCAACCTGCTGGAAATCCTGCCCGCCAGCAGCTACGACAATCAGCCGCTGGATCAGCCCTTGGCCGTCGATAACATCCCGCTCAGCCACAGCACCCTGCTCGGCGGTTATCGCGCCACTCGCAACGGCCAGCCCAGCGCCGTACTGCTGCGCAGCCAGGTCAGCGGTTATGGCGGCCCGGTCGAGCTGCTGATCGGCATCGCCGCCAACGGCAAACTGCTGGGTAGCAAGGCCCTCAGGCATTCGGAAACGCCCGGGCTGGGCGCGCGCATCGCCGAGCGCCCGAATGCCTGGCTGCAAGGTTTTATCGGCAAGTCGCTGGGCAACCCGGGCGACGCCGGCTGGGCGCTGAAAAAGGACAATGGCCAATTCGACCAGATGACCGGGGCCACCATCACCTCACGGGCGGTGGTCGAGGGGATTCACGACAGCCTGCGTTACTTCGACGAGCACCGTGAACAACTGCTGGGAAGCCCCGCCGATGAATAAATCCTCGACCCTGCGGAACGCCCTGATGCTGGCGCCGCTGATCGGCGCCAGCGACTCCCTGGTCAAGGCCCTGGGCCTGGCCCTGGTATTTCTCTGCGTGAGCTGCGTGTTCGGCCTGGGCATGAATGCCCTGCGCCCACGCCTGGCTGGCCAGGGCCGCCTGGGCGCCAGTATCCTGCTCAGCGCCACGCTCACCAGTTGTGCCATGCTGGCCGCGCAGGCCTGGGCATTCGAACTGCAACAACAATTGGCCCTCTACCTGGGGCTGATTGCCGTGCAATGCGTAGTGCTGGAGTACCAGGATTTTTTCCAGCGTCCCGGGCGCTTGCGTTTCGCCGGCCTGTTCTGCCTGCTGCTGATTATCCTGGGCACACTGCGCGAAGCCTTCGGCAGTGGCTCGATCGGCAATCATCTGCAATGGCTGCTAGGGATGAACGACATCGATTGGCCAGGCTGGGTTCTGGCCGCCCAGGGCGGCTTGCACCTGCTTACACTCGCCCCTGGCGGTTTTATCCTGCTGGGGCTGCTGCTGGCCGCCAGGCAAGCCTGGGTTGCCGCGACCTCACACCGACCGCCTTCAAGGAAATGACTCACCCATGAATGCCGCAAAACGCCTGGAAATTTTCCGCAGGCTGCACGAAGACAATCCGGAACCGAAAACCGAACTGGCCTATTCGTCGCCCTTCGAGCTGCTGATCGCCGTGATTCTTTCGGCCCAGTCCACCGATGTCGGGGTCAACAAGGCGACGGCCAAGCTCTTCCCGGTGGCCAATACACCGGCCGCCATCTATGCGCTTGGCGTCGAAGGGCTGTCCGAGTACATCAAGACCATCGGCCTGTACAACAGCAAGGCCAAAAACGTGATCGAAACCTGCCGTCTGCTGGTGGAGCGGCACAACAGCGAAGTCCCACAGACCCGCGAAGAACTCGAAGCCCTGCCAGGCGTCGGCAGGAAGACCGCCAACGTGGTGCTCAATACCGCCTTCCGCCAACTGACCATGGCCGTCGATACGCACATCTTCCGGGTCAGCAACCGCACGGGGCTGGCCCCCGGGAAGAATGTCGTGGAAGTCGAAAAAAAGCTGATGAAGTTCGTGCCCAAGGAGTATCTGCTCGACTCCCATCACTGGCTGATCCTCCATGGCCGCTACGTGTGCCTGGCCCGCAAGCCGCGCTGTGGAAGCTGCCGGATCGAGGACCTGTGCGAATACAAGCACAAGACCTCCGACGATTGAGCAAGCATTGATTTTGATGATAGGTCGATTGAAAAAATCTTTTTTACCAGTCCCGAGAATATCGATATAAGGAGCGCCAATGGCAGTCTTAGCCTGGAGTTAACCTTATGAGTACTGGTAAAGAACAACTGGACGTAGAAGACGACTTCACCCCTGTTGAAACAGAAGATGCAGAGCCTGTGGTAGAGGTGGCCAAGACTAACTTGAGCAAACGTCGGACCATCGACAACCTTCTGGAAGAGCGGCGTTTGCAAAAGCAATTGGCCGATTACGACTTTGATCTTTAGTAACAAAAAAGCCTCCTTTTACGGAGGCTTTTTTGTTACACCGGCTAACACTCCAAGTCGCTTTTTCAAACCAGGCCATGCGCGGCCGATGGATCCAACATCATCGACAGACCGGCAAGCCCACAACGCAATGAGGCTCGTAAAAGCCACTGTTTTCCCCTCTCGCTTCAACCTTCATGCCAACTGATGGCGCTTGGCAAACTCGATCAGGTCCACCAGCGAGCGAGCGTTGAGTTTTCCCAGCAGCCGCCTTTTGTAGGTACTCACCGTTTTACTGCTCAAGCACAGGCCCTCGGCAATCTCCTTGTTGGTCTGCCCACCGGCGAGTTGCTTCAAGACCATCAGTTCCCGCCCGGACAGGCTGGACAACATCCCCTCCTCGCTGGCGATGCCCAGGCTCGAGCGCAGGGTATGCAAGGCTTCGTTGGGAAAGTAACTGTAGCCAGCCAGGACTGCCCTGACGGCGCTGATCAATTCAGTGATGTCCTGCTGCTTGCACACATAGCCTGCAGCGCCGGCCTGCATGCAACGCATGGAGAAAGGACCAGGTACTTGCAGGCTCAATACCAGCACTTTGGTCGACATGGCTTTTGACGAAAGTCTGGCGATAACTTCCAGGCCATCGAGTTTGGGAATACCAATATCAAGAATAAGGATGTCTGGAACATGTTCATAAGACAGTTTCAGGGCATCCATGCCATTGTCCGCCTCGGCAACTACTTCAAAACCGTGCCGTTCCATCAGCATGCGCACAGCCAGACGAGTGACGGGATGATCATCTACGATCAAAACTTTCTTCATGGGTAAGTCCAGAGTCCGCTATTGGTTTTTCAAGCAAACACCATAACCCAGTCATTTGGCCCGTGGCATGGCCACGCCCCGAGCCAGCATCGCCCCGAGAAGTTCCTTACAAACAATACGGATTTGCCCTACAAGGAAAACTTGAACGTCGCTCCTTATATATAAACACCTCCGGATCCCCTACATTTTGTATTGAAAAGAACATAGGGAAAGATAGTCGAGAAGCCATTGAAACAATGTCCTCTGTAAACTTGAGTCATGGCCTCAAGCTACCCGTCGATCGATTAATCATCAGGTATAAAAAAGCCCCGCTCATGGCGGGGCTCCTTTAAAACGACTCAAGGCATCAGAACAGAGTCCGTCCCTTGTTGGCCGCGATACGCATGCGCAGGGCATTGAGCTTGATGAAACCAGCCGCATCCGCCTGGTTGTAGGCGCCGCCGTCTTCTTCGAAGGTCGCGATGTTGGCATCGAACAGCGACTCATCGGACTTGCGACCGGTGACGATCACATTGCCCTTGTACAGCTTCAGGCGAACCACGCCGTTCACGTGGACCTGGGAAGCATCGATCATCTGTTGCAGCATCAGGCGCTCTGGGCTCCACCAGTAGCCGGTGTAGATCAGGCTGGCGTACTTGGGCATCAGCTCGTCTTTCAGGTGAGCCACTTCGCGATCCAGGGTGATCGATTCGATCGCCCGGTGAGCGCGCAGCATGATGGTGCCGCCCGGGGTTTCGTAGCAGCCGCGGGACTTCATGCCGACATAGCGGTTTTCCACGATGTCCAGACGACCGATGCCGTTTTCACCGCCGATGCGGTTCAGGGTCGCCAGCACGGTGGCCGGGGTCATCTCGACGCCGTCGATCGCCACGATGTCGCCGTTGCGATAGGTCAGCTCGATGTAGGTCGGGGTGTTGGGAGCCTTCTCCGGGGAGACGGTCCAGCGCCACATGTCTTCTTCGTGCTCGGTCCAGGTGTCTTCCAGCACACCGCCTTCATAGGAGATGTGCAGCAGGTTGGCATCCATCGAGTACGGGGATTTCTTCTTGCCGTGACGCTCGATCGGGATCGCGTGCTTCTCGGCGTAGTCCATCAATTTCTCACGGGACAGCAGGTCCCACTCGCGCCACGGAGCGATCACTTTTACGCCTGGCTTCAAGGCGTAGGCGCCCAGTTCGAAACGAACCTGGTCATTGCCCTTGCCGGTAGCGCCATGGGAAATGGCGTCGGCGCCGGTTTCGTTGGCGATCTCGATCAGGCGCTTGGCGATCAACGGACGAGCGATGGAGGTACCCAACAGGTACTCACCTTCGTAAACGGTGTTGGCGCGGAACATCGGGAAAACGAAATCGCGGACGAACTCTTCGCGCAGATCGTCGATGTAGATCTCTTTCACGCCCATGGCTTGCGCCTTGGCACGTGCAGGTTCGACCTCTTCGCCCTGACCCAGGTCAGCGGTGAACGTCACCACTTCACAGTTATAAGTATCCTGCAGCCACTTGAGGATCACCGAAGTGTCCAGGCCGCCGGAATACGCCAGAACGACCTTGTTTACGTCCGCCATGCCATCACTCCACGGGGTTCTACGGAAAGCCAGCAAGTCTACCGATCAACGCGGATAATTTACAGAGGCGCGACAGCTTATGACGACGAAGCGACAGATTATGTCGAGTGCGCGACGACGGCAGCCGTTTCAGGAAGTCGCCGCGGCGTTGGCGGGAGCAGCAGCCTGGGGTGCCGGTTTTTCCGCGACCGGGACGCGTTGCAACTGTACGTTGACCCGACGATTCTTCGCCCGGTTCGCCGCGTTGGTGTTGGGCGCCAATGGATAGCGCTCACCGTGGAAACGCATCTCGATCTGCGATTCGGGAATGCCGTTGGCCTTGAAGAACTCCATCACCGCCAGCGCCCGGCGCCGCGACAGGTCACGGTTGGTCAAGCGGTTGCCGCTGTTGTCCGAGTGGCCGTCGAGCTGGATGTGATTGACCGTCGGATCGGCCTTGAGGAACTCCAGCATCACCTGCAACTTGGCCTTGGCCTTGGCATCCAGATCGATTCCGCCCCCGGGGAAGCCGACCTCGGATTGCCTGACCTGGTCGAAGTTCTGCGGCAACAACTTGGCGACACAACGTTGATAGTCGCCATACGCCTTGCTGAACTTGACCGGCAACAAGCGCACCTCGGACACCCCGCCCTCACGGGAATAGTGACGAACCACCGGGCTGCGCCCATCCATCAATCCACCGATCAGCCGCCCGGCCTGCAGTTGCGAGCTGTTGAACAAAACATCGCCGCTGCCGAGCCGCACCGAACCCAGGTTGATGTCGCCCCGGCCCGGCTGCCACGGCGCGGCCGCCGCGAGCAGCGTGGCCGAACCGCCAGCGAGCATCGGGTTGTAGGCCTTGAGGCGGAAGGTCGCCTGCTCGCCGGCACGGCGCACGAACTCCCCGGAACCGAAATCGGTGATCGGCTGGCTCAGACGGCACTCGAATTTATCGCCTTCGACCGTCCACTCAATGCTCTCCAGACGGGTCTGGAAAGTCAGCGCCATCGCGGGAAGACTGGCGAACACACTGAGCAAGGCTAGATAACGCTGGCGCACGGGAGGCTCCACTGACTTGTACATCACGAAAATCGAAATGCCTGTTTACGGCATACCTTCGGGATATCGGAAGCTTCACGCAAAACTTGATAGCGAGTGCCTGGAAGAGTCTTTTCCGGTAGCATTCACTGGAGTTTGACCCGCCTGGAATCCCCAATGTCCGACCGCCTGACCCTGCTGCGTCCCGACGACTGGCATATTCATCTTCGCGATGGTGCCGTGTTGACCAATACTGTCGCGGATGTCGCGCGCACCTTTGGCCGCGCCATCATCATGCCTAACCTGGTACCTCCGGTGCGCAACGCCGCTGAAGCCGACGCCTATCGCCAGCGCATTCTCGCTGCGCGGCCGGCCGGCAGCCGCTTCGAGCCGCTGATGGTGCTCTACCTTACCGATCGCACCCAGCCCGAAGAAATTCGCGCGGCCAAGGCCAGTGGTTTCGTCCATGCCGCCAAGCTCTACCCGGCCGGGGCGACCACCAACTCGGACTCGGGCGTCACCAGCATCGACAAGATCTTCCCGGCGCTGGAGGCCATGGCCGAAGTCGGCCTGCCGCTGCTGATCCACGGTGAAGTTACCCGCGGTGAGATCGACGTGTTCGACCGCGAGAAGCTGTTCATCGACGAGCACATGCGCCGCGTCGTCGAGCGCTTCCCGACGCTCAAGGTGGTGTTCGAACACATCACCACCCGTGACGCCGTGCAGTTCGTCAACGAGGCCTCGGCCAACGTCGGCGCGACCATCACCGCCCATCACCTGCTGTACAACCGCAATCACATGCTGGTCGGCGGGATTCGCCCGCACTTCTATTGCCTGCCGATTCTCAAGCGCAACGTGCACCAGGAAGCGCTCCTCGACGCCGCCGCCAGCGGCAGCCAGAAGTTCTTCCTCGGCACCGACTCCGCGCCCCATGCCCAGCACGCCAAAGAAGCGGCCTGCGGCTGTGCCGGCTGCTACACCGCCTATGCCGCGATCGAGCTGTACGCCGAAGCCTTCGAACAGCGCAACGCGCTGGACAAGCTGGAAGCCTTCGCCAGCCTCAACGGCCCGCGCTTCTATGGCCTGCCGGCCAACACCGATCGCATCACCCTGGTTCGTGAAGAATGGACCGCCCCTGCCAGCCTGCCATTCGGCGAGCTGACCGTCATCCCGCTGCGCGCCGGTGAAAAACTGCGCTGGCGCCTGCTGGAGGAACACGCGTGAGTGAAGACCATTTCGACGACGAGCAGGACGGTCACAATGGTGGTGGCTCGCGTCATCCAATGGCGGCACGCTTTCGTGGTTACCTGCCGGTAGTCGTCGACGTTGAAACCGGTGGTTTCAACTCGGCCACCGACGCCTTGCTGGAAATTGCCGCGACCATCATCGGCATGGACGAAAAGGGCTTCGTGTTCCCCGAGCACACCCTGTTTTTCCGCGTAGAGCCTTTCGAAGGCGCCAACATCGAAGCCGCGGCGCTGGAGTTCACCGGGATCAAGCTCGACCATCCGCTGCGCATGGCCGTCAGTGAAGAAACCGCGCTGAACGATATCTTCCGCAGCGTGCGCAAGGCGCTGAAAGCCAACGGCTGCAAACGCGCGATCCTGGTCGGGCACAACAGCAGCTTCGACCTGGGCTTCCTCAACGCGGCTGTCGCGCGCCTGGACATGAAGCGCAACCCGTTTCACCCGTTCTCCAGCTTCGACACCGCAACGCTTGCCGGCCTGGCCTATGGCCAAACCGTGCTGGCCAAGGCGTGCCAGGCTGCCGACATCGACTTCGACGGCCGTGAGGCGCACTCCGCCCGCTACGACACCGAGAAGACTGCCGACCTGTTCTGCGGCATCGTCAATCGCTGGAAGGAAATGGGCGGCTGGGAAGACTTCAACGACTGATACCGTCGCTGATCGACCGCGCATAAAAAAACCGGCCCTGAGGCCGGTTTTTTTATGCGTGAAGCGCGGCTTACAGCTTGCCGGCATTCTCGCTCAGGTAAGCGGCAACGCCTTCTGGCGAAGCGGTCATACCCTTGTCGCCCTTCTTCCAGTTGGCCGGGCAGACTTCGCCGTGCTCTTCGTGGAACTGCAGAGCATCGACCAGACGGATCAGCTCTTCCATGTTACGGCCCAGCGGCAGGTCGTTGACGATCTGCGAACGCACGACGCCTTTGTCGTCGATCAGGAACGCGCCACGGAAAGCCACGCCGCCTTCGGACTCAACGTCGTAGGCCTTGGCGATGTCGTGCTTCATGTCGGCAGCCATGATGTACTGAACCTGACCGATGCCGCCGGCATTGATCGGGGTGTTGCGCCAGGCGTTGTGGGTGAAGTGCGAGTCGATCGAAACAGCGATCACTTCAACGTTGCGTGCCTTGAAGTCAGCCATGCGGTGGTCCAGGGCGATCAGCTCGGACGGGCAGACGAAGGTGAAGTCCAGCGGGTAGAAGAACACCAGGCCGTATTTGCCTTTGATGGCCGAGGACAGGGTGAAGCTATCGACGATTTCGCCATTGCCGAGAACGGCGGGAACGGTGAAGTCAGGGGCTTGTTTGCCTACGAGTACGCTCATTGGATATCTCCTGGTGTGATCGAATGAAGAATGAGATCCAGCCTAGTCTGCCGCCGCCAAGCGACAGCCCTGTGACTCGATCCCGCTTCGTAAGGACCGCACATCATACACCGCGTTTTTGAGCTGTCCTTAGTGGTTTTTCCATCCCTGGTGTTCAGTCCGCAAAAAAACAGCCCTGCTGGACAACGCGTCGTCCGCGGTAGAAAAAACCGTTCGTCTGCCAGATGCGTATCTGGCAAAAAGCCCTAGGAAACCACTTTGACAATCATTCTCGTTAACATTAAGATCCGTCGCATTGAGCCCTAACCAGCGACGGTTCTCACCTTATGTATGTCTGCCTCTGCACTGGCGTCACCGACGGACAAATCCGCGATGCAATCTACGACGGTTGCTGCAGCTATCGTGAAGTACGCCAGACGACCGGCGTTGCCAGTCAATGTGGCAAATGTGCCTGCCTCGCCAAGCAGGTGGTACGTGACACCCTGACCGAACTGCAAAGCAGCCAGCCAGCGATTCCTTACCCAGTAGAATTTAATGTTGCGTAATTAACGCCATTTAAAAAAGCCGGACTTCGTGTCCGGCTTTTTTATGCCTGTAATTCAATCGCTTAGCGTCAAAACGCGGAACACAAACATTCTTATTCCGATTAATTTTCATATATTATTCAATAACTTAGGTTTGACACTAATCATTGTGCGGCTCAGACTCCGCCTTATATACCGCTAATTACAGGGCAGGACCCCATCATGAAAGGCGACGTCACAGTCATCCAGCATCTCAACAAGATCCTTGCCAATGAACTGATCGCGATCAATCAGTATTTCCTGCATGCACGCATGTATGAAGACTGGGGCCTGAACAAGCTGGGCAAGCACGAATACCACGAGTCCATCGATGAGATGAAGCATGCGGACAAGTTGATCAAGCGCATCCTCTTCCTCGAAGGCCTGCCGAACGTCCAGGACCTCGGCAAGCTGCACATCGGCGAACACACCAAGGAAATGCTCGAGTGCGACCTGCACATCGAGCGTACCGGCCACACCGACCTGAAAGCCGCCATCGCCCATTGCGAATCGGTTGGCGACTTCGGTAGCCGCGAGCTGCTGGAAGACATCCTGGAATCGGAAGAAGAACATATCGACTGGTTGGAAACCCAACTGGGCCTGATCGATAAAGTCGGCCTGGAAAACTACCTGCAATCGCAGATGGGCGACGAGTAACTCCTCTCAAGGTTCAGCCCACAAAAAAGCCCCGCCTCTCTCACGAGGGCGGGGCTTTTTATTCGTGGACAAATCCACGCAGCCTGCAGGAGCGAACTTGTCGCCCCTGCAAGGGGCAAATCAGGCTTCGGTCTTGGCAGCGGCTTTTTCAGCGGCGGCCTTGATCAGGGTCTGCAACTCACCATTGGCGAACATCTCGGCCATGATGTCGCTGCCGCCGACCAGTTCACCGGCTACCCACAGTTGCGGAAAAGTAGGCCAGTTGGCGTATTTAGGCAGGTTGGCGCGGATTTCCGGGTTCTGCAGGATGTCCACGTAAGCGAACTTCTCACCACACCCCATCACAGCCTGAGCGGCTTTCGCGGAGAAACCGCACTGCGGGGCATTCGGCGAGCCTTTCATGTAAAGCAGAATGGTGTTGTTGGCAATCTGCTCTTTAATAGTTTCGATGATATCCATGGAGCACCTCGGCTGAACTTTCCGACTCTGTTGTCGACACGGTGGCGCATTGTAACGGAAAGCCGAGCACCATGCTCGGCCTCTCCGACAGACTCCTCAGGCCGCCTCCACCTTTACCGGCACGCCATTGAGCGCAGCATTGCCCGATAGCTCGTCCAACTGACGCTCATCGGTCAGGTCATTGGCACTCGACCCGGGCTGGGCCATGGCGATGCTCATCTGCACCCCTGGCCGACCATGCCCCCAGCCATGGGGCAGGCTGACCACCCCGGGCATCATCTCGCTGCTGCCCAGGACTTCCACCTCGATCGCCCCGACCCGCGAACTGACCCGCACACGCTGCCCGTCAGCCAGCCCCCGACGGGCCAGATCATCGGGATTCATCAATAACTGGTGCCGTGGCTTGCCCTTCACCAACCGATGGTAGTTGTGCATCCACGAATTATTGCTGCGCACATGGCGCCGACCGATCATCACCAACTCATCGGCCGCCGGCGCCTGCAACGCGGCAAAACGCTCGAGGTCCGCCATGATCGCCGCGGGAGCGGCCTGCACCCGTCGGTTCTCGGTTTTCAGGCGCGTCGCCAGATTGGGCTTGAGCGGCCCCAGGTCGATCCCGTGGGGATGATCGGCCAGCGTCGCCACCGACAGGTTGAATTCGGACGCCTCGCCATACCGCCCTGCGCGCAGCCCCCTATCGATCATCTGCGCCGGCGGCACAGTCGGCTTGAGCTCCTTGCCGGTCCGTGCGGCAAAGGCCCTGGCCAGGCCGACGAAGATTTCCCAGTCATGCAACGCCCCTTCCGGCTTGGGCAGGATCGCCCGATTGAAGCGGCTGACATTACGCACCGCGAACATATTGAAGGTGGTGTCGTAGTGATCGTTCTCCAGGGCTGAGGTCGATGGCAGGATCAGGTCCGCATAACGGGTGGTTTCGTTGATGTACAGGTCGATACTGAGCATGAACTCCAGGCCATCCAGCGCCTGCTCCAGCTGCCGTCCGTTGGGGGTGGAGAGCACCGGATTGCCCGCCACCGTGATCAGCGCCCGCACCTGCCCCTCTCCTTTGGTCAGCATCTCCTCGGCCAGGGCCGAGACCGGCAACTCGCCGCCATATTCGGGGCGCCCGGAAACCCGGCTCTGCCAGGCGTTGAAGTGCCCACCCGAAGTCGCCGCCACCAGATCCACCGCCGGCTCGGTGCACAGGGCACCACCGACCCGGTCCAGGTTGCCGGTCACCAGGTTGAGCAGTTGCACCAGCCAATGACAGAGGGTGCCGAACGACTGGGTGGACACGCCCATCCGGCCATAACACACAGCCCTGTCCGCTGCGGCGAAGTCGCGCGCCAACTGGCGGATCTGCTGCGCCGGCACCGAACACAAAGGGCTCATGGCTTCGGCACTGAAGCGGGAAATGGCCTCACGCACCTCGGCCAGGCCGTCCACCAGCAGATGACTGTCGCGCGTCAGCCCTTGCGCGAAGATCGTATGCAGCATGCCGAACAGCAACGCCACATCACCACCGGGACGGACAAACACATGCTGGTCGGCCATGGCCGCCGTCTCACTGAGCCGCGGGTCGACCACCACCACTTTGCCGCCGCGCGCCTGGATCGCCTTCAAACGCTTTTCCACATCCGGCACGGTCATGATGCTGCCATTGGACGCCAGCGGATTGCCGCCCAGGATCAGCATGAAATCGGTGTTATCGATATCCGGGATCGGCAGCAACAGCCCATGGCCATACATCAGGTAGCTGCTCAGGTGATGCGGTAATTGGTCCACCGAGGTGGCGGAAAAGCGGTTCTGGGTTTTCAGCAGGCCGAGGAAATAGTTGCTGTGGGTCATCAACCCATAGTTGTGCACGCTGGGATTGCCCTGATAGACCGCCACCGCATTGTTGCCATGCCGCTCCTGGATCGCCGCCAGGCGCTCGGCCACCAGGTCGAAGGCCTCGTCCCACTCGATCGCCTGCCAATCGCTGCCGACCCTGCGCATCGGCTGGCGCAGCCGGTCCGGGTCGTTCTGGATATCCTGCAGCGCCACCGCCTTGGGGCAGATATGGCCGCGACTGAAGCTGTCCTGGGCGTCGCCCCTGATCGAGGTGATCCGCGGGCCGGCGCCGTCGATTTCGGTGGTTTCGATGGTCAAGCCGCAGATGGCTTCACACAGGTGGCAGGCACGGTGATGGAGAGTCTTGGTCATGGCCAGTCTCTATTTTATTCGGGGCGGCCAGCGTCAGGCCGCGGGAACAAAACTATGGCGCCAGACCGGCATCAGCGCCAGGGACGTTCGCCTCGTGAATCGGCAAGCATCAAGCCAGCCGATGACTCAGTTGGAGGGCAGCCTCGGAGAATCGTCCTGCCGGGCGATCGGTGTCATGCCGTCAATCGGCGCCTCGCTGGCCTGCCCGCTGAATTCGGCGAGCAGCCGCCAGTGCTCATCGAGATTGCTGCTGATGGTCATCATGCGATCGATCATCTGTCGCGCGGCGTTGCGCGTCGTGCTGTCGTCACTGCGCAGCAACTCGAAGGACATCGAGGTGATCGATGCCGTCAGGTCGGTCAGGGTCCGCGTCGTCAACCCCAACAGTGTCTTCAGCTGCTGTTCTTTCAAGTCCATTCCAAGCACTTCCCTGTTGCCGGTGCGCATTTATAACCCCAGCCCTCTGCCTTAGGAAATGTTTCTGCCGATATCCCCTGCCGCGAGCCGTTCCATTTCCCGCCACGCTCAAAGTACCCAGGAGCCGAGCAGAGAAAACCCCAGCCCGCGCCAGCCAGATGCCTGATAGCGGCATGCGCCACGAGGCGCGTTGCCAAGCGGCCGAGGCGCAGTGTACAAATGCTGCTGCGGACCTACGCAAAGTGGATCGACTCCACATCCGACTGGCCCATCTGAACATGCTGTAAAACACCACGAATGGCCCACTTTTTCGGCCCAGACCACTCGCTGCAAGTGGTGAAGGCCCTAGAAACCAAGCCTGCTATTGGTAAGACGCGACATTTAATTATAAGATCGCGCCTTCCCCTATTTCGTCGCCCCGTGCGGCTTTCGCCGCAGGTCTCGCCCGTTTCTCGATAAAACAAGGCTTTGAGTATCTGCGGTCTGTTGCAAAAAGGTAGTTAATGATGAGCGCAAGGCACTTTCTCTCCCTGATGGATTGCACGCCCGAAGAGCTGGTCAGCGTGATTCGTCGAGGCATCGAGCTGAAGGACCTGCGTAACCGCGGCGTACTCTTCGAGCCCCTGAAAAACCGCGTTCTCGGGATGATTTTCGAGAAGTCGTCTACCCGCACCCGCCTGTCCTTCGAGGCCGGCATGATCCAGCTCGGCGGCCAGGCAATCTTCCTGTCCCCGCGCGACACCCAGCTGGGTCGCGGCGAGCCGATCAGCGACTGCGCCATCGTCATGTCGCGCATGCTCGACGCGGTGATGATCCGTACCTTTGCCCACCGCACCCTGACCGAGTTTGCGGCCAATTCCCGCGTACCGGTGATCAACGGCCTGTCCGACGACCTGCACCCGTGCCAGCTGCTGGCCGACATGCAAACCTTCCTCGAACACCGCGGCTCGATCCAGGGCAAGACCGTGGCCTGGATCGGCGACGGCAACAACATGTGCAACAGTTATATAGAAGCGGCGATCCAGTTCGACTTCCAACTGCGCATCGCCTGCCCCGAAGGCTACGACCCCAACCCTGAGTTCGTCGCCCGGGCCGGCGACCGGGTGAGCATTGTGCGCGATCCGAAAGACGCGGTGATCGGCGCCCACCTGGTGAGCACCGACGTCTGGACCTCCATGGGCCAGGAAGAAGAAACCGCCGAGCGCCTCAAGCAGTTCGCGCCGTTCCAGGTCAATCGCGCGCTGCTCGACCTGGCCGCCGCAGACGTGCTGTTCATGCACTGCCTGCCTGCCCACCGTGGCGAAGAGATCAGCCTCGACCTGCTGGACGATCCGCGCTCCGTGGCGTGGGACCAGGCAGAAAACCGTCTCCACGCGCAAAAAGCCCTGCTCGAGTTTCTGGTCGAGCCGGCGTACCACCACGCATGAGCCAGCCATTACTGCTTAACCTGCGCAATCTCGCCTGCGGCTACCAGGACCAACGGGTCGTGCAGAACCTCAACCTGCACCTCAATGCCGGCGATATCGGTTGCCTGCTCGGGTCCTCGGGCTGCGGCAAGACCACCACCCTGCGCGCGATTGCCGGCTTCGAGCCAGTGCACGAAGGTGAAATCCAGCTGGCCGGCGAAACCATTTCCAGCGCCGGCTTCACCCTGGCGCCGGAGCGCCGCCGGATCGGCATGGTGTTCCAGGACTACGCCCTGTTCCCGCACCTGAGCGTGGCGGACAACATTGCCTTCGGCATCCGCAAGCACCCGCAGAAAAACCGGGTGGTCGAGGAGCTGCTGGAACTGGTCAACCTGAAGAACCTCGGCAAGCGCTTCCCCCACGAGCTGTCCGGCGGCCAGCAGCAGCGCGTCGCACTGGCCCGGGCACTGGCGCCGGAACCGCAGTTGCTGCTGCTCGATGAACCCTTCTCCAACCTCGATGGCGAACTGCGTCGCAAGCTCAGCCACGAAGTGCGCGACATCCTCAAGGCACGGGGCACCAGTGCGATTCTGGTGACCCACGACCAGGAAGAAGCCTTCGCCGTCAGCGATCACGTCGGCGTGTTCAAGGAGGGCCGCCTGGAGCAATGGGATACGCCGTACAACCTCTATCACGAACCGCTGACGCCGTTCGTGGCGAGTTTTATCGGCCAGGGTTATTTCATTCGCGGCCAGCTGGACAGCCCGGAATCGGTGCAGACCGAGCTCGGCGTGCTGCGCGGCAACCGTGCCTACACCTGGCCGCTCGGCGGCGCGGTGGATGTGCTGCTACGCCCGGACGATATCGTTTATGCGCCGGACAGCGCACTCAAGGCGCGGATCGTCGGCAAGAGTTTCCAGGGCGCATCGACCCTGTACCGCCTGCAACTGCCAACCGGCAGCCAGCTGGAATCGATCTTCCCGAGCCACGCCGACCATCAGGTCGGCGCTGACGTGGGAATCCGCGTAGCCGCCGAACACCTGGTGCTGTTCCAGGCCTCCGGCAGCACCGCGGCGCAGCTCCCACAGTCTGAATCGGGCGTTCGTCGCTACAGCGGCGCCCACTGATCAAGCGGGCAGCGCAGGCGCCGGCCAACCGGCGCCTGCGGCTTCAGTCCAGAACAAGCTTGCCACTGGCCACCAGCGTCGCCTGGCCGCCAATCTTCACCCGCTTCCCCTCCAGCCGACAGAACAACGCCCCTCCGCGCTTCGAGCATTGATAAGCCGTCAGGCTCGCCTTATCCAGGCGTTCGGCCCAGTACGGAATCAGGGCGCAATGGGTCGACCCGGTGACCGGGTCTTCATTGATGCCAATGGCCGGCGCGAAATAGCGCGAGACAAAATCATGCCGACTGCCCCGCGCGGTAACGATCGCACCAGGCCAAGGCAGCTTGGCCAGCGCCGCCATGTCCGGCTGACAATCGAGCACTGCTTGCTCGGACTCCAGCACCACGAACAACTCATTGGCCCCCAGCAAGGCCACGACCCTGGAACCCAAAGCACGCGCCACCTGTTCATGGCCATCGATTTCGCGTGGTACACGAACCGGGAAATCCAGCCAAAGCTGCGCACCTTCGCGACTGACGCTCAAGGAGCCCGATCGGCAGATGAAATCGATACGCGCCCCCGGCTCGCCATACACCTCGAACAGCACATGGGCGCTGGCGAGGGTGGCATGGCCGCACAAGGCGACTTCGGTGGTCGGAGTAAACCAGCGGATGCGCCAGCCTTGAGGCTCACGCACGACAAAAGCGGTCTCCGCCAGGTTGTGCTCGGCGGCGATGCTCTGCATCAACTCATCAGCCGGCCAGGCCTCCAGTCGATAGACCATCGCCGGATTGCCGCTGAACGGGCGATCGCTGAACGCGTCGACCTGATGAAACTCAAGCTGCATAACATTCTCCTTGAACATGCCGCGCAAGCATGGGGCCGCCCATCCAGGCGCCAACAGCCACAGAGAAGGTTATTTTTCGCCATACAGCGCCGCTGCTTTATCGGCGCACTGGCGGTCAGTCGCGACCGATATCGGCGAATGTCGCCTGGGTGTGCGCGGCCAACACGGCAGCCGAGAGCTCAACCTCAAGCCCTCGCCGACCGGCGCTGACGAAGATGCTGGCAAAGGGTTGCGCACTGTTGTCGATAAAGGTGCGCAGGCGCTTTTTCTGGCCCAGCGGGCTGATCCCGCCCAGCAGATAACCGGTTGCTCGTTGCGCGGCAGCCGGGTCGGCCATCTCGGTTTTTTTCACCCCAGCGGCGTGTGCCAGGGCCTTGAGGTCGAGACTTCCGACGACCGGCACCACGGCCACCAGCAATTCGCCCTTTTCACTGCTGGCCAACAGCGTCTTGAACACCTGCGCCGGATCGAGGCCGAGCTTTTCCGCTGCCTCCAGACCATAGGAGGCCGCCTTCGGGTCGTGTTCATAACTGTGCACCCGATGTTCGGCGCGAACTTTTTTCAGCAGATCCAGTGCAGGGGTCATGGCAACTCCATAAGCAGGGAAAAGAACAGAAACAGTGCCGGCGATTCTAGGATATCCGTCAGCAAAAGGCTCTATTCCAAGGCCCATACCTCAGCCCAGGCAGCCGCGGACACCAGGCTGGCCGTGACTTTTGCGCAAAACCGGCGCGCCTCTCGCAAGATCATTCACACAACTGATAGTTATAAAATGACCAATGGTTCACTTTCGACCTTTGACAGTAATGTTTCTTGTCTATATTTTTTCGTTTACGAATATCATGTTGCAGATCCAACAGCCGTAACTAGCAGTAGGCCGCGCCCAGGATGGGGATCCTGCCGACGGTGAAAATCGCGCCCGGCCCCCTTCACGCCAGCGCCAGACAACAACAAAAACCGAGGTTTTCCATGACAACTGCGTTACAACAACCGTCGCTCTCCGGCCAGTGCATGGCCGAATTCCTGGGTACAGCCCTGTTGATCTTCTTCGGCACCGGTTGCGTCGCCGCGCTCAAGGTCGCGGGTGCCAGCTTCGGCCTGTGGGAAATCAGCATCATCTGGGGGATCGGCGTGAGCATGGCGATCTACCTCACCGCCGGCGTTTCCGGCGCGCACCTCAACCCCGCGGTCAGCATCGCGCTGTGCATCTTTGCCGACTTCGAAAAGCGCAAACTGCCGTTCTACATCTTCTCCCAGATCGCCGGTGCCTTCTGCGCGGCGCTGCTGGTCTACACGCTGTACAGCAACCTGTTCTTCGATTACGAACAAGCCCACCAGATGGTCCGCGGCTCCCAGGCCAGCCTCGAGCTGGCATCGGTATTCTCCACCTACCCCAACCCGGCGCTGTCCACCGCCCAGGCGTTCCTGGTCGAAGTGGTGATTACCGCGATCCTGATGGGCGTGATCATGTCCCTGACCGACGACAACAACGGCTTGCCGCGTGGCCCGATGGCACCGCTGCTGATCGGCCTGCTGATTGCCGTGATCGGCAGCGCCATGGGTCCGCTGACCGGTTTCGCGATGAACCCGGCGCGGGATTTTGGCCCTAAACTGATGACATTCTTCATGGGTTGGGGCGAGGTTTCCTTCACCGGCGGCCGCGATATTCCGTACTTCCTGGTGCCGATCTTCGCGCCGATTATCGGTGCCTGCCTCGGTGCCGTGGCCTACCGCGGGTTGATTGCCCGTCACCTGCCAACCGTCGCCCCTGCTCCAACGGATGCCGAAAAAGCCATTGACGGCAAAGTAAGAACTTCTTGAAACCGGTGGCGCAAGGTCCTGCCCAACCCCGACCTGCGCCTCTTGCCCACTTCCTTATTTTTGTCCAAGGCAATCGACATGACCGACATTCAGAATAAGAACTACATCATTGCCCTCGATCAGGGTACGACCAGCTCCCGCGCGATCATTTTCGATCGCGACGCCAACGTCGTGTGCACCGCCCAGCGCGAGTTCGTCCAGCATTACCCGCAAGCCGGCTGGGTCGAACACGACCCGATGGAAATCTTCGCCACCCAGAGTGCAGTGATGGTCGAAGCCCTGGCGCAAGCCGGCCTGCACCATGACCAGGTCGCCGCCATCGGCATCACCAACCAGCGCGAAACCACCGTGGTCTGGGACAAGACCACTGGCCGGCCGATCTACAACGCCATCGTCTGGCAGTGCCGTCGCAGCACCGAGATCTGCCAGCAGCTCAAGCGCGACGGCCTGGAAGAGTACATCCGCGATACCACCGGCCTGGTCACCGACCCGTATTTCTCCGGCACCAAGCTGAAGTGGATCCTCGACAACGTCGAAGGCAGCCGCGAACGCGCGCGCAACGGCGAACTGCTGTTCGGCACCGTCGACAGCTGGCTGATCTGGAAATTCACCGGCGGCAAGACCCACGTCACCGACTACACCAACGCCTCGCGCACCATGCTCTTCAACATCCATACCCTGGAGTGGGATGCGAAGATGCTGGAAGTGCTGGATATCCCGCGGGAAATGCTGCCGCAAGTGAAGTCGTCCTCGGAAATCTACGGCCGCACCAAAAGCGGCATCGCCATCGGCGGGATCGCCGGCGACCAGCAGGCCGCGCTGTTCGGCCAGATGTGCGTCGAGCCGGGCCAGGCGAAGAACACCTATGGCACCGGCTGCTTCCTGCTGATGAACACCGGCGACAAGGCGGTCAAGTCCAAGCACGGCATGCTCACCACCATCGCCTGCGGCCCCCGCGGCGAAGTGGCTTACGCCCTGGAAGGCGCGGTGTTCAATGGCGGCTCCACCGTGCAGTGGCTGCGCGACGAGCTGAAGATCATCAACGACGCCCACGACACCGAATACTTCGCCAGCAAGGTCAAGGACAGCAACGGCGTATACCTGGTCCCGGCCTTCACCGGCCTGGGCGCTCCGTACTGGGACCCCTACGCCCGTGGCGCACTGTTCGGCCTGACCCGTGGCGTGCGTGTGGACCACATCATCCGTGCCGCGCTGGAGTCGATCGCCTACCAGACCCGCGACGTCCTCGACGCCATGCAACAGGACTCGGGCGAACGCCTCAAGGCCCTGCGCGTGGACGGCGGCGCGGTGGCCAACAACTTCCTCATGCAGTTCCAGGCCGACATCCTCGGCACCCAGGTCGAGCGCCCGCAAATGCGCGAAACCACGGCCCTGGGCGCGGCCTACCTGGCCGGCCTGGCCTGCGGTTTCTGGGGCAGCCTGGAAGAGCTGCGCGGCAAGGCGGTGATCGAGCGCGAGTTCGAACCACAGCTGGCCGAAACCGAGAAAGAAAAGCTCTATGCCGGCTGGAAAAAAGCGGTCAGCCGCACCCGTGACTGGGAACCGCACGAAGGCGCTGAATAAGCCAAGTCGCGGATTCGTATCGAGTGGCCGATCGGGTGAAAACGTAGCGAGCGAAGGAAAGCCAAGGCAAAAACAGACGAGGACGCGGAGTTTACGTGTTTGTAAATGAGCAGTCCGAGTCTGTTTTTAACGCAGGATTTCCGAGCGCAGTAGTTTTCACCCGATCGGGTAACTGGTCGGGAGCACATTCCTGCGGCATCATGGGCAAATTTTGCACGGCAGCCCAAAGGAAGCCCCATGAATCTGCCTCCCCGTCAGCAGCAAATCCTCGAGCTGGTCCGCGAACGCGGTTATGTCAGCATCGAGGAAATGGCCCAGCTGTTCGTCGTTACACCACAAACCATCCGTCGTGATATCAACCAGTTGGCGGAAGTGAACCTGTTGCGCCGCTACCATGGCGGCGCAGCCTACGACTCCAGCGTCGAAAACACCGCCTACGCCATGCGCGCCGACCAGATGCGCGATGAAAAACAACGCATCGGCGAAGCCATCGCCGCGCAGATTCCCGATCACGCCTCGCTGTTCATCAATATCGGTACCACCACCGAATCCATCGCTCGGGCGCTGCTCAATCACAGCCACCTGAAGATCATCACCAACAACCTGCACGTGGCTTCCATGCTCAGTGCCAAGGACGATTTCGACGTGCTGCTGACCGGTGGCAATGTGCGTCGCGATGGCGGCGTGGTCGGCCAGGCCAGCGTCGACTTCATCAACCAGTTCAAGGTCGATTTCGCCCTGGTCGGCATCAGCGGGATCGACGAAGACGGCAGCCTGCTGGACTTCGACTACCAGGAAGTGCGGGTGTCCCAGGCGATCATCGCCAATGCCCGCCAGGTGATCCTGGCCGCCGACTCGAGCAAGTTCGGGCGCAATGCCATGATCCGCCTCGGCCCCATCAGCCTGATCGATTGCCTGGTCACCGACCAGCAGCCGGTTCCGGCGCTGACCCAGTTGTTGCAGCAGCACAAGATTCGCCTGGAAGTCGTCTGACCCCTCTCCCTGTGTAGCCGCTGCCGCAGGCTGCGATAAGGCCGAAGGCCTTCAGCGGACTGGAGATCCTGCGCCCCCTTCGGGCGCGATCGCAGTCTGCGGCAACGGCTACAGCTCTCCCGCCCGCAGGCCGCGGACGCCTTGCGTCCGACAATGTTCGTAAATTTTCCTTTACTCGCCTTTCGATGAGTTTTTTCAATCGAAGCCCACTGGCTGTCGACGTGTTTCTGCGCTAGTATTTTCGTAAATGAACATTAATGTTCGATTTCAAATACCAAAAGAACACGAGGCCAGCCGATGCCCACTTCCACCTTGCCCGCGCCCCCTCTCGCCGAGATTTACGACATTGCCGTGATCGGCGGTGGGATCAATGGCGTCGGCATCGCCGCCGATGCCGCCGGGCGCGGCCTGTCCGTGTTCCTTTGCGAAAAAGACGACCTGGCCAGCCATACCTCCTCGGCCAGCAGCAAGCTGATCCACGGGGGCCTGCGCTACCTCGAACATTACGAATTCCGCCTGGTGCGCGAAGCCCTGGCCGAACGCGAAGTGCTGCTGGCCAAGGCCCCGCATATCGTCAAGCCGATGCGTTTCGTCCTGCCGCACCGCCCGCACCTGCGTCCGGCCTGGATGATCCGTGCCGGCCTGTTCCTTTATGACCACCTGGGCAAGCGGGAAAAACTCGCCGGTTCCAAGAGCCTGAAGTTCGGTCCCGACAGCCCGTTGAAAGCCGAGATCACCAAAGGCTTCGAATACTCCGACTGCTGGGTCGACGATGCCCGCCTGGTGGTATTGAACGCCATGGCCGCCCGCGAAAAAGGCGCCCACGTGCACACCCAGACCCGCTGCATCAGCGCCCGCCGCGGCAAGGGTATGTGGCACCTGCACCTGGAACGCGCCGACGGCAGCCTGTTCTCGATTCAAGCCAAGGCCCTGGTGAATGCCGCCGGCCCATGGGTCGCCAAGTTCATCAAGGACGACCTGAAGCTGGATTCGCCTTACGGTATCCGCCTGATCCAGGGCAGCCACCTGATCGTGCCGAAGCTGTACGAAGGCGAACATGCGCACATCCTGCAGAACGAAGACCAGCGCATCGTCTTCACCATTCCGTACCTGAACCACTTCACCCTGATCGGCACCACCGACCGCGAGTACACCGGCGATCCGGCGAAAGTGGCGATTACCGAAGGCGAAACCGACTACATCCTGAAAGTGGTCAATGCCCACTTCAAGAAACAGCTGAGCCGCCAGGACATCGTGCACACCTACTCCGGCGTGCGCCCGCTGTGCAACGACGAGTCCGACAACCCGTCGGCCGTGACCCGCGACTACACCCTGGCGCTGTCCGGCAATGCCGACGAAGCGCCACTGCTGTCGGTGTTCGGCGGCAAGCTGACCACCTACCGCAAGCTGGCCGAATCGGCCATGGCCCAGCTGGCGCCGTTCTTCAAGAACATCAAGCCGAGCTGGACCGCCCACTCTACCCTGCCCGGCGGCGAAGACATGAGCACGCCGCAGGCGTTGGCCGAGGCGATTCGCCAGAAGTTCGATTGGGTGCCCAGCGAAATCGCCCGCCGCTGGGCCACCAGCTACGGCAGCCGTACCTGGCGCCTGCTGGAAGGCGTGCACAGCCTGAACGACCTGGGCGAGCACCTGGGTGGCGGCCTGTACACCCGTGAAGTCGATTACCTGTGCCGCGAAGAATGGGCGGTCAATGCCCAGGACATCCTCTGGCGCCGCAGCAAGCTGGGCCTGTTCACGACCCCGGCAGAGCAGGAAAAACTGCAGCACTACCTGCAGAAGGTCGAGCAGAACCGGGCGAAGATCGAAGCCGCCTGATCGCCCCTCCTAATAAAGAAGCCCCCGCGCCGTACGGCCCGGGGGCTTAATGAGATGGTCACCCCCACACCCTGCGAGGGCTACGCTTTCGCAGGGTGTTTTGTTTTCGGAGGCCATCCTCATGAGCGAGTCAGCGCTGATCGGAATCGATCTCGGCAAGCACAGTTTCCACCTGCACGGCCAGGACACTGCGGGCCGAGAGGTGTTTCACAAGAAGCTCTCGCGTCCACAGATGATGCAGTTCTTCGGCAATCTGCCGGCTTGCACCGTGGTGATGGAGGCATGTGCCGGCGCGCATTTTGTCGCTCGTCAGCTGATCGCCATGGGGCATCAGGCCAAACTGATTTCTCCGCAGTTCGTCCGGCCCTTCGTCAAGGGCAACAAAAACGACTTCGTCGACGCCGAGGCCATTTGCGAAGCGGCCTCGCGCCCATCGATGCGCTTTGTTACGCCTAAAACCGAGGCGCAGCAGACCCTTTCCGTTCTGCACCGCCTGCGCGAATCGCTGGTGCACGACCGCACCAAAGCCGCCAATCAGATGCACGGTTTCCTGCTGGAGTTTGGTATCAGCCTGCCCAAAGGTCTGGCGATCATGAAACGTTTGGCGAGTATCTTGGCCGAGCATGAGTTGCCGGTTCGGCTCACCGGGCAGTTGCAACGCCTGCACGATCACTTCGCTTACCTGGATGAGCAGGTCAAGGAACTGGATAAAGAGCTGGCAGGCCAGCTGGCCGCCGATGATCTGGGCAGTCGCCTGCTGAGCCTGCCGTGTGTCGGGCCGATCACCGCCAGCCTGCTGGCGGTGGAAATGGGCGACGGCCAGCAGTACAAGTGCAGTCGCGACTTCGCAGCATCTGTGGGTCTGGTGCCCAGACAGTACAGCACCGGTGGCAAGGCGAATTTGCTCGGCATCAGCAAGCGCGGTGACAAGCACCTGCGGCAATTACTGGTGCAGTGTGCGCGGGTCTACCTGCAAAGGCTGGACTACCAGCGCGGCCGTTTGGCCGACTGGGTACGCTCAATGCTGACGCGACGCCACTCGAACGTGGTGGCCTGTGCTTTGGCTAACAAGCTGGCGCGGATCGCGTGGGCGCTAGCGGCCCACCATACGCAGTATGAAGCAGGGCCAGGCGCGCTGAGCGCCTGACCCTGCGGTTGTTGCAGCACCACGAAGCACCCTTCAGGTTTTGCGATAGCTGAACAACGGATGACGTGAACGGCCCACCGGCCTGACGAAGAACCTGGCACAAAAATCGGCTTCAGAAGCCGCGGCATTTTTCAGGATCGTCAGGCGCGACTCTCATCGTGGCGCGGGGCATGCCCCCAAACAGACGCCGGATAGATTTAAGCAAGCCAACCACTTCACCCATTAATCAGTATTGCAAAAACGGGGGTGACCATAGATTTTTTTGGCCGCGTTTTTTGCGGGAGCGAGCCCGGCCCTGCTGGGCATTCGGTTTTCCGAACGCGACTTTCGGGTCGATTCGGATAACCGGATGAAGACCGCCGACAATATTCGCCATAAATATTTAATAGCCTTTCAAATCAAGGCCTTGATACGGGTCAGCTGGCCTGGCACGACTCATGCTCTACACTCTCCGACGAATGCCTGATGCGCCAACACACATCAGGAGCCGTCAAGGCATTCGCTGTATAAGAGAGCCGTCGAACTGGCTTCATAAAAAAAACAAATGTCGAGGAAATATTGATGCGCATCGTTCCCCATCTGTTGGGCGCAGCCATTGCTGCTGCTCTGATTAGCACTCCAGTGGTCGCCGCCGAACTCACCGGCACGCTGAAGAAAATCAAAGACTCCGGCACCATCACCCTCGGACATCGCGACGCTTCCATTCCGTTCTCCTACATCGCGGATGCATCCGGCGTTCCAGTCGGCTACTCCCACGACATCCAGCTGAAAATCGTCGAAGCCCTGAAAAAAGACCTCGACATGCCGGATCTCAAGGTCAAATACAACCTGGTTACCTCGCAGACCCGTATCCCGCTGGTGCAGAACGGCACCGTGGACGTCGAGTGCGGTTCCACCACCAACAACGTCGAGCGCCAGCAGCAGGTCGACTTCTCCGTCGGCATCTTCGAGATCGGCACCCGCCTGCTGTCCAAGAAGGATTCGCCTTACAAGGACTTCCCGGACCTCAAAGGCAAGAACGTCGTGACCACCGCCGGTACCACGTCCGAGCGCATCCTCAAGGCGATGAACGCCGACAAGCAGATGGGGATGAACGTGATCTCGGCCAAGGACCACGGCGAGTCCTTCAACATGCTCGAAGGCGGTCGCGCCGTGGCCTTCATGATGGACGACGCGCTGCTGGCCGGTGAAATGGCCAAGGCCCGCAAACCGACCGAGTGGGCCGTGACCGGCACCGCGCAATCCTACGAAATCTACGGCTGCATGGTCCGCAAGGGCGACGCACCGTTCAAGAAAGCCGTGGACGACGCCATCATCGCCACCTTCAAGTCGGGCGAGATCAACAAGATCTACGACAAATGGTTCCAGTCGCCGATTCCACCCAAAGGCCTGAACCTGATGTTCCCGATGAGCGACGAACTCAAGGCCCTGATCGCCAACCCGACCGACAAAGCGGCTGACGACAAAAAGTCCTGATTCCTGACTAACCTTGTCTCCTGAAAGGGCGCGGCCCTTTCAGGAGCCTGTCACTACCTGCTGGCTTTTTTGGAAACACTCGAACCGGTGGTTGTCGAGCCGATCGCGTGTGCCTGGGCGTCATCCAGGCGGGAACGGATTTCCCCAAGCGGGTGCTTGTACATCGATCGATCAGAGGGGAGACCCTAATGAATTACAACTGGGACTGGGGCGTGTTCTTCAAGTCCACCGGCGTGGGCAGCGAGACCTATCTCGACTGGTTCATCGCGGGCCTGGGCTGGACCATCGCCATCGCCGTGGTGGCCTGGATCGTCGCGCTGCTGCTGGGCTCGATCCTGGGCGTCATGCGGACCGTGCCGAATCGCCTGGTGTCGGGCATCGCCACCGTCTACGTGGAGATCTTCCGTAACGTACCGCTGCTGGTTCAGCTGTTCATCTGGTACTTCCTGGTACCGGACCTGCTGCCGCAAAACCTGCAGGACTGGTACAAGCAGGATCTCAACCCGACCACCTCGGCCTACCTGAGCGTCGTCGTGTGCCTGGGCCTGTTCACCGCCGCCCGTGTCTGCGAACAGGTGCGCACCGGCATCCAGGCGCTGCCACGCGGCCAGGAATCCGCGGCCCGCGCCATGGGTTTTTCGCTGCCGCAGATCTACTGGAACGTGCTGCTGCCCCAGGCTTATCGGATCATCATTCCGCCGCTGACCTCGGAATTCCTCAACGTCTTCAAGAACTCCTCCGTGGCCTCGCTGATCGGCCTGATGGAGTTGCTGGCGCAGACCAAGCAGACCGCCGAGTTCTCGGCCAACCTGTTTGAAGCCTTCACCCTGGCCACGCTGATCTACTTCACCCTGAACATGAGCCTGATGCTGCTGATGCGCATGGTCGAGAAGAAAGTCGCAGTGCCCGGCCTGATCTCCGTGGGGGGCAAATAATGGAATTCGATTTCACTGGCGTCATCCCGGCCATTCCCGGCCTGTGGAACGGCATGCTGATGACCCTCAAGCTGATGGCCCTGGGCGTCGTCGGCGGGATCATCCTCGGCACCATCCTGGCGTTGATGCGCCTGTCCCACAGCAAGCTGCTGTCGAACATCGCCGGCGTCTACGTCAACTACTTCCGCTCCATCCCGCTGCTGCTGGTGATCACCTGGTTCTACCTGGCGGTGCCCTTCGTGCTGCGCTGGATCACCGGCGAAGACACCCCAATCGGTGCGTTCGGCTCGTGCATCGTGGCCTTCATGATGTTCGAGGCGGCGTACTTCTGCGAAATCGTCCGCGCCGGCGTACAGTCGATTCCCAAGGGCCAGATGGGCGCCGCCCAGGCCCTGGGCATGACCTATGGCCAGATGATGCGCCTGATCATCCTGCCCCAGGCGTTCCGCAAGATGACCCCGCTGCTGCTGCAGCAGAGCATCATCCTGTTCCAGGACACCTCGCTGGTGTACACCGTGGGCCTGGTGGACTTCCTCAATGCTTCGCGCTCCAGCGGCGACATCATCGGCCGCTCCAATGAGTTCCTGATCGTTGCCGGTCTGGTGTATTTCACAATCAGCTTTGCCGCCTCGCTGCTGGTCAAGCGTCTGCAAAAAAGGTTTGCCGTATGATCTCTATCAAGAACATCAACAAGTGGTATGGGGACTTCCAGGTGCTGACCGATTGCAGCACCGAGGTCAAGAAAGGCGAAGTGATCGTGGTGTGCGGACCGTCCGGCTCCGGCAAATCCACCCTGATCAAATGCGTCAACGCCCTGGAGCCGTTCCAGAAAGGTGACATCGTGGTCGACGGCACCTCCATCGCCGACCCGAAGACCAACCTGCCGAAGCTGCGTTCCCGCGTGGGCATGGTGTTCCAGCACTTCGAGCTGTTCCCGCACCTGACCATCACCGAAAACCTGACCATCGCACAGATCAAGGTGCTGGGCCGCAGCAAGATCGATGCCACCAAGAAAGGCCTGCAGTTGCTCGACCGGGTCGGCCTGGCCGCCCACGCCCACAAGCACCCGGGCCAGTTGTCCGGCGGCCAGCAGCAACGTGTGGCGATCGCCCGCGCGCTGGCGATGGACCCGATCGTCATGCTGTTCGACGAGCCGACTTCCGCGCTCGACCCGGAAATGGTCAACGAAGTGCTGGACGTGATGGTGCAACTGGCTCACGAAGGCATGACCATGATGTGCGTGACCCACGAAATGGGCTTCGCCCGCAAGGTCGCGGACCGGGTGATCTTCATGGACGCCGGCAAAATCATCGAAGACTGCCCGAAAGAGGAATTCTTCGGCGACATCAACGCCCGCTCCGAGCGTGCGCAGCATTTCCTCGAGAAAATCCTGCAGCACTAAAAACCATGCAATCCCTGTAGCCGCTGCCGCAGGCTGCGATAAGGCCGAAGGCCTTCAGCGATCTCAAGATCGGGCGCCCACCTTGTGGGCGATCGCAGCCTTCGGCAGCGGCTACAGCTCGCAATACCACGGGGACGTCACCATGGACGGACAACTGGTACACCCGGGACCACTGTGATGAAATGCGACCCCACCCTCTATCGCGCCGCGCCGCCATCACTCGCCGTGAAACCCCGTCTGATCCGCCACCTGTTCCTGCCGCCACTGGTCATCCTGCTGATGATCGGCCTGGGCTACGTCGGCTTCTGGGTCAGCGAGCACTACGGTATCCGCAGCCTCGGCGAGAACGGCGAACGCCAGCTGGAATTGCACGCCCGCGCGGTCGAAAGCGAGATCAGCAAATACACCTACCTGCCCAGCCTGCTGGAACTCGAGTCCAGCGTTTCGCTGCTGCTCAACGAGCCGACGCCGGAACACCGGCAGGCCGTCAACCATTACCTCGAAGGCCTGAACCGGCGCAGCCGCAGTCGGGCCATTTACGTGATGGACACCACCGGTCGCGTGCTGGCCACCAGCAACTGGCGCGACGTCGACAGCTACCTGGGTGAAGACCTGTCGTTCCGGGCCTATTTCCAGAACGCCGTGCGCGGCCAGCCCGGGCGCTTCTACGGCATCGGCAGCACCAACGGCGAACCCGGCTACTACCTGGCCCACGGCCTGGAAGAACAGGGCAAGATCATCGGCGTGGCGGTGGTCAAGGTGCGCCTGGAAGCCCTCGAAGAACGCTGGCAACGCGCCCGCCTGGAAGGTTTCGTCAGCGACGAGAACGGCATCATCATCCTCTCCAGCGACCCGGCCCGGCGCCTGCGCTCGGTACGCCCGCTGAGCGACGACACCAAGGAGCGCCTGGCGCGCAGCCTGCAATATTACTGGTTCACCCTCAACGAACTGGAGCCGCTGGCCCGCGAGCGCCTGGCCGAAGGCGTGGAGAAACTGACCTTCCCGGCCAACACCGAACTGGTGTCCGACGACAAGGAAATCAGCTACCTGTCCCAGACCCGGCCCCTGAGCGATACGCCCTGGAACTTCACCCTGCTGACCCCGCTCAAGGACCTGCGCCGCGAAGCCATCAACCAGGGCATCCTGGTGGCTGTGGCCTTCGCCTTGGTGGCCTTCCTGCTGATTGCCTGGAACGAACGGCGCAAGGTCATCGCCACCCGCCTCGCCGCCCGCGAAGCCCTGCAGGAAGCCAACAACCAGCTGGAGCGGCGGATCGCCGAACGCACCAGCGACCTGCGCGCCAGCAACGAGCGGCTCAAGGGCCAGATCCGCGAGCGCCGCCAGGCCGAGGAAACCCTGCGCCGCGCCCAGGACGAACTGGTCCAGGCCGGCAAGCTCGCCGCCATCGGCCAGATGTCCACCAGCATCGCCCATGAACTGAACCAGCCGCTGGCCGCCCTGCGCACCCTCTCCGGCAACACCGTGCGTTTCCTCGAGCGCGGCGCCCTGGACACCGCCAGCACCAACCTCAAGACCATCAACGAACTGATCGACCGCATGGGCCGCATCACCGCCAGCCTGCGTTCCTTCGCCCGCCGCGGCGAAGACCAGGGCGAGGCCAGCCTCGGCAAGGCCGTGGACGCCGCCCTGCAACTGCTCAACGCCCGCCTGGAAAACCTGCCGCTGCAACTGCACCGCGACTTCAGCGAGGTCCAGCTGCAGATCGACCAGACCCGCCTGGAGCAGATCCTGGTCAACCTGATCGGCAACGCCCTGGACGCCATGCAAGCCCAGCCGCGGCCGGAGCTGTGGCTGGAAGGCGAAAGCGTCGAGGGCAAATACCGCCTGCGGGTCCGCGACAACGGCCACGGCATCGACGCCGAGGCGCGCAAGCATCTGTTCGAACCCTTCTTCACCACCAAACCCGGCGAACAGGGCCTGGGCCTCGGCCTGACCCTGTCCGCCAGCCTGGCCGCCGCCACGGGTGGCAACCTGGGCGTCGAGCACCCGGCCGACGGCGGCACCGCCTTCGTCCTCAGCCTGCCCCTGGTCAGCCCTACACAAGCCGAGCCGCTATGAACAACGACCTTACCGTCCTGATCGTCGAAGACGACCCCCATGTCCTGCTCGGCTGCCAGCAGGCCCTGGCCCTGGAAGACATTCCCTGCGTCGGCGTGGGCAGCGCCGAAGAAGCCCTGGAGCGGGTCGGCGACGACTTCGCCGGGATCGTCATCAGCGATATCCGCCTGCCGGGCATCGACGGCCTGGAGCTGTTGACCCGCCTCAAGGCCCGCGACCGCAGCCTGCCGGTGGTGCTGATCACCGGCCACGGCGATATCTCCATGGCCGTGGGCGCCATGCAGAAAGGCGCCTATGACTTCATGGAAAAGCCCTTCTCCCCCGAGCGCCTGGTGGAGGTCGCCCGGCGCGCCCTGGAGCAGCGCGGGCTGGCCCGGGAAGTGTCGTCGCTGCGTCGCCAGCTGGCCGAGCGCGACTCCCTCGAAGGACGGATCATCGGCCGTTCGCCGGCCATGCAACACCTGCGCGAGCTGATCGCCAACGTCGCCGACACTTCGGCCAACGTGCTGATCGAAGGCGAGACCGGCACCGGCAAGGAACTGGTTGCCCGTTGCCTGCATGATTTCAGCCGCCGCCACACCCACCAGTTCGTCGCCCTCAACTGCGGCGGCCTGCCGGAAAACCTGTTCGAAAGCGAGATCTTCGGCCACGAGGCCAACGCCTTCACCGGCGCCGGCAAGCGGCGCATCGGCAAGATCGAGCACGCCCACGAAGGCACGCTGTTCCTCGATGAAGTGGAAAGCATGCCGATGAACCTGCAGATCAAACTGCTGCGGGTGCTGCAGGAGCGCACCCTGGAGCGCCTGGGCTCGAACCAGAGCGTGGCGGTGGATTGCCGGGTGATCGCGGCGACCAAGTCCGACCTCGACGAACTGGGGCGCGCCAACCAGTTCCGCAGCGACCTGTATTACCGCCTGAACGTGGTGACCCTGGAGCTGCCGCCGCTGCGCGAACGGCGCGAGGACATCCTGCAATTGTTCGAGCACTTCCTGCAGCAGTCGTCCCTGCGTTTCGACCGCGCCGTGCCGGAGCTGGACAACCAGACCCTGTCGAACCTGATGAGCCACGACTGGCCGGGCAACGTGCGCGAATTGCGCAACGTCGCCGAACGTTTTGCCCTGGGCCTGCCGGCGTTCAAGAAGTCCAGCGGCAACGCCGCCCAGGGCCTGGGCTTCGCCGAGGCGGTCGAGGCCTTCGAGCGCAACCTGCTCAACGACGCCCTGCAGCGCAGCGGCGGCAACCTGACCCAGGCCAGCCAGGAACTGGGCATGGCCAAGACCACGCTGTTCGACAAGGTCAAGAAATACGGCCTGGGCCACTAACCGACGTCTGCGAGAAGTACCGTGGATTTATTGCTCAAAGCCTGCCTGGGCGCCGCCGTGGTGGTGATCCTCGCCGCCCTGGCCAAGACCAGGAACTACTACATCGCCGGCCTGGTGCCGCTGTTCCCGACCTTCGCCCTGATCGCCCACTACATCGTCGGCAAGGGCCGTTCCATCGACGACCTGAAGACCACCATCGTGTTCGGCATGTGGTCGATCATTCCCTACTTCGTGTACCTGGCGACCCTCTACGTGATGGTCGACCGCCTGCGCCTGGAAGCCTCCCTGGCGGTGGCCGCGGTGGCCTGGCTGATGGCCGCCACCGTGCTGGTCAGCGTCTGGGTCCGCGTGCACGCCTGACTCCCCTCGCCCCTGTAGCCGCTGCCGCAGGCTCGGGCCGCGTGCGGACGATAAGGCCGAAGGCCTTCAGCGATCTCAAGACCTCTGCGCCCCCTGCGGGGTCGATCGCAGCCTCGCGGGCTCGGCAGCGGCTACAGCCTCTGAACGATCGTCGATCCCTGTAGCCGCTGCCGCAGGCTCGGGCCGCGTGCGGACGATAAGGCCGAAGGACTTCAGCGATCTCAAGACCTCTGCGCCCCCTGCGGGGTCGATCGCAACCTCGCGGGCTCGGCAGCGGCTACAGGTGCCGTTCAGCACCCTGGCCCGTCCCTTGCATTTACCCGGTAAAGCCCGCTTTGCCTGCGTTTGCGACCTGTGACGCCGGCTTTTTCGAGGGGCGCTGCCATGGGTAAATCCTGCTTTGAACATTCTCGATCTCGACCACAGCCTGACCGCCCAGGAGCCTGTCCAGCGCCGGCTGCGCAGCGGCCAGGCGCGACGCCTGGACCTGCTGGACCTGGGCCCGAAACTGCGGCTCTGGTCCACCGAACGCACCTACCGCCACTTCACCGAGCGCCTGCGGCAAAGGCCCGCCCACAGCGGCCCGCAGCCGGAAATCTTCTTTGTCGGCTCCGGCGACTACCACCACCTGACCCCGGCCTTCCTCGCCGACCTGCAACAGCCGGTCAGCCTGATCCACTTCGACAACCACCCCGACTGGGTGCGCTTCGCGCCGCGCCGGCACTGCGGTTCCTGGATCAACCGGGCCCTGCAGCTGCCGCACATCCAGCGCATCGTCACCCTCGGGCCGTGCAGCGACGACCTGCACAACCCGCAGCTGCGCGGCGGCAACCTCAAGGCCCTGCGACATGGCAGGTTGCAGCTGTTCCCCTGGCAGCACGCGCCCTCCAAGGTCTGGGGCCGGGTCGGCGACGGCGCCGGGCACCAGCAGCAGGAAAACCACCTGCACTGGCGCAACCTGGCCGGGCTCGACTGGCCAGCCTTTCTCGAGCAGATGATCGACAGCCTGCCGACCCAGGCGATCTGGATCACCATCGACAAGGACGTGCTGGCCAGCGCCGACGCCGCCACCAACTGGGACCAGGGCGGCATGCGCCTGAGCCACCTGCTGCAAGCCCTGCGCAGCCTGGCGGCGCGCAAGCGCATCCTCGGTATCGACGTCTGTGGCGAGTTCGCCGCGCCGGCCTTCAGCAACGCCTTCAAGCGCTGGGAAGCGCGCTCCGACCAGCCGCCGGCCGAACGCTGGAGCGCGGCCGACCTGCTGCGCAATGCGACCACCAACGAAGCCCTGATGGCGCTGTTCGAGGAGCTGTTCCCGTGACCCTGACCGTTGTCTTGCTGGTGGCCTTTTCCATCGTCCTCGACGTGATCGGCCAGCTCTGTTTCAAGCTCGGCCTGGACCGCCTGCCGGAGCTGGAAGGCGGTTTTCGCCTGAACGCCTTCTGGGGCCAGGTGTTCAACGCACCGCTCTTGTGGTGCGGCATCGGCGCCTATGCGGTCGAGTTTTTCGTCTGGCTCGAAGCCCTGTCCCGCGCGCCGCTGAGCCTGCTGTTTCCGGCGGCGGCCCTGGCCTATTGCGGCGTGGTCCTGGCCGGCAAGCTGATCCTCGGCGAGAACGTCAGCCGCCGGCGCTGGCTGGGCACCCTGGTCATCACCCTCGGTGTGATGCTGGTGTGCGTCGCCAGCACCTGAGCCCCATTCAACGCTTCACAAGGAACACTGTATGACTGCACAGACTCACGGCTGGCTCCACGGGCGCCTCGGCACCCTGGTGCTCTGGGCCCTGCTGATCGGCTTCGAAAGCGCCGGCCAGATCGCCACCAAGGTCGGTGGCGACCAACTGGGCCAGATGGATTTCAACCTGCAATGGCTGGCCGCGGTGGCCGTCAACCCGGGGGTGCTGCTAGCGATCGCCTGCTACATCGGCGCGTTCTTCGTGTGGATGCTGATCCTGCGGCGCAGCAGCCTGTCCCTGGCCTTCCCCCTGAGCTCGCTGGTGTTCGTGGTGGTGTTGCTCGGCTCCTGGCTGGGCCTGGGCGAGCAGATCAGCCTGCTGCACTGGGTAGGCGTGCTGGTGATAGTCGGCGGGATCGCCCTGCTGGCCGAGGGCGAGGAAGCCTGAAGGGCTTTTGTAGCCGCTGCCGAAGGCTGCGATAAGGCCGAAGGCCTTCAGCGATCTCAAGATCCTGCGCCCGCTTCGCGGTCGATCGCAGCCTCGCAGGCTCGGCAGCGGCTACAGGTACTCGGGTGTCAGCGCTTCGGGTGTTTCAGCAGAAAGCCCAGGCCATGGGCCACGGGGATCACCTTCACCCCCGCCGCCCGCTGCTGCTCGCGAATCGCGCGGTGGAAGGCCTTGACCCGAGTCCAGTGCATCTTCGGCCGGTAGTGGTGTTCGGCGTGGTAGCCGTTGTTCATCCAGATCAGGTTGTAGAGCCGGCTGTAGGAACTCACGCCCCAGGCGATCGGCAAGTCCGGGTTACCGCCCAGGTGCTCGTAGTAGCCGTTGAGCGAGGACAGCGACTGCCCCAGGTACCAGAACGGCAGCAGCACCAGCAGCGCATGCCAGTCGTATAGCGCCAGCGCCACATAGCCCAGCAGCGTCATGACTATTTCCACCTTGACCCAACGCGCGTCCGCCGGGCGCTTGCGCTGCATTTCCTGGTAGATGGCCTTGGGGTCGTCGCGGAAAAAACTCAGGAAGGTGTAGGCCCAGACATTGTCCGGCTGGCCGTTGCGGCCATGCAGGTAGATCGACAGCGGGTCGACCGTGGTGCCGTCCGGCCCGGGCCGATCCGAGTTGCCACGGTGGTGGCGGTTATGGATATCGCGGTACAGGGTCTGGGAAAAACCGATGGTCACCGACAGCAGCAGGTCGAAGGTGCGGTTCAGCCAGGGCAGGCTGAAATAGGCGTTGTGGATCTGGTTGTGGGAGATGCTGTTGATGCTCCACGACAGGCTGACCGCATACAGCAGCGCCGATGGCAGGATCACCCACCAGGACAGGCTGTGAAAGGCCAGCACCAGCCACAGCACGAAGGAAAAATGCGCCAGGGCCATCAGGATCGGAACCAGGTCCCACAGTGAATGGGCGAGCAGGCGATAAGCGGGACGAGCCATGAAGAACTTCCTGAAAAGTGGGTTCATGGCGGGGGCTGCAAAGACCGGACCAGCCTCGCTTTCTGTAGCCGCTGCCGCAGGCTGCGATAAGGCCCGAAGGGCCTTCAGAGGCCCTCGAGAGCAACGCCTGCTGCGCAGTCGATCGCAGCCTGCGGCAGCGGCTACAGGGGCGACGGATTCAACAGGGCCGGCCTCAGAACTGGTAGCTGAGGGCGGTCTGGACCTGGCCCTGATTCACTTCGCCGCGCTCGCGCACCAGGCTGCTGTCGGCCGCCGAGCCCGTCAGGTGAATCCAGCTGGCGCTGGTCATCCACGACCAGTTGCCGCCCAGGGGCACCTGCAGGTTCTGGGTCAGGGTCAGGTTCTGCAAACCGCCGCCGGCGCTGTAGCGGCCGATGCCCGTGGCCTGGGCCTCGGCGTCGCTGATGCCAAAGAAGGTCTGGGTCTGCCGGGCATCGGCGAAATGCGCGGTGAGGTTGTTGCTGCCGATGATCCCCAGGCCCAGGGGATAACCGATTTCGCCGCCGACCTTGCCCAACAGGCCGCCCTGGCCCTCGCCCGCGGCCACCGCGCTGCCGAGGGCGGCGAACAGGCGCCAGAATTCGTCCGGCGCGTACTGGATGTAGCCGCCGACATCGGCCATGTTCGGCACGTCCCGCAGGCCGCGCAGCGAGCCGTTGGCGTTGCGTCCCGGCAAATAGTTGATATAGGGCCCGGCGCTGAAACCATTGCCCTTGAAGGCATCCCAGGTCAGGCCGTCGTCGGTGTCGAGGCTGACGTCGCCCCACTCCAGATCGACATAGGGCAAGGGCACGGTGTCATGCCGGCTGCCGCTGGGGTCATGGGGTTGGTAGCCGATGCCCAGGCCCAGCGAACCGCCCAATCCATCCTGGCCCCCCTCCTCGGCGAAAGCCCCGCAGGCAGCCCCTAGCGACAGCAGGACGGCAAGCAGGGCGGAGCGTGTGAAGCTGAACATGGCGCGGGTTTCCTGGCGTGAAGATGCGCGCATCAATCACCACCCCGCCCCCTCCCTGCAAGCACTGATGTTGTTTGTAGCGAGCTACAAAATTTGTAGCTCCAGCTACCCCAGCAAACGCCTTTTTCCTGCGCAGAGCCCGGCCCGCCTGGGCCGAAGGCAGTTGGCACAGTCCCTGCTCCAGTGCCTGGCATGCGCAAAGTGCGCTCCTCTCCAACAGGTAACTGCAGATGATGCACTGGCATATCGTGTGTGACTTCGACGGGACCATCACCCGCACCGACGTGATCGACAACGTCCTCCAACGCTTCGCCGACCCGAGCTGGGAAGACATCGAGCAACAATGGCTGGACGGCCATATCGGCTCCCGGGAATGCCTCAGCCGCCAGCTGGCGCTGGTCAAGGCCTCGCCCGCCGAACTGCTGGCCTGCTTCGACAGCGTCGAGATCGATCCCGACTTCCCCGACTTCGTCGATCACGTGATCGGCCTGGGCGCTTCCCTGGAAGTGGTCAGCGACGGCATCGAGCAAGGCATCGCGCGGATCCTCGCGCGCCACTACGTGAGCCTGCTGCCGATCCTCGCCAACCGCCTGCGCCAGGTCGACCAGCGCAGCTGGCGCATCGACTTCCCGCACGCCAGCGACGCCTGCCGCGCCGCATCCGGCAACTGCAAATGCAAATCCACGCCCAAGGGCAAGCGGGTGCTGGTGATCGGCGACGGCCAGTCCGACCTGTGCGTGGCCGCCAGCGCCGACTTCGTGTTCGCCAAGGGCCGCCTGGCCGAGTACTGCCAAGGCAACGCCATCCCCCACGCGACATTCGACTCCTTCGCCGAACTGCCGGCACTGCTGGCCCTGCTGCCCAACGAGGCGGCCAACGCCGGCGCCTTCGCCCTCGACAACACCACCGAACATTGCGTCCCCACTCAGGAACTCTTCCACCATGTCTGACATTCGTATCGCGACCGCAGAAGACCAGGTGCTTCTGGAAAAAGAAGCCAAGTACTGCTCCTACGGCGACACCGTCCACTACATCGAACCGCCACGGATCTTCAGCCGCTGCGAGGGCTCCTACGTCTGGGACACCAGCGACCAGGCCTACCTCGACCTGCAGATGTGGTACTCGGCGGTGAACTTCGGTTATGCCAACCCGCGCCTGAACAATGCCCTCAAGCAACAGATCGACAGCCTGCCGCAGATCGCCAGCCAGTACCTGCACAAGGGCAAGATCGAGCTCTCGGAAAGGATCGCGGTGGATGCCAAGAAGAAGTTCGGCCTCGACGGCCGCGTGCACTTCAATGTCGGCGGCTCGCAGTCCATCGAGGACTCGCTGAAAGTCGTGCGCAACGCCACAAATGGCAAGAGCCTGATGTTTGCCTTCGAGGGCGGCTACCACGGCCGTACCCTCGGCGCTTCGTCGATCACCTCCAGCTACCGCTACCGTCGCCGCTACGGCCACTTTGGCGAGCGCGCCCACTTCATTCCTTTCCCCTACCACTTCCGCGGCCCCAGGGGCATGACCAAGGAAGAGTACGGCAGCCACTGCGTACAGCAGTTCGCCCGGTTGTTCGAGACTGAATACAACGGCGTGTGGGACCCGAAAGTCGGCCAGAGCGAATACGCCGCCTTCTACGTCGAGCCGATCCAGGGCACCGGTGGCTACGTGATCCCACCGATGAACTTCTACAGCGAGCTCAAGCATGTGCTCGACCAGCACGGCATCCTGATGGTGGTCGACGAGATCCAGATGGGCTTCTACCGCACCGGCAAGCTGTGGTCGATCGAGCACTTCGACGTCAAGCCGGACGTGATCGTCTTCGGCAAGGCCCTGACCAACGGCCTCAACCCCCTGGGCGGCATCTGGGCCCGCGAAGAGCTGATCAACCCCAAGGTGTTCCCGCCGGGTTCGACTCACTCCACCTTCGCCTCCAACCCGCTGGGCACCGCGGTGGGCCTGGAGATGTTCAAGATGACCAGCGAGATCGACTACGGCGCGATGGTCATGGACAAGGGCAAGTACTTCCTGGAAGGCCTCAAGGACCTGCAAAAGCGCTACCCGATCATCGGCGACGTCGACGGCCTGGGCCTGGCGCTGCGCTGCGAGATCTGCACCCGCGACGGTTTCACCCCGGACAAGGCGACCCTGGACTACATGGTCGAGGAAGGCATGAAGGGCGACATCGAGATCAATGGCCAGCGCCTGGGGTTGATTCTCGATGTCGGCGGCTACTACAAGAACGTCATCACCCTGGCCCCCTCGCTGGAAATCAGCTACGCGGAGATCGACCTCGGCATCGCCCTGCTCGACCGTCTGCTGGACCGGGCCATGAAACGATGACAGCGCAGATCGATCCGGGCGCAGGCATCGACCTGGGCCAAGGCGATGCCGGCTTCGTCCTCGGCAATGGCGAGGTCGCGGTGTTGTTGATCCACGGCCTCACCGGCACCCCGACGGAACTGCGTCGGGTGGCCGCCGGCCTGGCCGAGGCCGGTTGCACGGTGTACGTGCCGACCCTGGCCGGGCATTGCGGCAACAACGCCGACCTGCAGGCCACCGGCTGGCAGGACTGGTACGAGGGCGTGCGCCGGACCTTCGTCGGCATCCGCCGCCAGCACCGCCAGGTGTTCGTCGGCGGCCTGTCCATGGGCGCGGTCATGTCCATGTACCTGGCCTCGGAACACCCGGGGCAGGTCAGCGGCCTGCTGCTGTATTCGACCACCCTCAAGTACGACGGCTGGAGCATCAACAAACTGGCATTCCTCACCCCGCTGCTGATGAGGATTCCGTTCGGCGTGCACATCTGCAGCTTTGAGGAGAAGCCGCCCTACGGCATCAAGAACAAGCGCCTGCGGGCGGTGGTCGAGCGGCAGATGAAGGCCGGCGAAAGCAGCAGCGCCGGCCTGCTGACCATGGAAGGGGTGACCGTGCGCGAGCTGCACCGGATGAACGCGGTGGTGAAAAAACGCATGCCGTCGATCACCACTCCGGCCCTGGTGCTGCACTCCATCGAGGACGACATCACCAGCCGCTGGAACGCCGACTATGTCGAGCGCAAGCTCGGCGGCCCGGTGGTCAAGGTGCTGCTCGACAACTGCTACCACATGATCACCGTCGACCTGCAGTACCGCCGGGTGGTGGAGCTGAGCGCGGACTTCATCGAACGCCAGGCGGGCCCTCGGCCCGTGGTGCACGAAGACCTGCGCCAGTTCGCCTGACTCAAGGACCGCACGTGATCACCAGCCAAGTTTTTTCGAGCATCCAGGCCATCGACCGCGGCGCCTGGAACGACTGTTTTCCCGGAGCCCTGGAGGATTGGGACTATTACCTGGCGGTGCAGAACGCCGGCATCGAGGACTTCACCTGGCGCTACCTGGCGGTATTCGAAGACGGGGCGCTGGTGGCCGCCGCCCCGGCCTTCATCACCCGCTACCGCCTGGACACCACCGTCTCGGGCCCGGCCAAGCGCCTGAGCGAACGCCTGCAACGCTGGTGGCCGGGGCTGCTGCAACTGCCGCTGTACGCCATCGGTTCGCCGGTGGCCGAACAGTGCCACGCCGGCACTGCCAGCCATATCCCCGCCGTGCGCCGCCAGGCCCTGCTCGGGCAGCTACTGCACCTGGCCCGGCGCGACGCCGACGCCCAGGGCATCGGCCTGTTGGCGGTCAAGGATGCCGCCCGCCAGGATCGGCAATGGGCCGCCAGCTGCCAGGCGTTCGGCCTGCAAGCCATGCCCAGTTTGCCCAGCGCCTTGCTGCCGGTGCCCTTCGGCTCGCTGGATGCCTACCTCGGCACCCTGGGCAAGTCCACGCGCAAGGACCTGCGCCGCAAGTTGCGCGCATCCGGGCCGCGGATCGAATGGCGACGCAACATCGACGACGTCCTGCCCGAGGTCATGCGCCTGTATGAAGCCACGCTGCGGCGCAGCGACCTGCAATTCGAACGCTTACCCGCGCCTTACTTCACCGGTATCCTCCAGCACTTGGGGGAACGGGCTGCCTGCGTGCTGTACTGGGTCGACCAACAACTGGTGGCCTTCAACCTGGTGCTGCTGGACGAGCAGCGGCTGATCGACAAATTCTTCGCCCACGACCTGGAGATCAGTCGTGAGCACAACCTGTATTTGCGCAGTTGGATGGCCAATGTCGACTACTGTATCCAGCACCGGATCGCGCTGTACGAATGCGGCCAGGCCGGTTATGCCAGCAAGCTGCGCCTGGGCTGTAGCTTCACCGGCAACAGCCTGTTCTTCCAGCATCGCAACCCGCTGCTCGACACCCTGCTCAAAGGGCTGAAATATGTTCTCCGGCCGGATCGCTCCGACCCCGCCACGGCCGCTGCACTAAGCGAAAGTTCATGACCAGAAAAGACCGCCACACCCCTCGCCCTTTCGCCATCTCCCGCTGGAGCCTGCAGCGCAAGCTGGTGCTGGCGTTCTGGATGGTCAGCGTGATCCCCACGATGATCGCCGCCGAGCTGGCGTCCACCACCCTGTCGCAGATCTTCGACAGCAACGTGCGCATCTGGCTGCAGGAGTCGACCAAGATCGTCGAGGACGAAATCACCGAGACCCTGCGCGACAACGCGCGCATCGCCCAGTTGTTCCTGCGCTATACCAAGCCGCCCACCGACCGTAACGCAGCCAGGCACGACAAGCTCACCGCCGACATCGCCGACTCCATGGGCATCGACGTGGTGGCGCTGATCCGCAAACGCGACCACCAGGTGGTATTCAGCACCGCCGCCGACGATATCGTCGGGCAGATCAGCCTGGCCCACAACGCGGTGCTGCAGACCCTGCAGGTCGGCGGCGTGGCCACCGGCGCAGTGGTCTCGACCTTCCAGACCACCCTCGACGGCATCGACTACCAGTTGCTGATCGCCACCTACCTGGACGCCAGCTTCCTCACCAGCGTGGCCGACGTGCATTCCCTCGACCTGCGGCTGTACCTGGCCAAGGCCAACGACTTCGCCGAGATCTTCGCCACCCAGCGTTTCGAGGACCACCCGACCCAGGTGCCGGAAAAGATCGAGAACATCCTGCGCGACACCCGCCAACCCACGGAGCAGTTCACCAGCCGCTACAGCGGGCTGTACCGGCCGATCTTCAACGACAGCGGCGAACTGGTGGGGGTGATTTTCAGCGGCCTGCTGCGCCACAGCAGCCTGGTGGGGCTGGTCAACCAGAGCAACCTGTTCATCCTGATCTTCCTGCTCAGCTCGGCGGCGTCGCTGGCCGTCGGCTGGCTGGTGTCGAAACGCCTGACCATGCCCTTGCGCGGCTTGTCCAAGGGAGTCCAGGCGGTGATCGCCGGCGACTACCGGCAACGAGTGCCGGTGATTGGCGGCGACGAGCTGGCGGAGCTGAGCAGCACCTTCAACCACATGAGCGAACGCCTGGGCGAACTGCAGCACCTGGAAGCCCAGCTGCGCCGCCGCGACCGCCTGCACGCCCTGGGCGAAGTGGCCATGGGCCTGGCCCACGAGATCCGCAACCCCCTGGGCATCATCAAGACCGCCACCCAACTGCTGCACCGCCGCGCGGACCTGCCCGAAGGCGACAAGCGCCACCTGGAATACGTGATCAGCGAAGTCAGCCGGATCAACGACCTGATCACCGACTTCCTCGACTTCGCCAAACCCAGCGCACCGATCCGCTCGACCCTGCTGGCGCGGCCGCTGGTGGAAGAGCTGATCGGCTTCTGCGAGCCGGAACTGGCCAGCCACAAGATCGACGCGCAGATCGACGACCAGGCGCCGGGCGCGACCCTGTACGCCGACGCGCGCCAGCTCAAGCAGGCCTGCCTGAACCTGATCCTCAACGCCATCGACGCCATGCCCGCGGGCGGGCGCCTGATCCTGGGCATCGCCCAGGACGCCGAGCACACCATCCTGCGGGTCACCGACACCGGCCAGGGCATCGAGCCGGACATGCTCGAACGCATCTTCACCCCCTTCGTCACCACCAAGGCCTCGGGCACCGGGCTGGGCCTGGCCAAGGTGTTCTCGATCATGGAAAACCATGACGGGCACATCGAATGCAGCAGCGAAATAGATGCCGGCGCCACCTTCAGCCTGTACATTCCGGCCAAGGGTGAGGACGACGAAGAGGATGAACATGAGCAAAAGGCCCAGCCATGACGCATAACCTGCTGGTGGTCGACGACGAGCCCAAACTCTGCGACCTGCTGTCCTCTGCGCTGAGCCAGGACGGCATCCAGGTGTTCACCGCCGGCAATGGCCTGCACGCGCTCAAGGTGCTGGAGCAGGAAGAGATCGACCTGGTGATCAGCGACTGGCGCATGCCCGGCATGGACGGCCCGCAACTGCTGGCCGAGGTCAAGCAGCGCTACCCGCAGATCCCGGTGATCGTCATGACCGCCTACAGCACGGTGAAAAACGCCGTGCAGTCGATGCGCAACGGCGCCTACGACTACATCGCCAAGCCCTTCGACATCGACGAGCTGGACATCACCGTCAGCAAGGCCCTGCAGTTTCGCGACATCCTCAAGGACAACCAGCGCATGCGCGCCGAGCTCGACGAGCACCGGCAGATCGACAGCCTGGTGGGCGACAGCCCGACCTTCCGCCGGGTCCTGCAAGCGGTGGACTCGGTGCGCGAAAGCAACGCCACCATCCTGCTGACCGGCGAAAGCGGCACCGGCAAGGAGATGGTCGCCCGGGCCATCCATCAGCACGGCAACCGCGCCAACAAGCCCTTTGTCGCGGTCAACTGCGCGGCGATCCCCGAAGGCCTGCTGGAAAGCGAAATGTTCGGCCACCGCAAGGGCGCCTTCACCGGCGCCGTGGCGGACCGGGTCGGACGCTTCCAGCAGGCGGACAAGGGCACGCTGTTTCTCGATGAAGTCGGCGACATGCCGCTGGCCCTGCAAGCGAAGATCCTGCGCGCCTTGCAGGAACGGGTGATCGAACCGGTGGGCGACCCGCGCGAGCGCAAGGTCGATGTGCGGGTGATCGCCGCCACCAACAAGAACCTGCTGGAGGCAGTGGCCAACAAGGAGTTTCGCGAAGACCTGTATTACCGCCTCAATGTCTTCCCGATCCCCCTGCCCGCCCTGCGCGAGCGGGTCGAGGATATCGCGCCCCTGGCCCGGCACTTCGCCCACACCCTGGGCGCCACCGCCGGCAAACGCATCAGCGGTTTCAGCCCGCAGGCCTTGCAGGCCATGGCCAACTACGCCTGGCCGGGCAATATCCGCGAACTGCAGAACTGCGTCGAACGCGCGACCATCGTCGCCTCGGGCACGGTGATCGAGGAAAGCGACCTGCCGGGCTATCTGTTCAGCTCGCCGCCGGTGAGCGCCGGGGCCAGCGCCCTGCCCGGCGACAGCCTCAGCGTGCCCAGCGACCTGGACGCGGCCCTGGCCGAAGTGGAGAAGGCCTACATCCTCGCCGCCCTGCAACAGAGCAACGGCGTGCAGGCCGCCGCCGCGCAGCTGATTGGCATTTCCGAACGCAGCTTCTGGTACCGCCTGAAGAAACTCGGGATCCAGGTCGACAAGATCGTCCGCTAAAGGCTCAGCACGGCGTTCTACTGCCCGTAGATTTTCTGCAACTGCGCTTCGGTAAGCGCATCCTCGAAGGCCACCGGTACTGACTTCACAGCGCCCTGCAGGTTACGGTAGCGCGAGTAACTGCCATTACCCGCCAACTGATAACCACGCTCGACCACCCGCTGGCCGTCCAGCACGTAACGCAGGGTTTCCTGGGCCGCCGGCCTCGACGCCGGCTGGCTCAGATCGGCCGCCAGAACACGCATCGACTCCCTGACACACTCGTCGAGCAAGGCCAGCACCTTATCCAGTTCCAGACCGCCGTCATCGATGCACTGTGCACCGCAGCGACGGAATGGCTGGCTGACCACTTCGATCCGGGTGCGGTACAGCGCCGAGCCCGCGATATCCTCGATCCGAACCTGATTGATCAGCACAAAACTGCCGCGATCGGGCCCCAGCATCAGCTTGGGCTCGACAAGCAAGCGGGCAGTGATTGCCCCTTCACCCTGCTTCAGGCCGGCGGCTTGTGAAGCCTCCTGATAGCGCTGTTGCAGGCGTGTCTGCAACGGCAGCCCACCGAGCAACGTGGCCATCGGCCGTGACTCGTTGTGCGCGGCCTGCTCGGCCTCGCGCTGCAAACTGCCGCTGCCCATTTGCGTATTGATCAGGCTGGCCACCAGCACCCCGGCCAGGCCGGCACTGGCCCCGGAGCTTTGCAGCAGGGTATTGCTGGCAGACGCAGCTCGGGTCGCGTCCTTGATATCGATCACCGTGCTGGCGCCGACGAAGTCCTGCTCGTTGAGCAGCACCTCGAGCTTGAGCCCATGCTTCTGCACATAGGGCAACGCCCCCTGATCCTTGAAGCCGGCCGGCGGCAGCGCTTTCTGCGCACAGCCACCTGATGCCAGCAACAACGCCAGGACGACAGTCAACCAGCCCTTCATTGCGAGAACGGCGTGATCATTTGCTGACGGCTGCTATCAATGGCCTGGTAGAAAGCGTTGGACAGGTTGGCGTAGTTCGGCTCATCCCATTCGCCCTGGGCCGCCTGCACTGCGGCGAACGGCTGGAACCACAGCAGTTTGTTGTCAGCCAGATCGACCACCATGCCCTGCCCACCCACCTGGGCCATCGGCACGCTGGTCGGGACGAGGCTGTAGTAGCTACGGGTGGCACCGGTTACAAAGACGTTCACCAGCAACAGGCGATCGACCCCATACATGGCTTTCATCGGAGTCATGTCCTTGGTCATGTAGCCTTCGCGGAACGAGATGTTTTTGTAATTCTTCAGGTCGATCTGGTCGATGATGCGCTTGGCCTTGTAGCCCTTGGCTTGCAACTTGGCCACGATCACGTCCGGCAGGGTGTCGAGGTCGCGCACTTCCCAGGTTTTGACGTTGTCGCTGAGCTTGCTGTTGACGCCCTTGTTGATAGCCACGTCCAGTAACCCCTGGCTACCCGTCAGCATGAGTTCGGGAGCAGGCAACACAGTGATGGCCACGCCGATAGTCGGCTCCTTGGCCCCCCAGAACTGCTGGTCCAGGGCAATCGGTTGCTGCACGTTGGCACAGCCGGTGAGTGCCAGGCAGGCCAGCAACGCCAGCACGCCCCAGGTATGCAAGATACGAAAACTCATGAATCAAGTCCCTATGAATTAAGAATGACGCTGCCTGTGTCGGCCGTCATTGCAAAAACCATAGTGGCACATTGATATATTTTTCTATTCTCCCCAGGTGCGGCCTGCCGTTCCAGCCAGCTGCTCGGCCACGGACCTGCAGGAGCGAAGCTTGCTCGCGATGGTCATCAACGATGACCCGATGCCTCTGAAGCAACGCGGTGCCTGTGGGTTCATCGCGAGCAAGCTCGCTCCTACAACAGGAGTCGATTTACAGGAGGTTCGGCACGGGCAGCGGATCTATCCGCGCCCAGTGCGACGTGTCTTCGCGATGGCTTTGCAGGTAGGGCAACACCGCCGCCAGCAATGGCGCCTTGAAGGCTTCCTGGAAACGATGGGCCAGGCCCGGGATCAGCTTCAATTGGCTGCCCTGGATATGCGCGGCCAGGTGTACGCCATGCATCACCGGCAGCAGCGGATCGGCGGTGCCATGCACCACCAGGGTCGGCACGCGCAGCTGGTTGAGCAGGGCCACCCGGCTCGGTTCGGCGAGGATCGCCATGATCTGGCGCTTCACCCCTTCCGGGTTGAAGGCACGGTCATAGGCCTGCGCCGCCTGGTGCAGCAGCGCCTGCCGATCGTCGGTGACCTGCGGGCTGCCGAGGGCGGCCAGCAGGTCGGCCTGTTGCTCCAGCGCCACCTCACGGTTCGGCGCGCCGCGCCGCGACAACAGCTGCACCAGCGCCGCGTTGGGCGCCGGCAGGCCTTCGGCGCCGGAACTGGTCATGATCAGGGTCAGGCTCTCGACCCGTTGCGGCGCCATGGCCGCCAGGTGCTGGGCGATCATCCCGCCCATGCTCGCGCCCAGCACATGGAACCGCTCGACCTGCAGGGCATTCATCAGGCCCAGGGCGTCGTCGGCCATGTCGGTCAGGCTGTAGGGCGCGGCCACCGGCAGGCCGAGCTTGTAGCGCAGCACCTCGAACGTCAGGTTGGCGCTGGCCGGCGCCTGGCGCCAGGTGGACAGGCCGACATCGCGATTGTCGTAACGGATCACCCGGAACCCCTGCTGGCACAGGGCAACGACCACCTCGTCCGGCCAGTGGATCAACTGCCCGCCCAGGCCCATCACTAACAGCAGGGCCGGATCGGAGGCACGGCCGATGCTCTGGTAGGCCAGGCTCACCTGCTCCAGTTCGACCCTCTGGGTCGCTACGTTGACATCACAGCGAGACGCCGCCTGAGACGGCAGGCCGAGCAGCAGCGCGGCCAGGAAAACAGTCGTTGAAAAAAATCTTGCCCACATGAAGAAACACCGAAACGCAGAAGCCCAGTAGAGCGCGAGTCTGATGAACTTTGATCGAGCGCGCTGCCACAGTTTCGTGACAGTTTGATGAAGATTGCCCAGTGGTCATAAAACCCTGTAGCCGCTGCCGCAGGCTGCGATCGGCCCGGAACGTAGCGATCTTGAATCCGCTGAAGGCCTTCGGCCTTATCGCAACCTGCGGCAGCGGCTACAAAAGCCCGCGTGCGCCAAATGCAACGGCCCCGACAGTGGCCCAGGTGTTCGTATTTTTATGGGCGACACAAACTTGTAGGAGCGCAGCTTGCTCGCGATGAGCCCAAAAACACCGCGCTGCCTCAGAAATACCGCGTCATCGTTGACGACCATCGCGAGCAAGCTCGCTCCTACAGGGGCGGATGTTGCCAGGATCAGGCCTGCTGGTTACGCAACTGACGGGCGGCGGCGACCATGTTGACCAGGGCGGCTTCGGTTTCCGGCCAGGCGCGGGTCTTCAGGCCGCAGTCCGGGTTGACCCACAAGCGCTCGGCGGGGATGCGCCGGACCGCCTTGCTCATCAGCTTGACCATCTCGGCGGTGTCCGGCACCCGCGGCGAGTGGATGTCATACACCCCCGGGCCGATATCGTTCGGGTAGTCGAAGGCTTCGAAAGCCTCCAGCAACTCCATGTCCGAACGCGACGTCTCGATGGTGATCACGTCGGCATCCATGGCCGCGATGGCCTGGATCACGTCGTTGAACTCGCTGTAGCACATGTGGGTGTGGATCTGGGTGTCGTCGCGCACCCCAGAGGCGGTCAGGCGGAACGCTTCCACCGCCCAGTCCAGGTACGGCTGCCAGTCCGCCCGGCGTAGCGGCAGCCCCTCGCGGAACGCCGCTTCGTCGATCTGCACGATCTTGATCCCGGCCCGCTCCAGGTCCACCACCTCATCGCGCAGGGCCAGCGCCAGTTGCCGGGCCTGCACCTCGCGGGACACGTCCTCGCGGGGGAAGGACCACATCAGCATGGTCACCGGTCCGGTGAGCATGCCCTTCATCACCTTGTCGGTCAGGCTCTGGGCGTAGCTGATCCAGTCCACGGTCATGGCGTGCGGGCGGCTCAGGTCGCCGTAGATCACCGCCGGTTTCACGCAGCGCGAACCGTAGCTCTGGACCCAGCCGAAGCGGGTGAACAGGTAGCCGTCCAGTTGCTCGGCGAAGTACTCGACCATGTCGTTGCGCTCGGCCTCGCCGTGCACCAGCACGTCCAGCCCCAGGCGCTCCTGGACCTGCACCGCGTGGCGGATTTCGCAGCGCATGGCGTCGGTGTAGTCGTTGTTCGACAGCTTGCCCTGCTTGAATGCCTGACGGGCCAGGCGGATCGATGCGGTCTGCGGGAACGAACCGATGGTGGTGGTCGGGAACACCGGCAGTTGCAAGCGAGCGTGCTGCCGGGCAATGCGTTGGGCAAAGGGCGAGTGACGCTGGCTGTCGGCGGCGCTGACCGCCTTGAGCCGCGCCTGGACCTCGGCCTTGTGGATGCGCGGCGATTGCGCGCGGCTGGCCTGCACCTGGCGGCTTTCGGCCAGGGCCGCTTGCACCGCCGGGGCCTGGGGATCGTTCAGGGCATCACGCAGCACCGAGATCTCGCCGCACTTCTGCACGGCGAAGGCCAGCCAGCTTTTCAGCTCGGCATCCAACTGGTCTTCCCGGGCCAGGTCCACCGGGCTGTGCAGCAGCGAGCAGGAGCTGCTGACCCACAGGTTGTCGCCAAAGCGTTCCTGCGCCGCTTGCAGTTGCTGCAGCGCCTGCTCCAGCTCGCAACGCCAGACGTTGCGGCCGTTGACCAGGCCTACAGACAGAATCTTGTAGGTCGGCAGGCGGTCGAGCACCTGGGTCAGTTGCTCCGGCGCCCGCACGGCGTCGATGTGCAGGCCGTCCACCGGCAGGCCCACGGCCAGCCCGAGGTTGTCCTGCAGGCCGCTGAAGTAGGTGGCCACCAGCTTTTTCAGCGGCGAGTACTGGAGGATGTGGTAGGCCCGCTCGAAGGCGCCCTTCCATGCCTGCGGCAGGTCGAGGGTCAGGATCGGTTCGTCGATCTGCACCCACTCCACGCCCTGGGCCTTGAGCCGGTTGAGGATGTCGCCGTAGACCGGCAGCAGGCGCTCCAGCAGCTCGAGCTTGTCGAAGTCGTTGCCCTTGGCCTTGCCCAGCCACAGGTAGGTCAGCGGACCGATGATCACTGGCTTGACCCGGTGGCCCAGGGCGTGGGCTTCGTCGACCTCGTCGAACAGCTGCTCCCAGCTCAGCTTGAACGACTGGTCGGCGCTGAACTCCGGGACCAGGTAGTGGTAGTTGGTGTCGAACCACTTGGTCAGTTCCTGGGCGTACTGGGTCTTGGCCTGATCGCCGCCACAGCAGCCAGTCGAGGCGCCGCGGGCCATGGCGAACAGGGTGTCGAGGGTCGGCCGGCCCTGGGCGTCCTTGCTGCTGTCGAAGCGCTCGGGAACCACGCCGAAGGTCAGCGAGTGAGTCAGCACCTGGTCGTACCAGGCGAAGTCGCCCACCGGCAGCAGGTCGATGCCGGTGTCCTTTTGCAACTGCCAGTGCCTGGCCCGCAACTGGCGTCCGACGTCTTGCAGCGCCTGCCGGTCGAGGTCGCCTTTCCAGTAGGCTTCAAGGGCTTTTTTCAGTTCGCGGTCGGCGCCGATGCGCGGAAAACCAAGGGTGTGGGCCAAGGCCATGGGTAGGTTCCTCCCTGTAATAGATGGCGCTATTGTCGACAGCCCAGCCAACATGAGACAAACTCAACCTTTTCGTGTTGATCACAAAATTTACTCATGGAGACCCTGGTGCTCGAAATCCGTCACCTGAAGACCCTGCACGCCCTGCGCGAAGCCGACAGCCTGGTCGAAGCCGCCGAACGCCTGCACCTGACCCAGTCCGCCCTGTCCCACCAGTTCAAGGAACTGGAAGAGCGCATGGGCATGCCGCTGTTCGTGCGCAAGACCAAGCCGGTGCGGTTCACCAGCGCCGGCCTGCGCCTGCTGCAACTGGCGGACGCCACCCTGCCGTTGCTGCGCGCCGCCGAACGGGATATTTCCCGCCTGGCCGGCGGCACCGCCGGGCGCCTGCACATGGCCATCGAATGCCACAGCTGCTTCCAGTGGCTGATGCCGACCATCGACCAGTTCCGCGACGCCTGGCCGGAAGTCGAGCTGGACCTGGCCTCGGGTTTCTCCTTCGCCCCGCTGCCGGCCCTGGCCCGCGGCGACCTGGACCTGGTGGTGACCTCCGACCCGGTGGAACTGGCGGGCATCACCTACGTGCCGCTGTTCACCTACGAAGCCATGCTGGCGGTGGCCAACCAGCATCGCCTGGCCAGCAAGCCCTACATCGTTGCGGAAGACCTGCTCAGCGAAACCCTGATCACCTACCCGGTGGAGCGCGACCGCCTGGATATCTTCACCCGCTTCCTGGAACCGGCCGACATCGAGCCGGCCCAGGTCCGCACCTCGGAGCTGACGGTGATGATGATGCAGTTGGTGGCCAGCGGCCGTGGCGTGTGCGGCATGCCCCATTGGGCGCTGCATGAATACAGCTCACGGGGTTATGTGAAGGCCAAGCGCCTGGGGGAAAAAGGCCTGTTCGCCACGCTGTACGCGGCGATCCGCGCCGACATGCTGGATGCGCCCTATATGCGCGACTTCCTGCTGACCGCCAAGGACACCTCGTTCTCGACCCTGGACGGGGTCAGCGCGGTACGTTGAAAAGCCGTGTCGGCCTGGAGGAACGGAGAAATTCAGAGCGGGGAGACGACTTCACGCCACAGGTGGAGCTTGTCGAAGTACTCGACGCCCACCCGCACCGCCAGCGGTTCCAGGCCGAACTGGACGAAACCGCAGCGCTGGTACAGCGCCAGGGCCGCATCGTTGCCGGCGGTGACGGTCAGTTGCACCAGCCGCACCCCGGGGTATTGGCGCGCCTCCTGCAGCAGCGCCTGGACCAGCCGGTAGCCCAGGCCGCCGTGGCGATAAGGCTGCGCCACATACAGGCCGAACAGCGTGGCCTTGTGCCGGGCTTTTTCCCGGACCTCGAATGCCAACCCGACGATGCCCACCAGTTCGCCGTCCTCGAAAGCCCCCAGCAACAGGTCCAGCGGGCTGCTCAGCCGCGACTCCCACCAACTCAGGGGCATCGCCGCGCGTTCGGCGACGCTGGAAGTAAAGGCCTGCGGATGACGCGCGTAGGCTTCGAGCATCAGTGCGCGGTAGGCCGCGGCATGACTGGCATCGAGGCGCTGGATGGACATGCTCAGTCGAGGGTCCTGGGCCCGGTGGTGAATGAGGCGGTCTTGATCCGCCCCGCTTCTACTTCATAGATCGCCACGGTTTCCAGGGTGCCGGGGCCTTCGGCGAACGTCCGGGTGACGATTTCATGGTCGATCACCACCTGGCCCATCACCGCTCGCGAAAGCAGCCTGGCATGCAGGTTCGGCTCCTGGAAACGCTCGACCGCGCGGATGCGGATCTCGGCGTGACCGCTGGCCAGCAGCGTTGCCGGATGCCCGTACTGGCGAGCGTCCTCGGCATAAGTCGCCAGCCAGGCCTCCAGGTCGCGCCGGTTATAGGCTTCAAGCTGGCGCTGGACCACAGCCTGCGCAGAAAAATCATCACTCATCTAATCGACTCCCAATCAAGCTGTCTGGCGTTGTTCCAGCAGCAGACGCACCGCCAGCCCGGCCAGCACGAAGCCCATGAAATAACGCTGGGTCGCCAGCCACAGCGGGTTATGCACGAACCAGGCGGCGATTCCCGAAGCGAACAGCGCGATCAGCAGGTTGACGCTGAAGCTCACGCTGATCTGGGTCAGGCCGAGGATGATGCTCTGGGTGAACACCGAACCGTGTTCCGGGCTGATGAACTGGGGAAAGACCGAGAGGTAGAACACCGCGATCTTCGGGTTCAGGGCGCTGGTGAGAAAGCCCATCAGGATCAGCTTGCGCGACGAGTCCGGCGGCAGCTGCTGCGCCTCGAACGGCGAACGCGCGCCCGGCTTCAGGGCCTGCCAGGCCAGCCACATCAGGTACAGGGCGCCGACCCACTTGAGCACTTCATAGGCCACCGGCACCGCCATGAAGACCGCGGTCAGGCCGATCGCCGCAGCGAACAGGTGGACAAAGAAACCGGCCACCACGCCGACCAGCGAGGTCACGCCTGCCCGGCGGCCCTGGCAGATCGAACGGGAGATCAGGTAGATCATGTTGGGGCCGGGGGTCAGCACCATCAGCAGGGCTGCGGCGATGAAGATCAACATGTCGTGAAGGGGAATCATGATGGGCAATCCTTTGTCCTTGGAAAATCAGGCCGAGGCCAGTTGCGAGGCGCGATAAAACGGCAAGATCAGGTCGCGTGTCAATGGGGCCAGGGTGAGCTCGTCACCGGCCTGCGGATCGATCCAGCAGACCTCTTCGATTTCCGCCGCGGGCCGGACCTCATCGGTGTCCAGATCGAGGCGAAACAACTCGGCCTCGACCACAAAACCCGGCTCGTTGGCCGCCGGGGCGGAAAAACGTCCCAGGTAACGGGCGTCGGCCGGTTCGATACGCAGCCCGAGTTCCTCTTCCAGTTCACGGGCCAGGGCCTGGGCCGGCAACTCGCTCGGCTCGATCTTGCCGCCCGGCTGCATGAAGGCCTGGGTGCCGCGCTTGCGCACCAGCAGGGTACGGCCGTCGGGGCCGATCAGCAGGGCTGCGGCGATACGGATTAGGGGGGATGTGGTGCTTGAAAGAGTCATGAAAAACCTGGATCGGTTACGCGAGGCGGCAAGGATCCCATGACTGGCGAGGCGTCGTCACGACACAGTCGGCCGCTGTTTTTTCAATACACCCGGCGCCTCGGGCGGCGGGACGAAGCGGCGCCGTTCAGGCCTTCCATGGGTAGGCCGCAATAAGCGAGGGGAATGATGGAAGGATCCAGCTCGCACCTGCAGGGATGCAGGAACGAGCAGGTGTGCGGCAAGGACCGGGACCCTCAAGCGTTGCCGCTCTTGCCGGACGAACCGAACGACGCGAAACGCTTGTTGAAGCCGGCGATCCGCCCTTCGGACTGGGTCTTGCGCTGCTGGCCGGTGTAGACCGGGTGCGAGGCGCTGGAGACGTCGAGGGTGACATAGGGATAGGTGTTGCCATCGCTGTGGCGCTGGGTGCGGTCGGTGTCCACGGTGGAGCCGATCAGGAAATACACGTCGGCGGCGGTGTCATGGAACAGCACGGTGCGGTAGGCGGGATGGATATTGGCTTTCATGGGAGTCTCCAGGGGATAGCTAAGGCCGAATTGCGTTATACAGTAACATTATTCAACCATGGAAACGAGAACCAGTTGCAATAAGGAAAGCTGTCAATCGTCTATCGCCCTCGGCAACGCCCGGCTCCAGGCGTTCACGCTTGCCCACGACGAGCCCCGGCGCCAGTATGCGCAACAGCAACCGCCGCGAACTGAAGGTCGGGCACCTGATGCTCAGCGGTTGCTCCAGCAAGGAAATCGCTCGTAAGCTGCAAATCTCTGCCGAAACCGTGAAAGCCCATAAGAAACAGATCTACGGCAAGCTGGGCATCAAGTCCCGGTCCGAACTGTTTTCGATTTTTCCAGGCGACGCCTGAAACTGCCATGGGCGCGCACCTGCGGCGCCACGGCCGTTCTCTACAACAACAAGATCGTTGGCCACACAAGAAGAATGAGTACCCAAAAACGAAATCTATAGAGTCCGAACCAAGGAAACCGTATGAGCCTGTCCCTCCTGAGCCGCTACGCCTTCTTTGCTGCCTGCGTGATTTTCACCCTCGCCAGCTTGCCCTTTCTCGAGCATGACTGGCTCTGGCCAATCACTCTGGTAACCGCCCTGCTCAGCCTGCTGGGCATTTTCGACCTGCTGCAAAGCCCCCACGCGGTGCGCCGCAACTACCCGATCCTGGGCAATATCCGCTACCTGGTGGAAGGCATCCGTCCGGAAATCCGCCAGTACCTGCTGGAGTCCGACAGCGACGCCCTGCCCTTCTCCCGGGCCCAGCGCTCGCTGGTCTATTCGCGGGCCAAGAACGAAAGCGCCGACAAGCCGTTCGGCACCCTGATCGACGTCTACCAGTCGGGTTTCGAATTCATCGGCCACTCCATGCGCCCGGCGCCCCTGAGCGACCCGAGCACCTTCCGCGTCACAGTCGGCGGCCCGCAGTGCAAGCAGCCCTACTCGGCCTCGGTGTTCAACATCTCGGCCATGAGTTTCGGCTCCCTCAGCGCCAACGCCATCCGCGCCCTCAACCAGGGCGCCAAGCTCGGCAACTTCGCCCATGACACCGGCGAAGGCAGCATCAGCCCCTATCACCGGGAGAACGGCGGCGACCTGACCTGGGAACTGGGCAGCGGCTATTTCGGTTGCCGCACCAGTGACGGCCGTTTCGACCCGGAGCGCTTCGCCGTGCAGGCGCAGAACCCGCAGGTGCGGATGATCGAAATCAAGATGAGCCAGGGCGCCAAGCCCGGCCACGGCGGCATCCTGCCCAAGCACAAGGTGACCCAGGAAATCGCCGACACCCGTGGCATCCGCATGGGCGAGGACTGCATCTCGCCATCGAGCCACAGCGCCTTTTCCACGCCGATCGAGATGATGCATTTCATCCAGCAACTGCGTGAGCTGTCCGGCGGCAAGCCCGTTGGCTTCAAGTTCTGCCTCGGCCACCCGTGGGAGTTCATGGGCATCGCCAAGGCCATGCTGGAAACCGGCATCCTCCCCGACTTCATCGTGGTCGACGGCAAGGAAGGCGGCACCGGCGCGGCACCGGTGGAGTTCACCGACCACATCGGCGCGCCGATGCGCGAAGGCCTGCTGTTCGTGCACAACACCCTGGTGGGCCTGAACCTGCGCGACAAGATCAAGCTCGGCGCCAGCGGCAAGATCGTCAGCGCCTTCGACATCGCCAGCGTGCTGGCCATCGGCGCCGACTGGGCCAACTCGGCGCGTGGTTTCATGTTCGCCATCGGCTGCATCCAGTCGCAAAGCTGCCACACCAACAAATGCCCGACCGGCGTCGCCACCCAGGACAACCTGCGCCAGCGGGCGCTGGTGGTGCCGGACAAGGCGCAACGGGTGTTCAGTTTCCACCGCAACACCCTCAAGGCCCTGGCCGAAATGCTTGCCGCCGCGGGTTTGAATCACCCGTCGCAACTGGAAGCCAAGCATCTGGTGCGACGCATGTCGGCCACCGAGATCAAGCTGTTCTCGCAGTTGCATGTGTTCCTCAAGCCCGGCGAACTGCTCACCGGCGCGGTCACCGGCGAGTTCTATTCGCGCATGTGGCAACTGGCGCGCGCCGACAGCTTCGAGCCCAACAGCGAAGCCGCGGCCTGACCCGCCACACTCGACGCCCCGCCATTGCGGCGGGGCGTTATTGATCGATAGGCAAAGGACGCAAACCCGTGCTCAAAGTCATCGCCGAAGACTTCATCAAGCCCGAACACCTCGACACCGTGCGCCCCTGGTACGCCGAACTGGTGGAGAAAACCCGCCAGGAACCGGACTGCATCGCCTACGACCTGTTCGTCGACCAGCAAGACCCGGGGCATTTCATCTTTATCGAGCAATGGCCAGACCGCGCGGCGCTCAAGGCCCATTGCCAGACCGAGCACTTCACCCGCCTGGTGCCGCAGATCAATGCCTTCCAGGCCAGGGAATGCCGTGTGCTGCTGATGGATCAGTTCTGACCCGGCGGATAAGGCCAGCGCCTCACCAGTGCAGCGTCTTGATCGGCGCGGGCTCCTTCATGACGATAAAACCGTAGTCCCCCAGCAGGTAGATCCGGTAGTAGCGGCTGTCCACCAGCGGTGGATAGCCCTGGTAACCGACCAGGGTCGCATTGCGCCGGCCCTTTTCCGCGACCACGTTGGCAATGCCCACCTTGGGCAGGTTCTCGGCCAGCATGAAGAAGTCGATGTTCAGCAGGTAGTGCAGCACCGGCATCTGCTTGAACGAGCCCGCGGCCGCCAGCAGCCAGTGATCGGAATAAGTCACCGACATATAAATGCGCTTGGCCTCGCGCAGCTGCCGGTGGCGGGTGATGTCGCGCTCAAGGCTCGACAGCGCGCTGGCCGCCAGGGTTTTCTGCACCGTCAGCACCCGGCCATAGGCGAACGACAGCGACAGCATCGCCAGCAGCGGCACCGTCAGCAGCAGCGGCAAGCGCTCATGGAGCGCCGCCAACGCCAGGTGGCTCAGATAGAACAGCAGCACCAACAGCAGCGCAAAGCCCATCAAGGTTCGGGCGCCTTCATTGAAGTCGCGGAAAAACAGCGCGATCCCCGACACCAGCACAATCACCAGCGGCAATGCCAGCAGGCAGACCAGCGCCATCACGACCTTTTTCAGACCGCTGTCCGGCCGCTTGAGCAGGTTCATCCCCAGCCGCACGCAACCGGCAAGGGCGCACAGCGCCAGCACGGCGAATACCCAGGCGAACCCGCCGTGAAACAGCAGCACGACTTTTTCCAGCACCCTGGCGATGTTGACCTGCAGTTGCAGCAAGGGCTGCGCCGACCCGTTCAACAGCAAGGTGCGGGTCTGATCCATGAAGGGGTAGGCGGTGACGCAATAAATCGCCCAGCCCAGGGCCGCCTGGGCGATCTTCCAGCCGATCATTTCCCACCAGCGCGGCCAGGCAGTCTTGTCATTCGCGCCGCGGATCACCTCCAGGCAGCACAGGCCCAGGAACACGTTGATGCTGATCTGATAGAGCCCGATGGCCAGCGCGACCAGCAAGGCCGGCACCAGCCATTGCAGCACGCGGTACGGGTTGCGATAGGTGATGGCGTAGATCACCGCCACCAGGCTCAGGGCCATGGCCGGGCCGTCGTATTGATACGACAGGTTCTGCAGAAAGAACGGGTTGTACCAGAGCGGCAACAGCACCAGGCAGCAGGCCGCCGTCGGCTGCGGGTAATAGTGGAAAGTCAGGCTGGTCAATGCCGCGGCCATGGCGAGCGTGGCGATCAGCAGCGGCAAGGGAAAGATGTTCGGCGCGGCATTGCTGAAGGTCAGGGCGTTGTAGAACAGTTCGGTAAACAGCCGCCCCTGCTCCGTCCAGGCGGTGCCGGCCGACAGCGAACGCCAGTTGTCATCGATATAGGGAAAGTCCGCGAGGATCAGCGGCAGCACATACAACAAGGTGGCGAACAGAAAAAACAGCCAGACCTGGCGGCGTCCGAGTTCCCCGCTGAGCAAGCTGCCCATTCTGTCCATGCTAGAGCCCCAGGCGGTCTTTGCCGCCGATGACGTCCTTGATCACGTAGCGCGGCCGATGCTTGGTCTCGATATAGATACGGCCGACGTACTCGCCGAGGATGCCGATGCCGATCAACTGCACACCGCCGAGAAACAGAATGGCGGTCATCAACGAAGGGTAGCCGGGCACGCTGTTACCGAAAAGGATCTTGTCCAGGACCATGTACACCGCGTAGAGCACCGCGAAAATCGAGATACCGCCACCGACGTAGGTCCACAACCGCAACGGCACGGTGCTGAACGAGGTAATGCCTTCCAGCGCCAGGTTCCACAGTTTCCAGCCATTGAACTTGCTCTTGCCCGCCACCCGTTCGGCGCGCTCGTATTCCACCACCATCGTGGTGAACCCGGCCCACGACAGGACGCCCTTCATGAACAACTGATGCTCGGGCAGGGTACGGATCACATCGACCACCCTGCGATCCATCAACCGGAAGTCGCCGACGTTTTCCTCGATCCGGGTGTAGGCGATACGGTTCAACAGGTGGTAGAACAGCGCCGCGCTGCAGCGCCTCAGGTAACTCTCGGCAGTACGCCTGCGGCGTTTGGCGAGGACCACGTCGGCGCCCTTCTGCCATTTCTCGATCAGCAGCGGGATGACACTGATCGGGTCCTGCAGGTCGACGTCCATGGGAATCACCGCATCGCCACTGGCGTGCTCCAGCCCGGCGAACAACGCCGGCTCCTTGCCGAAATTGCGTGAGAAGTTGATCAACAGCACCTGCTCGTCCACCTGCGCCAGGGCCTTGACCTCCTCGGCCGTGCGGTCGGAACTGCCGTCGTTGATAAACACGATCTCGACTTCACCCTGCTCGAAACGCAATTCGCGACGCACCGCCTGGTAAAACAGGCCGACGGCCTGCTCTTCATTGAAGACCGGAACGATCAGCGAGATCTTCATCGTTCACACTCGCGGAACACCAGGTACTTGGCGAACAGGAAACCCGCCACCAGGCTCAGGGCGGAAAACGCCAGTACTGTCAGCAAGCCGGGCAGCCGCCACACATCCCCGGCATGCCCGACACCCAGGCTCAGCGCCCCCATGCCTCCCAAAAACAGCAGATAGCCGCCGACCGACGCCTTGGCGGCGAAGGTGAAGCGCGCGTTCATATAGAAAGAAAACGACGCCGCGACGCAAAAGGCCGCCAGGTTGCTGAGCGCCTGGCTGAGGCCCGCCACCAGGCTCAGCAAAAAAAACACCAGCCAGTGGATCGCAGTGTTGGCGATGCCGATCACCGTGTATCTGGAGATTCCCTTCCATAAGAGTCCCATTAGTGACTCTCCCGCGTTGAACGTTGCTCAACTTGTATGGCAGGTTTTTCTGCCCATCGATTGGCGAAATCGCTGATCCCGCGCTCTTTCAGACGTGCGGCACCCAAGCCGGCCGGCATGGGCCGTTGTCGTGCAAGCCCCTTCCCTGGCCTCTCCTCCCTTGACTGCTTGCCTACAAAAAATTGCATTAATGCATAATTTAACTTGCACAAACGCATATCACGACTAAGGTTACCCCTGAGCCCGACCGGAGCAGGCCATCGAGGATGGCGAACCCCACAGGCCGGTCAGGGGCTTTCGAAAAACGCTTCATCGCAATACGCAACAACGACACAAGCTGGACGCTTGTTTTCACTCATGGAGGATGAAAATGCTAACCCTTGAAGACACACCCTTTACCCGTACAGGTCCTGCGCAAGCACTGCCGCAGTGCCTGGTCGGCACCCTGCTCGATGCCGGACTGAGCGAAGTCGACGACCGCGCGGAACACGCCGCCCTGGCCGCCAGCCTCAACTTCAGCATTCAGCAGCAAACCCAGACCAACTGGTGCTGGGCCGCGCTGTCGGCCTCGGTCGGCAACTATTACCGCACCGGCTCCTGGACTCAATGCGGGGTCGCCAACGCGGAACTGGGGCGCAATTCCTGCTGCAACCAGCCGGGGCCATGCAACGTGTACGGCTACCTGGACTCGGCCCTGCAAACCACCCGCAGCTTTGGCGGCATGAGCCAGGGTTCGATCCAACTGTCGGCCATCGAAAACCAGATCAACATGGGGCGCCCCGTTGGCTTGCGCTGTGCCTGGTTTGGCGGCGGCGCGCACTTTCTGGCGATCTATGGCACCAACGGCAGCTACCTGCTGATTGCGGATTCCATCTACGGATATTCGACCCGTGCCCTGAACACCTTCCCCCGCTCGTACAACGGCGGCGGCAATTGGACCAACACTTACTTCACCCGGAAAAACTAAGGAGGGCAGCATGCAACTGACTTATCCCAAGGCACCCGCCAACGGCGCTCAGGTACTACGCCCGGCTCTCCAGGCCGCCCTGCAGAGCAAAGGCTTCGGCGTCAACCGCCAGTTCGCCCAGGCCACGGCCAGCAAAGTGAGCCTGTCCGAGCCCTACCGTGGCTACTCGCTGAGCCTGGAAGACCTGGCCCAAGGCAAAGGCCTGCAACAGGCCACGCTGGGGGACTGGCATTACCTGGTGTTCAGCGATGGGGTGTCGATTGCCGACGCCCAACTGGCGGAAGTCGGTGGCCAGGTCGAGTTCTCGTCACTGAACCACGGCGCCCTGGCGTCGGCCACGGTCAACGCGCTGAACCTGGCGGAAAAGGCGCCGCACCTCAAAGGCCGGACCTTCGAGCTGCGTGTGCTGTTTGTCTCGGCGCTGCATGTCGCGGCGATCTGGCTGCACGCCAGCGACGAAGACGTGCTGATCCCGATCGAACCGACACCCAAGCACCTGGCGAGCACCAAGCTGTACAGCGAGGCCGCCCTGCTGGCCCTGCTGGCGCCCGCCGCGCAACAAGCGAAAACGGCGTTCGATGCGGACACCACGGGGCTGTTGGGAAGCTGACCGCGCACCGGCGATCGGGCTGCGGTAAACGGGTGATCACAACACTAACACCTGGAACCGCAGCAACATCGCCCGCATAAAAAAGCCCCGGTCACTGACCGGGGCTTTTCGTTTAATCGCCTGATGGCGTTACGACGCCGAACGCACCGCGCCCTGCTGGGCATTGTTCGGTTGCAGCTTGAACAGGTAGAACAGCGCCGTCAGCAGCACCAGGAACGCCGGGCCCACATACAGCGCCACGCGGGTGTCCGGGAAGTAGGCCATCAGCCCCACCACCAGCACCAGGAACGCCAGGGCCAGGTAGGAACTGACCGGGTACAGCCACATGCGGTATTTCAGGCCGGCCCGTTCCGAGGCGCTCAGGCCTTTGCGGAACTTGAGCTGGGCCAGGAGGATCATCACCCAGGTCCAGATCGCGCCGAAGGTGGCGATGGAGGTCACCCAGACGAACACCTTCTCCGGCACCAGGTAGTTGAGCAGCACGCCCAGCAGCAAGGCGAAGATCGACAGCAGCAGCGCGCGACGCGGTACGCCGTTGTTCGAGGTCTTGGCGAAACCGGCCGGGGCCTGGCCGTTCTGCGCCAGGCTGTAGAGCATGCGCCCGGTGCTGAAGATGCCGCCGTTGCAGGACGACAGCGCAGCGGTGATCACCACGAAGTTGATGATGCCGGCGGCGGTCTTGATGCCCAGGCGCTCGAAGGTCATCACGAACGGGCTGCCCTGGGTGCCGATTTCGTTCCAGGGATAGATCGACAGGATCACGAACAGCGCGCCCACATAGAACAGCAGGATGCGCCAGAACACCGAGCCGATGGCGTTGGGAATGGTCTTCTGCGGGTTCTTCGCTTCACCGGCGGTGAGGCCGATCATCTCCACGCCCAGGTAGGCGAACATCACCATCTGCAGGGACATCAGCACGCCGGTCACGCCGTTGGGCATGAAACCGCCGTGGGTCCACAGGTTGGAGATGCCCAGCGCCACGCCGTCATTGCCGAAACCGAAGGCGATGATGCCGACGCCACCGATGACCATGGCGATGATAGTGACGATCTTGATCAGGGCGAACCAGAACTCGAACTCACCGAAGGCCTTGACCGCGATCAGGTTGATCGAGCCCATGCTCACCAGGGCCGCCAGGGCCCAGATCCAGCGCGGCACGTCGGGGAACCAGATGCCCATGTACACCGCCACCGCGGTGATTTCCGCGACGCAGGTCACCAGCCACAGGAACCAGTAGTTCCAGCCGGTGAGGAAACCCGCCAGCGGGCCGAGGTAGTCTTGCGCGTAACGGCTGAAGGAACCCGCGACCGGGTTATGCACGGCCATCTCGCCGAGGGCGCGCATGATCACCAGAATCGCCAGGCCGCCGAGGATGTAGGACAGCATGATGGCCGGACCGGCCATTTCAATGGCCTTGGCCGAACCGAGGAACAGGCCGACACCGATGCAGGCGCCAAGCGCCATCAAGCGAATATGCCGTTCGCCGAGTTCGCGTTTCAGCGGGCCGCCTTGAGCGGTCTCGCCTTGGGGCAGGTGGTTGCCAACTGGCATAGGGTACAACCTCATCTTGTTATTGGATGTGAGCCACCGAGTCTGTGAGGCACGGACGGATAACCCGTACCCGCCAGATCGGATCGACCTTGTGGGCCGACACGTCTTGTAGGACAAATCCTGCAAGATCAGTGGGGCGTGCAGTATAAAAAGCTGACGGCAGGCTTTTTCACTCTATAAACAGCTAAATTCAGAGAGAAATCTCGGTATCTTCGGGTTTTGCGGAGTGGCATTACCTGGATTTTTCGCCGTTTGTCATTTTTGAACGGCGCCGAGTATTGCACAGCCATGGTGCAGCGTCATGCCCCTACCTAGGACGTATTTACCGCTCGCAATGGCTCTATCTCAGGCTTCTTTCGCCTCGCCCCAGCCCCTGTAGGAGTGAGTTTGCTCGCGATGGTCGTCAACGATGACGCGGTGTATCCGAAGCATCGCGGCGCCCTCGGGTTTATCGCGAGCACGCTCGCGCCTACAGGGAAGGTGAATGCTTTCAGGCCGATCACAAATTTTTCACCATTGCCCGCCACCGTCTAAGCTTCAGACAAGTCCGATCAATCTGCGGGAATGGATCAGTCGACTATGGGTGCTTTGTGGCAGACCGATTCGAGTAAAAAAGTAGTGCCAACTGATCGCGTGGAAGAAGCGCCTATCCCTGAGAAATCCCATTCAAGCCGGCTTTGGTGGCGGCTGTTCTGGCTATTGCTGCTGATGGCGCTGGTCGCCCTGGGCTTTGCCGCGTCCAAGGAAATGCGCACCTCGAAACTGCAGGCGCGCGAGCTCAGCAAGTTCGCCGCTGACCTGACCTATTCCATGGCCCCCGGGCCCAGCGATGCCATCGTCTACCCCGGCGCCGGCCCCTTCGACAAACGCCTGGGCTATAGCGCCCTGGATGATTTCCTGGCGCGCCTGCTCAAGCGCGGTTACGTGGTGCAGGCCCAGACCCGCTTCTCCCCCGCGTTGATGAACTACAGCGAAAACGGCTTCTTCGTACCCTATACCGAGAAGATTCAGGCCGGGCTGTCGATCACCGATTGCCGTGCGGCGCCGCTCTATCAATTCAAGTACCCACAACAGCTCTACTCGAACTTTGCCGCCATCCCGCCGGTGATGGTGCGCAGCCTGCTGTTCATCGAGAACCGCGAGTTGCTCGACCCCGAGCAGCCCCTGGCCAACCCGGCGGTGGACTGGCCGCGGTTCGCCAAGGCCGCCTGGTCGCAAGTGGCCAAGCTCCTGCATCTGCCCGGGCAGACGGCGGGCGGCAGCACCCTGGCGACCCAACTGGAAAAGTACCGGCACTCGCCGGACGGCCTGACCGTGTCCGGCGCGGAAAAGATCCGGCAGATGATTTCCGCCAGCGTGCGTGCCTACCAGGGCGGCCAGCAGACCCTCGAGGCCCGGCGACGCATCATCCGCGACTACCTCAACAGCGTGCCCCTGTCGGCGGTGCCCGGCCACGGTGAAGTACACGGCATGGCCGAAGGGCTGCGGGTCTGGTACGGCGCCGACTTCGCCCAGGTCAACCAGCAACTGGCGAGCACCGCCAGCGATCCGCAGAGCCTGGCGCAACGCGGCCTGGCCCTGCGCCAGGTGCTGTCGTTGATGATCGCCCAGCGCCGGCCTTCGCATTACCTGTCCAAGGGCCGCCGGGAGCTGGCCGAACTCACCGACAGCCATATCCGCCTGCTGACCCAGAATGGCGTGATCGATACGCCGCTGTCGGACGCCGCCCTGGCCAGCAAGGCCACCTTCCGCGACTGGGTGCAGCAACCGACGATCCAGCCGATCGAAACCAACAAGGGCATCAGCGTCGCCCGCAGCCGCCTGGCCGGCCTGCTCAACCGGCCGCTGTACGACCTCGACCGCCTCGACCTGTCGGCCACCAGCACCCTGCAAAGCGACCTGCAACGCCAGGCCACCGAGTACCTCAAGCACCTGGCCGACCCGGTGTTCGCCGGCGAGATCGGCCTGCTCGGCGAACGCCTGCTGACGCCGACCAGCACCACCCAGGTGCGCTACAGCTTCACCCTGCTCGAACTGACACCGGACGGTTCACGGGTGCGGGTCCAGACCGACAGCACCGACCAGCCCTTCGACATCAACGAAGGCAGCAAGCTGGAGCTGGGCTCCACCGCCAAGCTGCGGGTCCTGACCACCTACCTGCAGATCATTGCCGAACTGTACGAGCAGTACGGCGCCGAAACCCCGGCGGTACTGAAGAAAGTCGAGATCGCCGAACAGGACCGCCTGAGCCGCTGGGCCGTGGACTACCTGATCCAGAACAGCGACCGCAGCCTGCCGAAGATGCTCGAGGCGGCCCTGGACCGCAAATACTCGGCCAGCCCCGGCGAGAGCTTTTTCACCGGCGGCGGGCTGCACACCTTTCATAACTTCCGCAAGGAAGACAACGGCCGCATGCCGACCCTGCGCGACGCCCTGCGCGAGTCCATCAACCTGCCCTTCATCCGCCTGATGCGCGACCTGGTGCGCTACAGCACCTACGCCGGCCCGAGCAACAGCGCCAACCTGCTCAAGGATGACGGCGACCCGCGGCGCCAGGAATACCTGGCCAAGTTCGCCGACCGCGAGGGCACCTCCTTCCTCCTGCGGTTCTGGAAGAAATACCGCAACAAGGACACCCAGGCGCGCCTGGACACCTTCCTCGACAGCATGCACCCGACGCCGATCCGCCTGGCGGCCGTGCACCGCTACCTGCTGCCGGAAGCCAGCCAGGAAAGCTTCAACAGCTTCATTCGCTCGCACCTCAAGGGCGCCAAGCTCACCGAGAAACTCACCGACGAACGTCTGGACAAGCTCTATTACAGCTACGGCCCCGGCTCCTACGACCTGCCCGACCAGGGCTATATCGCCAAGGTGCACCCGCTGGACCTGTGGCTGCTCGGCTACCTGCTGAACCACCCCGACGCCAAGTTCAGCGAGATCGTCAAAGCCAGCGAATTCGAGCGCCAGGAGGTCTACAGCTGGCTGTTCAAGAGCCGGCACAAGAGCGCGCGGGACAGCCGCATCCGCACCATGCTGGAGATCGAGGCATTCCTCGATATTCACCAGCGCTGGCAGAAAGTCGGCTACCCCTTCGACCACCTGGTGCCCTCGCTGGCGACCGCCATCGGCAGCTCCGGCGACCGTCCCGCGGCGCTGGCCGAACTGGTCGGCACCATCCTCAACGACGGCGTGCGCCTGCCGACCCTGCGCATCGACAGCCTGCATTTCGCCGCCGATACGCCTTATGAAACCAAGCTGGTCAACGACCCGGCCGAGGGCAAGCGGGTGATGCCTTCCGAGGTGGCCACAGCGCTACGTGGCGCCTTGTCGCAAGTGGTGGATGCAGGCACCGCCAAGCGCCTCTCCGGCAGCTTCAAGCTGGCCGACGGCACGCCGCTGGCCATGGGCGGCAAGACCGGCACCGGCGACAACCGCATCGAGGCCGTCGGTTCCGGCGGACGGGTTCTCAGTTCGAAATCCATCAACCGCACCGCCACCTTCGTGTTCTATATCGGCGAACACCACTTCGGCACCCTGACCGCCTATGTACCGGGCGCCTCGGCCCAAGGCTTCAAATTCACCTCGGCCTTGCCGGTCCAGGTGCTCAAGGGCATGGCGCCGATCCTCACGCCGTACCTGCAACCGGGCAGCAATACCCAATGCCTGGGCAGCCTGGCCCAACGCTGAAACGTCCCCCCGCCCGTAGCCGCCTGTAGCCGCTGCCGAGCCCCGCGAGGCGGCGATCGGCTTGGGCGGCACTCCGACGCAGCAGACGCAAAGGCAGTATCCCCAATTTGCCTGATACACCGTGTCGCCTGGTTTGGCGGCCGCTTCGCGACCGATCGCAGCCTCACTTCGTTCGGCAGCGGCTACCGGTATTTCTCCAATCCTTCTCTCCGACCAACGGCTGGCCTGTCTGGCGCAGAAGGGCTTGCGCGGTTTTTAAGATATATCTTAAGTTATGTCTTAACCAAACAGGAGAAAGAGAAAATGAGAGAACACCACCCTCCCCACCGCGAGTACGGCGACGGCCACGACGGCTTTGAAAAACGCCCCGGGCGCGAACGCGGCGGCCGCGGCCCACGGGTCTTCGCCCCCGGCGACCTGAAGCTGCTGTTGCTGGCGTTGATCGCCGAGCAGCCATGCCACGGCTATGACCTGATCCGCCAGATCGAAGGCATGTTCGATGGCGCCTACAGCCCCAGCCCCGGCGTGATCTACCCGACCCTGACCTTCCTCGAAGAGAGCGAATTGATCAGTGGCGACGCCGAAGGCGGGAAAAAACGCTACAGCGTGACCGACGCCGGTCGCCTGTCATTACAGGACCAGGCGATTGCCCTGGACGGCGTGCGCATGCGCATCGACGTCAGCAAGCGCTCGCTGCGCGGCCACGATCGCCCGGCGGAAATCCACGAGGCGGTGCACAACCTGCGCCACGCCCTGCAGATGCACCACGGCCGCTGGAACCCGCAAGAGATCGTGCGGGTCCGCGACCTGCTGAACAACACCGCCCGCGCCATCGTCGACGGCCCGGCCCCCTCTTCTCCCCAGGAGTCAGCTGAATGAGCGCAGACAACTCGCCAACGATTCATCGGGTCAGCCACGAGATCAAACGCCGCCGCCTGGAAGTGCTGCGGGTGGTCGACCTGACCCCGCGCATGCGCCGCATTACCCTGGGCGGGCCAGAACTCGCTGGCTTCATCAGCCTGGGCAGCGACGACCATGTGAAGCTGCTGTTCCCGCAGAATGCCGAACAGCAGGCGGCCCTGGAAACCCTGGTGCTGGCCCCGGGCAAGGACAACGGCGTGATGCCGGCCATGCGCGACTACACGCCACGGCGCTACGACCTGGACCTCGGTGAGCTGGATATCGATTTTGTCCTGCACGGCGACGGCCCCGCCTCGACCTGGGCCGAGCAGGCCAAGCCCGGCCAGTTCCTGCATATCGGCGGGCCCCGCGGCTCGATGATCGTGCCGGACATCTTCGACAGCTACCTGCTGATCGGCGATGAAACCGCACTGCCGGCCATTGCCCGGCGCCTGGAAGAATTGCCGGCCGGGCGCCGGGTGCTGGCGGTGATCGAGATCCAGGACGCCGCCGAGCGGCAGGTGCTGCAGAGCGCGGCGCAGGTCGAGGTGATCTGGGTCGAGCGCGACGGCGGCCAGCAGGACCTGCTCAGCACCGTGCGCGGGCTGCAGGTGCCGAGCGGCAAGCTGTACGCCTGGGTGGCCACGCAAAGCAAAGTCTCGCGGCAGATTCGCCGGGTGCTGCTGGACGAGCACCGACTCGACGACGCGTTCGTGAAGGCCGCCGGTTATTGGCGCCTGGACAGTAGCGAGGAAGAATAAACGGCGGCGTTGCCGCCTATCGCGACAGCACGGCTCCCGGCTCAACATTGGCCCTGTAGCCGCTGCCGAGCCTGCGAGGCTGCGATCGAGGACGAAGTCCTCGCAAAGCCTGAGCACGCGGTGTGCAGGGAAGAACAGGTCGCCTGGTTTTACGACCGCTTCGCGGCCGATCGCAGCCTCGCAGGCTCGGCAGCGGCTACATGAATCTCGGCTCTTCCCGTCACCACACACTCAAGCCCGGCGACGCCCCAACCAACGATCCAGCCCGACAATCCCCAGCGCCACCAGCACGAACCCCGCCAGGATCCCCAACGCATTCACGAACGCCTGTGCATAACCCAGCTTGTCCACGTCGACAAAAGGATAGGGATACAGCCCCAGCACATGCCCGCGCAGCAGGACATAGGCGAAGTACAGCAGCGGGTAGAGCATCCACCCGGCGACATGCCGCAACCCCAGGCGGCCCTTGGGCACGCAGCACCACCAGTAGACGAGAAACAGCAGCGGCATTACGTCGTGCAGCAACTCGTCCGCCAGCAACTGCCAGCCCTGGGGATGCCACAGGTGACGCAGCAACAGGCTGTATGCCAGCCCCACTACCAAAATGCTCACCGCGATACCGCTGCTGACCCAGGGTTGCAGAAAGAACCGCTGCCCCCGTGAGCTGCGCAGGTTCAGGGCACAGGTCAGCACCACCGCCACCAGGGTGTTGGTGAGCACGGTGAAGAAACTGAAAAAGTTGATCAGCCCGCCCAGCAGGCTGGCGTCCACCGTCCAGCGCAGATGAAGAATCAGGTACAGCTGGATCGTCAGCCCCGCCCAGCCGAGCAATGCGGCCAGCGCGGTGAACAGCCGTTTGCCGCCTGAAGGAAAAACCGGCTCGACAGCCATCGAAGGTCCTTAGAGCGGGCGTTTGGTGCGCTGCAATTTCACGTACAACTGCTCGACTTTCTCCCGCGCCCAGGGCGTCTTGCGCAAGAAGGTCAGGCTCGACTTGATGCTCGGGTCGCTCTTGAAGCAACGGATATCGATGCGCTCGGCCAGCCCCTGCCATTCGTAATGTTCCACCAGCGCCTTGAGGATCTGTTCCAGGGTGACGCCATGCAGCGGGTCGTTGTTCGTTGCAGTCATGCCGGGCCTTTGAGCAAGAGAAAAAGGAAGTCGCGCACCTTAGCCGAGGCTTCGATCCGGTGGAAGGGCGAACACTCATCAACTGTAGCCGCTGCCGCAGGCTGCGATAGCGCCGAAGGCGCTCATGCACCTGAGATCGCCGCGAGCGTTCCGCTCGATCGCAGCCTGCGGCAGCGGCTACATCGGAACGAATGTCCCCTCTTCCTGAAAAAGTTCCTTCCTTTTCGCGCCAAGAGAGATGTTATATTGTATCAATACAAGACAAACCCCTGATCCAGACACCTCGCCGTGTCACGCCTGTTCTCTTTTGACTCAAAGCGCACAGCCCCGCGCTTGCCAAGGAATGACCGATGTCCCTCTCTGCCCACCGCCCTTCCCGCTCTTCATTCTGGCGCCTGACGCCGCTGTCCGCCGCCTTGCTGCTCGCCTCCCAGGCCCACGCCCTGGAACTGCAACCGCAGGTCATCACCGCCAACCCGCTGGGCAGCCAGCAAACGGCGGCACCGAGCACGGTACTGGAAGGCGACGACCTGACCCTGCAACAACAAGGCAGCCTCGGTGAAACCCTGAATAAACAGCCGGGCGTGTCCTCGTCCTACTTCGGCCCGGGCGCCAGCCGGCCGATCATTCGTGGCCTGGATGGCGATCGCATTCGCCTGTTGCGCAACGGCGTCGGTGCCCTGGATGCGTCGTCGCTGTCCTACGACCACGCGGTGCCGCTGGACCCGGTCAACGTCGAGCGCATCGAGATCGTCCGTGGCCCGGCCGCCCTGCTGTATGGCGGCAGCGCCATCGGCGGCGTGGTCAACACCTTCGACAACCGCATCCCCACCGAGGCCATCGAAGGCATCCACGGTGCCGGTGAATTGCGTTATGGCGGTGCCGACACCACCCGCAGCAGCGCGGGCAAGCTGGAAGCCGGCAACGGCACCTTCGCCCTGCACCTGGACGCCAACTCGCGGCAGTTCAACGACCTGAAAATCCCCGGCTACGCCCGCAGCCGCCACGCCCCGCCGAGTGAAGACGGCAACGGCAAGAAAGGTCGCCTGGGCAACAGCGACGGCCGTCAGGACGGTGGCGCCATCGGCGGCTCCTACACCTGGGACGACGGTTACGCCGGGCTGTCCTACAGCAACTACGACTCCAACTACGGCTCGCCCGCCGAAGAGGACGTGCGCATCCGTATGAAGCAGGATCACTACGCCTTCGCTTCGGAACTGCGCAACCTCGACGGCCCTTTCAGCTCGCTGAAACTCGATGCCGGCTACACCGATTACCAGCACCGTGAAATCGAAGGCGGCGAGACCGGCACTGTCTTCAAGAACAAGGGTTACGAAGCCCGTGTCGAAGCCCGCCACCAGCCCCTCGGCCCGCTCAATGGGGTGATCGGCACCCAGGTCAGCCGCAGCGAGTTTTCCGCGCTCGGCGAAGAAGCCTTCGTGCCGCAGACCGATACCGACAGCGCCGCGCTGTTCATCCTCGAAGAACTACAGGCCACCGAGCGCCTGAAACTCAGCCTCGGCGGGCGCCTGGAGCACACCCGCGTCGACCCGGACAGCAAAGGCAACGAGCGCTTCAGCCAGGCCGACAGTTCCAGCAGCTTCACCGCCGGCAGCCTGTCGTCGGGCGCGGTCTATACCCTGACGCCGATCTGGTCCGTGGCCGCCACCCTGGGCTACACCGAACGCGCCCCGACCTTCTACGAGCTGTATGCCAATGGCGCCCACGTGGCCACTGGCACCTATGAAGTCGGCGACGCCAACCTGTCGAAGGAAAAAGCCGTGTCCAGCGACCTGGCCCTGCGTTTCGACAACGGCACCCACAAAGGCAGCGTCGGAGTGTTCTACAGCCACTTCTCCCACTACATCGGGCTGCTCGGCAGCGGCCGCACCCTCAACGATGAAGGCGAGGAAGCCGCCGGCGGCATGCCGGAATACACCTACTCCGGGGTCCGCGCGCGGTTTGCCGGCATCGAGGCCCAGGACCGTTGGACGCTCGGCGAAAGCGCCTACGGCAAGTTCGCCCTGGAACTGTCCGGCGACTACACCCGCGCCAAGAACCTGGACAACGGCGAAGCCCTGCCGCGCATCGCGCCGCTGCGCCTGAACAGCGGCCTGCTGTGGGAACTGGATCGCTGGCAGGCGCGCATCGATGCCGAACACGCCGCCAGCCAGCGCCGCGTGCCGGACAACGAAAGCGGCACCGACGGCTACACTACCCTGGGCGCCAGCGCCGGCTACCACTTCGACATCGGCAGCAGCCAGTGGCTGGCCTTCGTCAAGGGCGAGAACCTGACCAACCAGACCGTGCGTTACGCCAGCTCGATCCTGCGCGATATCGCCCCGGCCCAGGGGCGCAGCATCGAGGTCGGCTTGCGCACCACCTTCTGAGGCTCTGACCCGCGACGGCCTGCAACGGGCCGTCGCGCCACGGCTTTGCTGGCGCCCGGCGCGTCGGCAGGGCCTGTGCTCAAGACGGCGAAACAGCACTGTTACCGAATCCGAAATGATCCATGTCAACAAAAGCCCTTTCTCTCGCCTAGCCCCCTGATTTATTCTTCGCGCCGCTCAAGCTGAATCCTTTAATCCTGCCCTTTGAATCAGCTGTATTAACGTGCTCGCACTGCCGCGAACCGAGCCACGTCGAGCCTTTGCTTGCCTGCCCATTTCCCTGAACAAGACCAAGATTTCATCTATGCCAGACGTTCAAACCCTTAAAGACAGCGCTGTCTCTCGCCCTGCCACCCTGCACAAAACCGTGACCCTGCTCAGCGCCTTCGGCCTGGCCACCTGCGCCCAGGCCGCACCGGCCTTCGACAGCGAATCTCCCTGGATGCTCGGCGACTGGAACGGCAACCGCACTGAGCTGGCGAAAAAAGGCTATGACTTCAAGGTCGACTTCGTCGGCGAAATGGGCGCCAACCTGCATGGCGGCTACGACCATGACCGCACCGCGCGCTTCAGCGACCAGTTCGCCTTCGGCAGCCACCTGGACCTGGGCAAGATCCTCGGCTGGAACGACGCCGAGTTCCAACTGACCATCACCAAGCGCGACGGCGACAACATCAGCAACGACCGCATCAACGATCCGCGGGTCGGCGGCTTCACCTCGGCCCAGGAAGTCTGGGGTCGCGGCCAGACCTGGCGCCTGACGCAGATGTGGTACCAGCAGAAATTCCTCGACCAGAAACTCGATATCAAGGTCGGCCGGTTCGGCCAGGGCGAAGACTTCAACAGCTTCCCCTGCGACTTCCAGAACCTGGCGTTCTGCGGTTCCCAGGTCGGCAACTGGGCTGGCAGCGTCTGGTACAACTGGCCGGTCAGCCAATGGGCGCTGCGGGTCAAATACCACCTGACGCCTGAGCTCTACGCGCAGATCGGCGCCTATGAGCAGAACCCGTCCAACCTCGAGCGCGGCAACGGCTTCAAGCTCAGCGGCAGCGGCACCCAAGGCACCCTGCTGCCGGTGGAGCTGGTGTGGACGCCGAAGCTCAATGGCCTGCCGGGTGAATACCGCGCCGGTTACTACTACAGCAGCGCCAAGGCCACCGACGTCTATAAGGACAGTAACGGCCAGCCGGCCGCCCTGAGTGGCGAGGCCTATCGCAGCAGTTCGAGCAAGCACGGCCTGTGGCTGGGGGCGCAACAGCAGATCACCAGCCTGGCCAGCGACCACTCGCGCGGCTTGAGCCTGTTCGCCAACGCGACGATGCACGACAAGAAGACCAACGCCATCGACAACTATGTCCAGGCCGGCCTGGTCTACAAGGGCCTGTTCGATGCGCGCGCCAAGGACGACATCGGCTTCGCCATGGCCCGGGTCCACGTCAACCCGGCCTACCGCAAGAACGCCGAAGCGACCAACCAGGCCAACCTCGTCCAGGACTACGACAACCCGGCCTACCTGCCGCCCCAGGACACCGAATACAGCGCCGAGCTGTACTACGGCGTGCACCTCACCCACTGGCTGACCGTGCGCCCGAACCTGCAATACATCCGCCACCCGGGTGGCGTGGACAAGGTCGACGACGCGCTGATCGGCGGGATCAAGATCCAGAGCTCGTTCTGATGGCCCCCTGGGGCTGGCCCAATCTGAATAAAACTGTTTTTACCCAAACACTGCTGAACCATGCCCGTGCTTGATCGTCATCTACAGTGAACAAGCGCGGGACTACCTTAAACGTCACGGAGAACCACACTATGAGCACTGATGGTGCTTCAAGTCCGAGCCGCCTGCTGCCGAGCCTGCTCGGTATCTTGCTGCTGCTAATGGGCCTGGCCATGCTGGCCGGGGGGATCAAGCTGAGCATGCTCGGCGGCTCGCTGTACTACCTGTTGGCCGGTATCGGCCTGATCGTCAGCGGCGTGCTGCTGCTGGCGGGGCGTAGTTCCGCGCTGCTCGTCTATGGGGTGGTGCTGTTCGCCAGTTCCGTCTGGGCACTGTGGGAAGTCGGCCTGGACTGGTGGCAACTGGTGCCACGCCTGTCGCTGTTCTTTGCCCTGGGTGTGGTTCTGCTGCTGCCATGGTTCCGTCGTCCGCTGCTGCGCAACGGCCCGGCGCCGCTGGGTACCGCGGTACTGGGCGTGGCCGTGGTCCTGGCCGGTGGTGCCGCGATCAACAGTCAGTTCACCAACCCGGGCGAGATCTCGGGCGAACTGGGCCGTGAAAGCGCCGACACCACCAGCGCCGCGCCAGCCATGCCCGAAGGCGACTGGCAGGCGTATGGCCGTACCGAGTTCGGCGACCGCTACTCGCCGCTGACCCAGATCACCCCGGCCAACATCGGCAAGCTGCAGGAAGCCTGGCGCATCCGCACCGGCGACATGCCGACCGCCAAGGACCCGGTGGAAATCACCAACCAGAACACCCCACTGAAGGTCAACGGCATGCTCTATGCCTGCACCGCCCACAGCCAGGTGCTGGCGCTGGACCCGGACACCGGCAAGGAAATCTGGCGTTTCGACCCGAAAATCCAGGGCCCGAACGGCGATGACTTCCGTGGCTGGGCGCACATGACCTGCCGTGGCGTGTCGTACTACGACGAAGCCAACTTCAACAAGAGCGACGCCATCAGCACCCCGGCCAGCCTCTCGGCCGCAGGCCAGGCCATCGCCGCCAGTTGCCCGCGTCGCCTGTTCCTGCCGACCGCCGACGCACGCCTGATCGCGATCAACGCCGACACCGGCAAGGTCTGCGAAGACTTCGGCAACAAAGGCGCGGTGGACCTGAAGGCCGGTATCGGCCCGTTCACCCCGGGCGGCTACTACTCCACGTCGCCGGCCGCCATCACCCGTAACCTGGTGATCATCGGCGGCCACGTGACCGACAACGAGTCGACCAACGAACCGTCCGGCGTGATCCGCGCCTTCGACGTGCACGACGGTCACCTGGTGTGGAACTGGGACGCCGGCAACCCCGACGTAACCACTCCGCTGCCGGAAGGCCAGACCTACACCCGCAACTCGCCGAACATGTGGTCCCTGGCCAGCGTCGACGAGAAGCTGGGCCTGGTCTACCTGCCACTGGGCAACCAGATGCCTGACCAATGGGGCGGCAACCGCACCGCGGGTGCCGAGAAATTCAGCGCCGGCACCGTGGCCCTGGACATCGACACCGGCAAGCTGCGCTGGAACTACCAGTTCACCCACCATGACCTGTGGGACATGGACGTGGGCAGCCAGCCGACCCTGGTGGACATGAAGACCACGGACGGCATCAAGCCGGCGCTGATCCAGCCGACCAAGCAAGGCAGCCTGTACGTGCTGGACCGCCGCGACGGCACCCCGATCGTGCCGATCCAGGAAGTACCGGCACCGACCGGTGCGGTCGAAGGCGACCACACCGCGCCGACCCAGGCCCGTTCGGACCTGAACCTGCTGCCACCGCCGCTGGAAGAAAAAGGCATGTGGGGCGCCACGCCGTTCGACCAGATGCTGTGCCGTATCCAGTTCAAGGAACTGCGCTACGAAGGCCAGTACACCCCGCCGTCGATCCAGGGCAGCCTGGTCTACCCGGGTAACGTCGGTGTGTTCAACTGGGGCAGCGTGTCGATCGACCCGGTCCGCCACCTGCTGTTCACCAGCCCGAACTACATGGCCTTCGTTTCCAAGCTGGTGCCGCGCGCCGAAGTCGCCGCCGGCAGCAAGCGCGAAAGCGAAACCTCCGGTGTGCAACCCAACACTGGCGCGCCTTACGCGGTGATCATGCATCCGTTCATGTCGCCGTTCGGCGTACCTTGCCAGGCCCCGGCCTGGGGCTACGTGGCCGGTATCGACCTAACCACCCACAAAGTGGTGTGGAAGCACAAGAACGGCACCAGCCGCGACAGCTCGCCGGTACCGATCGGCCTGCCCATCGGCGTGCCGAGCATGGGCGGCTCGATGGTCACTGCCGGCGGCGTCGGCTTCCTCAGCGGCACCCTGGACCAGTACATTCGCGGTTATGACGTGAACAACGGCAAGGAACTGTGGAAATCCCGCCTGCCAGCGGGCGGCCAGGCCACGCCGATGAGCTACACCGGCAAGGATGGCAAGCAGTACGTGCTGGTGGTCGTGGGTGGCCACGGCTCGCTGGGCACCAAGATGGGCGACTACATCATTGCCTACAAACTGTCGGAATAAGCGTTACCGGCGGTGAATGAAAAGGCGGCTACCTGCGGGTAGCCGCCTTTTTTGTGGGTGGCGTTTGGGGGAGTTTCTTCGGCTTTTCATTTTGTATTGCCCGGCCTGACGTCATCGCGAGCAAGCTCGCTCCTACAAGGACGATGCACTACCTGTAGGAGATTCTATGTCTACCCAACCGTATCAACCGCCGGTCGATACGGTTGTTGGGTCTTCATCAGGGCGAAAGCGATACGGGCCAACTTGCGGGCGAGGATGACCAGCGCTTCTGTTCGTTTCAGGCCGCGTTGCAGGTATTGCTGGTAACGCTGTTGCCAGGCGGCGGTCCTGCTTGCCGCCATGGCGGCGTTGTGGAGCAGGCGACGGATCTCCGAGTCGCCTTGCTTGCTCAGTTTGCGCCGACCGCTGTAGCGCCCGGATTCCTTGACCCGCACATCCAGGCCCAGGAAGGCGATGAACGCATCGCTGTTGCGGAAAGATCCTCGCAGGAACGCCAGGTTGAGGGCCGCAGCGGTGAGCGGGCCGATGCCTTCGATCGCCTGGCAACGCTTGGCCTGCTCAGCCAGGCCCGCCTCCTGCAACGCCTTGTGCACTTGCTCGTTAAGCCGCCGTTCCAGGCGTTTGATGCGCTCCAGTACCGGTTTCAGCTCCCGGGCCATCTGCCGGTCTTGAGCAAAACTCAGGCGCAAGGCGGTGGCGCTGCGGACCAGCGTGGCGCGCCGGCGCAGCAGCAGTTGCAGGCGCCGATAAGCCTTGCAGGCGGGGTTCCAGGGATGCAACTGGTTCTGCTCATGGGCCAGGTAACGCGCCAGCAAGCGGGCATCGCTCTGGTCGGTTTTGGCGCGGCCACCGATCCCCTTGCGGTAGTTGCTCAGGCGGTAGCCATCGATGACATAGATCCTGTGCCCACATTGGTAAGCCAGATCCGCCAGCAGGACGTGGTAAGTGCTGGTGGCCTCGATGGCCACGGCACAGTCTGCGGGCAATGTTTTCAACCAGGTCACGATCGCGCGTCGATCGTTGGCCAACGTAGCGCTTTGCTGCGTATCGAGGCGATACAGGCTCAGGTTTTCCTTGGCGACATCGATGCCGATGATGGGGGTTTGTATTGTCATGAGACGCTCCTGCAGACAAGATAAAACGACCTGTCGGGGACTCACGTTTGGCGCAGGCTTGTAGATATGGTCGGTCTTGAGGTGGTGCTCAAGCCGATGGATTCCTTATCGGCGCTTGTGGTGAACGCGAGAGTGGGGGAAATCTCCTACCGTCTGGCTTGCAGAAGCGAGTTAAGTCCCTCCACCCCGACAGGCCTACCTTAGGACATACAAGCGAGCTTGCTCGCGATAGGCCCGCCCAACCACCGCAAGGCCCGCCAGGTAATAGAGATTCATGTAGCCGCTGCCGCAGGCTGCGATCGACCGGCACGGTCGCGGCGCTCTGAGGACCGCTGGAGGTTCGCGGGAAATCGGGAACCAAGGCCCTGCGGGCCTTATCGCAGCCTCGCGGGCTCGGCAGCGGCTACAGGCCAATGTCGATCCGAGATGGGGGTTGCGCCAAACGATGATCGAACGTGCAGTCACGGTTCTTGTAGCCGCTGCCGCAAGCTGCGATCGACCGGTACGGTCGCGGCGTTCTGAGGACCGCTGGAGGTTCGCGGGAGATCGGGAACCAAGGCCCTGCGGGCCTTATCGCAGCCTCGCGGGCTCGGCAGCGGCTACAGGGCCAATGTCGATCCGAGATGGGGGTTGCGCCAAACGATGATCGAACGTGCAGTCACGGCTCTTGTAGCCGCTGCCGCAGGCTGCGATCGACCGGCACGGTCGCGGCGTTCTGAGGACCGCTGGAGGTTCGGCGGGAGATCGGGAACCAAGGCCCTGCGGGCCTTATCGCAGCCTCGCGGGCTCGGCAGCGGCTACAGGCCAATGTCGATCCGAGATGGGTGTTGCGCCAAACGATGATCGAACGTGCAGTCACGGCTCTTGTAGCCGCTGCCGCAGGCTGCGATCGACCGGCACGGTCGCGGCGTTCTGAGGACCGCTGGAGGTTCGGCGGGAGATCGGGAACCAAGGCCCTGCGGACCTTATCGCAGCCTCGCGGGCTCGGCAGCGGCTACAGGTCAATGTCGATCCGAGATGGGGGTTGCGCCAAACGATGATCGAACGTGCAGTCACGGTTCTTGTAGCCGCTGCCGCAGGCTGCGATCGACCGGTACGGTCGCGGCGTTCTGGAAGCCTCTGGACGTTCGGCGGGAGATCGGGAACCAAGGCCCTGCGGGCCTTATCGCAACCTCGCGGGCTCGGCAGCGGCTACAGGGCCAATGTCGATCCAAGATGGGTGTTGCGCCAAACGATGATCGAACGTGCAGTCACGGTTCTTGTAGCCGCTGCCGCAGGCTGCGATCGACCGGTACGGTCGCGGCGCTCTGGAGGCCTCTGAAGTTCGGCGGGAGATCGGGAACCAAGGCCCTGCGGGCCTTATCGCAGCCTCGCGGGCTCGGCAGCGGCTACAGGCCAATGTCGATCCGAGATGGGTGTTGCGCCAAACGATGATCGAACGTGCAGTCACGGCTCTTGTAGCCGCTGCCGCAGGCTGCGATCGACCGGTACGGTCGCGGCGCTCTGGAGGCCTCTGAAGTTCGGCGGGAGATCGGGAACCAAGGCCCTGCGGGCCTTATCGCAGCCTCGCGGGCTCGGCAGCGGCTACAGGGCCAATGTCGATCCAAGATGGGTGTTGCGCCAAACGATGATCGAACGTGCAGTCACGGCTCTTGTAGCCGCTGCCGCAGGCTGCGATCGACCGGCACGGTCGCGGCGTTCTGAGGACCGCTGGAGGTTCGCGGGAGATCGGGAACCAAGGCCCTGCGGGCCTTATCGCAACCTCGCAGGCTCGGCAGCGGCTACAGGGCCAATGTCGATCCGAGATCGGTGTGGCAGTGGCTACAGCGAAAATTCCTACAACACGCGTCGACTCCCATCACCTTGTCCCGCCGGGCCCCGGACTCTATGGTTTGGCCTGTCACTGCTAATTCAGTGACAGGGCGTAGGAACCCTTTTGATGACCCTTGGCGTACTGGAGCCAGCTCAATGAAAAAGGTCGTTCCCGATACACCCGCGTTACCCAACAATCCCCGCCGCTACATGGCCCTCACCAGCAACGACTGCACCATTCCCGCCTTGCTGATCGACACCGAGGCGCCCCTGGATGTGCTGCATGAAGCCGCCGCCCACCGCATCCGCGCGGCGATCCAGCTGCTGGAAAACATCGCCAGCGACGCCAGCCTGCACGGCAACCCGGCGCTGCTCCAGGATTTCGCCCAGCTCTGCGTCATCCCCCTGCGCGATGGCTGCGACCTGCTGGACGTACTCGGCCGGCGCCTGCAGGAACAACTGCCGAGCTGAACCACGATCCGGGGCCGGCGACCGCCAGCCGGCCCTGCGCCGACGCCGTCCTCGACCTGGTCATTGCAAAGGGGCATTAGCCCATCTGTGCTAATCGACCCTCCCCCACCCCGGCGATATAGTGCCCACCACTCACTCGCTCTTCTCAACACCGCCGCTCTGCGGTGTCGGGGCCGGCTGCGCCGTAGAAAACACAACACCAAGGAAGAATCGCCATGAACCTCCACCCCTCTGCCCGTATCCTCACCCTGCTCGGCGGCCTGGTGCTCGCCCTGGGCGGTTGCGCCATTGCCAAACCCAGCAACGACGACCTCAAGAACCGCGCCCAGACCACCCTCGGCAAGCCCGTGACCACGGTCTCCAATGTGCGTAGCGACGCGTCCCAGACCTACTTCACCGCCAGCACCAGCAACGGCGAATACAATTGCGTATTGCCCAGTGGCGGCATGGTCGCCTTCGCCTCCATGGGCGGCGTCGTAGCGCTCCCCGCCGAGTGCACCAAGCAGTAAGCCACGGCCCATCGCCGAGGGCTCATGGCGACAGGCTTCACACCGTGAAGCAGGGCCCGCGGAGGTCTGGCTGCAGCGCCCGGAACGGCCACATAGCGCTGCTCAGCTGGAAATCCGCGACTTCAACAGCCAGGTCTCGAAGGCGGCGGCGCTGAGCGGCCGGCTGATCAGGTAGCCCTGGGCCGTGTCGCAATGCCAGCGCTCCAGCAGGCGCAGGCTGCGCTCCTGCTCCACCCCTTCGGCCACCACCTTGAGCCCCAGGTTGTGGCTCATCTCGATGGTGGAGCGCACGATCACTGCGTCGCCGCTGGTTTCGTCGAGGTTGCGGATAAACGACTGGTCGATCTTCAGCTCCTGCACCGGCAGCCGCTGCAATTGCGCCAGCGACGAATAGCCGGTGCCGAAGTCGTCCACCGACAGGCTGATGCCGCAGTCGCGCAGGCTCTGCAGCACCTCCAGCGCCTGCTCCGGGTGACGCATGATGGCGCTCTCGGTGATCTCGAAAATCAGCTGCTCGGCGGACAGCCGATAGCGCTGCAGCAACACGCTCACCCGCGCCGCCAGGTCGTGGCCATGCAGGTCGTCCGCCGAGATGTTCAGCGACAACTGCAAATGCAACCCACGCATGTTCCATTCGGCCAGTTGCCGCATGCCCTCCTCGATCACCCACAGGGTCAGGCTGTTCATGCTGCCGGTGCGCTCGGCCAGGGGGATGAACTCCGCCGGCGAGACCATGCCGAACTCCGGGTGCTGCCAGCGCAGCAGGGCCTCGGCCTGGTGCACATGGCCGTGGCGCAGGTCGAGCTTGGGCTGGTACAGCAAGAACAGCTCGCCTTCCGCCGCGGCCCGGCGCAGGTCGCGGATCAGCCCGATCTGGCGCTGATGGGCGAGGTCGCGGTCCTGCTGGTAGATCTGCAGGTAACCGGGCTGGGCGGCCGCGTCGTGGCGAGCGATGGCGGCGCGGCTGATCAGCTCTTCCGCCGATTGCCCGTCGGTGGGGTAGACCGCCACGCCGATGCACACCTGGCGCTGCACTTCATCGCCATGAATGGTCTGCGGCCGGCTCAATAACGCGTGGAGCCGATCGGCCATGGCCACCGCGCCATCGATCTCGGTGTTTTCCAGCAGCAACAGGAACTCGTTGGCGGTGATGCGCGCGGCGGTGTCCCCGGTGGACACCGTCTCCGACAGCCGCCGGCTGACTTCGCGCATCATCTGCTCCACCCCTTCCGGGCCCAGGCCTTCGTTGATCGCCCGATAATCCTCGATCCCCAGGTACAGCAGCACGACGTTGCGCCCGGCACCGATGGCATTGCTCAGGCGCTCCATGGCCAGCGCCCGGTTGGGCAGGCCGGTCAAGGGATCGTGCAGGGCGTTGTGGGCCAGTTGCAGCTCGCGGCTGGCAATCCCGCTCTGCATGGCGTTGATCGCCTCGGCCAGCAAGCCGAACTCGTCGGTGCGCTTGAGCACCACCGGCACCTGGTAGTTGCCGGCACCGATGCGCTGGGCCGCATCGGCCAGCACATTCAACGGCCGCGACACCCGCCGCGCCATGAACAAGGCCCCGGCCAGCGACACCACCAGCGCCGCCAGGGCAATCGCCAGGAACTCCCGGTCCAGCGGCGCAAAGGCCTGCAAGGCGTGATCCAACGGGCTTTGCAGCAACGCCAGGACCTGGGGGTCGTCGGGATCGTCGGTGTTGGCCAGTTGCAGGGCCTGATTGAGGAAACGCTTGCCGTGGGCATCGCTCAACTGTGGCAGCGCATGCCAGGACGCGTTGCGCAGGGTGGTGATGATGGTCGCCCAGAAAATATCCGGCTGGGTGCTGAACAGCTCCCCCGCGCGCCCGTCCTGCAGGGTGAGGAAAGACACCTCCAGGTTGCTCATGGAACGCAGCTCGCTGGCGAACAGGTCGTCCATGCGAAACGCCATGACCACCCGGTTCATGTGCATCGGCGTCAGCACCTGCCCCTGGACCAGCAGATAAGGCTGGCCCTTGAGCGCGACGATCAACATGCTTTTGTTCTGCCGCAGGGCCATGCGCAGCGCGCGGTCGTAGGGGAAATGCTCGCCCTCGGCAATCGCCCCCAGGGTGCTGGCGATCACCGCGCCTTCGGCGCCGAGCACGAACAGCTCGCTGCCACGGGTGCCGGTGCCATGCTGACGCAGCGCCTCGAGAATCCGCTGCGAGTCGCCGCTGATCACCGCCTGGCGAAACTGCGCGTCCACCACCAGCCAGTCCACGCCATAACGCAAGCGCCGGCCGCGCAGTTCGAGCAAGCGCTCGAAGACCCGGGTGCCCGTTTGCAGTTGCACTTGCGCCTGGTTTTCCACCGCATGATTGGTCGCGGCCTTGACGGCGAAATACACCACCCCGATCACGATCAACAGCAACAACGCCAATACCCCGGTGATCCTTACCTGGAACGTCTGGCGCCACTTCATGAGCCCGCTCTCGCCGCCACGACCTCACTGTTGTCACCCCTGCACCCCCACGGCGACACCCGCCGCTCCCCGCTGAAAAGTCCCTTGATCATTACGCGTCCCTCTGGGCAGCTAAAGATGCGTCAAATAAATGCCATTTCCCTGACAACATTTAATCGGTCCAGATTAGACCGCCAAGAGAAGAAGATCACGCAATAAAATCAGGGGGTTTACAATGTCATTTTTTTGTCACCGCCAAATTACCAGCATTCCTGCGCAGAAATGACAGCCTCGCCATCGCCGTTTTGGAGGCTGCACCGCGTCCCGGCGACAAGGACTGAAATAATTGATCCGGCCCACGCACCATTGAAACCGCTCGTCACCTGCCCCATCTAACTTCGCATACCCCATTGCGCAGGTGCCCCATGAGCGACCAGCAAGAACTTCCTGAAACCATGAGTGAATACGCCGACCCGGAAAACGCCGAACTCCATACATCCTCCGGCAAGGGTCTGGCCCTGCCCGGGCAGAATCTGCCGGACAAGGTCTACATCATCCCGATCCACAATCGGCCGTTCTTCCCCGCGCAAGTCTTGCCGGTGATCGTCAACGAAGAACCCTGGGCCGAGACCCTGGAATTGGTGAGCAAGTCCGAACACCATTCGCTGGCGCTGTTCTTCATGGACACCCCACCGGAAGACCCACGGCATTTCGACACCTCGGCCCTGCCGCTGTACGGCACCCTGGTCAAGGTGCACCACGCCAGCCGCGAGAGCGGCAAGCTGCAGTTCGTGGCCCAGGGCCTGACCCGTGTGCGCATCCGCACCTGGCTCAAGCACCATCGCCCGCCGTACCTGGTGGAGGTCGAGTACCCGCACCAGCCGAGCGAGCCGACCGACGAGGTCAAGGCCTACGGCATGGCGCTGATCAACGCGATCAAGGAGCTGCTGCCGCTCAACCCGCTGTACAGCGAAGAGCTGAAGAACTACCTCAACCGCTTCAGCCCCAACGACCCGTCGCCGCTGACCGACTTCGCCGCCGCGCTGACGTCGGCCACCGGCAACGAGCTGCAGGAAGTGCTCGATTGCGTGCCGATGCTCAAGCGCATGGAAAAAGTCCTGCCGATGCTGCGCAAGGAAGTCGAGGTCGCGCGCCTGCAGAAAGAGATTTCCGCGGAGGTCAATCGCAAGATCGGCGAGCACCAGCGCGAGTTCTTCCTCAAGGAACAGCTCAAGGTCATCCAGCAGGAGCTGGGCCTGACCAAGGACGATCGCAGCGCCGACATCGAGCAGTTCGAGCAGCGCCTGGCAGGCAAGGTCCTGCCGCCCCAGGCCCAGAAGCGCATCGTGGAGGAGATGAACAAACTGTCGATCCTCGAGACCGGCTCGCCGGAGTACGCGGTCACCCGCAACTACCTGGAATGGGCCACCGCGGTGCCCTGGGGCGTGTACGGCGAGGACAAGCTCGACCTCAAGCACGCGCGCAAGGTGCTGGACCAGCATCACGCCGGGCTCGACGACATCAAGAGCCGGATCCTCGAATTCCTCGCGGTCGGCGCCTACAAGGGCGAGATCAGCGGCTCCATCGTCCTGCTGGTGGGCCCGCCCGGCGTGGGCAAGACCAGCGTCGGCAAGTCCATCGCCGAATCCCTGGGCCGACCGTTCTACCGCTTCAGCGTCGGCGGCATGCGTGACGAGGCCGAGATCAAGGGCCACCGTCGCACCTACATCGGCGCCCTGCCGGGCAAGCTGGTGCAGGCGTTGAAAGACGTCGAAGTGATGAACCCGGTGATCATGCTCGACGAGATCGACAAGATGGGCCAGAGCTTCCAGGGCGACCCGGCCTCGGCGCTGCTGGAAACCCTCGACCCGGAACAGAACGTGGAATTCCTCGACCACTACCTGGACCTGCGCCTGGACCTGTCGAAAGTACTGTTCGTGTGCACCGCCAACACCCTGGACTCGATTCCCGGCCCGCTGCTGGACCGGATGGAAGTGATTCGCCTGTCGGGCTATATCACCGAGGAAAAACTGGCCATCGCCAAGCGCCACCTGTGGCCCAAGCAGCTGGAAAAGGCCGGTGTGTCCAAGGCCCACCTGAGCATCAGCGACGCTGCCCTGCGCGCGGTGATCGAGGGTTACGCCCGCGAAGCCGGGGTGCGCCAGCTGGAAAAACAGCTGGGCAAACTGGTGCGCAAGGCCGTGGTGCGGCTGCTGGAAGATCCGGAGGCGGTGATCAAGCTCGGCACCAAGGACCTGGAAGCCTCCCTGGGCATGCCGGTGTTCCGCAACGAACAGGTGCTCAGCGGCACCGGGGTGATCACCGGCCTGGCCTGGACCAGCATGGGCGGTGCCACGCTGCCGATCGAAGCCACGCGGATTCATACCCTCAACCGTGGCTTCAAGCTCACCGGGCAACTGGGGGATGTGATGAAGGAGTCGGCGGAAATCGCCTACAGCTACGTCACCTCGCACCTCAAGCAGTTCGGTGGCGATGCAAAGTTCTTCGACGAGGCGTTCGTCCACCTGCACGTGCCCGAAGGCGCCACGCCGAAGGATGGCCCGAGCGCCGGGGTGACCATGGCCAGCGCGCTGCTGTCCCTGGCGCGCAACCAGCCGCCGAAAAAGGGCGTGGCCATGACCGGCGAGCTGACCCTGACCGGGCATGTCCTGCCCATCGGCGGGGTGCGCGAGAAAGTCATCGCGGCGCGCCGGCAGAAGCTCTTCGAACTGATCCTGCCGGAAGCCAACCGCGGCCACTTCGAAGAGCTGCCGGACTACCTCAAGGAAGGCATCACCGTGCACTTCGCCAAGCGTTTCGCCGATGTGGCGAAAGTGCTGTTCTAAACGCAGACCTGTAGGAGCGAGCTTGCTCGCGATAGCCGCGCAGCGGCGGTGTATCCGTCGCCCAGCGTCATCGTTGACGGCTTATCGCGAGCCAGCTCGCTCCAACGTCTCTCCCGCCCCGCCACAGATTCCCCCTTCTTCGGTTATGCTCGCCCTTTGTCATGACCGGAGCTTTCTGACCCATGTCACCGATTCGTCTGTTGCTACCCCTCAGCCTTGCCCTGCTCGCCGCCTGCGCCAGCCAACCCAAGCAAAACGTCACGCTCGAGAACCAGAGCGAATGCCCAGTGCAACTGAGCAACGGGCAAAACCTGATCCTGACCCTGCCGAGCAACCCGACCACGGGTTATCGCTGGGCGATCCAGGACTCGGCCGGCGGCGTGCTGCGCAAAGTCAGCCCCGAGGTCTACAGCAACCCCGAAGACAGCGGCCTGGTGGGTAGCGCCGGCCAGTCCACCTGGCGCTTCCAGGCTTTTGCCGCCGGTACCGGGCGCCTGCTGCTGACCTACCAGCAACCCTGGGCCCCGGAAGTCGCGCCGGTGAAGGCCTTCGACTGCGCCATTTCGGTCAAGTGACATGGGCTGGCTGATCCTTGCGCTGATGGGCGCGGCGACCTTCCTCTACGGCCTGAGCATCCACGCCACCCTGCTGTGCCTGCTGGTCAAGCCGCTGCCGGTGCTGGCCCTGCTCGGCTGGCTGCACGATGCGCCCCCCGGCGACTATCGCCGCTGGATCGGCCTCGGCCTGTTGTTCTCCCTGCTCGGCGACGTGCTGCTGGCCTGGCCCGCCGACCTGTTCGTGTTCGGCCTCGGGGCTTTCCTGGTTGCGCATCTGGCCTATCTCAAGGCCTATACCAGCGATTGCCGGCGCCTGGCGCCCTTGCCCCTACTGCTGGCCCTGGTCGCCGGCGCGGCGTTGCTGGGCCTCCTGATCAGCCATGGCCTCGGCCCCTTGCTGGTGCCGGTGATCGTCTACGGCCTGGCCATCAGCGCCATGCTCTGGCGCGCCCTGGCCCGCCTGGGCAGCGACGTGCCCAAGCGCTCGGCGCAACTGGCCGCCGCCGGCGCCGTGGCCTTCGTGTTCTCCGACAGCGTGATCGGCATCAGCCGTTTTGTGGTGGCCTTCGATGCCGCGCCCTACCTGATCATCCTCAGTTACTGGCTGGGGCAATGGGGGATCGCGGCGTCGGCCTTCCGCCAGGAGCCCCGCTGAGCCTGTAGCCCTGTAGCCGCTGCCGAGCCCTGCGAGGCTGCGATCGGTTTGGGCGGCACTCCGACGCAGCGGCCGTAAACCAGTCGCCGCGGTCCTCCAGATAAACCCCATGCACAGGCTTGGCGGGGACCACGTCCTCGTGCGCAGCCTCGCGGGCTCGGCGGCGGCTACAGGGTCACGGGTGGGGCATCCACCTTGTGTCGCCCTTGAGGCCCTGAAGGCCCTTCGGGCCTTATCGCAGCCTGCGGCAGCGGCTACAATGCCGGCCCTCTTTCTATCTCCACCGCTGGAACCGCCGTGAGCAAAGAATCCGACCGCCTTTTCGCCCAGCCCCTGGCCCAGGTGCCCGACTTCGCCTTCAACGAGGACGTGGTGCGGGTGTTCCCGGACATGATCAAGCGCTCGGTGCCGGGTTACCCGACCATTGTCGAGAACCTCGGCGTGCTCGCCGCCCAGTTCGCCCAACCCAACAGCGTGCTCTACGACCTGGGCTCGTCCCTCGGCGCCGTGACCCAGGCCCTGCGCCGCCATGTGCGCACCGACGGCTGCCGGGTGATCGCGGTGGATAACTCAACGGCCATGGTCGAGCGCTGCCGCGAGTACCTCAACGGCCAGGACTCGATGTTCCAGGAGCTGTTGCCGGTCGAAGTGATCGAAGGCGACATCCTCGCCCTGGCGTTCCAACCGGCCTCGGTGGTGGCGCTGAACTTCACCCTGCAATTCATCGCCCCCGAACAGCGCCTGGCCCTGCTCGGGCGCATTCGCCAGGCGCTGCTGCCCGGCGGCGCGCTGATCCTCTCGGAGAAGCTGCGCTTCAATGACCCCGAGGAGCATGCGCTGCTCACCGACCTGCACATCGCCTTCAAGCGCGCCAACGGCTACAGCGAACTGGAAATCGCCCAGAAACGCAGCGCCATCGAAAACGTCATGAAGCCCGACAGCCTCGAAGAACACCGCGAACGCCTGCTGGCCGCCGGGTTCTCGAAAGTCGTGCCGTGGTTCCAGTGTCTTAACTTTGCCTCGTTGATTGCCTTGCCATGATCGATCTGTCCCCCCTCGCCCGCCGTCTGGCCGGTACGCCGCTGGCCGACTGGGCCAACACCCTGCAAGCGCAACTCGACACCAAGATGGAAAAGGGCCACGGCGACCTGGAGCGCTGGCAGAGCGCGCTGGACGCGCTGCCGAAGATCCAGCCAAGCACCGTCGACCTGATCAATGGCCTGACCCTGGACACCGATTGCGACGACGCCACCCGCGCCCAGATGCGCACCGCGCTGATGGGTCTGTCGCCCTGGCGCAAGGGGCCGTTCGACCTGTTCGGCGTGCACGTGGACACCGAATGGCGCTCGGACTGGAAGTGGTCGCGGGTCGCACCGCACCTGAACCTGCAAGGCAAGCGCATCCTCGATGTCGGCTGCGGCAACGGCTACTACATGTGGCGCATGCTCGGCGCCGGTGCCCACAGCGTGATCGGCGTCGACCCGAACTGGCTGTTCTTCTGCCAGTTCCAGGCGGTGCAGCGTTACCTGTCGGAGCCCGCGGTGTGGCACCTGCCGTTCCCGTTCGAGGACCTGCCGCCCAACCTGGAAGGCTTCGACACGGTGTTTTCCATGGGCGTGTTCTACCACCGCCGCTCGCCGATCGAGCATCTGCTGGCGCTCAAGGACTGCCTGGTCAAGGGCGGCGAACTGGTGCTGGAAACCCTGGTGGTGGAAGGCGACCGGCATCAGGTGCTGGTGCCGGAAGACCGCTATGCGCAGATGCGCAACGTGTGGTTCCTGCCGTCGGTGCCGGCCCTGGAACTGTGGCTGCGCCGTGCCGGTTTCAGCGATGTGCGTTGCGTGGATGTGAGCGTGACCAGCGTCGAGGAACAGCGCGGCACCGAGTGGATGAAGTACCAGTCGCTGAGCGACTTCCTCGACCCGAACGACCACAGCAAGACCATCGAAGGCCTGCCGGCGCCGATGCGTGCCGTTATCGTCGCCAAAAAGTAAATACCCTGCTTCTCTAGGAGCGAGCTTGCTCGCGATGAACGATGACGCAGTGTTTCAGCCACTCCGCATCGCCGCCATCGCGAGCAAGCTCGCTCCTACAAAAAAGAAAGGCGTTTAGTCGCGGCTGGCGCGGCGTGCCTTGAAAAACTCACTCAACACCGCGCCGCACTCTTCAGCCAGGACCCCGCCCTCGACCAGTACCCGATGGTTGAGAAACCCCTGGCTGAAGAACTGCCCCTGGCTCTGCACGATGCCCGCCTTGGGCTCCAGGGCGCCGTATACCACCCGGGCGATACGCGAATGCACGATCAGCCCGGCGCACATGCTGCACGGTTCCAGGGTCACGTAGAGGGTGCTGCCGGGCAGGCGATAGTTGTCGACCGCCTGGGCCGCGGCGCGGATCGCGACCATTTCCGCGTGGGCGCTGGGATCGCTGCCGCTGATCGGGCAGTTGTAGCCGCGACCGATGATTTCCCCGTCCTGCACCAGCACCGCGCCCACCGGCACCTCGCCCAGGGCCGCGCCCTGGGCGGCCAGGGCCAGGGCTTCACGCATGAAGTCCTGGTCGCGGCTGCGATCGATGATCCGGGCGGGGCGAATCTGCCGCATCAGGCCACCTCGATGGCGGCCATCAGGCCGGTTTCCATGTGGTCGATCACATGGCAATGGAACATCCACACCCCCGGGTTATCCGCCACCAGCGCCACCCGGGCACGCTCGTTCTTGCCCAGCAGGTAGGTGTCGGTGAAGTACGGGGTGATCTTCTTGCGGTTCGAGGCGATGACCTTGAAGCTCATGCCGTGCAAGTGGATCGGGTGCTGGTACTGAGTCATGTTCTTCAATTCGAAAATGTAGCTCTGGCCCTTCTTGAGCGTAGCGATCGGGCGGTCGGCGCAGGTCTTGTCGGTGATGTCCCAGGCCTTGCCGTTGATCTGCCAGAGGCTCGGTGGCTTGCCATTGTCCACGTTCACCGAGACCGAGCCAACCCACTCGAAGTTGAAGTTGAGCTTCTCGGCGTTATCCAGGTCCGGCTCGGCGATCGGGTTGGCCGGCAATGCGGGCGGCCATGCGGTCGGCGCATCGCTGTTGGCCACCGAACGCAAGGTGCCCAGGCGCACCGGGCCGTTGCGCAGCGCCAGCTCCTCGCCGGCCGGCGGCGCCTTGATCGCCAGGCAGATGCGCATGCCCGGCCCCAGCCAGTATTCCTTGCCCAGCGGCCGCGGCTCGATGGGATTGCCATCCAAAGCGTAGATCTGCGCTTCGACACCGGGGATGTTGATGCGGTAGGTCAGGGTGTTGTCGAGGTTGAGCAGGCGCACGCGGGTGATCTGCCCGGCCGGGATGTCCACCACCGCCTGGGACACACCGTTGATGGTCGACAGGCGCCCCGCCGTACCGCCACGCGCCGCCTCGCGGGGAATGCTGAACGGCACGAAGGCACCGGCTTCATCCACATGCCAGCTTTTCAGGCTCAGGGTGCGTTCGTACTTGAAGCCGGTGGGCTCGCGTTCTTCGATGATCAGCGGGCCGACCAGGCCGCGGCCCAGCTCTTCGCTGCTGTTGACGTGAGGGTGGTACCAGTAGCTGCCGGCATCCGGCACGCGGAACTTGTAGTCGAAGTACTCGCCCGGCATGACCGGCAGTTGCGAGACATAAGGCACGCCGTCCATCTCCAGCGGCAGGCGGATGCCGTGCCAGTGGATGGTGGTGGCCACCGGCAGGTGGTTGATGAAGCGCACCCGCAGCCACTCGCCTTGGCGCACCCGCAGCTCGGTGCCCGGCGCGGAAGGGCCGAAGGCCCAGGCTTCGGTCTTGTGGCCCGGCACCAGCTCGACGTCCAGCGGCGCGGCGATCAGTTGATAATCGTGGCCCGCCTCGGCGTCGGCCATCTTGCCCAGCCAGTAACGCGACGCGCCACCGGCGCCCACGCCAACCACTGCAAGACCGGCCAGGCCACCGAGTATCTGTCGACGGGTAAAGGACATGGACTCAACTACCTCACGTATCCGCGGCGGGCCAGGGCCCGCAAAAGGCGAATACGATACACCCGCAGTTGAGAAACAGTAAGGCCGGCGCGGCAAGCGGCCGCAGATGGGTGGGTGCCATGGCGTATGGAGGAAAAAAGGCGCTGATCATTCGGCCGCTATCGCGAGCAAGCTCGCTCCTACAACGGAATATGCAGTCCTGTAGGAGCGAGCTTGCTCGCGATCGAGTGCGCAGCACTCGCATAAACCCAGGCTCGACAGCGGCTACGCAGATAACCCGACAAGCAGATGCACCACGCCTCCCGCCAGCGCCATCGTCCCGAGCACACCGGCGCTACGTAAGGCCACAACATCGAGCAAGGTCGGATCATGCAACTCCACCCGCACCCGGGTCAGGGCCACGCGCTGCCGGGTCTTGAGGTTGTTCACACCGCCCAGCGCCGCAATGACGGCTGCGTCCAGGGCTGCGTCGTCCTTGGTTTGGGTTGTCGCCTTCGGCTGGTCAGGCACCAGGTCCGGGGTCAGGGCCTTCCAGAACGCCCGCTGCAATTTCTCGAACATGTTCAGTTCTCCAGAACCAGTGAAGGGGCCAGCATCGACTGTTGATGCTGGTGCAAGGCGTCGCGTACCTGATCGGCGCTTTCCAGGCCGAGAATGCGCCCGGCAAGGGCCTGGCATTGGCTCAGCTCGACCTCGCGCACGCGGGCCTTGATCGCCGGAATCAGCGGCACGCTGACCGACAGCTCGTCCACCCCCAGCCCCAGCAGCAGCGGCACCGCCAGGGTTTCCGAAGCCAGCGCCCCGCAGACACCGACCCACTTGCCGTGGGCATGGGCAGCCTTGACCGTGGCAGCGATCAGGCGCAACACCGCCGGGTGAAAACTGTCGGCCTGGCTGGCCAGGCGCGGATGATCGCGATCCATGGCCAGGGTGTACTGGGTCAGGTCGTTGGTGCCGATGGAGAAGAAGTCCACCTGCGGCGCGAACAGGTCGGCCAGCAGCGCCGCCGACGGCACTTCGATCATGATCCCCAGCTTCGGCAACGCCTTGAGCCCCAGGGCCAGGGCCTCGTCCTCCAGCATTTGCCGCGCCTGCCGCAACTCCGCCAGCTGGGTGACCATCGGCAGCATGATGTGCAGGCGGGCCAGCCCGGCGCTGGCGAGGATCGCCCGGAACTGCTCGCGCAGCAGTTGCGGGCGCTCCAGGCACAGGCGGATCCCGCGCATGCCGAGGAAGGGGTTGGCTTCAGGCTCCATCGGCACATAGGCCAGCGGTTTGTCGCCACCGACATCCAGGGTCCGCACCACCAGGTTGCGCTCCGGCCCCAGGGCCCGGGCGATGGCGCTGTAGGTCGCGGCCTGCTCCTCATGGCTCGGGGCGACGCCGCGGTCCTGGTAAAGAAACTCCGAGCGCAGCAGGCCGACGCCCTCCCCGCCCAGGTCCATGGCCTGCTCAGCCTCGGTCAGCGAAGCGACGTTGGCCGTCACCTCGACATGATGGCCGTCGCGGGTCACCGCGGCCTGGGCAGCCTGCTCCAGCTCCTGGCGCTGGCGCTGCTGTTGCTGCAGACGCCGCGCCTGCAACTGCTCGATCACCGTCAGTTGCGGGTCCAGGTGCAGTTCGCCCTGGTCGGCATCCAGCAACACCGGCGTGCCGCTGGCCAGCGCCAGCACCTGTACCGGCAGGCCACAGAGCGCCGGCAAGCCCAGGGCCCGGGCCAGAATCGCCACATGGCTGGTGGCGCCGCCGCCGACCGTGGCAAACCCCAGCACCTTGCGGGTATCGAGGCCAGCGGTCTGGGAGGGGGTGAGCTGCTCGGCAATCAGGATCGCCTGCTCCGGCAGGGCCCAGGCGCTGTCCTGCACGCCCAGCAGCAACTTGAGCACCCGCTGCCCGACATCCATCAGGTCCAGCGCGCGCTCGGCCAGCAACGGATTGCCCAGGCCCTTGAACAGCTCGGCGGTGGCCTCGGTGGCGCTGTTCCAGGCGAATGCCGCGCTTTTGCCGTCGGCGATCAGGGCATGGGCCTGCTCCAGCAGGCTCGGGTCTTCCAGCAGCTCCTGGTGAGCCTTGAAGATCTCGCCCTGGGCTGTGCTGGCGGCCTTGTCCCGCAGGACTTGCAGGGCCTCGGTGGCCTGCGCCAGCGCCCGTTCCAGCAGCTCGCGCTGCGCTGCCTGATCGCTGGCCAACTCGACGATCTCGAGCTTCTGCTCGGCCACCTGCACCACCTGCCCGAAGGCCGACCCCGTCGAGGCACAAACGCCCCGCAACAACTTGCCCGATGGCGCGGCAACCGGCGCCACAGGTTCGGCGGCGATCGCCGCCGTCACCGCCTCGCCACAACCACTCGCCAGCAATCCGGCCAGGGCCTTGATCGCCGCCTCGGCATCCGCGCCCGCCGCGCTGATTTGCAAGGCATCGCCCTGCACGGTCTGCAACGCCATGATCGCCACCAGGGACTTGGCGTTGGCGCTGGCCTGCTGCTTGTGCAGGCAGATGCTCGCCTTGAAGCCCTTGGCCGCCTGGGCGAACACCGCCGCCGGGCGCGCATGCAGGCCATTGGGGTTGGGCAGCGTCACAGGTTTGGAGAACAGCGCCTTGCCCTCCTCCTCGGGCTCCGCGCTTGGCGCAGGCTCGCCCAGGCTCAACTGCAACAGCGGCTGGCCGCTGTCCACCAGCGCGCTGTCCGCGCTCAGCCAGGTGAACGGCTCGCCACTGACCACCAGCATCAGCGTCAGCAGGCTGCGGGCGTGCACCGCGATGTAGTCGGCATCGAACTCGATCAGCGGCTGCCCGGCCTCGACCCGCTGGCCCTCCTGCACCAGGCGGCTAAAGCCCTGGCCCGCCAGGTTCACCGTGTCCAGGCCGATGTGCATCAGCACCTGCACGCCGTTGTCGTCAGTGATGCTCACCGCATGGCCACTGTCCTGCACGTTGCTGACCACGCCGGCCAACGGCGCGCGCAGGGTCTGCGAGGTCGGGTCGATGCACAGGCCGTCACCAATGACCCGGCTTGAGAACACCGGGTCCGGCACTTGCTCCAGGGGCATCAGCAGCCCGGACAGCGGCGCGAGCAGTTGCAATTGTTGGGTTGTAGCCATGACTTCACCTGCTGTTTGTTCTTGTAAGTGCCGATGGAGCGCGAGCCCCGACAGCATCGCTTATTTCCACCAGTACTCGACCTGCAATCCGACGTTCGCACCATGCCTGGCGGTGCCGAAGGCGCCGGTATCGGACAGCGCCGAGCCCGCCGCCAGCTCGTTCGCCGCGCGCTTGGCGGCCTGGTTCCAGCTGGCATAGGTGTAGTACAGGCGCACCTCGGGGCGCGCCCAGAATTCCGGGCCCTTGGGCGACCAGGTCGGGGCGAAGGTGAACTTGCTGAGCTTGCGCGTGCCGCCGGGAGCCTCGACCTGATCGTGGCCCAGCTCGGTGACCAGCTTGAACTGCTCGCTGATCGCATAGGCCGGGCGGATACCCAGGGAGATCCAGTTCTGGTCGTTACCGTCGGGGCGGATGTCTTTCTGGTAGATCGCTTCGACCTGCCCGCCAAAGCGCGGGGTCAGTTGCCAGTCGAAGAACTCCACCAATCGGTAGCTCTTGTTGCTGTCGTCCAGTTGCACATTGCCGGTGTAGCCCAGCCCGGTGCCCGGGCCTTCGCCGTACTGCAACGCCAGCTTGTTCTTGCCGCCCAGGAAGTCCTTTTGCACATGCTGGGCGGTGATCGCCCAGCCCCGATGGACGTCGCGGCTGTCGGGCTGGTCGATGTAGCTCAGGCCTAGCTCCAGCTCGCCGCCGGGGTTGGTCTTGAAACCGGCGACGTTGAAATCGTGCCGGTTGATGTAGTCCTTCTGGTACAGGTTGTCCTTGCGCGAGAAGGCGTAGCTGTATTTCAGGTCACCGATCAGCACGTCCTCGATGCCGCCGCCGGTGGCGCTCTGGTTCCAGTAGTAGAAGTCGGAGATATGGATGTCGTTGCGCTTGTAATAACGCCGGCCAGCCCACAGCGAACCGCCATTGAGGCTGGGCATGTTCGACCACTGGGCATACATCTGCGGCATGCGCGCCGAGCCGTTGTCGCCCTGGAAGGTCAGGCTGCGGTCGTACTGGTTATAGAGCGACGCCATGGCGTCGACGCTGAGCACCGAGCCGTCGGCCAGGGTGTACAGGTCCTGGCGCAGTTCCAGCTCGGCGTACTGTTCGCATTCGTTGCCCAGGCGGTATTTGGACTGCGCGCCGGGCAGTTGGAAACACGACTGCGAGCTGCTGTTGACCGAGGTCCCGAGACCACTGCGCAGGTAACCGGCGAACTCCAGGGCCTGGGCCGGGAACGGCAAGGCCAGGCAGACGCAGGAGGCTGCAAGGCCGCGATTTATTGTTGTTTTCATAAGCCACCCCATTATTTTTATTTTGTGTGTGTGCCCCGCAGGCGCCGCCCTACCGGCGAGCGAACGCTCGCGGTGTGCCGGGCACGCCGCGCTCATGCGGGGAAGGTTGTCAGCGGTCGATCAGGTGCAGGACAAAGGACTCGTAAGGCCGCAGGAACAGCTGGCGACTGCGGGTTTCATGGTCCGCGTAGTTACTGATGACCAGGCGCTGCTCCATGCGCTCGGTCATCACTTCCTCCGGCAACTGCACTTCACAGGCGCTGCCGTAGAAATTGTTCACCACCAGCAGGCGCTCGCCCTGGCCCTCGCGCAGATAGGCCCAGACCTGCGGGTGCTCGGCCAGCAACTGGCGATATTCGCCGTCCTGGATCAGCGGCTCGCGACGGCGCAGGGCAATCAGCTGGCGGTAGTGGTGCAACACCGAATCCGGGTCTTCGAGCTGCTGCTCGACGTTGATTTGCGCGGCACTCGCCGGCACACCGATCCAGGGTTCGACGCTGCTGAAACCGGCATGGGCCCCGGCACTCCATTGCATCGGCGTGCGCCCGTTGTCCCGGGACTTCTGCATGATCGCCGCCATGTTGTCCGCCTCGCTGTCACCGGCTTCGTGCCTGAGGCGATAGATGTTCAGGGTCTCGACATCGCGGTATTGGTCGATGTGGGTAAAACCCGGGTTGGTCATGCCCAGCTCCTCGCCCTGGTATACGAACGGCGTGCCCTGGAGGAAGTGCAGCGCGGTGGCGAGCATCTTCGCCGAAACCACGCGGTACTCGCCGTCATCGCCAAAGCGCGACACCACCCGCGGCTGGTCGTGGTTACACCAGAACAGCGCATTCCAGCCGCCACCGGCCTGCATGCCGCTCTGCCAGTCGGAGAGGATGCGCTTGAGCTGGAGGAAGTCGAAATCGGCGCGGATCCACTTCTGCAGGTTCGGGTAATCGACCTTCAGGTGGTGGAAGTTGAAGGTCATCGACAGCTCTTTCGACTCGGGCTGCGAATAACGAATGCAGTGCTCGAGGCTGGTGGAGGACATCTCGCCGACATTGATCAGGTCAAAGCCCTCGAAGACCTCGCGATGCATCTGCTGCAGGTACGGGTGCACGTTCGGGCCGTCGGTATAGAAGCGCCGGCCATCGCTGGCGTCTTCCGGGAAATCGGCCGGCTTGGAGATCAGGTTGATCACGTCCAGGCGGAAGCCGCCAACCCCCTTGTCGCGCCAGAAGCGCATCATCTTGAATACTTCGGCGCGCACCCGGGGGTTGTCCCAGTTGAGGTCGGCCTGGGTGTGGTCGAACAGGTGCAGGTAGTACTGGCCGGTCTGCGCTTCGTATTCCCAGGCGGAACCGCCGAACTTGGATTCCCAGTTGTTCGGCTGGTCGCGCCAGATGTAGAAGTCGCGGTACGGGTTGTCGAGGCTGCTGCGGGCCTGCTGGAACCACTCATGTTCGATGGAGGTGTGGTTGACCACGATGTCCAGCATCAGCTTGATGCCGCGCTTGCCGGCCTCGGCGATCAGCAACTCGCAATCGGCCATGGTCCCGTAGCTCGGGTCGATGGCGTAGTAGTCGCTGATGTCGTAGCCGTTGTCACGCTGCGGCGAACGCAGGAACGGGGTGAGCCACAGGCAATCGACCCCCAGCCAATGCAGGTAGTCGAGCTTGTCGACCACCCCCAGCAGGTCGCCGGTGGCCTGGCCGCTGTGGCTGTAGAAACTCTTCGGGTAGATCTGGTAGATCACCGAACGCTGCCAGTCTTGCATGGCGGGCTCCTTCAATGGGTTGGGTACTGGCCCTGGGGGCCTTATCGCGATCTGTCAGGCGACGCGATACCCCGGCCGGATGATCTTCATGCTCAAGCCGCAGGTCAGTACGAACGGCACCACCAGGGCAACGACCATGCCGACCACGAACATCGGGATGTACTGGGGAATGATCGAGATGAACCCCGGCAACCCGCCGACGCCAATGGCCGAGGCCTGGACCTTGTTCAACGAGAGGAAAATGCTGCCCAGCGCCGAGCCGATCAGCGCGGCGTAGAACGGGAACTTGTAGCGCAGGTTGACCCCGAACATGGCCGGCTCGGTGATGCCGAAGTAAGCGGAGATCGCCGAGGTCGAGGCCATGCTGCGATCCCGCGCGTTGCGGCTCATGCTGAACACCGCCAGCGCCGCGCTGCCCTGGGCCAGGTTGGACATGACGATCATCGGCCAGATGAACGTGCCGCCCTGGGTCGAGATCAGTTGCAGGTCCACGGCGAGGAACATGTGGTGCATGCCGGTGATCACCAGCGGCGCGTAGAGCAGGCCGAAAATAGCCCCGCCGACCATCGGCGCCAGCTCGAACAGGGTGACCACGCCTTCGGTGATCAGGATCCCCAGGTGCCGGGTCACCGGGCCGATCACCGCCAGTGCCAGCACGCCGGTGACCACTATGGTGGTGATGGGCACGACCAGCAGGGTGATCGCGTTCGGCACCCGCGCCCGCAGCCATTTTTCGATGACGCTCATGACGTAGGCCGCCAGCAGGATCGGCAGGATCTGCCCCTGGTAGCCGACCTTCTCGATCTGGAACAGGCCGAAGATGTCGAAGTACGGCAGGCTCTGGCCCTCCAGCCCGGCCACGGCCTTGCCGTAGTTCCAGGCATTGAGCAGGTCGGGGTGCACCAGCATCAGGCCCAGGACGATGCCGAGGATCTCGCTGCCGCCAAAGCGCTTGGCCGCCGACCAGCCCACCAGGGCCGGCAGGAATACGAAGGAGGTGTTGGCCATCAGGTTGATCAGGCTCCACACGCCATCCAGGGTCGGGTAGGCCTCGAGCAGGGTGCGGCCTTCGATGAACATGCCCTTGGCGCCGATCAGGTTGTTCACCCCCATCAGCAGGCCGGCAATGATCAGCGCCGGCAGGATCGGCATGAAGACATCGGAAAACACCCGCACCAGGCGCTGCATGGCGTGGGTCTTGTCGGCGCCCTTCTGCTTGACGTCGGCGATGGTGGACGCGGCCAGCCCGGTGAGCTGGCGCAACGCGGCATAGACCTTTTCGACTTCGCCGGGGCCGATGACCACCTGGAACAGGCCACCGGTGAAAAACGAGCCCTTGACCAGATCGATCTGGTTCAGCGTCGCGCTGTCCACCAGGCCCGGGTCCTTGAGCGCCAGGCGCAGGCGGGTGACGCAATGCGCGGCCTGTTCGAGGTTGTCGGCGCCACCGAGGCTGTACAGCAACTCGCTGGCGATCGTGGAGTAATCGTGGCTCATGCTTGTTCTTCCGCTTTGGTTTTTTGTTATTGGCAGCACGCCGAAGCGAAAAATACTCGTCTGTACGAGTTAAAGCAACAACTCGTACAGACGAGTTTACGAATACCGCTTCGAAACCCAGGTTGCGTGGAGTTTCTGCTGCACGAAAACAGCTCTAGCCCCGTGTTCTCCAGCAGAGCACGCCATGCGCGACAGAAAATTCTTAAACTGCTGTAAGGTATTTCATCGCCAGTTTGACACCCGCAATCAGGCGTTCGACCCCAGCGTCTCAAATAGACAAATCCGCTCACGGCCCTTAAGGTTCCCGCCTTGAGCGCAGACGGCACAGAGCCATCCCATGAGTAAATACAACCAGATCTACAGCGATCTGCTTGCCAGCATCACCACCGAGCGCCTGGAACGCGGCGCCCGCCTGCCTTCCGAAACCGAGTTGATGGACAGCTACCAGGCCAGCCGCGGCACCGTGCGCAAGGCCATCGAGCAGTTGCAGGAGCGCGGCTTCGCCCAGAAGATCCACGGCAAGGGCACTTTTGTGCTGTCGCCGCACCCGATCGAGTTCCAGCTGGGCGGTATTGTCAGCTTCCAGGAAACCTATCCGCGCCTGGGCAACGACGTCAGCACCGAGGTGGTGGAGTTCACCCAGTTTCCCCTCGAAGGCGCGCTGCGCGAACACCTGCAGGCCGAGGAAGGCAGCCTGATCACCCGCATCAAGCGGGTGAGGCGTATCGATGGCAAACGGGTGATTCTCGACATCAACCACTTCGTCGCCGAGTTGATCCCGGGGCTGGACCGACAGATTGCCGAGCACTCGATCTACGCCTACATCGAGCAGACCCTGCAATTGCAGATCAGCTACGCCCAGCGGACCATCGAAGCGATTCCACGCACCCGGGATGACCAGCAGCACCTGGACCTGGAGGGCCAGAGCCACGTGATAGTGGTCAGCAACCAGACCTTCCTGCAGGACGGCCGACAGTTCGAGTACACCGAATCACGCCACACCCTGGACAAGTTCTACTTCTCGGACGTCGCCCGGCGCTGACCGCCGCGGCGGGCCGGCCTGCTCAGCCCAGCAGCGCCACCAGTTCGGCACTCGGAATGCCGACCCGCCGGGCCTCCTTGGCAACGTTCACGGATTGCGCGGCCCGCGCCACCTCTATCACCGGGTGCTGCAACTGGTAACCGCCCCTGGCCTCCAGCCAGCTCAACACTTCCGCCAGATGCCAGAGCGAGGCACTGCCCTCGTGGATCGCCAGGGGGAAACTGCCGGCATGGTTGAGCATCAGCTTGCGCATGTTCTGCCGGGAAACCCCGACGATGTCGGCAATCTCGCTCAGGCCGACGAAATCCGGGCTGGCCTCTACCAGCCGCGCATCCGGAATGATCCGCTTGATATCGCCCAGGGCACTGAGCAGCGCCGCTTCACCGCTTTCGGCCTCGCGGCTGAACTCCAGCGCCAGGCGCCCCGCCAGCCCGGTACCGACCAGCGCGTCGGTGCAGCCCCCCGCGCCGAGGCGCTCCACCAGCACGTCCGGATCGCAGTCGTGGGCGGGCAGCAGGTAGTTGAGGGTAAACAGGTATTCCATGGTCATGACTCCCGACGAGGTTGCGGGACTTTCCCGCCGCGCAGCTGATTCAGCGTGCAGTTGTCGATTACCCGGCACAGCGCCCGGGCATGCTGGAGGGGATTTTTCGGCGTGCTCCACACACTGGTGATGCAGAACTCGCCGCAACGACACACCTCGCTGTTGTAAGGGCAGTAGATCCTGCCCCAGGCATGACCGCCGCCGACTTCGACGCGCCAGCCCTGCCATTCGGCGTAACGCAGCGCCATTTCAATGCCTTTCTTGGGATGAGGTGTGCGAGCCATCCATGGCCTCCAGTCTCGTCAACAATGAAAAGGTTGTCAACTGACAACCATGAATTCTTTCAACGCCTGCGCCGGCATCGCCAAAGGCCGCCGGGGGAGTTCGATGAATGTCTGTCGAGGGTACACAGGCCAGGCGGGCGACGATGGGCCCATGTCTTTCCTGGTATTGCGGGAGGGCTGGAAACCGGGCTTTTTAAAGACCCTGAAACACAAATGGCGATCGACACCCGAAGGTCTCGATCGCCATTGCCATTGCCTGAACGATCAGCAGCCGATCACTCGGCCGGGATCATTCCCACTCGATGGTGGCTGGCGGCTTGCTCGACACGTCGTAGGTGACGCGGGAGATGCCTTCGATTTCGTTGATGATCCGGCCGCTGACGGTTTCCAGCAGCTCGTAGGGCAGGTGCGCCCAACGCGCGGTCATGAAGTCGATGGTTTCCACGGCACGCAGGGCCACGACCCAGGCGTAGCGACGGCCGTCACCGACCACGCCCACCGATTTCACCGGCTGGAACACCACGAACGCCTGGCTGACCTTGTGGTACCAGTCGGCCTTGCGCAGCTCTTCGATGAAGATGTGGTCGGCGCGACGCAGCAGGTCGGCGTATTCCTTCTTCACTTCGCCGAGGATGCGCACGCCCAGGCCCGGACCCGGGAACGGGTGACGGTAGACCATGTCGTACGGCAGGCCCAGCTCCAGGCCCAGACGACGGACTTCGTCCTTGAACAGCTCGCGCAGGGGCTCGACCAGCTTGAGGTTCATTTCTTCCGGCAGGCCACCCACGTTGTGGTGCGACTTGATCACGTGGGCCTTGCCGCTCTTGGCGCCAGCCGACTCGATCACGTCCGGGTAGATGGTGCCCTGGGCCAGGAACTTGATGTTTTCCAGCTTGCAGGATTCGGCATCGAACACATCGATGAAGGTACGGCCGATGATCTTGCGCTTCTTCTCCGGGTCGGCTTCGCCGGCCAGGTTGTTGAGGAACTGCTCCTCGGCGTTGGCGCGGATTACCTTGACGCCCATGTTCTCGGCGAACATGGCCATCACTTGCTCGCCTTCGTGCAGGCGCAGCAGGCCGTTGTCGACGAAGACGCAGGTCAGCTGGTCGCCGATGGCCTTGTGCAACAGGGCCGCGACCACCGAGGAATCGACGCCGCCGGACAGGCCCAGCAGGACATTGTCGGTGCCCACTTGGGCACGCACCTGGGCGATAGCGTCTTCAGCAATCTTCGACGGTGTCCACAGGGCTTCGCAGCCGCAGATGTCGAGGATGAAGCGCGACAGGATGCGACCGCCCTGCTTGGTGTGGGTCACTTCCGGGTGGAACTGCACGCCGTAGTAACGCAGATCGTCGTTGAACATGCCGGCGATCGGGCAGCTCGGGGTGCTGGCCAGGATGTGGAAGTCTTCCGGCATCCTGGTGACCTTGTCACCGTGGCTCATCCACACGTCGAGGCCGAACAGGCCATCGGCATCGACGTGGTCTTCGATGCCGTCCAGCAGGCGGCTCTTGCCGACCACATCGACGCGGGCATAACCGAATTCACGCAGCTCGGAACCCTCGACCTTGCCGCCCATTTGCTCGGCCATGGTCTGCATGCCGTAGCAGATACCGAAGACCGGCACGCCCAGGTCGAACACCGCTTGCGGGCAGCGCGGGCTGTCGGCTTCGTGCACGGACTCGGGGCCGCCAGCGAGAATGACGCCTTTTGGAGCGAATTGGCGAATCGCTTCGTCATCCATGTCGAACGGATGCAGTTCGCAGTACACGCCGATTTCACGCACGCGACGGGCGATCAATTGGGTGTACTGAGAACCGAAATCGAGGATCAGGATGCGGTGGGCATGAATGTCGAGGGCCATGATTCAGTCTCGTCTAGGTAATTCGAAAACAGTCGTGATTCAGAAACGACTCGGGGCTGAATAAAACAGCCCCGGTCATTTAACGTTTTGCTTGAAGCATCAACCTACGCGGTAGTTCGGTGCTTCTTTGGTGATCTGCACGTCATGGACATGGGACTCAGCCATACCGGCGCCAGTGATGCGTACGAACTCCGGCTTGGTGCGCATCTCTTCGATGTTGGCGCTACCGGTGTAGCCCATGGAAGAACGCAGGCCACCCATCAGCTGATGGATGATGGCGGTCAAGGTGCCCTTGTACGGAACACGGCCTTCGATGCCTTCCGGAACCAGCTTCTCGGCACCCGCGGAGGAGTCCTGGAAGTAACGGTCGGAAGAACCCTGGGCCTGGGACATGGCGCCCAGCGAACCCATGCCGCGGTAAGCCTTGTAGGAACGCCCCTGGAACAGTTCGATTTCGCCTGGCGCTTCTTCGGTACCGGCGAACATCGAGCCCATCATCACCGCGGAAGCACCGGCGACGATGGCCTTGGACAGGTCACCGGAGAAGCGGATGCCGCCGTCGGCGATCAATGGAACACCGGTGCCTTCAAGGGCTGCGGCGACATTGGCGATGGCGCTGATTTGCGGTACGCCGACACCGGCGACGATACGGGTGGTGCAGATCGAGCCAGGGCCGATACCGACCTTGACTGCGTCGGCGCCGGCTGCGGCCAGGGCTTTGGCAGCGGCACCGGTGGCGATGTTGCCGCCGATCACCTGCACTTGCGGGTAGTTTTCCTTGACCCAGCGAACGCGGTCGATCACGCCCTTGGAATGACCGTGGGCGGTGTCGACCACCACCACGTCCACACCGGCGTTGACCAGGGCGGCCACGCGGTCGCCGGTGTCTTTACCGGTACCGACCGCAGCACCTACGCGCAGGCGACCTTGATCGTCCTTGCTGGCCAGCGGATAAGCCTTGGCTTTTTCGATGTCGTTGACGGTCATCATGCCCTTGAGGGCGAACTTGTCGTCGACGATCAGCACGCGCTCGATGCGGTGCTTGTGCAGCAGCTCGCGCACATCGTTCTTGTCGGCGCCTTCCTTGACCGTGACCAGACGCTCTTTAGGCGTCATCACTTCCCGGACACTGGCGTCCAGACGGTTTTCGAAACGCACGTCACGGGAAGTGACGATACCGACCAGGTCGCCATCGTGCAGTACCGGAACGCCGGAAATGTTGTGCATGCGGGTCAGTTCGAACAGGTCGCGCACCGTGGCGTCAGCCTCGATGGTGATCGGGTCTTTGACGACGCCGGCTTCGAACTTCTTGACCTTGCGGACTTCGGCAGCTTGCTGCTCGATGGTCATGTTCTTGTGGATGATGCCGATGCCACCTTCCTGAGCCATGGCGATTGCCAGACGGGCTTCAGTGACGGTGTCCATTGCGGCGGAAACCAGTGGAATATTCAGCTCGATGCCACGGGTGAGACGGGTCTTGAGACTGACTTCGTTAGGAAGAACCTCGGAATAACCGGGCACTAGGAGAATGTCGTCGAAGGTCAGAGCTTCTTGGCTGATACGCAGCATCGCGGGGGCTCCCGAGCGGGAAAATGGAAGCGCGCCATTATACTCAGACACCTACCCGGGCTCAATGTAAAAGTCTGTCTATTATCAACGGGGTGATGGATGGGAAATTTGCCGGAACGCAGCGCCTGTTTCGCGGGGCAAGCATTGCACCTGCCGGCGATGATCCCCCCTGGACCCGGCTGCCGAAATATCCTTACAACTCGACCTTCACCCAACTCACCGGCTGATCCAGCCATTCGGCGAACTCGTCGAGAAAGCTCTGCTTGAACCCGGCCTCGACCCAGTTGTTGAAGATGAAACCGAGGTTGGAAAACCCGCACTCCTGCAAGAACAGAAAACCGTTGATGTCATCTTCATGCCCACACTCGGGGCAGGTGAAGTTATCGGTGCGCCCGGGCATCCAGTCTTCCAGGCTCTCGAACAACGCCTCCCCCACTTCCTGGCGGCACTCGGCGCAACCTGCTTCCTCGAGAAACCCCTTGGCCGGGGTATAGATGCAGCGCTTGGTAATGATCTCCAGACCGTTGACCGGTTCGCCAAAGGGCAAGGCCTCCGGGTGCAGCACCACTTCGCGCGCGCCAGGAGCAATGGCGTGCGCCATGCGATTGCCGGTACGGCCACAGGTGCTCAAGGCTTCCTCGACGATGTTCTTGCGCACCAGCCAGCGCACGATCGCCCGGGCGCGGGGTTCGTGAACCGGCAAGGTGGAGATTTTCGGGACGATGATGCTTTGCGAGTTCATGGGTGGGGCCTGGAGCGTGTGAAGGGAAGTCTGCGTCGCCTGCTCGGACAGTACGCCTGCAAGCCGATACCTGACCAATAAGTATAGAAGTCGGCGTGCCAGGCAAATCCGCGGGCCCGCAGCTTAATCCCTGAACCCCACAGGTCAAGTGCTCAGGTAACGACCGATCAGGGCAATGCCGCTGGCCAGCACCAACCAGGTCACCAGCCGGACGAACGCCTCGCGGGACAACTTCATGGTCAGCCGCCGCCCCATCCACAAGCCCAGCACCATCGCCGGCAACAAGCACAACGCCAACAACAATAAAGGCAGCTGCGCATAAACCCCGGCAATGGCGAACAGGCTCAGGCGCACCACCGTGCTGCAACTGATCAACGCACTCTGGGTGGCCCGCGCCGCATCCTTGGGCAGGCGGCTGTTCAGATAGATCGCATATAAAAAGCCGCCACTGCCAAACAGCGCCCCGAACGTCCCTCCCACGGTCCCCATGGGAATCGCCCAGCCCGCCGCCAGCGCCTTGGGCCTTGCCTTGACCCACAGGCTGTACACCGCATAAGCGCTGATAAACAGCCCCATTAATAGCAGCAACAGGTCGGACTTGAGGTTGAGCAGGAAGATCGCCCCCAGGGTGCAGCCCAGCGCCATGCACGGCAGCAGGCGTACCAGCTCGGAGCGATCGACATCCCGTCGCGACGGCAAGAGATTGCCGAAGGCCGCGACAAAATCCAGCAGCACCAGCAGCGGGATTATCTTCGACAGTGGCATGAACAGGATCAGCACCGGCCCGGCCACTAGCGCCGTGCCGAACCCGGCAATACCAAACACTATATAAGCCAGGGCGATCCCCAGGCCGATCGCCAGCCAGCCACTCGTCCCCCACGACCACTGCCCCAACAACTCGACCATGCTCATCGATTCGCCATCCTCCTTTAATCAAGGAATGACTTTAGCCAGCCACAAGCCTTGCGACTAATATCATCAAAGCCATTAACCCATCTCAAAAAGGCATGACGAGTGATTTCAACCCGCCAACTGCGCTACTTCGTGGAGATTGTCGACAGCGGCAGTTTCAGCGCGGCCGCCGAACGCCTGTTCGTTGCCCAGTCCGCCCTCAGCCGACAGATCAAGGAACTGGAAACCCATCTCAAGACCCCGCTGTTCGAGCGCACCGCGCGCCTGCCCAGGCTGACAGCGGCGGGCGCGGCCTTCTACCCGCGCGCCCGCAACCTGCTCGACGAGCTGAACAAGGCCAGCGAACTGGCGGCCCAGGTCGGCCGTGGGCAACTGGGGACATTGCGCCTGAGCCACTCCAGCACGGTGTCCATGAGCGGCCGCTTGCTGCGGGCCATCAGCGGTTACCTGGAGCAGTGCCCGGGCGCCTCGATGGACATCGCCACCCTGTCTTCCGAAGCACAGTTGGAGGAAGTCGCCGAAGGCCGGCTGGATATCGGCCTGCTACGGCTGCCGGTACTGCGCCAGCGCGAGGGTGTGCAGATCACGCCGCTGTTCAGCGAGCGCCTGCTGCTGGCCGTGCCGCCAGGTCACTCTCTGGCATCAGCGCCTCCTGAGCAGGGCGTGGACCTGGCGCAACTGCGCGACGAAGCCTTTATCTCCATTCCCCATCCACAGCGTGGCGGCCTGAGTTACCTGTCGGCCGAGCTGTGCATGCGCCAGGGCTTTTTCCCCAAGGCGGCGCGGGTGCTGTCGCGCAAGACCACGCAGTTGCAGTTGATCCAGGCCGGATTCGGCATCGCCCTGCTGCCCGAATCGATGCAAGACATCGCCCCCGCCAACCTGCACTTCCTGCCCTTGGCAGACCCGGCCTGCCAGAGCACGGTCGCCCTCGCCTGTCGGCAGGACCCGACACCGCTGGTCAAGCAGTTCATCGAACACTTCCACGCCGCCCTCATGCCCTGACCGCCGGAGGAGTATTCAAGGCCAACAAAGGCATCGTCTCCTTTTGTTTCGATCCATGGAGATTGTTTGCCGAATGCCTTTAAACTGCGCCCCATGATTAAAGATCCCTTTGCAAGACTCGGCCTGGACCGCGAAGTCCTGACCGTCAGCCAGCTCAACGGCCGTGCGCGGGTGTTGCTGGAAGACGTGTTCAGCAACATCTGGGTCGAAGGCGAAATCTCCAACCTCGCCCGCCCGGCGTCCGGCCATGTGTATTTCACCCTCAAGGACAGCGGTGCCCAGGTGCGCTGCGCGCTGTTCCGGCAAAATGCCGCGCGGGTACGCCAGGCGCTGAAGGACGGCCTGGCGGTCAAGGTGCGCGGCAAGGTCTCGCTGTTCGAAGGCCGCGGCGACTATCAGCTGATCCTCGATACGGTCGAACCGGCCGGCGACGGCGCCCTGCGCCTGGCCTTCGATGCCCTGAAGGAAAAGCTCAGCGCCGAAGGCCTGTTCAGCACCGAACGCAAGGTGCCGCTGCCCGCCCATCCCCAGCGCATCGGCATTATCAGTTCGCCGACCGGGGCGGTGATTCGCGACATCATCAGTGTGTTCCGGCGCCGCGCGCCGCAGGTGGCCCTGACCCTGATCCCGACCGCCGTGCAAGGCCGCGAGGCGACTGCGCAGATCGTGCGTGCCCTGAAAATGGCCGATGCCCGGGGTTTCGACGCGCTGATCCTGGCCCGTGGCGGCGGTTCCCTGGAAGACCTCTGGTGCTTCAACGAAGAAGCCGTGGCCCGGGCGGTGGATGCCTGTGTCACACCAATCGTCAGCGCCGTGGGTCATGAAACCGACGTATCGATCAGCGACTTCGTCGCCGACGTGCGTGCACCGACGCCCTCGGCGGCGGCCGAATTGCTCGCGCCGGACTCCAGCGACCTGCAACACCGGGTCGAAAGCCTGCATCGACGCCTGGTGATGCGCATGCGCGATCGGCTGCTGCGCGAGCGCCTGCGCCTGGAAGGCATGGCCCGGCGCTTGCGCCACCCCGGCGAACGCCTGCGCCAGCAAGCGCAGCGTCTGGACGACCTGGACATGCGCATGCGCCGGGCGTTCGAGCGCAGCCTCAATACCCGCCGCGAACGCCTGATCCGCCTGGAAACCCGGCTCGCCGGCCAGCACCCCGGACGTCAACTGGCGCTGTTGCGGCAACGCCTCGACAGCCTGGCCGAACGCCTGCCACGGGCCATGCGCGAAGGCCTGAAATCCCGCCGCCTGCAACTGCAAAGCCAGATGCAGACCCTGCATGTGGTCAGCCCGCTGGCCACCCTGGGCCGTGGCTACAGCATCCTGCTGGACGAACGCGGCCAGGCCATTCGCAGCGCCGCACAGACCCAGCCGGGCCAGCGCCTCAAGGCCCGCCTTGGCGAAGGCGAACTGCAGGTCCGGGTCGAAGACAATCACCTGACGCCTGTCACCCTTTCTTTACTGGATTGATCCATGCCGCGCTTTCTGAGCTCCCTGCTGTTGCTGTGCCTGACCCTCGACGCCCACGCCGATAGCTACATCACGCGCCTGCTGAACAAACCGGTGCCCGGCGGCGTGGCAGTGATCGACCTGGGCAGCGCCGCCCAGGCGCCCAAGGCCAGCTACCAGGGAAAACCGCTGCTGGTGGTCAAGGAACAGAACAACTGGCTGGCGATTGTCGGCATTCCCCTGACCGTCAAGCCTGGCCCCCAGCAGATCAGTGCCGGCGGTCGCAGCCTGAACTTCAGCGTGGGCAGCAAGAAATACCCGGAACAGCACATCACGCTAAAGAACAAACGCCAGGTCAACCCCGATCCGGCCGACCTCAAGCGCATCGACGCCGAGTTGGCCGAGCAGGTCCGCGCCTACCGCAGCTTCAGCCCCAGCACCCCGAGCAACCTGTTGCTGGACAAACCGGTGAACGGCCCGCTGTCGAGCAAGTTCGGCGTGCGTCGCTTCTTCAATGGCGAGGAACGCAACCCACACGCCGGGCTGGACTTCGCGGTGCCCGCCGGCACGCCGATCAAGACGCCCGCGGCCGGCAAGGTGATCCTGATCGGCAATTACTTTTTCAACGGCAACACCGTATTCGTCGACCATGGCCAGGGCTTTATCAGCATGTTCTGCCATATGTCGAAGATCGACGTGAAGGTCGGCCAGCAACTGGCCCGCGGCGGTGTGGTCGGGAAAGTCGGCTCCACCGGACGCGCCACCGGGCCGCACATGCACTGGAACGTCAGCCTGAACGATGCCCGTGTCGATCCGGCGATCTTTATCGGTGCCTTCCAGCCCTGAGTCAGGGCTCCTGCCGGGGTTGCGCAGGTTCAAAAGTCTGCGCAATAAGATCGAGAAAGCCGCCAACCTCGCAGAATAAAATCTCGCAAAAATTCCGTTTTAAGAGATTTATCTCAATTTTTTTCGACTGCTTGCCATCTTTCACCCCAGTGGTTAGGGTTGAGGGCATGAAAACCTCTCACACCCTCATTCAGCGCCGCCAACACCGAAGCCTCTGCCTCGTCAGCGCACGACTGCCAGGTTGAGTCGCGGTACCTCGTCCCCTGCTTCAAACAACACACCCATTGATTCACCGGCAGGCCGCCTCTTTTCGGCCCGGACAATAAGGATTTCCCCATGAGCATGCTCAAAGACCCTTCCTCGAAGTACCGCGCGTTCCCGACCATCAACCTGCCGGACCGTACCTGGCCGTCGAAGACCATCACCCGCGCGCCGATCTGGTGCAGCTCCGACCTGCGTGATGGCAACCAGTCGTTGATCGAGCCGATGGATGCGGTGAAGAAGCTGCGTTTCTGGAAAACCCTGGTCGCCGTCGGTGTGAAAGAAATCGAGGCCTCCTTCCCGGCCGCTTCGCAGACCGACTTCGACTTCGTGCGCACCCTGATCGAAGGCGGCCATATCCCGGACGACACCACCATCCAGGTGCTGACCCAGGCCCGTGAAGACCTGATCGCCCGGACCTTCGAATCGTTGCGCGGGGCGAAGAAAGCCATCGTCCACCTGTACAACGCCACCAGCCCGTCGTTCCGCCGCATTGTCTTCAACCAGGACAAGGAAGGCGTGAAAGAGATCGCGGTGAACGCCGCCAAGCTGTTCGTCAAATACGCCGCCCAGCAGCCGGAAACCCAATGGCAGTTCGAATACTCGCCAGAGACCTTCAGCGCCACTGAGCTGGAGTTCGCCAAGGAAGTCTGCGACGCGGTGATCGAGGTCTGGAACCCGACGCCAGCCAACAAGGTGATCCTCAACCTGCCGGCCACCGTCGAAGTCGCCACGCCGAACATCTATGCCGACCAGATCGAATGGTTCGGCCGCCATATCAACCGTCGTGACAGTGTGATCATCAGCCTGCACACCCATAACGACCGTGGTACTGGCGTAGCCGCCACCGAGCTGGGCCTGATGGCCGGCGCCGACCGCGTCGAAGGCTGCCTGTTCGGCAACGGCGAACGTACCGGCAACGTCGACCTGGTCACCGTGGCCCTGAACCTCTACACCCAGGGCATCGATCCGGAACTGGACTTCTCCGATATCGACGGCGTGCGCAAAGTGGTCGAAGAGTGCAACCAGATCCCGGTGCACCCGCGTCATCCGTATGTCGGCGACCTGGTTCACACCGCCTTCTCCGGTTCGCACCAGGATGCTATCCGCAAGGGCTTCGCCCAGCAGAAATCCGATGCGCTGTGGGAAGTACCGTACTTGCCGATCGACCCGGCCGACATCGGCCGCAGCTACGAGGCGGTGATCCGCGTCAACAGCCAGTCGGGCAAAGGCGGTATCGCCTACCTGCTGGAGCAGGAATACGGCATCAGCTTGCCGCGCCGCATGCAGATCGAGTTCAGCCAGGTGGTACAGCGTGAAACCGATCGCCTGGGCCTGGAGATGACCGCCCAGCAGATCCACGCGCTGCTCCACAGCGAATACTTGCAGGCCAACACCCCGTACGCGCTGGTCAGCCATCGCCTGCAGGAAGAAAACGGCCACAGCGCCGTGGAAGTGGAAGTGTCCAGCAAGGGCCAGGGCGAGACCAACCTGCACTGGCGCGGCAAGGGCAACGGCGCCCTGGAAGCCCTGGTGGCCGGCTTGCCGGTTCCGGTGGAAATCATGGACTACAACGAGCACGCCATCGGCGCGGGTACCAACGCCAAGGCCGCTGCCTATATCGAACTGCGCGTGAACGGCGAGCGCGCGGTGCACGGTGTGGGTATCGATGAAAACATCACCACCGCCAGCTTCAAGGCCCTGTTCAGCGCGCTGAACCGCTCCCTGAGCCAGCTGGACGCCAAAGCCGCCTGACGGTTTTACGGCGACAAAAAAGCCCCGGATGATCCGGGGCTTTTTTATTGTGTATTCATTGCCCCACTCAGGCAGTGGTATTGATCCGCGCCGTCAGCGCCTGGAGCAAGGCCGCCTGCAACACCTGCAGGTTGTTGGCGGTGATCGCGATCTGCGCCTGCACCTCCAGGGCCTGTTGCGCCTTCTGCTCCTCGCTCGCCTGGCCCTTCTGCACGCTGGACAATTGCGACTGCTGCTCGGCCAGGGTCTTTTCGGTCTGGTCGATCTGCTTCTGCAACTGCGCGACGATATCAGCGGTGGACGAGCCGAGATCGGCCTGGGCGCCGTATTCCTGCATGTCGACACTCACCGACTCGCTGTCTTCGGCAACGCGCTTGTCCTGCACCTCGAGCGGGCTGGCCTGCTGCTCGGCGATGTTGAGCTTTTGCGGCGCGGCCCCCAGGGGGAATGGATTGATGCTCGCAGCACCGATAGTGGTCATGATGAACCTCCCTGAAAATCCTCTTACCCCTTAACGGCCCATCCCGACAGATCTTTAAGCCTGGGTGAACTCGAAGGTGTCGGCATCGAGGTAGGCGGGAAAGCGCGCGCGATAGGCAGCCAGGTCCGCGGCATTCAGGCAGATCTGGAATACCCCGTCGGCCTCACCGGCGCTGAGCAGGGTCTCGCCCTGGAAATCCAGTACCTGGCTATCCCCGGTGTAGGCAAACCCCTTGCCGTCGGTGCCGACCCGATTGACCGCCGCCACATAACACAGGTTTTCGATGGCCCTGGCCGGCAACAGGCGATTCCAGTGCTGACGCCGCGCCCCCGGCCAGTTGGCCGTGTACAGCAGCAAGTCGGTATCCCGCGCATCGCGGCTCCATACCGGAAAACGCAGGTCGTAACAGATCAGCGGCCTGACCCGCCACCCCTTGAGTTCGAACTGCACCTGGCGCTCGCCCGGCGAGTAATGATCGTGCTCGCCCGCCATGCGGAACAAATGACGTTTGTCGTAATGCCAGACCTCGCCGTCGGGACGAGCCCACAGCAGGCGGTTGCGGTGGCTACCGTCGGCGGCCTGGATAATCACACTGCCGGTGACCACCGCATCGAGCCTGGCGGCCTGGCTGCGCAGCCACTTGCTGGTCGGACCGTTTTCCGCCTCGGCGAGGGTTTCGGACTCCATGGAAAATCCGGTGGTGAACATTTCCGGCAGGATAATCAGGTCGGCGCCCCGGGCCTGTTCGAGCAACAGTTCGAAATGCTCGAGATTGGCCTGGCGGTCGTGCCAGACCAGGGAGGTCTGGATCAGCGCCACATTCAGATTGGGCAAAGCACTCAGATCACGCATAGTTTCTCCGCTGCCTGACGCAGCGTCTCCTCACGTTTGGCAAAGCATAGCCTCACCAGACGCTGCCCTTGCGGTGGCTCGCGGTAGAACACCGACACCGGAATGGTCGCGACGCCGTGCTCGCGGGTCATCCAGATCGCCATCTCGACGTCATTCAGGTCCGGGCGGATCTGCGAGTAATCCACCAGTTGGAAGTAAGTACCGGCCACCCGGGTAAAGCTGAACCGCGAAGCCCCCAGCAGGTCGCAGAACAGGTCGCGCTTGGCCTGATAAAAATCGGGAAGCTCTTCGACATGTTCCGGGTGTTCGGCCATGTAGTCCGCCAGAGCGTACTGCAAAGGGGTCACGCCGCAGAAGCTGACATATTGATGCACCTTGCGCAGCTCGGCGCTCAAGGCCGGAGGAGCAACCACGTAGCCGGTTTTCCAGCCGGTCACGTGATAGGTCTTGCCGAAGGAACTGACCACGAATGCCCGCCGGTACAGCTCCTCATGGGCCAGCACGCTGACGTGGGGGATGCCGTCGAACACCAGGTGCTCGTACACTTCGTCGCTGACCAGGTAGATATCCCGGTCGCGAATCAGCGCCGCCAACTGGTCCAGCTCCGCCCGACTGATCAGCGCCCCGCTGGGGTTGTGCGGCGCATTGAGAATGATCATCCGCGTACGCGGGCTCAGCGCCTCGCCAAGCCTCTGCCAATCGATGGCGAAATTGTTCAGGCCCAGTTGCACGTGCACACAACGCCCACCGGCCAGCTCCACCGAAGGCTCATAGCTGTCATAGCAAGGATCGAAGACGATCACTTCATCACCGGCCTGGATCACCGCCTGGATGGCACAGAAGATCGCCTGGGTGGCGCCCGGAGTAATGGTCACCTCGGTGTCGGCATTCACCTGCACGCCATAACTGCGGGCGATCTTGGCCGCCACTTGCTGGCGCAAGGCCGGCAGGCCGGTCATCGGTGCGTATTGGTTGTGGCCGCTGGCGATATGCCGGGCGACGGCATCGCGCAGGGCCTGCGGGCCATCGAAATCGGGAAACCCCTGGGACAGGTTCAGCGCTCCGGTTTCCACCGCGAGCTGCGACATTTGCGTGAAGATGGTGGTGCCGACATTCGGCAGCTTACTGGTGATCATGGGTGATTCCCTGCTGAACACCCGGCTCTACGACGGCACGGGGAGGTCCCGAGAATAGCCCAAACCACAGACATGAAAAAGGGCGCCAAAGGCGCCCTTTTTCCAAGGTAAATCCTGTAGGAAGTAGCTTACCGGCGAAGCGTTGAACCAGATCCAGGGCTTCGCCGGCAAGCCGGTTCCCGCAGCGAGTCTCAGCGCTTGTCCTTGCGCTTCTTCTCGGCCTTCTTGTGGTGGGTCATCAAGCGACGCTTCTTGTTGACCTGACGGTCGGTCAGCGTGTTCTTGTTGCCTTCGTACGGGTTCTCACCACCCTTGAATTCGATGCGGATCGGCGTGCCAACCAGCTTCAGAACACGCCGGTAGGTGTTTTCCAGGTAGCGCACATAAGACTTCGGCACCTTCTCCACCTGGTTACCGTGGATCACGATCAGCGGCGGGTTGGCCCCACCCAGGTGGGCATAACGCAGCTTGATGCGACGGTTGTTGACCATCGGTGGCGCGTGCTCGCTCACGGCGTCCTCGAGAATCTGCGTCAGGCGGCTGGTCGGCCAGCGGGTCACCGCGGACTTGAAGGAGTTCTGCACCGACTGATAGAGGTTGCCCACGCCAGTACCGTGCAATGCCGAAATGAAGTGGATGTCGGCGAAGTCGACGAAGAACAGCCGACGCTCCAGCTCGGTCTTCACATAGTCACGCTCGCGCGGATCCATGCCATCCCATTTGTTCAGGGCGATGACCAAGGCCCGACCTGCTTCCAGGGCGAAGCCCAACAGGTTCAGGTCGTGGTCCACCACGCCTTCGCGGGCGTCCATGACGAAGATCACCACGTTGGCGTCCTTGATCGCCTGCAGGGTTTTGACCACCGAGAACTTTTCGACTTCCTCGTGGATCTTGCCGCGCTTGCGCACACCGGCGGTGTCGATCAGCGTGTACTTCTCTTCGTTACGCTCGAAGGGAATGTAGATACTGTCGCGGGTGGTACCGGGCTGGTCGTAGACGATGACCCGGTCCTCGCCGAGCATGCGGTTGACCAGGGTGGACTTGCCCACGTTCGGCCGGCCGATGATGGCGATCTTGATCCCGTCTTTTTCGCTCGGGCCTGGAATGCGCTTGGCTTCCTCGCCTTCGGCTACGACTTCTTCCTCACCCTCTTCCGGCTCGTCCGCGTCGTCTTTCGGAAACTCGCGCAGGGCGATTTCCAGCATCTGCGTGATACCGCGGCCGTGAGCACCGGCGATCGGGATCGCGTCGCCCATGCCCAGCGGGGCGAACTCGGCACGCGCCATGTCAGGGTCGATATTGTCGACCTTGTTGGCAATCACGTAAGAGGTCTTGTTACGTTTGCGCAGGTGCTCGCCGATCATCTGGTCGGCCGCGGTGAAACCGGCCTTGGCGTCTACCAGGAACAGGACGACATCGGCTTCTTCGATGGCCAGCAACGACTGCTCGGCCATCTTTTCGTCCATGCCATGCTCGTCACCGGAGATACCGCCGGTGTCGATCAGAATGTAGGTACGCCCTTGCCACTTGGCCTCACCGTATTGGCGATCACGGGTCAGACCGGACAGGTCGCCGACAATGGCGTCGCGAGTCCGAGTCAGGCGGTTGAACAAGGTGGACTTGCCGACGTTCGGTCGGCCCACCAGGGCGATTACGGGAACCATGCGGCTCTCCACTGCGTTAATTCAGAAAATACAAAAGCCGCTGCGAGGCAGCGGCTGGTGCTCGGGGCAGCACATGGCGTGCTGCGAACCTTGCCGGGGCAAGGCCGCTTGGGGATCAACCCCAAGCATAGTCAAACCATTACTTGATGGTCAGGGCTTCCAGTTTGCCGCTGTTGCCATACACATAAATCATGTTGCCCACCACCAGCGGACGCGCACGCAGACCATCGCTGTCGATACGCTCACGGCCAACGAAGCGACCGTCCACCTGGCTCAGCAGGTGCAGGTAACCTTCCAGGTCACCGACCGCCACGTAGCTGGAGAAGACTTCCGGGGCCGACAGTTGACGGCGGGCCAGCGAGTCGTTGCTCCACAGTGCAGTGGTGGAACGCTCGTCGACGCTTTCGACTGTGCCGGAAGACAGGCTCACATAGACGCTGCCGAAACCTTGAGCGACACCCGCATAGCTGGAAGCATCGCGCTGCCAGAGCGGACGACCGCTTTCCAGGTCCAGCGCCGCTACGCGACCCTGGTAGCTGGCGACATACAGGGTGCCGCCGGACAACAGCAGGCCACCGTCGATGTCGACCACACGATCCAGTTCGGAACGGCCTTGCGGAATGGCCACGCGCTGTTCCCACACCGGCACGCCGTTGCGGATATCCAGGGCCACCACTTTACCGGTCGACAGACCGGCGACCGCCAGGCGGTTGGTGGTGATTGGCGCGCTGGTGCCACGCAGGGTCAGTACCGCCGGGGTGCTGTCATAGACCCACATCTGGTTGCCGGTGGCGGCGTCGAGGCCGATCACACGGTCATCCTGGGTCTGGACCACAACCACATCGCCATTGGTGGACGGAGGAGCCAGTACTTCACTGGTCACCCGCGCGCGCCACTTCTCTTCGCCGCTCGAAGCATCCAGAGCGACTACTTCACCCTTGAGGGTACCGATCATGACCAGGCCGTAGCCCACGCCAACGGCACCGGACACAGGCAACTCCAGGTCCTGTTTCCACTTGACGTCGCCGTTCATGCGATCCAGCGCCTCTACCACGCCAGTGACGTCGGCGGCGTAGATGGTGCTGCCGTCGATCGCCGGAACCAGCATGTTGTAGGTTTCGCCCTGGCCGTCACCGACCGAACGGCTCCACTGTTTCTGCAAGACCACTTCTTCTTTGAAGTCGACCAGTTCGGCAGGTGGCAATTCTTTCTTGCTGTTGCTGCTGCAACCCGCGGCCAGAACGGCCAGAGCCAGCAATGCTGCATGTTTCCAACGGATCACGTCACGCATCCCCTTTGGCCAGGTCGTCCAGCTTGATTTGTAGGCCACCGACTGCCGCTTCATCGGACAGCGCGGCCTTGGCTTTTTCGTACGCTGCATGGGCTTCGTCGGTACGGCCCAACTGGACCAGCAGGTCGCCCTTGAGCTCTTCGCGAGTGGCCAGGAATGCCTTGTCGGCATCGCCTTCGAGCAGCTTCAGTGCTTCGTCGGCCTTGTTCTGCGCCGCCAGGACCTGGGCCAGGCGCTGGCGGGCGATCTCACCCAGCGTCGGGTTGGCCGGCTTGTCGGCGATAGCCTTGAGTTCGGTCGCTGCGTCGTCCAGCTTGCCGGTATCGACCGCCACCTTGGCGACGAACAGGCTGCCGTATTGCGCGTAGGCAGTACCACCGAACTCGCTGTTGAGCTTGCCGGCCAGGTCTGCGACACGGGCTGCATCCGGCTTGCCATCAGGCGTCAGCGTGGTCTCCAGCAATTGCTGATAGAGCATCGAGGCGCCTTGCGACTGATTGCTCTGATACTTGTGCCAGGCCTGCCAGCCGAACACGATGACCAGCGCCAACAGGCCGCCGGTGACCAGGGGTTTGCCGTTACGCTGCCACCAGTCCTTCAAATCCGCCAGCTGTTCATCTTCGGTACTCGACACCCCAATACTCCTTATTCGCTAAATCGGCTGTTTGACAGCTTCAACCCTGCACGACGCAGGTGGCCAGGTGTGCAGCGAGCGCATCCCAGGCAATGCTTTGTTGTTCGCCCTGGCCACGCAGGGGTTTGAAACCTACCACTTGCTGGGCCAGTTCGTCGTCACCGAGGATCAGTGCGTACAACGCACCGCTCTTGTCGGCCTTCTTGAACTGGCTCTTGAAGCTACCGGCGCCGGCGTTGATCTGCAGGCGCAGGTTCGGCAGTTGATCACGAACACGTTCACTCAGCGCCAGTGCGGCCAGTTCGGCGGCCTCCCCGAAGGCGCAGAGGTAAACGTCGACCTGGCGCGAGATTTCTTCCGGGATCTGCTCCAGGGTTTCCAGCAGCAGTACCAGACGCTCGATCCCCATGGCAAAACCGACACCCGGGGTCGGCTTGCCGCCCATCTGCTCGACCAGGCCGTCGTAACGGCCGCCGGCACAAACGGTGCCCTGGGCGCCGAGCTTGTCGGTGACCCATTCGAAAACGGTCTTGCTGTAGTAGTCCAGCCCGCGCACCAGCTTCGGGTTGATCACATAAGGGATACCGGCGGCATCCAGACGGGCCTTGAGGCCTTCGAAGTGCACGCGGGACTCTTCGTCCAGGTAGTCGGCCAGCTTCGGCGCGTCCACCAGTACGGCTTGAGTGTCCGGGTTCTTGGTGTCGAGCACGCGCAGCGGGTTGGTTTTCAGGCGGCGCTGGCTGTCTTCGTCCAGGCTGTCCATGCGCGCCGAGAGGAACGTCACCAGCGCATCGCGATAACGTGCACGGGCTTCGGCGGTCCCCAGGCTGTTCAGTTCGAGCTTGACCGCATCACGGATGCCCAGCTCGCCCCACAGGCGCCAGGTCAGCACGATCAGTTCGGCGTCGATGTCCGGACCGTCGAGGTTGAAGACCTCGCAACCGATCTGGTGGAACTGGCGATAACGGCCTTTCTGCGGACGCTCGTGACGGAACATCGGGCCGATGTACCAGAGTTTCTGCACCTGGCCACCGCCGGTGATGCCATGCTCGAGCACAGCGCGCACGCACGCCGCGGTGCCTTCCGGACGCAGGGTCAGGGAGTCGCCGTTGCGGTCGTCGAAGGTGTACATCTCTTTTTCGACGATGTCGGTCACTTCACCGATGGAACGCTTGAACAACTCGGTGAACTCGACGATCGGCATACGGATCTGCTTGTAACCGTAGTTATCCAGCAAACGTGCGACGGTGCCCTCGAAATAGCGCCACAGGGGCGTCTGCTCGGGCAGGATGTCGTTCATGCCACGAATGGCTTGCAGAGACTTGCTCACTATAAATCCTTAAATTCGTTCGGCTCTTCAGTCGGGCTCAGCCGCGCGCGATCAGCGCTGCATCGGCTTCGACCTTTTCGGCCGCCTTCTCGCGGATCAGCTTTTCCAGTTGATCCACAAGATTGTCATTCGTCAGTTTCTGCGACGGCTTGCCGTCGATGTAAATCAGGTTCGGCGTCCCGCCGGTCAGGCCGATATGCGCCTCTTTGGCTTCTCCCGGACCGTTGACCACACAACCGATGACCGCCACGTCCAGCGGCACCAGCAGATCCTCGAGACGCCCTTCCAGTTCGTTCATGGTCTTGACCACATCGAAGTTCTGCCGCGAGCAGCTCGGGCAGGCGATGAAGTTGATGCCACGGGAACGCAGATGCAGGGACTTGAGAATGTCGTAGCCGACTTTCACTTCTTCGACCGGGTCGGCCGCCAACGAGATGCGAATAGTATCGCCAATCCCTTCGGCCAGCAGCATACCGAGGCCCACGGCGGATTTCACCGTGCCTGAACGCAAACCGCCGGCTTCGGTGATACCCAGGTGCAGCGGCTGGATGATTTCCTTGGCCAGCAGACGGTAGGCCTCGACGGCCATGAACACGTCGGAGGCTTTCACGCTGACCTTGAAGTCCTTGAAATTCAGGCGCTCGAGGTGCTCGACGTGACGCAGGGCAGACTCCACCAATGCAGCCGGGGTGGGCTCGCCATATTTCTTCTGCAGGTCCTTTTCCAGGGAACCGGCGTTGACGCCGATACGGATCGGGATCCCGCGATCCCGGGCCGCGTCCACCACCGCACGCACGCGGTCTTCACGACCGATGTTGCCGGGGTTGATCCGCAGGCAGTCGACGCCCAGTTCGGCCACGCGCAAGGCGATCTTGTAGTCGAAGTGGATGTCGGCAACCAGCGGCACCTTGACCTGCTGCTTGATACGGCCGAAGGCTTCGGCCGCGTCCATGTCCGGTACGGAAACCCGCACGATATCGACGCCGGCGGCTTCCAGACGATTGATCTGGGCCACAGTGGCCGCCACATCGTTGGTGTCGCTGTTGGTCATGCTCTGCACGGCAATGGGGGCATCGCCACCCACGGGTACCGAGCCGACCCAGATCTTGCGGGACTCGCGACGTTTGATTGGAGATTCGCCGTGCATGACTTATTGACCTAACTTCAGGCGAGCAGTCTCGCCACTGGTGAACGGAGCCACATCGACCGCTTGTCCGTTGTAGCTGACCTGTGCGCCACGGGCATAACCCAGGCGCACGGCAAATGGCGGCTTGCCGGAAACATCGGCGGTCTCGCCCTTGCGCTTCAGGCCACTCAACAGCACTTTACCGCTGCCATCGGTGATCTGGGTCCAGCAATCGGCTGTGAACTGGATCTGTACCTGACCCGCGCCGGCTACAGGCGCGGCGACAGGGGCAGTTGGAGCTGCCGGGGCAACTGGAGTAGTCGCTGCCGCGACCGCAGGCACTACAGGGGCAGGCGCGACCGGAGCGCTCGACGCGGGTGCTGCCGGTGCCACAACTGCGGGTGCCGGAGCAACTGGAGCAACAGGTGCGGCAGCCGGAACGCTTGGCACAGGGGCTGTAGAATCCGCCTGGGTCGGGCCTGGAGCCGGGGCTTCAGGCAGGGCCAGGGCGGTTTCGCCCTCGGTCTGACCTTCCACGACCGCCTGGTCTTCCGGCTCGTCGATCGGATGAATCTGCGTGGTGCCGTCGGCCCCTTCGACTTCGACATGTTCCTGATTGAGGCCAACCACTTCCTTGGTGCGTACCGAGGTCTGATCCTGCCACCAGATAAAGCCGCCGCCGATCACCGCGATCAGCAGCAACAGGCTGACGATGCGCAAAATGGTGTGGGAAACCCGTACCGGCTCTTCGATACGGCCCAGGCTGTGCACATTGCTGCCCTGGGAATCGGTGCCCGTGTATTGGTCGAAGGCCTGGACCAGAACGGCCTGGTCCATCCCCAGCAACTTGGCATAGGCACGAATATAACCACGGGCGAAGGTATGCCCCGGCAGCTTGTCGAAAGCACCGGCTTCCAGGTTGCTCAACGAGCTGGCGGTCAGATTGAGCTTGAGGGCCACTTCAGCCAGCGACCAACCATTGCTTTCGCGGGCCTGGCGCAGGGTCTCACCGGGGTTGACGCGAGTCGCTGCTAGAACTTCGGGATGCGCCGCTTTCATCATTGCTCCGACAGGTATTGCTGATATTCCGGCGTACCGGGATAGAGTCGTTTTAATTGCAGGCCATAACTGGCGGCCTTGTCGCGATCTTCGAACACCGTTGCCAGCCGAACGCCGAGCAATAGACTACGTGCATTTTGCTCGCTAAGCAGGCTAAAACGATCGTAATAGTCGCGCGCGGGCACATAATGCCTGTCTTCGAAGGACAACTCAGCCATTTCCAGCAACGCACGCGGCTGCTGGCGGTTCAGGCGCAGGGCTTTTTCCAGGTGTTGCCGGGCCAGGTCCCGGTCACCCAGCATCACGGCGGTCATGCCAAGGTTCTCGAACACTCGGGATCGCTCGGGGTACAGGGTATCAGCAGCCGCCTGTTCAAAGCGCTGATAAGCATCCTTGTAACGTTTTTCTTCAAAGAGAAAGCTGCCGTAGTTGTTCAGGATACGGGCATCGGAGGGACGCGCAGCCAGGGCCTTGCGGTAATGCTGGTCAGCCAGCTCGGGTTCCATTTCAGCCTGGAACACCAGCGCCAGGGCGGCATTGGCGTCAGCGTCGGACTCATCCAGTTCCAGGGCTTTTTTCAGCGGCACTTTCGCCCGCTCGGTCATGCCTTGCTGCAGATACCCCAGGCCCAGCTGGACATAGGCCTCACGCGCCTCGTCCCGCCCCTTGCTTGTCTTCATCGGGTTGAAATCCCCCGAAAGAACACAGCCAGCCGACAGGCTGACAAAAAGCAGAAGCAGCGCGACGCGCAAGGTCATGGAGATCCTCTCTCAGGTACGGTTCGCAGCGCTTTGCGGCATATCGGCGTCGGCGCTCAACTCGCGCACGGCGATATAACGTTCGCTACGACGGGTGCGATCCAGCACCTGCCCGACCAGTTGGCCACAGGCCGCATCGATGTCTTCGCCGCGCGTGGTGCGCACGGTGACGTTGAAGCCTGCGTGATGCAGTTGATCCTGGAACCGGCGAATGGCGTTGTTGCTCGGCCGCTCGTAACCGGAATGCGGGAACGGGTTGAACGGGATCAGGTTGATCTTGCAAGGAATGTCCTTGAGCAACGCGATCATCTCGACAGCGTGTTCAACCTTATCATTGACGTCCTTGAGCAGCGTGTACTCAATCGTCAGCACACGTTTCTCGCCCAGCGACGACATGTAGCGCTGGCAGGATTCGAGCAGCATTTTCAGCGGGTACTTCTTGTTGATCGGTACCAGCTGGTTGCGCAGCGCATCGTTCGGTGCGTGCAGGGACAACGCCAGGGAGACGTCGATGTGCTTGGCCAGCTCATCGATCATCGGTACCACGCCGGAGGTCGACAGGGTCACGCGGCGCTTGGAGATGCCGTAGCCCAGGTCGTCCATCATCAGGTGCATGGCCGAGATGACGTTGTCGAAGTTCAACAGCGGCTCACCCATGCCCATCATCACCACGTTGGTGATGGCACGGTCGACGGTCGCCGGGACGCTGCCAAAGGATTTGTTGGCAATCCACACCTGGCCGATGACTTCGGCGGCGGTGAGGTTGCTATTGAAGCCTTGCTTGCCGGTGGAGCAGAAGCTGCAGTCCAGGGCACAGCCTGCCTGGGACGAAACGCACAAGGTGCCGCGTTTGCCCTGGGGAATGTAAACGGTCTCGACGCAGCTGCCGGACGCCACGCGCACCACCCACTTGCGGGTGCCGTCGCTGGAGATGTCCTCGCTGACCACTTCCGGACCACGAATTTCGGCAACGGCCTTGAGCTTTTCGCGCAAGGCCTTGCCGACGTTCGTCATGGCGTCGAAATCATCGACGCCAAAGTGGTGAATCCATTTCATTACCTGACCGGCACGGAAACGCTTCTCCCCGATTGAGTCGAAGAATTTTTCCATTTCCGGTTGAGTCAGACCCAACAGGTTAGTTTTGCCAGTCGATGTAGTCATGGTTTCACCTTCACTCACGGGCCTTTGGCTTAGCGAGTGGTCACTTCGGTGGAAGCGAAGAAGTAAGCGATTTCGCGTGCAGCAGCGGCTTCGGAGTCCGAACCGTGAACGGCGTTGGCGTCGATGGATTCAGCGAAGTCAGCGCGGATAGTGCCGGCAGCAGCTTCTTTAGGGTTGGTAGCGCCCATCAGCTCACGGTTCAGAGCGATAGCGTTCTCGCCTTCCAGCACCTGAACGACAACCGGACCGGAAGTCATGAAAGCAACCAGTTCGCCGAAGAAACCACGAGCACTGTGCTCAGCGTAGAAGCCTTCAGCTTCGGCTTTCGACAGTTGCTTCATTTTCGAAGCTACAACGCGCAGGCCAGCTTTTTCGAAACGGGTAATGATCTCGCCGATGACGTTTTTTGCAACAGCGTCAGGCTTGATGATGGAGAAAGTACGTTGAACAGCCATGGTGTAACTCCAGAAACGGTGATTAAAGCGAAAAATTAAACCCGCGAATTATACGCGGGTTTATAGGGATTGCCTAACTGCGTACGGGACAGACTCAGTCTGCTTCTTCGATCCAGGCGGCCTGAATGGCTTCAAGAACCTTCTCGCCACCGCGAGCCGGATCGTCGCTGAATTCCGGCAGCGCCAGAACCCATTGGTGCAGATCGACAAAGTTTACGTACCGCGGATCCACATCCGGCTTGGACTCAGCCAGCTGGATCGCGATTTCCAGCACATCAACCCATTTCAGACTCATGAGGATTCCTTGAATCAGTGCGGCGCTTCGGCCGCATGGTTGAGCGAGTATTTCGGAATTTCGACGGTCAGGTCTTCCTCGCCGACGATCGCCTGACAGGATAGACGCGATTGCGCCTCCAGGCCCCAGGCCTTGTCCAGCAGGTCTTCTTCCAGCTCGTCGGCTTCGTTCAGCGAGTCGAAACCCTCGCGAATGATGCAGTGGCAGGTGGTGCAGGCACAGACGCCGCCGCAGGCGCTCTCGATCTCGATGTGGTTGTCATGCGCCACTTCGAGAATCGAGGTACCCGGTGCAGCCTCTACAACCAGGCCCTCCGGGCAAAACACGGCGTGTGGCAGAAAAATGATCTGCGGCATCAGTTATTCCTCGATTTCATTCAGGTTGCGCCCCGCCAGAGCGGCTTTCACCGTCGAGTCCAGGCGGCGGGCAGCAAAAGCATCGGTCACTTGCGACAGACGCTTGGTCTGCTGCTCGATGGCATAACCATCGGTGCCACGCATCAATTCACTCAATTCCTGCATCTGCAGCTCGATGACCATGCGCTCTTCGGCATCCAGCAGACGCTCGCCGTCCACCTCCAGAGCCCCCTGCACCGCTTCGATCAGGCGCTGGGCATCGACCTGCTGCTCGCGCAGCACGCGGGCGACCTTGTCGTCGCTGGCGTACTGGAAGGAATCCTTGAGCATCCTGGCGATTTCGCCGTCGGTCAGGCCGTAGGATGGCTTGACCTGGATGCTGGCTTCGACGCCCGAGCCCAGCTCGCGAGCGGACACGCTCAGCAGACCGTCGGCATCGACCTGGAAGGTCACGCGGATCTTCGCCGCACCGGCGACCATGGCCGGAATGCCGCGCAACTCGAAACGCGCCAGGGAGCGGCAGTCGCTGATCAGCTCGCGTTCGCCCTGCAATACATGAATCATCATGGCCGACTGGCCATCTTTGTAAGTGGTGAAGTCCTGGGCACGGGCGACCGGAATGGTGGTATTGCGTGGAATCACCTTCTCCATCAGCCCACCCATGGTTTCCAACCCCAGGGACAGTGGAATCACATCAAGCAGCAGCAGTTCGCCACCATCGCGTTTGTTGCCGGCCAGGGTATCGGCCTGGATCGCAGCACCAATGGCCACCACCTGATCCGGGTCGATTTCGGTCAGGGGCTGGCGACCGAACATTTCGGCGACGGCTTCGCGAACCCGTGGAACGCGGGTCGAACCACCGACCATGACCACCGCCTGGACATCTTCCAGCTCGACATTGGAATCACGCACGGCGCGACGGCAAGCCTTGAGGCTGCGCGCCACCATCGGCTCGATCAGGGCATCGAAGGCTTCGCGGGTCAGCAGCGCCGACCAGGCGCCATAGGTCACGTCGACCGATGGGGCACTGGTGAGCGCTTCCTTGGCGGCGCAGGCGATTTGCAACAGATTGCGCTGCTTACCCGGATCGAGATCGGCGGACAAGCCGGCGTTCTCGATGATCCAGCCTGCAATTGCATGATCGAAATCGTCGCCGCCCAGGGCGCTGTCGCCACCGGTGGCCAGCACTTCGAAGACGCCGCCGGTCAGGCGCAGAATGGAAATATCGAAGGTCCCGCCTCCCAGGTCATAAATGGCCACCACGCCTTCGGCATGCTGGTCCAGACCATAGGCCACGGCCGCCGCAGTTGGCTCGTTGAGCAGACGCAACACGTTGAGACCGGCCAGCTTGGCCGCATCCTTGGTTGCTTGACGCTGCGCATCGTCGAAATAGGCCGGAACGGTGATCACCGCCCCCACCAGCTCACCACCCAGGGTCGACTCGGCGCGCTGGCGCAATACCTTGAGGATGTCGGCGGAGACCTCCACCGGGCTTTTCGGGCCCTGGATGGTGTCGATGAACGGCATGTGCGACTCGCCGTCGACGAAACGGTACGGCAGCTGCTCGCCCAACTGCTTGACGTCGGACAGACCACGCCCCATCAAGCGCTTGACCGACAGCACAGTGTTCAGGGGATCGGCAGACGCCGCCAGCCTGGCGGACTCGCCCACCTCGACACGGTCGGCGTGATAACGCACGGCAGACGGCAGGATGACCTGCCCGTTGGCGTCGGCCAGTGGCTCGGAAAGACCACTGCGCAAGGCAGCGACCAGCGAATTGGTAGTACCCAAGTCGATCCCCACAGCCAGGCGACGCTGGTGCGGTTGAGGACTTTGGCCGGGTTCGGCGATCTGCAGTAGGGCCATGTTTATCTGGACTTATCTGTATATCAGGCGTGCGACCGGAGCGGCACTGGGTTAATCGTCGAGGCGCTCTTCTAACTGGCGCACTTCGTAGGTGAGCTTGTCGAGGAACTGCATGCGCCGCATCAGGCGTTCGGCCTGTTCGCGTTGCGCAGCATCATCCCAACAGGCTGCGAAGCTTTCGTTCAATTCATCCTGGGCCACTTTCAGGCGGCGCTTGAAGACTGCAATACCGGCCAGGTCGGCCTCGTCCTGCAGATCCTCGAGCTCTTCGCGCCACTGCATCTGCTGCAGAAGGAACTCCGGATCGTGCACCGTGACCTCCAGCGGCAGCTCATGGCCGCTCATGGCGAGCAGGTATCGCGCGCGCTTGGGAGGGCTCTTGAGGGTCTGGTAGGCCTCGTTGAGGCTGGCGGATTGCTCCAGCGCCAGCCGCTGCTCACGCTCGGAAGCATCAGCGAAGCGGTCCGGATGAACGGCACGCGCCAACTCACGGTAGCGCGTGGCTAGCTGCTCGAGATCCAGGCGGAAGCTCGGTTTCAGCTCAAATAAAGCGAAATGACAAGGAGTACCCACGAGCAGCCTCAGATGTTGAAGCTTTCGCCGCAGCCACATTCACCGCGCACGTTGGGGTTGTTGAACTTGAAGCCCTCGTTCAACCCTTCCTTGACGAAGTCCAGTTCGGTGCCATCCAGGTAGGTCAGGCTTTTCGGATCAATGATCACTTTCTCGCCATGACTCTCGAACACCTGATCGTCTTCACCGATCTCGTCGACGAACTCCAGGACATAGGCAAGGCCGGAACAGCCCGTGGTGCGAACACCCAGACGAATCCCATCACCTTTGCCGCGCCCGTTGAGGGAGCGCCGCACGTGTTGAGCAGCCGCTTCTGTCATGCTGATAGCCATCGTGACTCCTTACTTTTCGCTCAATCTGTGAAAGCTGATCCGCTAAATCAGATCAGGCCTTTCTTCTGCTTGTAGTCGCGAACGGCAGCCTTGATGGCGTCTTCGGCGAGTACCGAGCAGTGGATTTTCACTGGCGGCAGGGCCAGCTCTTCAGCCAGCTGAGTGTTCTTGATGGTCTCGGCTTCATCCAGAGTCTTGCCCTTCATCCACTCGGTAGCCAGGGAGCTGGAGGCGATAGCCGAACCGCAACCGTAGGTCTTGAACTTGGCGTCTTCGATGATGCCCTGCTCGTTGACCTTGATCTGCAGGCGCATCACGTCGCCGCACGCCGGAGCGCCGACCATGCCGGTGCCGACATCAGGATCTTCCGCGTTCATCTTGCCGACGTTGCGCGGGTTCTCGTAGTGGTCGATGACCTTTTCGCTGTAAGCCATGATTCTTAATCCTCACTCATCAGGGCCGCTCTTGAGCCCCTGTAGTTACGCCTGCGTCAGTCGCCGCGTCGCTACAGGAGCTGTACCTGGCGGCTTCTATATTTAGTGTGCCGCCCACTCGATCTTCGAGATATCGACGCCGTCTTTGTACATGTCCCACAGCGGCGACAGAGCGCGCAGCTTGGTCACGGCCTCGCAGACTTTCTGCGCGGCATAATCGATTTCTTCTTCGGTGGTGAAGCGGCCGAAGGTGAAGCGGATCGAGCTGTGTGCCAGTTCGTCGTTGCGGCCCAGGGCGCGCAGCACGTACGAAGGCTCCAGCGAAGCCGAGGTGCAGGCCGAACCGGAGGAAACCGCCAGGTCCTTGAGCGCCATGATCAGCGACTCGCCTTCGACGTAGTTGAAGCTCAGGTTCAGGTTGTGCGGTACACGAGCCGTCATGCTGCCGTTGATGTACAGCTCTTCCAGGTGCTCGACCTGCTTGTAGAAGCGGTCGCTCAACGCCTTGATGCGCAGGTTTTCGGCAGCCATGTCTTCCTTGGCTACACGGAAAGCTTCGCCCATGCCAACGATCTGGTGGGTGGCCAGGGTGCCGGAACGCATGCCGCGCTCGTGACCGCCGCCGTGCATGGTCGCCTCGAGGCGAACCCGCGGCTTGCGGCTGACGTACAGTGCACCGATGCCCTTAGGACCGTAGGTCTTGTGGGCAGAGAAGGACATCAGGTCGACTTTCAGCGCCTGCAGGTCGATGTCGACCTTGCCGGTGGACTGAGCCGCGTCGACGTGGAACAGAATGCCTTTGGAACGAGTCAGCTCGCCGATGGCGGCGATGTCGTTGATGGTGCCGATTTCGTTGTTCACGTGCATGATCGACACCAGGATGGTGTCGTCGCGCAGGGCGGCTTCGACCATGGCTGGCGTGATCAGGCCGTCTTCGCCTGGCTCGATGTAAGTGACTTCGAAGCCTTCACGCTCAAGTTGACGCATGGTGTCCAGGACAGCCTTGTGCTCGATCTTCGAGGTGACCAGGTGCTTGCCCTTGGTGTGGTAGAAATGCGCGACGCCCTTGATTGCCAGGTTGTCGGACTCGGTGGCACCGGAGGTCCAGACGATTTCACGCGGGTCGGCGTTGACCAGGTCAGCCACTTGGCGACGGGCATTTTCCACCGACTCTTCGGCCTTCCAGCCGAACACGTGGGAGCGGGACGCCGGGTTACCGAAGTTTCCGTCGACCAGCAGGCATTCACTCATCTTTTGCGCGACACGCGGATCAACCGGGGTGGTCGCTGAGTAATCAAGGTAAATCGGCAATTTCATGGACTCTCTCCTAAATCAGGCTGGCTGGCGTGCCGCTAGCTCTTTGGCTGTCATTCGACGGCGGACGCTTCAATCTTGTCCAGGTGCTGCGCCTTGCCATTACAGCGGCGCTGATCCTGACGCTGGGCTACTTCTTGCACCTCACGGCGAGTCACAAGGTCAGCCAAGCTGATACCGCTCAGAAATTCGTGAATCTGCAGGCTCAGATCGCACCACAGGTGGTGGGTCAGACAGGTGTCGCCGGAATGGCAATCGCCCTGGCCCTGGCATTTGGTTGCATCGACCGACTCGTTCACCGCATCGATCACCTGGGCCACCTGAATGCCTTGCATGTCACGCGACAGCTGGTAGCCACCGCCTGGACCACGCACGCTGGACACCAGATTGCTGCGGCGCAGCTTGGCGAAGAGCTGTTCGAGATAGGACAGGGAGATGCCTTGGCGCTCAGAGATATCGGCCAGGGACACCGGCCCATGTTGCGCGTGCAACGCCAGGTCAAGCATGGCAGTTACCGCGTATCGGCCTTTTGTAGTCAGTCGCATGGACAAGTACCACGGAGTGTTTCGGGATGGGAGCGAGTATGCAATTCCCGAGTAATTAAGTCAACTATAAGACCTACTACTTTAGTCAGGTTTACCCGCAAAAGAGCGCGCGAATCATAGCAAAGTCTGCGAGGTAATGGCACGCCCTGGATTTGACGGGTGACTGATGGGTCGCCCGCGCCCTTTCGGGCGTTATCGCGAGCAAGCTCGCTCCCACAAAGGCTACCTCGCTTTTTTGCAGGAGCGAGCTTGCTCGCGATAGACCATCAGCCCCCAAAGACTCAGCCGACCTGACTGTCGCCCTTGTCCTTGACGCCTGCGAAGTCCTCATCGCGCAGTGCCGGCAGATCCTTGGCGCAGTAGTTGCTGCCCAGATCCTTCAAGGCCCCACACATACCCTCCAGGCGCCCATCGACAGCCTGCAGGTGATCTAGCAACTGGCCAATGGCTCGCGCCACCGGGTCCGGCATGTCCTCGCTGACCCCATAGGCGTCGAAACCGAGCTTCTCGGCCATGGCCTTGCGCTTGGCTTCCTGCTCGTCATCGGACTTCACGATGATGCGCCCGGGAATACCCACCACCGTGGCACCTGCCGGCACTGCCTTGGTCACCACCGCATTGGAACCGACCTTGGCTCCCGCGCCCACGGTGAACGGGCCCAGCACCTTGGCGCCCGCCCCCACCACCACGCCATCTTCCAGGGTCGGATGACGCTTGCCCTTGTTCCAGCTGGTGCCGCCCAGGGTCACGCCCTGATAGAGGGTGACGTCATCACCGATCTCGGCGGTTTCGCCAATGACGATGCCCATGCCGTGGTCGATAAAGAAACGGCGACCGACCTTGGCCCCCGGGTGAATCTCGATCCCGGTCAACCAGCGCCCGAAGTTCGACACCAGACGCGCCAGCCACTTCCAGCCCATGCCCCACAACGCACCGGACAGGCGATGAATCCAGATGGCGTGCATGCCCGGGTAGCAGGTCAGGACCTCGAACGCGTTACGCGCTGCCGGGTCACGATGAAAAACACTCTGGATATCTTCACGCAAACGCTCAAACATCATCATTCTTCCGCTTAAGGAGCTCGCCACGGGCCGCTTTCTGGGTCTCCGTGAGGATGCCACGCAAAATATTCATTTCCGCCCGGCTTACCGAGCTGCGTCCGTACAACCGGCGCAGGCGCGCCATCAAGTGCCGTGGTTTTTCCGGATCGAGGAAATCGATGGCCACCAGCGTCTGTTCCAGATGCTCGTAGAACCGCTCCAGCTCGTCCATGGTCGCCAGCTCATCACTGCGCGGCGACGCCACTTCATCCTTCTCGACCTTGCTCGGCTGACCTTCGGCCGCCAGCCAGGACATACGCACTTCATAGGCCAGCACCTGCACCGCCGTCGCCAGGTTCAGCGAGCTGAACTCCGGATCCGAAGGGATATGCACGTGAAAATGACATCGCTGCAGCTCGTCATTGGTCAGGCCGGAATCTTCACGACCGAATACCAGGGCAATTTCGGCGCCCTGCCCCGCCTCTTGCACGACCTTGACCCCGGACTCACGGGGATCGAGCAATGGCCAGGGAATACGTCGATCACGAGCACTGGTGCCGAATACCAGGGTGCAGCCGGCCAGGGCATCTTCCAGGGTGGCGACGACCTGAGCGTTTTCAAGAATGTCAGTAGCGCCGGATGCGCGCGCATCGGCCTCATGGGACGGGAAAATCCGCGGCTCGACCAGCACCAGCCGCGACAGCCCCATGTTCTTCATGGCACGCGCAGCCCCGCCGATGTTTCCGGGATGACTGGTATTGACCAGGACGACACGAATGTTCTGCAGCAAGGGAGGCGCTCTCGGACACGGGAAAGGGGAGCAAATCTTACAGAACAGCCAGCGCTCCCGCCTCAAAAATAACCGCTTCTGGCTGGCACTTTATAGAAGCCGGCCAACGCCAGACAGACTGCCACTCGTCAAAATGTCCGCGTTTTTATGGGGTCGAGCGACAGTACGAGGCAAGCGGAGCGAATGTCGACCTTCATCTGCAAAAGTTTTCTGCTAGAATGCTCGGCTTTCTTTAACAACCTTAGGTGACCTATCCATGCAGCCAATGCTGAATATCGCGCTGCGCGCCGCCCGCAGCGCCAGTGAACTGATTTTCCGCTCCATCGAGCGCCTGGATACCATCAAGGTCGACGAAAAAGACGCCAAAGACTACGTATCCGAAGTTGATCGCGCCGCCGAGCAGAAGATCATCGACGCATTGCGCAAGGCCTATCCGACTCACGGCATTCTCGGTGAAGAAACCGGTCTGCACGCTGGCAGCGGCGAAGGCGAAGACTACCTGTGGATCATCGATCCACTGGACGGCACCACCAACTTCCTGCGCGGCATTCCTCATTTCGCTGTCAGCATTGCCTGCAAATACCGTGGTCGCCTGGAACACGCCGTGGTCCTGGACCCGGTGCGCCAGGAAGAATTCACCGCCAGCCGTGGTCGCGGCGCACAACTGAACGGTCGTCGCCTGCGCGTCAGCGGCCGTACCAGCCTGGACGGCGCCCTGCTGGGTACCGGCTTCCCGTTCCGTGACGACCAGATGGACAACCTCGACAACTACCTGGGCATGTTCCGCGCCCTGGTCGGCCAGACCGCCGGCATCCGCCGCGCTGGCGCCGCCAGCCTGGACCTGGCCTACGTGGCCGCCGGCCGTTTCGACGCCTTCTGGGAGTCGGGCCTGTCCGAGTGGGACATGGCTGCGGGCGCCCTGCTGATCCAAGAAGCCGGCGGCCTGGTGAGCGACTTCACCGGCGGTCACGACTTCCTGGAAAAAGGCCATGTGGTTGCCGGCAACACCAAATGCTTCAAGGCAGTCCTCACCGCCATCCAGCCGCACCTGCCGGCTTCGCTGAAGCGCTAAGCGCCAGCGACCAGAAAGCACCCTGCGGGGTGCTTTTTTTATGCCTGGGATTTGTTGGAAACCACTCCCCCTGCAGGAACGAGACTTGCCCGCGACCTGGCGCCGCGCTGTATCAGCCTCATTCGGAGTTGAAGCTATCGCGGGCAAGCCTCGCTACAGAAGCAAACCCAAGCTCCAGGCAATAAAAAAGCACCCCGCAGGGTGCTTTTTCATGATTGGCGCTCAAACGCCTATTGCGCTGGTACGTTCTGGCCCAGGATCAGCTGACCTTCCTTGTTGACCGGAATCTGGCTGCCTGGATCACGATCCATACGCACCTGGCCTTGCTTGCCGTTCAGCTCGTACTTCACGTCATAACCCACGACCTTTTCGCTGATGTCGTTGACCGTGTTGCAGCGAGTCTGAGTCGTGGTGTAGGTATCACGCTCCTGCATGCCTTCCTGCACCTTGTTACCAGCGTAACCACCGCCGACCGCACCGGCGACCGTGGCGATCTTCTTGCCTGTACCGCCGCCGATCTGGTTACCCAGAAGGCCACCGGCCAGTGCACCGACCACCGTACCGGCGATCTGATGTTGATCCTTCACCGGAGCCTGACGGGTCACGGTGACGTCCTTGCATACTTCACGCGGTGTTTTGATCTGTTGTTTGACCGGCTGAACTGCCAGCACCTGCGCATACTCAGGGCCACTATTGACCAGCTTGTAGGTGGCAACAGCCCCCCCAGCAGTCACAGCGACGGCACCTAATACCGCACCAACCAGCATCGACTTGTTCACGTGAACCTCCTGACCATCACAAGCGGGACAAGCCCGCGCTTCTCCCTGCCTTGGAGCATAAAAAAAGGCGCGAGTTCAATGCTCGCGCCTTTTCGACTGCCTGCCAGGAAGCGGAAACCGTTATGGACGGTCGTCGACTTCCTTCTCGGTATTGGCCGGAGGAATCAGGTCCTCGCTGCTCAGGTTCAGCCAGATCAGCACCACGTTGGCAATGTAGATCGACGAGTAGGTACCCGCCAGAACACCCACGAACAACGCGATGGAGAAGCCCCACAGGTTGTCGCCACCGAAGAACAGCAGCGCCGCGATCGCCAGCAGGGTGGAGATCGAAGTCGCCATGGTGCGCAACAGGGTCTGGGTGGTCGAGATGTTGATGTTCTCGATCAGGCTGGCCTTGCGCAGCACGCGGAAGTTCTCACGCACCCGGTCGAACACCACGATGGTGTCGTTGAGCGAGTAACCGATGATCGCCAGTACCGCCGCCAGCACCGTCAGGTCGAAGGTGATCTGGAAGAACGACAGGATACCCACGGTCACCACCACGTCGTGGATCAGCGAGACGATGGCGCCGACCGCGAACTTCCACTGAAAGCGGAAGGCCAGGTAGATCAGGATACCGCCCAGCGCCATCAGCATGCCGAGGCCGCCCTGGTCGCGCAGCTCTTCACCGACCTGCGGGCCGACGAACTCGACGCGCTTGACCTGCGCCGGGTTGTCGCCGCCAGTCTTCTGCAGCGCCTCTGCCACCTGGTGACCCAGTTGCGGGTCTTCACCCGGCATCCGCACCAACAGGTCGGTGGTGGCACCGAAGCTTTGCACGACCGCTTCGTGATAACCGGATTCGCTCAACTGAGCACGAACCTTCATCACATCCGCCGGACGCTCATAGGTCAGCTCGATGAGCGTACCGCCGGTAAAGTCCAGGCCGTAGTTCAACCCCTTGTGGAACCAGCTGAACAGTGCCAGAACGGTCAGGAGCAAAGTGACGCCGAACGCAACGTTGCGGACGCCCATGAAGTTGATAGTACGTAACATGGCAGCCCCTTAAATCCACAACTTCTTGAAGTCACGACCGCCGAAGATCAGGTTGACCATCGCGCGGGTCAGCCAGATGGCCGTGAACATCGAGGTAAAGATCCCGAGGGACATGGTCACCGCAAAGCCTTTGACCGGGCCGGTGCCCATGGCAAAGAGAATCCCGCCGACCAGCAATGTGGTCAGGTTGGAGTCGAGAATCGCGGTGAATGCCCGGCCGAAGCCTTCGTTGATTGCCCGCTGCACGGTCATGCCGGCGGCGATCTCTTCACGTATGCGCGAGAAGATCAGTACGTTGGCGTCCACCGCCATACCCATGGTCAGCACGATACCGGCGATACCCGGCAGGGTCAGCGTAGCCCCCAGCAAGGACATCAGGGCCAGCAGCAGCACCATGTTCAGCCCCAGCGCCACAGTGGCGATGACGCCGAAGAAACGGTAGATGGCGATGATGAACAGCGACACGAACAGCATGCCCCACAGCGACGCATCGATACCCTTGGTGATGTTGTCGGCACCCAGGCTCGGACCGATGGTGCGCTCTTCGGCGAAGTACATAGGCGCGGCCAGACCACCGGCACGCAGCAGCAGCGCCAGCTCGGAGGACTCGCCCTGGCCGTTCAGGCCGGTGATGCGGAACTGGCTACCCAGCGGCGACTGGATGGTCGCCAGGCTGATGATCTTCTTCTCTTCCTTGAAGCTCTGCACCGCGACGTCTTTCTCGACACCGTCGACCACTTGCTTGGTGTAAGTGGTGGTCGGCTTCTGCTCGATGAAGATCACCGCCATGCTGCGACCGACGTTACTGCGGGTCGAACGGCTCATCAGCTCGCCGCCATGGCCATCGAGCTTGATGTTCACCTGTGGTCGACCGTGTTCGTCGAAGCCCGCCTGGGCGTCGGTCACCTGGTCACCCGTGATGATCAGGCCACGCTCGATCAGCGCAGGAGGACGATTGCCTTCACGGAACTCGAAAGACTCGGAAGTGGCTTTCGAAGCGCCCGGCTCGGCGGCCAGACGGAATTCAAGGTTGGCCGTCTTGCCCAAGATACGCTTGGCTTCAGCAGTGTCCTGCACGCCCGGCAGCTCAACCACGATACGGTTGGCGCCCTGGCGCTGAACCAGAGGCTCGGCAACACCCAGCTCGTTGACGCGGTTACGTACCGTGGTCAAGTTCTGCTTGATGGAATATTCACGGATTTCCGCCAGCTTGGCCGGGGTCATCGCCAGACGCAGCACCGCCTGACCATTGAGGTCGGCCGGAACAATGTCGAAATCGTTGAAGTTCTTGCGGATCAGCGCACGGGCCTGTTCACGGGCCGCTTCGTCGCTGAAGCCCAGTTGAATGGCACCGTTGAGTTGCGGCAGGCTGCGATAGCGCAGGCGCTCTTTACGCAGCAGGCTCTTCACATCGCCTTCGTAGACTTTCAGGCGTGCGTCGAGGGCTTTTTCCATGTCCACTTCCAGCAGGAAGTGCACACCACCGGACAAGTCCAGGCCCAGCTTCATCGGATGCGCGCCGAGGTTGCGCAGCCATTGCGGGGTGGTTTGTGCCAGGTTCAATGCAACGACATAGTCGTCACCCAGGGCCTTGCGCACGACGTCCTTGGCTGGAAGCTGGTCTTCCTGCTTGGTCAGGCGCAGCAGGCCGCCCTTGCCTTTGGCCGCGATGGTCGCTGCCTTGACGTTGATCCCGGCGTCGGTGAGCGCTTTGCTCGCACGATCCAGGTCCGCCTGAGTGACCTGCAACGCGGTGCTCGCGCCGCTGACCTGAATGGCCGGATCATCAGGGTATAGATTGGGAGCGGAATAAATAAAACCGATCGCCAGCACCGCCAGGATCAGTACGTATTTCCACAGAGGGTATTTGTTCAGCATCACGCCGCCCGTTTATGAAGCGGGGCGCCTTGCGCGCCCCGTCGATTGGTAAAAGATGAAACTTAGATCGCCTTCAGCGTGCCTTTTGGCAGCGTGGCAGCGATAGCGCCTTTCTGGAACTTCATCTCGACAGTGTCGGAAACTTCCAGCACTACGAAGTCGTCGGTCACTTTGGTGATCTTGCCGGCGATACCGCCAGTAGTCACAACTTCGTCACCTTTCTGCAGGCTGCCCAGCAGGTTCTTTTGCTCTTTGGCGCGCTTGGCCTGCGGACGCCAGATCATCAGGTAGAAGATGACCAGGAAACCGACCAGGAAAATCCACTCAAAGCCAGTGCCAGCGGGGCCAGCAGCAGGTGCAGCAGCATCAGCCATTGCAGTCGAGATAAAAAAGCTCATGTAACACTCCGGATAATTGCAAAAGTGGGTCTAAACGTCTTTAGAACTTATTCTAAAGGCGGCACGGGCAACCCGCGTTTGGCATAGAAGGAATCGACAAAGGCGGCCAATGTACCCTGTTGAATAGCCTCGCGCAAACCAGCCATAAGACGTTGGTAATGACGCAAATTATGGATGGTATTGAGCATGCTCCCCAGCATTTCGCCGCACTTGTCCAGATGATGCAGATAAGCACGGGAGAAGTTCTGGCAGGTATAGCAATCGCAGGTCGGATCCAGCGGCGAATCATCATGGCGATGGAACGCGTTGCGGATCTTCAGCACGCCAGTGTCAATGAACAGGTGCCCATTGCGGGCATTACGGGTTGGCATCACGCAATCGAACATGTCCACACCGCGGCGCACACCCTCAACCAGATCTTCCGGCTTGCCAACACCCATAAGGTAACGAGGTTTGTCTGCTGGCATCTGGCCTGGCAGGTACTCCAGCACCTTGATCATCTCGTGCTTGGGCTCGCCCACCGACAGGCCACCAATGGCCAGGCCGTCGAAGCCGATCTTGTCCAGGCCTTCCAGGGAGCGCATGCGCAGGTCCTGGTGCATGCCGCCCTGGACAATGCCGAACAGCGCCGCCGTGTTGTCGCCATGGGCATTCTTCGAGCGCTGGGCCCAGCGCAGCGACAGCTCCATGGACACCCGCGCGACGTCTTCGTCGGCCGGGTACGGGGTGCATTCGTCGAAGATCATCACGATGTCCGAACCCAGGTCGCGCTGGACCTGCATCGACTCTTCCGGGCCCATGAAGACCTTGGCGCCATCGACCGGCGAGGCGAAGGTCACGCCCTCCTCCTTGATCTTGCGCATGGCGCCCAGGCTGAACACCTGGAAACCGCCGGAGTCAGTGAGGATCGGGCCTTTCCACTGCATGAAGTCATGCAGGTCGCCGTGCTTCTTGATCACTTCGGTGCCCGGGCGCAGCCACAGGTGGAAGGTATTGCCCAGGATGATTTCGGCGCCGGTGGCGACGATGTCCCGCGGCAGCATGCCCTTGACCGTGCCGTAGGTGCCCACCGGCATGAAGGCCGGGGTTTCCACGGTGCCACGGGGGAAGGTCAGACGACCGCGACGAGCCTTGCCGTCGGTGGCGAGCAGCTCGAAAGACATACGACAGGTGCGACTCATGCTGTTTCCTCAGGGCCGCGTGGCGCGGGATTGCGGGTGATGAACATCGCATCACCGTAGCTGAAAAAGCGGTATCCATGCTCGACGGCGGCCTTGTAGGCAGCCATGGCTTCGGGATAACCGGCGAACGCCGAAACCAGCATCAACAGCGTGGATTCGGGCAAATGGAAGTTGGTGACCAGGGCATCGACCACATGGAACGGCCGGCCCGGGTAGATAAAGATGTCGGTGTCGCCGCTGAACGGCTTGAGCACGCCATCGCGCGCCGCGCTTTCCAGGGAACGCACGCTGGTGGTCCCCACCGCCACCACCCGACCGCCGCGCGCCCGGCAGGCGGCCACCGCATCCACCACGTCCTGGCTGACTTCCAGCCATTCGTTGTGCATATGGTGGTCTTCGATGCGCTCGACCCGTACCGGCTGGAAGGTCCCGGCGCCGACATGCAGGGTCACGAATGCGGTCTCGACGCCCTTGGCGGCAATCGCCTCCAGCAGCGGCTGGTCGAAGTGCAGCCCCGCGGTCGGCGCCGCCACGGCGCCCAGGCGCTCGGAATACACGGTCTGATAACGCTCGCGGTCCGAGTCTTCGTCCGGGCGGTCGATATAAGGAGGCAACGGCATATGGCCGACGCGCTCAAGCAGCGGTAGCACTTCCTCGGCGAACCCCAGCTCGAACAAGGTGTCGTGACGGGCCAGCATCTCAGCCTCGCCGCCGCCTTCGATCAGGATCTTCGAACCCGGTTTCGGCGACTTGCTGGAGCGCACATGGGCCAGCACACGGTGGCTGTCGAGCACCCGTTCCACCAGGATTTCCAGCTTGCCGCCGGAGGCTTTCTGGCCAAACAGGCGCGCCGGGATCACCCGGGTATTGTTGAACACCATCAAGTCGCCCGGGCGCAAATGCTCAAGCAAATCAGTGAATTGACGGTGGGCCAGGGCGCCGGTGACCCCATCCAGGGTCAGCAGGCGACTCGCGCGACGCTCGGCCAGGGGATGGCGGGCGATCAGCGAATCAGGGAGCTCGAAGGTAAAGTCAGCAACACGCATGATGGGGTTCGTCTAGCAGGGCCGGAAAGTTTAGCGGAAATAGCCAAAATTGACCATGAAACCTGATTGACCAACGGTAGGCAGCTCTCTATACTTCGCCGCCATTGAGCCCTGATGGCGGAATTGGTAGACGCGGCGGATTCAAAATCCGTTTTCGAGAGAAGTGGGAGTTCGAGTCTCCCTCGGGGCACCAAACGCAACAAGTAGCCATCCCATGATGACTATGCAACAACCCGAAAGCCCGCTGATTGCGGGCTTTCTGCTTTCTGGAGCAATGCCGCCACCCCCTGTCCGGGAGGTTGGCGACAGCTCTTCAATCAACCGGGCTACACATACTCGGGCGCAGCATGCGGCGTGTAAGGCGCAGCCAGACGCGCAAGCTCCTCAGCCTCCAGTTCAAGATCCAGCGAACCGAGCAGATCGTCCAACTGTTCCAGGCGGGTCACACCAATGATCGGTGACGCCACGGCCGGCTGCCTGAGCAGCCAGGCCAACGCTACCTGGGCCTTGGTCACACCCCGCTCGCGGGCAATCGCCTCGACCACGGCAATGATCTGCCGATCGCTGTCCTGTGCCGACTGGTACAGCCAGGACTGCACCTTGTCGCTATCGGCACGCGGCGAACCACCCTCGCCGACCCGCGCCAGCTTGCCCCTGGCCAGCGGACTCCACGGTGTCAGGCCAACCCCCTCGTCGACACAGTAGGGCTGCATCTCCCGCTCTTCCTCGCGGTTGAGCAGGTTGTAGTGGCTTTGCATGCTGACAAAACGCGTCCAGCCATTGAGCGTGGCCAGGTACTGTGCCTTGACGAACTGCCAGGCATGCATCGACGAGGCACCTATGTAGCGGACCTTCCCCATCTTCACCAAATCATGCAGCGCCTCCATCGTCTCCAGGATGGGGGTCTGATAGTCCCACCTGTGAACGATGTACAGATCGATATAGTCCGTGCGCAAGCGCTTCAGGCTGGCGTCGACTTCGCGAAAGATCGCCTGCCGCGAAAGCCCTCCCGACAAAGGACCGTCAGTCATGGCCTCATAGACCTTGGTCGCCAGCACCACCTCATGGCGAGCCTTGAGCTTGAACAAGGCGTTGCCGAGGATTTCTTCGCTCGATCCCTGGGAGTAGATATTCGCCGTATCGAGGAAGTTGATCCCGAGGTCCAGGGCCCTGCCCAGAATCCGTTCGCTTTCCTCCGCCCCCAGGGTCCAGGCATGGGTACCCCGCGCAGACTCGCCAAAGCTCATGCACCCCAAGGCCAGCCTGGAGACCTTCAATCCGCTGCGTCCCAGCTTGGTATACAACATCGACGCCTCCTCCCTCAGGTGGGATCGCGAGCCACCAGCTTGTCCCAGGAAGTTTCCGACTCATCCAGAGGAACATCGAGACTGGCCAGGTACATGGCAGTCATGGCGCAGTGGCCGGCCAGATGAGTGATCTCGGCCACTTCATTCTGCGAATAGAACTCGCGCAGCGCCCAGAACGCCTCGGCGCTTGCCTTGTGCTCCAGGGTGCATTCGGACACGTACACCAGCAGCGCAACGCGCTTGGGCTCCATGCGCTCATAACGACCGTGCTCGATATCGTCGATTTCGCTCTCGGTCAAACCGGCCTTGATCGCCAGCGGGTAGTGAATCAGTCGCTCAAAGGCACTCTCCAGCAACTTGGCCACGCGCATCACCAGAACCTCACGCTCCAGGAACGAGATCAGCCCGACCGTGAATGACCCGCCCAGGGTCAGATGTGGCCCCGCAGAGCCTTTGGTAAGCAGCAGCGAGCGGGTCAGGTTGGAAGGAAACCGGGCATAGACCTCCAGTTGCTCGGGAGTCATATCGGCAGGGGAAGTTAACTCGACTCGATTTTTACTCATGTCAGATACCTTGGTTATTGAAGGTTGAGAGAGTGAGGCAGTGCATTGCTGATAGCGTCGATGCCCTTTGTGTAAGCCGCCGCATCCAGTGCGACTATCGATTGAATATGCCCGTCCGGCCGCACGATGATGCTCTGTGGCCGCGTCCCCAATCGATCTAGCAGTTTGCCCAGAGGCATCGCCCCCAGATTGATCACCTTGTGCCCCGGCATGGCGGCATCGAGTTCCTGGCTGAAGGCCGACCAGGTTTCATAGACGTAAGTCTTTCCGGGCCACAGCAGGATGGAATAGGCGTCTTTGGCGAGTACCGGCGCCTGCCAGTTTTCCGTCCAGCTGAGGGGAATCCTGTCGCCTGCACAAAAGGGTCGTTTCTTGCCGGGGAACAGCCGGTTATCCGGCTTGGCGACGCTGGAATCCAGCTGCGCGAACCTTGGCGAGACATAGTTCTCCAAGACCCTGGTCAGCGAAGCGAGCTTGAACGCGGTATCGCGCAGGACTATCTGCGGCGTGCGCCGATACAGGCTCATCTTGGCCAGGCTGGTGGACAAGGCCGATACCCGGTTGACCGAGTCGAGCCTTTCCCGGGTATAGGACTCCAGAATGTCCGGCGACAGGCTGCCCCTGATCACTCCTCCCAGCTTCCAGCCCAGATTGACCGCATCCTGGAACCCGGTGTTGAGCCCCTGAGCACCGGAGGGGCTCATCGCATGGGCCGCATCGCCGACGATAAACACCCGGTTCTTCTTGAAACGGTTGGCGGTACGCACATGGGCGGTAAAGATCCCACTGAACTTCATTTCCCCCAGTTTCTTCACCCCGGGCACCCGGTGCTCCAGCAAGGTATTGAAGAACTCCCGGTCGGGCTGGTCGCCGGTATATTCCGGCGGCACGCTGGCACCGACCCGGAACACGCCATCGCCCAGCGGGGCCAGTACCATGTTGCCGGACCTGTGCATGTAGTAGGCGGCTTCGCTGCTGGTGGTTTGCCCTGTCAGCTCGGCATCGGTAATGGCCAGGCGGATCGGCATCGAGTAGCCGCTGAAATCGAACTCGAAGGCAGAACGCACGCTGCTTTGAAAACCGTCGGCGCCGACCACCCAATCGAAGCTGCAACGCTGCTCGGCCCCGGACCTGTCCCTGAGGGTCACGCTGACACTGTCCAGATCCTGCTCGCCACCAACGAACTCGCAGCCATATTCGATCGCAATGCCCTGGGCAGTGAGCGCCGACTCCAGTATGCGTTCGGTCTTGGCCTGGGGAATAGTGATGCCAAATGGATAGGGGGTATCGCTCAGGGTGTTGAACCGTATGAGTCCAACTCTTTTCTTGTTGGAGTAATAGTTCATCTGATCGAAGTAGTGCCCTTCACGGACAATCGCTTCGGACACGCCAGTACGGTCCATCAGCTCCAGAATCCGCGGCCAGACGATGGTCGCCTTCGAATGCGGGGAAACCCGCACGTCCCTGGAAATCACTCGGGCCTGAACCCCGTACAGGGCCAACTCCAGGGCCAGCAACATGCCAACCGGCCCCGCGCCAACTATCAGGACTTTCGACTCCTGCTCTTTAGTGCGCATATTCAACACCTTTGGTGAGAGTCTGATTCGACAGTTTCAAGATGATCATCAAACCAACCAGCGAGACGGCCGAAATGACGATCAAGGCCTCCTGCATGGCAATCGCCAGATGCTCGATCAACACTTCCCGGGGTAGCGACAGCAATCGGGCCGCTCTTTCCAGATCGCCTTGCACCAGGACCGAGAGCCCCGCGTCGCGGTCATCGGCCTGGCGGCCGAGCAGCGCCATGATCACCATACCCAGCAAGGGAATGGTCAGGGCCTCACCTCCCAGGCGAAAGGTATTGAACATGCCGGCCGCCATTCCCGAGCGCTGGGGCGGAACCACGCTGACCGCCGCACCATCGAGATAGGACAGGGACACGCCGAAGGAGGCGCCGGTTATAAAGAGCGGCACAGCCAGGTTGAGCAGCGTGGGGCTGGCAATCACCCAGGCCAGGGACAGCGGGCCGAGCACCATGAAGGCGAAAGTCACGACCATCAGTGTCCTGAGCGGCAACTGCTGGCGCATCAGACTGGAGAACAATGGAAGCAGCAGCGAAGGCAATGTTGAGCACATCAAGGCGATGCCTATTTCCATGGCACTCATGCCAGCAACCACCGTCAGGTACTGGGGCAGGTAGAACAGCAGGCTGATGTAACCGAAGCCAAGAAACACCGGCGTGACGCAGACCGCCAGGAACTGCCGGTTGCGCAACAGCTGAAGGTTGACGATTGGATGGGCCGCGCGGCTCTCGACCTTGACGAAAACCGGAACCAGCAGCGCGGCGCCGACAAAGAGGCACAGCACCGTCGGGTCCGCCCAACCTGCGCCGGGCACCATGGAAAAGGCCGAAACCAGCAGAATCAGGCAACTGGTGAACAGCACCCCACCGCTCCAGTCGACCGCCTGCCGCTCCAGGGAACGGCTTTCCGGCAACCCCAGCCCCAACAGAGCGACCATCCCCAGCACCGCGGCGATCACGGCAAAGAACGGGCGCCAGCTGTACAGCAACGACACCAGGCTACCGGCCACCAGAGGGCCGACCGCAAGGCCCAGCCCCAGCGCCGTACCGAATACAGTGAACGCCCGGACCCGCGCCGGACCCGTGTAGGCCAGGGCCAGAATCGCCGTTCCGGCCGTGGTCACGGCCGCCGCCCCGACGCCGGTCAGCGCCCTGGCGGCAATCAGTTGCGTCAGACTGCCAGCGCCCGCCGCCGCCGCGCTGGCGATGGCAAACAGCGCCAGGCCGGCGATAAAGGACAACTTGCGCCCCAGGGCATCGGCCATCACCCCGGTCATCGCCATAAAGGCCGCGTAACTCACCATGAACGAGCAGATCACCCACTGCGTCTGCAGGTAGCTCGAAGCGAAACCCTGGGCAATCGGCAGTACCAGGACACCCGATCCGGTGATGGTCAGGGGGATCACGAACAACGCGATACAGACGACGACCAGGGTATATGCTGGTCTGGATGCAACGGCTGACGAGTCCATGTCATAAGTCCTCTGTCAGTCACGGGTCAAGGAAGTCAAGCGATGGACTTCGCTACGTTCGATCAGGTGCTTGGCATTGGCAATGAAATGCTCGGTATAGGGCATGCCCATATGATCGGAAATAGCCGAATCATCTTGCCAACGCTCGACCAGAGCGAACCCGCCGACCTCTGGCGACTGTTCGTAAAGTTCAAACCGCTGACAACCCGGCTCATTCAATGTTTGCGCCGCAAGTTCATTGAAGTGTCGACCAAGTTCAACTCGATTGGTCGCGCTCACACTGAAGAACACCACGATATCAATACTCATCACAGATCTCCGAAGTTAAGAAAAGTCAGCAACTATTGACTCTGGCTGAAAGTTGACGCCAAGCAGGCTCAAGTCTTTTCCTGACACCCTGATCATCAGCCCATGACCATGTTCCAAAAAACTGGAAGCCGCCGGCACGCCCAGCACGTGATGTGCGAACAGGGCAATAACTCCGCCATGGGAAACCACCAGTGTGCGTGTCAGGTTGTTTGCCGCTATTGCTTCAATTGCGCGAATGAAACGTTGTAGAGCCGCCTGTCCCGACTCGCCTCCCGGCGGGGCGTAGTCAAGTTTCATCAACTTTTCCGGCAACTGCGGATCGAGCTGCAATTGCTCGGATTTGGCTTGGCCATCCAATTCACCCAGGTTTCTCTCCGCCAGATCAGCGCAGACGAACCTGAGGGCTTGGGTGGCGTCCGCCAATAAGTCAGCGGAACTCATGGCGCGTCGGTAATGGGAGCTGTAAACCCCATCCCAGGCCTGCTTCCGAAGCACCCGGGCAGCACTCAGGAATCGCGCTACTCCCACTTCATGCAGGTCCGGGTCGGATTGCCCCTGGAAAACGCCACTCAGGTTCTGTGGCGTTTCACCGTGCCGCAAGATGACGATAAACATCAGGCGGCATTGCTCAACAGTATGCTGTCAACCGACTTGGCGATGCTGTGTTCGGGAGCGATAGTTCCATCCGGCACCTTGATATCGAAACCTCGTTCCAGCGCCATTGAAACTTCCAGCAATGTCAGCGAGTCCAGATTCAATTCCTCATACACCGCATCGGCATGCAGTTGCTGGGCGGGAACCTGATACTTCTCTTTCAACATCAAGGTAATTGCTTCAATCAGTTTGTCTTTCATTTGGCTACCCCTGTCGCGCTCATATGCTTGATGAATGGAACACTTTGCAATTCAGGCCAGTTCAACAACGCAGAACCCCAGGTAACACCACCGCCAAAAGCGGTCAGCACTACTCGATCACGCGCTTTGAGCGTGGTGTTCATACAGGCTTGCGTCAGCGCCAGCGGTATAGAAGCGGCCGAGGTATTACCAAACCGATCCAGGGAAACCACTGCACGCTCGTAAGGCACGCCGAGTTGCTCGGCCAAGGCTCTTATAATTCTCAGGTTCGCCTGGTGCGGAACCAGGCAATCCACATCCTGAATATCCAGTTGATTGCGCTGTAGCAAACCGAGCACCGAATCGTTCATGCATTGAATTGCCCGCATGAAGACTTCCTTGCCACTCATTGAGAAATAGATGTCGTCGGGGTGTTGCGGCGCCGAATTGACTTTCGATTCCACGCCGCCGGCACGAACAGTGATCAGATCCTCAAGGGAGCCATCGCTGCCGGTTTCGATATCCAGCACGTCATCGACATCGGATTCCTGCAGCACCACGGCCCCGGCACCGTCACCGAAAATGGGCACGGTACTGCGATCCTGCCCGTTGATGATCGAGGAAAATACGTCGGCACCGATCACCAATACATGCTTGGCGAATCCCGCCTTGATCGCCGCCGTCCCCACTTGCAATGCATAGATGAAACCCGAACACACGGCATTCACGTCAAAGGCCGAGATCCCGCGCAGCCCGAGTTTCTCCGCAACCTTGGGCGCGGTGGCCGGGCAACGGCGATCCGGTGTGGTGGTTGCCAGGATCAGCAAGTCGATGTTCAGGTCCACCGATGCGTTTTCGATGGCGGCCCTGGCCGCTTCACTGGCCAGGTCGCTGGTGCAGATACCCTCGGTAACGGCGTAACGCTTCAATATGCCGGTACGGCTGACAATCCATTCGCTGCTGGTATCGAGCCGCTGCTCAAGGTCTTCATTGGTCACTTCCAGGGGAGGCAAGGCGCCTCCCAACCCCGCGATACGAACGCCCATGGTGCTCTCCTAGCGAGGTAACAGATGCGCGACGGAACACGACAGGGTCATGCCACTCAGGTGGCCGACAATCTCCGCCACTCGCCAGTCCTCACCCTTGACCGTCACTATGTTGGCGTCCCTGAGTTCGGTCATCAGCACCCTGGCGCTAGCGCTGCGCCTGGCCGGGTCCTGCGCGGTAATGGTGGTGGTTCTCATCCACAGGGTGTTGGATTGACCCCGCTGCAGATTGTCGAGTTTGTAGAGCAGCACCTGGGCGATTTGCAGGTGGCTGACAAAGGCATCGATAGGGGTCACGACTTGCGGGTAGCTGGCTTCGATACCACCACTGGCAGTGCCCGGTTCTTCATCGACGACAACCAGTTTCGAAATCGCCTTGAGCGGTGAATCGAAAACTATGTCGTCAATCAGCTGGGTGCGTTTCCTGAAGCCGTCCACATAGTAGTTATTACCACTGCCATCCTGGTTCAGCCTGTCGCCAGCCGCCACCGGCCGGATGATCTCCAGTTGCAGGGCCATCGCGCCGACATGTCCGGAAAATACCAGGCAGGTATCACCCTGGGCATCGACTTGCGGGAGCTCCTCGTGCATATGCGCCTGGATCTCGCGCAGGTCTTCCTCAGGCTTCTTGCCGGCCTTTATCGATATCCGCCGGACCCAGCAACAATCGATGTTTGCAAACTTTTCCAGGAGCACGTCCTGACAAAGATTGATGGCAATGGCCAATGCATCGATAGTGCTCAGATGAGGCACCAGTTCACCACTGCCGATTTTTTTCGACCAACCAGCCGGATAGCTCAAACTGACACTCGAATCTACCGAAGTATCAGTAAGACTTAGATGTCTGGTGCCATATTCAACACGCTTGAAACCTGCACCGAAGAATCGGTCCGCCGCGGGCCCAAGATGGTTCTCTATATGACTGAAGTTAACATCTCGCACAACTACCTCCTTTAGCAATCAAACGATTGCCAGCACGCTGCTAGACACTTCAAAAAACCTTCGACAACAGAGACAGGAAACAATTAAGTTCCAATATCAATGAGCGAGCTATTCAGCAAAACGCCCATGAAACAAAAAGTAACAAACGTTATTACCCATTACAACCTACTAATTCTGGTAGGTAACTAAGTGCTTCATAATGACACAGCACCCAACTTCGACGACAAGTAACCAAAAAACACAAACATTCAACACAAGAACTGACTAATTGATCACCAAAACAAACCCGCAATAAAAAAGCGCCACATTAATGGCGCCTGAAAATATTCATAAAAGTTAATTGAATGCGCAGCGACAATAGCCCCATGTTGGTGCACGGGACTTCCAGGTTAGCCATTAGCCGCTCAAGCAAGAACCCGCCACGCCGGCTGCGGCCATCACAGCAAGCCTTGCGCCGCCGCGTAGGCAGCGGCGAAGGTCTTGTTGGGGGCATGGAATTTCTTCTGGATGCTCTTTAGATGAAAATTCACCGTGTTTTCGGAGATTCTCAGAATCATGGATATTTCCCCGGAACTTTTGCCGTCGGCCGTCCACTGCAGTATTTCCTTTTCCCTCTTGGTCAGGCTGGCGGATTCAGCCACCAGAGCCTCGTCTTTAGTTCGGGCAAGGGTTTCCACAAGAATATCCAGCATCAACTTGAAGCCCAGCCCGATATTCGCCACTTCAGCCTCGGAAACCACTCCCTGGCTACGCGAGAAAGATAAAAATCTGACGGTATTATCAGAGCCTTTGTTGGACAGTGTCACACCCTCGCATAGGCCATATTCTTTCGCCTCACTGAATAACAAGGGGTTCTCCTCGCGCAACTTGTCACTCCACACCACTACATTGGTGGTACGCAGTGCATGCTCCACGGCCGGGTCGGTGGCCGCATAGTTCCTGATCCGATAGATATCCATCCAGGCTTCCGGATAGGTTCCACGCAATCGGGTATCGGGTCGGGTAAAAGGCGTGGACTTCTTTACACCGAATGCAAATACATCGAAGCCGTGACGTTGAGTTTCAATCTCGATGATATTCAATGCCTGTACCGAGGAACTTACCGCCATCATCCGCAGACGGAAGTCCATCAACCACTGGAGAGACATACTATTGCTGCCCATAAGTTATCCCTTACACATACTTCTTACGCCAGTTAGCAATCGCTCATCCGCAAATGGATTGCGATACTGCTACAGCTGACTGCCTGAAAACTGTGTATATGACGCAACATCCAACCAAGGCTTGTTGGCGATGACTTGCTCATCGCGCTCCTTCTAGCCGAAGGACATCAATAGTGTCTCTGGTGCATCCGCTCCTCTTGGGTACGTAGCCGTCACCCCGGGAACTCTTTCTTGTGGGCAGTAGCGGACCGTCCGCTCTCAGCGCATCGTCAGGCCGCCATCGACCGCGTATTGGCTCCCGGTCACATAGGAGGAGTCGTCCGAGAGGAGAAACAACGCGACCGCCGCGGCTTCGGCAGCGGTACCGACCCGCCGCAGCGGCAACTGGGTGGCGAGTCCATCCTCGAACTGGCGGCGAATGTCCTGCGCCATGAAGTTACGGAAATTGGTCTCGATCGGCCCCGGCACCAGCACATTGACCCTGATCCCCTGCGGGCCAAGGGCAGCGGCACAACAACGGGCCATGGAGATCATCGCGCCCTTGGTGGCCGCATAGACGCTGGTCATGGGCGAGGACTCATAGGCGGAGGTCGAGGACGTCAGCACCACCGACGCATTGGGTCGCAGCAATCCGCTCAGCCCGGCCAATTGCAGCAAAGGCCCCCTGGCGTTGGCATTCATCATGCGATCGAAGAAGCCGGCATCCACCTCTTCGAGCGGCCCCACCTGTGCATAACCGGCATTGAGCCAAAGCCCGTCGAGCCCGCCCAGTTGCCGAACCCGCTCCACCAGTTGCTGCGTCGCTTCGGGATCGGCCGCATCGTTCCTGAAAACCAAGGCATCTGCCGGAAGAAGCTGCGCGGCTTCCTCGAGATGCTCGGCGCTGTAGCCCGTCACGGCCACCTGGCCCCCCTCATCGGCAATGCGCTTGGCTCCTGCCAGCCCCATGCCGCTGGTGCCCCCGGTAATCAGGACGCGTTTTCCGGAAAATCTGCCCACAGGTCAACCTCCGTTGTTAACGTGAAATGCTCAATGCGCAGGAAGTATTGCGTATGCGGGGTCAATTGATAATGCATAATTATCCGCATGACCCATTAAGGAAGTGGACATAATGCGAGGCAATGAATATGCCCAGCTCCAGGCGTTCGCCGCCGTCATTCAACAAGGAAGTTTTGTCCGCGCCGCCGCCCATCTCGGCATGTCCGCTTCTGCCCTCAGCCAGACCATCCGCAACATGGAGGAGCGCCTGGGCGTTCGCCTGGTCAATCGCACCACACGCAGCGTCTCACCCACCGAAATGGGCGCCCGGCTCCTGGCAGACCTGCTGCCCGCGCTGGCATCCCTGGATACCGCGCTGGCCAGGCTCAAGACCTCCAGCAAGGGCCCCCACGGGCTGCTGCGCATCAATACCACCCGAGTGGCGGCCGTTCACTACCTGGCACCGCTGATCGGCCCTTTTCTCCAGGCCTACCCCGACATTCAGTTCGATGTGGTCACCGACGAACGCCTGGTGGACATAGTCGCCGGCGGTTTCGATGCCGGGGTCCGACTTGGCAAGAAACTCGACAAGGACATGGTCGCCCAGGGGCTCGGCGGTGATCAGGAAATGCTGGTGGTCGCCTCCGCCGCCTACCTGGAGCGTTGTGGGATACCGCGCACCCCTCAGGAGCTGATACACCACCAGTGCCTGACTTACCGCTGGCCCACGGACGGCAGCCTGTATCGCTGGGAATTCGAGCGCAACGGCGAACTGCTGGAGATCGAGGTCAAGGGACCATTGGTGGTTACCGAGCCGGAAATGCTTACCCGCGTGGTCCTCGACGGGGTCGGCATCGCCTACCTGTTCCGCCATCAGGTGGCGGCCCTGGTGGAAAGCGGCCAACTGATCCACCTGCTCAAGGAGTGGACACCGGCCTTCCCCGGGTTCTACCTGTATTACCCCAGCCAACGGCAAATGGCGCCGTCGCTGCGGGCCTTTATCGATTTCGTCATGCAACACTCGCAAGCGCGGCCTGGCGCAGCCGGTACTCTCGTGGAGAGCAGGCCATCACCCGCTTGAAGGCATTGCTGAAAGCGCTGTCGGAGTCATAGCCCAGCGCCTGTGCGATTGAGGAGATGCTGCCCTGATGCCGGCGCAGTTCCCGGGAGGCCAGCTGCATGCGCCAGCGCAGCACATAGGCCAGCGGCCCCATGCCGAGTTTCTGCTTGAAACGCAGCGCCAGCGTCGAACGCGACATGCCCACCTGCCTGGCCAGCAGATTGACCGTCCAGCGCTGTTCGGGCTCGGCGTGTATGGCTTGAATGGCAGCGTTGATCCGCGGGTCCGAGAGTGCCGCCAGCCACCCGGGCGGATGCTCCCGGGTCGCCGCCAGATAGAGTCGCAGCACCTGCACCAGCATCAGGTGCCCCAGTTGCCGCACGATCAGAGATGACCCCGGCAGAGTGCTGGGCAGCTCGCTTTTCAATTGCTGCAATGCCCACTGCAACACACAGGCCTGATCCGACTGGCCATTGACCGTAACGACCGCGGGCAGACCATCCAGCAACAGCCTGGCCTCGTCGCAATAGGCAAATCGCCCGCCAATCAGGAAAAAGCCCTGGCCTTGCCGGTAGCGGGCAATCCCGTTCCTGGCATCGCGGTAGACCTGTTGCGAATCGACAGGCTCCAGGCTCAGGTCGCTGGCCAGGATGAAGGGCCGCGCCTTGGACAAGAGAAAGCAGTCGCCCTGGTGCAACTCGATCGGGCGCTCGCCCTCCACCAGCAACCAGCATGAACCTTCGATAATCGCGTTGAACTTGATGCCTTCCGGGGCCGGAAAGCTGATGGACCACTCCCCCCCGGCCTGCAGTCCGGCAAAAACCGAACTGTGGCTATCCAGTTGAGAAAGCACATCGGACAAGGGATCCATAGGCAACTCCGGATGATCTCGACAGAAAATAGGACGTGGCTGCATTCACAGTCTGACCGAGGTTTTCCAGAATTCCACCTGCCTGACGCACAGGCCGCCCTCGGAGTTCAGGCTTCGTCGGCAACAGCGGCGGCACTACGTCAGCCCTCATATCCAGACAGGAAGGATGCAAGCGATGCGCTATAGACCTTTGGGCAAGACCGGCCAGTTCGTTTCCGAACTGTGCCTGGGCACCATGACCTTCAGCGGCGGCCAGGGCTTCTGGCGCACCGTGGGTACGGTTGACCAGCGAGGCGCTACCGCGCTGGTAGCCCGCGCCCTCGAAGCCGGAGTCAACTTCTTCGACAGCGCCGACGTCTATTCCGAAGGACAGTCCGAGGTGCTGCTGGGGCAGGCCTTGCGCGAAGTCGATGTGCGACGCGAAGACGTGATCATCGCCACCAAGGTGTTCGGACGGACCAGCCCCGGCCCCAACTCGGCGGGACTGTCACGCGGGCACATCATGGATCAGGTGGGCCTGAGCCTGAAGCGCCTGGGCACGGAGCACATAGACCTGTACCAGATCCACGGTTTCGACGCCCAGACACCCATCGAAGTGACGCTGCGCGCCCTCGATGATTGCGTGTCACGGGGCATGATCCGCACCCTTGGCTGCTCGAACCTGGCCGCATGGCAGATCATGAAAGCCTTGGGGATCAGCGAGCGGCGGGGCTTCGCCCGCTTCGAAACGGTGCAGGCCTACTACAACCTGTCCAACCGCGACCTGGAGCGCGAGATAGTCCCGCTCTGCGAGGACCAGGGGCTGGGGATCATGATCTGGAGCCCTCTGGCTGGCGGCCTGCTGTCCGGCAAGTTCACCCGCAACGGCCATCTCCCCGAAGGAGCACGCCGCTCGACATTCGATTTTCCGCCCGCGGACGGGGAACGGGTCTATGACCTGGTCGAAGCCATGGCGCCCATCGCCAAGGCCCACGACACCTCCGTCGCCAGTATCGCCCTGGCCTGGCTGCTACAGCGCAACGCCGTGATGAGCGTCATTATCGGCGCCAAGACCCTGGAGCAGCTGGACGACAACCTGCATGCCACGCAGGTGCGCCTGAGTGCCGGGGATATAGCCCGGCTGGACGCCATCAGCGCCCCCGAGATCGAATACCCGGGCTGGATGATCGAGTATCAGGCCAAGGAGCGTTCGCCGGTACAGGATTGACACAGGGAGCGGAGCCGCAAGCCTGTGCTTGTCGCCCGGGCCTGGAACGAACGCGAGGCCAGGCTCAAGTGCCGAGGCCTGCCGTTGAGCAAGTGGTTCCCGCTGCCCCCCTCGGAACACTGCTGCTACAGCTTGTACCTGCCCGGCAACTGGATGGGCACCCTGGCGCGGCCGGCCAGGACTTACCATTGAGCAGGCCGGCGCCCCGGCGAAATCCGAGGCGCGGCCCCACTGCCCAGGACATCAGTCGTACACCGCGCATCAGCAGGAACTGCTTCCTTAACCCGCCCTGTGCGCTACAGGCTTCTCCCGCGCACAACCTTGATGGAAATCAACGAGCGGGGAAAAGGCCTCCATACACTGACGAACGAACATTCGTACACGACCCACAGGCCCCCTTATGAGTGAAGAATCCACCGCGCGTCCCCTTCCCAACCCTCTTCCCGAAAAAGCCACACCCGTAGCCAAACCGACGGTCACGGCCAGCAGCAAAAGCGCCCCACGCAAGCCCGCCACTCCACGCCCGCGCCGGCCACGCGCGACCCCTAAACCTGCCGCTGCCAAGACCGCCGAAGCCGAGATCAGCGCCATCAGCCAGCAGCCGGTCGCCCTGCAGGTGGCCAGCGCGCCCCATGGCAGCAATGAAGACAGCTCCACCGCCAAGCTGCCGGCCAGTTACCCGTACCGCAGCCGCATGCGTCGCGCCGAGTATGAAAAGGCCAAGCAGGAGCTGCAGATCGAACTGCTCAAGGTGCAAAGCTGGGTCAAGGAAACCGGGCAGCGCATCGTGGTGCTGTTCGAGGGCCGCGACGCCGCGGGCAAGGGCGGCACCATCAAGCGCTTCATGGAGCACCTGAACCCGCGTGGCGCGCGGATCGTCGCCCTGGAAAAACCCAGCGCGCAGGAGCAGGGCCAGTGGTATTTCCAGCGTTACATCCAGCACCTGCCCACCGCCGGGGAAATGGTGTTCTTCGACCGCTCCTGGTACAACCGCGCTGGTGTCGAGCGGGTCATGGACTTCTGCTCGCCCCTGCAATACCTGGAATTCATGCGCCAGACACCCGAGCTGGAGCGCATGCTGTGCAACAGCGGCATCCTGCTGTTCAAGTACTGGTTCTCGGTCAATCGCGACGAACAACTGCGGCGCTTCATTTCACGTCGTGACGACCCGCTCAAGCACTGGAAGCTCTCGCCCATCGACATCAAGTCGCTGGACAAGTGGGACGAATACACCGCCGCCAAACAGGCGATGTTCTTCCACACCGACACCGCCGATGCGCCCTGGACAGTGATCAAGTCGGACGACAAGAAACGCGCGCGGATCAACTGCATCCGTCACTTCCTGCACTCCCTCGACTATCCGGGCAAGAACCTGCGCGTGGCCCATCAACCCGACCCGGTGCTGGTCGGCCGGGCGTCGCGGGTCATGGAGGAAGACGAGCGGGTGTACAACGAAGCGGCCGCGGAGCCGGTGCGCAACCCACAGGCAACCCTCGTGTAAGCAGCCGGCCTTGAAGAAGGCCCCGCTCCAGGACCGATAAACAGCGCCTGAAGCGGGTCCAGCCAGCTAGATGCCCTGCACCGGCAACAACACACAGGCCTGCAACCCGCCACCGTCACGGTTGCGCAAACGCAGTTCGCCGCCGTGCTCCAGCACGATCGCCCGCGCCGCGGAAAGCCCCAGGCCAACGCCACCGGTGTTGCGGTTGCGCGAGCTTTCCATGCGGAAGAACGGCTCGAACACCTGCTCCTGCCATTCGACGGGAATCCCCGGCCCGCGATCCAGCACGCAGACCTTCACCTGCTCGGCGTCCGCCACCACTTCAATCGCCGGTTCGCTGGCGTATTTGATGGCGTTTTCCAGCAGGTTGCTCATGACCCGCTTGAGCCCCAGCGGGCGACCGAAATACACCAGGCGCGGCGGACCGCTGAACGCAATGTCGATGGACTGGTCACGGTAATCGTCGACCAGGGTTTGCAACAGCTCCGCCAGATCGAAAGAGGTCGCCTCCTCCAGCCGCGCATCGTCGCGGAAGAACTCCAGGGCCGAATTGATCATCGCCTGCATCTCATCGACGTCATGGAACAACCGGCGCTGCTGCTCGGGGTCCTCGATGAACTCGCCGCGCAGGCGCATGCGGGTCAGGGGGGTACGCAGGTCGTGGGAGATCGCCGCGAGCATCTGCGTGCGGTCCTTGATGAAGTGCTGCAACTGGGCCTGCATGGCGTTGAACGCGAGGATCGCCTGGCGAATTTCGTGGGGGCCGACCGGCTCGATGGGCGGCGCGCGAAAGTCCACGCCAAACCGTCGCGCGCCCAGGGCGAACTGCTGCAAGGGCCTGGCCAGGCGGCGAGTGGCGATCAGCGCGACCAGCACGGTGGACAACAACACCAGCCCGATCACGATCAGGTTGCGCGGCCCCTCATCCAGCCCCCAATTGCGCGAGAGCGAGGAGAACATCAGCCAGGAGCCATCGCTCATCTGGATCAGCAACGCATAAGGCCCGCCCGGCTCCGGCCAGTCGCTGGGCTGGTAGGCTTCAATGTGCCCCACCCCCGGCCTGAGCAGTTGCTTCAGTTTCGTCGACCCCTCGCGGTACTCCGGCTCTTCGACTACCGGCACCTCGATGTCCCGTCGCGTCGGGTGCCAGGTCACGCTCAGGCCGTGGTCGCTGACCGACTCGGCCAGGCGCGCGCGCTGCACCGGCTCCGAGGCGTCGATCATGTTGCTGATGGACGCGATCTTTTCCACCAGGCCGGATTCGCTCAACGGCGGTTTGGCCCAGACCCCGGCCAACTGCACGAACAGCGCATTGAAGGCCAGCGCGGTGAGCATCGCCATCAGGGTGGTCAGGGCGATCCAGCGGGCGATGGTGTCGCGCGGGCCGCCCGGCTTGTGTCTCACTTTCATTGGCGGGTCACGCTGGGGGTGAACAGGTAGCCGCCATTGCGCACCGTGCGAATCATCGCCGGGCGCTTGGTGTCGAATTCCAGCTTGCGTCGCAGGCGGCTGACCTGCACATCGATGCTGCGATCGAAGGCGTCATGGGCCTGCCCGCGCGCCAGGTCGAGCAACTGCTCGCGGCTGAGGATGCGTTGCGGATGCTCGACGAACACCAGTAACAGGTCGAACTCCCCCGCCGACAGCGGAATCATCACCTGATCCGGCGAGCGCAGCTCCCGGCGGGTCAGGTCCAATTGCCAACCGGCGAACCTGATCAGCGGCCGCGGCACCTCCCCGACCACCGGCCGGCTCTCGCCAGCGCGGCGCAACACCGCGCGCACCCGGGCCAGCAACTCGCGGGCATCGAAGGGTTTGCTCAGGTAATCGTCGGCGCCCATTTCCAACCCCACCACGCGGTCGCTCAACTCGCCCATGGCGGTCAGCATGATCACCGGCACGGCGTGCTGCTGGCGCAGGCGCTGACACAGGGTCAGGCCGTTTTCCCCCGGCAGCATCAGGTCGAGAATGATCAGGTCCGGCACCTGCCGCTCCAGCGCCGCCCACAGCGAAGCGCCCTCGGTGGCGACTTCCACCGAGTAGCCGTGTTGCACAAAAAATTTCTTCAGCAGCGCGAGGACCTCAAGGTCGTCGTCCACGATCAACAGACTGCTCACCAGTGCGTATCACTCAAGCTCGGAAAGTACTGTCATTCAAAACCATTGGCCGCGGCCCGTCATATATTTCAACGCGGTAACAAACCGACAACCCGGCAATAAAGCAGACATCTTCAGGCAAAACACCCATGCCAGCATCGGCCTCCCTGTTCCCAAGGTCGTCCGCCCATGCGCTCATTCCTGTGCTCCACCCGCCTGTGTCGTCATACCGCCCTGCTGCTGTCCCTGTCCTACCTGGCGGGCTGTACCAGCCCGGGGCCTGCCACTCAACCCGACTGCGCGAAGGTCGACTATCCGATCTACGACCCCGCCGAGCCGGTCAACCGCGGCGTGTTCGCCTTCAACAAGGCCCTCGACGACTACGCACTGGCACCGGTCGCCCGCGGTTATCGGCACCTGCCGGACTTCATGCAACAGGGCGTGCACAACTTCGCGAGCAACTTCGGCGAGCCCAAGGTCTTCATCAACGACCTGTTGCAAGGCAACCCGCAGCGCTCGGTCAACAGCCTGGGGCGCTTTGCGGTCAACACCACGGTTGGCGTGCTCGGTCTGTTCAACGTCTCGGACCCGCTCGGCATCCCGCGCCACACCGCCGACTTCGGCCAGACCTTCGGCGTGTGGGGCATCGGCAACGGCCCCATCGTCGAACTGCCGCTGCTGGGCACCGACAACAGCCGCGACTCGGTGGGCAAGATCCTCAACTTCGTGGTCTCCCCCTTCGGCGACAACAGCGACACCGTGCAGGCCCTGGGCACCGTCGCCATGGTCGGCGGCGTAGTGGACGGCCGCGCCGAACTGCTGCCGCTCACCGACAGCCTGAAAACCATGCCCGACTACTACAGCGCCCTGCGCGACGTGAACGCCGAACACCGCGCCACCTTCGTGCAGGAAGGCAAGCAAGGCGCCACCAGCCCCACGAAAAACCGCTGCGAAGGAGCGACCCACGATGACTTCTGAAACCGACGCCCTGGTCCTGCTGCAACGCGTGGCCAAACACGGCGATGCCTCCCTGCAATGCCGCGAAGTCAGCCTGCGCCTCTCGGCCGACCAGCAACACCTGACCCTCAGCCGCTACAGCGAACACTACAGCCCCGAAGGCCTGGAATGGGTCGAGCGCCAGCACCGCATCAGCGTGAGCGAGTTGATACGGTGGGTGATCAAGCAGGGGGAGCCGCAGGTGTTGGTGCGGGGGGTGGACAGTGGTCTTGCGTCGTGATGCCAGCCAAGGGGTAAGGCGTTTCAGGATCGCCTGATTCAGCCGCCTGATATTGGTCGTTACGTTCGAGGCAAATTCCTCATGGAGAACGTAGCCATGGCCTTTGTCATCAGGGAAGGCGACCCCACCACCACCGGCGGCAAGGTCATTGCCGGATCGGCCACCACCTTTGTCGTGGATCGACGGGTCGCCCGCATTGCCGACCCTGTGTGGTGCCCGGTGTGCCAGACGGTGGGCTATATCGCCGAAGGCCATCACACCTGGGCGGATAACCACCAAGCCACGGCGGTGGAGGGTGTTCTTGTGCAATGCGGCTGTCCGACCGGGGCCAACCGCCTGATCGCTACTCAGCGGACAGTCTGCTCCGGGAATCAGCCGGCTATCCCGCTCGACAGCGATTACATCGGGCCTGCGGTGATCAATACCCAGCGCTGGGCCGACGCCATTCATAAGGGCTACCCGCAGAATGAGTTTGCCGATGCGGTGCCGCGGGATCGGGTACGCGGCCTGAGCGTTGCTCACGGCGATATCGTTTCACCGCCGCTGTCCGTGCAGGACACGCAGCATTTGGTGGAGCCGGGGTTTCATATCGTGCAAACGCCGATGACCCGCGCCGCGCTGGAGACGGTGCTGTTCGGCCAGGCCGATGAAGCTGTGCTGGAGAAATTCCGCCGGCTCAATCCCCAGCTATCGAGCCCTGCCAAACCTGGTCAGCTTGTTGTGCTCAGTCATCCCGACAACTATCAATGCACCCGTGAAGAAGCCTTGCTGATGGAGGCGGCGGAGAAGGTCAGTGCGGCCTTGGTGTCCATGAGTGATGAGGAAGCGGCCTTTATGCTCAAGCACCGGGCGCAGGTTGAATCGATGCTTTCTTATGGCTCGACTGCTTTAGGGGTCAGCACGGCGGCCGTGGGTAATCATATGGATGGCCTGAAAAGAACGTTGCTGGATATCGAGGCGCTCCATCAGAAATTCTTCCTGCGGGATGGGCATCTGCGTAGTGTCGAGTTCTTCAGTGAAAGGAGAAAACTATTTGCACAACTGGATAGCAACCTGACCTCTATCACGAAAATGAGCATTGCCTTCCCCGATCACCCCAGCCTTAAGAGCGCCTTGGGGATTTCCAGTCGGAGTCTGGTGCATCGCTGGACCCAGGCGGGTGCGGTAGGTCAGATTCCAGGGTACGCCACGCATATTGAGGGTGTTTCCCGAGCCTCCAAGGTACTTAAGTTGGGTGGTTGGCTTGGGACAGCATTGGGCGGTGGAGCGTCTTATGTGAAGGTTCAGGACGTTTGCTCAGCGGGGAATAAGGAGGCTTGTGAGAAAGTACGGTTCACCGAAGCCGGAAGCTTTACGGGCGGGGTAGCAGGTGGAATGTTTGCGGGAATGGCATTAGGTACCGCCGCGACCGGAACTGTTTGTGTGGCCATCGGAGTCCCTACAGGTGGCATCGGTAGCGTGGTGTGCGGTCTGATAGTCATCGGAGGGGGCTCTTATGCGGCAGGGAAACTGGGTGAAGCTGGGGGTGAGAGCATTGGAGAGTTTATATATGAGAAAGGAAAATGAACCTGATTAGCTCCCCACATGATTTTTTTGTTGTTTTATGCATCCTGACTTTTCTTGGAATATTCAGCATGGGTGGTATCTATCTCTATTGGGGGTACACCCGCATGGAGGAAATACTTGGCCACGTTAAAAACTGCAAGGCAATAACCGGGAGCAGGTTCTATCTTCACATGGGTCCTTGGGGAAGGCTGGTAATGGTCGGCATGGTGGCAGGTTTTTTAGCTCGTCCTACTTCCCATGTTAAAAAAGGCATATTGGACGCCAACGAGATAGATACTTTCCCCCAGCCGTTTAAAAGAAGGCTCATCGTATCGCACTATATTACATGGGGGCTTGGGGGAAGCATGCTGTTGTCGGTTAGTGCAATGAAATTAATTGAGTGCTTCACCTGAATACAAAAAGGCCCTTTAAGGGCCTAATGCCAGTCAGTTAAGCTGACTGGCATTTTTATTTTTGATCGGATACTTCGGCGATTTGAGCCGGATGGCCCGTGGATAAGCACGCTCTTCCCGGCGATGTGGCAAGACATAGTGCGGGGTCGAGGCATGCAATTCGGCGAGATATTTGGGGATGTTCCCTGAGCGATCCGCAGAAACCCCGTTGATAAACCCCAGGATCGCCCAGGTGCAGGCGGTGAAGCTCAGTTCGCACGGATGGATGCCCGGACAATGGCGGCTCATTTCCACCATCTGATAACGCAACAGGTTGTAGCCCAGCAACACACCCCACAACTCTTGTTCGATCATCTCGGGCGTCTTGCTACGCAGCGTGTAGCTGCTGTTGAGCAGTGTCTGTTTCATCTCCCTGAACCCTAATTCGATCTCCCAGCGATGGCTGTACAGGTCGACGATTTCATCGGATGGGAAGCGCAGCGGGTCGGCCATTGACGTCAAAATCTGACAGACCTTGCCCTTGACGGTTTTGCTCAGGAGCCTTGCAGTCAGGCGCTCCGGCAATCCCGGCCATTGCTTGCGGGCCTGCGGCGAAGTGTTTAACGAGACCACCGCATCCTGACGGCCCAACCGCTGAATCACTTCGTACTGCGCCCCTTTGCGTAACGGCATCAGCCAATGCCGCTCGGTGCCGGCCTGTTGCCACTGATGCAGCAACCCCAGGGAGTAAAAACCGCGATCGAACAGCGTCAGCGAGTGATCCGGCGTGGTGTCGATCAGTTGCTCTGCCAGCTTCATTTCGTTGCTGCGATAGCCGTCAAAGGCACTGCCGATCAACAAATGACTGGTCAGCTCCATTTGGCAAACCATGCGTACCTGAGGAAAACCGGTATCGCCATGTTGATTGCTGGCGGAGTCGTAACGCGCACGGTTTTCGGGTGTATCGGGCGTTCGCCAGACGACGCCATCGACCCCCAGCAAACGCAACCCGGCCCAGGTCGGATGGCCGGCCGCTTCATGCCAGCTTTTCTGTGTCAGATCGAAGACTTGTCGTACGGCCTCGCTGCCCAATCGCCGACGGGCCTGGACTACGGCGCTGGGCGCGACCAGCGGACGTTGCCCAGGCAGCATGATGTTCATGCGACTGACCACATCCCACGCCGACATGCGCCGAAAAAACGCCATGGAGATGACGCACCAAAGCATCATCTCCAAGGGCAAACGGCGCTTGCGCAGAGTGGCCACACCAGCCTGTTCCAGGGCCTGCTCGACCAGAGAGGGGTCAAGCAACGAGTCCAATCCCTCAAGCGAATTGGGGGTTGAGACGATGTTGTGGGTCAGTTCCAGTGCCCGAGCCAGACGCATAAAAAAATCCGATGCCTATTCAGGCATCGGATTTTGATTTCTTGCGGCCAAAGGTCAAGCAGAAGGGCTTAACTGATCGGCATTACTTTAAGGGCCTTTTTTTGCATCCTGCCGTCCCTCTCATATAGCAGCCAGAATTCCCTTCGGTATCCTCATAACGTTGTTGTGCCACTCATGAGGCTTCCATCTGCGCTTGAAGGAAACCAACGAGCGCGGTTGGCATTACGCGTTTGCTTTGGCATGAAGGCCCACCAGTAGGGCCTTCATTCAGGGCTTACATCCGGGCGACGATGATCACATCAGGGCCGGCGACCGCCCGCTACCGGCCACTCGCCAAGGCACAGATCATCCACAATCGCCTTGCCCATCTCACTGAAGTAATGGGACGCCCAGGCATAACGATCGTCCCGCTCCATGGCCGCATCCAGGGCCAGCATCTTGGCGTGGAACAGCAACTGTGACACATGCTCCAACGCCTCGCGCAGCGGCACATCGGGGTTGACGCGAAACAGTGGATGCTGGAATTCGCCGGTAGGGGCGAAGGTGACGGTACCGAGAGTTTTGATTGAAGCACTCATTGTGCACCTCCGGTGATTACCAGAAGGCTGGAGATTGTGAGGTGAAGATACTGAGTCAAAACGTCCATGCGACTAGCTCCTATGTGATGAGCTGCCACATTCGTTTCCAGGCGAAAGGTGGCAGCTGTACGCAGGCTGGAAACCGGGACAATAGGAACCCGGCAGGTCCGAAGACCTCCCGCGCACAGCCGCCATAACAAAGTGTGCGGACACAAAAAAGCGCCGACATTCTAATGCAAGGCGGCGCCTATGCGCCTATTGTTTCTACGGATTTCCAGGCCCGACCGCTGACTTTTCAGCAGTACAAGGAGAATAATTAGTGATATGGCTCATTGCAATACAGCCTATAGAAAACAATTAACACTAAAAATTTCGTATCCGGCACACACCGAAACGGACCTAAAAATCAACATATAAAAACAGAGCAGAAACTAATAAAGGCTGAAATTTATGACCCCATGATCTTCACGACTACATGAATCAACTCCGTACCAAAATGGATGCTGAGTACACACGAATTAGAAAAACTGCAGCGCAAGACCCCGGAACTGCTGGTGACGAAGGAGAGGAAAACTGGGCTCAGCTACTTAGAGAGTGGCTACCAAAAACTTATCAAGTAGTCACAAAAGGACAACTTATTGACGAACGGGGAAACCTCAGCCCGCAACTTGACATCATCATCCTAAAACCGACATATCCTGCAGCCCTCCACCACAAGAAAAAATACTTCATAGCTGGTGTAGCCGCTGTATTTGAGTGCAAATTAACCCTGAAGAAAAATCATATCTATGAATCAGTCCGTACGGCTGCCACTGTAAAACGCTTGTCCACCCACAGAACTGGAACGCCTTATTTAGAGCTAATGACTGGCCCCATCTTCGGCGTCGTGGCTCATGCTCACTCTTGGAGCTCAAAACAAAGCTCAGACTCTGCGATTGAGATCACATCCAAACACCTTTATGCAGCCGACCTAGAACATGTAAATCATCCGAGAGAAACATTAGACTTGCTATGCATTTCCAATCTAGCGACCTGGGTTACAAGCAAACAACCATTAACCGATCCTAAAGATGAGATTGACGATGAAGCACGTGCTCGGTTAGATCCCAAAGGCACACCATCAACCACTTATATGTGCCACGCAGGTCAGAATAGCTTCATATATAAAACTACATTTCAAAACTTCAGTCCGATAGGAGTCTTCATCAGCGAGCTTTTAGTTAAGCTTGCGTGGGAAGACCCTCCCCTGCGGCAAATAGCAAGCTATTTCCTGGGAGTTGAATTTTCCAGGGTATCTACCGGTACTCCGAGATCGTGGAGTAGAAAAATATATTCAGACTCATTACGAAAAAAAATCTCCCTATCAAAACTCAATCCAAAAATAGACTGGGAGGAGTGGGCCACAAGTATTGAATAACACTCTGCCTCCATACCTCCCCCTACAATGCCTTAAATAACTATACCGCCCTGTACAAAGCTACTGACATCACCGAGGAACAATAATAGGAATCACCACCGGCGTCGGCGGGGCCGGCGGCATCATCATCCCTTCGCTCTTCACCACAGTCACTCCGCGTTTCTTGATGGTCTCGTACACGCGTTCCGTCGCCGCTGTGTCGTGATAGCCACCGTCATCGATCATCACGCTCAATGCGCTCTGGCGGCGTTGTTCGATCAGTTGCACCTGGTTGGTCCGGAAATACGAATCCAAAGCGACCTTGCTCAGGGTCGACAGGTCGACCCGCAGGATTTCCTTGTACTTCAGCGCCGTGGCGTCCCAGCCCTGGACGTAGAGCTCGTCCTGGGTCAGGGCGAAGGTGCAGAAGTGGTAGGTGCCGGTGGTAGAGCCTGGAGTGGAGATCAGTAGCGAGCAGCGACCGTGTTGCAGGATCGGCCCCTTGATGTCCGGGAAGTCTTTGCTGACTTGAGTCGTGAACTGCGTGCGGTCGTAATAGATAGTGGCCCTGTCATAGGGCGTGGTGTTGCAGCCTGACAACAGAACGGACGCGCCGATCAACAGGCTGGCACAAAGGTTACGCATGGATCACTCCTGGGAAGGTCAATCGAATCGATCGTGGCCAGCCAACTCAGCGAGCCTGCTGGTCGGGGGTCCTATTTTTTGTTGCGCACGTACAGCACCACCCCACCGGTGGGTGAGCCGCCACGGGTGTCCAGGTCGAACCATTTGCTCTGGCTACGGATCAGGCCGCTGAGTTTGGTGTGGCCGTACAACCGGGAGTCGAATGCGGGGCTCACCTTGCTGATGGTGGTGCCCAACATGGCCAAGGGCGCCCAACCGTCCTCTTCGGCGATGTCATCAAGAATCTTGGCGATGAACTCCACCGGTACTTCTGTCGGACTGCTGGAAGATGAAGCGGCTGGTTGTTTGCCCGCATTCTCGATGGAGCCGGGGACGGCCTGGGTCTTGTCACTCTGGGCGGCGGATTCAGTGACGTCCTGGGCCTGGAGAATTTCGGTGTAAATAAACTTGTCGCAGGCGCTAACGAAAGACTCAGGCGTCTTCGCTTCGCCGAAGCCGTATACCGTCATGCCTTCCTCGCGCAAGCGCCCGGCCAGGCGCGTGAAATCGCTGTCGCTGGACACCAGGCAGAAGCCATCGAAACGCCGGGTATAAAGCAGGTCCATGGCGTCGATGATCAACGAACTGTCAGTGGAGTTCTTGCCCTTGGTGTAGGAGAACTGCTGGATGGGCTGGATCGAATGCTTCAGCATCAGTTTTTTCCAACGGCCCAACTGCGGCACGGTCCAGTCGCCGTACATGCGCTTCACACTGGCGATGCCGTACTTGGCGATTTCCTCGAACAACGCCCCGACAATCGACGCCTGGGCGTTGTCGGCGTCGATCAGCACAGCGAGATGTTTTTGCTGGTTCGAATGCGTGGACTTGGTGGCCATGGTTCATCCTTGTGAGCTGGCGACTGGAGTAGAGCGTCTGCCTTAACGAGCATGAAAGCCTGGGAAGCAACGGCCTGGAAGGACCGTTAGCAATGGGCCGGGGATAAAAGCTACTATTTTGCCATCGTATCGTCCACCGCCAGCTAGCCGGGCATTCCCTTATACTCGCCCACTGCCCATTTAAAGAGTCCTGAAGATGACCAAAGGCGTTTGCATCATCGAGTGCGTCTGTGAGGACGATCCCGGATCAGAGGGAAAGGTCCTCAAAGAAATATTCAACCTGATGCAGGTCAAATCCAAATTGATCCGTGTGAAGTCGATTAAGCAGCTTCTCAAGGCCCTGACTCAGACTGAAATGACCCACGTGCATATAGCGACCCATGGCGCAGTGACGAAAAAAAAGCGCTTCGCAGGGTGGTGGACACATGATGGTGAGGGCTCGCATGCAAAGCTGAGAGAGAGCTCCATAGCCCTGAAAGGTACCACTATCGTCAGTACTGCCTGTCAATCAGGTTCACGATCTTTTGCCAGGCTCCTCACCAAGGAGCTTGGCTGCAAAAACTATATAGCCCCAACAGGCTCACCCAGCTTCTATAACGCAGCCTTGTTTGCACACATCTACTATCACAAGCTTTTCAAGACCAAGAAGTCCGTACGAAAGGCATTTGATTCTTATGCTGGCCGCTACAGAAACCCACATGGATTCACCTTGTTCAAAAGCTCCAGCACGTCGCCCAAAAAGAAGAAGCACTGAAACCCCGAGCGAGGATGAGTACTCCTCTTTCGTCTCGTACTGACAAAACTTCTACATCCTCTGCTATATGATCCCGGCTCAATTTTTTCCGAAAACTTAACGCATGCAATCAGCGCCTCCAGCGACACTCCCCCCTCCCCCTGTCCTCGCCGGCCCCCTGCTGCGCCGCCTGGAACCCACGCGGCTGGTGCTGTGGCTGGTGGGCTCGCGGGCGCTGGAGCTGACGTTGCGTTTGCAGGCGGGCAGTGACGCGGAAACCCACGACTACCCGCTTACCGCCGAGCAGTGCCAGGTGATCCCGGTAGGTCAACACGCCTTTATCCACCTGATCGACCTGCCGCTGGACAGCGCCCTGCCCTGCGATGTGCGTATCGACTACGACGTGCTGATCGCCCAGGCCAATGGCTCGAGTTCCGGTATCGCCGAGTGGGCGCCGCATCTGCTCTATGAGCAAAAGCAGCAGCCGGATTTCATCCTGCACAGCCGTATCCAGCAGTTGGTCCATGGCTCCTGCCGCAAGCCCCATCATTCGGCGGACGAGGGTTTGCTCTGCGTCGATCGCCTGCTGGTGGAAACACCCGATCCGCAGCAACGCCCTGCCCTTTTGCTGATGACCGGCGACCAGGTCTATGCCGACGATGTGGCCGGGCCGATGTTGCGGGCGATTCATGCGTTGATCGAGCGCCTGGGCTTGTTCGGCGAGCATCTGGAAGGCGCGGTGGTCAGCGACAGTGCCGCGCTCTATCAGCACCGCGCCAGCTATTACCAACGCGCCGAATTGCTGCCGGCGCTGAAAAGCAACGAGACCCTGCGCGAGCGCTTCTTCGGCGGGGTGAAAAAACCGATCTTCACCAGCAGCAGCGCCGACAACCATTTGGTGACCTTCGCCGAGGTCATGGCCATGTACCTGCTGGTCTGGTCACCGGTACCCTGGCGTTTGATCGACCCACACCCGCCGCAGCTCGCAACCAAGGCGCAACAGCGCTACCAGCGCGAGCAACGGCGGATCGAGGCTTTCGCCAAGGGTCTGGGCGGTGTGGCGCGGGTATTCGCCCACCTGCCGAGCCTGATGATCTTCGATGACCACGACATCACCGACGACTGGAACCTCAGCGCCCAGTGGGAAGAAACTGCCTACGGCCACCCGTTTTCCAAACGCATCATCGGCAACGCGCTGATCGCCTACATGCTGTGCCAGGGCTGGGGCAACAACCCGGATGCCTTCGCCACGCCGCTGCAACACACCCACGCCCTGAGCGCCGAGGCCCAGGGCGATGCGCTCTACCTGGACAGTGCCGCCCAGGACACCTTGATCGACGAACTGCTGCGCTTCCAGCAATGGCAATACACGCTGCCCACCACCCCGGCACTGGTGGTGCTGGACACCCGCACCCGGCGCTGGCGCAGCGAGTTCAACCTGTCGCAGCCCTCGGGCCTGCTCGACTGGGAAGCCCTGAGCGAGTTGCAGCACGAGCTGCTGGATCACCCGTCGGCGATCATCGTGTCACCGGCGCCGGTGTTCGGCGTCAAGCTGATCGAGACGGTGCAGAAGGTCTTCAGCTGGTGCGGTCACCCGCTGCTGGTGGACGCGGAAAACTGGATGGCCCACCGCGGCGCGGCCCAGGTCATCCTGAATATCTTCCGCCACTCGCGTACCCCGGGTAACTACGTGATCCTCTCCGGCGACGTGCATTATTCCTTCGTCTACGAAGTGCTGATCCGCCACCGCAAGGGCGGCCCGAAGATCTGGCAGATCACCAGCAGCGGCATCAAGAACGAGTTCCCGCCGACCCTGCTGGAATGGTTCGACCGCCTCAATCGCTGGCTGTATTCGCCGCGCTCCCCCTTGAACTGGTTCACCCGCCGCCGGCTGATGCGCGTGGTGCCCTACAGCCCCGAACATCGCGAAGCCGGCGAACGCCTGTGGAACTCGGCGGGCATTGGCCAGGTGTTCTTCAACGACCAGGGCCAGCCCCGGGAGATCTACCAGCACAACGCCAATGGCGCGCCGAAAACCCGGATGCTGGCGCCGGATGAGGATTGAACCCCGCCGAGCGACTCGTGACAACGGACTCGCTCGGACGCGCTATGGTTCAGCAGGTTGATCGCACCATCCAATCAGCTCTTCAAAGGCCCCTTCATCCCCCATGTTCGAACACCTCGACCTGCATGTCCTGCTTGCGACCTATGGCTACTGGGTGATTGTCCTCGGCTGCCTGCTGGAGGGCGAAACCGTGCTGATCCTGGGTGGCATGGCGGCGCATCAGCAGGTGCTGGACCTGTGGGCAGTGATTGCCGTGGCGACGGTCAGCGGGATGTTCGGCGACCAGTTGCTGTTCTGGAGCGGGCGGCATTTCGGTGGGCGCTTGTTGCCGCGCCTGAAGGGCCAGCAGGCCGCCATCGAGCGGGTGACCGGGCTGATCCGGCGTTATCCCTCGACCTCGGTGCTGGCGGTGCGTTTCATGTATGGCATGCGCTGGGTCGGGCCGGTGGTGATCGGCGCCAGCGGCCTGTCGCCGCTGCGCTTCACCTTGCTGAACATGCTCGGCGCGCTACTCTGGGCCACGCTGTTCGTCTGCGGCGGCTACTGGGCCGGCGATGCGCTGGAACATCTGTTCGGCGACTTGAAGCCTTATCGCCTGCCGATTGTCCTCGGTGTCGTGGTGCTGGTGGTGGCGGTCGCCCTGCTGCGCCAGCGCCGGACCAGAGCCAGGAACGTCGCGCCGCTGAACGACTGATCCAGCCCCTCCCCGACATCCAGAATTTTCATACTGACCCCCGCACTTTATTTCGTTTGCGGCACCACCCCGCTCCTGGCTTAGATAGCCGCCATGTTCCAGGTAGCCAGAGCCCTTAGCCCATGAGCAGTGAAAGCATCAGCCAGTCGATTTCCATCGTTCATCCCATCCGCCTGAGCCACGGCAGGAATGCCGAGGTGTGGGACGAGAACGGCAAGCGCTACATCGATTTCGTCGGCGGGATCGGCGTGCTCAACCTGGGGCATTGCCATCCGCGGGTGGTGGCGGCGATTCAGCAGCAGGCCACCCGGCTGACCCACTATGCGTTCAACGCAGCGCCCCACGGGCCCTATGTCGAGTTCATGGAGCGGCTGGTGCGTTTCATGCCCTTGAGTTACCCGGTCAGCGGCATGCTCACCAACAGCGGCGCGGAAGCGGCGGAGAACGCCTTGAAGATCGTCCGTGGCGCCACCGGGCGCACCGCGGTGATCGCCTTCGACGGCGGCTTCCATGGCCGCACCCTGGCCACCCTCAACCTCAACGGCAAGGTCGCGCCCTACAAGCAGAAGATCGGCGTGCTGCCCGGCCCGGTGTATCACTTGCCCTACCCGAGCGCGGACAACGGCGTGACCTGCGAGGAGGCGCTGAAGGCCATGGACCGGCTGTTCAGCGTGGAAATCGACGTCGCCGAAGTGGCCTGCTTCATCGTCGAGCCGGTACAGGGCGAGGCTGGTTTCCTGGCCCTGGACGTCGAGTTCGCCCGCGCCTTGCGACGCTTCTGCGATGAGCAAGGCATCCTGCTGATCGCCGATGAAATCCAGTCCGGCTTCGGCCGCACCGGCCAGCGCTTCGCCTTCACCCGACTGGGGATCGAGCCGGACCTGGTGCTGCTGGGCAAAAGCATCGGTGGCGGTGTGCCGCTGGGCGCGGTGCTCGGGCGCAAGGCGCTGCTGGACAACCTGCCCAAGGGCGGCCTGGGCGGCACTTATTCCGGCAACCCCATCGCCTGTGCGGCGGCCCTGGCGACCCTGGACGAGATGAACGACCTCAACCTGCAAACCTGGGGCGAGCGCCAGGAGCAAGCCATCGTCAGCCGCTACCAGCGCTGGCAGGCCGAGCACCTGACGCCCTGTCTCGGGCGCCTGACCGGGGTCGGCGCCATGCGCGGCATCGAACTGGTCAAGGCCGATGGCTCGCCGGCCCCGGAGCAACTGAGCGCACTGCTCAGCGCCGCGCGGGACGCCGGCCTGCTGTTGATGCCCAGCGGCAAGTCGCGGCACATCGTCCGCCTGCTGGCACCATTGACCATCGAGCCTGAGGTACTGGAGGAAGGGCTGGATATCCTGCAGGACTGCCTCGCCCGGCTGAAATAGCCCTTACAGCTGGAACACCCGCCGCGCATTGCCGTGCAGGAACTTGTCCCGTACCGGCTCCGGCAGCTCCAGGGCCTTGACCTGCTGCATGCATTTGTCGAACGGCAACTGCGGGAAATTGCTGCCGAACAGCACCTTGTCCTGGCCGTAGGTGCGCATGAAATGCAGCAACTGCGGCGGGTAATAAGCTGGCAGGTAGGCCGAGGTGTCGATGTAGATATTGTCGTGCTTCCAGGCCAGGCCGATCATCTCATCGGTCCAGGGGTGGCCGATATGCCCGGCGACGATTCGCAGTTCCGGGAAGTCCAGCGCCACCTCATCCAGATAAGGCACCGGCCGCCCGGTTTCCGAAGGCATCAGCGGGCCGGTGTGGCCGACCTGGGTGCAGAAGGCAATGCCCAGCTCCACGCACTTGGCGTACAGCGGGTAGTACAGGCGGTGGTTGGGCGGCAGTTTCCACAGCCAGGGCACGATACGCAGGGCCTTGCAGCCCAGCTCGCCCACCGCCCGCTGCAGCTCGGCCAGCGCCGCCATCGGCCGGCTCAGGTCGACCGTGGCCACGCCGACAAAACGCTCGGGATAAGCGCGGGTGTAGGCGGCGATTTCATCGTTGCTGAACACCCAGCGCTCCGGCCGGCACCAGGCTGCCAGCATCAGCTTCTCCACCCCGGCCTGGTCCATCAGCTCGACGGTCTGCTCGATGCTCAACGGCTGGTCCAGCAAATGCGCGGAACCCGACTTCTCGAACAGCCGCGCCACTTCCGGCAGCAACTGCCGCGCCCGGCCATTGGCCGGTTGTGCCCATGCGTCGATTGCCCCCTTCATTAGCGCTACCCCTCTGCTGACCGTGATTCAGACGACGAGGGCCCAGGCTACGTCCGCGCCATGACAGCGACAATGTTCGCAGCGCTCGGCGGCATTGACCGATCCGTCCAGGCTCGGCTCCCGCCCTTCACCTGGTTCCGCCGCCCTCATTTCCCCTTCCCAGCCCGTCGGACCGACCAGCGGTTCCAAGCGCGCACTTTGCTGGCATCGTCGCTGATCAGGCCGAAAAATAAACTTCTGGAAACACAACTAGCTGAAACGTATCAGCTCCAGCAAAAACGGCAATTATGCATAAATGCAAATTTATCCTTGACCCGTAAAATCGCCTCGCTTAAGGTGAAATTGCTGTATGCACATACAGTATTTTTGATAAGCAAATCCATTCACGGACGAGGTATTACCTATGAAAAGCAACACTGAAAAATTCGGCAAGACACCCCATCAACCCAGCCTCTGGACCCGGGCCGATGCGCTGAAAGTCCACGCGGACGATCCCACCACGACCCAGCCACTGGTCAGTGCGGATTTCCCGGTATTGAGCAACGAGGTGTTCATCTGGGACACCATGCCGCTGCGCGACCTGGACGGAAACATCACCTCCGTCGATGGCTGGTCGGTGATCTTCACCCTGACTGCGGATCGTCATCCGAACGACCCAGAGTACATCGACGAAAACGGCAACTACGACATCACCCGCGACTGGAACGACCGCCACGGCCGGGCAAAGATGTACTACTGGTTTTCCCGTACCGGCAAAGACTGGGAACTGGGTGGCCGAGTGATGGCCGAAGGGGTTTCGCCGACGGCTCGCGAATGGGCCGGCACGCCGATCCTGTTGAACGAACAGGGTGACGTGGACCTGTATTACACCGCCGTCACTCCGGGCGCGACCATCGTCAAGGTGCGTGGCCGGGTGGTGACGACCGAGCATGGCGTCAGCATGGTCGGCTTCGAGAAGGTCAAGCCGCTGTTCGAGGCCGACGGCAAGATGTACCAGACCGAAGCACAGAACGCCTTCTGGGGCTTCCGCGATCCATGGCCGTTCCGCGACCCCAACGACGGCAAGCTGTACATGCTGTTCGAAGGCAACGTGGCCGGCGAGCGCGGCTCGCACAAAGTGGGTGAAGCAGAAATCGGCGATGTGCCGCCAGGTTATGAAGACGTCGGCAACTCCCGCTTCCAGACCGCCTGTGTCGGTATCGCCGTGGCCCGCGACGAAGACGGCGACGACTGGGAAATGCTGCCGCCGCTGCTGACCGCGGTCGGCGTCAACGACCAGACCGAACGCCCGCACTTCGTGTTCCAGGACGGCAAGTACTACCTGTTCACCATCAGCCACACCTTCACCTATGCCGACGGTGTGACCGGGCCGGACGGGGTATACGGTTTTGTCGCCGATTCGCTGTTCGGCCCCTACGTGCCGTTGAACGGTTCCGGCCTGGTGCTGGGCAACCCGTCTTCCCAACCGTTCCAGACCTACTCGCACTGTGTGATGCCCAACGGCCTGGTGACCTCCTTTATCGACAGCGTACCGACCGACGAAAGCGGCACGCAGATTCGTATCGGCGGTACCGAAGCACCGACGGTGGGGATCAAGATCAAAGGGCAGCAAACGTTCGTGGTGGCCGAGTACGACTACGGTTACATCCCGCCGATGCTCGATGTAACGCTCAAGTAATAGCGACACAGGGCGCTCAGGCAGCGGGCTCGAGTTCGATGAAGAACCCGTTGTGGATATGATCGAGATATCCCGCCTGGCTCACTGCGACTTTGCTCAGGAGCTTCATTGAACAATGCGTAGTACCGACCCTTCGGAACTGGCTACACGGATGTAGCCAGTTCTGCTCCTGCTTGCGGAAATCGCAGCAGCTCCCTCCTCTCTCCTCGCATCTTCCTCGTTCAGCCGTGTTGACGGCCTGCCCAGGGTCAACGCCTGGTCTTGACCTTGTTCCACACCCGGGTATGCACCCGTTCCATTTTCAGCGGTACGCCACATGGGCGACACCCGCCAGGGTTAGTTGGCGAGGCGAGTCAGCGCCAGACTGAAGGGCTCAAGCATGACCCAGTGGCTGGTGTGAAGCCGTCGGGGCTTTCAGTGCGCGCCAGGTCCAGAGCGCGCTGCACAGGTCCGGCAAGGCCAGCAGCAACAGCACCGGCGATATCAGCCCGGCGGCGACGAAGGCGGCAAAAAACACCGGCACCGACAGGCGAATCGCCACGGTCAGGGCCATGAATTCGCGCCGCTCGGTATAGCCGGCCCAGACGTAATAGACGCCCAGGTACAGCGCCAGCTGCCCCATCACCCGGATCCACACCTCGTCGGTCAAGGCGAAACCGAACAACGGCAGCAGCAGGTTGGGCGCCAGCACCAGTGCGGCGCCCAGCAACAACATATACAGACCGAACAGAAACACGCTCTTGCCCGAATGGCTCATGGTTTACTCCTTGGGGTGCGACGTCAGGCGATAGGCCTCGGCATCGAAATAACGGGTCTGCTGGCGGAACTGCCAGCTGAACCCCGGCCACAGCACGACATTGCGCCCGCTGTGAGGGTCCACATACCAGCTCTGGCAACTGCCGACGCTCCACACCGCGCCGCGCAGCCTGTGGCGCAGGCCCTGGTTGAAGCGCGCCTGGGCCTGCGGATCGACATCGACGCTGGTCACGCCCAGGCGTTGCAGGGTGTCCAGGGCACCGAGGATGTAGGCGATCTGCGACTCGATCATGTAGACGATGGAGTTGTGCCCCAGGCCGGTGTTGGGCCCCATCAGCAGAAACAGATTGGGGAAGCCGCTGACCGTGGTGCCCTTGTAGGCTTCGCTGCCCTGCTGCCAGGTATCGACGATATCCACCCCGCCGCGCCCGAGGATCATCCCTGCCGGGAATGGTGTGCGCGCCTTGAAGCCGGTGCCGAAGATCAGCGCATCCAGGACATGACGCTGGCCGTCGGCGGTGATCAGCGCGTCCTCGGTGACTTCACGGATGCCGCTGGTGACCAGCCGGGTGTTGGCCTGGGCCAGGGCCGGGAAGTAGTCGTTGGAGAGCAGGATGCGCTTGCAGCCGATGGCGTAGTCCGGGGTCAGGCGCCGGCGCAGTTCCGGGTCCTTGACCTGGCGCCGCAGCAGGTTGAGCGCCAGCCATTTGTGCAAGGCCATCAGCCGCGGGTTGAACACGAAACCGAACACCCGGGTTTCATGGGCGGTGTAGATCAGCCCGCGCAACAGCCGCTGCGCCGCGGGAAAACGCCGCAGCAGGCGCTGGCCGGTCGTGGAAAAGGCCCGGTCCGGCTTGGGGATGATCCACGGCGGCGTGCGCTGGAACACCGCCAGACTGGCCACCCGGGGCTGGATCTGCGGCACGAACTGGATCGCCGAGGCGCCAGTGCCGATCACCCCGACCCGCTTGCCGGCCAGTACGTAGTCATGGTCCCACTGCTGGGAATGGAAGACCCGGCCCTTGAAACGCTCAAGCCCCGGCAGTTGCGGATACTCCGGGGTCGACAAGGCCCCGGTGCCGGCCACCACCACCTGGGCAAGACGCACGCCGCCACGGGCATCCGTCACCTGCCACAGGGCGCGCTCTTCCAGCCAGCGCAGGCCGGTGACCGTGGTGTTGAAGCAGCAGTGTTGCAGCACCTGATACTTGTCGGCGCAGTGCCTGAGGTAATCGCGGATCTCCGGCTGCGGCGAAAAGCGTCGCGACCAGTCGGGGTTGGGCTCGAAGGAAAACGAATAAAGATGGGAAGGAATATCGCAGGCACAACCGGGGTACTGGTTGACCCACCAGGTACCGCCGACGCCAGCTTCCTGTTCGAGAATCAGGAAGTCCTGCTCGCCGCGCTGGCGCAGGTTGATCGCCATGCCGATGCCGGAGAAGCCGGCGCCGATGATCAATACCCGATAGACCCGCGCCGGATCGGCCTGCTCCTGAAGTAGCGCACTCATGTTCCTGACTCCTGGCGGCACAAACGCCGGGCGTAACCGTCCGCAGCGCCTGCACTGTTTATTTTAAACCTCTGTGGATCGAGGACCGGCCGCTGGCCGGCCCTGACGGTCAGGTCGACTCGGCGTGCAGCCTGGTAGTCCGGTGCGCCAGGTTCTCCAACGCCTGCGGGTCGAGCTCGGCGGCGATCACCAGGGCCTGGCGGCGCAGGGTTTGCAGCGGCGTGCGGCGGCCGAACACACCGGTGAAATGCATGAGCATGCGCATCCCGAAGCCCAGCCCATCGCCCTTTTGCCGCGGCACCAGGTGCAGGTGGGCGTGGGGGATGTGCTGGTTGGTGGCCTTGCCGTCGTTGACGATCAGGTGCGTGCCTTCGACCCCGAAGCCGACGCGACGCTGGGCGGCCAGCAAGGTATCGAACACCTGGTACAGGTGCTGGCGGATGACCGTGGGCAGTTGCTCGAGTTTTTCCACATGGGCCAGCGGGATCAGCAGCACGTGGCCCTGCCCCAGCGGGTGTACATCCATGAAGGCCATGCAGTGGGGGTCGCGATAGACCAGGGCGCAGGGCAATTCGCCGGCTGCGATCTGGCAGAAAATACAGGTCATCCGTGAATCCTCGGTGGGTGGCGCTCCTTCGGGCGCTGTAAATGTAGCTCACGCCGCTCGCCGAGGTTCGGCGCAAGTTGTTACCGAACGTCGCGCGAACAGCCGCGCCAGCAGCCAGCGGTCGCGCAGGTAGGGTTTGTTGTCCAGCAGCGCCGCCAGCCGCGGCAGGTTGACGAAGGGCACGCCGGGGTAGATGTGATGCTCGACGTGGTAGTTGATATTGGCCCACAGCAGGCCGATCAGCCGGTCGCTGACGGTCACGGTGTTTTTCGCCAGGTCCAGGCGCTGCGGGTCGCCGACCTCCAGGGTGGCCATGGGGAAATGCTCATAGCCCCGGGAAATCGGGTTGATCACCAGCGCCAGCAACAGCAGCGGCACGATGAAGACCAGCACGAATTGCAGCATCAGCCCCTGGCTGTAGCACCAGGCGCCGATCGCCGCCATCGACAGCAGATTGAACGCCAGCTCGCGCAGCACCCGGTTGCGCACCGCCTTGCCGTAGCGCACCAGGGAGAAGTAGATGAAGCGCGGCACGAACACGGCGATACGCAGGAACATCCACTTCACCCCGCCGGTGTAGTTCCAGTCGTCGGGGTCCTTGTGCGGATCGCCCAGGTAGCGGTGATGGTACTTGTGGCATTCGGTGAAGGAGGAAAACGGAAACACGATGAACCAGGCCATGAAGCGTCCGACCCACAGGTTCAGCGCCGCCGAACGAAAGCCGTTGGCATGCCCGCAATCGTGTTGCAACACGGTGAAGGCATGCAGTTGGTTGCCCAGCACCAGCACCGCCAGCGCCAGGCCCCAGGGGTTGTCGCCAAGCAGGATGTACAGCGCCGCCGCGCACCAGACCAGCACATGCAGCAACGACCAGAGCACGAACTTCAGCGGCTGCGGCTGCATCAGTGCCTGCAGTTGGGCCTGGCGCTCGCGGTCGACCCGCAGTTCGGCGCGCTTGGCCAGCCGCAGTTGGTCTTCGGCGGCAGGGTGGGTTGAATGACTCATGAATTGACCTTCCTCTGTCTGTATCGCTAATCGACTTGCAGGCGCACGTCGTCCGTCAATGGATAGCCCACGCACAACAGTGCCTGGCCTCGGTTCAGTTCGTCCGCCGACAGCCCGTGGTCTTCGCGCATGCGGACCTGCCCCGCGAGCCGGGTGCAGACACAGGCGGTGCAGAAACCGCTGCGGCAGGAAAACGGTGGCTGCACGCCGCTGGCCAGGGCCGCGTCGAGCAGGGTCTGGCCCGGAGTGACGGTGAAGCGGTAGGCCTGGCCCTGCATCAGCAGCTCCACGCGCTTTTCCGTCTCGCCAGTGGCCACGGGCGCCTTGGCCGGGGTGAAGCGCTCCTGGTGCACGCTTTCCGGGGCAATGCCCAGGGTCTCCAGGGCGGCGGTCACCTCGTCCATCATGCCGCTGGGGCCGCAGCTGTAGTATTCGCGGGCCTGGGGGCCGGGCAGCGCGCCGAGAATGTCCATCACCCGCTCCCGGGTCAGGCGCCCTTCGTGGCCCCCCGGGGTGTCTGGCCGCGACAGCACATGCACCAGTTGCAAACGCTCGCCGAAGGTCTGGTGCAGCTGGTCGAGCTTGTCGCGGAAGATCACCGATTCCTGATTGCGGTTGCCGTAGATCAGCGACACCTGCGAGTCCGGCTCGAAGTGCAGCGCCGACTTGAGGATCGAGAAGATCGGCGTGATCCCGCTGCCCGCCGCCAGCAGCACCAGGTGCCGGCCCCTGCCCGGCTGCGGGGCGAAGGTGAAGCGGCCATGGGTGCCGAGGGTCTGCACCGCGTCGCCGGCGCTCAACTCCTGCACCAGGCGGTTGGAGACCTTGCCGCCGGCCACGCGCTTGACGGTGATCGACAGGGTCTTGTCCAGCCCCGGCGTGCTGCTGATGGAATAGGCGCGGCAGCCCTTGGCGCCGTCGACGTCGACCTCCAGGGTCAGGTACTGCCCGGCGCTGTAGCGGACTTTGCGCAGCAGCGGCTGCTTGAGGTGAATGGTCACCGCGTCGTCGGTTTCCCGTTCGATGGCGGCGACTTTCAAGGTCAGGGGACGGTTCATGGCTGGCCCAGGGCGCTGTGCGCAGGTGTGGGATCGTGGGCGTCGTGCGCTGTGCCGAGGCGCCGTTGATGGGCGTGTTCATGGGCGGCGATGGGCGCCGGCAGCACCCGGTATTGCAGCAGGCGGACTTTTCCTGCGTGGTCCAGCGGCTGCCACCAGTCCAGCTTGTCCGCCAGCGCATCGAAGCGGCGCAGCATCAGCAACACGAACAGGCCGAACACGCTGAGGTCGCGAAACACCATGGAACCCGCGGCCGCCAGTTCCGGCTTGAGCTGCTCGAACAGCGCCGGGCTCTGCGACCAGTGGCCGACGGACCAGTGATGATGGCAGGCGTGGTAACCCTCGTTGAGCATGTTCACCGGCGTTTCCAGCAGGGTCACGGTGTTGTACATCCAGTCCCTGGGGTCTTCCTGGCCGCCGTAGAAGGCGTGCTGGCTCCAGTGGATGACGCCCATCAGGAAGTTGCTCGCGCACCAGGGCACCAGCATGTAGAACACGGCGATCGGCAGGCTGTAGAACGCCAGCGCGACGAACAGCCCGCCATGCACCAGGTTGCCCATGACCATGGCCCGGGCCTGGCTGCGCTTGTGCTTGCTCTTGAAGTACAGCCAGGGCGAAACCATGAACTGCTGGTACATCACCTCGCGCACCATGTACACGGCGAAATCCCAGGCGCTGGCATGGTCGTAGCGCGCGGTGGCGTAGACATCCAGCGGCCCGGCGTTCTCCCGGTGATGCTGCTGCAAATGCGCCGCCGCATGGGGAGTCAGGCCCATGGGAATGGCGAAGAACATGTACAGGAAGGAGTTGCCGACCCAGCGATCCAGCAGGCTCGAACGCTTGAAGATGCCGCCTGGCACATGGCCTTCCTGATGCATGGCGCTGAAGGAGCGGACGAAACCGCGAATGTCCGGGCCGTAGACGAAGGCGTAGAACAGCAGCACCAGTAGCCAGGAGATTTCCTTGAGCCACAGTTGGGCGATGAACACCGGCCCGGCGGTCAGGCCCAGGCTGATGGCGGCCGCCAGGATCGGCTCGTCCCGCGGGTCCTTGAGCAAGCGCTCGGCCAGTGGCTGCAACAAGCGGTGGTAGCGAGTCACTAGCCAGCCGCCCAGGGCCTTCATGCCCGGTAGCCACGACAACATCCGGCGCCCGGCCTGCAAGGTGCACGACAGGGCCAGAATCACAACGATGGCCGCGGTGTTGAACACCAGCAGCAGACTGAACAGCGGAACAGCCAGGCAGTGAAACCCGCGACCGACATTGGCCGGGCGCGGCGGATAGAGAAAATCGCTACTCATGCTTCTACTCCATTAGGCATGTTGCCGAGGCCGGAGCGACGCCAGGGGCGCCGATGCTCCGGCTGCGGTTGCAGGCGAATCAGGCGCTGTAGGACTCGCGCAGGAACTGCGCCAGCAACGGCGTGGCGGCGCCGCGGGAGATCGGGTGGAAGCAGATCGCCCGGGAGGCCGCCAGCAGATAGGCCACTTCGTCGGAGGCGATGAAGGCCATGCCGCCCAGCAGCTCGACGCTGAGGTTGGTCGCACGCTCGATCGCCGCCTGCACCGAAAAGCGCGTGCACAGCGCCTTGTGGTAGGTGTTCATTGGCGCATCCTGTTGCGCCTGCAATTCGCCGGCGGTGCCGAGCAGCGCCTGATGGGCACCTTCCAGTTCGATGCACAGCAGCGCCAGTTGCGCGGGGTCGGCGAAGGCTTTTCGCAGCAGCCGGTCGACCAGGGCCGAGGCCACGCCCAGGTAGCTGCCGCCGACCATCAGTTGGAACCAGCTCAGGCCGTTGAGCGAGGTTTCCATGGCGGTGGCAGCCACCTCTTCGCTGTCGGCGCCGTCGGCCAGCAGCATGCGCTCGCTGGGCACGAACACGCCGTTGAACACCAGTTCGTTGCTGTCGGTGGCGCGCAGCACCGTGGCGTTCCAGAAGGTTTCGCGGGTGACCGTGCTGCCATCGGCAAAGACCACGGCAAAGCCCTGGCTGACGCTGCCGTCGTCCTGTTCACAGGCGACGCCGACCACGATCACATCCATGTGGTGGCTCATGGTGCAGGGCTTCTTGCTGCCGTCGAGGACGAAACCGCCCTCCACCGGCCGCGCCTTGACGCTGCGGTTGAAGATCTCCGAGCCCGGCTTGCCCTCGGCGAAGGCCGAGGCGATCAGCAGCTGGTTCTGGGTGATGCCCCACAGCAGTTCTTCCGCCGCCGGGATCAGCCCGCCCAGTTGCACGATGGTGGCGATGGTGTGGTGGTGCATGGTCATCATCACCGCCAGGGACGGGCACAGCGAACCGATGGCGCGCAGGATCTCCACGGTTTCCTCCGGCGAGGCGCCGAGGCCGCCGTAGGTCTCGGGGATGATCAGGCCGGCGGCGCGGTAGTCGCGAAACAGCCCGCAGAGCACGGCCGGATCGGCCTGTTCCAGGGCCATCAGGCCACGCTCGCGGAGGGCGGCGAGCAGGCCCGGCAGGTACTTCTCGGTGGCGTTGCGGGCGTTGTGCATCGACATGGTGTGGACTCCTTTCTCGTTGTCGGGGTTAACCGGCCTTTTCGATCAACTGTTCCACCGCGGGGGCGAAACCGAAGGCTCGGGCCAGGTCGAAGATCGCTTCGGCATCCTCCAGCGCAGGACGCTTGCCGATGCTGTAGTCGCGCTGCAGGCCGGCCATGGTCAGGACCATGGTTTCGGCCAGGCAGCTGAAGGTCACCCCAGTGGGCAGACCGGTGAGGTTCTGCTGGCCGAAACGCTGGCTGCGGTCGGGCAGGTGGATCAGCCCGCCTTCGATCACCGTGACGTCCGGGCGCAGCGCCAGGGTGACGTGAGCGATGTCCGGCGGCTGCGCGCAGTCGCAGATGATCGCGTTCTGATGCAGGACCAGCGGGTCGATAAAGGCCGAGCCGTTGGAGGTGGCCGAGAGCACGGCTTCCAGGCGCGGCAGCCAGCTCCCCAGGTCCGCGGTGATCACCAGCGGCGGCTGCACCTGCGGCTTGCCCTGGGCCAGGGCATCGACGCAGTCGAACAGTTCGCGCAATTGCTCCTCGTCGCCGAGGTCGCGATCCAGCAGTTGCTCGACGCTGGCCAGGCTCGGCAGGAGCAGCACCAGGGTCTTGGCGATGCCGCAGCTGTGGCCGCCCTGGATCTGCAGCAAGGCGTCGCGATACAGCTCGCCGGCCACCAGCCGCAGCTCGTCCATGGCGCCCCGATTGGCTCCATTGCCAAGCAGTACCAGGTGCTCGCAGAAGCGCCCCAGACGCAGGCTGGCCAGGCGCCCCACCGAACCGTAGGCGCCGATCACCCCGGTCAGGCGCTTGGCCAGCGGCGCCCCCCGATTGGCGCAGGTGCTCAGCAATGCGTCGACACCGACCATGGCCGTCAGGCTGTTGCCGGTGGTGGTGTGGAACCGCTCGTTGATGACATCCGCACCGGCGCTGGAAATCACCGAGGTGTAGGCCCCCAGGCCGACGAAATCCACCTCCAGCTCGGCGACGCTGTCCAGGTAGTTGCCCAGCAGCTTGCGCCGCTTGCCCAGGCTCAGGCGCATCAGGTCGCGCGGTTGCAGCAGGCTGCCGACCAGCCAGCCTTCGACGTAGTCGCCGGCAGCGTTGTAGACCCGCCGGGCGTGGTAGGACACACCGGCATCGAGGTCGGGCTTGGCCCATTCGGAGAAGTCGTCGAGCCAGCCCTGCATGAAGGTTTTTTCCGCCGCCGACAGCCCCAGGCCGTCCACCACGCTGTCGCCGTTGACGCTCTCGGCGGTGGTCGGGTGCAGCAGGAAGGCGAAGCGCCCCAGGCAGCGCCCGCTGCTGCGCGGCTTGCCGGGCGCGATCCAGGGGCTCGGCTCACCCCGTGGTCCGGAGTAACCGTGGGCTTCGAGAATCAAGCGATGCTGCTGGTTGTGCACCACCCGTTCTGCCACGGCCTTGAGGCCTTCGAGCAGCAGGTCGATGTCGGCGCGCTCGATGCACAGCGGCGGCTGGATGCGCAGCACGTTGCCTTCGGTGAGGGTCGGCAGGCAGTACACGCCATGCCGGCTTTTCAGGTAGCCGCAGACGATCGGTACCAGGGCGCCGAAAGCGCTGGCCAGGGACAGGGTATACAGGCGCTCGCCGCTCCAGCGGCGGAACTTCAGGCCGAGCATCAGGCCACGGCCGTCGAGACTGTGGAACACCTCGGGATAGGCGCGCACCAGACGCGACAGCCCGGCGTGCAGGTAGGCGCCCTGCTGCGCCGCGTGCTTGAGCAGGGCGCCGTCGTTGGCCGTAAGCTGGTCGAGCACGGCCAGGCCGATGGCGGCGCTGAAGCCGTTCACGGCGAAGGTGGAACTGTGGTGCCGGTCGAAATCGCGGCTCCAGCACTGCTCGCCGTAGATGCATGCGCCGATGGCCGCGACACCGCCGCCCAGGGCCTTGGCCAGCAGCAGCACGTCCGGTTCCAGGCCGTGGGCGGTGGCGGCGAACAGCTCGCCGGTGCGGCCCAGGCCGGTCTGGATCTCGTCGAGGACGAACAGGGTGCCGTATTGGCGGCAGAGGTTCTGCGCCGCCAGCAGGTAGCCTGGCGGCGGGGTGATCATGCCCGCCTCGCCCTGCACCGCCTCGACGAAAAAGGCCGCGGCGCGACGGCCCTTCAATTGCTCTTCGAGGGCCTGCAGGTCGCCATAGGGCACATGGCTGAAGCCCTCGGCGCGGATCTGGAACGGCTCGCGGTAAATGGCCTTGCCGGTGACCCCGACCGCGCCCTGGGTCTTGCCGTGAAAGCCGGTCAGGGTGCCGATCACCAGCTCACGCTGGGTCGCGGCGCGGCACAGCTTGATCGCCGCCTCGACGGTCTCCGCGCCGCTGGTGGTGAAGGTCACCTTCGAGTGGGTGCCTGGCGCCAGTTCGATCAGGCGCCGCGCGAGTTCTTCGGCGCCGGGGTTGATCAGCGGCTGGACCAGCGAGGCCTGGCCACTGGCGAGGAATGTGTGGATTGCCTCGGTAATCGGCGCCGCGCCATAACCGAAGGGCACCGCGCCGAACTGGCCGACGAAATCGATCAGGGTCTGGCCGCTGGCGGTCTCGATACGGGTGCCCTGGGCACGTACCACGGTCTCGTTGAGGCCGACGAATTCCAGCAGCTCCTGGCGAGTGATATTGAGCAACGAATCAGCCATGACTGACCTCCCCCACCGCGCCGAGCGCACCCTGGTTGATGACGCCGTACAGGTGCTGGCTGACCTTGCTCACGGTGTCGTGCAGGTAGGCCAGCTCCGGGTCCAGGGAGATGCCGAAACGGTCTTCGAACTCGGCGGACAGGCCGACGATCAGCACCGAGTCGACGCCCATCTCGTGGAACGAGCGCTCGACGTCCAGCGACCCGGAATCGACCTCCAGCAGGCTGGCCAGGGTTTCGGTCACGGCAAAGGTTATTTCGTCTATGTGCACAGTCGCCTCCCAGCGTATTTCGCTTCCTTTGCATGGCCGTTGGCCCGCGCCACCCCGTGGTCGAACCACGGGATCGACGCTTGGGCAGGCGTCATGATGCAAACGCGTTTTGAGTGTGGACAACCCGCCGCAGCAGGCCATTTGCTACACCCCGATGCTCGGCGTCATGCAGGCTCAGCTCAATACTCCGTAAGGAGTAGCGGCGACCGGAGTCCTGTAGCCGCTGCCGAGGCGGCGATAAGACCGAAGGTCCTCCAGCGGTCTCCGTCCACTTTTTAGGAAAATTCCTATTCTCCCCATGTTTCGGCGGTGGCCAGGATGGCCTGTTACATAAACAAGGATGATTTGTATGCCCACACGCTATCCGCAGCCCTGCCAACCCGCGCCACTCAACAAGCCACTAAAAGGACCTGTCTATCGAGGCGAGGAGCCGGCACCGCCTGAGCCTATTCCCGAACCGACAAAGATTTTCTCGGAGCCCGAGCCCATGAGGCCCGGCTATGTATTCGCCAAGTGCAGCAAACTGCCCAATTCAGTAGCCAATTACAGCAACGGTCGTGGGCCCTTTCCGATCGATACGGCAAAGGACTACGGCAATCTGGTGTTGCTGGGGGCCCGAGAGTCCGACGAAACAGGTAAACATCCGCTCAAGAAGATCAGCGGCACGCTCCCAGCGGGATTAGGCGCACTGGCCTTGCAGGGGCTTGCCTCCGCTGCTGGAGCCTCGTGCGGTGGCCTGTGCGGGCCCGCTGCAACGGGATCAACAGCGATCGCCGGTAGTGTTGCCACGGGTGCCCTGTCAGGGGTGGTAGCACTACTCTGGCCGTCCAGCTTGGGCGACGGTGCGCTCTACACAGAAGAGCAGCTACGCACTCTGGACCAGGGGCGTACACGCCTGCGCCTACGTGTAGAGGAATTGCCGGACGGGACGTTAAAGGGGTACGGCTACAACACCCAGCTTCGCAGCGATTGGGAAATGATTCCGGTCGTTCAATTCAACCAGGTCAAAGGTGAGATGGTGGCCGACCTGGACGACGGTATACGGTTGATATGGACGCCAGCGGTAGACCCCGCCAGTACGCTGGGCATCCCTGCTCTGGAGACGGCGCCCCAGGCACCACATATCTGGATTTTTCCGCCGACCGAGCTGGCGGATAACATTATCGTTAACCCCATCTACCCGCCGGAGTATCAGGATTTCATCCTGGTCTTCCCGATCGGCTCCGGGGTGTTACCGCTCTACATTGTGATGAATGTCCGGCACGATCCGGGCATTGTTACAGGCGTTGGGGAGGATGTATTCGGCATCTGGCTCGCCGGTGCCGGCGAAGGCCTCGGCGCACCGATCCCGGCACGGATCGCCGACCAACTGCGAGGTAAGAGCTACAACAGCTTCGACGCTTTCCGTGAGGCTGTCTGGACCGTTGTTGCCAATGATGGCGAGCTTGCCAGTCAGTTCAATTCTCGCAACCTTACAGATATGGCCAACGGGTTAGCTCCGATCAGCAGAAAAGGCGATCAGGTTGGAAAAAGAAAAAAATACGAGATGCACCATGTCGAACACATCAAGGATGGTGGCGCAGTATATGACCTGGACAATCTCAGGGTAGTTACGGTGCGACGTCACATCGATATTCATAAGGAGGGGAATTAAATGCAGAAGAAAGACAGCCTGTCGGAATATACCGAGGCGGAATTCATCGAGCTGATACAGGCGATTGGAAGCTGCAAGACAGAGCAAGAGCGGGACGAACTGCTTGATCGCTGGGATCAACTTGTCCCACACCCTGCAGGCACCGATCTACTGTACTACCCCGAGCCAGGAGCTGATGACTCACCAGAAGGCATTACCCAAACCGTGAAGGAGTGGCGAGCAGCCAATGGCCTTCCAGGTTTCAAGGATGCTCACCGAGGGAAATAAGCCAATACAGCCATAGCAACAACAGTAGCCGCTGCCGAGCCCTGGCGAGGCAGCGGCTACAGGGTTAGCGTCGAACGCTTGGTCCATCGCCTCCCCGCCCTGCCGATCCATCGAGCAGCGCATCCACCACTGCGCGCGCCATCTCCACCGAATGGATCATCGACCAGATCAGGCCGCGCTCGATGCCGCTGGCACGCTCGGTGATCTCGTCGGACACTTCCTCGGCCGCCTTGAGCAGGATCGACACATGCACCAACGCCTCTTCGGCGCTGATGCCTTCACGCACGGCAAACAGCGAATCACGGCCCACCGCGTTACCCGCGGTGGAGCCCAACGACTGCAACAGAACCACCTCCCCCGAACCATTGGCCAAGGAATGCAGGATCGCTTTGTTCGTCAGGTCGTGCTCTGGGTTGCGGCGTGCAGAGGGAAGAGAAACGGGTGGATCGGGGACGAGCTTTTTCATGGTGTAACTCCCGAGCAATGGAGCTTTCACCCGTCGCTGCTAAACGATGGAGGGTGGCAGCTGGACGCGGGTTAGCAGACCAGGGCTCAGGAACCCGGCGCACCCGAAGGTGCCCCACGTACAGCCGCCATGACAGACCTGCCAGAACGAAATCCGGCTGGAGAGACAGAGTGCTTATACGCCTGAGACTTATCGAGCTGCTAAACCCGATCACTGAAAAACCAGTGACGAACCCGAGGCTAGACAGCACCCATCCCAGACACAAGTGGCCCAGAGCTTCTCGGAAAAGCCCTACAAAAGAAAGCGAAGTGCCGCACTTTCAGACAGCGTCCTACAAGGCAAAACCTGTCATCCCAACAATCTGATCGCGAGCAAGCTCGCTCCTACAAAGGCCCCGATATACCCGCGATCCCTGTAGCCGCTGCCGAGCCTGCGAGGCTGCGATCGACAGCGAAGCAGGCGCAGGGATCTGTAGACCGCTGGAGGACCTGCGGTCCTATCGCAGCCTCGCTAGGGCTCGGCAGCGGCTACAGGGTTAGCGTTGGCCATCCGCGGCCGCGCCAATAGAGGCGCACGCGACCGGAAAGCGCTGAGCCTCGCCAGCACTGTGGGGTGGTTACGGAATGAAAGATTGGCAGGCAGCACTCACTCGTCGCAGAACAACGCCGCGATCTGCGCCCGACTCGACGCCTGGAGTTTGGAGAAGATGTTCTGCAGATGGGTTTTCACGGTCTTGTCGCTGATGCCGAGGATCTGGCCAATCTCCCAGTTGGTCTTGCCTCGGGCCACCCAGCGCGAAATTTCCGCTTCGCGGCTGGACAGGATGGACAACAGTTGCTGGTTCGGCCCCGGGTTGTGGCGCAACAGCTTGCTGCCCAGCGCCCGGTTCAGGGCGATGTGCAGGTACGGGGCGAAGACCATCATGCGCATTTTGCTTTCATGGGCCACGGTGGCCGAGATGTTGTGAAAGAAGTAGCCGGTGAAGGTATTGCGGTGCAATCCGGGCAGCAGGGTCCAACCCAGATTGCGTATCCCGTGTTCGCGAAAGATCTTCGCCCACACCTGGTCCTGCGAGTTGCCCAGGCGCTCCAGGGTGGTGAACTTGGGGCGCCCGCAATGCTCGATGGGGTCAATGCCCAGCGGCGGAATCATGCCGTCGCGACCGACGATGGCCTTGATCAGGCCATCGGAGACGCTGTCCGGATGAATCAGGTGCGAAAAGAACACCCGGTGCGCGCGGACCCTGCCGCTGGCGAACACAAAGTTCTCGCACGGCAGGATCTGCGGCAGCGCCAGCTGGGTCTGCTGCGTCAGCTCGGCGATGCTGCGCGCCGAGGTGATGGAGTTGAGCACGCTGGTCAGTTGCAGCCGTTGCTGGCTGTCGGTGGGCGGCAACGACAGCACCGACCGCGGGCGGCTGGCCAGTTCCAGCCGCGGTTCGCAGAAGGCCGGCTGGGCGAACAGCAACGCCGCGGGCTTGGGCGCATGCACCGGGCCGATCGATAGACTGGTCATGCTTCCACGACCTGGCTGTCGGCGGTGATGTCACGCAATACCCGGCCGTTGCTCTCCACCGCAACCACCGACCTGTCCAGCGGGTGGGCTTCGGCCGGCGCCGTGCCCTCGAGTGCCGCCAGCCAGGGAGCGAACTGCTTGCGGCATTCCTGACGCTTGATCTTGCCGCTGGAGGTACGCGGCAACGACCCGCCAAACACCAACAACAGCACCGGCCGCGCCAATTGGTGCTGTTGCCACAGCCGCGCCTTCAAGTCGCTGAACAGCTGCGCCAGGTCGAGGCTGCGCAAGGCACGCCGCTCGATTTCCTGGGCGATCACCACCTGCTCGCTGTCGGCGGCCTCGATGCTGAAGGCCGCGGTGCCGTCCGGGCGAAAGCTGTCATGGGTACGCAGCACGGTGTTCTCGATATCGCCAGGATGGTGGTTGACGCCATTGACGATGATCAGGTCCTTGAGCCGTCCGGTGACGAACAGCTCGCCATCGAGCAGGAACCCCAGGTCGCCGGTGCGGAAGTAGCGCGACCAGCCAAGCGCCGGCGGGGCCGGGCGAAAGGCCGCGGCGGTGCTCTCCGGGCGCTGCCAGTAACCGCTGGCAACGCTGTCGCCGAGGATGCAGATCTCCCCGACCCGTCCGTCCTCCAGCGGCTGTTCGGTGTGCGGGTCGCAAATGAACGGGCCCTGCCCCGGAATGCCGCGACCGCTGCTGACCAGGGTGCGCAGGCGCAACTCGGCGTCGCTGCCCTGGCCGTCATGCAAGCGCGCCACGTTGTCCTCCAGCAAGCCGGCATGGAACTGGCGGATCACCGGCTCGCGCTTGCTGCCACCGGCGCTGACCATCAGCGTGCCTTCGGCCAGCCCGTAGCAGGGAAAGGCCGAGGTGCTGGCAAAACCGGCGCGGGCGAAGCGCTCATGGAAGGCGGCAATGGTCTGCGCCCGCACATGCTCGGCGCCGTTGAAGGCCACCTCCCAGCTGCTCAGGTCGAGGCCCGCCAGCTCTTCGTCCTTGATCTTGCGCAGGCACAATTCATAGGCGAAGTTCGGCCCGCCACTGACAGTGCCGCGGTAGGTGCTGATGGCCTGCAACCAGCGCAGCGGCCGTTGCAGGAAGTGGATCGGCGCCAGCAGGGTCGAGCCGAAGCCGACGAACAGGGATTGCAGGATGCCGCCGATCAGCCCCATGTCGTGATACGGCGGCAGCCAGCTGACCAGGTGGCTGTCCTTGTGGGTCAGGAAGCCACGGCTGATGCTGCGCGAATTGTGAATCAGGTTGCCGTGGGTCACCGCCACTCCTTTGGGAATCCCGGTGGAGCCGGAGGTGTATTGCAAAAAGGCGATATCGGCGCGGGTCACCGGGACCGGTTGCCATTCGCTGGCCAGGGCCAGGTCCAGCGTCGCCATATCCAGCAACCGCGGGCTCTGCGCCTGCCCCAGCCGGGCCTGGATGGTCGGGACATCCTCGCCACTGGCCAGCGCCGCCGTCGGCTGGCAGTCGTCGATGATGCCGTCCAGCCGGTCCAGGGTCTTGGTGGCCCCCGGCGGATAGGCCGGCACCGCCACCAGCCCGGCATACAGGCAGCCCATGAAGGCGATCACATAGTCCAGGCCTGGCTTGAGCAGGATCAGCACCCTGTCCCCCGCCCGGCAATGCCCCTGCAACCGGGCCGCCGCCGCCCTCGCCGCGCGGTCCAGTTCAGAGAAGGTGATCAGGGTTTCCTCGTCTCGCCCGTTGTGCAGAAAACGATAGGCCAATCGGTCCGGGATCGTATGGGCGTGAAGCTGCAGACATTCCGAAAAATTCGCATACGGAACGTCGCTATCGTGGTCGTTCGTAGTCATTATTTTGTGTCCAGGCAGCCGTACTTAGCCATCTCCCGCAAGGCCCGAAATCTGCGGCCTTGCGCATCCATTACGCTTGATCATCCTCTGGGAGCGCGCAGTCGAAGTTAATACTCCGAACGGCGTATACCCGCAATTTCCGCCCCCGGCGCATATTCGCCTCACAGTTCGATGCGCGCATGGCTTTTTGCCATGCCCATTACAGCCATCGTCCTTCTTCATGAATTCGATGCCGGTATCCGGACCTGCGCAAGCCAGGCCTGTGTAACCGGCGATGTCATGAAAACCCAGGCCGGAACGGGAGCGTTCCGGTATCGCCAACAGCGTGCGCAGCACCGGGAGAACAGGATGTCTTTTAGCGAATACGCCACCTTCGATGCGGTCGGCCTGGCCGATCTGGTCAGAACCAGGCAGGTACGCCCCTCCGAACTGCTGGAGGAAGCCATACGCCGCATCGAAGCCTTCAACCCGGCGGTCAACGCCGTGGTCTACAAAGCCTACGACAAGGCCCGGGCACAGGCCGCCGAGCAGGACAAGACGCCAGCGACGGGCGCACTGCACGGCGTACCGTTCCTGCTCAAGGACATCCTCGGCGACTGCCAGGACCTGCCTTCGACCCTGGCCTCGCGCATGCTGCAAGCGCGGGTCATGCCCCAGGACTGCGAGCTGGTGAAGCGTTTTCGCCAGGCCGGACTGGTGTTCGTCGGCAAGACCAACGCCCCGGAGTTCGGCATTCTGCCCACCACCGAAGGCGCCTTCCATGGCCCGGCGCGCAACCCGTGGAACCTGGAATATTCCACCGGCGGCTCCAGTGGTGGCGCGGCCGCCGCGGTGGCCACCGGCATGGTCCCGGCGGCCCATGGCAATGATGGCGGCGGCTCGATCCGTATTCCCGCTTCCTGCTGTGGCCTGGTCGGCCTCAAGCCGACCCGGGCGCGCAATTCCCTGGCCCCGGACTTCGGCGAGCTGCTCAGCGGCCTGTTGGACGAACATGTGCTGACCCGCAGCGTGCGCGACAGCGCCGCCCTGCTCGACGCCACCCACGGCGTAGTGCCGGGCGACCCGTACCGCGCGCCGCCCATGCAGGGGCGTTTTCTCGACCAGCTCGGCCGCGAACCGGGGCGCCTGCGCATCGCCTTTTCCAGCACCGACCCGGCCGGGCGGCCGCTGCACCCCGACTGCATCGCAGCGGTACAAAGCACCGCGCGCCTGCTCGAATCCCTCGGCCACCATGTGGAAGAGGCCGCGCCGCAGCTGGACCTGCAAAGTTTTGCCGAAGCCTTCAGCGCCCTGTGGTTCTCCGGCATTGCCTTCGCCGTGGAACTGATGAGCCTGCAACTGGGGCGCGGCCCGCTGCCCGGCGAGCTGGAGAACCTGACCCAGGCCGTGCATCAACGCGGCCTCGGGGTGAGTGCGGTGGAGTACCAGATGTCCGAGCTGGTGCTGCAACAGGTGGGCCGGGAAATGGCGCGTTTCCATCAGACCTACGATTGCTGGCTGACCCCGACCCTGGCCCGGCCGCCGCTACGCAACGGGGTGGTGGATATCCATTCCAGCGACCTGGAAAACACCTACGGCCCGCTGATCGACTACAGCCCTTTCACCGCTATCCATAACGCCTCGGGACAACCGGCGATCTCCCTGCCGCTGCACTGGAACGCCGAGGGCCTGCCGATCGGCCTGATGCTCAGCGCCGCCTTTGGCGAGGAAGGCCTGTTGTTCCGCCTGGCCGGCCAGCTGGAACAGGCCCGGCCGTGGAAGGACCGGCGGCCGCAGCTGTTCATGCAACACAGCCCCGACGAAGCGGTTATCGGCTAAGGAGAGCAGCCCCCATGCGCACGCTGGACACCTCGACCGCCCCGCCTTGTCGCCCTGCCGACTCTGGCCAGGAGCAGCGCCTGCCGGGGGCCATCCCCTGGCCCACCGATGGCCTGAACCGCGAGCAACTGGCGCGGTATGGCAAGGAGCTGATTCGCCAGACCCTGCCCTTCACCGTGGAACACCGCCGCCTGAGCTGGTGGCATTTCCACTCGACGCTGCTGGTGATCGGGCTGTTCGGCGCGGCCGTGGCCATGCCGTTGTGGTGGCCGCTGCGCCTGGCGTGCAGCGTGCTGCTGGGCTTGTCCCTGGTGCGCATGTTCGTGCTGTACCACGACTACATGCACGGTGCGATCCTCAAGGGCTCGCGTTTCGCCGAGGTGTTCTTCAAGACCTTCGGCCTGCTGCTGATGGCCCCGCCGACGCTGTGGAAGCAGTCCCACGACTACCACCACGGCCACAGCTGCCAGTACGTGGGCGCACAGAAGAACCGCCTGCCGCTGCTGTCCACCCACACAGACCTGGGCACCTTTCCCCTGCTGTCCACCGAGGAATATGCCCGCGCCGGGCGCCTCAAGCGCTTGCGTTATCGCATCGCCCGGCACCCGCTGATGATCCTGCTGGCGTCATTCAGCATCTTCATTTTCAGCATCTGCATGGTGTCGCTGATCACCCAGCCGCGGCACCGGCTCTGGTCGCTGCTGGCCCTGGCGCTGAACCTGGCGAGCGCCATCGCCCTGGCGCTGCTGGCGCCGGACATCCTGCTGTACGGGGTGCTGGTCCCCAGCCTGTCCGGCTCGGCGCTGGGCGCCTACCTGTTCTACTGCCAGCACAACTTCCCCGGCGTGCGTTACCCCGAGCGCGCCGACTGGGACTATGCGGCCACCGCGGTGTTCTCCTCCAGCTACATGCGCACCGGCCCACTGATGGCCTGGTTCACCGCCAATATCGGCTACCACCATGTGCATCACGCCAACTCGAGCATCCCCTTCTACCGCCTGCCAGAAGCCATGGCAGCAATCCCGGCGTTGCAATCCCCCATCACCACCTCGCTGCACCCGCGGGATATCCACCGCTGCCTGCGACTCAAACTCTGGGACCCGGCACACCAGCGCATGATCTCGTTCGCCGAGTTTCACCAGCAGGCGCAACGTTGAAGGAAATGAGGCACAAGCAGCTACCGGGCGACGCCAGGCGTTGTCTGGCAAGCGCTCGCCAGGGATGAGCGACGCCGGAATTTTCCCGTCGATCGCGGGTCAGTAGAGCCACGCCTTTTCACACCGGTCCGTTGGTCCGTGACAATGGGGCCTTGGTCCCATAAATTAGGCGCCCTGAAAAGGCCCGGTGCTTTTCTAGCCTCATTTCCAGTTAAACGAAGTAGTGAAATATCAATGTCCGATTCCAATACAGAAGAATCCGTAAACGCCTTGTCGTCCAAAGCGGAATACGAAAACGCCATCAATCTTTCACAGCACGTGTCCCAGGCCAAGACCATCAGCGAGATGGTCCTCGATGCTTTCCAGTCCACCAAGGAAAGCGACCAGATCCGCGAATTGCGCGCCGAGATCCGCCAGGCTCACGACCGCTTCGACGACGATCGCGCCTATGAACTCATGGGCCAGCTCAAACAGCTCAAGGATGCCGAGGCCGCCGACAGCGCCGCCCTGGAAGACCTGAGCAGCAAGTTCCCGATCAGCCGCATCCTGTCCAGCTACAAGGACGACCCGAGCTTCCAGGAGCTGGTCTACGGCCTGGCGCTGAAAGTGCTGAACCAGACCCACCAGGCCATCAGCAACCCGAGCGGCGGCAAAGGCAAGGCCTCGCGGGCCAAGAAGGAAATGGAAGTGTTCGCCATCAGCAAGGACGGCATCAGCGTCACCCTGCCGATCCGCCCGCGCTCCAAGGCCAACGTCGACCGTGAAGCCTTCGAATTCCTCGGTTTCGCCTTTGTCGGCGAAGGCGACGAGGCGGAACTTGCAAGCGAAGTGTTCCTCGACAAGGACGGCAACGAACAGCCGGCCACCCGCAAGAACATCGTCACCGCGATCCAGCAGCAGACCGCGTTCGAAGGCTACAGCGCTCAACAACAGCTGTAACCCGTACAGGCGAGCCAGCTCGCGCGACAGCGCAGGCTCCCCCTCGGCGGCTGGTTCCTACGCATGAAAGACCGGGGCCCCCTCAGTTGTCCCGGTAATCGGCGATGGGATACATCGCGCACAATGCTTCGGTCTGGAGACGGAATTGCTCCTGCAACTCAGGCTCCAGGCTGTACTTCTGCTCGCTGAGGGGCGTCACCTTGTCCAGTATCCGGCACACCAGAGCGACCGCTTCAAGACACCCCTGGGGATCGATGCAGCGTTGGGCGATGGAACCGGTGCCGATACACAAGCCATTGGCGACGAATGAAGACCGGGTTTCCCCCAGTGCGCGTTTTTTACTCACGATAATGCCGCATCGCTCCAGTGCCGACGCGGCAATCGAACCGCTGATGCCACCACGCAACCTGAGCAGGACTGTGTGGTTCTCCGTCCCCCCGCCCACGACCTCGTAGCCCTGCGCCATGAATGCGCTGGCCATTGCATCGGCCGTGCTGCGAGTCCGCCCCATGTAGGCATCGAACTCGGGGGACATCGCGTGGCCCAGCGCAGCGGCCTTGGCAGCGATCATGTTGACCGCTGGCGCGCCTTGCATCCTGGGGAATACCGCTTGCTCAAGGACACGACTGAAGCTCGCCCTCAGGCCGGGAACCTTGGTGTCGGCATCCCGGCCGGAAAGAATGAGGCCACCACGAGGCCCTGCGAGTTGCTTGTGGGTACAAGCGGTGGTGACATGCGCCGCGTCGATCGGGCTCGGATGCCGCCCCGTTGCGACCAGCCCGGCGATATAGGAGATATCCGCCAGCAGGATGGCCCCGGCCTCATCGGCAATAGCGCGAAAGCGTTGGAAGTCCACGACCCGGGAATAGGCAGACGCACCGCAGATGATGATGCGCGGACGATGGGCGAGCGCCAGTTGGCGTACCTCTGCGTAATCGATCACGCCCTGCGATGTGGTGCCGTAGCGGATCGCCTTGTAGTGGGCGCCCGTGAATGCGACAGGGCTGCCGTGGGTCAGGTGCCCGCCATGATCGAGGGCCATTCCGAGAATGGTGTCCCCGGGCTCGAGCAGGGCCGCCAGCACTTGGTAGTTGGCGTTCGAGGCGGAGTGTGACTGGACGCTGGCATATTGCGCCCCGAACAGCTCCCGCGCCCTGCGAATCGCCAGAGACTCGACCAGATCGACGTTCTCGCAGCCAACCTGATGACGCTTGCCCGGTGTGCCCTCGGCTGTGACGTTGACCAGTGCCGAGGCCGACGCCGCCAGGATTCGAGGATTGGCCGCGCAGGAAGATGAAGCCAGGGACAGTGTGCGGTGTTGACGCGTGACTTCAGCATCCAGGATCCCGGCCAGTTCGGCGTCTTCTGCGCGCAGGTCCGCCAAACCACGTCGCAACAGGTCGGCCTGGTCCCTGAGTAGTTCTGTACAAGCTGCCATCGTTCAGTGTTCCTTCCTTGTCATTTGCGTGCCACGAACGACAGCACGCTTCCTGGTTTAACGTTCGTGGGCAGCTAATTAATCAAAAAATTAAACACTTTCCAAATTAAATGCTGCTTTTCCGAGGAGCGGGAAGGGACACCAGGTCTGCGTGGCTGCTGAATGTTCGCCCATCAAGGCTATGGCACCGAGGATTCGGGGCTTTATTGTCATGACGGGGACATGCAACACTTGCCCCCCGCGGCGCCCCCGGTCCGAACCCTCCCAAGGATTCCGGGCGCGCCCCATACCGACAGCGAATATTCCAGGATGGATGCAGGCTGGCTAAAGGAGCACTAGCGAGTTGGTACCGACCACGAAAGAAGCCGACAAGCTCTTGCCGCATCAATCCGACTGTTCTCACCCCCTGGTGTCGAGCAGTTGAATGTCATGCACGCCACGCACGCTATGAAAGCCCTAAGCGTGGCGACTATAAGGAAATGGTGAGCATTTGATGCACAGAAGAGAAAGAACCGAGTATTTGAAGAGCAATATCAAATACCTGATCAAAAGCCGCGGCGAGACGCAACTGTCTTTATGCAATGCCAGCGGCCTGACCAGGACGACCATCTACAACATTCTGGAAGGCAAAGTCAGCAACGTACAACAATCCACCATTCGCAAAATCTCCGATTTCTTCGGTGTCTCCTACGAAGAAATAGAAACCGTCGATTTTGAAGAGAAGGAAATCATCGACAGCAGTATTTCCCCACAAGGAAACATGAACCCGGCGGCGGTTCCGATCCTCAAGGAAAGCCTGCTGATGGTCAACATGGACAAACGGATTGGCGAACTGGCCATACTTCACCCACTGACCTATTACTTCGGCGCATCCTACAACTTGATAGCGGTGCTGCTGGAGAATGAGATCAAGGGCATGTACGAGGTTGGCGACCTCTTGATCATTCAAAAGGGAATATCGAGCGACGACAAGGAAAAACTGGTTTACGACAGGCAGACAAGAAAGCTGTTCATCATCAATGAGCCATGCTCCGACTCAGACCGAGTATTTGTGGTGGGTGACATCATCGAGGAGCGATTCAATGGCAGCTTATGAAGGCGAACTCGAGAACAGCAAATATAAACTTCTGGGCTTTGAAAACAACAAGAACCTGGCGGTGATCATGATCATCGCCACAGGCAAAGTCATAAAGATAAAATTAAGCGAAGTGCTTAACAGCGAAATAATGGAAAACCTGAACAAAATGGAAGTAAAAAACATCTACAAGAAGTTCTACTCCCAAGGAGGAGCGCTTACCGCATACGACCTGAATGACCGCCACGAAAGCTCCTGGATGATCTATATCATCCTTAATCTCCTGCTCTTTACCTTCTATATATTCACCAGCATTGCCGCCACCAAGCCCATTTATCTTGAGTCACTTGGCATCATTATCACTCCGGGCACCTTCCTTTATCCCCTGACATTCTTGATCGTCGACCTGTTGAACGAAAACTTTGGACTCCGGCTGGCAAGAAAAGCGATCTTCTTTGCCTTTGCCAGTAACGCCATGATTATCATCCTGCTCTATGGCTCGACCTTTCTCCCCGGCCTGCCAGGCTGGAAGCTCGACACCCCGTACAACGACGTGATCATTCATGTGTCATCTGTCCTGGTGGCGTCCTCTGTGTCTTTCCTGGTTTCTGAAAACATAAACTCGTACTTGCTGTGCAAGATAAAAGAGCTGACGAATTCCAGATTCCTGTTCTTGCGGATATTCTTGAGTACGCTGTTCGCGGTCATTATCGACAGCTTCGTGTTTTGCTACATTGCCTTTTATGGCTCGATGCAAAACAACGACATCCTGAACATGATTTATGTGCAGATCGCGATCAAGGTGTGCTTTGCCTTCTTCAACATCTTGCCTGCCTATGGAGCAAGGTCACTGTTCAAGAGATACATGACGGACAGTCAAACAAAGTAGTGCAACCACTCTTTATCTCAAGCTGATGGATTCAACACTCATCCGGCAGGTGGATGCAGTGTTGAATCCATTGACGTGCTGTCGATCAAGCCGTCATTGCAGACTCATCTTGCTTCGCAAGCTATTCATGACTTCTGTCTTGTTCCCCAGATAATCATTCAGCCCTCTTGCACGAAGGTTGCACGCATCGCAATTGGCACAACCGCTGCCAATCACGCCGTTGTAGCACGTCAGGGTATGCTCGCGAACCAGGCTCAACTGATTGTGATGATCCGCCAGGGCCCAAGTCTCCGACTTGTTCAGCCACATCAGTGGCGTATCAAGGCGCAGGGGGTATTCCATGCCCAACTCGACGGCCTTGTTCAAGGCCTTTACAAACTCGTCACGGCAATCGGGATAACCCGAGAAGTCCGTTTCACACACCCCGGTAATGACCGTTTCAGCTTTTACCTGGTAGGCATAGATAGAGGCCAGGGTCAGAAACAGAATATTTCTTCCCGGCACGAAAGTGCTAGGCAGGCTTTCGCCCGAACTGTTCACCGTCGGCACCGGAATATTGTCCCGAGTGAGACTGCTGATCGCCAATTCATTGAGCAACGAAGCATCCAGCACTTTGTGGACTGTCGCCCCCAGCTGCTTCGCGAGCTGCTGTGCCACTTCTATTTCCGCACGATGGCGCTGACCGTAATCAAAGGTAATACAGTGCACTTCATCATAGAGCGGCAATGCGTGGATCAGACAGGTCGTCGAGTCCTGCCCGCCACTGAATACGACAACAGCTTTTTTCTTCATCATTCTGCTTCCTGCATGAATAGAGTTATTTGAACATTTAAACAGCCCACTGACTGACACTCAATAAAAAGCCCCGCGCTTCTGTCGAAGGCGGGGCTTTTCTCATAGCGGTTGCAACTTATGGCGCGTAGGTCAGCAGCAGTTCGCTCGGTACCTTGAAATCCAGGGACATCATCACGCTCAGCGCGGTGATGGTGAAGATCGAGAACACGAACAGCTTGCGGGCCCAGACGGTGTCGTCCACCGCCTTGTAGCCGGTCCAGGCCATGTACAGCCAGTACATGCCCATCGCGGCCGCGACGGCCAGGTAGCTCATGCCGGCATAACCGCTGAAGGTCAGCATCAGGGTCGCCACCAGGAACGCCAGGATGTAGAGCAGGATGTGCTTCTTGGCCACCAGGATGCCGCGCTTCACTGGCAGCACCGGAATCGATGCGGCCAGGTAATCGTTGAAGCGGAAGATCGCGATGGCGTAGGAATGCGGCATCTGCCACAGGCTGAACATCACCAGCAGGGTCAGCGCGGCCATGTCGAAGCTGTTGCTCACGGCCACGTAACCGATCACCGGCGGCATCGCCCCGGACAGGCTGCCCACCAGCGTGCCGTGCACCGACTTGCGCTTGAGGTACAGGCTGTAGAAGCCGACGTAGATGACAAAGCCGATCACGGCAAACAGCGCCGCCAGCGGATTGGCCACCTTATACAACAACGCAACGCCGGCGACACCCAGGAGGGTCGCATAGACCAGTGCCACTTTCAGGGAGATCAGGCCCTGGACCAGCACGCGGTTCTTGGTGCGCTCCATCTTCAGGTCGATGTCGCGGTCGATGCAGTTGTTGAACACGCAACCGGAAGCCACCACCAGGGACGTGCCGATCATCGCGGCCAGGAAGATGGCCAGATCGACATGTCCCTTGGAGGCCAGGAAGAAGCCGCCCGCCACAGAAAGCACGTTACCGAAAATGATCCCCGGTTTGGTGATTTGGATAAAGTGCTTCAGCGACATCGGGTCTTACCTCACTTCGCCATCATGAACGTGTGGATGCTGAACATGATCCACAACGACAGGCCAACCAGCAGGACGATCACCAGCGCTGCGAAGACAAACGCAATCACGTTGTTACGCTGGGCCTCGGAACGGTCCAGGTGCAGGAAGTACACCAGGTGAACCAGGACCTGGATCACCGCGAAGGCGAGCACGATCATCAGGGTGATGGATTTCGGCAGGGTCGGGTACATCACCAGGCCGAACGGGATGATCGTCAGGATCACCGACAGGATGAAGCCGATGGCGTACGACTTTACGCTGCCGTGGCCAGCATCATGGCTGTCATGGGAGTGTGCATTAGCCATTACATAGTCCCCATCAGGTAAACAACGGTGAAGACGCAGATCCAGACCACGTCCAGGAAGTGCCAGAACAGGCTCAGGCAGCTCAGGCGGGTCTTGTTGGTTGCGGTCAGGCCGTGCTTGTTGACCTGATACATCATGATCGCCATCCAGATCAGGCCAGCGGTCACGTGCAGGCCGTGGGTGCCGACCAGGGTGAAGAACCCGGACAGGAAGCCGCTGCGGCTAGGGCCGTAGCCTTCGGAGATCAGCAGGTGGAACTCGTTGATCTCCATGCCGATGAAGCCCAGGCCGAACAGGAAGGTCAGGGCCAGCCAGCCCAGGACCTGCTTCTTGTTACCCCGGAAGAACGCCAGCATGGCGAAGCCGTAGGTGATCGAACTGAACAGCAGCAAGGCGGTTTCGCCAAGCACGTAAGGCAGCTCGAAGATGTCGTGGCCCGACGGGCCACCCGCTACGTTGTTTACCAGTACCGCGTACACCGCGAAGATCGACGCAAACAGAATGCAGTCGGTCATCAGGTAGAGCCAGAAACCGTATACGGTCATCTCGCCCGAGTCGTGGTGATGGTCATCGTGCCCATGGTCATCGACATGGGTGTGTCCAGCATTGGTCACTAAGTTCGACATGGTTTAAGCCTGTTCCAACGAGGTTTCTACACGGTTGGCCGGAATCTTCTTCTCGGCTACCAGGCGAGCGTGCTGCTCGGCTTCGATGCGTTCGATCACGTCGACCGGCACCATGTAGCCTTGATCATCGCGAGCCGCGTGGATCACGAAATAGATCACGGTACCGGCCAGGCTAGCGATCGCCAGCCACCAGATGTGCCAGATCATCGCGAAACCGAAGACGGTCAGCAGAGCACCCATCACCAGGCCGGTGGCGGTGTTGTTCGGCATGTGGATCGGCTCGTAGCGAGCAGGCTTCTGGTACGCGGTACCGTTTTCCTTGGCTTCGGTGAACGGGTCGATGCCATTGGCCTTCGGCAGCACGGCGAAGTTGTAGAACGGTGGTGGCGACGAAGTCGACCATTCCAGGGTGTGGGCATTCCACGGGTCGCCGGAAACGGTCTGGTTCTGCTTGCGATCACGCACGCTGACGTACAGCTGGATCAGCTGGCAGGCGATACCGATGGCGATCATCACCGCACCAAACATGGCGACGTACAGGTACGGCACCCACTCAGGGTTGGTCGTGGCGTTCAGACGACGGGTCATGCCCATGAAGCCCAGGGCATAGAGCGGCATGAACGCGACGAAGAAGCCCGAGATCCAGAACCAGAATGCAGCCTTGCCCCAGCCTTCGTGCAGCTTGAAGCCGAACGCTTTCGGGAAGTAGAAGCTGAAGCCCGCGATGTAGCCGAATACAGCACCACCGATGATCACGTTGTGGAAGTGCGCGATCACGAACAGGCTGTTGTGCAGGACGAAGTCGGCACCCGGGATGGCCAGCAGTACGCCGGTCATGCCGCCGATGGCGAAGGTCACCATGAAGCCCAGGGTCCACAGGACCTGGCTGGTGATACGCAGACGGCCGTGGTAGATGGTGAACAGCCAGTTGAACAGCTTCACCCCCGTCGGGATGGAAATCAGCATGGTCGCCAGGCCGAAGAAGGCGTTGACGCTGGCCCCCGAGCCCATGGTGAAGAAGTGGTGCAGCCAGACCATGAAGCCCAGTACCGAGATCGCGCCGGAAGCGTAGATCATCGAGTGGTGGCCGAACAGGCGCTTGCCCGAGAAGGTCGAGATGACTTCGGAGAAGATACCGAACGCCGGCAGGATCAGGATGTACACCTCAGGGTGACCCCAAGCCCAGAACAGGTTCACGTACATCATTGGATTGCCACCAAGTTCATTGGTGAAAATGTGGAAATCCATGTAACGGTCAAGCGTCAGCAGTGCCAGGGTAGCGGTCAGGATCGGGAACGAAGCGACGATCAGCACGTTGGCCCAGGTGCAGGTCCAGGTGAAGATCGGCATGTCCATCATCTTCATGCCCGGGGTACGCATTTTCAGCACAGTGGCCAGGAAGTTGACCCCCGTCAGCGTCGTCCCTAGCCCGGATAGCTGTAGCGCCCAGATGTAGTAGTCGACACCCACGCCCGGACTGTATTGCAGGCCCGACAGCGGCGGATACGCAACCCAGCCGGTCTTGGCGAATTCGCCGACGCCCAGGGACAGGTTGATCAGCACGACGCCGGAAACCAGCAGCCAGAAGCTCAGGGAGTTGAGGAACGGATAGGCAACGTCACGCGCGCCGATCTGCAGCGGCACTGCAAGGTTCATCAGGCCGGTGAAGAATGGCATCGCCATGAAGATGATCATGATCACACCGTGGGCGGTGAAGATCTGGTCATAGTGTTCAGGAGGCAGGTAGCCCGGCGAACCCTCGGTGGCCATGGCCAGCTGGGTACGCATCATGATCGCGTCGGCGAAGCCGCGCAGGAGCATGACCATGGCGACGATGATGTACATCACGCCGATTTTCTTGTGGTCGACCGAAGTCAGCCATTCGGTCCACAGGTAGGACCACTTCTTGAAGTACGTGATACCCGCGACAAGCGCCAGACCACCGAGGATGATCATGGCAACGGTCACCATGACAATCGGCTCGTGGAACGGTATCGCGTCCAGACTTAATTTACCAAACATCGTTTACTCCTCTGCCCCAGCAGCTGAATGCGAGCTCATATCAGTCCCTTCCACAGCGGCCACTTCTTTCTTCTCGTGCTTGACCGGTGCGCCTGGTTTCATGCCTTCATACTTGTCGATGATTTTCTGAAACAGGTCCGGCGTGTACGAGGAGTACAGCTCGACAGGATTGTTCTGGCTTGGCTTGGCAAGGGCTTCGTATTCAGCTTGTTCAAGCTGTTTTGGTGCGGCCTTGACTTCGTTGACCCAGGCGTTGAAGTCTTCCTGGCTCGTCGCGATCGCTTTGAATTTCATGCCGGTAAAGCCCGCGCCACTGTAGTTGGCGGAGATACCTTCAAGCTCGGTGTTCTGGTTGGCAATCAGGTGCAGCTTGGTCTGCATGCCCGCCATCGCGTAGATCTGGCCGCCCAGGCCCGGGATGAAGAACGAGTTCATCACGGAATCGGAGGTGACTTTGAAGTTGATCGGCGTGTGGGCCGGGAACACGATCTTGTTGACGGTGGCGATCCCTTGCTCGGGATAGATGAACAGCCACTTCCAGTCCAGCGCGACCACTTCGATGGTCACCGGCTTCACGTCGGAATCCAGCGGACGATAAGGGTCCAGCGCGTGGGTGGACTTGTAGGTCACATAACCCAGGGCAATGATGATGAGCACCGGAACCAGCCAGACCGCGATTTCGATCTTGGTGGAGTGCGACCACTTGGGCGCATAGGTGGCCTTGGTGTTGGACGCGCGGTATTTCCAGGCGAACGCGAAGGTCATCAGGATTACCGGGATCACGACCAGCAACATCAGCAGGGTAGCGGTGATGATCAGGTTTCGTTCGTCCAGACCGACCTGTCCTTTCGGGTCGAGCAAGGTCCATTTGCAGCCTCCCAGCAACAACATGCTGAGCAGCGGCAAAAAGCCTAGTAATCGGGGGTACCTGTTTTTACTCATCTCACGACCTCTAAAGCAGCTTGCGCAATGCAGTTGGGTTTTGATCGCCAACACTTCACCGTGCCAAGGGTTGGCATTTTTTCTTCGATTGAATAAGGGCCTGCCCGGCGCATTACGCGCTGTTTGACAAATCCTGGGCTAGCAGTGAGTTCTTATTCGAATTCGTGGTCAAAGGCCTTGTTACAGACCAATTCCATTTGGTGCGGATATTTGGAAGGTGCCGACACCTGGGGTCGCATGGAGCGTCCAACGCCCCTCGACCGCCGCCGTAAGCTCAGGGGTGAGCAGCGCCGGAAATTCAGTGCGGGCGATTGTAGATATGTAGCGTTTTATAAACCATGTCTTATCCCGAAATAATTTTTATCGGTTCGCGCAACAATGCGCGGCGATTATTGCAACGGGTCGCGATCATATCGAGATTAATTCGCAATAAAAAGCCCCAAAAACGCCTTCCCGCCAGGTCGAAAAAGCTGTCTTCCAGCCATGGAAAATCCACCGATGGCATCGCGCTATCCCTTGTAGAACGAGGGCTGAAACGATTTATTTAGATAGCCGGCTATGCTTGTTTTGCCGCTCACTGCGCCCACACGAACTGACAGACTTTTTCTGTTTCTGACATAAAAAAATGCCGTGCGGTCATCAGCACAAACACAGGTGCGACACCCTCCATGTGACAACATGTCGCACTTTTATCGCCCCTCCGATTGCCCCATATCACGCCCTCTTCACACATTGTCCTACACACAAAAAAGCCCCGGTCCCGAACATCGGGACCGGGGCTTTTTATGCCGGGTCAGGCGCTTTTGTGGCGGTTACGAATGATGCCCAGCGGCACCAGCACCAGGGTCAGCACAAAGGCCACCAACGCCCATTGCGCCAGGGACAGGCCCAGCACCGGCGGGTACGGTGTGGAGCAGAAGCCATCGACCTGGAACCCCAGCGGGAAGACGCTCGCCAACGGCAGGCTGTCGACGATCGGCTGCAGCACATCGATGCCGCAGCTGACCGCAGGATGGGCCTGGGTGTAGACGTGATGCCCCGCCACCGCCGCGCCGAACAGCGCGCTGACCACGACCAACGCTTCCAGCACCGTGAGGCTGCGACGGCTGCGCATCGCCGCGCCGATGAAGGCGAAAATCGCGATCAGCAGAAACGCGTAGCGCTGCAGGATGCACAGCGGGCAAGGCGCCTCGCCCAGCACCACCTGCATGTACAGCGCGCCGCCGATCAGCGCCAGGCAGATCAGCCCCAGCAACACCAGAAAACGTCGCTCGCGCCCCAAGCGCAGTGTGTCGTCAGCCATCCTCAATTCCTTTCTGTCTGTGGCTCAACCCGATGGTAGCGCTTGCAACTGCTGCATCAGGCTGAGGTTGTCTTCGATATGCCAATTGGCGGTGATCCGGCCATTGGCGATCTGATAAATGTCGGTTGCCCGGAAGTCTACACGCTGACCACGACCTTTGAGTGCATTGAAGGTCCCGCTGAAGTGCCCGCGAAAATGCAGGTGCAGTACCACCCGGTCCCCGGCCACGATCATCTGCTCGATTTGTGCACTCAGGTCCGGCACCGCCGTGCGAAAGAACCGCGACGCCAGCAGCGGCCCGGTCGGGCCCTGGACCCGCCCTGCAGGCGGCGTCATATCGACGAAGTTCTCCGCCAGCGCAGCCTTGGCCAGGCTTTCATCGCCGCTGTTCCAGAAACTGCCGTAGCGCCGCGCGGCCAGTTCCATGGCCTCGCGCTGGGCCCTGGGCAGGCTCTGATCGACGACCAGGGTCTGCGGCTGGAGCAAGGCCGGCTCGGCGAAAACCAGGGGACTGGCGAGCAAGGTTGCGGCCAGGGTAAAGCGGGAAATGGCTGAGAACTGCATGGGATGATCCTGATCAGTGCGAACGAGCGCCTATCATCAGCATCGGGGAATTAACGATAAACAGGTTAAGAACGGATTAACCTTTAAAGGATTTTTACGAGTGCGGCCTGCGCTCCTGTAGCCGCTGGCGCAGCCTGCGATCGAGCGCGCAGCGCTCGCAACACTATCCCCGAGTACCTCAGGTAAACCGCGAGCTCAGGCTGGCGGTCGCTGCGCAACCGATCGCAGGCTGCGCCAGCGGCTACAAGAAGCCAGCCTCCGGGCGGAGGCTGGCGCAGGTTTTACTCCAGGGCCGCGGCCGGGCCGAAGAACTCGTAGCGGCTCTGTTTCTCCGGTACGCCCAGGGCCTTGAGGTGGCGCTTGATCGCCGCCATGAAGGCTTTCGGGCCGAGGAAGTAGGCGTCCAGGTCACGCTCCTGTGGCAACCATTCGGCCAGTTGCTCCTGGCTCAGCAGGCCGACCTTGTCCGCTGCCGGGCTGACGCCGTCGTCTTCGGCGTAGCAGTAGAAGCGCTTGAGTTGCGGATGACGCGCGGACAGGCCGTCGACCCAATCGCGGAACGCATGCACCCTGCCGTTGCGTGCGCAGTGGATAAAGTGCACCGGACGCTCGGTAGCCAGCGCGGCTTCAAGCATCGGCAGGGTCGCAGTGATGCCGACGCCACCACTGATCAGCACCAGCGGCTTGTCGCTGTCCGCCAGGGTGAATTCGCCCGCTGGCGGGAACAGCTGGATGCTGGCGCCGACCTGCATCTGATCGTGCAGGTAGTTGGAAGCACGGCCACCGGCCTCGCGCTTGACGCTGATGCGGTACTGGCCGGCGTCCGACAGGGCCGACAGCGAGTAGTTGCGGCGGATCTCCTCGCCATCGAGGAACAGCTGCATGCCGATGTACTGACCGGGCTCGGCGGCGAGAATCGGGCCGTTATCCACAGGCTCGAAATAGAACGAGGTGATTTCCGCGCTCTCCTGCTCCCGGCGGACCAGCTTGAATTCCCGCGCGCCGCGCCAGCCGCCCGGGGCCTGGGCCTTCTGGTCGTAGATCGCGCCTTCGGCGCCGATCAGGATGTCTGCCAGTTGGTTGTAGGCCGCGCCCCAGGCGCTCATCACCGCCGGCGTGGCGATCTCTTCGCCCAGCACTTCGGAGATGGCGCGCAGCAGGCAACTGCCGACGATCGGGTAATGCTCCGGCAGGATCTGCAGGGCCACGTGCTTGTTGATGATCTTCGCCACCAGGTCGCCCAGTTGGTCGAGCTGGTCGATGTGCCGGGCGTACATCAATACGCCGTTGGCCAGGGCCCGTGGCTGGTCGCCGCTGGCCTGGTGCGCCTGGTTGAACAGCGGACGCACTTGCGGATACTCGGAGAGCATCATCCGGTAGAAGTGGGTGATCAGGGCTTCGCCACCGCTTTCCAGCAGCGGAACGGTGGATTTGATGATGGCACGATCTTCGACGCTAAGCATAAGTACAACTCCTGAGCTTTCTGACTTCTTGCAGGTTGCCCTTTATCAGTCAGTTTTCGTGCCAAAAATAAAATCAATATAAATCAATTAGTTAAAATAAATGTAGTCATATCGACACACAGGCACTTATAGTCATTAAGACCATACGGAGTCATTATGACCGCAAAATCCCTGCTCACCGCCTTGTTGCCCCTGGTCTCCGACCTGTCCCGCGAACTGCCCGAAGGCGAGCGCTACCGCCGCCTGCTGGAAGCCATGCGCGCCCTGCTGCCCTGCGACGCCGCCGCGCTGCTGCGCCTGGATGGCGAATGGTTGGTACCACTGGCGGTGGACGGCCTGAGCACCGATACCCTGGGCCGGCGTTTCAAGGTCAGCGAACACCCGCGTTTCGCCGCCCTGCTCAGCCATCCCGGCCCTACCCGCTTCGCCAGCGACAGCAACTTGCCGGACCCTTACGACGGCCTGGTGGATGGCCTGCATGAACACCTGGAAGTCCACGACTGCATGGGCTGCCCGCTGTTTATCGACGAGCGCCCCTGGGGCCTGCTGACCCTGGATGCCCTTGACCCACAGCGCTTCGAACCCATCGAACTGGATGCCCTGCAGGCCTTCGCCAGCCTGGCGGCGGCCACCGTCAACGCCGCCGAGCGCATCGAGCGCCTGGCCCTGCGCGCCGAAGACGAACACCAGCGCGCCGAGGTCTATCGCCAGGCCAGCGGCCAGAACCGCGAAATGATCGGCCAGAGCAAGGCCCACAAACGCCTGCTGGAGGAAATCGGCCTGGTCGGCGGCAGCGACCTGACGGTGCTGATCACCGGCGAAACCGGGGTCGGCAAGGAACTGGTGGCCCAGGCCATCCACGCCGCCTCGCCCCGGGCCGACAAGCCGCTGATCAGCCTCAACTGCGCCGCCCTGCCCGACACCCTGGTGGAAAGCGAACTGTTCGGCCACGTACGCGGCGCCTTCACCGGCGCCACCAACGACCGCCGCGGCAAATTCGAGCTGGCCAATGGCGGCACGCTGTTTCTCGACGAAGTGGGCGAGTTGTCGCTGACCGTCCAGGCCAAGCTGCTGCGCGTGCTGCAAAGCGGCCAGCTGCAACGCCTGGGTTCGGACCAGGAGCATCGGGTCGACGTGCGGCTGATCGCCGCCACCAACCGCGACCTCGCCGAAGAAGTGCGCAGCGGTCGCTATCGCGCGGACTTCTATCACCGCCTCAGCGTCTACCCGCTGCTGGTGCCGGCCCTGCGCGACCGCGGCCGCGATGTGTTGCTGCTCAGCGGCTACTTCCTCGAACAGAATCGCTCGCGCATGGGCCTGGGCAGCCTGCGCCTGACCAGCGATGCCCAGGCGGCGCTGCTGGCCTACGCCTGGCCGGGCAACGTCCGTGAGCTGGAACACCTGATCGGTCGCAGCACCCTCAAGGCCCTGGGCAATTGCCGCGAACGGCCGAAGATCCTCAGCCTGAGCGCCACCGACCTGGACCTGCCGGACGCCTCGGCACCGGTCGCGTCCCAACCCGCCCCGGCAGCCATGGCCGATATTCCCGGCAGCGGCGATCTGCGCCAGGCCACCGAAAACTACCAGCGCCAACTGATCAGCGCCTGCCTTGAACGTCATCGGCACAACTGGGCCAGCGCCGCCCGCGAGCTGGGCCTGGACCGCGCCAACCTGGGACGCATGGCAAAGAGGCTAGGCTTGAAGTGACTCACTTGTAGCCGAAGGCTGCGATCAGCCTGGACGGCATTGCGACGACACGGCCGTGAACCCGCTACATGAGGGGTGACCGAAACGACGCAATGGTTGATCTTGCGAGGACTGTGTCCTCGATCGCAGCCTTCAACGGCGGCTACAGATTGCGCGGGTCGCGGATATTGGGATTAAGCCTAAAGCCAGCCCTGCACGCGTCGATAACCCGTTATCGCTAGCTGTTCGCGGCCCATGGCGCGAACCACCTTTTCCACAGAAGGTTTTTATGTCTTCCAACAAAGCCCGCGCAGACTCCCTTTCGCTTCTGCTGTTCACCTTGCGCAGCGGCAAGCTGATGGCAATCAACCTGCTCAAAGTCAGTGAAATCATCCCCTGCCCACCGCTGACCAAACTGCCGGAATCGCACCCGCATGTGAAAGGCATCGCCACCCTGCGAGGCAATTCGCTGTCGGTCATCGACCTGAGCCGGGCCATCGGCGAACGGCCGCTGGAAGATCCGGAGGGCGGCTGCCTGATCGTCACCGACGTCAGCCGCTCCAAGCAGGGCCTGCATGTGCAGGCGGTGAGCAAGATCGTGCATTGCCTGACCACCGATATCCGCCCGCCGCCCTATGGCTCCGGCGGGGTCAAGTCCTATATCACCGGGGTCACCCAGGTCGACGGTACCCTGGTGCAGGTGCTGGACATCGAGAAAGTCATCCACGGCATCGCCCCGGCGCAGATCGAAACCGCGCCGACCGAGCTGAGCATGGAAGAGGCCGAACTGCTGGGTAACGCGCGGATCCTGGTGGTCGACGACAGCCAGGTGGCCCTGCAGCAGTCGGTGCATACCCTGCGCAACCTCGGCCTGCAATGCCACACCGCGCGCAGCGCCAAGGAGGCCATCGACTGCTTGCTGGACCTGCAAGGCACCGCCCAGGAGATCAACCTGATCGTCTCGGACATCGAGATGTCGGAGATGGACGGTTACGCCCTGACCCGCACCCTGCGCGAGACCCCGGACTTCGCCCACCTCTACGTCCTGCTGCATACCTCGCTGGACAGCGCCATGAACGCGGAAAAGGCCCGCCTGGCCGGCGCCAACGCAGTGCTGACCAAGTTTTCCTCGCCGGACCTGACCCGCTGCCTGATCGAAGCGGCCCGGCACGTCACCGCACAGAGCGCCTGAGCCATGGCCGACGACTACTGCCTGCTGATGCGCCGCGACCTGACCGGGCAAGCGATACCCGCCAGCTGGCCGGCCGCCTTCAGCCTCGAAAGCTATCGGCCGGAGCTGGCCGCAGCGGTGCATGGCCTGATGCACCTTGGCTATCAGGACGGTGGCGGGCGCGTGCCGGAGCTGGACAGCTGGCGCCAGCGTTTCGAAAGCGACGCCGAATACGACCCACAACTGTGCCTGGTGGCCCAGGATGCCGAGGGCGTCGTCGGGGTGATCCAGTGCTGGACCAGCGCCTATATCAAGGATCTGGTGGTGCATCCGCGGGCCCGCGGCCAGGGCCTGGGACGGGCCTTGCTGCTGCAGGCCTTCGAGGTCTTCCGCCAGCGCCGCGAAGCCTTTGTCGACCTGCGGGTACTGGAAGACAACCCGCGAGCCCGCGGGCTGTACGACAGCGTCGGCATGCGGGTGATCCGCCGCGAGCAGGTTCCCCACACGCCGCTGTAACACCTGTAGCCGCTGCCGCAGGCTGCGATAAGGCCGAAGGCCTTCGGCGATATTGAAACCTTGCGCCCCCTTCGGGCGCGATCGCAGCCTGCGGCAGCGGCTACAGATCTTTCATCGCGAGCGTCTCAGGCATACTCCTGCGCATACCCGCGAACGAAGGAACGCCCCGCCATGAAAGCCCTGCCTCTGAGCCTCGCCTGCCTGACCGCCCTCCTCGCCAGCCAGGTCCAGGCCTCGAGCCCGGACGCCTGGGCGACATTCGACAAGCAGGTGCGGGCCAGCTGCATCAAGGCCAGCCAACTGAAGAATGTCAAAGTGCTGGGCAATGCCGTGCAGTTCGACGACCGGGTCGGCTACAGCGCCCTGCTGCTCCAGGGCCAATACCCGCAAAAACACATGAAGGGCCAGACCGGCACCGAACTGTGCCTGTACGACAAGCAGCGCAAGAGCGCCCATGTCACCGAATGGGATTCGATCCGCCCCGCCCTCGAGGCCAAGGACCGGTGACTGGCGCATAACTTGCTTCGAGAGCGCTATTTAGAGGGCGATGTGAGTCATTCCGTCGCCGCCTCCACCTTTCGACTATGGCTGCCGGCTCAATGAATACTCGTTTTTCCTGCGTAGGCTGCGGCAAGTGCTGCCACGATCACCACGTCCCCCTGACCCTCGGCGAAGCCCGCCAGTGGGCGCTGGATGGCGGCCAGGTAATCGTGCTGGTGGAGGGGTTCCTGAGCAACGGCCTGGGGCTGCCGGCCCAGCAGCGTGAACACGCCGAACGGCGTTCCTGCGTAGTGCCCAGCGGCAGTGCCCAGGCCCATGTGGCGATCACTTTCGCCGCCTATAACATCGGCCCCTGCCGGAATCTTGACGAAGACCAGCTGTGCCGGATCTATGAGCGCCGGCCGCTGGTGTGCCGCATCTACCCGATGGAAATCAATCCGCACATCCCGCTCAACCCGGCGATCAAGGAATGCCCGCCAGAGTCCTGGGAAAAAGGCCCGCAGCTGATTGTCGGCGGTGAACTGGTGGACCGGGAACTGGCCGAACTGATCCAGCGTTCGCGCCAGGCCGACCGCGACGACATCCACAGCAAACAAGCCATCTGCCAACAGCTGGGGATTCACACCACCGCCCTCAAGGGCGACGGCTTTACCGCCTACCTGCCGGACATGGCCGCCCTGGCCGAAGCCATCGAGCGGGTCCAGGCGCAACCGCTGGCCGCACCGGCCAGCGAGTGGCTGTTCCATGTATCCGGTGAAGACATTGCCGGGCAAGTGCAGGACGCCGGCGCCCAGGTGGTGACCGAGGCGCCACTCACCTACGCCTTCATTGCCCTGCGCGCGGCCTGATCTGTAGGCGCAGCCGCAGGCCGCGTTCGGACGATCGCGCCCGAAGGGAGCGCAAGACCTCAAGATTGTCGAAGGCCTACGGCCTTATCGCAGCCTTCGGCAGCGGCTACAGAAGCCTGGACTCAGCGCTTGCCCATCGAGCGACGGGTGCCGGGTGGCGCCGCGCCTGGGGTCTTGGTGTGGCCGTTGGTGGCGCCGTTCTTGTACCAGGGTTGCCGGGCATTCTTGGCCTGGGCGAATTCGGACGGCTTGAACGGAAACTTGAACGGCGCGATCGCCGGCTTGCCTTCGCCAGGCGCGCTGGCGTCATCGACCTGTTCGGCGCTGGGAGCGTCGGACACAGGCGGTTGTGCTGGGGTAGTCATGGAAGCTCCGGGTGAAAAGCAAAGGCCGGGCCCGGGGAAGCGGGCCGCGAGGGCCGGCAGTATACCCACGTTGCGGGTCTTTGACCTGCGGCGGCCGGCATGGGCCAGGTCCACCGGTCGGCCTTTGCTGACAGTGCTGTCAGGCAGGCGTCACGTTGCTGACCGGGTCGGCCGGCTATAAAGGGACCATCGATACTGACCATCCTCCCGTCCCACCTGCCCCCGGCGCTGGCATCCATGCGGAATCGAAAAACAACCCTTGTGCTCGCAGGCGTGCTCGCCGTTCTCGCCGCCGCTGGCCTGTGGTACCTGCTCAAGCCGTCCAGCGCCAAACTGGCAGTGCCGACCGCCGTGCCGGTGCGAGTGATCAGCGTCGCCCAGCGGGATGTGCCGCGGTATGTCAGTGGCATCGGTTCGGTGCTGTCGCTGCACAGCGTGCTGATCCGGCCCCAGGTGGACGGCATCCTCACCCGGCTGTTGGTCAAGGAAGGTCAGCGGGTCAAGGCCGGCGACCTGCTGGCGACCATCGACGACCGCTCGATCCGCGCCAGCCTCGACCAGGCCCGGGCGCAACTGGCGGAAAACCAGGCGCAACTGCAGGTGGCCCAGGTCAACCTCAAGCGCTACAAGCTGCTGTCGGTGGATGACGGCGTGTCCAAGCAGACCTACGACCAGCAGCAAGCGCTGGTCAACCAGCTCAAGGCCAGCGCCCAGGGCAACCAGGCCGCCATCGATGCGGCGCAGGTGCAGCTGTCCTATACCCAGATCCGCTCGCCGGTGTCCGGTCGCGTCGGCATCCGCACCGTGGACGAAGGCAACTTCCTGCGCACCAGCGATACCCAGGGCCTGTTCTCGGTGACCCAGATCGACCCGATCGCGGTCGAGTTTTCCTTGCCGCAACAGATGCTGCCGACCTTGCAGGGGTTGCTCGTCGCCGAACACCCGGCCACGGTGGACGCCTACCTGGGCGCCGATACCGACTCCGCCACCGGCGAGCGCCTGGGCGAAGGCCACCTGAGCCTGATCGACAACCAGATCGACTCCCATACCGGGACCATCCGCGCCAAGGCCGAATTCAGCAATCCCGGGCAAAAGCTCTGGCCCGGCCAGCTGGTGACCATCAAGCTGCGCACCGCCGTGGAAAAGGCCGCCCTGGTGGTGCCGCCCAGCGTGGTGCAGCGCGGCCTGGACAAGCACTTCGTGTATCGAATCAAGGACGACAAGGTGGAAATCGTCCCGGTGCAGATGGTCTATCAGGATAGCGGCCAGAACATCATCAAGGGCGTGCAGGCCGGCGACCTGCTGGTCAGTGACGGCCAGTCGCGGCTCAAGGCCGGCTCCCCCATCGAAGTGCTCAGCGAACCGCCACAACAGGTCCAGGCCGCGAACACGGAGCCGCAACCATGAAGGGCCACGGTTCGATCTCCGCCTGGTGCGTCGATCATCCGGTCGCCACCCTGCTGCTGACCTTCGCCCTGGTGCTGATGGGCGCCATCGCCTTTCCGCGACTGCCCATCGCCCCGCTGCCGGAAGCGGAATTCCCGACTATCCAGGTCTCCGCGCAATTGCCTGGCGCCAGCCCGGAAACCATGGCCTCTTCGGTGGCCACGCCGCTGGAGGTACAGTTCAGCGCCATCCCCGGCATGACCCAGATGACCTCCAGCAGCGCCCTGGGCTCGACCAACCTGACCCTGCAATTCACCCTCGACAAGAGCATCGATACCGCCGCCCAGGAAGTGCAGGCGGCGATCAACACCGCCTCGGGCAAGCTGCCCAACGACATGCCGAGCCTGCCCACCTGGCGCAAGGTCAACCCGGCGGACAGCCCGGTGCTGATCCTCAGCATCAGCTCCACGCAGATGCCCGGCACTGAACTGAGCGACTACGTGGAAACCCTGTTGGCCCGGCAGATCAGCCAGATCGACGGCGTCGGCCTGATCAATATCACCGGCCAGCAACGTCCGGCGATCCGCGTCCAGGCCTCGCCCGACCGACTGGCGGCCATCGGCCTGACCCTGGCCGATATCCGCGTCGCCCTGCAGCAGGCCAGCCTCAACCTGGCCAAGGGCGCGCTGTATGGCGAGTCGAGCATCTCCACCCTGTCGACCAACGACCAGCTGTTCCATCCCGATGACTACGGCCAGTTGATCGTCTCGTACAAGAACGGCGCGCCGGTGCAACTCAAGGATGTCGCCCGGGTCATCAGCGGACCGGAAAACGCCTACGTCCAGGCCTGGTCCAACGACCAGCCGGGGCTCAACCTGGTGATCTTCCGCCAGCCGGGGGCGAACATCGTCGACACCGTGGACCGCATCCAGGGCGAACTGCCACGCCTGGAGGCCATGCTGCCGGCCTCGGTGGACGTGACCGTGCTCTCGGACCGCACCAAGACCATCCGCGCCTCCTTGCACGAAGTGGAGATCACCCTGCTGATCGCGGTGCTGCTGGTGGTGGCGGTGATGGCGCTGTTCCTGCGCCAGCTGTCGGCGACGCTGATTGTCTCCAGCGTGCTCGGGGTGTCGCTGGTGGCCAGCTTTGCGCTGATGTATGTGATGGGCTTCAGCCTGAACAACCTGACCCTGGTGGCCATCGTGATTTCGGTGGGTTTCGTGGTCGACGACGCGATTGTCGTGGTGGAAAACATCCATCGCCACCTGGAGGCCGGCGACGGCATGCGCGAGGCGGCGATCAAGGGCGCCGGAGAAATCGGCTTCACCGTGGTGTCCATCAGCTTCTCGCTGATCGCCGCGTTCATTCCCCTGCTGTTCATGGGCGGCGTGGTCGGGCGGCTGTTCAAGGAGTTCGCCCTGACCGCCACCTCGACCATCCTGATTTCCGTGGTGGTGTCGCTGACCCTGGCGCCTACCCTGGCGGCGCTGTTCATGCGCGCCCCGACGCATCGTCCCCACGATCGCCCGGGCTTCGGCGAACGCCTGCTGGCGCTCTACGAACGCGGGCTGCGCCGGGCCCTGGCCCATCAGCGGCTGATGCTCGGCCTGTTCGGCCTGACCCTGGGCCTGGCCATCGCCGGCTATGTGTTCATTCCCAAGGGCTTCTTCCCGGTCCAGGACACCGGCTTCGTGCTGGGCACCAGCGAAGCGGCGGCCGACATCTCCTACCCGGACATGGTGGAAAAGCACCTGGCCCTGGCGAAGATCCTCGGTGCCGACCCGGCGGTGGAAACCTTTTCCCATTCGGTCGGCGTCACCGGCAACAACCAGACCATCGCCAACGGCCGCTTCTGGATTGCCCTCAAGGACCGCGGCCAGCGGGACGTTTCCGCCAGCCAGTTCATCGACCGCATTCGCCCGCAACTGGCCAGGGTCCCGGGCATCGTCCTGTACCTGCGGGCCGGGCAGGACATCAACCTCAGCTCCGGGCCGAGCCGCAGCCAGTACCAGTACGTGCTCAAGAGCAACGACGGGCCGACGCTGACTACCTGGACCCAGCGCCTGACCGAGAAGCTGCGGGCCAACCCGGCCTTTCGCGACCTGTCCAACGACCTGCAACTGGGCGGCAGCATCACCCATATCAGCATCGACCGCAGCGCCGCGGCGCGTTTCGGCCTGACCGCCAGCGATGTCGACGAAGCGCTCTACGACGCCTTCGGCCAGCGCCAGGTCAACGAATTCCAGACCGAGACCAACCAGTACAACGTGATCCTCGAACTGGATGCCAGGCAGCGCGGCAAGGCCGAGAGCCTGAATTATTTCTACCTGCGCTCGCCCCTGAGCGGCGAGATGGTGCCATTGTCGGCGCTGGCCAAGGTCGACCCGCCCACCGTCGGCCCGTTGTCCATCGCCCACGACGGTATGTTCCCGGCCGCCAACCTGTCGTTCAACCTGGCGCCCGGCGTGGCCCTGGGCGATGCGGTGATCATGCTCGAGCAGGCAAAAAACCAGATCGGCATGCCCGCCTCCATCGCCGGCAACTTCCAGGGCGCGGCCCAGGCCTTCCAGAGTTCCCTGGCCAGCCAGCCATGGCTGATCCTCGCCGCGCTGGTGGCGGTGTACATCATCCTCGGCGTGCTCTACGAGAGCTTCGTCCATCCGCTGACCATCATTTCCACCCTGCCCTCGGCCGGCCTCGGCGCACTGATCATGCTCTGGCTGCTGGGCCAGGACTTCTCGATCATGGCCCTGATCGGCCTGGTGCTGCTGATCGGCATCGTCAAGAAAAACGGCATCCTGATGATCGACTTCGCCCTCGAAGCCCAGCGCAAGGGCGGGCTGGCGCCCCAGGAGGCAATCTACCAGGCCTGTATCACGCGTTTCCGGCCAATCATCATGACCACCCTCGCCGCGCTGCTCGGCGCCTTGCCGCTGATGCTCGGTCATGGCGCCGGCGCCGAGCTGCGCCAGCCACTGGGAATCGCCGTGGTCGGTGGCCTGCTGGTGAGCCAGGCGCTGACGCTGTTCACCACTCCGGTCATATACTTGTGGCTCGAGCGGCTATTCCATCGGCCCACACCAGCGCCAGCACTGGCGAGCACATCCTGAGGCGGGGTCATGCGCGTTCTGATTATCGAAGATGAAGAGAAAACCGCGGACTATCTGCACCGCGGCCTGACCGAACAAGGCTACACCGTGGACCGCGCGCGCGACGGTGTCGAGGGCTTGCACCTGGCGCTGGAAAGCGACTACGCGGTGATCGTGCTCGACGTGATGCTGCCCGGCATCGACGGCTTCGGCGTGCTGCGGGCCCTGCGCGCGCGCAAGCAGACGCCGGTGATCATGCTCACCGCTCGCGAGCGCGTCGAAGACCGCATCAAGGGCCTGCGCGACGGTGCCGACGATTACCTGGGCAAGCCCTTTTCCTTCCTCGAACTGGTGGCGCGCCTGCAGGCCTTGACCCGCCGTAGCGGCGGCCACGAGCCGGTGCAGATCAGCATCGCCGACCTGTGGATCGACCTGATCAGCCGCAAGGCCAGCCGCGCCGGCACACGCCTGGACCTGACCGCCAAGGAGTTCTCGCTGCTCAGCGTGCTCGCCCGGCGCCAGGGCGAGATCCTGTCGAAAACCGCGATCGCCGAGATGGTCTGGGACATCAACTTCGACAGTGACGCCAACGTCGTCGAAGTGGCGATCAAGCGCCTGCGGGCCAAGCTCGACGGGCCATTCGAACAGAAACTGCTGCACACCATCCGCGGCATGGGTTATGTGCTGGAGAACCGCGGTGCCTCGTAACTCGATTGCCCTGCGCCTGAGCGGGCTGTTCACCCTGGTGGCCCTGCTGGTGTTCCTGCTGATCGGCGGCGCGCTCTATCAACAGGTGGACAAGGGCCTGGGCCTGCTGCCCGAGGCCGAACTGGATGCGCGCTACAGCGTACTGGAATCGGCCCTGACGCGCTTCGGCACCCCGGAGCACTGGGCCAAGATCAACAACAAGCTCAAGCTGCTCAGCGAAGAAGACAAACGCATCCGTTTCTGGGTGGTCAGCGACGACCCCGCCTACGAATACGGCAACCCCGACCCGCAGATCCGCCGCTTCGCCCAGGGCCCGCTGGGCATGCGCGACCTGACCCTGCCCGGACATCCCTATCCGCTGAAAGTGCTGGTCAGCCAGCTGCCGGCCAAGGAGCTGCGTCCGCCGCTGCGTTTTCTGATCGCTATCGACACCGAGACCGTCTATGAGACCCAGCACCAGCTGTTGGTTGCCCTGATCAGCCTGGCCATCGTCGGCGTGCTGCTGGCCTCGGCGCTGGGCTACTGGGTGGCGCGCATCGGCCTGAAACCCTTGATCGGGTTGTCCGAGGGAGCCCAGCGCCTGACCCCGCCGCGGCTTTCCGGGCGCTTGCAGCTGTCGTCGCTGCCGCCGGAACTGACGCAGTTCGCCAACTCGTTCAACTCGACCCTGGAGCGGGTGGAACAGGCCTATTCGCGCCTGGAATCCTTCAATGCCGACGTCGCCCACGAACTGCGCTCGCCGCTGACCAACCTGATCGGCCAGACCCAGGTGGCCCTGACCCGCGGGCGCTCCGCCGAGCATTACTTCGAGGTGCTGCAATCCAATCTCGAGGAGCTGGAGCGGCTACGCTCGATCATCAACGACATGCTGTTCCTGGCCAGCGCCGACCAGGGCAGCAAGGCCACCAAGCTCACCAGCACCTCCCTGGCCAGCGAAGTGGCCACCACTCTGGACTACCTGGATTTCATCCTCGAAGACGCCCAGGTCAAGGTCGAGGTGCGCGGCGATGCCCAGGTGCAGATCGAGATCGCCCACCTGCGCCGGGCGCTGATCAACCTGCTGAGCAATGCCGTGCAGCACACCGAGCCCGGGCAGGTGATCCAGGTGCGGATCGATGTGCAGGAACACCAGGTGGCCATCGCCGTGAGCAACCCTGGCCAGGCCATCGCCCGCGAGCATCTGCCGCGGCTGTTCGAACGCTTCTACCGGGTCGACGCCTCCCGCAGCAACAGCGGCGCCAACCACGGCCTGGGGCTGGCGATCGTCAAGGCCATCGCCCTGATGCACGGCGGCGACGTGTTCGTGCGCAGCGATGAAGGTATGAACACCTTCGGCATCTACTTGCCGATCTGAGAGAAGTCAGATACATCCCATTGCCTCTGTCGCCGGCAAGCCTGGCTCCTACGGAAGCGCCGTCAACTATTGCTTTTGGCGTAACAGTGCTTATCCTGTTCGGCGCTTTTTCCAACAGCCCTGAAGTTATATTTTTGTCGCACCTAATTCGAACTTGCTCTGCAAGAAGGTCTTCAGAAATGTCCAACAGTATGGCTATTGCCAGCGCCTTTGTTTTGTCCTCCCTGTTCTTGGCCCCTATGGCCATGGCCGAAGAATCGCAGACGTTCGCCGCGCATAACGCCGCACGCGCCGCTGCATTCCAGGACGCCCGGGAAGCGCTGGCTGCCAAGCGACAGAACGGCGAGCAGCCGCAGAACATCACGGCGGAACAACGCCAGCCGGAAGTTCAGAAAGACAGCTGATACCCGCTACCGACTCGTTTCCCTCGACAACTTCTCTGCTCTAACCCTGGAGTAAGTTGTCTTAAAGCCGCTGATAACAGCGGCTTTTTTTTGCCATGTAGAACTGGCTGTTTCATTCGTTTCACCCAGAACAAGAAACACCCGAATCGACAATAACAACTGTCATCATTCATCCAAGGAGCTTTATACCGGTGAAGGTCACTTCCACTCTCAGCCCGTTATTCATTGCAATGGCTGCAACTATCGCCCCCAGTGTCCAGGCCGCCGACGAGGCCAGCCCAGAAGGCTTCGTCGAAGGCGCAAGCCTCAAGCTCAATGCCCGCAACTACTACATGAATCGCAACCGCCACCAGCAGAACGATGACAATATCGAGTGGGGCCAGGGGTTCCTGGGGATCTTCGAGTCAGGTTATACCCAGGGCACGGTCGGTTTCGGCCTCGATGCCAATGCCATGCTCGGCTTGAAACTCGATGGCGGTGGCGGTACCGACGGTTCGAGCATCCTGCCGGTCAGCGACGGCAGCGGCAAAGCGCCGATGTCGTTTTCCAGCGCTGGCGCCACCCTGAAAATCCGTGCCTTCGGCACCGAGCTCAAGGCTGGCGATCTGTTCCTCAACAATCCGGTGATCGCCGGCGGCCAGAGCCGCATGCTGCCGCAGACCTTCCGCGGGGTCAGCCTGAGCAACCACAGCTTCGACGGCTGGCTGCTCGAAGGCGGCCAGGCCAGCTTCACCAAGCTCTACAACCAGAGCGGCCGCCAGCGTATCGACACAGCCTACGGCAAACTGCTGGACGGCGATGAAAGCCGCCACCTGAACTGGGCCGGCGTGGCCTGGAGCGGCGTGAACGGGCTGACCAGCAGCCTGTACGCCGCCGAACTCAAGGACACCTGGAACCAGTACTACTACGACCTCGACTACAGCTATGCGCTGAACGAGCTGGTGACCCTGAACCCGGGCCTGCACTTCTATCACACCCAGGACACTGGCGACGCGCTGCTGGGCGACATCGACAACAACACCTACAGCCTGCATTTCACCCTGGGCGTGGGCCATCACAGCCTCACCGCCGCCTACCAGCGTGTGAACGGCAACACACCGTTCGACTACATCAACCAGGGCGACAGCATCTATCTGGACAATTCCCAGCAGTATTCGGATTTCAACGGACCCAACGAGCGCTCGTGGAAACTCAAGTACGCCTACGACTTCGCCGGCCTCGGCCTGCCGGGCCTGACTTCGGCGCTCTCCTACTCGCGCGGCGAGCTGGACCTGGCCAAGGTCGACCCGCACAGCCGTGGCTACGCCCACTGGTACAGCGCCGGCGGCGAGCACGCCAAGCACTGGGAACGCGACCTCGACCTCAAGTACGTGGTGCAAGGTGGCAAGGCCAAGGATCTGGCGGTCCGCCTGCAGTGGGCCACCAACCGTGGCGGCAACGGTTATGGCGCGCTGGACAACGACACCGACGAATACCGGGTGATCATCGATTACCCATTCAATGTGTTCTAAGCGCCAGTCAGCAAAGGGCCAGCATCATTTTGCTGGCCTTTTTTTTGTCTGCGATTTATACATGCGCGCGCAGGCGCGATCGGTCTCTGCAACTCTGCTCGCTTCACCCGAAACACCCTTTATAGAAAACGTACACAACGCAGAAGTCAGAACCATGAGTGTGAGTAGTGCGACACCCCGCAACACGACCACCTCGAACCGGTCGGAAAGGATGCTGATTCTCGGAAGCTCATTGATGGTCATCTCCATCCTGAGCATCGTGACCTTCTTGCTGATTCGTGAACGCGGTAGCGCCGAAATGGCTGCCACTCGCGCGGCCTCCAACATCGTGCAATTGATCGACGCCGACGTGCTGCGCAACGTCGAACTGTACGACGTATCACTGCGTGGGCTGATCAGCGCCTCGCAACGTGACGACCTGAAACAGGTCTCGCCGACCATTCGCCATATGGCGCTGTTCGATCGGGCCACCGCGGCGCCCTACAAGGGCGACATCTTGCTGCTCGACTCGCATGGCGACGTGCTCGCCGACTCCGCTTCGGTCGAACCGCGCAAGGGCAACTTTGCCGATCGGGAGTATTTCCAGTCCCATGTGGATAACCCCGATCCGGGCATGCTGATCAGCCGACCGTTCCGCGCTCGCCCACCCGAACTGGACTGGCGTATCAGTTTCAGCCGGCGGGTTTCCAACGAACGCGGGGAGTTCCTCGGCGTGGCCGAAGCAGCCATGCGCCTGGACTACTTCAGCCAGTTGTTCAAAAGCCTGAATGTCGGCCACGACAGCTCGGTCAACCTGATCAGTCGCGACGGTATCCTGTTGGCTCAGGAACCGCCGCGTGCGGACAACCTGATCGGCCAGGACTTCAGCCAACGGCCCAATTTCATCCGCATCCTGCGCGAGGGGAACGGCAGCTTCAAAGGCATGTCCAGCACCCAGCAACCACGCTTGTATACCTTCGCCCAGGTCGGGGACCTGCCGCTGATTGTGATCGTGGCGCTCTCCAGCAATGAAGTATTTGCCTCCTGGCAGCGCACCGCGCTGGTGGTCGGCGGCGCCACCGGTGCGCTGTGCCTGGGCCTGCTGTGGCTGACCTGGCTGCTGTGCCGGGAATTGCGCCGGCGCCAGAGCGCCGAGCAGGAACTCGCGCAACTGGCCGCCACCGATGCCCTCACCGGCCTCGATAACCGCCGTAGTCTGGATCAGGCCCTGGCCCGCGAATGGGGACGCGCGCAGCGCTCCCACAGCGCCCTGTCGCTGCTGATGCTGGACGTGGACCACTTCAAGGCCTTCAACGACCGCCACGGCCACCCGCTCGGCGATGAAGCCCTGCGCATTGTCGCCCGGGTGATCAGTGACACTATCCGTCGCCCCGGCGACCTGGCCGCACGCTACGGCGGCGAAGAGTTCGCCGTGGTCCTGCCAGAGACCGATAACGAAGGCGCCCGGCGTATCGCCGAACATATTCGCCTGGCGATCGAGCGCCTGCCGCCGATCCAGGACGGCGCCTCGCCAATCACCATCAGCATCGGCCTCAGCACCTGGGCGGGCACGCCGAAGTCCAGCCTGAAAGCATTGTGCTCGATGGCCGACAAGGCGCTGTACCAGGCCAAGGCCGAGGGGCGAAACCGGGTGGTGGCGGGCTGACCTCGCTCCCGCATGCCCTGCGCTGTCCGCAGGAACTGCCTGCGACAACATCACTCGGCGCACAGAAACCTGCGGGCATAAAAAAAGGCCACCCGAAGGCAGCCTTTAAAAACAAAAGGAAAGAGAGTGTTACTTACACGGCCGCAACCGGACGCATGTAAGAGATCGGTGCGGTGCTGGCATCTTCGAAGGTCACGACTTCCCAAGCGTCCTTCTGCTCAATGAGCTTGCGCAGAAGCTGGTTGTTCAGTGCATGGCCCGACTTGAAGCCTTTGAACTCACCTATCAGGCTATTGCCCAGCAGGTAGAGGTCACCAATTGCGTCGAGGATCTTGTGCTTCACGAACTCGTCTTCGTAGCGAAGGCCGTCCTCGTTCAGTACACCATCCGCGTCGACCACGATGGCGTTTTCCACGCTGCCGCCGAGTGCGAGGTTGTGCTTGCGCAGGTACTCGATATCACTCATGAAACCAAAGGTACGGGCGCGGCTGACTTCCTTCACGAACGACGTGCTGGAAAAGTCCACGCTGGCACTCTGGGTGCGGTCACGGAAAACCGGGTGATCGAAATCGATCTCGAAGCTCACTTTAAAACCGTCGAAAGGCACGAAAGTGGCGCGCTTGTCGCCGTCTTCCACCGTCACCTCACGAAGGATGCGGATGAACTTCTTGGCTGCGTCCTGTTCTTCCAGGCCGGCAGATTGAATCAGGAATACGAAGGGTCCAGCGCTGCCATCCATGATCGGGACTTCGGACGCGGAGAGCTCGACGTAGGCGTTATCGATGCCCAGGCCAGCCATGGCCGAGAGCAAGTGCTCCACCGTGTCCACTTTGGTGTCACCGTTGACCAGGGTGGTCGACATAGTGGTTTCACCAACGTTTTCCGCGCGAGCAGGAATCTGCACCACAGGGTCCAGGTCGGCACGACAAAACACAATGCCGGTGTCGACAGGCGCAGGCTTGAGGGTCAGGTAAACCTTTTCCCCAGAGTGCAGGCCTACACCTGTGGCACGGATAATATTCTTCAGGGTGCGTTGTTTAATCATGGCTTGGGCCGCTTCAGCGCAAATTGCGAACTGGTATCAACAAAGGCTGGCGATAATAGCAGACCAGACCTTTGCTGAACACCAATCACCCTAATACCCCTGATACATTCCATCAATCGGCCTGGCGACGCAGGAAAGCCGGGATGTCCAGATAGTCCAGATCATCTTGCGGATTCAGCTTCGCCGCAGTCGCAGCACTGGCCTGGGCCTGGTTGCGCATGACGGTCGGACGGTCCAGATCACGGTAGTTGACCGACGGCAGTTCCTGACGGGCAGGGGCTGGCGCCTGTGCAGCGGCCATGGAGGTTTGCACGGTATTGTCGATGACCTTCACAGGTTTCTCGATTTTCGCGCCCAGACCAGTGGCAACCACGGTCACGTGCAGCTCGTCGCGCATGTCCGGATCGATAACGGTACCGACCTTGACCATGGCGTGCTCGGAAGCGAAGGCTTCGATGATGCTACCCACGTCGGAGTACTCGCCCAGGGACAGGTCGGGGCCTGCGGTGATGTTCACCAGGATGCCGCGTGCGCCTTGCAGGTTCACGTCTTCCAGCAGCGGGTTGCGGATTGCCGCTTCGGTCGCTTCACGTGCACGGTTCGGACCGCTGGCGCAGCCAGTGCCCATCATCGCCATGCCCATTTCGCTCATCACGGTACGTACGTCGGCGAAGTCGACGTTGATCATGCCCGGACGCTTGATGATGTCGGAGATACCGCGAACGGCACCGGCCAGAACGTCGTCGGCCTTGGCGAAAGCCGACAAGAGGCTTGCGTCCTTGCCGAGGATGGTCAGCAGCTTTTCGTTGGGAATGGTGATCAGCGAATCGACGCTTTCGCTCAGCGCACGGATGCCCTCATCGGCGATCTGCATGCGCTTGCGGCCTTCGAACGGGAACGGACGAGTCACCACCGCAACGGTGAGGATGCCCATTTCCTTGGCCACTTCGGCGATGATCGGCGCGGCACCGGTACCGGTACCACCGCCCATGCCGGTCGTGATGAACACCATGTTGGTGCCCGCCAGCACTTCAGCGATACGCTCGCGGTCTTCCAGGGCGGCTTGACGGCCGACTTCTGGATTGGCACCCGCACCCAGGCCCTTGGTCACGCCGGTGCCCAGTTGCAGGATGGTCCGCGCGCCGATGTTTTTCAGCGCTTGAGCATCAGTGTTGGCGCAGATGAATTCGACGCCTTCGATGTTGCTCTTGACCATGTGATTGACGGCGTTGCCGCCGCCACCGCCGACACCGATAACCTTGATTACCGGACTTGCGGGGACGTTGTCTACGAGTTCGAACATTTTCCCTCTCCTTTCATTTCTCTAGTTTTTTCGCCTACTGCTTACAACGGTGTTGCGGTAAATCTTCAGAAGTTGCCCTGCACCCAGCTCTTGATGCGATCGAGCAAGGCTGCCTTGGGTTCGTCGCTGCTGTAGCTGTCCCGGCTGCCAATGCCGGAGAACGAGATACCGTCGGACTGCTTCTGCAGCCCGTACAACAGCAAGCCCACGCCGGTGGAATAGATCGGGTTACGCACCACGTCGGACAGGCCCTTGACGGTGTGCGGCACGCCCAGGCGGACCGGCATGTGGAAAATCTCTTCGGCCAGTTCGACCGCGCCTTCCATTTTCGAAGTGCCGCCGGTCAGCACGATGCCGGCCGGGATCAGGTCTTCGTAGCCGCTGCGACGCAGTTCGGCCTGGATCAGGGTGAACAGCTCGTCGTAACGCGGCTCGACCACTTCGGCCAGGGCCTGGCGGGACAGCTCGCGCGGTGGACGGTCGCCGACGCTTGGCACCTTGATGGTTTCACCGGCACCGGCCAGCTTGGCCAGGGCGCAGGCATAACGGATCTTGATTTCTTCGGCGTACTGGGTCGGCGTACGCAACGCCATGGCGATGTCGTTGGTCACCTGGTCGCCGGCAATCGGGATCACCGCGGTATGGCGAATCGCGCCTTCGGTGAAGATCGCGATGTCGGTGGTACCGCCACCGATATCCACCAGGCACACGCCCAGCTCTTTCTCGTCGTCGGTCAGTACCGAATAGGCCGAGGCCAACTGTTCGAGAATGATGTCGTCGATTTCCAGGCCGCAGCGACGCACGCACTTTTCGATGTTCTGGGCGGCATTCACCGCGCAGGTCACCACGTGCACCTTGGCTTCCAGGCGCACGCCGGACATGCCCAGGGGCTCACGCACGCCTTCCTGGTTATCGATCACGTAATCCTGCGGCAGGGTGTGCAGCACCCGCTGGTCGGCCGGAATCGCCACGGCCTGCGCCGCGTCGAGTACCCGCTCCAGGTCCGCCGAACTCACTTCGCGATCACGAATCGCCACGATGCCGTGGGAGTTCAGGCTGCGAATGTGATTGCCCGCCACGCCGACGAACGCCGAGTGGATACGGCAACCGGCCATCAGTTGCGCTTCTTCTACCGCGCGCTGGATCGATTGAACGGTGGACTCGATATTCACCACCACGCCCTTCTTCAGGCCGCGCGATGGATGGGTGCCGATACCGACGATTTCCAGCGTGCCATCGGCCGCGACCTCGCCTACCAGCGCCACCACCTTGGAGGTGCCGATATCCAGACCGACGATCATTTTGCCGCTTTGCACGTTTACCATGGTCCTGCCTCTTCTTAATTCTTCGCGACGGCGGGTTGGGCCGTCGTGGGCGCTACAGGTTCCCGCCAGCCGACGGCCAGGCCGTTGGCATAACGCAGATCGATGCGCGCGATGTTCGTAATCTGTTCTTTCAGCGTTTTTTCATAAATGGCAATGAAGCGGCGCATCTTCTCCACCAGGTGATCGCGTCCGAGCAACAGCTCGATACCAGGACCGGCGCTGCCGGCCCCCGTGGTCAGGAACCAGCTGCCGCGCTCGCGCAACTCCAGACGGGCGATGGAGAAGCCCATTGGGCGCAGCATCTGGCTCAGCACCTGGTACTGCTGCATCACCTGCTGCTGGGCCCGCTGTGGGCCGAACAACTGTGGCAAGTGCTCGTAGTTCGCCAGTTCACGCGGGGTGAAGGCCTGGCCCTGGTTGTTCAACAGCGCCTCGTCGCCCCAACGGGCCACCGGCAGTTGTTCTTCCAGGCGAATCACCACCTGGTCCGGCCACACACGCCGTACCTCGGCATGAGCGATCCATGGCATCTGTTCCAGCTCGGTACGCATGCTCGCCAGGTCGATGGTGAAGAAGCTCGCCGCGACGTAGGGCGCGATCCGCTGCTGCACCGCCTGCTGGCTGATGTAACTCAGGTCGCCCTGCACCGCGACCTTGGTGATCGGCCGGTCGGCATAGGGCAACAGGCGTTGCGCGCCCTCGTAAGTGCCGAAGCCCAGCGCAACCAGCAGCACCGGCCACATCAGGCTTTTCAGCACGCCAAAGTTGGCTTTCGGCAGGCGCGCCGACATCGGCTCCTTGGCCACCATCCGGCTGGCACCACGCGGCACCGGCTTGCGGCCGGGAGCGGGTTGCTGATGACGTAGCTGGGCGCCTTGCATGGCCTTAACCTCGCGGCTCTGCGTTACGGACGACACTCTCCGCCAGGATGGCCAGAACCAGTTGCTGGAAATCCAGACCGGCGGCACGCGCCGCCATCGGAACCAGACTGTGATCGGTCATGCCGGGAGCGGTATTCACTTCCAGGAACCAGAACTGGCCGTCGGCGTCCTGCATCACGTCGGCACGCGCCCAACCGGCGATACCAAGCGCCCCGCAGGCTTTCGCCGTCAGGTCCATGAGCTCCTGCTCTTTGTCGCTGTCGAGGCCGCACGGGATCCGGTACTGGGTATCGGAAGCCAGGTACTTGGCGTCGTAGTCGTAAAACGTGTGGGGCGTGCCCAGGGCGATCGGTGGCAATACCTGGCCGCGCAGCGTGGCGATGGTGAACTCCGGACCTTGAATCCATTGTTCAACCAAGACTTGCGAGTCGTAGGTGCTGGCCGCTTTCCATGCGTCGATCAGTTCGGACGCGGATGTCACTTTGGCCATACCAATACTGGAACCTTCATGCGCCGGTTTGACGATCAAAGGCATGCCCAGTTCCGTAGCCGCGGAAATACAATCGGCCTCGGAGCCAAGTACGGCGTGGCGTGGCGTCGGAATACCGAGGCTGTGCCAAACCTGCTTGGTACGCAGTTTGTCCATCGCCAGCGCCGAAGCCAGGATGCCGCTGCCGGTGTAGGGAATGCCCATACATTCCAGCAGGCCCTGCATGCTGCCGTCTTCGCCGCCACGACCGTGGAGGATGATGAAGGCGCGGTCGATCTTCTCGTTCAGCAGGCGCTGCAGGAAGTCGTCACCGACGTCGATGCCGAAGGCGTCCACACCGGCGCCCTGCAAGGCTTCGAGCACGGCGTTGCCGGACTTCAGCGAGACTTCGCGCTCGGCGCTCTTGCCGCCGAACAGCACGGCGACACGGCCGAAATCCTTCGGCGCGAGGGTCGAAAACAGAGAGGCGTAGGCGGCGGTCATTTCGACTTCCCCTGACCGGCAGGCACGGCACCCGCGAACAACGGACTGTTCAACAGCTTCGGCGCCAGACCGCCGATATCGCCGGCGCCCTGGCACAGCAGGATGTCACCGGCACGCAGCAGCGGCTTGACCAGCGGCGCGAGGTCGACCCCACGCTCGATGTAGATCGGGTCCAGCTGACCGCGCTGACGGATGCTGTGGCACAGCTGACGACTGTCCGCCCCCGGGATCGGCTCTTCGCCCGCCGGATAGACTTCCATCAACAGCAGGACGTTGGCGTCCGCCAGCACCTGGACGAAATCGTCGTACAGGTCGCGGGTGCGGCTGAAACGGTGCGGCTGGTAGACCATCACCAGGCGGCGCTCAGGCCAGCCACCACGCACGGCCTTGATCACCGCCGCGACTTCGGTCGGGTGGTGGCCATAGTCGTCCACCAGCATCACGTTGCCGCCTTCCACCGGCAGCTCGCCGTAGACCTGGAAGCGTCGCCCCACGCCCTGGAAGCCCGACAGGCCCTGGACGATGGCTTCATCGCTGATGCCTTCGTCGGTGGCGATGCAGATGGTCGCCAGCGCGTTCAGCACGTTGTGGTTGCCCGGCATGTTCACCGAGACATCCAGCGGCTCGCGATCGGGACGCAGCACGGTGAAGAAGGTCTGCATGCCCTGCTGGCGCACATTGATCGCACGGACATCGGCGTCTTCGTTGAAACCGTAGGTGACGGTCGGACGCTTGACCTGCGGCAGGATCTCACGCACCACCGGGTCGTCCAGGCACAGCACGGCCAGGCCATAGAACGGCAGGTTGTGCAGGAATTCGACGAAGGTTTTCTTCAGCTTGTTGAAGTCACCGTCGTAGGTCGCCATATGGTCGGCGTCGATGTTGGTCACCACGGCCACCAGCGGCTGCAAGTGCAGGAAGCTGGCGTCGCTTTCATCGGCTTCGGCGATCAGGTAGCGGCTGGTGCCCAGCTGTGCATTGGTCCCGGCTGCGTTCAGCCGGCCACCGATGACGAAGGTCGGATCCAGGCCGCCGGCGGCGAATACCGAGGCCAGCAGGCTGGTGGTGGTGGTCTTGCCGTGAGTACCGGCCACGGCGACGCCGTGGCGGTAGCGCATCAGCTCGGCCAGCATTTCCGCACGCGGCACCACCGGGATGCGGCGTTCCAGGGCAGTGGCCACTTCCGGGTTGGAGGTGTTCACGGCGCTGGACACCACCAGTACATCGGCGTTGGCGGCGTTCTCGGCACGGTGGCCGATGAAGATCTGCGCACCGAAGGACTCCAGGCGCTCGGTAACCGGCGACGCCTTGAGGTCGGAGCCGGAGACCTGGTAGCCCAGGTTCAGCAGTACTTCGGCGATCCCGCACATGCCCACGCCGCCGATACCGACGAAGTGGATGCGACGGATGCGGCGCATTTCCGGTTGTGGCATGGCTTTCTGATTCTCAACCATGGGCCACCTCCAGGCAGATATCGACCACGCTACGGGTGGCATCGGGTTTGGCCAGGCGACGAGCTGCGTCGGCCATGCTGTTGAGTCGTTCCGGTTGCATCAAAACCTCTGTCAGGCGAGCGGCAAGGTCCGCTGCGCCAGTCGTTCTCTGCGGCATCAGGAAGGCAGCGCCTTCACGGGCCAAATAGTCGGCATTGCGGGTCTGGTGATCGTCGATGGCGTGAGGCAAAGGCACGAGCATCGAAGGCAGACCGGCGGCAGCCAGTTCACTGACGGTCAACGCGCCCGCGCGACAGACCACCAGGTCAGCCCAGCCGTAGGCTTGGGCCATGTCTTTGATGAACGGCTGCACCTGCGCCTCGACGCCAGCGGCGCGATAGCGCTCTGCAGTCACTTCATCATGGTTTTTGCCGGCCTGATGAAACACTTCCGGACGCAACTCGGGGGAGACCAGCGCCAGGGCTTCAGGCAGCAACTTGTTCAACGGCTCTGCTCCCAGGCTTCCACCCAGGATCAGCAAACGCGCCTTGCGTCCGGCCAAAGCCTCGCGCGGTGTATCGAGGAACAGCTCGGTGCGCACCGGGTTGCCGGTGGTACGCCGGCTGCTGGAGGCACCAAAGGTGTCCGGGAAAGCTTCGCAGACTCGGGCCGACAACGGCACCAGCAGCCGATTGGCGGTACCGGCGACCGCGTTCTGTTCATGAACGATCACCGGCACACCGGATAGTTTTGCCGCGACGCCGCCAGGACCGGTCACATAACCGCCAAAGCCCAGCACGCAGACCGGCTTGAGCTGACGAATGATCCGGCGCGCCTGCAGCACCGCCTTGAGCAGCACGAATGGCGCCTTGAGCAGCGACAGCTTGCTCTTGCCCCGCAGGCCGCTGACGTTGATCAGGTGCAGTTGCAGGCCGGCGTTCGGCACCAGCTCATTTTCGATGCCACGCGGGGTGCCGAGCCAGTGCACGGTATAACCGCGCGCCTGGAACTCACGGGCACAGGCCAGCGCCGGGAACACGTGACCGCCGGTGCCGCCGGCCATGATCAGCACATTAGCGCCCATGGCTTGGCTCCTCGGCGAAGTCGCTCTCGCTGAACTCCATCTCTTCGCTGCCCAGGTGGGTCCGACTTTCCCACTCGATGCGCAGCAGCAGGCCAAGACAGGCGCAGCAGATCACCAACGAACTGCCGCCATAACTGAGGAACGGCAAGGTCAGGCCTTTGGTCGGCAGCAAACCGACGTTCACCCCGATGTTGATCAGGAACTGGCCGATCCACAGGAACGACAGGCCATAAGCGACATAGGCGGCAAAGAACTGCTTGGCTTTCTCGGCCCACAGGCCGATGTACATGCCACGGATACAGACGAAGACGAACAGCGCCACCGTACACAGGGAACCGACGGCGCCCAGCTCTTCGGCCAGGACCGAGAACACGAAGTCGGTGTGGGCTTCCGGCAGGTAGAACTGCTTCTGCACACTATTGCCCAGGCCAACGCCCAGCCACTCGCCACGGCCAAAAGCGATCAAGGCCTGGGACAGCTGGTATCCCGCGCCGAACTGGTCGGCCCAAGGGTCGGCAAAGTTGGTCAGGCGCGCCATTCGATAGGGCTGCATCTGAATCAGCAAGACCACCGCCGCGACCGCCAGCACCACCATCAAGGAAAAACGGAACAGCCCGACCCCACCGAGGAACAGCATCGCCGCCGCGGCCCCCATCATCACCACGGTGGCACCGAAGTCCGGTTCCATCAGCAGCAGGCCGGCCATTGGCAACAGCACGATGAACGGCTTGAAGAAGCCCATCCAGCTTTCGCGCACTTCTTTCTGGCGACGCACCAGGTAACCGGCGAGGTAGATCACCACGAATACCTTGGCAATCTCGGAAGGCTGGACGTTGAAGAAACTGAAGCCGATCCAGCGCATCGAACCGTTCACTTCGCGGCCGATCCCCGGAATGATCACCATCACCAGCAAACCGAAGGCCCCGAGCAGCATCATCCAGCCCAGGCGTTGCCAGGTGGCGATCGGAATCATCATGGTGACGATGCAGGCACCCAGGCCCAGCACCACATAGATCAGGTGGCGAATCATGTAGTACAGGGCACTACCCGACTGCGCCGCCGCCACTTCGGTGGAGGCCGAGGCAATCATGATCAACCCGAGGCCGAGCAGCGTCAGGCAGCCGGCGAGCATCGGGAAGTCGAGGTCGACGCCGCGCCCGGTAATGATCGGCGATGGATAAGGCTTGATGATGTCTCTCAGGTTCATGCCAGATCCTCCACGGCGCGGACGAACTGGTGGCCACGGTCTTCGTAATTCTTGAACATGTCGAAACTGGCACAGGCCGGCGACAGCAGCACCACGTCACCGGCCTGGGCGGTGGTACGGCATTGCGCCACGGCTTCGACCAGGGAGCCGACACGAATCAGCGGCACGGCATCGCCGATGGCCTCGCCGATCTTGTCGGAATCGCGACCCATCAGGATCACGGCGCGGCAGTTGGCCGCCACCGGGTCGCGCAGGTCCTTGAACTCGGCACCCTTGCCGTCGCCACCGGCGATCAGCACGATCTTGCCTTCGATGTCCGCGCCCAGGCCTTCGATGGCCGCCAGTGCGGCGCCAACGTTGGTGGCCTTGGAGTCGTTGTAATAACCCACGCCATCCAGGTCGCGAACCCACTGGCAACGGTGCTCGAGGCCGGCGAAGGTACGCAGGGCCGAGAGCATGGCGTCGAACGGCAGGCCGACCGCATGCCCCAGGGCCAGCGCCGCCAGGGCGTTGGCCTGGTTATGGGCGCCGCGGATCTTCAGCTCGCGCACCGGCATCAGGTTCTGGAATTCGAAGGCCAGGTATTTCTCGCCGTTCTCCTCCCGCAGGCCGAACGCCTTGAAGTCGGGTTTGCTCAAGCCGAAGGTCCAGCACGGCAGGCCTTCGCCGATCAATGGCCGGGTCAGGGCATCCTGGCGGTTGAACACCACTTGCCGGGCGCCCCGGAAGATCCGGTGCTTGGCCAGGTGATACGCCGGCAGGCCGCTGTAGCGGTCCATGTGGTCTTCGCTGATATTCAGCACGGTGGCCACTTCGGCACCCAGCTGATCGGTGGTCTCCAGCTGGAAGCTGGACAGTTCCATGACGTACAGCTCGACGTCGTCGCTGAGCAAGTCCAGGGCCGGGGTACCCAGGTTTCCACCCACGGCGACCCGCTTGCCCGCCGCTGCTGCCATTTCCCCCACCAGGGTGGTCACGGTGCTTTTCGCATTGGAACCGCTGATGGCGACGATCGGCGCCTTCGCGTTACGCGCGAACAGCTCGATATCGCCGGAGAGTTTCACCCCACGGGCAGCGGCGGCTTGCAGGGCCGGGGTCGCCAGGGCCAGGCCGGGGCTCACGTAGAGCTCGTCGGCACGGCACAGGAAGTCTACGTCCAGCTCGCCACAACGCACTTCCACATGCGGATAGTCACGGCGCAGCGTGGCCAGTTCCGGTGGATTTTCCCGCGTATCGGCTACGGCAAACGACACGCCCCGGTTCGCCAGGAAGCGAACCAGGGACATGCCGCTCTTGCCGAGACCGACAACGATGCGGAAGTGGTCAGAAGCGATCAGAGACACTCGTTCTACCTCAGCTTCAGGGTGGCAAGGCCGATCAGCACGAGAATCACGGTGATGATCCAGAAACGGACGATCACACGCGGCTCGGGCCAGCCCTTGAGTTCAAAGTGGTGGTGAATCGGCGCCATGCGGAATACACGACGACCGGTCAACTTGAAGGAGGCAACCTGAATGACCACCGACAGGGTTTCCATCACGAACACGCCGCCCATGATGAACAGGACGATTTCCTGGCGAACGATCACCGCGATGGTGCCCAGGGCCGCGCCCAGCGCCAGTGCGCCGACGTCGCCCATGAAGACCTGTGCCGGATAGGTGTTGAACCACAGGAAGCCCAGCCCGGCACCGATCAGCGCGCCGCAGAACACAATCAGTTCACCCGCGCCCGGGACATAGGGAATCAGCAGGTACTCGGCGAATTTCACGTTACCCGACAGGTAGCAGAAGATGCCCAGGGCGCCGCCCACCATCACGGTCGGCATGATTGCCAGGCCGTCGAGGCCATCGGTCAGGTTGACCGCATTGCTGGAGCCTACGATCACGAAATAGGTCAGGACCACGAAGCCGATGCCCAGCGGAATGCTGACGTCCTTGAGCATGGGGATCAGCAAGGTGGTTTCGACCGGGGTTTGCGCGGTGACATACAGGAAGACCGCCGCGCCCAGGCCAAATACCGACTGCCAGAAGTACTTCCAGCGGCTAGGCAAACCACGGGAGTTCTTCTCGATCACCTTGCGATAGTCATCGACCCAGCCGATGGCGCCGAACAACAAGGTGACCAGCAACACCACCCACACATAACGGTTGCTCAGGTCGGCCCACAGCAGGGTGCTGATACCGATTGCCGAAAGGATCAGCGCGCCGCCCATGGTCGGGGTGCCCGACTTGGAGAGGTGCGATTGCGGACCGTCGTTACGCACGGCCTGGCCGATCTGACGGGTCTGCAAAGTGCGGATCATCCACGGCCCCAGCCACAAGGACAGCACCAGTGCAGTCAGTACCCCGAGAATCCCGCGCAGGGTCAGGTACTGAAAGACCGCGAAGCCTTTGTAGAACTGTTGCAGGTACTCCGCTAGCAGCAGCAGCATCAATGTTTCTCCGTGCTGGAACCACACAAAGCCGCGACGATGTTTTCCATCACCGCGCTGCGCGATCCCTTGATCAAAATAGTGGTGTTTGTATCTTGCTCGGCGCCCAGGGCTGCGATCAGCTCGGCCTGGCTGGCGAAGTGTCGGGCGTGCTCACCGAAGGCTGCGACCGCGTGGGCCATCATCGGACCCACGGCGTAGAGCGCCGACACCTTGCCAGCGGCATAAGCACCCACTTCGCGGTGCCCCTGCTCCGCCCAATCGCCCAACTCGCCGATATCTCCGAGCACCAGGACGGTGCGGCCGGAAAAGCCGGCGAGTATATCAACCGCCGCGCACATTGACGTGGGGTTCGCGTTATAGGTGTCGTCGATGACCCGCATGCCGTTTTTCGCCAGCTGGGCGACGGTGCGGCCCTTGACCGGCTGCACCGCGTTGAGCCCGGTGGCGATGCCGAACAGCGACACGCCCAGGGCATGAGCGGCAGCGGCGGCGGCCAGGGCATTGGCCACGTTATGGGTGCCCAACAGGTTCAACTGGATCCGCTCGGAGCCGTTACCCGCGTGCAAGGTGAAGTTCGGGCAGCCACGGGCATCGCGCTGGATATCCGAGGCGTAAAAGTCGGCGGCATTGTTGGTCAGGGCAAAACTCAGCACCTGACGGCCGGCGGCGCGAGCTTTCCAGATCGGGAAGGCCTTGTCGTCGAGATTGAGCACGGCGATACCGGAAGCATCCAGCCCTTCAAGGATTTCGCCTTTGGCCTCGACGATTTTTTCCGGCCCGCCAAACTCGCCAACATGAGCAGTACCGGCGTTATTGATGATGGCGACATGCGGCTTGGTCATCGCCACGGTGTAGGCAATTTCGCCGATGCGCGAAGCCCCCAGCTCGATCACGGCCGCAGTGTGCTCCGGGGCCAGTTCCAGCAAAGTCAAGGGTGCGCCCAAGTCATTGTTCAGGTTGCCGCGCGTGGCAAGCACCGGCCCGCGCGTACGCAGAATGCTCGCGAGCATTTCCTTGACCGTGGTCTTGCCGCTGGAGCCGGTAATCGCCGCGACAGGCTTGGTGAAAGCCGCGCGATTCAACGCTCCCAACTGGCCGAGAGCCCGCCGGGTATCGCTGACCAGCAACTGCGGCAGCGTGCTATCTGGTACTTCGCGTTCGACCAGGGCACCGACGGCGCCTTTGGTGGCGACTTCATTCAGGTAGTCGTGCCCGTCGAAACGCGGGCCGGCCAGGGCAATAAAGAGCTGGCCCGGCTTGATCGCCCGGCTGTCGATGCTCACGCCATCGAAGCTGCAATCACCCGCCAGCAGACGCCCCGCCAGCGGTCCGCTCAGTTCACTGAGTTTCAGGGCCTTAAGCATGGGCCACCTCCCACGCGGTCAGCGCCCGGTCGGCTTCCACCAGATCGGAGAAGTCGAGACGCACGCCGTTGATTTCCTGATAGTCCTCATGGCCTTTACCGGCCAGGACAATGACGTCATCGGCCGAAGCGCCGGCGATCAGTTGGGCGATGGCCGGACCGCGACCGGAGACGAACTCGATCTTGTCGACCGCACTGAAACCGGCACGAATGTCGTCGAAAATCTGCGCTGGATCTTCCGTACGCGGGTTGTCGTCGGTGACTAGCACACCATCGGCCAGGCGTTCGACTACTTCCGCCATCAGCGGACGCTTGCCGCGATCGCGATCGCCACCGCAGCCGAACAGGCACAGCAAACGGCCCTTGGCGTGGGGACGCAGGGCCAGCAATACTTTTTCCAGGGCATCCGGGGTATGGGCGTAATCGACCACCACCAGCGGTTGCGAACCGCCACCCAGGCGCTGCATGCGACCGGCCGGACCTTCCAGTTTCGGCAGTATGTGGAGGATTTCGTCGAGGGCGTAATCCAGGCCAAGCAAGGCGCCGACAGCAGCCAGGACGTTGCTCAGGTTGAAACGACCGAGCAAGGTGCTGCGCAGATGATGCTCACCCTGCGGAGTCACCAGGGTTGCACGCACGCCTTCGTCATCGAATTGCGCTTCGCGGCAGTACAGATAGGCCCGCGGATCCTCGAGGCTGTAGGTGATCAACCGCGAATCCTGCTCGTCACTGGCCAGCAGCCGACCGAACTCATCGTCGAGGTTGATGACACGGCACCCCAGGTCGCTCCAGCCGAACAGCTTGGCCTTGGTGGAGCCATAGGCTTCCATGGTGCCGTGATAATCCAGGTGGTCGCGCGACAGGTTGGTCAGCACCGCCACATCGAAAGCCAGGGCACTGACCCGCCCCTGGTCCAGACCATGGGACGACACTTCCATCGCCACAGCTTTGGCACCGGCCTTTTTCAGGTCGGCCAGGGTGGCCTGCACGGCAATCGGATTCGGCGTGGTGTGCATCCCGCTTTGCAGTGCACCATAAAAACCGCTGCCGAGGGTGCCGACAATACCGCAGTGCTGGCCCAGCAGGTCGAGCGCTTGCGCGACCAACTGGGTCACGCTGGTCTTGCCGTTGGTGCCGGTCACGCCAATCAGGTTGAGCTGACGACTCGGGTCGCCATAAAAACGCCCGGCGATATCCGACAGCTGCGCCGCCAGGCCTTTGACCGGAATCAGCGGCACGTCGGTAATCGGCAGAACGGTCGCGCCTTCGACTTCATAAGCCACTGCAGCCGCACCGCGCTGCAAGGCATCGGCGATGTGTGCACGGCCATCGAACTTGCCGCCAGGAACCGCGAGAAACAGATCGCCGGCGCGCACATTGCGGCTGTCCAGGGTCAGTTCGCGAATCAGCAGATCACGACCAGCGTGGGCGAAAATCTTGTTCAGGCTAAGAGACATCAGCCGCGCCCTCCTTTAGCTGGTGCCGCATTGGCTTGTTGGGTGGGTGGCAGGTTGTCCGGCGAGATATTCATCAGACGCAGGGTGCCGGACATCACTTTGCTGAACACCGGTGCCGATACCAGGCCACCGAAGTAGCCGGCCTTGCTCGGCTCGTCGATCACCACGACGATGGCGTAACGCGGATCGCTCATCGGGCCGAAACCGGCGAACAGCGAGCGGTAGGAGTTCTCGGCATAACCCTTGGTGCCGACCGACGTCTTACGCGCGGTACCACTCTTGCCGGCCACGTGATAAGCCGGCACCTGGGCACGGAACACGCCACGCGGAGCCTCGATCACCTGCTGCAACATGCCTTGCATGGTCTTGGCGACTTTCTCCGGAATCACCTGGGTGGTTTCCGGGGTCTTGTCGGTTTTGATCAGAGTCAGCGGTGCGATGCGACCGTTGTTGGCCAGCGCCGAGAAGGCGTGAACCAACTGGATCGCGGTCACCGAGATGCCGTAACCGTACGACAGCGTGGCCGTCTCGGCCTTACGCCACTCGCGGTAGTTCGGCAGGTTGCCGACACGTTCGCCCGGGAAGCCGAGGCCGGTATCCTGGCCGAGGCCGATTTTCTGGGCCAGGCGGAAGATCGCTTCGCCGCCGATATCGAAGGCGATCTTGCTCATGCCGACGTTACTGGAATTGATCAGGATCCCGGTGAGATCGAGCACCGCGCCTTCGGTCTTGGATACGTCGCGAATAGTGTATTTGCCGATCTGCAGCGTGCCTGGATACACCTCGACGGTGTCGCTCGGTTTCCAGCGGCCGGTTTCCAGCGCCGCGCTCATGGAGATGGCTTTCATGGTCGAACCCGGCTCGAACACGTCGATCATGGCGCGGTTGCGCATCATCGCCGGTTGCAGGTTGCGACGGTTGTTCGGGTTGTAGGTCGGCTGGTTGACCATGGCCAGGATCTCGCCGGTCTTCACATCCATGATGACCAGGCTGCCGGCCTTGGCGCCATTCTCGACGATGGCATTGCGCAGTTCGCGGTTGGCCAGGTATTGCAGACGCAGGTCAATCGACAACGCCAAGGGCTTGCCGGCCTTGGCGTTTTTGGTGACCTGGACATCCTTGATCAGTCTGCCGCGCCGGTCCTTGATGACCTGGCGTTTGCCCGGGACCCCGGCCAGCCATTCGTCATAGGCCAGTTCGACCCCCTCGCGACCGCGGTCGTCGATGTCGGTGAAACCGACCATGTGCGCGGTCACTTCACCGGCCGGATAGAAGCGCCGGAACTCTTCGATGCCATAGACCCCTGGCACCTTGAGATCGAGCACCTGCTGACCCTGCTCGGGCGTCAGGCCACGCACCAGGTAGATGAACTCTTTATTGGCTTGTGCCTCAAGGCGCTCGGCCAGCGCTTTGGGATCTTGCCCCAAGGCAGCAGCCAATGCTGGCCACTTGTCCTTGGCCAGTTGCATTTCCTTGGCGTTCGCCCACAGGGTGGTCACCGGCGTACTGACCGCCAGCGGCTCGCCGTTACGGTCGGTGATCAGGCCACGGTGAGCCGGGATCGGAATATGCCGAACGCTGCGCGCGTCGCCCTGCCCCTTGAGGAAGTCGCGATCGACGACCTGCAGATCGATGATGCGCCAGGCGATCGCCGCCACCATGATGCCGAGCAAGCCCAGCACCAGGCGGAACCGCCAGGGAAAGAGTGCGCCTTCAAGCTTCATCATGGCGCCACCATCTGGACTTCTGCCGCGCCGGGAATACGCATTTTCAGTTGTTCGGTGGCCAGCACTTCGATCCGGCTATGGGCGGTCCAGGTGCTTTGCTCGAGAATCAGTCGTCCCCACTCCGCTTGCGCCTTGTCGCGCACACTCAACTCGCCATAAAGCGTATTGAGCAGCTGGCGATTCCAGTGCGCGCTGTAGGACACCGCAATCGCGGACACCAGAACGCCGATGAACAGCAGAAGCATGAAAAAGCTTCCGCCTGGAAGTGGCTTGGCGAAGAGCTTGCTCACCGCAGCTTCTCCGCAACGCGCATAACAGCACTACGGGCACGCGGATTGGCTTTGAGCTCGGCATCGGAGGCCGTCTGTGCTTTGCCATGGATTTTGATTTTCGGCTCGAAAGCCACATGGCGTACCGGTAGATTTCGAGGCAGGTTGTCCGCTTCGCCCTTCACCAGCTTGCGCATGAATAATTTGACGATGCGGTCTTCCAGCGAGTGGAAACTGATAACCACCAAGCGACCGCCGACTTCCAGGCATTCCAGCGCGGCTTCAAGGCCGGCTTCCAGATCACCCAGTTCGTTGTTGACGTGAATGCGCAGCCCCTGGAACGCGCGGGTAGCCGGGTTCTTGCCCTTTTCCCAAGCCGGGTTGGCAACTTTCAAGACCTCCGCCAGGTCGGCGGTGCGCTCGAACGGCTTGATGTCGCGGCGCTCAGCCACGGCGCGGGCCATGCGACCGGAGAAACGCTCTTCGCCGTATTCCTTGAACACACGGGCGATTTCTTCCACCGGTGCAGTATTGACGAACTCCGCCGCACTGATGCCGCGGGACGGGTCCATGCGCATATCCAAGGGACCATCATTGAGAAAACTGAAGCCGCGCTCAGGATCATCGAGCTGCGGCGAAGACACACCCAGGTCGAGCAGCACGCCGCTGACCTTGCCATCCAGGCCGCGCTCGGCCACTTCCGAACCCAGCTCGGCAAAGCTGCGCTGCACAACGACAAAGCGGCCGTCTTCGGCCGCTAGCGCTTGCCCGGTGGCAATCGCTTGAGGATCTTTGTCGAATCCGAGCAGCCGACCATCCGGCCCAAGCTTGCTGAGGATCAAACGACTATGGCCGCCGCGACCGAAGGTGCCATCCAGATAGCAGCCATCAGGACGTACGGCGAGAGCCTCGACGGCTTCGTCAAGCAGTACGGTGATGTGGTTAAAGCCGCTATCAATAGTCACAGGATCAAATCACGCAGTTCATCAGGCATGGCGCCCGGTTGTTGAATAGCTGCCAGGTCCGCTGCAGAAACAGCATTCCAGGCATCCTCGTCCCACAGCTGGAACTTGTTCAGTTGGCCTACCAACATTGCGCGCTTATCCAACTTGGCGTATTCGCGCAGACGCGGTGGAACCAGAAAACGACCACTGCCATCGAGTTCGAGGTCGACGGCATTACCAATCAACAAACGCTGCAAGCGACGGTTTTCTTCCCGCAGCGAAGGCAGCGCACGCAGCTTGGTTTCAATAATTTCCCACTCATCGAGGGGGTAGACACACAAACACGGATCAACGGCATCAATAGTGACGATAAGTTGCCCGGAACTACGCGAAACGAGCTCGTCACGGTACCGGCTCGGCATGGCGAGACGGCCCTTTGCGTCGAGACTGATAGCGTTAGCTCCGCGAAACACGTCAGCGTTTCTCCAAATTTTAGCGTTTTACGTCCAAAAAACCCACTTTATGCCACTTTCCGCCACTTGCGCACACTATAGGAATGCGCCCACCACACCGTCAAGGCACGGAGCGACGGAAAAGCCTTATAGAACGGAGATTTAGGAGACCAAAAGGAGGGGTAACAGGAATTTGGCGAAGGATTTGGCGCAATAACTTCAATCAGCTCAAGAAGCTGTATCGTGAAGTTAAAGTAATTTGTTAAGAGTAAGATCTTTTCGGTATTACAAAAGCGCTTCTGCTATTGATTTAAGCAGGGAAGGAAAAGGTGGAGAGTCGATCTGTAAGCCGGGTTCTGTCGAGGACAGTCATTCCTCTACGATGGCCATCACTGGACATCTTTAGCAACCTACCCGGTTCCAGCGCGGGCCACGCCTTGGAACCCTATTTGGTCTTGCTCCGAGTGGGGTTTACCTAGCCACGAACTGTTGCCAGACGTGCGGTGCGCTCTTACCGCACCTTTTCACCCTTACCGGCACCGAAGTGCTTAGGCGGTTATTTTCTGTGGCACTTTCCGTAGGCTCGCGCCTCCCAGGCATTACCTGGCACTCCGCCCTATGGAGCCCGGACTTTCCTCCCCCCTCTAATTTTCATAGAGGGCAGCGACTGTCCAATCGACTCTCCGCCGCGCAGGTTAACGGCAGAGCGGCGGAAGAACAAGTGATAAAAGCCTTTTGCCATTCCGCCGATCGCGTTTACTCGCCTTTCTGTTTATCCAGCGCCACCTGATAGAGAACATTCTTGCGCACGCCGGTAATTTCCGCTGCCAATGCCGCAGCCCGCTTGAGCGGCATCTCCTTGAGCAGCAGGTCGAGAACCCGCATCGCCTCACCGCTCACGACCTCATCACTTTCCGGCGCCGACCATCCCGCCACCAACACCACGCATTCGCCGCGCTGCTGATTGCTGTCCGCCTCGACAAAAGCTCGCAACTCCGAAAGCGGCAGCCCCTTGAGGGTTTCAAAGGTCTTGGTCAATTCCCGCGCCAGCAATGCCGGGCGCTCTCCACCGAAGACCAATTCCATATCCTGCAGGCACTCGAGAATGCGATGCGGCGCCTCATAGAAAATCAGTGTGCGCGGCTCTTCCTTTAATAGCTCAAGACGACCGCGCCGACCTACCGCCTTGGCCGGCAGAAACCCTTCGAAGATAAAACGATCGGAAGGCAGCCCCGCCGCCGACAAGGCCGCAATCAGGGCACAAGCCCCAGGAACCGGAACGACATTGATACCTGCCGCCCGCGCCTGACGCACCAGGTGGTAACCCGGATCAGAGATCAACGGCGTGCCTGCGTCGGATATTAGTGCAACGCTGTCTCCCGCCAACAGACGGGTCAGAAAGCGGCTACCTTCATCCCGCTCGTTATGCTCATGACAAGCAGCCAGGGGCGTGGAAATCCCGAAGTGCTGCATCAAGCGCTGCGAGTGACGCGTATCCTCGGCAGCGATCAATGCCACCTCGCGCAAGATCCTCAAGGCCCGGGCACTGATGTCGTCCAGGTTGCCGATGGGCGTCGCCACCACATAAAGCGAGCCAGCAGCGGAATTCAAAGGACCTGGAGCAGTCAAAGCGCACACCTCTTGATCGGTAAAAGCGACATTGTAGCGCGTAGAAGCTTTCGGAATGCGTATCGCAGGCACCTCGCGCCTGCGACAACACCAGCCGTTCTAAAGCGCTGCAACATTTGCACGACCTAAAATAGACGGTTTATTGCCAGTAACATCGCGCCCCGGCCAGTGCTTGGGTACAATTCCACGCTTATTTGATCGAGTATCAGGAACACTTACATGATCGCTTGCCTGCGGCTGTTCTCTGCCTTATGCCTTGCTGCCCTCCTGGCAGCTTGCGCCAGCTCGCCCTCCTCCAGCCTTGGCGAACTTCCACGGACCCCGGATGCCAGTATCGAGCAACTGCTCGAACAGGCCGCCAACAGCAAAACACCCGACAAGGCAGCCCTGCTGCGCTTGAGCGCTGCCGACCTGGCCTATCGCCAGGGCAACGCCGGCCAGGCCGCGCAAATCCTGCAACAAGTGCCAATGGAACAACTCAAGCCCGGCCAGCAGGTTTTCGCCAGCACCCTGGCAGCCGAACTGGCCATGACTCGCAACCAGCCAAAGGCGGCCCTGACGGCCTTGAGCCACCCGAGCCTGCAACGCCTGAGCGAACTGCCGGAAGAGCAGCAGATCCGCACCGGCACCGTCCATGCTCGCGCACTCGAGGCCGATGGCCAGGCCCTCGCCGCGGCACGGGAGCGCATTTTCATTGCACCACTGCTCCAGGATGACGCCGCGAACAAGAACCATGAAGCCATCTGGGCATTGATTGCCAGCTTGCCGACCGATCAATTGCAAGCCGTCAGCAACGACGATCTGGGTGGCTGGATGAGCCTGGCATTGACGGTGAAGACTGCCGGCACCCTGGAACAACAGCAGGCCGCCATCGACAACTGGCGCGCACAGAACCCCAAGCACCCGGCCGCCATTCAACTGCCGCTACCGCTGACCAAACTCAAGGAATTGGCCAGCCAGCCGCTGTCCAAGATCGCCCTGCTGCTACCGCAGGACGGCCCGCTGGCCGCAGTCTCCAAGGCCCTGCGCGACGGCTTCATGGCCGCACACTATCAAGCCCAGCAAGCCGGACAGAAACCACCCAGTATCGAGTTCTACGACAGCTCGCGCCTGACTTCGCTGGATGACTTCTATCGCAAGGCCCAGGCAGATGGTGTGCAACTGGTCGTCGGCCCTCTGGAAAAACCGCTGGTCAAGCAGCTCGCCGCACGCCCGCAACTGCCTATCACTACCCTGGCGCTGAACTACAGCGAAGGCGAGCAAGGCCCGGCGCAACTGTTCCAGTTCGGCCTGGCCGCCGAAGACGAAGCTCGCGAAGTCTCCCGGCGCGCCCGCGCCGACGGCCTGCACCGCGCTGCCGTCCTGGTGCCACGCGGCGAATGGGGCGATCGGGTACTCAAGGCTTTCCGCCAGGACTGGGAAAGCAACGGCGGCAGCGTAGTCGGTATCGAACGCGTCGATCAGCCAGTAGCCCTGGCCCAACAGATTGCCGACCTGTTCCAACTGCGCCAGAGCGAAGCCCGCGCCAAGAGCCTGCAGAACGTCGCCGGTACTCAGGTGGCCGCACAACCTTCGCGCCGCCAGGACATCGAGTTCATTTTCCTGGCATCCACGCCGCAACAGGCACAACAGATCAAACCGACCCTGAACTTTCAGTACGCCGGCGATGTACCCGTCTATGCCACCTCCCATGTCTTCAGCGCCAACGGCGATCAGAACCAGTACAACGACATGAACGGCGTACGCTTCTGCGAAACGCCTTGGCTGCTGGACGCCAATGACCCACTGCGCCGCCAGGTCGCCGCGCAGTGGCCACAAGCCGGTGGCAGCCTGGGCCGACTGTATGCGATGGGCGCCGACGCCTACCGCCTGGCGCCACGCCTGGGGCAACTCAAGGCACTGCCGGACAGCCGCATCGAAGGCCTGTCGGGCAGCCTGACCATGAGCCCGAGCCAGCGCGTTCAACGCCAGTTGCCATGGGCCGAGTTCGTCAGCGGCCAGATCACTCGCCTGCCCGACACCCAGCGTTAATGCCACAACGGTCACGCCAGCAAAGCGGACAGGATGCCGAAGCCCAAGCGCTCCGGCATCTTGAACAACAGGGGCTGCGCCTGCTGGCGCAGAACTGGCTGTGCAAACGCGGCGAGCTTGATCTGGTCATGCTTGACGGCGATACAGTAGTATTCGTCGAAGTCCGCTACAGACAACACACGCAATGGGGTGGCGCTCTGGGCAGTATCGATGCACGCAAGCGTCAGAAACTGATACTCGCCGCACAGTTTTTCCTACAGCGCGAGTCGCGCTGGTCCAACTACCCTTGCCGTTTCGATGTGGTCGCCATAGACAGCGCCCCAGGCACGACAACTCATTTGAACTGGCTACGGAATGCCTTTGAAAGCTGATCGACGCTCTCGGGCCGAGCCGGACATTTTCACTCAACATTTTTGCTCTTTGCTTTGCGGGCAGCACATTCATGTGCCAGAAAGCCGCGCTACTTAAGGTCACACAGATGGACATGCAATCCCGAATTCGCCAGCTTTTTCAGGCCAGTATCAACACCAAGCAGCAGGCGATGGACGTACTTGCACCGCACATCGAGCAAGCCAGCCAAGTCATGGTCAACGCACTGCTCAACGAAGGGAAAATGCTTTCCTGCGGCAACGGCGGCTCGGCCGGCGATGCCCAGCACTTTTCTTCCGAACTGCTCAACCGTTTCGAGCGCGAACGCCCGAGCCTCCCAGCCATCGCGCTGACCACCGACAGCTCGACGATCACCTCGATCGCCAATGACTACAGCTATAACGAAGTCTTTTCCAAGCAGATTCGCGCCCTGGGCCAGCCCGGCGACGTCCTGCTGGCGATTTCCACCAGCGGCAACTCGGCGAACATCATTCAAGCGATCCAGGCCGCACATGATCGCGAAATGATTGTCGTAGCATTGACCGGTCGCGATGGCGGCGGCATGGCATCCCTGCTATTGCCGGAAGATGTCGAGATTCGCGTGCCGGCCAACGTCACTGCACGTATCCAGGAAGTCCACCTGCTGGCGATCCACTGCCTCTGCGACCTGATCGACAGCCAACTGTTCGGGAGTGAAGAATGACCCCTAATCGCCTTGGCCTACTGGCCCTGACCCTAGCCTTGAGCATCAGCGGTTGCAGCTCGGTGATTACTGCCACCCGCGAAAGCCCGATCGAAGATGACCGCGGCACCCGCACCTTCGGCAGCAAGATCGATGACTCGCTGATCCAGACCAAAGTCGAAGTGAATGTCGCCAAGGCCAGTCCGGACCTGGACCATAACTCGCACATCGTGGTGACCAGCTTCAACGGCATCGTCCTGCTGGCTGGCCAGACCCCGCGCGCCGACCTCAAGACACTCGCCGAACAGGCCGCCAGCGCCGTGCAACGAGTGAAGAAGGTCCACAACGAACTGCAGGTCCTCCCGCCCTCCTCCCTGCTGGCCCGGCAGAACGATGCCTGGCTGACCACCAAGATCAAGACCCAGATGCTGACCGACGCCAGTATTCCAGGCTCGCGCATCAAGGTCGTGACGGAAAACGGCATCGTCTACCTGATGGGCCTGCTGACCCAACAAGAAGCCACCCAGGCGACCAATCTGGTACAGGGCGTTTCCGGCGTGCAGAAAATCGTCAAACTGTTCGAATACATCGACTGATATAAGCGAAAGGTACAGGTACAAAAAAGGCGATCCGGATGGATCGCCTTTTTTATTACTTCACGACCTTCAGACTGGGTCGACCGCTTGGACGTGGCGGCTCGTTATCCGGTGGCGGGATATCATCATCCGGCTCGATTTCATCGTCCTCGTCACCCACGGGCGACTCCAGATCGAACACCATACCCTGACCATTTTCCCGGGCGTAAATGCCCAGGATCGCCGGCACAGGGACGTACAAGCTATGCGGGACACCACCGAAGCGCCCCTCGAAAGTCACCACCTCGTTATCCATGTGCAGATGGCGTACGGCACTCGGCGAAATATTCAGGACGATCTGTCCGTCACTGGCAAAACCCTGAGGCACTTGCACCGCCGGGTATTCGGAATTGACCAGCATATGCGGGGTGCAATCGTTGTCCACAATCCACTCGTAGAGCGCGCGGACCAGATAAGGTCGACTGGAGTTCATAGCGGCTCCTTAAGCCTTAGCGCATGTCGCGTTCGACGCCAGACAGACTTGCCTGGAACGTCTCACGAGCGAACTGGCGCTCCATGTAATCAAGCAACGGCTTGGCTTGCCGTGGCAATTCAATACCCAGAATCGGTAATCTCCAGAGTATTGGCAATAGGCAGCAATCCACCAGACTTTGTTCCTCGCTGAGGAAAAACGGCTTCTCCGCGAACAGCGGCGAAACGCCGGTCAGGCTCTCGCGCAGCTCTTTACGCGCCTGAGTCCGAGCCGCTTCCTTGGTCCGGGAATCCAGGATCAGGTCCACCAGCCCACACCAGTCACGCTGGATCCGGTGGATCAGCAGACGGCTGTTGGCACGCGCCACAGGGTAAACCGGCAGTAGTGGCGGGTGCGGGTAACGCTCATCCAGATATTCCATCACGACGGTCGACTCCCACAACGCCAGGTCACGATCGACCAGGGTGGGCAGACTGCCGTAAGGGTTCACTTCGATCAGCTTCGGCGGCTGACGCCCCGTCTCCACACTGATGATCTCGGCGCTGACACCCTTCTCTGCGAGCACGATACGTACCCGGTGGGAATAGTGGTCGGCGGGGTCGGAGTAACAGGCCAACCGATTGGTCACGCCCATGGCGATCCTCCTCGCTTGTTGAAATTATCGGAAGCAGAAAAACGAGCGCGCCCAGAGGGCGCCTCCCGTAACGCCTGGATGATCCAGACTCGTTACACCTTCAGAGACGCCCTTGGGCGCGCACGATTAACAGCAATGAACTACAGCTTTATCAATGAACGTCTTTCCAGTATTCGCGCTTGAGCAGATAGGCGAATACAAAGAAGAAGGCCAGATACAGTAACACATAGGTGCCGATACGTTGATGCTCCAGCTTGACCGGGTTGGCCGAGTAGGCCAGGAAGGTCACCAGATTCTTGACCTTCTCGTCGAACTGCTCTTCGGTGAGCGTGCCGGTTTTTGGCAGCACGGTCAGCTGATCGCAGGCCTCATGGGTCAAAGCGGTGCCGGTCAGCGGATCATATTGCTTCTTGCCATCTTCGACGATCTGAACCTGTTTGCAGCCAACAACCTGACGCCCTTGCAGGCCGACCAGAACGTTAGGCATGCCCACGTTCGGGAAAACCTTGTTGTTCACGCCCCATGGGCGCGCCGGGTCTTCGTAGAAGGAGCGCAGGTAGCCATAGAGCCAGTCGGTACCACGTACACGAGCCACCAGGGTCAGGTCGGGCGGAGCCGCACCGAACCAGGTCTTGGCGTCAGCAGGCTGCATGCCGATACTCATGTGATCACCGATTTTCGCACCGGTGAACACCAGCTTGCTCATCATCAGATCATGAGGAATCCCCAGATCGTCGGCAACGCGCTCATAGCGCTGGAACTTGGCGCTGTGGCAGCCCATGCAGTAGTTGGCGAATGTCCGCGCGCCATCCTGCATGGCGGCCTTGTCGGAGACGTCGATGTCGACTTTTTCCAGCTCGGGACCACCTTGTGCGGCCGCGAAGGACAGTACAGGCATAGCAGCAAGAATCAGTACAGCAAATAGCTTTTTCATCAGCCAGTCACCCTTTCCGGAACCGGTTTGGTCTTCTCGAGCCTGGTGTAGAACGGCATCAGAATGAAGTAGGCGAAGTACAAGAAGGTACATACCTGCGACAGCAGCGTACGACCTGGAGTCGGCGCCAGAACCCCCAGGATCCCCAGGATCACGAACGAGATGCAGAACACCACCAGCCAGATCTTGCTCAGCCAGCCCTTGTAGCGCATGGATTTGACCGGGCTGCGGTCAAGCCATGGCAGCACGAACAGCACAGCGATCGCCGCGCCCATCGCAATCACACCCAAGAGCTTGTCCGGAACCGCACGCAGAATCGCGTAGAACGGGGTGAAGTACCAAACCGGGGCAATATGCTCAGGTGTCTTGAATGGGTTGGCTTGTTCGAAGTTCGGCTTCTCGAGGAAATAACCACCCATTTCCGGGAAGAAGAACACGATCGAACAGAAGATGAACAGGAACACCACCACGCCGACGATGTCTTTCACGGTGTAGTACGGGTGGAAAGCAATGCCATCCAGCGGTACGCCGTTTTCGTCTTTGTGCTTCTTGATGTCCACGCCATCCGGATTGTTCGAACCGACTTCGTGCAGCGCCAGGATGTGCAGTACCACCAGACCGAGAATCACGATCGGCAGGGCCACTACGTGCAAGGCGAAGAAGCGGTTCAGGGTAATTCCGGAAATCAGATAGTCACCACGAATCCACTGGGTCAGGTCGTTGCCGATGACCGGGATCGCACCAAACAGCGAGATGATCACCTGGGCGCCCCAGTAGGACATTTGCCCCCAAGGCAGCAAGTAGCCCATGAAGGCCTCGGCCATCAGCGCCAGGTAGATCAGCATGCCGAACAGCCATACCAGCTCACGCGGCTTCTGGTAGGAACCGTAGAGCAGGCCACGGAACATGTGCAGATAGACCACGATGAAGAACGCCGAGGCGCCGGTGGAGTGCAGCAGGCGCAGGATCGAGCCGTACTCGACGTCGCGCATGATGTATTCGACGGAAGCGAAAGCCTCTTCAGCCGATGGGGTGTAGCTCATGGTCAGCCAGACACCGGTGACGATCTGGTTAACCAGAACCAGCAGAGCCAGGGAACCAAAGAAATAGAAGAAGTTGAAGTTCTTCGGGGCGTAATACTTGCTGAGATGGTCTTCCCACATTTTGGTCGCGGGGAAGCGCGCATCGACCCAATCCATGAACTTGCTCATCACGCTTTCTCCGTATCGACGCCGATGACAATAAGGTCGTCCGACTCATAGGAATGCGGGGGCACTGGCAGGTTCAAAGGCGCGGGTTGCGACTTGTAGACGCGGCCAGCCAGATCGTAGTGGGAACCGTGGCAAGGGCAGAAATAGCCACCTACCCAATCCTTGCCCAGATCCGCAGGCGCCACTTCAGGGCGGAAGGTCGGTGAGCAACCCAGGTGGGTGCAGATACCGATCAGCAGCAGAATCTCTGGCTTGATCGAACGCACTTGCGGGTCGACGTAGGTTGGTTGGACAGAGTTCTTGGAGTCGGGGTCGGAAAGTTGACCCTCGATCTTTTTGAGATTCCCCAGGATTTCCTGTGTACGGCGGACGATGAATACCGGCTGACCACGCCACTCAGCAATCATCTGCTGACCTGGGTCGATCTTGCTGATATTCACTTTCACCGGTGCCCCTGCGGCTTTCGCCTTGGCACTGGGAAACCATGACCCCACGAACGGGACCGCAGCCCCCACCGCTCCTGCAGCACCCACCACGGATGTGGCTGCTACAAGGAAGCGACGCCGGCCTGCATTCACGCCGTCATTGCTCATTCAGTCCTCTCCCATCAGCTTTGTGGCCTGTTAAATCAGGCATCTACTAAGTAAAAATCTGAACTTATAAAAATTTTGCCGAATGGTAATGAAAAGCCCCTACTCTGACAAGGTAATTACCAACTTGGCTCTGCCCCAAGCCTTGTAGTATAGGGGCTCTGCAGATGTGGCAAGTTGTCACAGCGCAAAATAATCACCCATAAAAAAACGCCCAGCTCCATGAGGAGACTGGGCGTTCTTTTGAACGCGAAAGCGAATTAACGCTTCGAGTACTGCGGACGCTTACGCGCTTTACGCAGACCAACTTTCTTACGTTCAACTTCACGGGCGTCGCGAGTTACGAAGCCAGCTTTACGCAGAGCGCTGCGCAGAGTTTCGTCGTAATCCATCAGAGCGCGAGTGATGCCGTGGCGGATAGCGCCAGCTTGGCCACTCACACCACCGCCGATAACGGTGACGTAGATGTCGAACTTCTCGACAGTCTCGGTCAGTTCCAGCGGCTGACGAACTACCATGCGGGCAGTTTCGCGGCCGAAGAAGTTATCCAGGGAGCGGTTGTTGATGGAGATGTTGCCAGTGCCCGGACGCAGGAAAACGCGTGCGGTTGCAGTCTTGCGACGGCCAGTGCCGTAATTTTGAGTCGCCGACATAATGAACTATTCCGTTAAATCTTCAGTTCTTGGGGCTGCTGAGCAGTATGAGGGTGTGCAGCGCCCGCATAGACTTTCAGCTTACGGTACATGTCGCGACCCAGCGGGTTCTTAGGCAGCATGCCTTTTACCGCGGTCTCGATCACGCGCTCAGGGGCCTTGGCGATCAGCTTTTCAAAGTTGATCGACTTGATGCCGCCCGGGAAACCGGAGTGGGAGTAGTACATTTTGTCAGTGGTTTTAGCGCCAGTAACACGTACTTGCTCAGCGTTGATCACGACGATGTAGTCACCGGTGTCGACGTGAGGGGTGTACTCAGGCTTGTGCTTGCCACGCAGACGGCTCGCGATTTCGGTGGCCAGACGACCCAGGGTCTGACCAGCAGCGTCGACGACAAACCAGTCGCGCTTAACTGTTTCCGGTTTAGCAGTAAAAGTTTTCATTCTTTATAGCCTCAGGGGCCGCCCTGTAAATTAGACGGCGGATCTTACTGAATAGTGCGTACTTTGACAAGTCAAAGGCAGCCGGATACAGACGCTATCGGGGGCTCGGGTCAGCGCGTCCGTTATACGGCAAGATTCTTCGGCAGGCGGCGCATCACTTCCACTGCAGAAAGAGCTGCGGAATTATGCAGATTGCGAAAAAAAATTCAACCTGCTTTTATGATTGTTTTGCCGAAGGAGCACCCGATGGACTATCGCCAGCTAGGCCGGACCGACCTGAACGTGAGTGCAATCTGCCTGGGAACCATGACCTGGGGCGAGCAAAACAGCGAGTCCGAGGCCTTCGCCCAGATCGAGCGGGCCAAGGCTGCGGGGATCAACTTCATCGACACCGCCGAGATGTATCCGGTGCCGCCAAAGGCTGAAACCTACGCCACCACCGAACGCTACATCGGTAACTGGTTCAAGGCTCGCGGCGATCGTGCCGACTGGATCCTGGCCAGCAAGATCGCCGGCCCCGGCAACACCATCGACTACATCCGCGACAAGCAGCTCAAACACAACCGCAAGCACATAGTCCAAGCCGTGGACGCCAGCCTCAAGCGCTTGCAGACCGACTGGATCGACCTCTACCAGTTGCATTGGCCGGAGCGCAGCACCAACTTCTTCGGCCAACTGGGCTACAAGCACAAGGAAGAAGACTTCACCCCGCTTGAGGAAACCCTCGAAGCCCTGGACGAACAGGTCAAGGCCGGCAAGATCCGCCACATCGGCCTGTCCAATGAAACGCCCTGGGGCACCATGAAGTTCCTGGCCCTGGCCGAGAGCCGCGGCTGGCCACGGGCGGTATCGATCCAGAACCCATACAACCTGCTCAACCGCAGCTTTGAAGTGGGCCTGGCGGAAATCGCCATTCGCGAGCAGTGTGGGTTGCTGGCCTATTCGCCACTGGCGTTCGGCTTCCTCTCCGGCAAATACGAAGGCGGCGCGCGCCCGGCCAAAGGCCGCCTGAGCCTGTACAGCCGCTTCAGCCGCTACTTCAACCCGCAATCGGAAGCCGCCTGCAGCCGTTATGTCGCGCTGGCCCGCGAGCACGGTCTGGACCCGGCGCAAATGGCCCTGGCGTTCGTCACCCAGCAACCGTTCGTCACCAGCAACATCATTGGCGCGACCACACTCGAGCAACTGGACAGCAACATCGCCAGTCTCGAGCTGAAGCTGTCGAATGAGGTGCTGGCCGGCATCGAGGCGATCCACAAGGACCACCCGAACCCCGCGCCGTAATCCGCCCTCCTGTGGGAGCGAGCCCGCCAAGCTCGCCCCTGCACAGCAGACAATGCGCTACAGGGAGCGCGCGATGATTTCCTTCATGATCTCGTTGGTCCCGGCATAGATCCGCTGCACTCGCGCATCCGCCCAGGCCCGGGCCACCGGGTACTCCCACATGAAGCCGTAGCCGCCGTGCAACTGCACGCACTCGTCAAGCACCTTGCACTGCAGGTCCGTGCCCCAGTACTTGGCCATTGCGGCAGTTGGCACATCGAGCTTGCCTTGCAGATGCAATTCCAGGCAGCGGTCGACGAAGACCCGGCCGATCTGGATCTCGGTGGCCATTTCCGCCAGCTTGAAACGAGTATTCTGGAAATCGGCGATCGATTTGCCGAAGGCCTTGCGTTCGCGGGTGTATTCCAGGGTCCACTGCAATGCCGCCTCGGCTGATGCCAGGCCACCCACCGCCACCGTCAGGCGTTCCTGCGGCAGCTCCTGCATCAGATAGGCAAAGCCCATCCCGGCCTGCCCCAGCAGGTTTTCCTTGGGTACGCGGACGTCCTGGAAGAACAGCTCGGAAGTGTCCTGGGCCTTCATGCCGACCTTTTCCAGGCGCTTGCCCTTGGAGAAACCGGGCGTATCCGCCTCCACCAGGAACAGGCTGGTGCCCTTGGCACCGGCCTTGGGGTCGGTCTTGGCCACGACGATCACCAGATCGGCCAGGTAACCGTTGGTGATAAAGGTCTTGGAGCCGTTGATCACATAGTCGTCACCGTCCAGCACCGCGGTAGTCTTCACCCCCTGCAAGTCGGAACCGGCGCCCGGCTCGGTCATGGCGATTGCCGTGACCATCTCGCCGGATACCAGTTTCGGCAGGTACTTGTGCTTCAGCGCCTCGCTGCCGTAATGCAGGATGTAGGGCGCGACGATATCGGAATGCAGGGAGAAGCCGATGCCGGTCAGGCCGAGACGCCCCACCTCCTCGATCACCACCGCGCTATAGAGAAAGTCAGCCCCCAGCCCGCCGTACTCCTCGGGGAGATGGGAACAGAGCATTCCCGCCTCACCCGCCTTGCTCCACAGGGCGCGGTCGATGTAGCCCTGTTTTTCCCATTGCCCATGGAACGGCACGGCCTCCTTTTCCAGGAAGGTACGTACGCTGTCACGAAAGAGTTCGTGCTCGGAGCTGAACAAGGTTCTGGGAATCATGGGGCCACCTGTCGTTATTGTTAGCCGGGATTGGCCCACAGAGCCTAAGCCTAGGCGCACGACACAGGACACTGGACACATCCGACAAAAAATAAGACGATCCAGCCGTCTGGTGACCACTTTCCCCTATAAGAACAATTGAATTATGTCTAACCAAACCTCCACGCCCTTGCGGCGCGTCAGCATCCTGGCGATCGACCGCGTTTTCGCCTCCACCCTCATGCAAGCCAAGGATTTCTTCCATCTGGCCAGCCTGCGCTACGGCAAGCAACTGGGCCAGGGCCTGGTCCCGGCCTTCGAAACCCGCCTGGTCAGCCCGGACGGAAAACCGGTGTGCAGTTTCAGCAACGTGATGCTCCCGGTGGACGGCGCCCTGGAAGATACCGATGTGATCATCCTCCCGGCGTTCTGGGACGATTTCGAAACCCTTTGCCAACGTTATCCACAGATCCTGCCCTGGTTGCGCCAGCAACATGCCCGTGGCGCGGTGCTCTGCGGCGAAGCCACCGGGGTGTTCTGGCTGGCCGAGGCCGGGTTGCTCGACGGCAAGGAAGCCACCACTTACTGGCGCTTCTTCAATGCCTTCAGCGAGCGTTTCCCCAAGGTCCAGCTCAATCAGGACAAGCACCTGACCGACGCGGACAACCTGTATTGCGCTGGCGGCACCACTTCGGCCTGCGACCTGTACATCTATCTGATCGAGCGTTTCTGTGGCGCCAACGTCGCCCAGGCCGTGGCCCGCGACATTCTCTACGAAGTACAGCGCAGCTATTCCCCGGGACGTATCGGCTTCGGCGGCCAGAAGCTGCACCAGGACGTGATCATCCTGCAGATCCAGCACTGGCTCGAAGAGCATTTCGCCGACAAGTTCCGCTTCGAGGACGTGGCCCGGGAACATGGCATGAGCATTCGCAATTTCATGCGGCGCTTCCAGACCGCCACCGGCGACAAGCCCCTGCATTACCTGCAACGCCTGCGTATCGAAACCGCCAAGGGCCTGCTCTCGGGAACGCGCAAGAGCATCAAGACCATCAGCTACGAGGTCGGCTATGACGATGCGAGCTTCTTCGCCCGCCTGTTCCGCCAGCACACCGAGCTGTCGCCGAACCAGTACCGGCAGCAGTTTCACCAACAAGCCGCGTAAATGAAAAAGGGCCTGCAATGCAGGCCCTTCTTTTATCCGGACAACCGTTAAGGCTTGTGCGCCCGCGAGAGGAACTCGTGGGACTGCATTTCCAGCAGACGGCTGAGGGTGCGCTGGAACTCGAAGGTCAGGCGACCGCCGGTGTACAGGTCCTTGAGCTCGACTTCAGCGGAAATGATCAGCTTGACGTTACGGTCATAGAACTCGTCGACCATGTTGATGAAGCGACGGGCGATGTCGTCGGTGGCGACGCTCATCTGCTCGACACCGCTGACCAGCACGGCGTGGAAGATCTTGCCCAGCTCGATGTAGTCGTTCTGGCTGCGCGGACCGTCGCACAGTTCGCGGAAGTCGAACCAGGCCACGTCATCGCAGGTACGCAGGGCGCGGATTTCGCGGTTCTCGACGATCAGCACATCGTTTTCCACCGCCTGGGTGCATTCCGGCGTCAGCGCGCGGAAGCTCTTGCGCAGGCTTTCGTGGGCCGCCTCGTCCAGCGGGAAGTGAAACAGTTCGGCCTGCTCCAGGTGACGCAGACGGTAATCGACTCCGCTGTCGACGTTGACGATTTCAGTGTGCTGCTTGATCAGGGCAATGGCCGGCAGGAAGCGCGCACGTTGCAGGCCATCCTTGTACAGGCCGTCCGGCACGATGTTCGAGGTGGCCACCAGGGTCACGCCGTTCTTGAACAGCTCTTCCATCAGCGTGCCGAGGATCATGGCGTCGGTAATGTCAGAGACGAAAAACTCGTCGAAGCAAATCACCCGGGCCTCATCGGCAAAGCGCTTGGCGATGATGGTCAGCGGGTTCTTCTCGCCGCCCAGGGTCTTCATCTCTTCGTGCACACGCTTCATGAAGCGGTGGAAGTGCGTACGAACCTTCTGTTTGAACGGCAGGGCTTCAAAGAAGGTATCGACCAGATACGTCTTGCCACGCCCTACCCCGCCCCAGAAGTACAGGCCCTTGACCGGCACCTGGTCTTTCTTGCCAAACAGCTTGCCCAGCAGGCCCGGCTTGTTGTTCGACGCTGCGATCAGATCGTCGTACAGGCGCTGCAAATGACGCACGGCGGTTTCCTGCGCAGCGTCGTGGAAGAACTCCGGGCGTTTCAGATCAGCTTGGTATCGTTCTAGGGGCGTCATAATTCGTTAGCAAGGCAACAAAAACGGGCCGTCACTGTAGCGACGGCCCTTGAGAATGGCAATCAGCCCTTGGTCGGGAGATTGCGGTTAGTCCTGCACAGGCGTCAGGGCGACGCGCAGCGCATCGATCGCCGCATCGCGGGCCGCCGCGTCGGCAAAGGCCGGGCTGTCGGCCACGCACTCACCTTCCAGCCAGACGCTGAAACTCAGCGCTTCGCTGCGCAGATCCAGCGCCTGGCCAGCTTGCAATTGCTTGGTCACCGCCCCCGCAGTCTTGCCGTCGGCGAAGTTGCGCGACAGCAACAGTTGCTCGCCATCGGCGGCCAGCAGGCGGAAACGGAAGCTGCCGTCGTCTTCGCGGAAGCTGACGAAGCGCGCGGCCTTGGCCGCTTTCTTCTTGGTGGTCGCCGCCACTTGCACCTGGTTGACGAATGAACGCAGGCCCACGGCCTCGCGCAGTTCGTTGAGGAATGGCGTGGCCACGGAGCGGGCTTTCTTGGCACCCGCCTGGAGGATGTCTTCCAGGTCCGAAGGGCGTTCGATCAACTGGTGATAACGCTCGCGCGCCTCGCCCAGCTGGTTGTCCAGCAGCTGGAACAGGCGATTCTTCGCCTCGCCCCAACCCAGGCCCTGCAGCAGTTCGCTGCGGAATTCGTCAGCCTGGGCCTGTGTCGCGAAGGCCTGGAACAGGGTGAACAGGTGCGCGTTGTCCGGGTCCTTGGCTTCGCCAGGAGCACGGGAGTCGGTGACGATGCGCGAGATCGCGTCCTTCATGTCCTTGGCGCTGCTGAACAACGGGATGGTGTTGTCGTAGCTCTTGGACATCTTGCGGCCATCGAGGCCCGGCAAGGTGGCGACGCTTTCCTCGATCAGCGCCTCGGGCATGGTGAAGAACTCCTTGCCCTGGCCGAACAGGTGGTTGAAGCGCTGGCCGATGTCACGGGCCATTTCCACGTGCTGGATCTGGTCGCGGCCGACCGGCACCTTGTGCGCGTTGAACATCAGGATGTCCGCGGCCATCAGCACCGGGTAGCTGTACAGGCCCATGGTGATGCCGGCATCCGGGTCTTCGCCGGCCTCGACGTTTTTATCCACCGAAGCCTTGTAGGCGTGGGCGCGGTTGAGCAGGCCCTTGGCCGCCACGCAGGTCAGCAACCAGGTCAGCTCCGGGATTTCCGGGATGTCCGACTGGCGATAGAAAGTCACGCGCTCCACATCCAGGCCACCGGCCAGCCAGGTCGCGGCGATTTCCAGGCGCGAGCGCTGGATACGCAGCGGGTCATCGCACTTGATCAGGGCGTGATAGTCGGCCAGGAAGTAGAACGAATCGGCATTGCTGTCGCGGCTGGCGAGGATCGCCGGGCGGATGGCGCCGGCGTAGTTGCCCAGGTGCGGCGTGCCGGTGGTGGTGATGCCGGTGAGGATACGCGTACGAGTAGTCATGGGTAATCGCTTATCAGACTGCAATCAATTCGAGAGGCGAGGCAGCACCAGATCCTTGAGATCGGTGAGCTTGCCATGAAAAAAGTGTCCGCATTCTGCCACTTTCAGCAGCTCATGGGGGCGCTCAAGCGCGTCGGACCAGGCGTAGACCAGTTTCGGGTCGACCACTTCATCGGCTTCCGGCTGGATCAGGGTCAGCGGGCAGTGCTGCGGCAACGGGTCGGTATCGCGCAGACGCATCACGGCGGCGGCGACCATGAACAGGTGCTTGAGCTGTTCACCGCGGGCTTCCAGGCGCCCGCCGAGACTGGCCGCGACGAAGCCGCCGAAGGAGAAGCCGAGCAGGGTCATCGGCAGGTCCGGGTGCCTGGCCCGCAGCCATTCGGCAGCCGCCTGCGCGTCGTCGACTTCACCGCTGCCCATATCGTGGCTGCCTTCACTGGCGCCGACGCCACGGTAGTTGAAACGCAAGGTGATCAGGCCGGCATCGCGCGCCGTACGTTGCAGGGTCGAGACCACCTTGTTGAGCATGGTCCCGCCCTGCACCGGGTTCGGATGGCAGATCAGCGCCACGCCACGGGCGTCGGCGACATCCAGATACAGGGCTTCCAGTTGGCCGACCGGGCCGGCAATCACTACGGGGGTTTCACGCATAAGCAAGGAAGGAACTCCGTGACCTCGAATCGGGTCGACTCGTCTAGCAAATTGTCTGTGCCAATCTATTGCGAGTGAATCGCGGTATACAGCGCAGGTTCGAGCCGTTAACGTAAAGCAAAGCCGTTTATAGAGGAAGGACTCGTGGAACACTCGCTCTTAGTTTGGTTGTTGCCGACTCTTGCCCTGATCGCGGGTGTCGCCATTGGATTTCTGGTCGCTCGCCTGCTGCCGAATGCCGCGCCTAACCGCACGCAACGTCAGCTGGATGATATTCAGGAACGTTTTGACAGCTATCAGAACGAAGTGGTCACCCACTTCAACAGCACCGCCACCCTGGTGAAAAAACTCACTCAAAGCTATCAGGAAGTGCAGGACCATCTCGCCGAGGGCGCCAACCGCCTGGCCCTGGACGAGCAGACCCGCCAACGCCTGCTGGCCGCGCTGCACTCCGACTCGGTGCAGGCTCCACGGGAACGCCTGACGCCACCACGCGACCAGGAACCGCCACGGGACTACGCGCCAAAGACGCCTAACGCGCCTGGCATGCTCGATGAGCACTATGGCCTGAAGAAATAAGCAGGCTTTGCGTCCAATAAAAAGCCCCCGGACAATTCGGTTGTCCGGGGGCTTTTTTGTATCTGGTGATTGGATAGCGGCTGATCGGACCTCTTCGCGGGCAAGCCCGCGAAGAGGCCGGCAAAGGCCACACACAAAAATGCCCGATCACAGGATCGGGCATTTCTTCATTCAAACGACCAGTTACGGATACTGCTGAACCGTACCCGGCTGTTGCTGCTGACCACCATACTGCTGGCCAGGAATCGCCTTGAGGTTCACTTCCACCCGACGGTTCTGCGCACGGCCATTGACGTCGCTGTTGCTGGCGATCGGGTTATCCGGGCCAGCGCCACGGGCCGACAGGTTGGCACCGCTGACACCTTGCGAGGTCAGGTAGGTCGCCACGCTCTGGGCGCGACGCTGGGACAGGTCCATGTTGTGCTGGCGGCTGCCGGTGCTGTCGGTGTAGCCAACGATTTCGATCTGGTTCTGGTTGAACTCCTTGAGGGAGTTGGCCAGGTTGTTCAGTGGCTGATAGAAGCTTGGGGCGATGTTCGCCGAGTCGGTGGCGAACGTGATGTTGCCCGGCATGATCAGCTTGATCTGATCGCCCTGGCGCTGCACTTCGACCCCGGTATTGGCCATGCTGGCACGCAGTTTCTTTTCCTGCTGGTCGGCGTAGTAGCCGTAGCCGGCGGCGGACGCACCCACTACCGCGGCGCCGATCAGCGCGCCCTTGCCACGGTTGTTGTGGTCGATGGCGGCACCGGCCAGCGCACCGGCCAAGGCACCCAGGCCACCGTATTTTGCAGTTTTGCTCATGCCCGTGGAGCCGTCGGCCTGCCCCTGATTGTCATAGGGGTTAGGCGAAGCACAGCCGGACAACAAGGCCACAGCGGTAGCAACAACGATCAAACGACGCGAGGTGAACATGGAGAAGCTCCTACTTTTTTCATTCTGTGATGCAGCGGACGTTGGCAACAGACCTTTGCAGGCGTTTGAACACGGCCAATGACAAAAATTCCGTGAAACTTTTGACAGCAAATGTCAGGCCCTGACAAAGGGATTCTCACGCATTTCATCGCCCAGGCGGGTGTCCGGACCATGCCCGGCCACCACGGTCGCGCCTTCATCGAGGGTGTACAGACGCTGCTTGATCGAACGCACGAGGGTGGCCTGGTCGCCACCCCACAGGTCCGTGCGCCCTACCCCGCGCTTGAACAAGGTGTCGCCGGCAATCAGTAGCTTAGCCTCTGCGAACCAGAAGCTCATGGAACCTGGGGTATGCCCCGGCGTATGCAGGGCCACGCCGCAACCGCAGGCCAGCTCTTCGTCGTCCGCCAGCCAGCGATCCGGCGCCGGTACCGGCGTGTAAGGCACGCCGAACATGCTGCACTGCATCTCCAGGTTGTCCCAGAGGAACTGATCCTCCTTGTGCAGGTGCAGGGTCGCGCCGGTTTTCTCCTTCATCTGCCCGGAGGCCAGGAAGTGATCCAGGTGGGCGTGGGTATGAATGATGCTCACCACCTTCAGCCCCAGTGCGTCGAGCCGCGCCATGATCAGGTCGGGATTGCCGCCCGGGTCGACGACTATCGCCTTTTTTGTAACGGGGTCGCCGATGATCGTGCAGTTGCACTGCAAAGGGCCGACGGGGAAGGTTTCTCGTATTAGCGCGGTCTTTGCGGCTTCCATGGGTGTTCCTGTAAGATTGATGGCACAATTTTGGCACAGTGCGGTTGAAGATGGCGACGTTCAGGAAGAAAGGCCCTTACCAGTGGCACGCCCAAATCAGACGTAAAGGGTGGCCCCAACAGACCCGTACATTCAATACCCAGGCAGAGGCAAAAACCTGGGCGACAATGATCGAACGCGAAATGGACGCCGGCGTGTTCGTCAGCCGCAACGAAGCCGAGGCCACCTCTTTCTCCAACGCGCTGGAGCTGTACGCCAAGGAGGTGACCAGCAAGAAGCGCAGCAGCGCCTCCGAGCTATCGCGCATCCAGGCCATGCAACGCCACCCTCTCGCCCTTCGCTCGCTTGCCAGCATTCGCGGCTCCGACATGGCCACTTATCGCGACATGCGCCTCGAAGAAGGCCTGGCCCCCTCCACCGTGCGCCGCGAGCTGGCACTGATCTCTCACGTCTTCACCATCGCCCGCAAAGAGTGGCGTATGGAGTCACTAAGCAACCCCGTCGAACTGATCCGCCAACCGAGCGTCGATGACGCCCGCGAACGACGAATTCTTAGTGCAGACGTCTGGTCACGCAAAGCTGGAAAGCTGGTGTGCGAACACCTGGACGAGCTGGAAATGATCTGCCGTCACTCGCGCTCGGCCGAGCTGCCGAAGATCGTCGCCTTCGCCGTGGAAACGGCTATGCGCCGGAGCGAGATAACCGGCCTACTAAGAGCCAACGTAACCTTGGACAAGCGGGTCGCCATATTGCCCATGACCAAGAACGGTTCCGCCCGTGGCGTCCCCCTTTCCAGCAAAGCGGTGGAGATACTGGAAAGTCTCGACGAGCGCGACGATGGCCGCTGCTTTAAGAGCCGACCAGACTCAATCACCAAGGCATTCGCGGACGCCATCGCCGATGCTCGCAACGCCTACGTGGCAGGGCTAAACCTTCACCTCAAACAGAAAAAGCTTTCCCAGGGCAAGATCGACAAACACATCAGCGACGATCCGTTTCTGATGGACTTTCGCTTCCATGACCTGCGCCATGAGGCCACCTCGCGCCTGGCCGAGATTTTCCCGCTACACGAACTGACCAAAATCACCGGACACCAAGACACACGCATGCTGATGCGTTATTACCATCCGAGGATGGAAGATCTAGCTAAAAAATTGCGCTGAGACCATCTTAAATCACGCACAGCCCAAGTTTTGACTCCAAAGCAAAGCACCATCCCGGATTGCAAATTATCGAATCTGGGGGGGTACAACGCATTGATTAGCGTATTCAGGGAAGAGGAAATGCAATGGCAGCTACTGGTTCAGCCCAGCCATTTTTGATTGATGCAGAGCTTTGGAAGAAAACACGATCAGGAGCCCGCTCCGGCCGCGGCTTTCGATATCAAGATGCGGTCGCTACCTGGCTCACAGTGCTGGCCTGGCGCGGCGATGCTGCTTGGACGCATCTAATACCAGAAGGCATCGATGATCTAACCTTACATGGTCCGGAATATGAATTTAGGGCCCAGCTCAAGGCCCGGCACGATCCTCACGGCACCTTCACTCAACTTGAAGCAGCCAGACACTTAGCCAAAAGCGCCAAAGATCTACCATCTGACTGGCTTAAAAAGCCCAGAATTCGGCTGGCCCTGGTACTGGAACGACCAATTGAAGGGATAGAGCATACCGGTTGGCAAGTCTCGCTCGCAGATAGCGGTCAAGAGCTGAGTAAGTTCGAGAGCCTTTTATCAGACGCCCTAGGCCCTCACGAGACAGGCCTAGTCGAAGCGTTGCTTGCGCACATCCACCTTGTAGTAGAGACCGACCCACTGGAGCAGGGCTGCAAGGCTCTAACCAATGCGCCGCTGCCCCCCGCCGGCGTAAGACTCGCGCTCCAGCAACTCAGGGAAAAGGCCGGGCATGCGGCTGATAGCAACTATTCTGCCTCCAGCGAAGCTCCGATAACGCTAGATCGCAGTGATGTTCAAATGCGGATTGATGGGGTCCACGGAGTCATCGATCCTAACGGATATTTAGCACTGACAGCTGGCCTGGCAGAGCTAGCCGACTTTGGCGCCCCCATGCCAGCCGCTGGCTTCTACAAAGGTATCAATGTTGCTCCAGGGCACGTCGGAAGCGGCTTGGTTTTTGCGCGACCGGAGCTAATGACTGACGTCCTGAGTGGCCTTGAAGCTAAAAGATTTACACTAGTTGCAGGCCCCTCCGGAGCCGGTAAGTCGGCACTGGCCTGGCTGTCAGCGCACCACACACGTCACGCTGTGCGCTGGTACCGTGTTCGAGAGCTGCAATCCACCGATGTAGCAAAACTAGTTCAGCTCGCAAAGCTCTTGGAGGCAGAACCTAACCGTCCTGTAGGCTTCGTGATTGATGACGTGGGGCGTCAGGAAACTGCGGGGTGGGATACGCTGGTTCGAGAGGTCGAAGCGCACGCCGGTATCCTTGCTATTGGAACAGTTCGGGAGGAGGACCTCTTCACCCTCTCAACCGCAGCCCGCACCCCCACGGTTCGCCCCACTCTGGATGAAGACTTAGCAAATCGTATCTGGAAGACGCTTCAGGCGTCCGATTCAGTAGCCTTCAGTCACTGGCAGGAGCCCTTTGAACTTAGCAAGGGCTTGCTTCTCGAATACACCCATCTCCTTACTGCCGGTCAGCGCCTTGAAGAAACAATTCGCGAACAAGTGCGGCGACGTCTCGCAGAAGGGCGCAGCGGCGAGCTAACGCTCCTACGAACTATCTCTTTTGCCGCAGCACAAGGGGCCGCTGTAGACCCACATCTGCTCCAAACACTTTCTGGGCTGGATGAGTTTCAATTTGCAGCAGCACTTCAGCGGCTGATCGACGAACACGCAGTGCGCGCGCAACCCAACGGGACACTGTCAGGGCTACATGAGATTCGCTCCACATATCTTGACGAAGCAATCCGGGAAATCCTGTACGAGCCCCGCAGCAAAGCAGTCTCAGCAGCCGCTGAAACGCTTTCGGCCAGCACATTCGCAGCCTTTATCGTAAGGGTTTTAAGGCGGTGGCCTGAAGAAGAAACAGCACTCTTAGAAGGGCTGACTGCTCGATTTAGGCCGAGCCAGAAAGACTGCTGGATCCCGATTGTCTATGGCCTAGGACTCGCAACTGCTGACCGGATTGCCGAACGATGGCTAGAAATCTCTCGATCAACAGGGATTGATGATCGCCTTAGCAGTTTCACTTTCATGCTCACCCTTGCAAAGCCAGAGCTGGGTGGTCTCGATATGTTCGCAAAAGTCATCGAAGCCCAGGCTGTCTTCGCCAAGGTCGACGTTCCTGACTTACGCAAAACACTCTTCGAAAAGATGGCTGGTAGCTGGTGCCCATCACCTCTCGACGTTAATGACATAAATGAGCTGACTGCAGCCCTTCTACCAATAACGGGTTGTAAGTACCCCCCATCTGTCAGCTGCGTCCCAGAAGGCAGTCTGGCTGACGAGCCTTTGGATGAGTTAATTGCCCTTCTAACGACATTAAGGGAAGTTGATCTAGAGACGGCCCAAAAGGTTGTGGATGCGGCTGGCGGATCGGAGGTTCTTCTTGATCGGATATACAACGAAACCCCTTGGGTGACCCGCCCAGTGATCGGGCAGGTTGAGGGAAAATGCAGTGTCACAGGCTACATCCGCTTTATTCACCCTGAGATTCAACCAGACCTAAACGCCGAGGTGGTGCGCCTCTGCGCTGCCATGGCAGCAGCAGTCCCTAACGCCGAGCTCCTGATCTCAGATGCACTTTTCCCCAACGGACACCCCGTCGGCTATAGAGACCAGTCTATAAACAGGAAGCGCATGCCTCGTCAGGCATTGGTTGCGCCCGCTAGGGTTGCATGGAACCGTGCTCAGGGGCGGGCGATACATAGATTGATAGCCGCCCCAACAGAAACTCAGCGGGCAACCTCACTTGCTCAAGCCATCAAGGAAATCGGACTCAAACTACGAGAGGCAGGCGACTTTTATTGCCGAATGGAAACCCCAGGGCAGAAGTGGAAACTATTTCTCCAAGTACGCAACTGGCTCACAACGTTTATTCAGCCTCCTAGCATCGAAGATGCTATCTCAGGCCCGTTAGAAATGGGCCAGTTAAGCGATAGCGACAAGCCTCATAGCTTCGTCACCGGCCTGCAGCAACTCATGGACGAACTTACCAATGGCGTTTCTGAAAAGCCGCTGCTCATGGCGGTAAGGACAGCCGATCTTGCGCGCGACGCAGAAGCACTATTACGTCCCGAGGCATGGCGCATGACTAGTGAACCTCCTCTTGAAACGCTGGCGCACGTGCGAGACACCCTTTGGGATATACACGCTGTGTTGGCCGATACCGCAACGGCCCCGGAAAGACGATCCAGCGCAGCAACCCGCTTCCGCACGATGAGCCGTCGCAACTCCATCTTGCAACGCGCGGCCATGGAAGCCCACCTAAGGGCAGAGAGCACGCTAGCTGCTCGTCGAAAAGAGATTCAAATAGCAATGGCTATGCATGGCCTAGATGTAGAGGTCTACTCACGTCCGCGGGCTGAAAACAGAGGGTTTTATTGGCCAAATGCTGAGTTCGCCATCCTGTTAAAGGTGAGTGCTCTTGCCGACTGGTTCGCAACTGAAGCGATCTTCACCTCTGCGGCAGCCGATCTGGAGAGCATCTCTAAAATCAGTTACGGCGCTGTGATCTGTGGCCACCTAGCCCCCTTTGGGTTGACATTTATCTCTTCAACTTTCCCCAACCTAGACTTCGCTAACGAATGGGCAGATGACCTGCCTTACCAACCAATAAGAGATGAAAGCTTAAGTCTCTATGACGAAACATTCGAGGCTATCAGCACCATGTCCGCCGTCTGTGCGGAGTCGGGAAGGGAACTTAACTCCACAGAACTAGAGTTCTTAACCAGTCTTCTAGAGCGCTACAGCCAAAACATCAAACTTATTGAGGAAAATTTAACGGATGCGCCAGACGAGGCGTTACTAATCGAAGCTGCCGACTCTCTTATTCGTGCATTCGATCGCTTCAAGAGCGAGGTTGTGGATGAAAATCATGGAGCACTGGCCTCGGAGTTATCGAGCAGTCTCTCCGGAACTATGAGCGATCTAGCGTTAGAAGTTCTCTGTGTGCGCCTCGCGCTAATGGAGAGTGTCGCCTTTCGAGCGACGGAGACTACACCTCAGATATAGATAAAGTGGGCAGATCTATTTTTCTCCCCTTCTTCAGCTGCACATGCGGCAACCTCTACACCGGAGCCTGTCGTAATTTCAGGTAAAGTAGGAGCTTATCAATCGTGATGACTCACCTGCTCTCGTGACCCAGACCTATCCCAAGCCCTGGAAAAGCTACCAGGAACAGCTCGACCAGTTGATTGCTCGCGGTATGACCGTCACGGACAATGCCAAGGCATTGGATTACCTGGAGCGCATCGGCTATTACCGGCTGAGCGGCTATTGGTTTGCCTTCCGCGAGCGAACAGAACTCTGCTGCCCTCTCGATCCGCATAGCGGAAAAAAACCCCAGAAGGTCAAACAAGACCGGCTACCGCTCGACGACTTTCGCCCAGGTACAACCTTCCAGAACGCTGTCGACCTATATGTGTTCGATAAGAAACTGCGGCTGCTCGTCCTGGATGCACTCGAACGCGTTGAAATCGCCCTGCGTGTCGACATCTCTCATGGCCTGGGTAAGCACCACAAGTTCGCCTACCTGCAACCGGAGCTGTTTCACGAGAGTTTTTCCAGCAAACTGGATGGCCAAACAGGCTTGACCAAACACCATGGCTGGCTGAGCAAGCATGCGGCGCTGATCAACCGTTCCAAAGAAGATTTCATACGCCATAACAAAGACAAGTACGGCCTGCCCTTGGCCGTATGGGTGGCGTGCGAGGTTTGGGATTTCGGCACGCTGTCGACGCTATACGATGGTATGACCGAAGCGGATCAGGACGCCATTTCGTCGCAGTACAACATCAGCAATGGCCGCATCTTCGCCAGTTGGCTGCGTAGCCTGAACTACCTGCGCAACGTATGCGCACACCATAGCCGGCTGTGGAATCGCAACATCGTTGACCAGCCGAAACTGCCGCCAGAGGCTCAGGTACCGTCACTGGCGGCGTTTCATAACGATCCTCAGCGGCAGGCTCGCCCATTCATGCTGCTGTGCATGACTCAGCACCTGATGAAGATCATCAATCCCTCATCGAGCTGGGGGGCACGGCTGAAAGCGTTGCTGGAAAATGACTTCCCAGACCTGACACACCTGGATCTTGGCCTAGATCGGATGGGTGTAGATGATGGCTGGAAGGCCCGGGACTGGTAAATCGCAGGCAATAAAAAACCCCTGAGCAATCTCAGCGCCGAAGCGCATCAACCGACAGGGGCCGTGTTGCTGCTAATTATAGGCAGCTGCGCCATTGCGTCAACTGCCGCCTGACGTCAAAAGCTGCAGGCTTGAAAGGGCATTGGAGTCATGGACAAAAAGTCGCTTTCCGAGCAGGACTTCTGCAGCAAGTACATCGCCCTAGCCCCCCAGCAAGCTGGCTGGGAAACGCCTAGCAAGTGATTGGAGGCCGCAATGACCGAACCAATTTATGACTACGACCCAGCGCAAACGCTGGAAGGCCCGGAGGCGATAGCGGTGTTCATCGCGGACGCCCTGGACACTGGAGACGCCGCCTATGTCACTAAGGCTATGGGTGTGGTTGCCCGCGCCAAGGGAATGAAAGAGCTGGCCAAAGATGCGGGCCTGACCAGAGAGCAGCTTTACACGTCGTTCAGCGAACACGGGAACCCTACACTGAAAACCATGTTGGCAGTGATGCGGGCGCTGGGAGTTGATTTGACCGCCCGCGCACGCAATAAGAACACGTCCAGTTGAAGCCCCCCCTATCGGATGTCAGGTCCGCAACCCGCATAGCGTCAGAATAGGGCCTGCTCCAGTACTTCCTGATGCCTAATCGGAAACCTCTACGGCCTCAACCCGACAGGCCAGACACTAAACGTCCGACTTTGGCCATTTTCTCGCCCGAATCCATCACTAGCGATCTGAAGACAGGACCGCAAAGGCTTCAGGTACTAAGTTAAGCCGAAGCCCATAGATTCCAGGATTTCGATTTAGCAGCTAAATCGAAATCACGCCTCCTACCCCATAGCGGCAGCAACCCAAAGTTGAGCACCATCGGTGCGAATAATTTTCGTGAATGTTGGCAACCCCGCTCGCGAGGTTAGCTAACTTCACACATCTTGCCCTGCACTCATCACGAATCGTGCGATTAAGTTTGCTATTAGTTTGTCGCTTGGCACAGTCGGAGTGCGACTATCATACGACCTTCTGCACTCTAACTGCCTCTATCTTGCAACTTACTTGAAGCCACAAAAAACGAATACGGCTCCGAAAAGCTCTACCTCCTATACCCTTTAAATAAAACAGCTTGAAAAGTTGACTTCCACGAACAGACCGGTAAAAAATCAATTAATTTCTTACAAAAAATTGAGTCCATAAATGAGTCGCCCACGAAACTCAAAAGACAAGCAACGGTTACAACTAAAAACAGTCGCACTAATGAATGGCTTGAGGATTCGAACAGGCGCACAGAATGTCAGCCAGTTCAGCGAGTGGATTAATCAACGCACAGAGCATTTTGGCTGGCCCGACATGAAGGACTCTAATAAGTGGTACAAATACTTCAAGGGCGATGTCAGCCAAGAACCCCGTCGGGTGCTGCGGTTGCTGAAAGAGCTTTTCCCGGAAACCTTTTCCTTTTTTAACGAGGGCCCTGCACGAATCTGGACCGCAATGTGGTCTCCAAGCGTAGAGACCCTGTGGAGTATCTGTGGGTTCACAGGTTGCGAGTACCAGGACCAAGATAGTGACGAGGGAATATGCCTAACTGGGCAGCCTCTAACGTTCTGCGAGTCGGCTTATAACTTCGAATGCTCACTACTCATGAAAATTGATTTCGGCGATACACTTGAACTCCGCGACCTCACAGACTCAATCGCAATTTATCGAATCCACCAAATGATCAATAGCATTCACAAGACGGATGAAATTGGCCCATATCGGTGTGTACGCATCTGCCTTGATGACACCAATATTATTTCTGAGCTTAAGTCTTTAGGCATCTATGAGTTCATTAATGAAGAGCTTATCAATACCGAGATAGCACGCCTTAAAAGCGAGCCCTGCTATCGAATTAGCGTAGGAGCCGAGGACCTTGATTTTTATGCTTCTCACCCGTTCCTGCACTGCCCAATCCAGGAACGAATGAGCATGCTCAGAATCGGCTGAGCTCTACCCAGCAAGTTATCCACAGCTGCTCTTGGTAGAAATAAGGTAGAAGAAAGGTAGAGGGCGTTCCCCCGCTCTGCAGCCCGCGCCAGCTAAGGCTTTCAACAAGGGGGGTGGAATCCAACCCCGATAAAGCGGAACGTAACCCCGACAAAGCGGAATCCAACCCCGACGGAGGCGGAACGCAACCCCGACGGATTGGCTGCGTTATAAACGCCCCCACACGGCTTGCTCCTCACCTTTGGTGTTCACCTCAATGCGCCCAGCGACAATGACCTCAACTCGCTCTAGCTCTTGCATCGCAACCTGAAGCGATTTCCTAAACTTTCGCATCGGGCTGAAGTACTGCAAGCGTTGCTTCAACCAGACCAGCGGAAAGCGCTGCACCGCCTCGTCAGAGGTGGCAACCAGACGCTGTATAGCCTTGGCCATGTCTTGCCCCTTGCGGATCCGTAGCCTCTTTTCCCAGTCGATCAGAGCGAACTCTCGATTGCCGTATAGCAGCCGCCACTTCGGATCGATATAGACCATGTAGCACTCGCGTGAGGGGTCGTAGGCGAATCGATCAAGCATGTGCAAGGACTCAGCTCTACCGACCTCAAGCTTGGGTTTACCCTGCTTTGTAGCCTCGACAATCAGCATGGCGAAAGTCAGAGCCTTCATCGTGCGATGAAGCCATTGGTACTCATAATTTCCGGTTTGCCTGCCGATGGTCCTCAGCAGGCTAGCCCTGTTGATGGGTACAGGATCACCCAGAGGCAGCTTGATAGCTTCGTGCATGACCTGCATCCAGACATCCGCCTGCGCCTCATCCAGTTGTTCGCCCCAGAACGTAATGACAGCGTCTCTGCGGCTGAACAACACCGTTTCCTTATGCATCATCTTTGCGCCACGGGCCACGGGAGCAAAAAGACTGGATCGCGCGATGTGGTTCGGCATTGCTCGATAAAGCTCGCTGAGTCCAGGAAGGAACAGTTGCTTCGGGACACGCCCAACTGGCGCTTTACCTGGCAGCACTCGGCGAATTTGCTCTAGGCGAGCTAGAGGTGAAGCCGGATGCGCCCGATGCTCATCACTCATTTGGCCGAGCGGCGTTGATTGGCAACCTGCTCGGCCTTAGTCGGGCGACCACGCTTCGGCGGCACAGAGGCAGATACAAGCGACATTCCAGATGCCGTGGCCACATGCTCCGCCAGCCACTGTTCAACGTCCACAACGCGCCAGAGGAGCCGCTTAGTGCCCGGCAAGCGGCAAATGGGCGGAAGGGACAGCGGATTGCGTGTTGCATCACTCCGGATGCTAGAGACGGATTTCTGCAGGTATTCCGAAAGCTGTTCGACTGTGAGCAAAGCTTGCATGGACTGACTCTCGCCACAGCCATGGCTTTGTTGTGCTCACGGCTGCATTGGTTAGCTGATGCCGCAAGGTTTGCTCAACGTGAAATCAGACTCCCGGTAGGTTTAGGGAGATTTTTTACCGGCCAAATCCAAATCTAAAGCTGTGTCAGCCAAAGCGCGCAGCCCCCTCCCACGAATACAGCCAACCAGAGGAGAGTGTTTTCCCGATCAATTACCGCCAGAAAGCGAGCGAAATGGATGGGGAGGGCAACTGCGAGCACTGACGCAATTAGCAAAGGGGTGGTGATGATCCAGGTCATCAGGTAATAGAGCAAAAAGAACGCTAGGCAGATGGCTGAATAAAGTGCGCCGATGACCATAGGATGAAGACCGATAACCACGGAGTGCAATGCATCTGATAGGGGCTCAAGCGACAAGGCCAGAGCTTGGGTAAATGGCGTGTGCAGGAATGTGTCAGAAACACCCATCAGCAGCGGGCCGAAAACCATCAGCGAATGGGTTTTCCAGTGATCGCTTAGCGTGGCTTTGTGATCGATTGCCCACTTGATCGAGAACCAGCCTAGGAATGTCAGCATGAACAGCTGAAAAACAACTAAGAAGGCCCCCGTACTGCCGGGAAACACCTTCATGATGACGAAGATAAAACCAAACAATGCGATGCTTGCCCAGCCATAAATCTTGCGCAGAATCCTCAGACCCGAGAGCACGGTTGAGTTTTCCAGATGTTCATTGATCCGTGTGTAGCTGCCTTCAAGAGCCCCCAAAAAGGCGTCGATTTTTGCGTTGCGCCGGATCTTCTCGCCAATTAAGTAGATGCCACAAAGGTATCCGATGCTGGTCAGTATGATCTTGAGCATGCTGGTAGAACCAAGAGAATGATGTTGGGCAAAGATGACACAGTTGAGTAGTGGATTGGGCCGAAGACGTGTGGTCTATACGCTGTCCTAGAATCCATTCTCCTAGTGATCGCATGGCACAAATTTGGCACATCGGCAGTGCAAAAACATGCCTTTCACCGCTAAACAATGCCGCACATAGCATCTAAACAAGCCATTGATTGCAAAGCAGAAAACAACAACATTCACTAAAATCAAAGAGTTACGCGATTAAAAGAAATGGCAGTTGCACTGCAAGGGGCCGACGGGGAAGGTTTCGCGGATAAGTGCGGGTTTTGCGATGTCCATGGAAGTCCTAAAGGGCTGAGGCCAGGCTGATGACGCCAAGGGTGACCGCAATGGGCCCTGACTTTCAACTCCACAGCCCTCTACCGACCTCCCCCTAGGCCAGGGAGCCCCACACTTGCACCAGGCCGAACAGATGCACCAGGCCGTAGACCAGGCAGATCGTCGAGCTGACAAAGATGAAGCGCCGACTACGTCCGGTGCCTGCCAGGGCGACCGGCCCCAACAGGCCGCGCAGCAGGTAGACCAGGGTGATCGCGATCAGCGCCGGGCGCAGCAAGGGCAAGGGGCCGATCACCCCGGCCGCGGACAGCGCATACACCGCCCAGGCGGCAAGCACCAGGGCAATCCCGGCCGTGACCACCGCGGGAAACCAGCGCCCGGCCTGGGCCGCCCGCACAAAGCGCTCGCCTGCGCCAAACAGGCGATACCAGGAAGGCCCGACCATGATCACCCCGACATGCATCAGCGCCGCCAACAGGCTGAGCCCGGCGCCGATCACCAGCGCCATGTTGTATCCATTCGTCATTCCATCGCTCCTTGATCCGAGTCCATTCTCGGTGAATCCAATGATTCACGCGCTGCAGCATAGACGTCATGGCGCACCGACGGGGTACGCCATGACGTCGCCGTCAGCGGACCGCCGCTTCGGCGCGGGTGCCGATGTCCATCACTTGGTAACGCACGTGACGACCACTGACCGCCGCGGCCGCTTCCACGCCACCGGTCATGGCGCCAAAGATGCCATGCCCGGTACGGGTGGAGGCGCCGCACAGGTACAGGTTGCGGATTTCTGTCTTGGCTCCCGGCCGGTTGTGCAGGAAGTACTCCGGGGTAAAGGCCAGGCCGTAGGAGGTCCCGCCTTCGGAGCCGATAAAGCGCGTCACCGAAAAGGGCGTCGAGACTTCCTGATAGACGATGTGCTTCGACATGCCCGGAATCACCCGTTCAGCCAGGGCAATCAGTTGGCGGGCGTACCACTCTTTTTTCTCCAGGTAGGCCGGGTTGGTCCGATAGCTGCCATCCGCCAGCTCGGTCTGGGTCACGCCCCAGCTTTGCGGAGTGGAAGGCACTGCCGACATCAGTTGCAGGTTATAGATGCCCGGTGGCGCGATGGCCGGGTTATCCGGGTCTTTCATGGTGGCGTTGCCGATGAACAGATGGGGCTCCTCGGGAAACGCCCCGGCGAACACCTCGCGGTAGGCCTTCTCGTAATCGCAGCCTGGGTAGATGCGATAGTTGGTGTTCTTCAGGCCCATGACCTTGAGGTCCATGTCGATGCCCAGATAGACCACGCCCATGGCCGGTGACATCTCGAACTGCTCGGCACGGCGCACGGTCTTGGGCTTGAGGTGTTCACGGCCGATCAGGCCGAGCAGGGCCTGCTTGATATCGGCGTTGCAGATCACCGCATCGGCCTTGACCACCCGTTTGCCCAGGTGCTTGTTGCTGAACTCGACGCCCACGGCACGACCGTTCTCGATCAGGATACGTTCGACCTTGGACCGCAGGAGGATCTTGCCGCCCTTGCGCTCGACCACCTCGCCCAGCTTGTCGGAGAACATCTGGCCACCGCCCGAGGGGTAGTAGGAACCCTGCAGGAAGTGATTGACCACCGCCGCGTGGCCGGCCATGGTCGCGCGGCTCGGCGGCTGGTGATAGACCCCCAGCTGCCCGGTCAGGATGGCCCGCAGGCGCTGGTCCTGGGTACAGGTGTCGAGGAATTGCGCCACCGTCGATTTGGCGTGACGCATCAGCATCCACGAGCGCGGCAATACCCACAGCGCCGTCAGCGGGCGCGAGTGGATGCCCATGAAATCCCAGACCTGCTGCAGCATCTTGAAGTAGCGGTTGATCCCCACCCGCTCCTTAGGGAACGCCTCCAGCAGCTTTTCGCGAAAGCGTTCATAACCACGGGGAACCGCGAACTGGAAGTCGGGAAAACACAGGGTCTCGAAACCTTCCGGGTCCTGCTCGATAAAACGGATTTCACCGTCATCGATGCCGGCCCCGCGCAGGATCCGCGGAATCAGGCCGTCCTTGCCGCAGTCGCCGATGTAGTGCAGGCCGACATCGAACTCATAGTCCTTGCCCTTGCGGTGGAACACCGTGGCACAGCCGCCCATTTCATAGTGCATGTCGAGCACCAGCACCTGCTTGCCACGGTTGGCCAGGGTCGCGGCAGCCGTCAGGCCACCGATGCCGGCGCCGACCACTATCACGTCGAAGGTGTCGCTCTCGAGGGTCTTGAATCGATCAAAGCTTTGCATGGGTTACGGTTCCAGTCGCGCATCAGGCATGGGCTAGGTGGTGGTCGCGGGTCGGATCGACCGCCTCGGCCTCATGTATCAGGTGGGGCAGCTTGTTCGGCTTGCGGCTCCATTGCTCATGGTCCGCCAGGGGCGGGATCCGCTGCAGGATCACCGGCCAGTGCTCGGCCAGCTCGGCATTGAGCTTGAGGAAATGCCGGTTGCTGTCATCGAGCTGGTTCTCCGGCTGGATGGCTTCCTCCGGGCATTCGGGCAGGCACAGGCCGCAATCGACACACTCCTGGGGATTGATGACGATGAAGTTCGGCCCCAGGTGGAAGGCATCCGCGGGGCAGATATCGACGCAGTTGGTGTGGCGGCACTGGATGCAGTTGTCGGTCACTACGTAGGTCATGGTGAGTCTCGTAAACGTCTGGTTGGACTGGGAAGTCGCCGCTCAGAAATAGCGGTCGACCAACAAGCGCGCCGACAACATCGTTCCGATGAAGCCTGCGCCCGGGAATGTCCAGGCCCCGACCTGGTACAGCCCCTTGACCGGGTATTTCTGCGGGAAACGGTTGAACAGGCCGGACTGTCGGGTGTTCTGCTCGAAGCCGTAGATCGCGCCCGCCGGGTTATGGGTGAACTTGCTCATGGTGCGCGGCGAGCCTGCCTCGCAGACCTCGATGTGCCGACGCAGGCCGGGAATGACCCGCTCGGCGTTGGCGATCAGCAGCTCGGTGAGTTCGTTCTTCTTGCGCCGGTAGGCGAGCTTGTCCAGGAAGTGCCATTCGCCGGCGCCCGTCAGGGTGAACAGGCCCAGGCTGGACTTTCCGGCCGGGACCATCGAGGGATCGACGTTGGAGAAGTAGTTGATCGACCAACTGGTGTTGTCGCCATGCAGCTCTCCGGCCTGGATATGCTCGAACTGTTGACGCTGGGTTTTCGGCGGGGCGAAGAAGTGAATGTACTCCTCGGCGCCCACGCCCAACTCGCTCAGCGGGCAATCGAGCCCCAGGTAGACCTGGAACCCCGACACCGACAGCTTGAGTTCGCGCAGGCGCGAGCGGTACTTGGCAGCGAAGTGCTGCTCGCCCGCCAATGCCAGCACCGCGTGAGGCGAGATATTGGCCACGACGTTGCGCGCCTTGACCCTGCCCGACTTGCGCGTCACCACGCCGCCGACCCGGCCGCGCTCGATCACGATCTGGTTGACCGCCGACTCCAGCTCGACCCGGCCGCCATGCTGCTCGATGACCTCGACCAAGGCATTGGACAAGGCCTGTGAGCCGCCCTTGATCGAATAACCGCCGTTCTCCAGATAGTCGATGAAGGGATAGGAGAAGTAGCCGAACGCCAGGTCCTTGGCCGGCAGGCCGTAATAGCTCCACTGCGCCGACAGCACTTCCTTGAGACGCTCATTGGAGGTGAAGCGCGAGAAGTAGTGATCCACCGTTTCATGCCCATACTTGAGCACCCGGGGATAGATCATCGGCGTGGCCACCAGCCTCATCCAGAACGGCTTGCGCGAATACAGGAAGCCGCACAGGTCCTTGTAGTTGCGCTGCGACTCGGCGAACAGCCGGTTGATGTTATCGACCTCCTCGGGAAAGAAGCGGAACAACTCGCGCTTGTAACCTTCCAGGTCGCGGTGCCCGACCGTGAGGTCGATGTCCTGCGAGCGATAGCGATACAGGGTCGGGTGATGGAGAAACTCGACCTTGTCCGCCACGCCACAGGCCTGGATCACATTGAACGACTCGGCGCCCCGCACCACGCCGTCGAACGAATGCAGCGAAACATCGAAGTTGAAATCCTTGCGGCGGAAATTACTCGCGTAACCACCGGCTACGTTGTGCTTTTCCACTACCAGGACTTTCTGGCCTCGCTGCGCCATAAGGCTGGCACCCGCCAACGCGCCAAGGCCCGCGCCGACGAAAACGGTATCGTATTCTTGACTCATGATTTCTCCTGGCTCTGCGGCCAGATCAGAACTGCTAATCAGGCCGTCAGACCGCCATCGATCACGAATGTCTGGCCAGTGATGTAGTCGGCCTGGGGCGACAGCAGGAAGCTGGCCAGGGCCGCCACTTCGCGGACTTCGCCGAAGCGCTTGAGGGGGATGGTGTCGGTGATCGACTTGCGTATCGGGTCGGCGATCTGCCCGACCATCTCCGTGGCAATGAAGCCTGGGGCGATGGCGTTGACGGTGATCTTGAAGCGCGCCATTTCCAGGGCCATGGTCTTGGTGATGCCAATCATCGCCGCCTTGGTCGCCGAGTACCCCATCTGTCCCTTGTTGCCCTTGAGCCCGCTGACGGAGGACATGTGCAGGATCTTGCCGCGACGCTCGGCGGCCATCGCCGGGGCCAGGCACTTACTGAAATACACCGCCGAATCGAGGTTGGTCGCGACCACGTCGCGGTAGCGCTCGATGTCGAACTTGAACAACAGCTGGTCGCCGGTCACGCCCATGTTGTTGATCAAGCCGTAGGGCTCGCCGTGGGTTTCCACCAACTGGGCGCAGACCGCCTCGACCGAGTCGTGGTCCCTTCCGTCACAGGCATGCCCGCTGGCCAGGCCGCCACTGGCGGCCACTTCCTGCTCCAGCTGCAAGGCCGCGTCGGCCGAGGACTGGTAGGTGAACGCGACCCGATACCCTTCCCGGGCCAGGGCCAGGACCAGTGCGCGGCCAATGCCGCGACTGCCGCCGCTGACCAGTACCCATTTGCCGTTTGAAGACTGCTGAACTTCCATGAACTACATCCTTTGACCTGATGATCCCTGCCGCTGTCATGCCGGCACGGCGGTTTTTCGAGCTTCCGCACGGGCGAAGAAATCGAAGATCTCCTCGAAGTAGCGGTCCCGGTGTTTCTTGTGGTTTTCCAGGTGGCGACAGCCCTCGAAACCGACCACGTGCAGCGCCTCGCACTCCTGGCTGAGCCCAGTCACGCTGGTATCCGGGATGAAGTGGTCGTTGCGCCCGTAGAAGTAGGCGATCGGTAGATGACGCACCCCACGCAGTGAGTGATCGATGGCACAGGTCCCGGTGGGTACCGCCAGGCGGCTACCGCTGATCCAGCGCATGGCCAGCCGCAGCGGCCCGCGGGTAAAGTAGCTGCGCACCGAAATCGGCACGCTGTCCAGCACGGCCGAGGTGAAGGGCGTGGCATCCCGCGCCAGGGCATGGGACAGGTGATAGCCACCAAACGAACAGCCCACCAGGTGGATCGGCAGGCCGGGGTTGTCCCGCGACACGCGCCGGGCAATCGCCAGCACATCGTCGGCGAACGCATGGCCGCCGATGGTGCTGCGGCCGAAGCCTTTGAAGTTGAAGGCGACCACGTGATAGCCCTGGTCGAGAAACGCCTGGTCCAGGTTGTTCTCGAAAAAGTAATGCATGCCGTACTTGAGGAACGGATGACACAACAGCACCACGCCCCGAGGGCGCATGGCGCAGGTGCGCAGGGACGCTCCCTCCAGCCGGCTGCCGTCGCGCGCGATCTCCACAAAGCCTGCCGCACGCGTGGGCACGTCACGCTTCCAGCCCTGTACCTGACGGAACATGACCCGGATGAACAACTTGGAAATGGCGATCCCCAGCCAACCGGTCGACTGCTCGTTCTTGCTCATGCTCGCCTCCATTGCCTGGCCTTCATCTCGGCATAGCCGAAGGCGGCTTCGTAACTGGGGCCTGCCACCCAGGCGCTGAGGAACTGCACGCCCTGCACCGGGAAGCCGTGATGGAATACATGGCCCTTGAGATCGGTCCCCACCATCGCCCCATAACCCGAACCGTCGGTGTTGTTGGTGAAACGCACATAGGTGTGGGGCGTGGCGACCTCGGTATGCAGCACGTGCCCGCGCAGCCCCGGCACCTGGCGCAACAGACGCTCCACCAGGATGTCGCTGGCCCGCTGCTTCTTGGCCCGGTATTGCGCGGTGCGGCGCTGCGGCCAATGGGCGATCGAGTCGAGCACGTTGATGCACACCACCTGGCCCGCAGCCGGGTCCAAGGCGTGATAGTTGGTGACCTCGATCGGCGACATCTCCCAGAAAGCCCGCTCACTGAGCTGCGCCTCATAACCGCTGAGGGCAGCGGCCATGCGCAGCTCGGCGCCAGCCGCCGGGTCATCGGCGAACAGCATCGATTCGCTGTGCTGCAAGCCCAGTTGCTCCGGTGGCAGGTCGGTCACCAGGTACACGGTGGTGGTCGAGCGTGCCGGCTTCAGCCCGGTGAGCTTCTCCCGGGTGGCCGCCAGTTCCACGTCCGCGGCGAACAGGTGCTGCACCGCGTAGTGCGGTGAAGCGTTGATGTACACCCGCGAAGAATGGAACACCCCGCGCTGGGTGCTGATGCCCGTGGCGTTGCCCTGGCCGTCGGTGAGCACGCCATCGACCCGGGTGCTGAGCATGATCTGCCCGCCCGCCTGTTCGATCTGCCGCGCCAGCAGGTTGGACAGGTGCTGGGAAGAGCCGGCGACATAGGCGTTGCCACGGTTGAGCGTGGCGTACACCACATGCAGGTAGTACAGATAGCCCAGGTCTTCCGAGTAACCGCCGACGTAGATGCCCGGCGCCGCCAGGATCTCGATCAGGTACGGGTCGTCGAACAGTTCGTGCAGTGCCTGGCGCACGGTCTTGTGCTTCAGGTTGCGATGGGCGAAACGCAACTGGGCCATGTCCGGCTCGAAGCTGCCGTCGAGCATCTGGAACTGGTAGTAGCCGTTGCGCCCGTAGGTCCGGACATGTTCGAAGAAGGTCGCGATGGCCTCGGCCTGATGGGGAAAGCGCTCGACCAGCTGCCGCTCCGCCCCGTCCGCATCATTGGCCAGCGGCAGTTCCGTGCCGTCCCGGTAGGCGCAGAAGTAGTCCTGGGGGTAAACCAGGTCCAGCGTCTCGTCCAGCCCCAGGTCGCGCAGGATGCGGATGAGGTTGCCGCCCTCGGCCATGCCACTGAGCTTGTGCAGGCTGCAGTCGAACACCGCGCCCTGCTTCGGCCGGCTGAACGTGGAGGCATAGCCGCCGACGACAATATGCTTGTCGACCATCAGCAGGCGCACCCCGGGGTCACGTTTGACCAGCATCGCCGCACAGGCCAGGCTGGTGATCCCGGCACCGACGAAGATCGCGTCCCAGGACGGCTGGTTCATTGCCGCAACCCCAGCTTGTCGACCCAGGCGTAGATCTCGGCAAAGCGTGCATCGTTGAGCCGGGCGTTATGGGCCGAGCGCCAGACCTCCTCGATCTTCGCCTTGTCATCCACCGCGATCGGGAATTCGAACGAGGTGTGCCGGGCGATTTCCGGGTTGTAGGTGAACATGTCGATCAGCGCCGGGATGATCCGGCGACTCATGGCCCTCACCTGGGCGATGGACTCGGGACTCGCCGTTTCAAAGAACGACTCGCTGATCCAGCGACCGAAGGCGATGTGCCGGGCCTCGTCATGATGGTGCTCACGGAACATGGTCCGGGTCATAGGCTCGATGCCAGGCCCCTGGGACGTGTGCATCGCGCCCATTTCCGCGACCCACTCGATCAGCAGCGTGAACAGCACGCCCACCGCGGGCTCCATCTTCGGCAGCGTCTCGGTCAGCAACTCATAGAGACCCACCGGCGGGTTCCACAGCTGCAGGCCGGCCTTGCCCATGAAACGCTTGAAGGTCAGGGTGTGAACGATCTCCTCCTTGGAGAAGATCATCAGGTACTCCTGCAGGTCCTGGGAGATGCGGTCGTGGAACTGGGTGACATAGCCCATGTACAACGGCGGAATGGTTTGCTCCAGCCAGATGAACATGGAGATGTCACGGCCGGTTTCCAGCCAGGCCAACTCCAGTTTCTGCGCCTCGCTCAGGCCTTCGCAGAAACGCGTGCCATTGATCCACAGGTGATCGGGGTCCTTCGGGTACAGGCTGCGATCGACCTCCTGGTCCCAGGGCAGCACGGTCGCGTGGTCCATGGTCTTGTGGTGCGAGACTTCGCTCAGCTTGCGGACCTTGGACTCTCTTGCTTCTGAAATGGCGAGCACACTATTGATCAGCGTGGACATTCCCTTGCTCCTATCCGTAACGGTGGACCTGCCAGTCAGGCAGGGACAGCAGCCGATTCCTTGAGCTCGACCACGAATTCGCACAGCTGGCGCAGCGTGGCGATCTTGCGGCTGACGAACGAGTCGGGATCCAGGGCCACGCCGATCTTCTTCTGCACCACAACCTGCATCTCGACGAAATCCAGGCTGTCGAACTCCATCGCTTCGATGTTGGTATCGAGGGTCACATCGTTTTCGTCGACATCCTTGAGTTCCAGGATGAGGTCGCGAACAACGGCAAATACTTTCTCTACAGTGGTCATTGCATAGCTCCTTGGGAGGTTGGAAGGGCCTTTATCATCAGGCCGAGAGTGATGGTCATTACGTGGCGATCGCTGACATGCACCCCGAGATCGAGGGTGCCCACGGCCTTGCCGGGGCTTTCGATCAGGTGGATGTTGTCGATCTCGCAGCGAATATCGGTCTGCAGCTCGCCCAGCGAGCGCAGCGATGTGCAGAAGGTGATCTGGTGGCTGGTCTGCACCACCAGGTGATCGGACAGATCCTCGAGCCGGTTCGGCCGCTGCCGTTGACGGAACTGCGGGGACAGGCAATCGAAGATCACGCCCAGATGGTTACGGATGAAGTGGGAAAAGATCAGCGCGTCGAGCGCGACCCAGTCATCGAGCTCCCGGCCCAGGTCATCACGAAAGCGTGCGAGCCAGGTCGCGACCTCCTCGCGTGCCAGCAGGAAACCCGGGCTTGTGGATGACCACTCTGGCGCCTCGACGATGCGTACATGGCCGATCACGTGTTCGCTGTCGCCACCGCTCGAGTGCAGCTTGAACCCTGTGCTGTCACTGCGTTCGCGGGTCGACAGGGCCACCGTGCTGTCGCGCAGCACTGGCGTCTTGAGCAGCGCCTTGAACTGCATCCAGTCCTGGGGCAGCACCGGGCTGACCCGCCCCATGCGGTGCTTGACCGGCAGCAGCGCGAGCATGCCATGCACCACCACATCGGCCGCGTCCATGCGGCGCGCCGCCTCGCGGTCGAAGTGGATCGGGTTGCGATCGCCGGAGAGACCGGCCCAGGCCTCGATCTGCTCGGCTCCGAATTGCAGCTGCATGATCAGACCACCTTGCGCAGCATGATGCCGGCGTTGGCGCCACCGAAGCCGAAGCTCAGGTTCAGCACATTGTTCAGGGTCTGCCCATGCAGGTGTTCGTTGGGCACGTAGTTGAGGTCGCACTCAGGGTCGGCCTCATCCATATGGATGGTCGCCGGAATCGTGCCCCGGGCCATGGCCTTGAGGCAGAAGACCGCCTCCATGGAACCGGCGGCGCCAATCAAGTGCCCGGTGTAGGACTTGGTGCTGGACATCGGAATGCCGTATGCCGCATCCCCCAGGGCCTGCTTGATCGAACGGGTTTCATTGACATCGTTGAGCGGGGTCGAGGTGCCGTGCAGGTTGACGTAGTCGATCTGCGACGCCTCTACGCCTGCCTGCTGGCACACGTCATTGATCACCCGCACCCGGGCCTGCATGTCTTCGGCCGGGGCCGTCATGTCGTAGGCGTCCGAGTAGTTGGCGTAGCCGGTGATCTCGCCGAGGATCTTCGCGCCCCGGGCCCGGGCCAGTTCATAGTCTTCCAGGCACAACACCGCCGCGCCCTCGGAGAGCACGAAGCCGCTGCGCCCCTTGCTGAACGGGCAGCAGGCCAGGCGTGGGTTTTCCTGTTCCTTGCTCAAGGCCTGGATGACATCCACCGACCAGACGTTGAACTGTTCTTTCAGGGATTCGCTGCCACCGGCGATCATCACCTTGGCGCGGCCGCTGCGAATCGCCTCGTAGGCTTCGCCAATGGCGATGGTGCCCGTGGCGCAGGCCGCCACCGGGCTGTTCTGGATACCGCGCATGTTCCAGTTCATGGTGATACCGGCGGTCGCGGCATTGCACATCGACATGACGGTGGCGAAGGACGTGGAGATGCCCTGCTCGCGGTATTCGTTGTTATTGCTGTTGGCGGTATCGAGCCCGCCCCAGCCGGTGCCCAGGATCACGCCGCGATCGAAGGGCGAGACGACCTCATCCAGGGGCGTGTCGCCAAACGCCATGCGGATCGCCTCGTGGGTGGCCACCAGGCTGTATTTGGCGAACAACGGCAACATCTTGGAGATTTTCTTCGAGAACGGACGCATCGCTTCACGACCGAAGTCATCGATAAAGCCAAAGTAACGCGCATGGATGCTCGGATCGTCGAAGCTGTGCTGACGGTAACCGACCTGGTAATCCATCATTGCGTCCCAGATGGCTTCGACATTCTCGCCAAGCGAGCAGATGGCGCCATAACCGGTTACAACCACCCGGCGCGGTTCTGAAGAGGCGGACTTTTCCATGATCTTCCCTGTTTCGATGTCTTGGCTGGAGATGCCACGCAGCGTGAAGAAGCCTGATCCAGGCACTCAGACTGCCATTGGCATATTCGACGATTAAGGCAAGTGGAGTACTCGCAAGTACAAGCCATGTACGCACTAGTTGGAACAACCGTCCAACATTGCAAAGCTCGGCTCTACGGCGTTATTGAGGGCTTAACCACTGCCCGGCATAAGTTGTCGTAATTGCCCGGAGAGGACAACTGTATCTAGGTACAGATGGTCAAGTGCGTAATGAAAATCAAATCAGGCAACCTGCAACTGCACCTAAGTACAGGTTGTCGCCGGGCAGACATTGTTAAACTAACAAGCGCCGCACAATTGATTTGCCTTAGCCGCAAGTTGATTCTCCGCGAACTGTGCGAGCCCAATCCTTAGTACTGGCCATATCCCACGGAAGAACTTCACAATATGGAATCCATCGAATTTCACGCGCTCGACTATAGTGCGACACCCCACGCCTGGGTCGCCGATTTGTATGGCCTGCGCAAGGAAGTATTCGCCGATCGTTTGAACTGGAAGGTTAATATAAAGAATGACATCGAGTTCGATGAGTATGACAACGAGCGCACCACCTACCTGATCGGCACCTGGAAAGGCGTGCCCCTGGCCGGCCTGCGCCTGATCAACACCCTGGACCCCTACATGGTCGAAGGGCCGTTCCGTGGCTTTTTCCGCTGCGAGCCGCCCAAGCAGGCGCTGATGGCTGAATCCAGCCGCTTCTTCGTCGACAAGACCCGCTCGCGCCAGCTCGGCCTGGCCCATCTGCCGCTGACCGAAATGCTGCTGTTGTGCATGCACAACCATGCCGCACGCAGCGGCCTGGAATCGATCATCACGGTCGTCAGCAATGCCATGGGACGAATCGTCCGCAGCGCCGGATGGCACTACGAAATACTCGACACCGGCGAGGCCGCGCCGGGAGAAAAGGTACTACTGCTGAACATGCCGATCAGCGACGCCAATCGTCAGCGCCTGCTGTCCAGCATCGCCCGCAAGTGCCCCTTGCCATCCTCGCGGGCCAGCCAGTGGCCAAAGCGCCTGAGCCCACTCGACACAGCGTTCCACGAACCCCAGCGGATCAGCGCCTGAATCAGAGGATGCCCTGGCGCTGAGCTTCGTAGACGGCCTGCTTGGCATTGCAGACCTGCAGCTTTCCGGAAATGTTCGACATGTGAAATTTGACCGTCCGCTCGGAAATCGCGCAGATCAGCGCGATTTCCCGGTAGGCCTTGCCCATCATCACCCACTTGAGCACCCCCAGCTCCCTGGCCGAAAGCGGTCCGGTCTGAGGCTCGGGGAACAGCTCGTCCATCGTCCGCAGGCTCAACAGTCGGCTATGAAAGCGGATCAGCGCCATCTGTAGCTGCCCCTGCTGGTCGGCCATGCGGCGCTCAAAATCGGCTTGCGACCCGCCATTGCAAAGGCTCAGCGAACTGAACATGCCGCCGGCGTCATGCAGGGTAAAGGTGGCGCCGGAGCAGATCCGGTATTGGCTGGAACGTTGAAACAACTCCCGGCTCTTGTCACAGGAAGCGGCCTGGAGGGCATCGCTCCAGGCAAATGGCGCGCAACTTTTAAGACCGTGATGAATGATCGGGTCGATTAAATGATAGTTTGCATTCTTATAGGCTTTCAGCCAGCGCGATGGGTAATTCGAAATAATAAGAGGTGTCACTTCGCGGTTTCGAGGAGCAGCAAAATAGGCATAACTTGCCCCCTGCAGATCGCCCAACAGCTTTTCAAGCTCTAATTTTAAACAGACATTTGAATTACTTTCGTCGGCCGGAATAAAGTCAGAGTATTTAAGTCGACTATCCATGTCATGAGCTCGCTATATTTCAGGATTACTTCAGCCTCTCGGGAGAGGGCGAAGACGATGCAAGATTTTTTATTATGCCTAAGCACGTGAATACATAGCTGCTGGCCTACCAAGTTGGTAAGTCCCGATACGCTGGCGCGCTATATTCTGTTATGGCTTGATAGAAATCAAGCTGGCGGGCTATACGGCTTTAGTTGTATCTCCAGGGAATTATAGCGAGCGGTTTGTGATATTTTTTTGACGGCAGAATACAAAACTCTTATTACCTGTTTAGTTAATGCCGAACGATATCGCGGCAACCGCTCTACAACCGCCGTTGCAGGCAAGATGCTCCTGCCGTCACGCCTGGGGTCGGCAGGGCTAGAAGCCCAGTTGCAATGTCTGCTCGCCCTCCTCCAGCGCCAGCAGGAACTGCTTGGCCTGCAAGCCGCCGGCAAAACCGGTGAGGCTGCCCGAGGCGCCGATCACCCGGTGGCAGGGGGCGATGATCGAGATCGGGTTCCGACCATTGGCCGCACCGACTGCGCGCACGGCCTTGGGGCTGCCAACCTGTGCGGCAATCTGGCTGTAGCTGCGGGTTTCGCCGAAAGGAATGGTCAGCAGCGCCTGCCAGACCTTGCGCTGGAACTCGGTGCCGACAAAATCCAGCTCCAGTTCGAAGCGATTTCGGCTACCGGCAAAGTACTCCTTGAGCTGGCGTTCGGTTTCCAGCAACACCGGATGATCGTCGGCAGGCTGCAACGGGCCGAGACGCACCCGGTTTTCGCGCTCGCTCTCCCAGAGAATCGCGGCGAGCTTGGTGCCTCTGGCAACCAGGGTCAGTTGACCGACGGGTGAGTTCATCAATTTGAATACGCAGGGCATGGCAAGCCTCCTTTATCTTCCAGTGAGATCAGGCCCGGGCCAGGCCTTCGTCTCGGTACGCCTGCACTGTAGACCGACATTCCAGCGCAAGAACTACGTTTCTTGCGCTGGAATTTAACCCAGCAGGCCCAGCTCCTGGGCCCGGGCCACGGCCTGGGTGCGACGCTCCACTCCCAGCTTGCTGTTGATATGGCTGGCGTGGGTCTTCACGGTGTGCAGCGAGATAAACAGCTGATCGCTGATTTCCTGGTTGGAACAGCCCTGGGCGATCAGTTGCAGCACCGCCAGCTCCCGGGAACTGAGGACTTCGCCGTAATGCTGCTCCATAGGTTCGCGCACCACGGCGGCCGGCAGGCGTTCGAGCAAGGTCTGACGCAACGGCGTCGCCGCCCCCTGCTGAAGCTGCTCGCGGACCCAGGCCGGATGCGCCCGCACCGCCCATTCGAAGGGTTGCAATGCCCCGCCCACGGCAGCCTCCAGCGCCTGGGCAAAGGCCTGCCGGGCCTCGGGGTCGCGCCCCTGGGCCAATAACAGCGCGACCTTCTGATTCAACGCCATCATATTGAGCATCTGCCGCCCGGTCTCCCGGCCATGCTCCACCAGTTTGTCCAGGCGCTGTTCGGCCAGGGCCGGCACACCCTGGATGCTGTCGAGCAAGGCTTGCTGCAACTCGATGTGCAGCGGCAGCTGTGGATGAAATTCCGGCGCGGCGGCGGCCTGATCGCCGGTGTAGGTCTGCCCCAGGCGAGCCAGCCAGGCCTGCGCCAGGTCGGTGCGCCCCTGGGCCAGCCAGAGTTCGCATTTGACCAGGGTGATCATCGCCAGGTAGTAGATCGGCGGGACGTCCCAGATGTGCATCAGGCGTTCGGCCTCGGCCAGCTCGGCAAAGGCCTTGGCAAACTCACCGTTGTGACCTTCCAGGTTGGCGATCACGCAATGGCCGATCAGCACGCTGATATCGCGACAGGCCCGGGCCTCGACCAGGCCCGCCCGCAAGCGCGCCAACCCGGTCTCGGGCTGGCAGCGCAACGTCAACAGATACCCTTCATACAGCGTCAACCGCGCACGTACCGCGTACAGCCGTTGCGTGGACAGGCCATACAAGCGCTGCAAGCCCTGGCGGACTTCATCCAGCGCCCGCAGGATCTCGCCGCGCGCTTGCAGCACCCGGGCCCGGTCGTAATGGGCCAGGGCCTCGAACAAGGGGTTGCCGACCCGCTGCGCCAGTTCCAGGGACTCGCGGTTAAGCCCCCGGGCACGCCACAAATCACCATCGGCGATTGCCAGGTTGGACAGGGTCGACAGGCACACCAACCGCTGCCCGTAGCGCTTCTGGGGCAAGGTTTCCAGGGCCTCGGTGCAGTACAGCAGGGTCAGCTCGCGATTCCCCCGTCCGCGGGCGACGATCCCGCTCAAGGCCAGCCATTGCGCCAGCATGGATTTCTGCGCGGTGGCCGAAGGGGCCGGCAGGAAACGACTCAAATGGCTGGCCAGCTCCTCGGCGGCATCCAACTGGCACGCCAGACCCAGCGCCCAGCTGTACAGCACGATCAGCCGTGGGGTGCTGATCAGCAGGCTGTCGGGCAAGTCCATTTTCCAGCGCAGCAGCATGCCGACGTTCTGTTCCGCCAGCAGTTGTTCCTCGGACAGGTTCTGTACCAGGTTCGCCGCCACATCCAGGTGCCCGGCGCGCAACGCCTGCTCCACCGCCTCGTCCAGCAAGCCCTGGGCGTTGAACCAGCGACAGGCGCGCAAGTGCAGGCTGGCCGGCGGCAATACCGCGTTGGCGGTGGGCCGGGTGCGCAACAGGTCGGAGAACAGGTGGTGATAACGATACCAGTGCCCCTGCTCATCCAGCGGCACCAGGAACACCTGGTGGGCCAACAGGTAACGCAGGATCTCTGCACTGTCGTGGGACTCGCGCAGCGCATCGCACAGTTCGCTGCAGAAGCGCTCCTGGGGCGCCGTGTCGTAGAGGAACGACTGCACTTCGGCAGGCAGGCAATCGATGACTTCTTCCAACAAATAGTCGCGAATCAGGCCTTCGCCGCCATTCAGCGACTGCGGCAAGGTTGCGCCACTGCCCGCCTCAGAGGCCGCCAACAACCAGAAACGCAGCCCCGCTACCCAGCCTTCGCTGCGCAGGATCAGGCTTTCCAGTGCCTCGCCGCGCAGCGAACTGCTGTGCCGGTCGAGCAGGGTCAGGGATTCGTCGTAGGTCAGGCGCAGGTCCTGCTCGTGCAGTTCCAGCAGCTTCCGCGACAGGCGCAGACGCGCCAGGTGCCAGTCCGGGCGCTGGCGGCTGGTCACCAGCACCAGCAGGCCATCGGGTAAATGATTGAGGAAGAACTGCAGACAGCGGTCGAGCACCGGCCCCTGGGCCAGGTGGTAATCGTCCAGCACCAGCAACAAGGGAGAAGTACTGGAGAGGTGGGCCGCCAACTCGTCGAGCAGGCCGTCCAGCCATTCTTCGAAGGCGAAGGGCTGGTGGCGCTGGCGCATCTTCAGCAGCCCGAGGGATTGACTGCCCAGTTGGGCGAAATACTGTTGCAGCCCCTCGAGCAGGCGTTCGAGAAAACGTCCCGGATCGCTGTCCCGGCGACTGAGCCCCAGCCACAGGCTGCGCCAGTGCGGCGGCAGGCTTTGGCAGAACTCCACCGCCAGCGAACTCTTGCCAAAACCGGCCGGCGCACTGACCAGCAGCAACCGGCCATTGAGACCCGCGCTCAAGCGCTCGCACAGACGCGGCCGCAGTACGTAGCCGTCGGGCAAGGGAGGTCGGTAGAAGCGCCCTTCCGGCGCGGGAATGGCCGCACCGGCAGGCCCTTGGATACGGGACAGATCAGTCATGGCCAACTCTTATTGAAGTGCTGTTGTCGGCAATACAGATGTCGGCAGACTATCGGTAAAAAGCCCCCTGTTGAAGATTTTTGCTACAGATGGATAGAAAAAGAATACAACCGGGTTTGTCAGCGCTTCCCACATACTTGTAGGAGCGAGCTTGCTCGCGATCAGCTCAGCGCGGTTTTACCGGGAGGTGGCATTGTCTGGAGTATTTTTCGCGAGCAAGCTCGCTCCTACAGGGGCCACCCGGGTTTTGTAGAAAAACCCAGACAATAAAAAACGCCCCGAACCAGTCGGGGCGTCGATCGAGGATGCGCCTCGATTTACCGCGGGTTAACGAACGCCATCCTGGCGCAGGGCCGCCGGGGTGAAGTCGCTGGTGGTGGCGGTGAAGCCGAAGTCATAAGCCGATTTCTCTTCGTTCTTCATGCCCAGTGCCAGGTAACGGCCGGACTGCAGGTCGTAGAGGGTTTCCAGGGCGTACCACGGCACTTGCTTGTCGTAGTAGTTCTCGGCGTGCGCCTCGGCCACGCGCCACAGCTGGCCACGACCGTCGTAGTGGTCGATCACCGCGGCCTGCCAGGTGTCTTCATCGATGTAGAAGTCACGCTTGGCGTAGATATGACGCTGACCTTCCTTCAGGGTCGCGACCACGTGCCAGACACGGCGCAGCTCGTAGCGAGCCAGGTCCTGGTTGATGTGGCCGGCCTTGATGATGTCGGCGTACTTCAGTTGCGGCGAGTCGAGCTTGTAGCTGTTGGAGGCGATGTACATCTCCTTCTTGCCTTCCAGCTTCCAGTCGTAGCGGTCCGGCGCGCCGTTGTACATGTCGAGGTTGTCGGAAGTGCGCAGGCCATCGGCCGCGGTACCCGGACCGTCATACGACACTTGCGGGGCGCGACGCACACGACGCTGGCCGGCGTTGTAGACCCACGCCGAACGCGGTTCCTTCACCTGGTCGAGGGTTTCGTGCACCAGCAGCACACCACCGGCCAGGCGCGCCGGTGCAGTCACTTTCTGCTTGAAGTAGAACAGGATGTTGCCCGGGTTCGCCGGATCGTAGTCCTTCATCTTGTCGCGGAATACGAACTGGTCCTGGAAGTACACCAGGCTGAACGAGCCGTTGGCCTGTGGCGTCGCCTGGGTCACCAGGCGGGTCACGCTACCCCCGCGATAGCGGGTGATGTGGTTCCAGATGACTTCCACGCCGCTTTTCGGAATCGGGAACGGAATGGCGGTCTTGAAGTTTTCCAGGCCGTTGCCGCCGCTGACCAGGTTGGTCTTGGTGGCATTTTCCTTGATCGCGGCGAACACCTCGGCGGGCACTGTGGCCCCGCGGTGGGAGGGATAGACCGGCATCTTGTAGGTTTCCGGGTAGCGCTTGAACATCGCGTACTGCCCCGGTGCCAGTTTGTCCTTGTACTGCTCGACGTTCTGCGCGGTGATGGTGAACTGCGGTTGCTCATTGGCATACGGGTTGGACAGGAAGCCTTTGCTATCCGCATTGCCGGCGTTGGTCGGCATGGCTTTCCAGGCCGGAATGGTGCCGGCGGAGTTACCGGCCATTTCCGCGCCCATCGGCGTCAGGGAGGTCCCCAGCTTGGCCGCTTCATCGGCCGACACCGCGGCCATGACCCCGGTCGCCAGCAGCGACAGTCCGAGGACACCGACCTGCAACAGACTCTTGGTTACTTTCATATTCTTGTTCTTCCTGATAATGCAATGCTTAGAAGTTCACGCCGAAACTGAGGGCCACGAAGTCACGGTCATCCACCGTGGTGTACTTGCCGTCGAAGAAGTTGGTGTACGCCAGGCTCGCGGTGTAGGTGTTCTGGTATTCGGCATCCAGGCCCAGGCTGATGGCCTTGCGGCCCTCCTCGAAATTGCCGCCAGGGCCAGGCGAGTAACCGCTGACGTCATGGGACCAGGCCACGTTCGGCTTGAGGTTCACACCGGCGAACACGTCGTTGTATTCCCAGATGGCACGACCGCGATAACCCCAGGAAGTCGAGGTAGTGAAGCCGTCGTCGTTGCAATTGCGGCTGCGATTGTTGGTCGCCGTACCCGCACCCGCACCGTTGATGGTGCTGGTGTTGAGGATCTGCGAGCAGGTGTCCAGGCTGCCGGTGGCAGGCAGTTCGCCCGGGCCGTAGACCGGATCGCGGCCGTAACGAACCTTGGAGGTGCTTTCCAGGCCACCCACGTAGGTCAGGCCGACTTCACCGACCAGGGTCAGGCGGCTGGCGCCCATGACCTGGTCGAAGAAGTGGGTGAAGGTGGTCTGCAGTTGGGTGATCTCTTTACGGCGATAGCCGTGCAGGTCCTGGCCCGGCACGCCGTCGAGCAGCGATGCGTTGGCCAGGGTTCCGCCCAGGGGACGAACACCGGCGAACAGGATATCGGTGGAGTTCAGCTGCACCGGAGCGTTCGGGCGATAGCTGATCTCACCGCTCCACGCGGTACCGGTAGGCAAGGTGGTGGAGAAGCTCAGGCCGTAGAGGCGGATGTCCTCTGGGTACTCGACGAAGTACTCGGAGCTGCCCGCCACCACCAGTGGGCCCAGGGCGCGGAACGCTGCCGGCAAGGCCGCGACACGGTCGAAGACCGCCTGCGGAGCACCGGTGGCGCTGAAGATCGGCGCACGGCTGTGGTAGTTCATGAAGTACGCGCCGAACTCGGTGTCGAGCGGCTCGTACATGTACTTGAAGGACACGCCCCACTGCCCGCTGTCTCGTGCATCGCGGTCCGGGCCGCGACGTACCAGAACGCCTTCCTGGTTGACGTCGACGCCCGCGGCGGCCAGTGGCCCGAGGGCAATCGATGGGATGGTCGAGCGTTTGTTCAGTACGCGCAGGTTGTCGGTGCAACCGTCGGCGATGATGTCCGGCTGGGAGAAGAAGGTGCCGCAGTTGTCGACGACAGTCTGGTCCCACTCCAGCTGATAGAAAGCTTCGGCCGAGAGGTTGTCGGTCAGGCTCTGGGAGACGTAGAACATGTTGACCGGGATCAGGCCTTCCTTGATCTCCGCGCCAGGACGGCGGAAGGCGGACACATCGATCGGGTTGATCGAGTTGATGCCGCCACCGATGAAGGTACTTTCACCCCAGCTCACCACTTGCTTGCCCAGACGCACGGAGCCCGGCTGCTCGGCGATCGAGTAGTTGTGGTAGATGAAGGCGTCGAGGATCTGCCCGCCGGAGGACTTGGCACCTTCCTTGCGGTTGCTGTCGCTGATGTCCTTGAACTCGCGGCTTTCGTCCTTGAGTTCGAAGTCATACCAGTATTTGCCCCGGACGAAGACGCCGGTGTCGCCGTATTTCAGTTCAAGGTCATGGATACCCTTGAAGATCTTGGAAAAGGTTTCGCCGCTTTTGAAGTTAGCGTGGCCATCGTCGGAGGTCTGGGACAGGCCATGACCGCCATTGTTGACACCAATCAGATTCTTGTTGGGGCTCTGGGTAGACCAGCTCGCACCCAGCGATAGAGAAGAGTCGAACTGACCTTCGATTTCACCGATGTTGAAACTGACGCCGAAGGCAGGTCCGGCGAGCGTAGAGGCGAGACTGACGGCCAGAGGCAGTTTCGCCCGGCGCCAGAACTGGTTTACTGATGTCATCGACGCTACTCCATGTGCTTTATTGTTATGGCGTTGAGCACTTTTAAAAACGCTCTGAACAGGCGGAACCCAGTCAGCCCCGAAGTCGTTCAAAGTTGCATCGCCCCGTGTCGCGCGGTTGCCCCGTTCTTAAAAATCCTTGGGCGGACTATAGCCAGCAGGTGGTACGGCTTGATCCCTCTAAAGTGTGATTTGCAGCCTCCAACCACTCTGGAACGGTCCTTTCGCCAGTCCGGCAAATGCCAGCACGGCAAGGATGGCTGAAAATTCGGATTTGACAAGGCAAGCGCTTGCTTGGTGGGCTCTACCGTGCCCTTTCGGGCACGGCAGGAGGTGTTTACAGCGTCGAAAGGAAGGTGCTGTTGTTGGCCTGCCATTCGGTGATGTCGAGACGGATGCGCTTCTTGTCGAGCTTGCCGACACTGGTCTTGGGAATTTCAGTAACAAGGGCGATCTGACTGGGAATCGCCCACTTGCTCAAGTGCCCCTGTTCGACAAACGGCTTGAGATGCTCCTTGAGCTCCTTGGCCTCGATCGCATGCCCTTCGCGGAGCACCAGCAAGGCAAACGGACGCTCGCCCCACTGCGGATCGGGGATACCCACCACTGCTACTTCGCGTACCGCCGGGTGCCGGCTGATCAAGTCCTCCAGGGCCAGGGACGATACCCACTCGCCTCCGGTCTTGATCACATCCTTGATCCGGTCGCGAATGTCGATCACGCCCATGCCGTCGAGGGTCGCCACGTCGCCGGTGTGCAGCCAGCCGCCTTCCCACAGCTCCGCGCCCTTCTGCGGCTCGTTGAAATAGCCTTCGGTCAGCCAGGGTGCGCGCAGCACCAGCTCCCCCTGGGTCTCGCCATCGACCGGCAGGAAGTTGCCGTCGCCATCGACAATCGCCGCCTCCACCAGAGGCCCGGGCACGCCGGCCTTGATCCGGTAGGTCGTGCGCTCATCTTCGGTGCCCGCCAGCAGCTCTTCGTTGAGGTGGGCACAGGACACCAGCGGCCCGGTTTCCGACATGCCATAGGCCGCTGTCAGTTGAATGCCCTTGGCCTTGGAGGCCTCATACAGCGCACGGTTGAGCGCGCTGCCACCGATGACGATCTTCCAGCCGCCGAAATCCGTGCCCTGGGCCGCCTTGGCATTGAGCAGCATCTGCAGGATGGTCGGCACGCAATGGGAGAAGGTGACCTTTTCCTTGCGCCACAGCTCCACCAGCAGCTCCGGATCGTAACGGCCAGGATAGACCTGCTTGAGGCCGAGCATGGTCGCCACATAAGGCAAGCCCCAGGCATGCACGTGGAACATCGGGGTAATGGGCATGTACACGTCGCGGGTACCCAGCAGGCGCACACTGTCGATGCTGCCCATGATCACCGCCACGCCCATGGTGTGCAGCACCAACTGGCGGTGGGTGAAGTACACGCCCTTCGGATTGCCGGTGGTGCCGGTGGTGTAGAAGGTGGTGGCCACCGAGTTTTCGTCGAAATCCTCGAAGGCGTACTGGGTGCTGGCAGCGGCCAGAAGCTGCTCGTATTCGCCTACCAGGTTCGGCAAGTCGGCGCTCTTTTCCGGGCCGTCGGTCAGCAGCAGGGTTTTCTCCACCGTGGTCAGTTGCCCGGCGATCGCCTGGTAGAGCCCGACGAACTCGCTGTTGACCAGCACGAAGCGATCCTCGGCGTGGTTCATGGTGTACAGGATCTGTTCCGGCGACAGGCGCACGTTGATGGTGTGGATCACCGCGCCGATCATCGGGATGGCGAACATGCACTCCAGGTAGCGATGGCTGTCCCAGTCCATCACCGCCACGGTATCCCCGGCCTTGACCCCGGCAGCCGTCAACACGTTCGCCAGCCTGGCCACGCGCTCGATCAGGGTTGGGTAGCTGTAACGCAGTTTGTCCCGGTAAACGATTTCACGGGTCTTCTCGTAACGGGTGCCGGACATCAGCAGCCGCTTGATCAATAGCGGGTATTGGTAGGCGCCTTCGGCTGGCGGAATAACGCGAGTCTGCAACATAAGCATCCCTATTTCGTGACTGCACGGTCGTGGCTGAAGAACGCTCACTCTAGAGCGCCGCTGGCTCTGCCAAATCAGCCAAAGGAATGATTTGCAGAGCCGTACGAATGCTAGCTCCAAGCCAGCACTCGTGCGACCGGGGATTCACGCGAAGACACTCATGTGCCCCTCAAGCTACCTGCCCCGCCGCGGCCTCCGCCGGGGTACGCGGGAAGATCAACGCAGCGGCGAAGGTCAGCGCGGCGAAACCGCCCAGGATCAGATACAGGCCGGCCAGCCCCTGGCGCGGCTCGACAAAGGCAATCAACGGAATCGCCGTGGCGCTGGCGCCGAACGACAGACAGTAGCGCAAGGCAAACACCCGGGACTGCCACTGCGGGGCTACGAAGTTGGCGACCATCGCATCGTTCACCGTGACCTGCCCGAACACCACGAACATAAAGGCCGCTCCCAGCACAATGACCGCCCAGCCCTCGACCTCGGCCAGGCCGAACAGCAGCGGCGCCTGGCACAGGGTCAAGAGGATAAAGGGCCATTTCAGACTGAAGCGATGCAGCACCCGGCCAATGCTCAGTTGCGCCACGGCGCCGAAGGCATACGCCAGGCTGACCACCAGGCCCAGGGTCTGCGGCGAAGCGAACAAGTCCTGCAGGCGCTCCTGGAACAGCTTCGGGTAGGTCATGGTGGTGGCGTTGAACACCACCCCACCGGTCGCGGTTGCCAGGGCCAGGACGCCAAACACCATGGCCATGGAAATACGCTGGCCGCCCACGCCCTTGAGCGGCACATGGGGCCGTGCCGGGATAGGCTCTTCACGCACCTGCCAGGCAAACCCCAGGCCCAGGGCAATCGCCACCACGCCCGGCAGGATGAACGCCGAACGCCAGCCGAAATGCGCCATCAGCAGCCCGGTGACCAATGCTGAAAAGGCCACGCCGAGATTGCCCCACATGCCGTTGTTGCCGATCTCCCGCCCGCGGTTCTGCGCATAGGCCACCAGCATCGCCGTGCCCACCGGGTGATAGATCGCGGCAAACACACCCATCAACGTCAGGCCGACCATCAGCATCGTCGAGCTGTTGCTCAGGCCGATGAGAATCGCCGAAGCGCCGATACCGAAGAAGAACAGCAGCATCATCTGCCGCCGGCTCCAGCGGTCGCCCAGCCAGCCGGCCGGTAGCGAACAGGCGCCGAAGGCAATGAAGCCGCCCAGGGAAAGACCGATCAGCGCGGCATAGTCCAGGTCGAAGGCCTGGGTCATACCGAGCACGGCGGCGGGGAAGATCAGCATGAACATGTGATCGATCACATGGGCGGCGTTGATGTAGCGGATTACGTTTCGAGACTGATTCATGACGGCACGCTGTTTCGTTGTAGGTATGCCGTTATGCTAGGTTGGCTATAAAACGCACTCCTGACAATAAAGTCATCAAATCAGACATGTTAATCAGCCACTTTCAACACGGCCCGGTCAGCGCCTACCCACGCGACTATCTCGACGGCGCCCACCAGGAGTTGCACCGGCATCGCGAGGCACAGCTGCTGTACGCGGTGCGCGGGACCATGCGCGTGGTAACGGCCCAGGGCGCATGGGTCCTGCCACCGACCCGCGCGGTGTGGATTCCGCCCCTGGTGGAACATGAAATCTTCATGGCCGGCGATGTGCACATGCGTTCGCTGTTCATCGCCCCCGAGCTGTCGCCGCCCTCGTTGCAGCAATGTTGTGTGCTGGCGGTCACGCCGCTGCTGCGCGAGCTGATCCTGCGGGCCGTACAGGATCGCGAACACGCGGAAAACCCACTGATCCAGCAACTGATGCTGGAAGAAGTCGCCCACCTGGAAAACCTGCCGCTGCATATCCCCATGCCCCGTGACCGGCGCCTGCAAGCCATTTGCCAGGCGCTGCTGCAGACGCCGGATCATGCCAATACCCTGGAAGACTGGGCGCAGCAGGTCGGCGCCAGTTCACGAACCCTGGCGCGGCTGTTTCAGCAGGAATTGCAAATGAGCTTCAATGCCTGGCGCCAGCAACTGCGCCTGATGGAAGCCCTGCCACGTTTGATCGCCGGCGAGAGCGTGCAGCAAGTGGCGACGGCCTTGGGTTATGGCAGCGCCCGGGCCTTCAGCGCGATGTTCTGCCGCTTGCTCGGCAACCATCCGCGGGAATATCTCGGTGCCCTGAATCAGCTCAAGGCGCTAGGCCCCATTACTTAGCCACGTGCGCAGGCCCGTGCGGCTGCAACCGCTGTTGCAGGTAGTGGCGCAGGCGTTTTTCCACGTCGCGGTTTTGCGGCCGGGGCAACCCGGCCGGCCATTCGCCACGCGCCAGCGCGCGAATCGGCGCCTGCTGGCTCATGCCCCGGCGCTGGATCTGGCGCAGACCCTGATCCCACCAGACATGGCGACAAGCCTCGACATAAGGTGAGATCGGGCCACAGCTGCCATACAGCAGGTCGCGCCCGACCTTTTGCATGTCCTTGTTCTGCCGCCTCAAGTAGAACTTGATCCGCGAGCGCTGAAACAGCGACGGCAAGGTTTTGCGCCGTGGCACCTCGCGCTGCATGCGCAACAACTCCGGCCGGAAGGCTTCGCCGTGACGCTGGAAGAACAGCGCCTGCATGGCGTGGAAGAAGTCCTTGTCGGAGAAGTAGTGATAGATGCAATTCTTGCTCTCGCCCACGGATTGACCGCGCAAGGCAAATGACAGGGCGATCTGTTCCAGGGTGTGCAGGTCCTTGATATGCGCGCTCCACTCATCGATCAGGGCAATCGAGGCCTGCATCAACGGACCGTCGCCAGCCGTCAGGCCACAGACCCCGCTGTTGAACAGGCGCTGATCGTCGGGCACCGACCGACCGCGGGACTGCAGGTAGCGGTCGAGCTTGACGAACTCGGGGCGGGTACGGACTTCGGACCAGAGAAACTCGTCTTCATCGATCAGGTACTGGCCGGGCGCAATACGATCGAACAGCCGCTGGGGATCGGTCTCGAACAAGGTGTCGGTATCGACAAACAGGGTCTTGTCCGCCAGCCCAAGGCCCGCGGCAAAGGCACAGGCCTTGCGCCGATGGTAGTAGCCCTGGTCGCCCTGCCACTCGACCAGCGTTTGCGTACTCAACGGCACCACGTGCACCGGCCAGCCGCGGAAATCCTCGGGACGGTCGGTCATGACCCGAATCACCAGCGGCTCGGCACTCTTGCTCTGGTCGAGGGCCGTCAGAATGCTGAATTTCGCTTCATGGCGATAAACTTCTTTGCCGCCATAAACCAGATAGAGCAACTGCTGCGGTACTTTTTGTATCGTCATCAAGCGTCCGGTCTCGCGCGCCCTCCGGGCGGTCAAGGGGCTCGACCGGCCGGAGTGGCATAAAAGCGGACGATTGTACGATTAATCCCAATTAATGATCAGAAATATCCGATAAGAACCTAAGCGGGAAAGACCGACTCAATGCATCTCGGTAAAGGCCAGCTTCACTCCGATGGCAATCAGCACCGCGCCCATGGTGCGGTCGAACCAGTGGCCCATGCGGGCAAAACCGGCGCGGACTTTCTGCTGGCTGAACAGCAGCGCCACCAGGCAGAACCAGGTAGCCGTCGCCGCCGCCAGGTACACGCCGTAGCCGGCCTGGATGGCCAAGGGCGTGTGCGGATTGATGACCACGGTGAACAGCGAGAGGAAAAACAGCGTCGCTTTCGGGTTCAGGCCGTTGGTCACGAAACCGGAAGTGAAGGCGCCGCGCGCAGTGCGCTCGCCGGCTTCCAGGTGCAGGTTCTCGGTAGCCGGCTTGGCCGGCTGCGCGCGCAGGGCCTTGTAGCCGATGTACAGCAGGTAAGCGGCGGCGGCCCATTTCAGCGCGTTGAACAGCACGATCGACTGCGACACGATCAGGCCGATGCCCAGCAGCGAATACCCCACGTGCAGGAAGATCGCGGTACCGACGCCCAATGCCGTCCAGGTGCCGGCGCGGCGACCGTGGGTCACGCTTTCGCGCACCACGACGGCGAAATCCGGGCCCGGGCTGGCCACGGCGAGCAGGTGAATAAGGGCAACGGTCAAGAACTCGGCGAGGTACATGGACACTCCTGTGTATCTAATTATTTCATCTGTTAGGCTCGGCAGATTACGCCTTCAGACCCTCGTGCAAAAGGTACAGTTGATGACTAACAAGCGCCGCGCCGTCTTCCTCGACCACAGCTCCCTGGACCTCGGCGACCTCGATCTCGGCGCGCTGCGCCACAGCTTCGGCGAACTGCAACTGCATGACCGGAGCAACCCCGAACAGGTGGTCGAGCGCCTGCAGGGAGCCCAGGTGGCAATCAGCAACAAAGTGCCGATCAATGCCGAAACCCTGGCCGCCTGCCCCGAACTGAAACTGATCCTGGTAGCCGCCACCGGCACCAACAATGTCGACCTGGCCGCCGCCCGCGCCCAAGGCATTACAGTCGCCAACTGCCAGGGCTACGGCACGCCATCGGTGGCCCAGCACACCCTCATGCTGCTGCTCAACCTCGCCACCCGCTTCGACGATTACCGCCAGGCGGTCAGTGACGGTCGCTGGCAGCGGGCCCGGCAGTTCTGCCTGCTGGACTTCCCCATCGTCGAGCTGCAAGGCAAGACCCTGGGCCTGCTGGGCCATGGCGAGCTGGGTGGCGCCGTCGCCCGCCTGGCCGAAGCCTTCGGCATGCGCGTGCTGCTGGGGCAGATTCCCGGTCGTCCGGCCCGCCCTGATCGTTTACCGCTGGATGAACTGCTGCCGCAAGTCGATGCGCTGACCTTGCACTGCCCGCTCAACGAACACACCCGGCACTTTATCGGCGCCCGGGAGCTGGCCCTGCTCAAGCCCCAGGCCTTTGTAGTCAACACCGCCCGTGGCGGCCTGATCGACGAGCAGGCCCTGGCCGACGCCCTGCGCCGTGGTCACCTGGGCGGCGCAGCCACCGACGTGTTGAGCGTCGAACCGCCAACCACCGGCAACCCGCTGCTGGCCCATGACATCCCACGGTTGATCGTGACCCCACACAACGCCTGGGGCAGCCGCGAAGCCCGGCAGCGCATCGTCGGCCAGCTGGCGGAAAACGCCCAGGCGTTTTTCAGCGGTACAGCGCTGCGAGTCGTCAGTTGATAAACTGCGCCACTTTTTTCCCAGGAGCAGATTATGGATCCGCGCAGTGAAGTACTGCTTCGTCAGGCTGACTTGTTTCAAGGCTCGCTGCTGCTGGCCGGCCTGCCCGCCGACGATCTGCTCGGCCGCCTGCCAGCCGCCCATGGCTGGTGCTGGCATGCTGGCGACCAGGCCGCGCTGGATGCGCGTTTCGCCGGGCGCAGCCACTTCGGCGTGACCGCCCCCGAGCAAGCCTTTGCCAACGCCGTGCTGTTCCTGCCCAAGTCCAAGGAACTGACCGACTACCTGCTCAACGCCCTCGCCTCGCGCCTGGCCGGGCGCGAGCTGTACCTGGTCGGGGAAAAACGCAGCGGCGTCGAACGCGCGGCCAAGCAGCTCAACCCCTTCGGCAAACCGCGCAAGCTCGACAGCGCGCGGCACTGCCAGCTGTGGCAAGTGACGGTAGAGAACGCGCCACAAGCCGTCAGCCTGGAAAGCCTGGCCCAGGAATATGAACTGCCGCTGGCCGAAGGACCGCTGAAAGTGGTCAGCCTGCCGGGGGTGTTCAGCCATGGTCGCCTGGATCGCGGCAGCGCCCTGTTGCTGGAACACCTGGACAAACTGCCCAGCGGCCACCTGCTGGATTTCGGTTGCGGCGCCGGGGTCCTGGGCGCGGCGATCAAACGGCGCTACCCGCATAACAGCGTGACCCTGCTCGATGTCGACGCCTTCGCCGCTGCCAGCAGTCGCCTGACCCTGGCCGCCAATGGCCTGCAAGCCGAAGTCCTGACCGGTGACGGCATCGATGCCGCGCCCATGGGTTTGAACACCATCCTGACCAATCCACCGTTCCACGTCGGGGTCCACACGGACTACCAGGCGACAGAGAACCTGCTGCGAAAAGCAGCCAAACATCTGAAATCCGGTGGCGAACTCCGGTTGGTGGCCAACAGTTTCCTGCGTTATCAACCACTGATCGAAGAGCATCTCGGCCCTTGTTCGATCAAGGCCGAAGGCCAGGGTTTTCGCATCTACAGCGCCAAGCGCGGCTGAAAACCTTTTTGCAAAAGAACGCTTGCCGAATGGATTTTGCCTAGGCAGAATCCGCTCCGTCCTAGGGGAGTAGTCTCCCGCGAGCGCCACGCTCGCCCGGCATGCGTCAACATACTTGATCCTCAGATCATGGCGCATGCGACCCAAGAGTCCGCACAGACGGACCGCAGGGTTTGACAAGACCTATGACACGCACACCTTACCCGGGGCGGGAAGGCTGTACGTGTCATAGCCGTGTCGACCCGCCCCTTAGGAATGCCCTGATGCTGGATTCTCTACTGGTTCCCACAGCGATCGTTGCCTTGGCCGAAATCGGCGACAAGACGCAACTGCTTGCCCTCATTCTCGCCGCGCGCTTTCGCAAACCCTGGCCGATCATCGCCGGCATCGTCGCCGCGACCCTGGCCAACCATGCCGCAGCCGGTGCGGTAGGCGCCTGGTTCGGCAGCTTCTTCTCGGATGCGACCTTGCACTGGATCCTCGCCGCGAGCTTTACCGCGACCGCGCTCTGGACCCTGGTGCCAGACAAGATGGACGACGACGAAGCCAGCACCGCCCGCAAGTTCGGCCCCTTCCTGACCACACTGATCGCGTTCTTCCTCGCGGAGATCGGCGACAAGACCCAGATCGCCACGGTCATGCTCGCGGCGCAATACCCGGAACTGTGGCTGGTGATCATCGGCACCACCGCCGGCATGCTGATCGCCAACGTCCCAGTGGTACTGGCCGGCAATTTCGCGGCAGAGAAACTGCCCCTGACCCTGATCCGTCGCCTCGCGGCCTCGGCGTTCTTCATCCTGGCCATTGTCGCGGTGTACAAGGCCATGCAGAGCAGCGGCTGGTTGTAAGCGCCTCATTCTGCAGGCGCGCTTTCGCGCAAACCTGCGGATGCAAAAAAGCCCCGAACCAGTCGGGGCTTTTTTTGCGTGGGAGCCGGTTTGCTCACCGTGTCATCACGTCAGGACTTCTTGGCCTGCTGGTACAACGGCATCACCTTCGGAATCGCCGCTTCCAACGAGGAAATACGACTGTTGGACGCCGGGTGAGTACTGAGAAACTCAGGCGGCGCACCTTCCGAAGCCTTGCTCATCTTGTTCCACAGGGTGATGGCCGCGTTCGGGTTGTAGCCGGCGCGGGCCGCCAGTTCCAGGCCGATCAGGTCGGCTTCGTTTTCATTGCCACGACTGTTGGGCAGGGTCATCAACAGGTTGACCCCGTTGTCACCCACGGCGACCGCTTCCTGTGGCGCGCCAGCGATCAGGGCGATCTGCTTCAGCGCGCTGACCCCGTAAGCCTTGGACATCGCTTCACGACTGTGCTCGCGCAGCGCGTGGGCGATTTCATGGCCCATGACCGCGGCGATCTCATCGTCGGTCAATTGCAGCTTGTCGATCAGCCCGCTGTAGAAAATGATCTTGCCGCCAGGGCCGCAGTTGGCGTTGAGCTCGTCGCTCTTGATCAGGTTGACCTCCCAGTTCCACTGCGCGGAATCAGGGCGGAAGACCGGGGCCTGAGCAATCAGCCGATTGGCGATCGCCTGGATGCGCCTGGCATTGGCACTGGACTTGTCCAGTACGTTCTTGCTGCTCGCCTCGCCGATCGTCTGCTGATAGGACTGCGCGTAGGACTGGTTGAGCTCATCGCTCGACAGCATGCTGAACATGTACTGCTTGCGATCGACCCCGACGGCGCCGCTGTTGGTGGTGTTGACCGACTGGCAACCCGACAGCAGCAATGCAGCGGTGAGTGCACCCAAAACCTGCTTCTTACTCATGAAGACACTCCCTGAAAACATGGCGCGTATCCTAGGCTCAGTTGTGTATCGACGCTAGATACAACGGACGTGTAGCACGCTGTTTTCAGATACAGGGCCGCGTAGGAAAAAATTCACAGCCCCCTCCCCACCGCATCCGACAACGGCCGGCAGCTATCCATTTGCGACATGCCAGCCTACAAAACAGCCATTTTTCCAATCCTCGCTCATGGTCGGCGAGGGCCTTGCCGATACATCGGGGCAGACGTCATTCCTGCGTCCGGAGCCCTTATGAAATTCAAGTCGATCCAGTTTTCCGTAGCCGCCCTGGCCGGTGCCATCGTCCTCAGCGTGGTCGTTGCCCTGGTGCTGTACGCCCTGTTCGCCGGTGCCCGGACCCAAGAGATGGTGCAGCAGCAAACCCGGGCTCAGTTCGAGCAAGTCATCGAGCAGCGGCTGGTCGGTCTGGCCCAGACCCAGGTCAGCCAGATCCAGCGTGAACTCGAGGCGCCCCTGCTGATCGCCGGCGGGCTGGTGCGGGTCAACGCGCTGATCGGCAGCAAGGGCGCGGACGGCAATCCACAGCTCAATCTCAGCCGCGAACAGTTGATCAACCTGATCAAGGAAAATGTCGCGCAGAACCCGAAGATTCTCGGTGCCTATATAGGCTGGGAAAAGAATGCCATCGATCATAACGACAGCGCCTATGTCGACACCAAGGTGGTGGGTATCGATGCCAGCAACGGGCGTTTCCTGCCGTGGTGGTTCCGCAACGAAGACGGCAGCCTGGGCCTGGACAAACTGGTGGACGTGGACGACCAGAAAGTCCTGTCCACCGGCGTACGCGCCAGCGAGTACTACCTGTGCTCCAAGGAAAGCAAGAAATCCTGCGTGATCGATCCGGCGCCGTACAAGGTCGGCGACAAGATCGTCATGCTCGCCTCCTTTATTCAACCTATCCTGCTCGACGGGGCCTTCCAGGGCATAGTCGGCGCCGACCTGTCGGTGAACTTCATCCAGGAAATGCTCCTGGGCGCCAACCAGAAGCTCTACAACGGTGTGGGCGAAATGGCCCTGATCGGTGGCAATGGCCGGCTGGTGGCCTACACCAAGGACCCGAGCAAGTTCGGTGAAAAGGTCAGCGACATTCTCGACAGCGAAGAAGTCGCCAAGCTGGGCAACCTCAAGCGCGGCGAAGTGAACTACAACGTCGATCAGGCCCACGGGCGGATCGAGCTGTACCTGCCGTTCGGCATTGGCCAGACCGACGCCCGCTGGACCCTGATGCTGCAACTGCCGCTGGACGCCGTCATGGCCGACCTGCAGAAACTGCAGAACGACCTGGCCGAACAGCGCCAGGCCGACACCTTCGGCATGGCCATGGTCGGCCTGATCATCGCCGGCCTCGGCCTGCTGGTGATCTGGCTGGTGGGCCACGGCATCGCCCGTCCACTCAAGCAGATGGTGGCCATGCTCGACGATATCGCCCAGGGCGAAGGCGACCTGACCCGCCGCCTGAGCAGTGACCGCGCCGACGAACTGGGCTCGATCGCCAAGGGCTTCAATACCTTCCTGGCCAAGCTGCAGGCGATGATCAGCCAGGTGGTGACCTCGGTGCAGAGCGTCAGCGACTCCTCCGAACACACCGCCGATATCGCCATTCGCACCAACCAGGGCGTGCACAAGCAGATGGCCGAGATCGACCAGGTGGCCACCGCGGTGCACGAGATGACCGCCACCGCCCAGGACGTGGCGCGCAACGCGACCCAGGCCGCGCAAGCCGCCAACCATGCCGACCAGGCCGCCAGCCAGGGCATGCGGATTGTGCGCGACACCTCGACCGCCATTGGCGCCCTGGCCGTGGAAATCGGCAGGGCCGTGGGCGTCGTGCAGACACTGGCCAAGGACAGCGAGAACATCAACGCGATCCTGATTGCCATTCGCGGTATCGCCGAGCAGACCAACCTGCTGGCCCTCAACGCCGCCATCGAAGCCGCCCGCGCCGGCGAACAAGGCCGCGGCTTTGCCGTGGTGGCCGACGAAGTGCGCAACCTGGCGCAGAAGACCCAGCAGGCGACCGAAGAAATCCAGTCGATGATCCAACAGCTGCAACAAGGTACCCGCGATGTGGTGCGGGTCATGGAAGACAGCCAGAACCGCACCGACGAAAGTGTGCAGCACGCGGCGAAAGCGGCCGAGGCCCTGGAAACCATCACTCAAGCGGTCTCGGTGATCAACGACATGAACACCCAGATCGCCAGCGCCGCCGAAGAGCAGAGCGCCGTCGCCGAGGACATCAACCGCAACGTGATCAATATCGGCCAGGTGGCCAATGAAGTGGCGGGCGGCGCCGACGAGTCCAGCGCAGCCAGCGCCGGCCTGACCAAGCTGGCCGAGCAGCAGCGGCGCCTGATCAATCAGTTCAAGGTGTAAGCACTGCGATCGACCGCAAAGCAGGCGTGCCCCATGCGAAGGCTGGAGGTCCTGCGGACTTTGCGCAGTCTTCGGCGGCAACTACAGGAATTGCGGCGCGACTCAAGAAACCGACACGGGCTCTGTAGCCGCTGCCGCAGGCTGCGATCGAGCTGGGCGGCATTTCGTGCCAAGCGCTCGCTGATTCAGGCCACACGATTCCGGATTGGAGCCACAGGGAGGGCGTCAGCCCGGGGTCAGGCATTCCGGGGCATTGAGCTTGGGGTCGTTCACCAGGTTGGCCAGCACCCGCTCGCGCAAGGCAGCCGGCGGGCTGGCCAGCAAGGCTTGCAGCACTGGCAAGGGCGTCTCGGGATCGAGCCAGGCTTCCTGGCCCTGGGCATCGAGGATCAATGGCCGACGCTGACTGGCCGCCGGCTGGGTGACCACCGCGGTGCTCAGCCAGACCTGTTCCTGCACCGGATAGGCTTCCCAGATCGCCGCGAAGAACAGCGACGAACCCTCCCCTGGCGTCAGCCAGTACGGGCGCTTGCGGGTGCCGCCGCGCCATTCGTAAAAACCGTTGGCCGGCAGCAGGCAGCGGCGCTGGCGAAAGGCTTCGCGGAACATCGGCTGTTCGGCCAGGGTTTCGGCACGGGCATGGGCCGGGGTGCGCGACAGATCGGTCAGCCAGGGCGGCGTCAGGCCCCAGCGGGCGCGGGCGAGGTTGCGCTGGCCGTCGCTGCTGCGCAGGATCAGCACCGAATCGTTGGGCGAAATATTCCACTGCGCCTGCTGATCCGCCGGGAATCCGGGCAAGGCGGCAAACGCTTGGTTCCAGCGAAACAGGGCATAACGTCCACACATGGGGCAAACAACTCTCGGAAAATCGACGGCCAGCCTAACAGATCAGCACACCGGCATGATTGGCCGGCTCGTCGCCAGGTATCGGCAGCGCGGCATTGTACGCGGCGATCAGCTCCCGGGCGTATTGCGCCTGGTCGTTATCCACCGCCAGCCCGAGCAGGCCGAACATCGGCAACTCCCCGGTACCGCCGAGCAAATCCCGCCCCACCAGATGCGCTTCGATCCCCTCGCTGGCCAGCATGCCCTGGAGCAATTCCCCTTCCAGCAGGTTTTCCGGTTCGTAGATTCGCCGCATAAAGCCCCCCGTCATTCGTTTTCGCTGCGCACCTCGAGCATCCATTCCTGACCGTCGGTCTGCAGCGTGAACACAATGGGCCGACAGCAGACCGGACAGTCCTCGATGTACTGCTGATCGCCCCCGGACAGGTCCAGCACGGCCTCGGCGTCTTCCCCGCAGTAGGGGCATTGATAGTGCTCGGTTTCCAGCATCGCGGCCTCCGGAGTGACTTGTGCGTATAATCGCCGGTCTATTTGCAGGGCTATTGAGATCTGAGCTTACTTTTCAGACCGCGCCCGGCTATTTTTCGATCCAAACTTTTTCTTACCTAGCCGTTTCCAACAAGAGAGCATGATGGGCGAATTCGATGCCATCCGACCTTACGACGACAGTGAAGTACCAGCGGTGCTGGCAAGGCTGCTCGGCGACAAGGCGTTTCTAGATATCCTCACCCACTTCCGCTTCCCGCGCTTTGCCGGCGCTTTCGGCTGGCTGCTCAAACCCCTTATAGCTCATCGGCTGCGTCGTGAGTTCGCCGCAGTCACTTCGGTGGCGACCCTGCAGGACAAGGTCGAGTTCTACGTCGACCACACCATCGAACGGGCCACCGACGGCGTGACCTACACCGGGGTCGAGCAATTCAAGTCCGGCAGCGCCTATCTGTTCATCGCCAACCACCGCGACATCGTGATGGACCCGGCCTTCGTCAATTACGCGGTGTACCACGCTGGGTTGCCGACCCCGCGCATCGCCATCGGCGACAACCTGCTACAGAAGCCTTTCGTCAGCGACCTGATGCGCCTGAACAAGAGCTTCATCGTGCACCGTTCGATCACCGGTCGCCGGGAAAAAATGGCCGCCTACCAACTGCTGTCGGCCTACATCAACCACTCGATCCGCAACGATTGCGCGTCGATCTGGATCGCCCAGGCCGAAGGCCGGGCCAAGGACGGCGACGACCGTACCGAGTCGGCAATCCTCAAGATGTTCCACATGAGCCGCAAGGACGAGCCGTTCGGCGAGGTCATCCAGTCGCTGAACCTGACCCCGGTGTCGATCAGCTACGAATACGATCCTTGCGATCAGGCCAAGGCCCGCGAGCTGTATATCCGCGCCACCACCGGCAGCTATACCAAGGCTCCAGGCGAGGACGACATCAGCATCGCCAAGGGCATCACCGGCTATAAAGGCCGGGTCCACGTGAACTTCGCCGCACCGATCAGCGAACTGTTCGAGGACACCAAGCAATTGGCGGCGGAGATGGACCGGCAGATCCTCGGCGGTTACCGCCTGTTCCCGGTGCACTACCTGGCTTACGCCCAGTGGAGCGGTGCCGATCCGGCGCTGCAAGTGCCAAGCGCGGCCCAGGTGTTCCCGGCGGACGAACTGGCCAAGGCCCAGGAAGAGTGGCAACGGCGCCTGGACGCCTGCCCGGAAGAGTATCGCCCGTACCTGGTGCTGCAATATGCGACGCCGGTGCGCAATCAGTATCGGGTCAAGGCGGGACTGGCCTTGCCATAACGCTCACCGCACACGACAACGGCGCCTTCGGGCGCCGTTGTCGTTTCTGTACGTTGATTGCGAGTAACGCCCCTTGTAGGAGCGAGCATGCTCGCGATAGCGATCGCCGGGCCTATCAGAACCGGGTGCTGACCCACGACACCAGCAATGCCAGCCCCAGGCAGGCAAAACCGAAGCGGTAGAAGAACCGGTTCATGCGCAAGGTCGCATCGTCCAGCACCTGCGCCGGCAGTTCCTGGGAGCGGGATCGATCCTGGGCGGCCAGATTGGCCAGCGCGCGCTGTTCGCGACGTCGGGTGGCGTGCAACAACCAGCTACCGGGAAAGGCGAACAGCAAGGCAAGAATATTGATCAGCTTGGCGGGGTGGGCGCTGAACAGCGACCAGATCAGTTGCAGCGACATCACGAACCTCGAATGAAACCGGATAACGAGCCCTGGCGGCTCGCGGCGCGGATTTTACCCAAAGGCCCACTTTCTGCCTGGGCTTTCCGACAGATAACAACCCGCTGGCCGGTTAATTCGCCCTGTCATACGTTCGTCATACAAACAGGCCAGTGTGGCGCCCCTCGAAACCGACACGGAGCTTGTCATGCTGCACGCAGAAAACCAGGATCGCCTCTACCTGATCGCCCCCAGCGACGAACAGGAAGCCTTGGTCGGTGGCCTGGCCTTCAACGTCCAGGACCGCCACTGGCTGGTGTATTGCGCCCTCGGCGGGCACCAGCATGCCGACCTGCCGGAAACCGACCTGCTGACAGGGGTCAGCGTGCTGGATTTTTACGTCGAGGCGGCGTGAGGCGAGGCTTTAAACATATCGACAGCCAATAAAAAGCCCGGCTTCTGTGGAAGCCGGGCTTTTTGTGTACAGCGCCGAAACCGTCAAGCAAGGCCCTTCGGGCCTTATCGTCCGAACGCGGCCCGAGCCCGCGGCAGCGGCTACCATCATTCGCCGAGGATCTGGCCGATGCTCGGGTCCTTGAACAGGCGGGTCAAGGCATCGCTGAGTACGTCGCTGACCAGCTTGGTATTGGTTTCCTGGTTCGGCGCCATGCCGAAACGCTGGTCCAGGGACGCGCCGTAACGACCGCTGTAGCGGCGGTTGGCGTTCTGCACATCGGAGCGGAAAGTCGCGCCGATGGTGGCTTCAGTCACGTACAGGCCTTCCTTGGGCGACTGATACTTCAGCTCGGCCAGGGTCACGGTCAGTTGCGGAGCGTTCAGCGCGTTGGCGGTCGGAGTAAAGCCCAGCAGGCGCACCGCGGCTTCGGCCTGGGCCTGCAGCTTCGGCAGGATCTGCGCGCCCTGGACGGTAATCGCGCTGGTTTCAGGGTAAAGCCCGCCACGGGTACCCAGGGTCGGCGACGGACGGCCGTCGACCACTTTCACTACCACAGGCTGGCCATGGCCGACCGGCGCGAGCTGAGTAGTGAGCTTCGGTTCCGGGCTGAGTTGTTGCGGGCTATGGGCGCAACCAGCGAGCGTCAAACTGGTCACAGTGATCAAACCGAACAACAGGCGTTGCAACATGCTCATTTCTCCAGAAATCAGGCACAGACAGGCGCGCAGTATAGCGGGGGTCGGCGGCCGCTAACCAGCGGCCCGGCGCGAGTCAGTCAGCTCTCATACAGGTTCGGTACCAGGCGCTTGCTGTAACCTCCCCGTCACGAGCGTTACATGGCCATGTAACGCCCAGGCGGCATTCTTCATCGCAACTGCCCAACAGGTACATCGCCATGCATTTCCTCTGGTCCTTGTTCGCTCCGCGCCAGAAATACCGCAGCTTCGCCAAGCTCGACCCCCAGGGCCGTTGCCAGGCGTTCAAACACTGCAAAGTGCCGCCAATGGGCGACGGCTGGGTGGAAATCGAGGAAATCCGTCTCAACTGGTTGCACCAGCCGCTGCCCGCCAGCGCCCGTGTCAGCCCACGCCTTGCCCGCGCCCGGGTGCAACCGATGATGGCTACCTGACCAAAAGCCTAATAAAAGTCATTAAACAGGATCATTTCTGCGCGTTTCTTCGTTACAATCTCCCCCCGATTATAAGGACGTCTCCTGATCGGGCCTCGCAGCATCGCTGACGCATCAGCCTCAGCTCCCCCGCATTGCCCACAGAGAGCCGCCCACACAGATCGAGTGAAGCCGGCGTGCTTGCTGTTCATCTTGCAAACCACCGCTTTTCGCGCATCTGCAGAGCTGCCATTGCTCGGCCACTGAGCTGTTCGCCCGTTAATGCCACGTGTTTCCATGTCGGCATTCACCCCTCGGGCCGGTGCCAGGCTTGGACAGCCCTTTTTTGAGGTTCACGTCTTCAAAAGAGCGTGAAAAAACGGGTTTTCACAACTTCACAAGAGTGTGGCGAGCAAATGAATAGTTTTGCGTCTGTACTGGCACCATTAGCGTCTACAACAGCCCGATTACACAGGACCGAGCACGCCTCAGATACTTGCGCTTGAAGCCTGTCCGCTACGGATTTGGTTGCACAAACGGACTCTTGACCATAAGTCGAATTGCCCCCCCTGCCCTGAAATGCGTTCATACGCGGATCAGGCCCGGTTGGTAGCGTCCGTCGAAGTTGCGAAAAATTGCGAAGATTCGGACATGGCGATCCTGGCCATGAGTGACCCGGGGCATAACGTGAACCGCCCCCTACTCCTGGCAGCTATGCCGTCAATTTGGTGCTGCAGATTTTGGAGACGCGTTAATGGCGCATAACGAAGCAGTAGACGTCGTATTGGTTGGGGCCGGCATCATGAGTGCCACCCTCGCTGTACTGCTCAAAGAACTCGACCCCGCGATCAAGCTGGAAGTCGTCGAGCTGATGGATTCGGGTGCCGCGGAGAGTTCCAACCCGTGGAACAACGCCGGTACCGGCCACGCCGGCCTCTGTGAGCTGAACTACACGCCACAGGCCGCCGACGGCTCCATCGATATCAAGAAAGCCGTGCACATCAACACCCAGTTCGAGGTGTCGAAGCAGTTCTGGTCCTACCTGACCAAGAAAGGCACCTTCGGCTCGTCCAAGTCCTTTATCAGCCCGGTGCCACACCTGAGCTTCGTCCAGGGCGAGAGCGGTGTGTCCTTCCTGAAGAAGCGCTATGAAGTGCTGAGCAAGCACCACGCTTTCGCGGACATGGAATACACCGAGGACAAGGCCAAGATGGCCGAGTGGATGCCGCTGATGATGCCTGGCCGCCCGGCTGACGAAGTCATCGCCGCCACCCGCGTGATCAACGGCACCGACGTCAACTTCGGCGCCCTGACCAACCAGTTGCTCAAGCACCTGACCAGCGCACCCGATGCCCAGGTCAAGTACTGCAAGCGCGTGACCGGTCTGAAACGCAACAAGGACAACGGCTGGACCGTGAGCATCAAGGACGTCAACAGCGGCAACAGCCGCGACGTCGACGCCAAGTTCGTGTTCCTCGGTGCCGGCGGCGCGGCGCTGCCGTTGCTGCAGGCTTCGGGCATCGAGGAAAGCAAAGGCTTTGGCGGCTTCCCGGTCAGCGGCCAGTGGCTGCGTTGCGACAACCCGGAAGTGGTCAAGCGGCACCAGGCCAAGGTCTACAGCCAGGCGGCCGTGGGTTCGCCACCCATGTCGGTGCCGCACCTGGACACCCGGGTGGTCGATGGCAAGAAGTCCCTGCTGTTCGGACCTTACGCCGGCTTCACCACCAAATTCCTCAAGCACGGTTCTTTCATGGACCTGCCGCTGTCGGTTCGCGCCGGCAACATCGGCCCGATGCTGGCCGTGGCTCGCGACAACATGGACCTGACCAAGTACCTGGTCAGCGAAGTGATGCAATCCATGGAACAACGCCTGGAATCCCTGCGCCGCTTCTACCCTGAAGCCAAGGCCGAAGACTGGCGCCTGGAAGTGGCCGGCCAGCGGGTGCAGATCATCAAGAAAGATCCGAAGAAAGGCGGCGTGCTGCAGTTCGGCACTGAACTGGTCGCAGCCAAGGACGGCTCCCTCGCCGCCCTGCTTGGCGCTTCGCCAGGCGCTTCGGTGACTGTCTCGATCATGCTCGAACTGATCGAGCGCTGCTTCCCGGCCAAGGCGACCGGTGAGTGGGCCAGCAAGCTCAAGGAAATCTTCCCGGCCCGTGAAAAGGCCCTGGAAACCGACGCCACGCTGTATCGCAAGATCAATAGCGAGAACAACGTCAGCCTGGAGCTGGTCGAGCAGAGCAGCGAAGCCGAAAGCTACGCTTAAGCCACGCCCATGAAAAACGCCCCGCTCTCTTGGAGAACGGGGCGTTTTTTTTATGGCCGCTTAAAGACAACCACAGCCGGGGCGACGAGCTTTCAACCGTGGGCTTTCTCGATCAGTTCGATGTAGTCGGCGGCGTTGCGCTGGTCCTGGACCAGGGCCACGAAGTCCTTGCCGTGTTCGTCCTTGCCGTCCAGGTCGTAGCCGGCCTCGACGAAGAACACCAGGAAACGCTCGAAGTCGTCGATACGCAGGCCACGATAGGCCTTGATCAGCTTGTGCAGGGACGGCGAAGTGGCGTCGGCCGGCTCGAAATCGAGGAACAGTTTGATCTGCGCATCGCCGATCTCGTCACCAATCACTTGTTTCTTATCTTTACGCATTGCCGACTCCAGCTCGCAGACATTTCACGGGGCAGGCAGTTTACCCCCAGGCCGCGTCGGGCCTCAACGCGAGCGTACCGCGCCGGTGTGCAGATCGGCCCAGATGTGGCCGTTGGCATAGCTGAGGAACTGGCAATACACCGTGTCGTTGCGCAGCAGGTCCATCACCACCCGATACTGGGCCAGCGGGTAGAACAGGGTGAGGGTCTTGGTCTTGTCGTCGAACTGCGGTTTTTTCAGGCTTTTGCTCTCGCCGTCAAAATTCACCAGCACCTGGCTGATGGTCGCACCCTTGTTCAGCGGCTTGCCCTTGAGACGGACCAGCAGCGGCGAAGTGACCGGGATCGGTTGCTGGTTGGATTGGCGCTGGCTGCCGATGACCACCGAGTACTCGGTGACCTGCAACAACTGTTGCTGCTCGGGGGCGGCATCCCGCAGGGTCAGCTCATCGGGGGGCAGGAACTGCGCGTGCATGGGCGCCGGGGCGGCGGCCAGGGGCAGGCTCAGGATCAGAACAAAGGCCGCGCAACTGCGAATCAACAGGCTCATGAGGGACTCCAGGCAAGGGTGATGCACTCTAGCATGGGTTGTCCTTTGCACCCTGTAGCCGCTGCCGCAGGCTGCGATAGGTCCGCAGGACCTCTGACATCCTTGAGATCGCTACGAGCGTGCCACTCGATCGCAGCCTGCGGCAGCGGCTACAGGAGCGAGGATGGCGCTCAGTCGAACTGGGCGCGCATCCAGGCCTGGTATTCGGCCACACCCGGCTCACCTTCGCGGGGAGCCCAAGCGGCCAGTTCACCTTCGCCGACCGGACGATAAGGCCCGGCCTTGCATTCGAACATCAGGCTATCGGGCTCAAGCACCACCAGGCCGTGGTAGATACCGACCGGCAGGTCGACGCCCAGGCAATCCCCACCCGCCTGCAGCACACGTTTACCCAACAGCTGACCGGCGTCGTCGAAAATCAGCAGGCCCAGGCGCCCCTTGAGCACCAGCAGGGTCTCGGCCTTGTCGTCGCTCAGGTGGCGATGGGGAGGGATGTAGGTGGATGGTTGCAGCCCCACCGCCAAGCGGTGACAAGGCTCTTGCATCTGATGGAAGTTGTGGTGGTGGCGACCACGGGGGCTGGCCGAGGCTTTTTCGGCCAGTTCGGCAAACAGCGACTGATCCAGAAAGCTCGGCCCGCTCATGATTTACATGCCCTTGACGGCAAAGATGCCGGCGGCGTTGCGCCAGTAACCCTTGTAGTCCATGCCGTAACCGAAGATGTAGCGGTCCACGCATGGCAGGCCAACGTAGTCGGCTTTCAAGTCGGGACGGGCCTTGCGGTCGTGGTCCTTGTCGATCAGCACGGCGGTGTGCACCGCGCGGGCACCGGCGTGTTTGCAGAAGTCGATGATCGCGCCCAGGGTATGACCTTCGTCGAGGATGTCGTCGATGATCAGCACGTCACGGTCGATGAAGGACACTTCCGGCTTGGATTTCCAGAACAGCTCGCCGCCGCTGGTTTCATTGCGATAGCGGGTGGCGTGCAGGTAGGAAGCTTCCAGCGGGAATTTAAGATGGGTCAGCAGCTTGCCGGAGAAGATCAGGCCACCGTTCATCACGCAGAACACCACCGGATTGCGCTCCGCCAGTTGTTCATTGATTTGTGCACCGACTCGGGCGATGGCCGCCTCGACCTCAGCTTCGGTGTACAGGCAGTCAGCCTCGCGCATGATTTGACGGATATGCTCGAGATCAGCGGACATGGCGCTCTCCAGGGGGGTGGCAGTTTCGGAAAAGCGAGCAAAGGTACGCATCCGGCCCGGTCGAATCAAGCGTTTCTGGACTAACGTACTGAGATGTCTATAGGACAACACCCTCGGATAGATTAATCTAGGCCGGTTTTTTTGCCCGCCGCCGGAGCCTTTCCCTATGCCCATCCGTGAGATCCGCCATCCGCTGATCCGACACAAACTTGGCCTTATGCGCCGCGCCGACATTAGCACGAAGAACTTCCGCGAGCTCGCTCAGGAAGTCGGTGCCCTGCTGACGTACGAAGCCACCAAGGACCTGCCGCTCGAATCCTATGAGATTCCGGGTTGGTGCGGCCCTGTCCAGGTCGAGAAGATCGCCGGCAAGAAGATTACCGTGGTGCCGATCCTGCGCGCCGGTATCGGCATGCTCGAAGGCGTGCTCAGCCTGATCCCGGGCGCCAAGGTCAGCGCCGTGGGCGTGGCCCGCAATGAGGAGACTCTGCAGGCGCACACTTACCTGGAAAAACTGGTTCCGGAAATCGACGAACGCCTGGCCATGATCATCGACCCGATGCTCGCCACCGGCAGCTCCATGGTCGCGACCATCGACCTGTTGAAAAAGGCTGGCTGCAAGGACATCCGCGCCATGGTGCTGGTCGCCGCCCCCGAAGGCATCGAAGCCGTCGAGAAAGCTCACCCGGACGTGACCATCTACACCGCTTCCATCGATCAGAAACTCAACGAGCACGGCTACATCATCCCGGGCCTGGGCGATGCCGGCGACAAGATCTTCGGCACCAAGCAGAAGGACGCCTGAGCATGCGGGATGAGTTCAACGATCCGCTCTGGCGCCAGGTGCTGTCTGGCGCGCAGATGCTCTTCGTGGCCTTTGGCGCGTTGGTGTTGATGCCGCTGATTACCGGTCTCGACCCCAACGTGGCGCTGTTCACGGCGGGTCTCGGGACTCTGTTGTTCCAGCTCGTGACCGGGCGCCAGGTACCGGTATTCCTGGCCTCCAGCTTTGCCTTCATCACCCCGATCATTCTCGCCAAGGGCCAGTTCGGCCTGGCCGCGACCATGGGCGGCGTGATGGCGGCCGGTTTCGTTTATACCTTCCTGGGCCTGGCGGTGAAGATCAAGGGCACCGGTTTCATCGACCGGCTGCTGCCGCCGGTGGTGATCGGTCCGGTGATCATTTCCATCGGCCTGGCCATGGCGCCGATCGCCGCCAACATGGCGATGGGCAAGGCCGGCGACGGCACCGAGTTGATTCATTACCAGACGGCGATGCTGATCTCGATGCCGGCGCTGCTCACCACCCTGATCGTCGCGGTGTTCGGCAAAGGCATCTTCCGCCTGGTGCCGATCATCTCAGGGGTGCTGGTGGGGTTTGCCCTGTCGTTCTACTTCGGCGTGGTCGATACCGCGAAGATCGCCGCGGCGCCCTGGCTGGCCCTGCCGCACTTCACCGCGCCGGAGTTCAACTGGCAGGCGATCCTGTTCATCGTTCCTGTGGCCCTGGCACCCGCCATCGAACACATCGGCGGGGTGATCGCAGTCGGCAGCGTGACCGGTCGCGACTACCTGAAGAAGCCCGGCCTGCATCGCACCCTGTTCGGTGACGGCATCGCCACCACTGCCGCCGGCCTGTTCGGCGGTCCGCCCAATACCACCTATGCCGAAGTGACTGGCGCGGTGATGCTGACCAAGAACTACAACCCGAAAATCATGACCTGGGCGGCGATCTTCGCCATCAGCCTGGCGTTTATCGGCAAGTTCGGCGCACTGCTGCAAAGCATTCCGGTACCGGTGATGGGCGGGATTCTCTGCCTGTTGTTCGGCTCGATCGCAGCGGTGGGCATGAACACCCTGATCCGTCACAAGATCGACCTGGGCGAAGCCCGCAACCTGGTGATCGTCTCGGTGACCCTGGTGTTCGGGATTGGCGGGGTATTGATCGGTACCGGTACCGGTCCGGACGACTTCGGCCTGAAAGGGATCGCCCTGTGCGCCATCGTCGCGATTGCGCTGAACCTGATCCTGCCGGGCAACGACAGCTGGAAGAACAAGAGGGCTGACGAGCCGCTGATCTGAGGATCCGCGTCAGCCGGAAACCTGTCACGGGCCAGCCTCGCTCCTACAGACGCTATTGCCGTAGGAGCGAGGCTGGCCCGCGATGCTTTTACAACGCCAAGGGCGCACGCTCGCACAAGGCGTTCAATGCCTTGGCCCATTGCGGGTCGTCGTTCAGGCACGGCACCAGCACCAATTCCTCCCCTCCCGCTTCGCGGAACTGCTCGCGACCGCGATCGCCGATCTCTTCCAGGGTCTCGATGCAGTCGGCGACGAACGCCGGGCACATCACCAGGATCTTCTTCACCCCCTGCCGGGCCAGTTCATCCAGATGAGCCTCGGTATAAGGCTCGATCCATTTGGCACGCCCCAGACGGGACTGGAACGACACCGACCACTTGTCGTCCGGCAGCCCCATGCGCTCGGCGAACGCCCGGGCCGTGTTCAGGCACTGGCCGCGGTAACAGGTGGCGGCCACCTCGGGGGTCGCGTCGCGGCAGCAATCGCCTTCCAGGCTGTGGCCGGGATTGAGCTTTTTCAGGTGCCGTTCGGGCAAGCCATGGAAGCTCAGCAGCAAATGATCGAAGTCCTGTTGCAGGTGTGGCCTGGTACTGGCCACCAGTGCGTCGAGGTACTCCGGCTGATCGTAAAACGGTTGCAGCACCGAAAGCTGCACATCCAGCTTCTTGTCCCGGATCACCCGCCGGGCCTCTTCCACCACCGTGGTCACGGTGCTGTCGGCAAATTGTGGATAGAGCGGCGCCAGGGTGATCTTCTTCTGCCCCTGGGCCACCAGACGCACTAATGCCGACTCGATGGACGGCTCGCCATAACGCATCGCCAGTTCCACCGGGCCGTGCTTCCACTCACTCGCCATGGCGTCCTGCAAACGGCGGCTGAGCACCACCAGCGGCGAACCCTGCTCCCACCAGATCGAGGCGTAGGCATGGGCCGACTGCTCCGGGCGCTTGACCAGAATCAGCGACACCAGCAGCCGCCGGACCGGCCACGGCAGATCGATCACGTAAGGGTCCATCAGGAATTGATTGAGGTAGCTGCGCACATCCGCCACCGAGGTGGAGGCCGGCGAACCCAGGTTGACCAGGAGCAACGCGTGATCGGTCATGCAACGTCCTATTTCAGAGGCGGCTGGACAAGTCGTCCAGGGCCGCACGCAAATCAGTGAACTGGAAAGTGAATCCGGCGGCCAACAACCGCGCAGGGACCGCGCGCTGCCCCCCCAGCAACAACAACGACAACTCCCCCAGGCCGACGCGCAAGACAAAGGCCGGCACCGGCACTACCGCCGGCCGGTGCAAGACGCTGCCCAGGGTCTTGGCGAACTCGCGATTGCGCACCGGCTTGGGCGCGCAGGCATTATAAGGACCGCTGGCATCACTGCGGTGCAGAAGAAAATCAATCAGGGCGATTTGATCCTTGATATGAATCCACGGCATCCACTGCCGACCGTTGCCGATCGGCCCGCCCAGGGCCAGCTTGAAGGGCAGCAGCAAGCGCGACAAAAAGCCGCCCTCGGCCGCCAGCACCAGGCCCGTACGAATCAGTACCACCCGCACGCCCATGGCTTCGGCACGTTGCGCGGTCTCCTCCCAGGCGATGCACAATTGGCTGGCGAAGTCCTCGCTGACGGGGGGCGAGTCCTCGTTCAGCTCGCGCTCCCCGCCATCGCCGTACCAGCCCACCGCCGACCCGGAGATCAACAACCCGGGTTTCTGCTTACGGCTTTCCAGCCAGGCCAGCAGCTTTTCCGTCAGGGTAATGCGGCTGCTCCAGAGCAGCGCCTTGCGCTTGTGGGTCCAGGGTCGATCGGCGATCGGCGCTCCCGCCAGGTTGATAATGGCGTCGACCGGTTCCTCCGCAAGTTCGTCCAGGCGGGCGATGCCGCGGACCTGAGTGCCACACAGTTTGGGCACCTCGGCAGGCCGACGACTCCATACGGTCAACTGATGGCCCTGGGTCAGCCAGTGACGGCAGAGTTGACGTCCTATCAAACCAGTACCGCCGGTCAGCAATATGTGCATGACATCTTCCTCGCGTGGCGTTTTACCCGGATCACTAGTCTATTTTTATAAGCAGGGATCTTTTCAATCGGGCAGGCTCTGTGTTTAACAATAGGACACCCTGTAAAACCGATAGCGCCGAAAGTTATACCAAAAAACAAAATTGTACAGATTTTAACGACGGCGTAGTCTGCACAGAAAGGTAAACGAGGCCCCTATGACCGTACCCATCGCAATCATCGGTACCGGCATCGCCGGACTCTCCGCCAGCCAGGCGCTGAGAGACGCCGGGCATGTCGTGCAACTCTTCGACAAGAGCCGCGGCAGCGGCGGGCGTATGTCCAGCAAGCGCAGCGACGCCGGCGCGCTGGATATGGGCGCTCAGTATTTCACCGCCCGCGACCGGCGCTTCGTCACCGAAGTCCAGCGCTGGCAAGCCAATGGCTGGGCCGCCGAATGGGCGCCGCAGCTGTACAACTTCCATGGCGGCCAGCTCACCCCGTCGCCGGACGAACAGACCCGCTGGGTCGGCACCCCGCGCATGAGCGCCATTACCCGTGGCTTGCTGGGTGAAACGGAGGTGCATTTCGCCTGCCGCATCACCGAGGTCTACCGCGGTGAACAGCATTGGCACCTGCAGGATGCCGAAGGTTTCACCCACGGCCCGTTCAGCCACGTGATCATCGCCACGCCGGCCCCCCAGGCCACCGCCCTGCTGGCCGCCGCGCCGAAGCTGGCGAGCGCCGCCGCCGGGGTGAAAATGGACCCGACCTGGGCTGTCGCCCTGGCATTCGAGACCGCGCTGGAAACCCCGGTGGAAGGCTGCTTCGTACAGGACAGCCCGCTGGACTGGCTGGCCCGCAACCGCAGCAAGCCAGGACGCGACAACAGCCTCGACACCTGGGTCCTGCACGCCAGCAGCACCTGGAGCCGCCAGCACATCGACCTGCCGAAAGAAGCGGTGATCGAACAGCTGCACGGCGCATTCGCCGAACTGCTGCACAGCGCCATGCCTGCCCCGAGCTTCAGCCTTGCCCACCGCTGGCTCTACGCCCGCCCGGCCAGCAGCCATGAGTGGGGAGCCCTGGCGGATGTCGACCTGGGACTCTATGTGTGCGGCGACTGGTGCCTGTCCGGTCGCGTCGAAGGGGCCTGGCTCAGCGGGCAGGAGGCGGCCCGCCGGTTGCACGAAAACCTGTAAGCGCATCACCCCGCGTAACGTAGCTGCTGTCGCCATGGACAGCAGCCTGTCTCCTCCGCTCCAAAACCCGAAACACCCTTCTGCTGATCGGACTGTTCCGTGAAAGCACGCACTCATGAGTCAGTCAGCCACTCATCGAACGGGTACAGTCCGGCGCCCTCCAGATGAGCAAGAAATGCCCGAAAGGCTCCGCGGCGCAAACTTGTACAAAATACTTTGACTTGCACACCTTTGATCCTATGATGAGGCAAAGTTGTACAAAATCTTATTTTTGTACACAAAAATCCGGAGCGCCCTTCATATGCCCAACAAACCGAGAATCGCCATCAGCGCCTGCCTGCTGGGTGCGCCTGTGCGCTACAACGGCGGGCATCAGGAATCGCGCCTGTGCAGCCAGGCCCTCGCTGAGTTTTTCGAGTTTGTCCCGCTGTGCCCGGAAGTCGCCATCGGCCTGGGCACCCCCCGCGAACCGATCCGCCTGGTGGGCGATCCGCGGCAACCGCGGGCCGTTGGCAGCGTCAATCCAGCCATGGATGTCACCCAGGCCCTCACGGATTACGGCCAGCGCATGGCCGCTGAACTGGACAACCTCTGCGGCTACATCTTCATGCAGAAATCTCCGTCCTGCGGCCTGGAGCGGGTCAAGGTCTACCAGGACCAGGGCCGTCCCGCCGAGCTCAGCGGGCGCGGTATCCATGCCCAGGCGTTCTGCAGCCGCCATCCGGACCTGCCGGTGGAAGAAGACGGCCGGCTCAAGGATCCAGTGCTGCGGGAAAACTTCCTGACCCGGGTGTTCGCCTACAGCGCCTGGCAGGATGTGCTCAGGCAAGGCCTGACCCGGCGCCGCCTGACCGACTTTCACGCGCGCTACAAGTACCTGTTGATGGCCCACAACCCGGTGCAATACAAAACCCTCGGCAACCTGCTGGGCAGCATGGGCCGAGGCGACCCGGCGCAAGTCGGCCCGCGTTATTTCAGCCAGTTGATGGTGGCCCTGAAAAAGTGCGCCACCCGCCGGACCCACAGCAACGTACTGCAACACATCAGCGGCTATCTCAAGCAAGCCATCAGCCACGAAGACAAACAGGAAATGCAGCACCTCATCGGCCAGTACCGCCACGGCATCGTGCCGCTGGTCGTGCCGCTGACCCTGCTCAAGCATCACCTGCGCCGGCACCCCGATCCCTACATCGCGCAACAGGTCTACCTGCAGCCCCATCCGGAAACTCTCAGCCTGCGTAATGCGCTCTGAACCATGAACGACTCCACGTTCGACGACCCGGATGCAGCCGCCAGCGAATCCGATCGCACCCACGGGCAAGGCTGGTTGCCAATTCGCGAGGTAACCCGCCAGACCGGGGTCAACGCTGTCACCCTGCGCGCCTGGGAACGCCGTTACGGGCTGATCGTGCCGCAGCGCACCGCCAAGGGCCACCGGCTGTTTTCGAACGAGCACGTGCAACGCATTCTGAAGATCCTGACCTGGCTCAATCGCGGCGTGGCGGTCAGCCAGGTCAAGCACTTGCTGGACGCCGAGCCCGCACCCGGCGAAGCGACCCGCAACGACTGGCACCTGCAACGCCAGGGCCTGATCCAGGCCATCAGCCAACTGGCCGAGCGCCAGGTCGACGAAAGCGTCAACCAGGCCATGGCGCTCTACCCGCCGCGAACCTTGTGCGAACACCTGCTGCTACCGCTGCTGGAGGAACTCGAACAGCGCTGGCAGGGCCGCTTCGGCATGCAGATGGAACGGGTGTTTTTCCATTCCTGGCTGCGCAGCAAATTCGCCATGAGGGTCTATCACAACAACCGCCAGTTGCAAGGCGCCCCGCTGCTGCTGATCAATCATTCGGGCCTGCCGCTGGAGCCACACCTGTGGCTCTGCGCCTGGCTGATCAGCAATAGCGACTGCCCGGTGGCAGTCTTCGACTGGCCGCTGCCCCCCGGTGAGCTGGCCCTGGCCGTCGAGCGCCTGAAAGCGCGCGGCGTGCTGCTGTACGCGAGCCGGTCGATCAACCTGCGGCAACTGCCCCGCCTGCTCGGCGGCCTCGACCGCCCGACATTCATCGTCGGCCCCGCAGTGAGCATCCACCACGCCGAACTGGCCACCTGCAGCAACCAGATCGCCCACCTGCACCTCGCCACAGACCCGCTCTCGGCGCACCAGGCCCTGACCGGGCTAGGACTTCTCTAAATACAGGAACGCCCATGCAACTGATCTGGCTACGCAGCGACCTGCGCCTGCATGACAACACCGCGCTGAGCGCCGCCACCCAGCGCGGGCCGACTGTGGCCCTGTACCTGCTGAGCCCGCGGCAATGGCAGGCGCATGACGATGCGCCGTGCAAGGTCGACTTCTGGCTGCGCAACCTGGAGCAGTTGAGCAGCGACCTGGCCCGGCTGAACATCCCGCTGCTGGTTCGCCAAGCGCCGAGTTGGGAACAGGCGCCCCAGGTGCTGCTGCAGCTGTGCCGGGAACTGGCCATCGAGGCGCTGCACGTCAACGAGGAATACGGTATTCACGAGAGTCGCCGCGATACGGCGGTGGCCAGCCTGCTGAAGAGCCAGGGCGTGAGCTTCCACAGCTACCTCGACCAGTTGCTGTTCCGTCCCGGCAGTGTGCTGACCAGGAGCGGCGGCTACTTTCAGGTCTTCAGCCAGTTTCGCAAGGTCTGCTATCACCGGCTGCACAGCGCCCTGCCGCCACGGCTCGCGGCTCCCAGGGCGCAAGTCGCGCTGAGGATAAAGGCCGATGCGGTGCCCCGGCAGGTCGAAGGGTTCCCGACACCCGGCCCGCACCTGCAGGCACTCTGGCCAGCCGGTGAAACCACGGCGCAACAACGCCTGGCGCATTTTGCCGAGGCCCGGCTCGACCACTACCAGGCCGAGCGCGATTTTCCGGCCAAGCCCGGCACCAGCCAGCTTTCGCCCTACCTCGCCGCCGGCGTGCTGTCGCCACGCCAATGCCTGCACGCGGCGCTGCAAAACAACCGGGGCGAGTTCGCCAGCGGCAGCCCCGGCACGGTCACCTGGATCAACGAACTGCTCTGGCGCGAGTTCTACAAGCACATCCTGGTGGGCTACCCACGGGTGTCCCGGCACCGGGCCTTCCGCCCGGAAACCGAAGCCGTGGCCTGGCGCGATGCCCCCGATGAGCTGGCGGCCTGGCAGCAGGCGCGCACCGGCCTGCCGATCATCGACGCGGCCATGCGCCAGTTGCTGGAAACCGGTTGGATGCACAACCGCCTGCGGATGATCGTGGCGATGTTCCTGACCAAGAACCTGCTGATCGACTGGCGCCAGGGCGAGCGTTTTTTCATGCGCCACCTGATCGACGGCGACCTGGCGGCGAATAACGGTGGCTGGCAGTGGAGTTCATCCACCGGCACCGACTCGGCGCCCTACTTCCGGATCTTCAACCCGTTGAGCCAGTCGCAGAGGTTCGACAGCCAAGGGACTTTCATCAGGCACTGGCTGCCAGAGCTGGCGGGGCTGAATGAAAAAGATATCCACAACCCGGCCACCATGGGCGGCCTGTTCGGCGTGGCCGGTTACCCGCCACCGATGGTCGATCTGTCGATGTCCCGCGAACGCGCCCTGGCAGCCTTCAAGAACCTGCCGTCACGAGAGGTTGCCGAGACGTATCAGGAGTGAGGGGGCGGCAGGCGCCCGTCAGTGGTTTCACACAGCCTGCGGCCACTGCCTTACACTGCGCGCCTATGACCACTATTCCTGTCACCCAGATCGCCGAAGCGGCGGTCACCTGCTCGAGCTGCGCGGCCTGCTGCTGCCAACTGGAAGTGATGCTGATCACCGAAACCGGGGTGCCCGAACGTTTTATCGACACCGACGATTGGGGTGGCGAAGTCATGCTGCGGCTGGATGATGGCTGGTGCGCCGCACTGGATCGCAACAGCATGCTGTGCAGCATCTACGAACAACGGCCACTGATCTGCCGAGAGTTCGAAATGGGGGAGGCGGACTGCCTCAACGAACGCCGCGGCATCGCCACGGCGTATCGCTGAAAAGGGTCTTACAACGGCATGGTGTAATGCAGCGAGTAGCTCTCTACACCGTCGTTGGGCGTCGCGATACCAGCGTTGGAATAGTGCGTGGCACGGAGACCGACTTCATGCCCGCCGTTGAAACGCAGGCCGAAACCGAAGCGGTCCTCGAACTGGAACGCCGAACCGAGCTTGTTGTCCTCCACCTCGGTGTTGGCGAACAGCGCCACGCCGATCCCCGCCTCGATGTAAGGCTTGATGTTCTGCCCGGCAAATTCGTACACCAGCACCGGCGAGAACGACAGGCTGTGGTTGCTGGACTTCTCGTCGCCATCCCAGAAGGTATAGGCGCCGCTCCAGTAGCCGGTCAGGCGACCGACATCGCTTTGCAGCCAGCTTTTATCCCAATCGAATTGCATGCCCAGGCGATAGGTCTGGGTCGAATCGCCGGTCTGCCCCACCGAAAACTCGACACCGGCCGCCTGTGCCGAAAAACTTTGCCCCAATAGTGCGGCTGCAAGTGCAGCCAAACAAAACACTCGTCTCATCAGGAACATCCTTTTCAAACGATTTGTATGGTGTTGTACAGATTCCGCAGACACGTTAATAGAAATCTGCGCTTGAACAGAAGTTCAGCGCAAATCAGCGCTCCTGCAGGATTTATTTATAAAGCGAAGCCTTGCACCTCTCCCGCTTCTTTCCAGAGCAGCGGCAGGATATGTCTGAAGTGATACGGATCGCCACTGGTCCAGAACTGAGCCTGGCGTGCAGGCCCCGCCGCCAACAGCTCGCGCTCGCCCAGCAGGCGCTCCAGCTGGCGGGCCACCGCGGCCCCGGTATCGATCAGGCTGATGTCCTCGGGAATCATCGTCTTGAGCAACGGCTTGAGAAACGGATAGTGAGTGCAGCCAAGGATGATGGTGTCGCAGCCAGCCGCCAGCAGCGGCTCGACATAACCCTGCAGCAGTTGGCGCAACGCGGGGCTGTGCAGGTCACCGGCCTCGATCCGTTCCACCAGGCCCGGGCATGGCCGGGTAATGACCTTGATGTCGGTGGCGAAACGATCGAGCAAGGCGGCGAACTTGGCACTCTGCAAGGTCCCGGTGGTGGCCAGCACGCCGACTACACCGCTGCGGGTAGCGGCGGCAGCCGGCTTGACCGCGGGCTCCATGCCGACGATGGGCCAGTCCGGATAGTCCCGGCGCAGCTCGGCGACGCCGGCCACGGTCGCGGTGTTGCAGGCCAGCACCAGCGCCTTGGCACCCTGCTCGCGGAAAAAACCGGCGACCAGGCTGCAACGTTGACGGATGAATTCGGGGGTTTTCTCGCCGTAGGGAATGTTGCCGCAATCGGCCACATATAGCAGCGACTCATGGGGCAGGCGCTGCTGGATCTCCGCCAGCACCGACAGGCCGCCGACGCCGGAGTCGAAGACACCGATCGGCGCTTCACGCATGCTGGCCTCCACAGATACTGCAGCCTGGGTCACGCTTGACCCGCAGTTCACGAAAGCGCGTGCCCAGGGCATCGATCAACAACAGGCGGCCCACCAGCGGCTCGCCGAACCCCACCAGCAGCTTCAACGCCTCGAGCGCCTGCAGGCTGCCCACCAGGCCCACCAGCGGCCCGACCACGCCGGCTTCGCTGCAGGTCAGCTCGGCTTCGCTGCCGTGCCCATATAAACAGTGGTAGCACGGGCTCTCGGGACGCCGTGGGTCGAACACCGACAGCTGCCCTTCCAGGCGAATCGCCGCGCCACTGACCAGCGGCTTGCCGGCGGCGACGCAGGCGGCGTTCACCGCCTCGCGGGTCGAGAAGTTGTCGGTGCAATCGAGCACCAGGTCCACCGCCGTGACCGCGGCCGCCAGGGAGTCGGCATCCAGCGCGGCACGATGGGGCACCAGCTGGATCTCGGGATTGATCGCGGACAGGCGACGCATCGCCGAATCGACCTTGCTCAGGCCGACGCTGTCGGTGTCATGGATGACCTGGCGTTGCAGGTTGGTCAGGTCGACCGTGTCGAAGTCGGCCAGGTGCAGCTCGCCAACACCCGCGGCGGCCAGGTACAAGGCCACCGGAGCGCCCAGGCCGCCCAGGCCGACGATCAATACGCGGCTGGCCTTGAGTCGCAACTGGCCGTCGATGTCGACGTGCTGCAACAGAATATGCCGGCTGTAGCGCAACAACTCCTGATCGTTCAGCACGACAGCCGCCCCAGGCTGATGCGCTCATGCCCCCCCAGGTCGACACGGCTGTGCACCTCGGCGAACCCTTGGCCGAGTAACAGGTCGCGCACCGCCGGTGCCTGGTCGTAGCCATGCTCCAGCATCAGCCAGCCGCCGGCTTCGAGGTGCCCTGGCGCCTGGGCAATGATCAGGCGCAGATCGTCCAGCCCGTCCTTGCCCGCGACCAGCGCGCTCTCCGGCTCGAAACGCACATCGCCGGCCGCCAGGTGCGGGTCGGCGTCGGCGATATAGGGCGGATTGCTGATGATCAACTGATAACGCTCGCCTTGCAGGGCGCTGAACCAATGGCTGCTCAGCACCGTGACATTGTCCAGTTGCAGGCGCTGGCGATTGCGTTCGGCCAGGGCCACGGCTTCCAGCACCCGGTCGACCGCGGTGACCCGCCATGCCGGGCGCTCACTGGCCAGGGCCAGGGCGATGGCGCCGCTGCCGGTACCCAGGTCGAGCACCTTGGCCGGTGTGGCGGGCAGCAGTTCCAGCGCCGCCTCCACCAGCAATTCGGTGTCGGGACGCGGGATCAGGGTGTGTGGCGCCACTTCCAGGTCGAGTTTCCAGAAGCCCTGTTGGCCAAGGATATAGGCCACCGGCTCGCCGGAGCGGCGCCGCTGCAGGTAACTGGCGAAAGTCAGTGCCGCTTCGCTGGGCACGATCCGCTCGGGCCAGGTGTGCAGGAAGCTGCGCGGCTTGCCCAGGGCAGCGGCCAGCAACAACTCGGCATCCAGACGGGCCGTCGGTGAGTCGGGCAATTGGGCGGCGCGCAACAGGCTGGCGATGATGGTCATTGTGTTTACTCGCCCAGCGCCGCAAGTTGATCCGCCTGGTATTCGGCCAGCAGCGGCTCGATCACCGCTTCGACGCCGCCAGCGAGGATTTCATCGAGGGAGTAGAGGGTCAGGTTGACGCGGTGATCGGTCACCCGGCCCTGGGGAAAGTTGTAGGTGCGGATGCGCTCGGAGCGGTCGCCCGACCCCACCAGCAGCTTGCGTTCGCTGGCGATCGCATTGGCCGCGGCGCTGGTCTGCTGGTCATTGAGCTTGGCCGACAGCCAGGACATGGCCCGCGCCCGGTTCTTGTGCTGGGAACGTTCTTCCTGGCACTCGACCACGATGCCCGACGGGATGTGGGTGATGCGGATCGCCGAGTCGGTCTTGTTGACGTGCTGGCCACCGGCGCCGGAGGAGCGGTAGGTGTCGATCCGCAGGTCCGCCGGGTTGATCTCGATGGCTTCCTGTTCGTCCGGCTCGGGCAGCACCGCCACGGTGCAGGCCGAAGTATGGATGCGGCCCTGGGATTCGGTGGCCGGCACCCGCTGTACGCGGTGGGCGCCGGATTCGAATTTCAGCTTGCCGTAGACGTTCTCGCCTTCGACCCGGGCGATGACTTCTTTATAGCCACCGTGCTCGCCCTCGTTTTCCGAGAGGATCTCCAGCCGCCAGCCACGCCGCTCGGCATAACGCGAATACATGCGGAACAGGTCGCCGGAGAAGATCGCCGCCTCGTCGCCGCCAGTGCCGGCGCGGATTTCCAGGAACACGTTGCGCCCGTCGTTGGGGTCCTTGGGCAGCAGCATGCGTTGCAGGGTGCTTTCTAGCTCGACCAGTTGCTCCTTGGCCTCGCGGACTTCTTCCACCGCCATTTCGCGCATGTCCGGGTCGCTGTCCTTGAGCAGCGCCTGGGCGCCCTCGAGGTCGGCCTGGACCTTGAGTACCTGTTTATAGGTCTCGACGATCGGCTCGACTTCGGCGTACTCCTTGGAATAGGCGCGGAACTTGGCCTGATCGGAAATGACTTCGGCGTCGCCAAGCAACGCGGTCAGTTCCTCGAAACGGTCCTGGAGGACATCCAGCTTATTGAGCAGTGACGCTTTCATTGCGGTTTTTTATCCGAAGAGTCCGAAGCGCCCTCACCGAGGGCAAAGAGTTCCTGGGCCATGGCCAGCGCATCCAGGCGGCCTTCAGCGGTCAGTTTTTTCAACTGGACGCTGGGCGCATGCAGCAATTTGTTGGTCAGGCCGCGAGCCAGTTGCATCAGGACGTCTTCAGCGCTGCTGCCGTTGGCCAGCATGCGCTGGGCCTTTTGCAATTCCTCGTCGCGCAGGCGCTCGCTCTGCTGACGATACGCCTTGAGCACATCCACCGCAGCCAGCTCGCGCAGGCGCACCATGAAGTCCTCGGCGCCGATGTTCACCAGTTCTTCCGCCGCCTGCGCCGCGCCTTGGCGGCTCTTGAGGTTTTCGGCGACCACTTCGTGGAGATCGTCGACGGTATAGAGGTAAACGTCGTCCAACTCACCGACTTCCGGCTCGATATCCCGCGGAACGGCAATGTCCACCATGAAGATCGGCTTATGCTTGCGCAGCTTCAGCGCGCTCTCCACCGCACCCTTGCCCAGGATCGGCAACTGGCTGGCGGTAGAGCTGATGACGATGTCGCTGTGCACCAACTCCTGAGGGATATCCGACAGCAGCACGGCATGGGCTCCAAACTGTTCGGCCAGGGTGCTGGCGCGCTCCAGGGTACGGTTGGCGACCACGATGCGCTTGACCCCCAGGTCATGCAGGTGGCGGGCGACCAGGGTGATGGTCTCGCCGGCGCCGATCAGCAGTGCCTGGCTGCGCTGCAGATCGCTGAAAATCTGTTTCGCCAGGCTCACCGCGGCAAAAGCCACGGAAACCGGGTTTTCGCCGATGGCGGTGTCGGTGCGCACCTGCTTGGCGGCGCTGAAGGTGGCCTGGAACAGCCGCCCCAGCAGCGGCCCAATGGTTCCGGCTTCACGCGCCACAGCGTAGGCGGACTTCATCTGCCCGAGGATCTGCGGTTCGCCCAGCACCAGCGAATCCAGCCCCGAGGCGACACGCATCATGTGACGAACGGCCGCATCGTCTTCGTGCACATAGGCACTGGCGCGCAGGTCTTCGAGGCTCAGATGGTGGTACTCGGCCAGCCAGCGCAGTACGACATCCGCCGAAAGGTGATCCTGTTCTATATAGAGTTCACTGCGATTACAGGTGGAGAGGATCGCAGCTTCGCGGCTGTCGGTGAGGCGGCAGAGCTGCTGCAAGGCCTCAACCAACTGCTCAGGGGTAAAGGCCACGCGCTCGCGGACGTCTACTGAAGCAGTCTTGTGGTTAATACCGAGTGCGAGGAAGGCCATTCAAGGTCGCTGATGATGTCGAGAAGCCGACAATTGTCCTACTTCGAAAGATTCAGAACAACCACTGCCGACTATTGTCCCAATAGACTGCCTCTGTAAGGCATCCGCTGAGTCTCGGTTATGTTTGGCCGAAGGCTTGTGTCATGATGATCCGACCGCAGGTTAGTCGTCCTCTTCCTATATGAATAGATCTTCCGCGTTGCTCCTCGCTTTTGTCTTCCTCAGCGGCTGCCAGGCCTTGGCCCCCGTTTCCCCGGACGGTACACCGCCGGTCGAAGACAGCACACCGGCTCCTGAAAAGCCCAAGGTTTACTCCTCGTTCAGCGAAGACACGATCTTCAGCCTGCTGAGCGCGGAGCTGGCTGGCCAACGCAATCGTTTCGACATTGCCCTGGACAACTATGTCACCCAAGCCATCAATACCCAGGACCCGGGCATCTCCGAGCGGGCGTTTCGCATCGCCGAATACCTGGGCGCCGACCAGGCCGCGCTGGACACCGCGCTGATCTGGGCGAAAAACGCCCCGCAAGACCTGGAAGCCCAGCGCGCCGCCGCCATCCAACTGGCCCGCACCGGGCGCTACGACGAATCCATGGTCTATATGGAGAAAGTCCTGCTGGGCAAGGGCGATACCCATTTCGATTTCCTCGCGCTGTCGGCCGCCGACACCGATCAGGACACCCGCAACGGCCTGATGAAAAGCTTCGACCGCCTGCTGCAGAAACACCCGAACAACGGTCAACTGGTCTTTGGCAAGGCGTTGCTGCTGCAACAGGACGGCGACACCCGCGAAGCCCTGAAACTGCTGGAGCAGAACCCGCCGGAAGAAGGTGAAATCGCCCCGATCCTCCTGCGCGCCCGCCTGCTGCAGAGCCTCAGCCGCGCCGACGAAGCCCTGCCGCTGCTGGAAAAAAGCATTCGCAAATACCCGGACGACAAGCGCCTGCGCCTGACTTACGCGCGCATGCTGGTCGAGCAGGATCGGATGGACGACGCCAAGGCCCAGTTCTCCAGCCTGGTCCAGCAGTACCCGGAAGACGACGAACTGCGTTACTCCCTGGCGCTGGTCTGCCTGGAAGCCAAGGACTGGGAAGAGGCCAAGGGTTACCTGGAAGACCTGATCGCCCGGGAAAGCCACGTCGACTCGGCGCACCTGAACCTGGGCCGCATCGCCGAAGAGCTCAACGATCCGCAGGGCGCGCTGGTGGAATACGGCCAGGTCGGCCCAGGTAACGACTACCTGCCGGCACAATTGCGTCAGGCCGACATCCTGATGAACAACGGCCGTACCGCCGAAGCCGAAAAACGCCTGGCCGCCGCCCGCGACACCCAGCCGGACTACGCCATCCAGCTGTACCTGATCGAAGCCGAAACCCTGTCCGCCAACAAACAGGGGGACAAGGCCTGGAAGGTTCTCCAGCAAGCCCTGCAGCAATACCCGGACGACGTGAACCTGCTCTACACCCGGGCGATGCAGGCCGAGAAGCGCAACGACCTGGCCCAGATGGAAAAGGACCTGCGCCTGATCATCAAGCGCGAGCCGGACAACGCCATGGCATTGAACGCCCTCGGCTATACCCTGTCGGATCGTACGACCCGCTACGCCGAAGCCAAGGCCCTGATCGAACAGGCCCACCAACTGACCCCGGACGATCCGGCGGTACTCGACAGCCTGGGCTGGGTGAACTATCGCCTGGGCAACCTCGCAGAAGCCGAACGCCTGCTGCGCCAGGCGCTGGAGCGCTTCCCCGACCAGGAAGTCGCCGCGCACCTGGGCGAGGTGCTCTGGGCCAACGGCAAGCAACGCGAAGCCAAACAGATCTGGAGCAAGTTCCTCAAGGACCAGCCCGACAGCCCTATCCTGCGCAGTACCATCAAGCGCCTGACCGGATCAGAGACCCTTTAAGACTATGTTTTTGCGCCACCTTATCGTTTTCAGCTTGATCGCCCTGCTCGCCGGCTGCTCGGGTTTCGGCACCCGCGAATCCGTCGAGGGCCATGGCAGCCCCGCGCTATGGCGCGAACACAAACAGCAGCTGGCCGGCCTCGATGGCTGGCAGATCAACGGCAAGATCGGCATTCGCGCGCCCAAGGATTCGGGCAGCGGCACGCTGTTCTGGCTGCAACGCCAGGATTACTACGATATTCGCCTGTCCGGTCCGCTGGGTCGTGGCGCCGCCCGCCTGACCGGTCGTCCCGGCCAGGTCGCGCTGGAGGTCGCCAACCAGGGACGTTATGAAGCGCCAACCCCGGAAGCCCTGCTCGAAGAACAGCTGGGCTGGAACCTGCCGGTCTCCCATCTGGCCTGGTGGGTTCGCGGGCTGCCCGCCCCCGACAGCAAGAGCCACCTGACCCTGGATGGCGACAGCCGCCTGTCCAATCTCGAACAGGACAACTGGCAGGTCGAATACCTGAGTTACGCACAACAGAGCGGTTACTGGCTGCCCGAGCGGATCAAGCTGCATGGCCGCGACCTTGACGTCACGCTGGTGATCAAGGAATGGCAACCACGCAAGCTGGGGCAGTAAGCATGAGCGCGCCACGACTGACCCTGCCCTCCCCGGCAAAACTCAATCTGATGCTGCACATTCTCGGTCGCCGCGAAGACGGCTATCACGAACTGCAGACGATCTTTCAGTTTCTCGATTACGGCGATGAAATCACCTTCGCCGTGCGCGATGACGGCGTCATTCGCCTGCATACGGAGTTCGCCGGCGTCCCCCACGACAGCAACCTGATCGTGCGGGCAGCCAAGCTGCTTCAGGAACAGTCCGCTTGCCCACTGGGCATCGACATCTGGATCGAGAAAGTCCTGCCCATGGGCGGCGGCATCGGTGGCGGCAGCTCCAATGCGGCGACTACCCTGCTGGGCCTGAATCACCTCTGGCAACTGGGCTGGGACGAAGATCGCCTGGCCGCACTGGGCCTTTCCCTGGGCGCCGACGTGCCGGTTTTCGTGCGTGGGCATGCGGCTTTCGCCGAGGGCGTGGGAGAAAAACTCACCCCGGTAGACCCCGAGGAGCCCTGGTATCTTGTGCTTGTGCCGCAAGTCTCTGTAAGTACAGCAGAAATTTTTTCAGATCCGCTGTTGACACGTGACACTCCGCCCATTAAAGTGCGCCCCGTTCCCAAGGGAAACAGCAGAAATGACTGCTTGCCGGTGGTTGCAAGGCGTTATCCAGATGTACGTAACGCATTGAATTTGCTAGGTAAATTCACCGAAGCAAAACTGACCGGAACTGGAAGTTGTGTGTTTGGGGGCTTCCCAAGCAAAGCTGAAGCTGATAAAGTCTCGGCCCTTCTTACAGAGACCCTTACAGGGTTTGTAGCAAAAGGAAGCAACGTTTCGATGTTGCATCGCAAGCTGCAAAACCTGCTCTAAAAGGAACCAAGTGCCAGGCACTTGATGCAACAGATACAGGGGCGTCGCCAAGCGGTAAGGCAGCAGGTTTTGATCCTGCCATGCGTTGGTTCGAATCCAGCCGCCCCTGCCATTTTCCTTATACTCATCCAGGTATACCCTCAGCCTTCAGGTACTGCGCGTGTCCAAGATGATGGTCTTTACGGGGAACGCCAACCCCGATCTGGCTCGGCGTGTCGTACGTCAGCTGCATATCCCTCTCGGTGACATCTCTGTTGGAAAGTTTTCCGACGGCGAAATTACCGCTGAGATCAATGAAAATGTCCGTGGTAAAGACGTCTTCATTATTCAGCCGACCTGCGCTCCGACCAACGATAACCTGATGGAACTCGTCGTGATGGCTGATGCCTTCCGCCGCTCCTCAGCGACTCGAATCACTGCTGTAATTCCTTACTTTGGTTATGCCCGTCAGGATCGCCGCCCGCGTTCCGCACGTGTGGCTATCAGCGCGAAAGTCGTGGCTGACATGCTTACCGTAGTCGGCATCGACCGTGTTCTCACGGTCGATCTGCATGCTGACCAGATTCAGGGCTTCTTCGATATTCCGGTAGATAACATCTACGGCTCCCCGGTTCTGGTGGATGACATCGAAGACCAACGTTTCGAAAACCTGATGATCGTCTCCCCGGACATTGGTGGCGTCGTGCGTGCACGTGCCGTTGCCAAATCCCTCGGCGTGGATCTCGGGATCATCGACAAGCGCCGTGAGAAAGCCAATCACTCTGAAGTGATGCATATCATCGGTGACGTTGAAGGCCGTACCTGCATCCTGGTTGACGACATGGTCGATACCGCCGGCACCCTGTGCCACGCGGCCAAGGCCCTGAAAGAGCATGGCGCTGCCAAGGTCTTTGCCTACTGCACACACCCTGTGCTGTCGGGTCGAGCAATCGAGAACATTGAAAATTCCGTGCTGGACGAGCTGGTGGTGACCAACACCATCCCGCTGTCCGCTGCAGCACAAGCCTGTGCGCGTATCCGTCAACTGGATATCGCACCGGTTGTTGCCGAAGCGGTTCGCCGTATCAGCAACGAAGAATCGATCAGCGCGATGTTCCGCTAGGGTCCTGCCCTAGCCTTACATCTCGATGACGAAAAGCGCCCCGCCCCAGCATTCCTGTTGGGGCGGGGCTTTTTTGCCCATATCGCCTTTAGCGCTGGTCGCAAACGCTGGGGCGAGTGTGGTTATTTTGGAGATACAACATGAACGATTTTACTCTGAATGCTGAACTGCGTTCCGACCTGGGGAAAGGTGCGAGCCGCCGCCTGCGTCGTCTCGCAAGCCTGGTTCCAGCTGTAGTTTACGGTGGCGACAAAGCCCCTGAATCCATCAGCATGCTGGCCAAAGAAGTTGCCAAACTGCTCGAAAACGAAGCGGCTTTCAGCCACGTTATCGAACTGAACGTTGGCGGCACCAAGCAAAACGTCGTGATCAAGGCGCTGCAACGTCACCCGGCCAAAGGCCACGTGATGCACGCTGACTTCGTACGCGTTGTTGCTGGTCAGAAACTGACCGCTATCGTTCCAGTGCACTTCGTCAACGAAGCTGCTCCGGTCAAGAAAGGCGGCGAGATTTCGCACGTTACTGCTGAAATCGAAGTGTCCTGCCTGCCGAAAGACCTGCCTGAGTTCATCGAAGTCGACCTGGCTGACGCTGAAATCGGCACCATCATTCACCTGTCGAACATCAAGGCCCCTAAAGGCGTTGAGTTCGTTGCTCTGGCTCACGGTAACGACCTGGCTGTCGCCAACGTCCACGCTCCACGTGTTGCTCCAGAAGCTACAGAAGGCGCAGCAGAGTAATTCACTCTGCTTGCCGGAGTTACCGGAAACATCGCGGACTGGAACGTAGCGAGAAAGCGGGCGGGAACGCGGAGTTTACATAATGGTAAATGAGCACTTGTCGTCTACTTTCGCCGCACACTCCAGTCGCGGCGATGTTATCCACAACTCCAAGGAAGGGCCCCTATCGTGACTGCCATCAAACTGATCGTTGGCCTGGGTAATCCAGGCGCCGAATACGAACAGACCCGGCATAACGCAGGGGCCCTTTTTGTTGAGCGCATCGCCGAGAAACAAGGTGTCAACCTTGTGGCCGATCGCAAATATTTCGGCCTGACCGGGCGTTTTTCGCACCAGGGTCAGGACATTCGTCTGCTGATCCCCACCACCTACATGAACCGCAGCGGCCAGGCCGTGGCGGCATTGGCCGGTTTCTTCCGCATCAAGCCCGAAGAAATCCTGGTGGCGCATGACGAACTCGACCTGCCACCCGGCGTCGCCAAGCTCAAGCAGGGCGGCGGGCACGGCGGGCACAACGGGTTGCGCGACATCATCGCGCAACTGGGCAACCAGAATACCTTTCACCGCTTGCGGCTTGGCATCGGCCACCCAGGCGTCGCCAGCATGGTCTCGAACTTTGTCCTGGGTCGCGCGCCACGCGCCGAACAGGAAAAGCTCGATGCCAGCATCGATTTTGCCCTCGGCGTGCTGCCGGATATCTTCGCCGGTGAATGGAACCGTGCGATGAAAAACCTGCACAGCCAGAAGGCCTGACTCTTATCCGAGGGGAAACACCATGGGATTCAACTGCGGCATCGTCGGCCTGCCTAACGTCGGCAAGTCCACCCTGTTCAACGCCCTGACCAAATCCGGTATCGCGGCCGAGAACTTCCCCTTCTGCACCATCGAGCCGAACAGCGGTATCGTGCCAATGCCGGATCCGCGCCTGGACGCCTTGGCCGCCATCGTAGTGCCCGAGCGTGTGCTGCCGACCACCATGGAGTTCGTCGACATCGCCGGCCTGGTGGCGGGCGCCTCGAAAGGCGAAGGCCTGGGTAACAAGTTCCTGGCCAACATTCGCGAAACCGATGCCATCGCCCACGTGGTCCGCTGCTTCGAAGACGACAACGTGATCCACGTGTCCAACAGCGTCGACCCGAAACGCGACATCGAGATCATCGACCTGGAACTGATCTTCGCCGACCTCGACAGCTGCGAAAAGCAACTGCAGAAAGTCGCGCGCAACGCCAAGGGCGGTGACAAGGACGCCGTGGCGCAGAAAGCCCTGCTCGAGCAACTGATCGCGCACTTCACCGAAGGCAAGCCAGCGCGCAGCCTGATGAAGAACATGAGCACCGAGGAAAAATCGGTGATCAAAGGCTTCCACCTGCTGACCACCAAGCCGGTCATGTACATCGCCAACGTTGCTGAAGACGGTTTCGAGAACAACCCGCACCTTGACGTGGTCAAGGCCATCGCCGAAGAAGAAGGCGCCATGGTGGTGCCGGTCTGCAACAAGATCGAAGCGGAAATCGCCGAGCTGGACGACGGTGAAGAGAAAGACATGTTCCTCGAAGCCCTGGGCCTGGAAGAACCGGGCTTGAACCGCGTGATCCGCGCCGGCTACGAAATGCTCAACCTGCAGACCTACTTCACCGCCGGCGTCAAGGAAGTTCGCGCCTGGACCGTCCGCGTCGGCGCTACCGCTCCGCAGGCCGCCGCCGTGATCCACACCGACTTCGAGAAGGGCTTCATCCGCGCCGAAGTGATCGCCTACGACGACTTCATCCAGTTCAAGGGTGAAGCCGGCGCCAAGGAAGCCGGTAAATGGCGCCTGGAAGGCAAGGACTACATCGTCAAGGACGGCGACGTGATGCACTTCCGCTTCAACGTCTGACCTGCCTGAAATGCCCCGTGGCTTGATGCTCAAGCCACGGGCTCGCCGACGGGGCTCCTGGCCCTGCAGGCTGTTACGCCCCCCCCCCTTACTCCCCCTGCCTGCCATTGCTTTCCGGACATCCCCCGCCCCATGCCCGCTGCCAGGCCAATGCTAAAGCATGACCATCCTTTTCAATCGCCACTCGAACCGCTGGCAACAGCTGCCGGCCCGCGATCGCCTGGCCCTGAAGTTGCTCAGCCTGTTCCTGGCCGCGACGCTGTCCTGGCCCCTGCTTGGGAGCCCACAGCACCAGGCCCTGCGCCAGGCTGAACAGCAGTTCCAGGAAGCCTTACAGTTGCAAACCGGCCTGCTCAAGCTGCCCTCCTCCACCCACGGCCGCAGCCCGCAGGCCAACAGCCCGCCCCTGGAGTCGAATTGATCGCGCCCGCCGCTCAGCGGGCGGGCTCCTCATCGACAGGCACAGTACCCAGCAGGCGTGGGCCCCAGTCCTCTACCACTGCCTGCTCGACCCGGCGCTCCAGGGTCCGTCGCCAGGAAGGCACCAGCGGCAGCTCCAGGCACAGGCGAATCTCCTCCACTGCCACCTCACGGGAAAACAGCACGGCGCTCAAGCGCGACAGCGGCCACTGCTCGAAGGGACGCTCGACCTGCTGCAACACGTCCCCGGCGCTTACGCTGCCCGCCTCCAGCACCCGGTAATACCAGCCGGTGCGCCCGCTCTGCTGGACCCGCAGCGACATGTCTTTCACGGCAAAGCGGTCATTGAGCTTCCAGCACGGCATGCGCCCCTGGGACACCTCCAGCAACACGCTGCCGACCCGGACACGGTCGCCCAGGCAGACGTCCTGCTCGGTCCAGCCGTGGCTGCTGAAGTTCTCGCCGAAGGCGCCCGGCTGTTCCAGCAACGCGTGCGGCCCCAACTCGGCGGCCCAGGCGGCGTAATGCTCGCGGGGGTAGTGATGAATGGCTTTTTCCGTGCCGCCATGCACCCGCAGGTCGCCCTGCTCGTCCTCCAGCAGGCCCAGTGGACCAACCTGCAGACTGCCGGTACGCGGGGTCTTGGCGATCGCGCTCATGGCCCCAGGGCGGCTGTAGGCCACGGCGCGGCCGGTCAACAGGGCATCGAGGGTTATACGCTCAGGGGGCATTACCTTACTCCATGGTTTCATCGGCGAACGGATGCGCGCGGCAAGGCGACTCACTGGCGGCGTCCTTGTCTTGATGTCAGGCTTTTTGGGTCCGCGGCAGGAAGATCGCCAGCAGGCCGAACAGCGGCAGGAACGAGCACAGGAAGTACACATACTCGATGCCGTGGATGTCCGCCAGGTGGCCCAGCAGCGCCGCGCCGATCCCGCCGAAACCGAACATCAGGCCGAAGAACACCCCGGCGATCATGCCGACGTTGCCCGGCACCAGCTCCTGGGCGTAGACCACGATGGCCGAGAACGCCGACGCCAGGATGAAGCCGATCACCACGCTGAGCACGCTGGTCCAGAACAGGTCGACATGGGGCAGCAACAAGGTGAACGGCGCCACGCCGAGGATCGAGAACCAGATCACCGCCTTGCGCCCGATCTTGTCGCCGATCGGCCCGCCGAAGAAGGTCCCGGCCGCCACCGCGCCGAGGAAGAGGAACAGGTGCAACTGCGAGCTGGCCACCGACAGGTCGAACTTCTCGATCAGGTAGAAGGTGAAGTAGCTGGTGAGGCTGGCCATGTAGAAATATTTGGAGAACACCAGCAACCCCAGTACCACCAGGGCACTGAGGACCCGCCCCTTGGACAGGCCGTGGGTCGCCGCCTGGCCCTGCTTGAGCTTGAACAGCTTGAGGTGGTTGGCGTACCAGCGGCTGATGGCGTAGAGCAGCACCACGGCGAAGACCGCCAGCAGGCCGAACCAGGCCACATTGCCCTGGCCGAAAGGAATGATGATCGCCGCCGCCAGCAGCGGACCGAAAGCCGTGCCGGCGTTGCCGCCGACCTGGAAGGTCGATTGTGCCAGGCCGTAGCGCCCACCGGAGGCCAGCCGCGCCACCCGCGAGGCTTCCGGGTGGAAGGTCGAGGAGCCGACGCCGATCAGCCCCGCCGCCAGCAGGATCAAGGCAAAGCTGCCGACCTGGGACATCATCAGAATGCCGATCAGGGTGCAGATCATGCCCACCGGCAACAGGTACGGCTTGGGATGGCGGTCGGTGTAATAGCCGACCCACGGCTGCAGCAGCGAGGCCGTGAGCTGGAAGGTCAGGGTAATCAGGCCGACCTGGGTGAAGGTCAGGCCGTAGCTGGCCTTGAGCATCGGATAGATCGCTGGCAGCACCGCCTGGATCAGGTCGTTGATCAAATGCGCCAGCGCCACCGCGCCGATGATACGCAGCACCAGGGGGCTGCTGTGTGAAGGCGCGGGAGCCGCCACGGAGGCGGACTGAACGTTGCTGATAGCCATGAGAGTTTCCGTACAGCAGATGGATGCGCAGTTGCAGGGGTGGCCAATGTGCCATTTTTCAATGCGCCGCGGCTATCCCCTTAGCTTGCTAACGACTTGAATATTTTGCTTGATGCGCAGCACAACAAAACATCGAAGCCTGCGCTCAGCGGCACGGCCAACGCAAACCGGCCAATACGGTGCAGCGACTAAAACGCGGGTCAGGGGTCACGGCCGCTGCGCGTGCAATCGCGGGATGCGCTGGCGGCTACAGGAGGGAATTGGATAAACGGTTGATAGCGTAGATAATTTTTTTATAAAAAGCGCTTGACGCTTTACCGTTCTACGCGAATAATGCGCGCCACTTGGCTACATAGCTCAGTTGGTTAGAGCATAGCATTCATAATGCTGGGGTCCGGGGTTCAAGTCCCTGTGTAGCCACCAAGTACCTCAACAAAGCCCGCCTTGCGCGGGCTTTGTTGTTTCTGGCTATCTCTCCTCGTATCCCCCTACACCTTCGCCTTCCCTCCGCTCTCTTGTCCCATGAGCGCACGAAACATTCTCTATGACTGCCTGGGCCGGATTGTCGCCTTCACTGCCGACGCCTGGATCAACGCCACTGTCGCCGCCGCTCGCTTCGACAAAGCCCCCAACGAATGGCTTCACTTCGATTCCACCGAGGCCCCTACCAGATCTTGCAGGTGCCAAGCCTGTGCAAGTCCTCTATAAAACTGCACTCCATCCCTAAGGAACCCCAGCAATGCACATGGAAGAGCACACACTGAACGAAATGAGCGATGAGCTGAAACTCATGCTCGGCCGCTTTCGGCACGAACAATTCGTCGAGAAACTCGGATGGCGACTGCCCGCCCATCCGAGCCAGGCAGGTTGTGAATGGGATCAGTACGACACCGAACACGCCCGTTACCTCCTGGCGTTCAATGAAGACCGCGCCATCGTTGGTTGTGCCCGGCTGATTCCCACCACGCTCCCCAACCTGCTTGAAGGGGTGTTCAGCCACGCCTGTGCCGGGGCGCCGCCCAAGCATCCAGCCATCTGGGAAATGACTCGCTTCACCACCCGCGAACCGCAATTGGCGATGCCGTTGTTCTGGAGAAGCCTCAAGACGGCCAGCCTGGCGGGCGCAGATGCCATTGTCGGGATCGTCAACAGCAGCATGGAGCGCTATTACAAAATCAACGGCGTCCACTACGAACGACTGGGCCCGGTCACGGTGCACCAGAATGAAAAGATCCTCGCCATCAAACTCTCGGCCCACCGCGAGCACCATCGCAGCGCAGTCGCACCGTCAGCCTTCATGTCCGACACATTATTGAAAGAGACAGCTTGATACAGGCCGAGTCGTCCTTTTTGAATGCTCCTCAGATATAGCCCATCGCGACTGCGTAAGACACTGCCTGCACGCGGTTACTGGCGCCGATTTTGCGCTGGATGTTGCGGTGATGGTAATTCACGGTATCGGTGCACACCCCCATGATCACGCCGATTTCCTCCGAGGTCTTGCCGTCGGCCGTCCAGCGCAACACATCACATTCCCTCCCACTGAACTCCACGTCCGTATTGAAGACACGCACGTCGCTCTCCAGCTCGGAAATTTTCTCGTGGGCCGCTGCGGCAAAGGCTCTGGTCACCGGCTTCAAGGCTTCAAATTCCTGAAGACTGATGGGGTTATTCTTGCGCGCCAGGCTTAACACCCCGACCCTCCCCTGGGCGTTGAACGAGGGTTGTGCCAGGCCGTGGCATAAATGTGAATCCTTGGCTTCAGACCACAGGTCCGCACATCCCCGGAACAACTCATTGCTCCACAGAATGGGGGCCGACGAGACTTTGCTGTGCTTCACCGTGGGGTCGATAACCGCATAGTTGGCCGCCTGATATCGCTGCACCCAGTCCTCGGGGTAATTGCCGTACATATAAGTCCTGGGCCGCATGAACGGGGTCACGCTGCACATGCCGTAGGCAAAAAAGTCAAACCGTAGTTCACGCAAGGCCCTCAACGCGACAGCCGTAAACTCCTGCATATCCATGGTTCGCGCAAAGATACTATAAAAGTACGCATCCCATCCCAACTGCTGCCCTAATTCCATTTTGAGCACCACTAAAGTTGAAAACAGGCCGTTAGACTAGACCAACCTGAATCTCTGTCAACAAGCAAAATCACACCATCATAGACTGCTTCGTGCTAGCACTAGATTCATTGCGCCTTATCCAACTAACTACTTAGAACATTGCATCCTGGCGATGTTAGTAAGCCAGTACCGCCTCCCGGCCGACGAATGAACCTGCGTTTTCACAATAATGCAACAGTTCATCCGGCGGGCTGCAGCCAGCCCGTTCACGCCCTAATCACTACAAGATCTGGTAGTTCCACCCCCAAGAAATGCAGGTGTATAAACAACACCCGCTCAGCACCGCCACGAAGGAACAATAGTTAAAAACTGTAAATATTTATCCACGCCAATTAACTAGATATTTACTTTCAAAATTATCACCCCCAACTAAGGAGGATGCTGCCCATGCCTGCTTCGCTTTCCCCTAGCGGCTTTAATGATCACCTTGAACTTCGCCAGAAAAATCGCGCCACCGTCGAACAGTACATGCGCACTAACGGCAAAGATCGCCTGCGTCGTCATGAACTGTTCACTCCGGATGGCAGTGGCGGTTCCTGGAACACCGAAACCGGTAAACCCCTCGTGTTCCAGGGCCACTCGAAGTTGGCTGCCCTCGGCGCATGGCTGGAGAAGTGCTTTCCAGACTGGCAATGGCACAACGTCCGGGTGTTCGAAACCGATAATCCCAACCACTTCTGGGTGGAAAGCGACGGTCGCGGCAAGGCTCTGGTTCCCGGTTACCCCGAAGGTTATTGCGAAAATCATTACATCCATTCTTTCGAATTGGACAACGGCAAGATCACGCAGAGCCGTGAATTCATGAACCCCTTCGAACAACTTCGCGCCTTGGGCATCCCCGTTCCAAGAATCAAGCGTGAAGGTATCCCCGCTTCATAAGCCCCCCAATTCATTGGAGATTGAGCATGCCTAATAGTGCAACGCAACAACTAAGCGCTAACGACACCACTGAACTTCGCCGCAAGAACCGCGCCACGGTCGAACAATATATGCGGACCAAAGGCCAGGACCGCCTGCGCCGTCATGAACTATTTACCGAAGATGGTTCAGGCGGCTTATGGACCACCGACACCGGTGCGCCGATTGTAATCAGTGGCAAAGCCAAGTTGGCCGAACATGCTGTTTGGTCACTCAAGTGCTTCCCGGACTGGGAGTGGTACAACGTTAAAGTATTTGAAACCGATGATCCTAATCACATCTGGGTCGAGTGCGATGGCCGCGGCAAGATTCTCTTTCCCGGCTATCCGGAAGGCTATTACGAGAACCACTTCCTGCATTCCTTCGAGCTGGAAGACGGCAAAGTAAAACGCAATCGCGAATTCATGAACGTCTTTCAGCAACTGCGTGCCCTGGGTATTCCAGTACCGCAAATCAAACGCGAAGGCATTCCAACTTAATCTCTCGTGAGAGTGATCGCATCATGGAAGACTTACTGAAACGGGTTTTAAGTTGTGAAGCGTTCCAGCAGCCTCAATGGAGCGAGCCCTCACAATTGCACGACGCGCAGGCCTACCTCAGGGATAGCGCTTCATTGATTCGAGTAGAGGACATCCTGGTGCTGCGCGCCACGCTGGCTCGTGTAGCGGCCGGCGAAGCGATGATCATCCAGTCCGGTGATTGCGCCGAGGACATGGATGAAAGCACGCCCGACCATGTGGCCCGCAAAGCAGCGGTGCTGGACATCCTGGCCGGTGCATTCCGGCTGGTGACCCAGCAACCGGTGGTACGGGTGGGACGGATTGCCGGGCAGTTTGCCAAACCGCGTTCCAACAACAACGAACGCATTGGCGATGTCGAATTGCCGGTGTATCGCGGCGACATGGTCAACGGCCGCGAGGCCGTCTGCGGCCATCGCCAGCACGATGCCCAACGCCTGGTTCGAGGCTATAGCGCCGCTCGGGACATCATGCAACACCTGGGCTGGAAAGCGTCGGCAGGCCAGGAACAACTCATCGGCTCACCGGCCTGGACCAGCCACGAAATGCTGGTGCTCGACTACGAGCTGCCACAACTGCGCCAGGACGAACAGGGCCGGGTATTTCTCGGTTCCACTCACTGGCCGTGGATCGGCGAGCGTACCCGTCAGTTAACGGGCGCTCACGTGACGCTGCTCAGCGAAGTGCTCAATCCGGTGGCGTGCAAGGTCGGCCCGGACATTACCCGGGACCAGTTGCTGAGCCTGTGTGAGCGCCTGGACTCCAAGCGCGAACCCGGCCGGCTGACCCTGATTGCCCGCATGGGCGCGCAAAAGGTCGCCGAGCGCCTGCCGCCGCTGGTTGAAGCGGTGCGCCAGGCCGGCCACAAGATCATCTGGCTGAGCGACCCGATGCACGGCAACACCATCGTCGCGCCCTGCGGCAACAAGACCCGCATGGTGCAGGCCATCACCGAGGAAATCACCGCCTTCAGGCATGCCGTGACCTCAGCCGGTGGCGTGGCCGCCGGCCTGCACCTGGAAACCACCCCTGACGACGTCAGCGAGTGCGCTTCCGATGCCGCCGGCCTGCATCAGGTCGCCAGCCGCTACAAAAGCCTGTGCGACCCGCGCCTGAACCCCTGGCAAGCCATTACCGCGGTGATGGCCTGGAAAAACCAGCCCTCCTCAACCCTTGCCTCCTTTTGACTGGAGTTTGTCGCCATGACCGGCATTCCATCGATCGTCCCCTACGCCTTGCCTACTTCGCGCGACCTGCCCGTCAACCTCGCGCAATGGAGCATCGACCCCGAGCGTGCCGTGCTGCTGGTGCATGACATGCAGCGCTACTTCCTGCGGCCCTTGCCCGACGCCCTGCGTGAACAAGTCGTGAGCAATGCCGCGCGCGTTCGCCAGTGGGCCGCCGACAACGGCGTTCCGGTGGCCTACACCGCCCAACCTGGCAGCATGAGCGAGGAGCAACGCGGGCTGCTCAAGGACTTCTGGGGCCCAGGCATGAAGGCCAGCCCCACCGACCGCGAGGTGGTCGACGCCCTGATCCCCAAGCCCGGTGACTGGCTGCTGACCAAGTGGCGCTACAGTGCGTTCTTCAACTCCGACCTGCTGGAACGCATGCGCGCCAACGAGCGCGATCAGTTGATCCTGTGCGGGGTGTACGCCCATGTCGGGGTACTGATTTCCACCGTGGATGCCTACTCCAACGATATCCAGCCGTTCCTCGTTGCCGACGCAATCGCCGACTTCAGCAAGGAGCACCACTGGATGGCCATCGAATACGCCGCCAGCCGGTGCGCCATGGTCATCACCACCGACGAGGTGGTGCTATGAGCCAAGCCGCCCGTCTCATGGAGCGCATCCTGCAACCGGTTCCCGAGCCGTTTGCCCTGTTGTACCGCCCGGAATCCAGCGGGCCCGGCCTGCTGGATGTGCTGATCGGCGAAATGTCGGAACCGCAGGTCCTGGCCGACATCGACTTGCCTGCCACCTCGATCGGCGCGCCTCGCCTGGATGTACTGGCGCTGATCCCCTACCGCCAGATTGCCGAACGCGGTTTCGAGGCGGTGGACGATCAGTCGCCGCTGCTGGCGATGAACATCACCGAGCAGCAATCCATCAGCATCGAACGCTTGCTGGGACTGCTGCCCAACGTGCCGATCCAGTTGGACAGCGAACGCTTCGACCTCAGCGACGCGAGCTACGCCGAGATCGTCAGCCAGGTGATCGCCAACGAAATCGGCTCCGGGGAAGGCGCCAACTTCGTCATCAAGCGCACCTTCCTGGCCGAGATCAGCGAGTACGGCCCGGCCAGTGCGCTGTCGTTCTTTCGCCATCTGCTGGAACGGGAGAAAGGCGCCTACTGGACGTTCATCATCCACACCGGCAGCCGTACCTTCGTGGGTGCATCCCCCGAACGCCACATCAGCGTCAAGGATGGGCTCGCGGTGATGAACCCCATCAGCGGCACTTACCGCTACCCGCCCGCCGGCCCCAACCTGACCGAAGTCATGGACTTTCTGGCCGATCGCAAGGAAGCCGACGAGCTCTACATGGTGGTGGATGAAGAGCTGAAAATGATGGCGCGCATTTGTGAGGACGGCGGCCACGTCCTTGGCCCTTATCTCAAGGAAATGGCGCACCTGGCCCACACCGAGTACTTCATCGAAGGCAAGACCCATCGCGATGTACGGGAAATCCTGCGCGAAACCCTGTTTGCGCCCACCGTCACCGGCAGCCCGCTGGAAAGCGCCTGCCGGGTCATCCAGCGCTATGAGCCGCAAGGCCGCGCGTACTACAGCGGCATGGCCGCGCTGATCGGCAGCGATGGCAAGGGCGGGCGTTCCCTGGACTCGGCGATCCTGATTCGCACCGCCGACATCGATAACAGCGGCGAGGTGCGAATCAGCGTGGGCTCGACCATCGTGCGCCATTCCGACCCGATGACCGAGGCTGCCGAAAGCCGCGCCAAGGCCACGGGCCTGATCAGCGCCCTGAAAAACCAGGCGCCTTCGCGCTTCGGCAACCACTTGCAAGTGCGCGCCGCATTGGCCAGCCGCAATGCCTACGTCTCGGACTTCTGGTTGATGGACAGCCAGCAACGGCAGCAGATCCAGACCGACTTCAGTGGGCGCCGGGTGCTGATCGTCGACGCCGAAGACACCTTCACCTCGATGATCGCCAAGCAATTGCGGGCCCTGGGCCTGGTGGTGACGGTGTGCAGCTTCAGCGACGAATACAGCTTCGACGGCTACGACCTGGTCGTGATGGGGCCCGGCCCCGGCAACCCGAGCGAAGTCCAACTGCCGAAAATCAACCACCTGCACCTGGCCATCCGCTCCTTGCTCAGCCAGCAGCGGCCGTTCCTTGCGGTGTGCCTGAGCCATCAGGTACTGAGCTTGTGCCTGGGCCTGGAACTGCAGCGCAAAGCCATTCCCAACCAGGGCGTGCAAAAACAGATCGACCTGTTTGGCAACGCCGAACGGGTGGGTTTCTACAACACCTTCGCCGCCCAGAGCTCGAGTGACCGCCTGGACATCGACGGCATCGGCACCGTCGAAATCAGCCGCGACAGCGAGACCGGCGAGGTGCATGCCCTGCGTGGACCGTCGTTTGCCTCCATGCAGTTTCATGCCGAGTCGCTGCTGACCCAGGAAGGTCCGCGCATCATCGCCGACCTGCTGCGCCATGCCCTGATCCACACACCTGTCGAGAGCAACGCTTCGGCCGCCGGGAGATAACCATGCACAACTACGTCATCATCGACGCCTTTGCCAGCGCCCCGCTGGAAGGCAATCCGGTCGCGGTGTTCTTTGACGCCGACGACTTGTCGGCCGAGCAAATGCAACGCATCGCCCGGGAGATGAACCTGTCGGAAACCACCTTCGTACTCAAGCCACGTAACTGCGGCGATGCACTGATCCGGATCTTCACCCCGGTCAACGAACTGCCTTTCGCCGGGCACCCGTTGCTGGGCACGGCCATTGCCCTGGGTGCGCATACCGACAATCACCGCCTGTTCCTGGAAACCCAGATGGGCACCATCACCTTTGAGCTGGAACGCCAGAACGGCAGCGTCATCGCCGCCAGCATGGACCAGCCGATACCGACCTGGACGGCCCTGGGGCGCGACGCCGAATTGCTCAAGGCCCTGGGCATCAGCGACTCGACCTTTCCCATCGAGATCTATCACAACGGTCCGCGTCATGTGTTTGTCGGCCTGCCGAGCATCGCCGCGCTGTCGGCCCTGCACCCCGACCACCGAGCCCTGTGCAGCTTCCACGACATGGCCATCAACTGTTTTGCCGGCGCGGGACGGCGTTGGCGCAGCCGGATGTTCTCACCGGCCTATGGGGTGGTCGAGGACGCGGCCACGGGTTCCGCTGCCGGCCCCTTGGCAATCCATCTGGCGCGTCATGGCCAGATCGAGTTCGGCCAGCAGATCGAAATTCTTCAGGGCGTGGAAATCGGCCGCCCTTCACTGATGTTCGCCAGGGCCGAGGGCCGCGCCGATCAGCTGACGCGGGTCGAAGTATCAGGCAATGGCATCACCTTCGGACGGGGGACCATCGTTCTATGAACAGTTCAGTACAAGGCAATCCGCTGTTGGGTAAAGGCCTGTCGGAATCCCTGACCGGCACGCTGGATGCGCCGTTCCCCGAGTACCTGAAGCCGCCTGCCAATCCCATGAGCGTGCTGCACAACTGGTTGGAGCGCGCACGCCGCGTGGGCATTCGCGAACCCCGTGCGCTGGCGCTGGCCACGGCTGACAGCCAGGGCCGGCCTTCGACACGCATCGTGGTGATCAGCGAGATCAATGACACCGGGGTACTGTTCAGCACCCATGCCGGAAGCCAGAAAGGCCGCGAACTGACAGAAAACCCCTGGGCCTCGGGTACGCTGTATTGGCGCGAAACCAGCCAGCAGATCATCCTCAATGGCCAGGCCGTGCGCATGCCGGATGCCAAGGCTGACGAGGCCTGGTTGAAGCGCCCTTATGCCACGCATCCAATGTCGTCGGTGTCTCGCCAGAGTGAAGAACTCACGGATGTCGAGGCCCTGCGCAACGCCGCCAGGGAGCTGGCCGAGGTTCAAGGTCCGCTGCCGCGTCCCAAGGGTTACTGCGTGTTTGAGTTGCGCCTTGAATCGTTGGAGTTCTGGGGTAACGGCCAGGATCGCCTGCATGAACGCTTGCGCTATGACCGCAGCGATACGGGCTGGAAGGTGCGTCGTTTGCAGCCCTGAAAACACGATTGGCCCTCTTCCTTTCGTCGAGGATGAGGGCCAGTAACCGAACGAGTCAGCCAAGGAGGCTGACTCACTGAAGACGCTCCGACAGACCTGGCGCGGCTCAACTATTCATTACAGGAGTTACTCAATGTGTGGTCTCACAGGATGGGTGGACTATACGCGCCGGCTCGAAGGGGAAGACCCTGCGATTCGCGCCATGACCAATACGCTCGCACTTCGCGGGCCCGATGCCGAAGGCATATGGAAACATCGACACGCCCTGCTGGGGCATCGGCGGCTGGCGGTCATCGACCTGAGCGGCGGTATCCAGCCGATGGTCTATCGCTTTGCGGACGGCCAGGAGGTCTCGCTGGTCTACACAGGGGAGGTCTACAACCACGACGCATTGCGCAGCCAGCTACGGCAGGCGGGGCATGAGTTTCAGACTCGCAGCGATACCGAGGTCGTGCTGCATGCCTACCTGGAATGGGGCGAGCGTTGCTGTGATCACCTGACCGGCATGTTCGCCTTCGCCCTGTTCGACGGGCGCGATGGCCACCTGTTCCTGGTACGCGATCGCCTTGGCATCAAGCCACTGTTCTATGCCCCGCATCGTGAAGGGCTGCTCTTCGGCTCGGAGATCAAGGCCATCCTGGCCCACCCGGAATTCACCACGGGGCTGGAGGTGACGGGGTTGGTCGACGTGATCACGCTGTCGAAGGGAACCGCCCAGACGCCTTTCAGGAACCTGATGGAGCTGCTTCCCGGCCACTTCCTGTCCTGGCGCCCCAACGGGCCGATGAAGATCCAGTGCTACTGGACGGTACGCCGCCAGGAGCACCAGGACGACCTGCAGACGACCGTGCAACGGACCCGCGAGTTGGTCACCCACGCGCTGGGCTCGCAGTTGCATGCCGACGTTCCCATATGCTCGCTGCTGTCCGGCGGGCTCGACTCGACCACCCTCACGGCTATCGCGCAACGTATCGTCAAGGCGAAGACCGGCGGCAATATCAATTCCTTTTCGGTGGACTTCACTGGCCAGTCCGCACAGTTCAAGAGCGACGACCTGCGTCCCGACCTGGACCAGCCCTTCGCCCTGTTGGCCGCGCAGTCCATCGGTAGCCACCACCAGACCGTCCTCATCGAGAACGAAGAACTGGTCTCCGACCTGGCGCGCGAGGAAGTGTTCCGCGCCAAGGACGTACCGTTCACCTTCGGCGACATGGATACCTCGGTGAACCTGTTGTTCAGGGAAATTCGCAAGCACTCCACGGTGGCCATCTCGGGAGAAGGTGCCGATGAGGTCTTCGGTGGCTATGGCTGGTTCCGTGATCCTAAGGTCATAGCCTCCGCGTCCTTTCCATGGTCGTCGCGGGTGAAGTTGCCGGACGCTTTCATCAATCCCGACTTCAACCGCCGGTGCGATCTCGCCACGTACCAACAGGCGAGCTACGACGATGCCCTGCGCCAGGTCGAACACCTGGCACAAGACAGCCCGCACGAGCGCCGGATGCGCGAGCTTTGCCACATGCACCTGAAACGCTGGATGGTGATGCTGCTGGACCGCAAGGACCGCCTGAGCATGTGCAACAGCCTCGAGGTTCGGGTGCCGTTCACCGATCACGAACTGGTCGAGTACATCTATAACGTGCCTTGGTCGATCAAGAGCAAGGATGGCGAGGAGAAGTGGCTGCTCAAGCAGGCCTGTGCCGACTTCGTACCGGAGGCGGTGCTCAAACGCCGGAAGAGTCCCTATCCGACCTCGGCCGACCTGGGCTACGAACGCTTCCTTCGCCAGAGTGCCCGGCAGCTTCTGCAGGACACGGGGAACCCGGTGTTCGGCATCGTATCCCACGCCTATATAGCCGAAGAACTGCGCCAGCCCGAGGGCTACTTCAATACGCAGATGAGCCGGCACAACCTGGAAACAGCGCTGGCGCTGGATGCCTGGATACGCTTGCACAAGATCGCGGTCTGAGACGCGCCAGGTTTGCCGGAGCCCCCTTTGTTCGAGCCCTGCCACCCTGGCAGGCTCGTTCAGTTGTAGCGGTCGGCCTGTCGCCGGTTGGCTTGCCACCCGTACCGAACGCCAGCAGGGCGCTTGGGCCGGGTGGCATCCGGGAATGCAGTGAAACGCGTCGCCTGGTTCCAGGCCCAGGCGCCGGCCACCGAAGAAAACCAGGCGCTCACCAGCGCCCATGCACACAGGCGCGCCGCGCTTTCGATAGCAAAGCCCAAGCCCCGTCACAGCTCCCCCCAGCGCCACCTCCAGGCCAGCGTCCAGCATCGGCCCTCGCCCAAAAGCGCCAGCCATATCGGCACCGTAGCGATCAACGAAAGGCTCAGCATGGGCCCGCTCACTGCTGTACATTCCTCCCCACGGACGACACCTCATTTACCCAGTGAACGGAGTTCAACGCGTGTTCTCGACCCTCAATCCGCGTCACCGCCGGCTTGCCAGTCTCTCGCTGCTAGCCGTCGCCCTCAGCCTCGCCGCCTGCAACGCTTCCGCCCCCTCCCACACCGCCCTGCCCCCCGCCCCGGAAATCGCTTCGGGTTATCGCACCGGCCTGCAGGTGCAGCATGCCGACCAGCATATGGCGGCCGCGGCCAACCCATTGGCGGCCGAAGCCGGGCGCGAGATGTTGCGCAAGGGGGGTTCGGCCATCGATGCGGCGATTGCCATGCAAGCGGTGCTGACCCTGGTGGAGCCGCAGTCGTCGGGCATCGGCGGCGGGGCCTTGATCGTGCTCTGGGACGGCAAGGCCGTGCGCACGTATGACGGTCGCGAAACCGCGCCGGCCGGGGCCACCGAGCAGTTGTTCCTGCAGGCCGACGGCAAACCCATGCCGTTCCCCCAGGCGCAGATCGGCGGGCGCTCGGTAGGCACGCCGGGGGTGTTGCGGGCCCTGGAACTGGCCCATAAAAAACACGGCCGCCTGCCGTGGGCGCAACTGTTCGAGCCGGCGATCCGCCTGGCGGACCAGGGTTTCCCGATCTCCCCGCGCCTGCACGACATGATCGTCGCCGACCCGTACCTGGCCAAATCGCCCGACATGGCAGCCTACTTCCTGAATGCCGACGGCACGCCGAAAGCCGTCGGTACCCTGCTGAAAAACCCGCAGCTGGCCGCCGTGCTCGAACGCATCGCCAAAGAGGGGCCGAACGCCTTGTACCAAGGCCCGGTCGCCCGGGAAATCGTCGCCAAGGTGCAGGGGCACGCCAACCCGGGCAGCCTGTCGCTCAACGACCTGCAAGGCTATCGCGCCAAGGAGCGCGAACCGCTGTGCACCGACTACAAGCGCTGGCAGGTCTGCGGCATGCCGCCGCCTTCGTCGGGCGGCATCGCCCTGGCGCAGATCCTCGGCACCCTGCAAGCGCTGGAGGCCCGCGACCCGCGTTATGCACTGCCACCGCTGAAACCAGTCAAGACCAGCCTGCCGGCCGGCCTGGAACCGGCGCCCGAAGCCGTGCACCTGATCGCCGAGGCCGAACGGTTGGCCTACGCCGACCGCGCGTTGTACGTGGCGGATTCGGACTTCGCCCCGGTGCCGATCGCCGGCCTGGTCGCCCCGCGGTACCTGGCCCAGCGCGCCGCCTTGATTGGCGAGCGCAGCATGGCCAAGGCCGAGCCCGGCAAGCCCCAGGGCATCCAGGTGGCCTACGCCCCGGATCGCTCGCCGATGCGCATCTCCACCTCGCAAGTGGTGGCCGTGGATGACCAGGGCGGCGCGGTGTCCATGACCACCACCGTGGAAGCCGCCTTCGGCTCGCACCTGATGGTCCAGGGCTTCATGCTCAACAACCAGATGACCGACTTCTCCTTCATCCCCGAAGAGAACGGCCAGCCGGTGGCCAACCGTGTGCAGCCGGGCAAGCGCCCGCGCTCGTCCATGGCGCCGACCCTGGTCTTCGACCGCAACAGCGGCGAACTGCTGGCTACCGTCGGCTCGCCGGGTGGCTCGCAGATCATCGAGTACGTGGCCAAGTCGGTGATCGGCATGCTCGACTGGAACCTCGACCCGCAAGCCGCCATCAGCCTGCCCAACTTCGGCAGCCGCAACGGCCCGACCGAACTGGAACAAGGCCAGTTCACCCCTGGGTTGAAAGCGGCGCTGAAAGCCAAGGGGCATGAGCTGACCGACATCGACATGACCAGCGGCACCCAGGCGATCGTACGGGTGCGCGATGCCCAGGGTAAAACCTCATGGGCCGGTGGCGCCGATCCACGCCGCGAAGGGGCCGCGCTGGGGGATTGAGGCCAACGCAGGAAAACCGGAAGGGCTTGCCGCCAGGCAGGCCCTTTTTAGTGTTCACGCCACAAAAGCACAGGCCTGGGTGGCCAATGCTGTATGCCGATTTTTACGGCGTTCTGTGTCTGACGCGGTCCTTTAATCCCTCCTAGCATCAGCTTTTTTGCCGAGGTGCAGGCGATGAACGAGATTCCCGGCGGTATCGATTTTTCGGGTTTGGCCGTGCGCCGGCTGATGGCCGACGACCTCGAACTGGTCTGCCGACACCGCGAGGCGATGTTTCTCGAAGCCGGAGGCGAACCCGCGGCCCTGCAACGGATGACCGAGCACTTCCGCCCCTGGCTGCGCGAGCGTTTGCCCGATGGCCGCTACTACGGCTTTGCCCTGCTGGACGACCAGCAACCGGTGGCGGCCATTGGCTTGATGAGCATCGACTGGCCGCCCCACCCGTCCCATCCGACCCAGGACCTGCGCGGTTATGTGCTCAACGTATACGTCGAACCCGGCTACCGGCGCCGGGGCCTGGCCTCGGCCCTGATGAGGCTGGCGGAAGCCGAATTCATCCAGCGCGGGTTGAGCTTCGCCGTGCTGCATGCCACCGAGGTGGGCAAGCCGGTGTACGCCGGATTGGGTTGGACGGCCACCGCGGAAATGGCGAAGATGCTGGAAGGCAACTGAACACGAACTCCTGTAGCCGCTGCCGAAGGCTGCGATAAGGACCGAAGGGCCTTCGGCGCCAGAAAGATCGCCGCGCCCGTTCCGGTCGATCGCAGCCTTCGGCAGCGGCTACAGGATCCTTTATGGCTTCAAGAAATGCGCACATCCCCTAGTCACAGAATGTCGCAGTAACAGCGTTGCGACTCCATCTCTTCCAACCTATGGTTCGACCATCGCTGCAAAACCAGCGAACAGGCTTGGCGGCCTGATAGAATCGAGGCGCAAAAGCGCCCCCACCCTTGCAGGCGCTTTTTTTTGCGCCCGCATACCTGCGTTATGACGGGTTGCGTGGGAGAACCTTCGGGTTCGCCGGTTGCCTTGATTCCCGGTCCGCCAATCCTGCGTAACCCGTCACCCTGATCTGTTTGGCGGCAGACGGTGATGACTCTTCGAATCAAGGAGGTTCACCATGAAACACACCCTCAATCCGTCCCCTTCCTCCCTGCACACCCTCGGCGAAATAACCTTTGCCAATTGTGGCGAAGGCAAACGCCCGCTGCTGCGGGTCAACGCCGACGTGCCCCTGGCCGATGCCCTGGAACACGCCTCGCTGCTGCTACATCTGGCAAAACAGTTGACCCTGGATGCGGCCATGGAACCGCAGGCGGACCGCTATGCTTGGGCGGCACATTACCTGGGTGAGATGGGTAAAGCGGTGATGGATGATGTGCACACCGCGATGACAGCAGGCACTGATCGACACTGAGCAACACCTGCGGGACAGGCAGCCTCGATGGCTGTCCGTCCATCGCTTTCCTTTCTCACTCCCTTGCTTCAGTCCCAGGACGGGACTAGGATTTCGAGCCATGAGGATTATCGCCGTCAGTCATTTGAAGACGTTCTGGGAACAGCACCCGGATGTCGAACAACCGCTTCTGGCCTGGATCGATGAAGCGCGCAATGCCAGCTGGTCCACCCCGGCGCAGATAAAGGATCAGTTTTGCAGCGCGAGCATTCTTAAAAGCCGTCGCGTGGTGTTCAACATCAAAGGCAATGACTACCGCCTGGTAGTCGCCGTGGCTTACCGCTTTGGCGCCCTCTACATCAAGTTCGTTGGCACTCACCAGCAGTACGATGCCATCGACGCCGACCGCGTTGAAATGGAGTAACGAGCATGCAGATTCGCCCCATTCACACCGACCAGGATTACCGCGCGGCACTCAAGCAGGTGTCGGTGCTGTTCGATAACGAGCCAGAACCCGGCAGCGCCGAAGGCGACTACTTCGACGTGATGATCACCCTGATCGAAGCCTATGAAGCCAAGCAGTTCCCCATCGACCTGCCCAACCCGATCGATGCCATCAAGTTCCGCATGGAGCAATCGGGCCTGTCGGCCGCCGACCTGGCCCCGGCCATCGGCCGAACCAACCGGGTCTACGAAGTCCTCAACGGCAAACGCGCCCTGACCCTGCCAATGATCTGGAAACTGCACCAGTTGTTCGGCATCCCCGCCGAGAGCCTGATCAAGCCAGTGAAATCGGTCTGAGCGGTTCTATCCGCTGCCGCCTTGTCAGCCTCCCCATGCCCTCGTCGCCCATGAGGGCACTTTCATGTGAACGCCATACCGCAGCGGATTCCGCCCCATGACAGGTCCGGACATTCTCCACGCGTGGTCAGCAAAGGCGCCGCAGACGCCGGTGCGAGTGACGCTGGCGGCGCAGCGCATCATCGGCATGGCCTGGCAGCAGGATGAGCAGGGCTCGATTGCCGAGCTGTGGCAGCGCTTCGAGCCACGGGAGCAGGAGATCCAGCGCCTGGCCGAACCGGTCGGCACTTACGGTATTTGCCAGCCCTTGAGCGACGGCCAGTGGCGTTACGTCGCCGGGCTGCCGGTCAGCGCCGAGGCGCCCTTGGTGGAAGGCATGGTGGAACTGGAAATCCCCGCCCGCCAGTACGCCCGGGTCGAGCATCGGGGCACAGAGCTGACCCTCCCGGAAACCTTCCGCTCCGCCTACAGCGAAGGGCTGCCGGCCGCCGGGATGCGGGCCGATGAAGGGGTGGAATTCGAGTACGCCGGGGAGCGCTTTTTCGGGCCGATGCACCCGGACAGCATGGTCGAACGCTATATCCCGCTGAAAAACTGATGCCTCGATCGGACAGGCAGCCGACCAGATGACAGGTTGCTGTCAGCAAAAGGACTCATGATCCCGCTATGCTCTGTAGCTAATCCACCGCAACAGAGCGAAGGTCCGATGAGTTTCCAGGCGCCCGTGTTGAAGCAGATACCAGGCATCCGTCACGAGTTTTCTCGGATCGGGGCACCACTGCCTGCCAACCTGTTCTTCTGCTCCCAGGCCCACACCGGCGAGGTGGTCGAGGCCAGCACCACGTTGCCGAGCGGCATCATCCGCGGCGACGCGGTGTTCACCCGTACCGGCCGGCCTATAGCCGTGATGACAGCCGATTGCCTGCCGCTGCTGATCAGCAGTGAAGACGCCTCGTGGGTCGCCGCGGTCCATGCCGGCTGGAAAGGCCTGCACGGCGGCATCATCGACAACGTGCTGCAACACTTCGCCGCCAAGGGCATCGCCGCCCATCAGTTGCGCGTGGCGTTCGGCCCCTCGATCAAGCCTTGCTGCTACGAAGTCAGCCCGGAGTTCATCGACACCCTGTCGGCCACCCAGGGCCACCTGTGGCCAGAGGAGCAGGCCCCCTGGAGCCACCAACGCCCCACGCCCCGGTTGCCGCCAGAAATTGCCCCGCCACCCCCGACCCGGCCGGACTCGCTGTGGTTCGACCTGAGCGGCTATGCGCTGCACCTGTTGCACGCGGCGGGCATCACCCATGAACAAGTCGAACACTGCGAGCACTGCACCTACTGTTCCAGCCCGACCCTGGCCAGCTATCGCCGGCGCGGCCACCGGGGCGAGGAAAAATCCTTTCAGTATTCCTGGATAGGGCGTGCCTGAAACCGCACTTTCAGATGTATCGCGATAGTTCTTTGGCGCCGCACCGGGTTAATCTTGCGCCCCCGCAGACCCAACAAAGGAATGATCGTGTCTGACCAGTGCTATGCCCCGCCTCAAACCGAGCTGGCCGCTGCCAGCGATGTGCAGCGCCCTTTCTACGTAGTGTCCAAGACCAAGTTCATGAGCTTGTTCATGCTGACCTTCGGCCTCTACCTGCTGTACTGGGCCTACAAGAACTGGCAGCAGTTCAAGCAGGCCAGCGGGCAACCCCTGTGGCCCATCGCCCGGGCCATGCTCATGCTGTTCTACACCCACGCGCTGTACCGCAAAGCCAACACCCTGATCAAGAAAAGCGGCCGCCGCCATGACTGGCTGCCGTGGGATCTGGCTTCGCAGTTCGTGGTGATACTGCTGATCAGCCATGGCATCGATGGCATGTCCAGAAGGAACCCCGACAGCTTGTCGCTGGATATCGCCAGCCTGGCGCTGTTGCCAATCCAGGCGCTGGTGACCTTCAAGGGCCAGCGCGGCCTCAACGCAGCCGCCGGTGACCCTCTGGGCGAAAGCAACGCCCGGTTCACCCCGCTCAACTATGTGTTCATGGCCATCGGGGCAACGCTGTGGAGCACGATGCTGTACCACATGGCGACGACCATGAACTGAGCCCGGCGCCTCACACGCTCACATACACCCACGCCTCGATCCCGGACTGCAGCACCACGCTTACGCGCTTGTAGTCCGCCACCTCGTAGCTGTCCGCCGCGGCCAGCTCCTGTGGGGTGATGCGAAACACCGTCCCCGGGATAGACGTGCTGGCCGCGCTGCCCGGGCGCAGGATCGGGTGATGGGTCTTGCCGCTGCTGGCCAGCACCTCGGGGTCGGTGATCTCCACCCAGTCCTGTTCATAACCCGGCAGCGCGTCCGCGCTCCCCTGCAGTTCACGCCCGAAATTGGCCAACTGCACGGCCTTGTCCTGCAAGGTGCCGTAGGAAAACAGATACTCCGACGCGTCGCTGGCAACGCTCATTTTTCGCTCCTCGACTCAGCGGCTGATTTTCAACGCCTGGCGCGCCACATGCCGCTCCAGCGCCAGCTCGATCAAGCGGCTGACCAGTTCGCTGTAGGTCATGCCCGCGGCCTGCCACAGCTTCGGATACATGCTGATGCGGGTGAAGCCGGGCAGCGAATTGATCTCGTTGATCAGCACTTCGCCGCCCTGGGCCAGGAACACATCGACCCGCGCCAACCCCGAACAGCCCAGCACCTGGAACGCCTCGACGGCCAGGGCGCGAATGCGCTCGCTGACTTCCTCGCTGAGGTCCGCCGGCACCACCACCTGGGCCGCCTGGTCATCGATGTATTTGCTGTCGTAGGAATAAAAGCCGCTACCAACCACGATTTCCCCGCAACCGCTGGCGATCGGCTGGTCGTTGCCCAGCACCGCGCATTCGATCTCGCGCCCACTGACCGCCGATTCCACCAGGACCTTTTCATCGAAGCCCAGTGCCAACTCGATGGCCGCGTTGTATTGCGCTTCGCTGGTGACCTTGCTCACGCCCACGGATGAGCCCTGGTTCGCCGGTTTGACGAACATCGGCAGGCCCAATTTGCTTTGTGCCTGGGCAAAGTCGGTGCGCGCCGCGGTGACTCGGTTCAGGGTGATAAAGGGCGTCACCGCCAGGCCGGCATCGCGCAGCAGGCGCTTGCTGATGTCCTTGTCCATGCACACCGCCGAACCCAGCACGTCGGAACCCACGAACGGCAGGTCGGCCATGCGCAGCAGGCCTTGCAGGCAGCCGTCTTCGCCCAGGGTGCCGTGGACGATGGGGAAAATCACATCGACGTGGCCCAGCAGTTCCTGGCTGGAAGTTTCCAGCAGTTGCTGGCTGGCCTTGCCCGGCACCACCGCCAGTTCGCGGTTGGACTGGTTGAGGGCGATCAGCGCCGGATTTTCCTGGTTGATCAGGAAATTCGAAGTGTCGTTGAGGTGCCAGTGGCCGTTCTTGTCGATGCCGATCAGCACCGGCTCGAAGCGCTCGCGATCCAGCGCATCGACGATGTTGCGCGCCGATTGCAGCGACACTTCGTGTTCGGCCGAACGGCCACCAAAAATAATCCCGACCCGCAGCTTGCTCATGGTTTGTTCCCGTTAAAAAAGTGGTTCAGTGCTTGTATCGGACCGCTCAAGCCGGCTGATGTCGCAGGTGAATCAGCGCCACCCGCTGATTCTGTTTGTTGCGGCGCTCTTCGATGGCGAACGGCACGAACCCGAGCTTCGGATACAGCAGCAGGCCCGCCACGTTGTCATTGAAGCAGGAAAGGGTCACCTGCGCGGCCTGGTGCCTGTCCCGGGCGATGCGCAGCATCTCGCCGATCAGCTGCCCGGCGACGCCGGCGCCGCGGGCCTCGGGATCGACGATGAGGTTGCCGATGGTGCAGGTGCCGTGGGTTTCCCACCGGTAGAAGTTGGCGAAACCCAGTACCTGGCCGTCTCGCTCGATCACTGTCGAATCGGAGCGCTGGGCGATGGAGTCGCGCAGTTGCTCATGGGTCAGCGGCCAGTTGGCCGCCGGGAAAAAGAAAAACAACTCGTCGGGATTACCGGCAAAACCGCAGATCCGTGGAATATCCCGATCCTGCACGGGGCGAAAAGTGAAGCTCATGTCCTGTCTCCTGACCCTGAAAAATCCATGGCGTGCGCCCGGCCCCGGTTTCAGCGCTTGGCCACCAGAGGGGCGCCGAACAGCAGGTAGCAACTGCCGGCAAAGCGGTCCAGCCATTTGCGCGAACGACTATAGACGCCAGCCATCCGGCTGCTGGCGAAGAACAGCGCGGCGGTCATGCCATGGTGAGGCGAACAGCTGGCGGCCAAAGCAGCGGGCCAGCATGCAGCCAATGCTCGAGCGCCATGACACAGATCGTCTTTGTCGCGTTCAGGGAGGCCGACGCTACTCCACCTCGGGCTCATGGATCAACAGGTCGCCCGGCTGACACTCCAGGTATGGGCAGACCGCGTCCAGGGTCGCGAGCCGCAGGCCCTTGGACTTGACCTTGCGCCGGGCCAGTCTCCCACCCGGCTGAATGACCATGGACATAGCGCCTCCCGCCCTGCCCCGGGACTATGCTGAAAGTAATGGAGGCCATTGGAGAACACTCATGAACGGTTTCCTGGTGATTTTCTTCACCCAGCAAAATCGCCGCTATCACGGCAAGATGGTCGGTGACTGGCTCGTCGACCTGGCCAATGAGCTGGGCCTGCGCGGTGCCACCATGAGCACCGCCATCGAAGGTTTCGGCCACACCGGCCGGCTGCACTCCGCGCACTTTTTCGAGCTCGCCGACCAACCCATCGAGGTCCGCCTGGCACTCACCGAAGAGGAATCAGCCCGGCTGTTCGAACGCCTGGAGGACGAGGACATCGCGCTGTTCTACATCAAGACGCCGATCGAGTTCGGCACCCTTGGCAAAGAGGCCAAGAAAGCGGACGCGGGCGGCTGACGCGCTGAAGACAGGTGCGCCCTCCTGGGTTACCGTACGGGCCTGACGTTGTGTCGAGGACAACTCCATGGGCAAGCCCGCCCCCCGTAAAGACTGGGTCCACCGCGCGCCTTCCACCCAAGGGCTGGAGCGTATCGAGGCGTTTTTCGCCGGCCATGGCTACGACCTGCACCGCCACGACACCTACGCCATCGGTCGCACGCTGTCGGGGGTGCAGAGCTTCCAGTACCGCGGCGGCTGGCGCCACAACCTGCCGGGCGGGACCATGGTGCTGCACCCGGATGAGGTCCACGACGGCGAAGCCGGTACCCAGGATGGCTTCCATTACCGCATGCTTTATATCGAGCCGGCGCTGATCCAGCAGGTCCTCGGCGGCCAGCCGCTGCCCTTCATCAAGAACGGCCTGTCCACCGACCCACGTTTGTTCGCCGCCACCGATACCTTGCTGCGCAGCATGGAAAGCCCGCTGGACCCGCTGGAACAGGAAGACGCGCTGTTCGATCTGGCCCAAGCGCTGAATGCCGTTTCAGGCGTTTCCCGGCCGACACAGCGTTTTGACTATCAGGCCGCGGAGCGCACGCGGGAATATATGCACAGCGCCCTGGACCAGAACATCACCCTCGACGAACTGGCCACCCACAGCGGCCGCGACCGCTGGAGCCTGTCGCGGGACTTTCGCCTGCTGTTCGGCACCAGCCCTTATCGCTACCTGACCATGCGTCGCCTGGACCTGGTCAGGGCCCTGCTGCTGCAAGGCCAGTCGCTGGTCAGCGCGGCGCTGCTGGCCGGCTTTACCGACCAGAGCCACATGACCCGGCAATTTCGCAAGACCTATGGCCTGCCGCCGGCCCGCTGGCTGAAAATGCACGACCGCTGAACGCCGCCCGGCACGCACAATCGTACAAGAGCCGCAGCCCCACGCTGGTTACCGTAGAGGCCCGATCACCTCTTTACGGAGCCGCACCATGAACCCAGCCAGCACCGCGCCCATCCCCTACCAGAGCCTGAACTTCGCCTACAAACTCGGCCTGATCACCGAGCACTGGCAACCCCGCGTCATCGCCGAAATGAACGACTACCAATTCAAGCTGGTGAAGCTGCAAGGGGACTTCATCTGGCACGACCACCCGGACACCGACGAGACTTTTATCGTTCTCGAAGGCCAGTTGCGCATCGACTTTGCCGACGGCCAGGTAACGATCAACCAGGGCGAGATGTTTGTCGTGCCCAAGGGTGTGAAACACAAGCCGTACGCCGAGCAGGAGGTCAAGCTGCTGCTGATCGAACCCAAGGGCGTGCGCAACACCGGCGAAGAAGGCGGCGAACGCACGGCGGCCAATGATGTGTGGATCTGAGTTGCCCCGGGGTTGAGCCTCTGTAGCCGCTGCCGAGCGAAGCGAGGCTGCGATCGGCAGCGCAGCGGCCGTAAAGGCGGACAATACGTTCCTCAAGGCAAACCGCATACGCAGGTTTGGCGAGGACTGCGTCCTCGTTCGCAGCCTCGCTTCGCTCGGCAGCGGCTACAGGTGCACCGTCATCGGCTGCCCCTCAGCCGCGCTCGGCGGTTGCCGCCAGGCCCTCGGAGCCAGACGCCGGCACCCGCAAACGCAAGGCCAGCAGCGCCCCCAGCAGGGCGAGCAAGGCGCTGGCGCCCACCGCCTGTTCGATGCCGGCCGCCTGCGAGCCACCCAGCCCGGCATTGGCCAGGGACACCAGCAGCGCCAGCCCCAGCGCTCCGCCGATCTGCTGGCTGGTGGAGGCCATGCCCGCCGCCACGCCCTGCTCGCCCGGGGCAATACCCTGGCCAGCCGAGACCCACATGGCGGTCCAGGTCATGCCCTGGCCGATGCTCAGCACCACGATGCCCGGCATCAGGCTCCAGAACCCCGCCCCGTCGGGCAGCGCCACATACACCCCGCCGATGCCCAGCGCGCCCAGGAGCAGACCGCTGACCAGGGTCGCCCGCAGCCCGAAGCGCAGCAACGAACGTTCGGCCAGCCAGATGCCCACGGTGCACAGCAGCGTTGCCGGCAGAAACGCCACGCCGCTTTGCAGCACGCTGTAGCCGTAGACCTGCTGGAAGTACAACGCGAGGAAGTAGTACTGCACGCCGAAGCTGCTCATGAACAGGGCGGTAAGGAACATCGCCAGGCGCAGCTCGCGATGGGCCAGCAGGCGCAGCGGCATCAGCGGGTCGTGGCCACGCCGTTCGATCCAGACGAACACACCGAGCAGGAACAGCGCCAGCGCCCCGCAACCCAGGGTCGCCGGCGCGCTCGAGCCCCATTCCGGGCCCTGGACAATGGCGAACACCAGCAGCGTGCCGCCCACCGTCACGGTCAAGGCGCCGCTGAGGTCGAAGCGCCGGCCACGCTCCCGCTGGCCATCGGCCGCAATCCAGCGCCGGGCCAACAGGGCACAGGCGCCAGCCAGGGGGACGTTGACCAGGAACACCGCTTCCCAGCCCCACCATTGGGTCAACACGCCCCCCAGCAGCGCGCCCAGGGCCAGGCCCGCCGCCGAGGCCGCGCTCCACACCGCGAACGCCCGGTTGCGCGCCGGCCCTTCGGGGTAATGGCTGTTGATCAGCGCCAGTGTCGCCGGGAACAGCATGGCCCCGCCGACACCCTGCACCGCCCGCGCCAGCACCAGCAGCAGCGCGCTGCCACCCAGGCCGCCGGCCAGCGAGGCCAGGGCGTACAGGCTTTGCCCGACGATGTAGAAACGGCGTTTGCCCAGCAGGTCGGCCGCCCGGCCGCCCAGCAGCAGAAAGCCGCCGAAGGCCACGCTGTAGGCGCTGACCACCCATTGCAGCTGTTGCGCAGAAAAACCCAGGTGGCTGCCGATCTCCGGCAAGGCGACGAAGACGATGGTCGCGTCCAGGGCAATGATCAGCTGCGCGCTGGCCAGCAGGAGCAGCATCCAGCCGGATGGCCGGGCTGAAGAGGTGGCGGGCATCGTGTCGAATCCTTGCGTGAGAGAGAGGACCCTCAGTTTCTTTGATGCCAATAAGATGATAAATACCGTCACTGCTCTTTCAGTGATGACTTTAATCATGGATCTGAACGCCGTTCGTTTGCTGGTCCGGGTCGCCGAGACCCGCAGCTTCACCCGTGCCGCCGGCGATCTGCGGCTGACCCAGTCCGGCCTGTCGCGGGCCATCTCGCGCCTGGAACAGCAACTGGGCGTGCGCCTGCTGCAACGCAACACCCGCAGCGTCAGCCTGACCCCGGACGGCCAGTTGCTGGTGGAGCGCGCCACACCGCTGCTGGCCGAACTGGCGCAGGCCGAACGCCTGCTGCTGGATCGCCGCGACTCACCTACCGGCCTGCTGAAGATCAGCACGCCGTCGCTGTTCGGACGCAAGGTGGTGATGCCGCTGATCGGTCGCCTGACCGAGCAATACCCGGACCTGAGCATCGAAGCGGTGATGACCGATCGCCTGGTGGACATCGTCGACGAAGGCTTCGACGCCATCCTGCGCACCGGCGAGATCCAGGACCAGCGCCTGATCGCCCGGCCCCTGGCGCCACTGCGCTGGGTCACAGTGGCCTCCCCGGCCTACCTGGCGCGCCATGGCACGCCGCGAACGGTGGAAGAACTGCAACGGCACAACTGCCTGACCGTGCGCAACCTGCGCAGCGGGCGCCTGGTGGACTGGCAGTTCATGCTCGACGGCAAGGTGCGCGATGTCAGCGTGCCCAGCCGGCTGATCTTCGACATCGGCGACGCGCTGGTGGACGGTGTGCTGGGAGGCTTCGGCATCGCCCAGCTGATGCACTTCGCCGTCGAGGACGCCCTCGCCGACGGTCGCCTGGTGCCGATCCTGCAAGCCTTTTCCGGGCGCAGCCGGGCGCTGTCGCTGGTCTACCCGCCATCGCGCCAGTACTCGCCCAAACTCAAGGTCTTCGCCGACGCCCTGAACACCGTCAACTGGTAAGCCGCGCCTGTAGCCGTTGCCGAGCAAAGCGAGGCTGCGATCGACTGCGCAGCAGGCGCCGCCCTTGAGTTCGCAAGAGATCCTGCGGACCTATCGCTGCCTTGCTTCGCGAGGCAGCGGCTACGGGGTTACATTCCTTGAGGGGATGGCAGGGTCTTGCCATCCAGCGAATCGCCAATCGTCAGGAAATGCCCGCCCGCCACATGGTGCAGGGTGCGCAAGGCATCGTGGCCGGTGAAATGCCAACGCCCCTCGCTGAACACCCGCTCATCGGCCTGGGCGGCGATCACTTCGGCGAGGAACAGGTCGTAGCGTTCATGGTTGTCCGGCTCCGGCAGCAGCCGGCATTCGAGCCAGGCCACGCAGCCATCGAGCAACGGTGCCTCGGCCCGCTCGCCGGCGAAGGTCGGCAGGCCATACAGCGCGAACTTGTCACGGCCCTGGCCGCGGCTCAGCTCCAGGCCCGAGGTGGAACCCACGGTCTGCACGATATCGACCTGGGCGGCGCACGGCACGTTGAGCACGAAGGTGCCGGCGGCTTCCAGCAACTGGCGGGTCCAGGTGGATTTATCGAGCACCACCGCGACTTTCGGCGGCTCGAAATCCAGCGGCATGGCCCAGGCCGCGGCCATGATGTTGCGCTGGCCGCCATGGGCGGCGCTGACCAGCACGGTCGGCCCGTGGTTGAGCAGACGATAGGCCTTGGCCAGGGAAACCGGGCGACGATGGGACGCGCTCATGGGTAAGGCTCCAGGGAAAAAGAGTCGATTGTAGCGACATCCCGGTACTGGGCAGCCGTCGGGATTGGGCATTTTTCCTGGACAATCCATCCAGATTGACCGGGCTTATCCCTGACTCGCGGCTGCTTAGACTGGGCCTTCACCTCACAGGCTGAAGGAGCTTTTCCATGGCAGACCATTCTCTGAAAAACAAGGTCGCACTGATCGCCGGCGGCGCGAAGAACCTGGGCGGCCTGATCGCCCGGGACCTGGCCACCCATGGCGCGAAGGCCATCGCCGTGCATTACAACAGCAGCGCCAGCAAGGCCGACGCCGAGCAGACCGTGGCGACGATCAAGAACCTGGGTGTCGACGCCCATGCCTGGCAGGCCGACCTGACCACCGCCGCGGCGGTGGAGCAACTCTTCAGCGACGCCAAGGCCCGTTTCGGCAAGATCGACATCGCCATCAACACCGTGGGCAAGGTCCTGAAAAAACCCATCGTCGAGATCAGCGAAACCGAGTACGACGACATGTTCGCGGTCAACGCCAAGAGCGCGTTCTTCTTTATCAAGGAAGCCGGCAAACACCTGGAGAACCACGGCAAGCTGGTGACGCTGGTGACCTCGCTGCTCGGCGCCTACACGCCGTTCTATGCCGCCTACGGCGGGGCCAAGGCCCCAGTGGAACACTTCACCCGCGCCGCCTCCAAGGAGTTCGGCGCCCGCGGCATCTCGGTGACCGCCGTGGGTCCGGGACCGATGGACACGCCGTTCTTCTACCCGGCCGAAGGCGCGGACGCCGTGGCTTACCACAAGACCGCCGCGGCGTTGTCCGGCTTCAGCAAGACCGGCCTGACCGACATCGAAGACGTGGTGCCCTTCATCCGTCATCTGGTCACCGATGGCTGGTGGATCACCGGCCAGACCCTGCTGATCAACGGCGGCTACACCACCAAGTGAGGCCCGGCCTTCTGATCGACGGCTGTCATCGACCCGAGTAATCCGCCAAGGGGCGAGGTAGATTGGCGTTTGGAAAAGATCGCCATCAGGTGCGAGATGATTCTGTAGGAGCGAGGCTTGCCCGCGATTGCAATCTGCCTGACACACCGCCATCGCGGGCAAGCCACGCTCCTACAAAAGACGCGCGCACCACCAGCTTCGGAAGCACGCCCCTCCATGGATAAACTCGAGCAGTACCGTGTGTTCATCCAGGTGGCTGAAATGGGCAGTTTCATCAAGGCCGCGCACACCCTTGAACTGCCCCGGGCCACTGTGTCGGCAGCCGTACAGCAACTGGAAACCGCCCTCGCCACGCGCCTGTTGCACCGCACCACGCGCCAGGTGCAACTGACCGCCGACGGCGCCATCCTGCTGGAGCGCGCACGCCTGTTGCTGAGCGATGCGGTGGAACTCGAGCAGCTGTTTCACACCCGTCAGCTGGACGTTTGCGGCCGGCTCAATGTCGACGTGCCCAGCCGGATCGCCCGGCGCCTGATCGCCCCCGCCCTGCCCGAGCTTTTCGCCAGCTACCCCAGCCTGAAACTGGCCCTGGGCTCCACCGACCGCTCCATCGACCTGGTGCAGGAGGGTGTGGATTGCGCGATCCGCGTCGGCACCCTGCGCGACAGCAGCCTGATCGTCCGGCACCTGGGCCACCTGGCCCTGATCAATTGCGCCAGCCCCGCCTACCTGGCGGAGCACGGCCAGCCACAGACCCCGGGCGACCTGGCCGATGGTCACTGGATGATCGGCTACGGCTCCCCCAGCACGGGCCGCGAACAGCCCTGGGAATACCTGGCCGAAGGTCACGAGTTGGAGTTGAACCTGCCCAGCCGGGTGATCGTCAACAACGCCGAAAACTACATCGCCTGCTGCCGGGCCGGGCTGGGGCTGATCCAGATCCCGCGCTTCGACGTGCAGTACCTGCTCGACAGCGGCGAACTGGTGGAAGTCCTGCCCGGTTTTCGCCCCGCGTCCATGGCGATCTCCGCGCTCTATCCCAATCGCAACCATCGCTCGCGTCGGTTGAACGCCTTTATCGAATGGTTCGAAACCCTGGTCGCGCCCCATCTCGAAAACGACGGGCAGGGCTGATAGCTGCCCCGCCCGGTCATGAGGCCCACAACGGCCGAGGCAGCCGGAACATCAGTTGGACAATTGGTTGGCGAACTGGCCGACGGCGCTTACCACCTTCTGCGCGCCGTCCTGGATCTCGACGATCACCGTACCGGCTTCGGCGGCCAGGGCCAGGCCCTGCTCGGCCTGGGCCTTGCCATCGGTCATCAGCGCCACGGCCTCGCGCGCCATGTCCTGGTTCTGCCGCACCACGCCGACGATTTCGTCGGTGGCCTTGCTGGTGCGCGAGGCCAGTTGCCGGACTTCGTCGGCCACCACGGCAAAGCCGCGCCCCTGCTCACCGGCGCGCGCCGCTTCGATGGCCGCGTTGAGTGCCAGCAGGTTGGTCTGCTCGGCGATGCCGCTGATGGTCTTGACGATGGTGCCGATCACCAGCGACTGCTCGTTCAGCGCCTCGATGCCCTCACCGGCCTGCTGCATGTGCTTGGCCAGGTCACGCATCACGTTCACCGCCTCGGTCACCACGCTGGTGCCGCGCTGGGCGCTGTTGTCGGTTTGCAGCGAGGTGCTGTAGGCGATGTTCGCCGCCTCGGCGACTGCCTGCTCCTGGTTCACCTGGTCGGTGATCACGGTGGCGAACTTCACCACCTTGTAGAGCCGGTTGTTGGCATCGACCACCGGGTTGTAGGAGGCCTCGAGCCAGACCACGCGGCCGTAGCTGTCGATGCGCTTGAACCGCCCGGCGACGAACTCGCCGGCGTTCAGGCGCTTCCAGAACGCCTGGTACTCCGCACTGTTGTATTCCTCCGGTTCGCAGAAGGTGCGGTGATGCTTGCCCTGGATTTGCGCCAGGCTGTAGCCCATGGCGTTGAGGAAACGCTCGTTGGCCGTCAGCACGTTGCCGTTGAGGTCGAACTCGATCACCGCCGTGGAACGGACCAGCGCGCCGATCAGGTTCTCGTGCTCGCGAGACGCTTCGATGGTGCGGGTCAGGTCGCTGGAGTAAATCGAAAAATGTTTGATCCGCCCCTGGGAATCGCGGACCGGCTGGGAGATCGAGCGCAGCCAGGCTTCCTGGCCGTTGCCGCGCAGCAGGCGTACCGCGCCGGCAAAGTGTTCGCCACGGGTCAGCGTCGCCTTGAAACGGTGGTGGAACTCATCGCTCTTGACGTGGGCCGGCACAATGTCCTCGATGTGGCGGCCGACCAGTTCGCTGCCCCTGTAGAGCATTTCCTGGTTGAAGTTGCCGTTGGCCGACAGAATGCGTCCACCAGGATCGAGAATCAGCACCAGCATTTCGCTGTCGAGACTGTCCTTCACTTGCTGGAGGCTCGAGAGTTCTTCGCGTAGAGCCATCAGCTCTTGCTTCAAGATTTTGTTGAACATGGGATGCACCGGTGAAGGAGTTTTCAAGAACGACTTAGCGTCTCCATCGGCATTGGCGAAGTTTTCTGGAGGTCCCGCCGACCGGCGTCAGCGAAAATATTCTCGCCCCTCGAATCGGCGCTGAGCGCCAGCGGGGCGGAGCACTTGCGGCAACGTCCTCGCGAGCGCTTGCGCGAAGACGCTGCCCTTCGTCAAAGGCGTCCTGGCAAAGGCTCTAGAACTGGTATTGCATACGCATGACCAGGCCGTTGCCGGTGTCGTCGCCCACCGCGTTGCTGAGGTTATCGGTGCGCGCCTTGACGTAGTTGGCGCTGAGTTTCAGGGCTTCGTTGGCGTACCAGTTGACCCCCAGGGTATGAGTCTTGCCCTCAGTATCGCCGACCTGGCGCGTAGCGCTGCTGACCACCACATTGTCGTCCTCGACGTTGATCGAGTCGTAGCGATAGAACAGCTCCCAGGCGCCCCACTGCTTGTTCTGCGGCTTGATGGTGTCGAACCTGGCGCCGTCCAGTTTGTAGATCCGCGGCTCGCCCGTCAGGGTATAAGCCAATTGCGCATAATAACCGGAGGCCTTTATGTCGCTTTGTGCGGTGTCGGCCTTGAGCGTCCGGCGCAGGTATTCCGCCTGAACCGAGAACGCATCCACGGCCCAGGCCCCTTCGACGCCCCAGACCGAATCGTCCGTCCACAGCCCCTGCTGCGCCGTGCTACCGCCAAACACCGCGCGATTGCCGTTGCTGCCGGCGCTGTTGCCGCCATTGGTCTCCACGCCGCGCATGCCCATGCGCGAACGGATACGGGTATCGACGGCGGCATCCTTGAGGTCGCGATAAGCATATTGGGCACCGACATGCAGCACGTTGCCGGATTCATGCAGCGGGGCGAACACCCCCCGCAGGTTGTAGCGCTTGACGCTATCGCCATCGGTGTCGTTGTTGTTTTCGCTGAACACACTGCCGGACAGATACGCCATGCCGCCCACCACGCCATTGGCCTGCACGCCCATGCCGCTGTTGTCGTTGATCCACTCCGCCAGGTCATAGGACAGATTGCGCTCCATCGCAGTGACCCACTTGGAGCTGGTGGCCTTTTCCAGGCCGAAGTCGGTATAGAAGCGCCCCACTTTCAGGTTCAACGGGTTGAAGCCGGTATAGGTCAGGCTGCCCTCGTCGAAATAGCCGGTACTGTCGTTGCCCACGTTACGGGAAAGGTCGTAGTTGATCTGATACTTCCAGTCCCGGTAGAGCGTGCCGCCCAACTCCAGGTAGGCCCGGCGAAAGTACGCCGCATCCGCGGAGTTGCCGTTGCGTGTGTAGTAACCATCGAAGGTGCCGTAGTCCGCCTGCACGCGGCCGCCCAATTTGAAACTGAACGCCTTGTCCGTGGTCGACAGTTCCAGGCCGCCCTTGGTCTTCAACACTATATCGGCCCCATCGGTGGTCACTGTGCCGGCCTGGGCCGTCCCGGACAGGGTCGCGCCGAGCAAACCCAAGGCAATACCGTTCCCCAACCCTATATAGAGCTTTTTAATAAACATTCGAGACTCCCGATTTGGCTTTTAGTGTGGCGGCAACCTGCAACCAGCAACTTCAGCGGATGGATCAGGTTGACCGTGGGCGATCCTGGGAATCCGACATGACACTTTTTGTTTATTAAAAAGATAATTCGATGACAACTAAGCCGGTCTCGACTTCGTAGCGGGCGCAGCGCTTGAAAACACGGGTTTGCTGGAAAAACATCCCGCTTCTCGCTATCCGTCGCGCAGATGTCAGAAACATTTCAACTTTTGAAAACGGTGGATAAAACCAGCCTTCGGGTGCCGGCCGCCGCCCCCAGAAAAACGCCCCGGGCACGGGGTCAGAACCACTCCTGGCGCGCGTCGAACGCCTGGCGAATCAGCGTCACGATGGCCTGTACCTCAGGGCGCCCGGCCGCCAGCGCATGGGTGCTCAACCAGGCGTTGCGCTGCATCTGCTGCGGGAACAGCGCCGGAAGCGCCAGCAGGTTGCTGTCCAGGGAAGTGATGTAGGCAGGCAGCACGCCGATGCAGGCACCGCGCCTGATCATTTCCAGCGCCAGTTCATGGGTATGCACCTGCGCCACGCCGGCCGGTCGCTGGCGGACCAGTTGGTTCCAGGGTTCCAGCGCCGCGACGTTCAGGTACTCGCGCACCTGTACCAGCATGTAGTCGTCCAGGTGCCTGGCCTGGCTGGGCAAGGCCGCCACTCGCCAATAGCGCTTGGCCACGCAGGCCTGATAGCCGATCCGGGCCAGGGCGAATGGCGCGGTGGTGGCGAAGCCGGGATCGGGCCGCGGGCTTCCGGGTTCGGCGAGCCAGAGCATGATGTCCGCCGGGCGCGCGCAGGCGTGGGGAGCGCTGGAGATTTCCAGATCCAGGCGCACGGTCGCATTGCGCCGTACAAAGGCCAGCAGGTCGCGCAGGACAAGGTCGTGCAACAGGGCGTCAGCCGCCAGCAGGCGCACCACGGGCACTGCCGCGCGGCCGGATTTGGGTAATTCAGGGACTTGCCGTTGCGCCGCCAACAGTGTCTGCAGTCGCTGGCCCTTGAGGGTCAGGCGCAAGACGTTCTGCCGGTAGACAAACAGCGGACCACCGAGGCGCTCCTCCAATAGCCGCAACTGCTTGCGCAACACTGTCACGCGGGTATTCAGGCTGCGCGCTGCCTGTTTGAAGCACGCGCAGCGAGCACTGGTCAGAAAATACTCAACGACATCTCGATCGATCGATCCGGGGTCCAATGCTCGCGATTCATCGCACATAGGCAGCCCGTTCAACTGCCGTTGGTACGGCATACCCCCAGCACGCTGTACTCGATGGTGTTGAGCTTGCCCGCCGAGTCCTCATAGGTCATGCGCGATGGCACGATATCGCAGGACTTGATCGGCGGTGTGACGTTGACCACCTTCTTGATATCCAGCTCCTTCTCGTAGGTGTAGTCCTCGACGACGGGCGCCTCCTTGCCCCGCTTCGCCGCATAAGCCGCCATGGCCCGCTCGTTTTCCTTCATGGCCCGCTCGAAGGTGCGGTCGCCACCGCCCTCGGCCATGGCCAGGGACGACATGGAAAGTACCAGGGCGGCAATACTCAATTTAAATAGTTTCATGACTCTTTCCTCGCTGTGGTTAGTTGCAACGAGGATAACCAGCAGACCCTGTCAGGAAGATCACGCCTACATTACTTATATGTAATAAACCCAATATCTGTTCCTGGACACGAACAAAGCCTATATAAAACAAGGCCTGCGACCATTAATCGAAACAACTTCACACTGATAATCTTGCAGAATTGTAATAACCGGGTCACCTCCGCGTTATCTGTTGTTTGCAACTATCGGCATTGACTCCAACCGTTAGCCAGACGATTCGCGAGTACAACTAACAAGAACGCCTCAGGCGACATAACAGCTGATAGCTGCCCATATCCAGGAGCAAACAACATGCGTACCCATACCCGCTTGTCCCTGTCCGTGTTTTCCGCGGTACTGGGGCTCGGCCCATTGGCCGTGAACGCTGCAGAAGAAAAACCCGAAGGCTTTATCGAGGGCAGCAGCCTCAACGTGCTGGCCCGCAATTTCTACTTCAACCGCGACGACCGCAAAGGCCAGTCCAGCCCCACCGGCAACGGCTACTCGGAAGCCTGGGCCCAGGCCCTGATCGGCAAGTTCGAGTCCGGCTTCACCCAGGGCACGGTCGGCTTCGGCCTCGACGCCTTTGTCATGTACGGCCTCAAGCTCGATTCGGGTGGCGGCCGCAGCGGTGGGCGCGGCTCATTCGGCATGCTGCCGGTGGACAGCGACAACCAGCCGGCCGACAACTACAGCAAGGTCGGCGGCGCGGCGAAAATGCGCCTGCTCGACACCGTGATCAAGGTCGGCGACGTCTTCCCGAAAACCCCGGTGGTGCACTACGGCGACTCGCGCCTGCTGCCGGAGAGCTTTCGCGGGGCCACCTTCGAGAACACCAGCATCGACGGCCTGAACCTCCAGGGCGGGCGCCTGCACAGCATGAGCCAGCCCGATAGCAGCAGCCTGCGCGACGGCTTCGCCACCTTCTATGCCGGCAAGGTCGATTCGCCCTGGGTCGCCTACTTCGGCGGCGACTACAGCCCAAACAAACACCTCAGTTTCAGCCTCTACAGCAGCCGCCTGAAGGACGCCTGGGACCAGTACTACTTCGGCACCGCGGCCACCTGGCCGATCTCCGACCAGTTCTCGCTGTTCGCCGGGTTCAACTATTACAAGGCGGTGGACGAGGGCAAGAAGCTGCTCGGCGAGTTCGACAACAACATCTGGAGCGCCAAGGTCGGCGCCACTTATGGCGCCCACACCCTGTCGCTGTCGCACCAGCGCAACAACGGTGACGACGACTTCGACTACCTGCGCCAGTCGGACTCGATCTTCCTCGACAACTCGATCCAGTACAGCGACTTCAACTCGCCGAAGGAACGCTCGTGGATGGTCCGCTATGACCTCGACATGGAGACCTTCGGCATTCCCGGCCTGTCGTTCATGACCCGCTACGGCAAAGGCAGCGACGCCGACTACAGCAACGCCAACGCGGTGTACATGCGCCGTGATGCGGACGGCAACCCGCTGACCGACCAGCGCCGCTGGGAGCGCGATATCGAAGCCAGGTACGTGGTGCAGGGCGGCGCCCTCAAGGACCTGTCGCTGCGCATCCGCCAGGCCACCGTGCGCTCCAGCAGCTTCGAGTCCGACCTGGAGGAGTTCCGCCTGATCGTCGAATACCCGCTGGCCATTCTTTAACCCCTTGCGCCGGGCGGGTGCGAGGCCCGCCCGACGTTAAAACTTCTTCACAGACGCCCATCTTTCAGAACTGTAATATCGCCCTCACCTTCTCGTCAGGTTGGCCTTCGTATACTTGCCCCATGCCCGAGCCGACAGCACTTCGCCAGCGGCCGGCCACTTGCGGGAGATCATGTCTTGAAGCCTGCCCACCTGACTCCGCCTGGCCAGCCCGGCGCGCTCCCCAGCGATAACGGCAGCGAACGCGCCAGGCATGCCCTGGAACAATTCTGGCTCGGCCAGCAACAGTACAACGACGAAAAGAACCACAACGGCGCAACCCACGCCGCCCCTCACGGAACCACAGGGCCCCAGGCATGCACAGCCTCCCGCTGACGCCGGCCCACCCCGAGCACATTCATCTCTGAAGCGTTTTTTCGAATGCTCCTTTGGAAAGAGATGAATTTTTAGCGTCCCGCATGGGGCGCTTTTTTTTGCCCCGACGCCCCCCCCGGAGCCCGGTCACGCCGTCGATGTAGCCGCTGCCGAAGGCTGCGATGGTCCGGGCCACGCTGGTCGAAGGACCTCCTGCGCGTCCAAGAGCAGCGCCCGCTGCGCGGTCGATCGCAGCCTCGCAGGCTCGGCAGCGGCTACAGGGGAATAGCCCCAATGGGCCCGGTCACGCAGTCGGTGTAGCCGCTGCCGAAGGCTGCGACAGGTCCGAAGGACCTCCTGCGCGCCCAAGAGCGGCGCCCGCTTCGCGGTCGATCGCAGCCTCGCAGGCTCGGCAGCGGCTACAGGGAATAACCCGATAGTTCGGTACACGCGATCGGTGTAGCCGCTGCCGAAGGCTGCGACAGGTCCGAAGGACCTCCTGCGCGCCCAAGAGCAGCGCCCGCTTCGCGGTCGATCGCAGCCTCGCAGGCTCGGCAGCGGCTACAGGGGAATAGCCCCAATGGGCCCGGTCACGCAGCGACGACATCAAAGCCAGATGGCATCCCAGAGGGGATAGTCGCCGGGACGTTGAACAAGCCCTGCTCGTACCGGGTTGAGAATGATGTAGCGGGTGATGGCCTTCAGGTCTTCTTCCTTGCGCAGAGCGTGATCGTGATACCCCTTCTGCCAAAGACGGCCCTGACTGCCGAGGTGTGAATTGATCCGCGTGCCGCTTCTGGATTTGAAACGGCACATCACCTCTCCCAGGGATCTGTCTCGCAGTTCAAATAGCCAGTGAATGTGGTCAGGCATGACAACCCAGGCTAATGAGCGCACGTGATCGGCTTCGTGGACTTGCTTGAGCTGATCAACCACCAGGCGGCCAACACGGAAGTCGCGAAACAAGGGGCGCCGTTGGTGAGTCACGACGGTAATCGAGTAGACACGGCCAGCTTCCGATACCCGTCCTTTGAGTAGCCGGTAGCCATTGGAGTGGACAAGCATTCCTTTGCTCTCCATACAGGTCATCTACCTCAATCTAGCCGCTCATGCTTTTGCTTGCGGGAGCACTCTTTCAGCAGATGTTTCCAGATCCCTGTAGCCGCTGCCGAAGGACCTCCTGCGCGCCAAGAGCAGCGCCCGCTGCGCGGTCGATCGCAGCCTCGCGGTACTCGGCAGCGGCTACAGGGTGCAACCCGCTAGTTCGATGCACGCAATCGATGTAGCCGCTGCCGAAGGCTGCGATAGGTCCGAAGGACCTCCTGCGAGTTCAAGAGCAGCGCCTGCTTCGCGGTCGATCGCAGCCTTGCGGTGCTCGGCAGCGACTACAGGGGCCACATGAACAAAACCCCGCCTGCGCATCACGCAGGCGGGGTTGGGCGAAGCCGATCGCGGGTCAGTCGTTCAGCAGGTCTTGCAGCTCCTGCTCTTCTTCCTTGCGGTGCGCCCAGTGGTACAGCGCCGGCAGTACCAGCAGGGTCAGGGCGGTGGAGGAGATGATGCCGCCGATGACCACGGTGGCCAGCGGCCGTTGCACTTCGGCGCCGGTGCCGGTGGCCAGGGCCATGGGGATGAACCCCAGGGACGCCACCAGCGCGGTCATCAGCACCGGGCGCAGGCGGGTCAGCGCGCCTTCGTTGACTGCCGCCGCGAGCATCCGCCCTTCTTCGCGCAGGTTGCGGATAAAGGCGATCATCACCAGGCCGTTGAGCACCGCCACCCCCGACAATGCGATGAAGCCCACCCCCGCCGAGATCGACAGCGGGATGTCGCGCAGCCACAGGGCCATGATCCCGCCGGTCAGGGCGAAGGGAATCCCGGTGAACACCAGCAGCCCGTCCTTGAGGTTGTTGAACATCATGAACAACAAGCCGAATACCAGCAGCAGCGCCACCGGCACCACGATCTCCAGGCGCTTGGAGGCTTCCTGCAACTGTTCGAACTGCCCCCCCCAGGTGATCCAGTAGCCGGTCGGGATCTTCACCTGGTCGCCGATGGCCCGGGTCGCCTCTTCGACGAAGGAGCCCATGTCGCGGCCGCGCACGTTGGCGCTGACGATCACCAGGCGCTTGCCGTTCTCGCGGCTGACTTGCGCCGGACCGAGCACCAGGTCGACGCTGGCGACTTCCGACAGGGCGATGAAACCCAGCTGCCCGTTGACGCTGCCCGCGGCCGCCGCCACCGGAATCAGCAGGCGCGACAGCCCGTCGATATCGGTGCGCTGGGCATCGGACATGCGCACCAGCATGTCGAAGCGCCGGTCGCCCTCGTACAGGATGCCTGCCTTGCGCCCGCCCACGGCAATCGCCACGGCGTCCTGCACATCGCCGACGTTGAGGCCGAAACGCGCCGCCTTGTCGCGATCGACATTCACCGTCAGCACCGGCAGGCCGGTGGTCTGCTGCACCTTCACTTCGGCGGCGCCGTCGACCCTCTGCAAGGTCTGCGAAATCTCTTCGGCAGTCTTGTTCAGCAGCGCCATGTCATCGCCGAAGACCTTCACCGCGACATCGCTGCGCACCCCGGAAATCAGTTCGTTGAAGCGCAGCTGGATCGGTTGCGACAGCTCGTAGACGTTGCCTGGCAGGCTGTTGCCGACCCGTTCGATGTCGGCAATGATCGCCTCGCGCGACTTGCCCGGGTCTGGCCATTGCTCCTTGGGCTTGAGCATCAGGTAGGCATCGGAGATGTTCGGCGGCATCACGTCCGAGGCGATCTCGGCAGTGCCGGTGCGGGCGAATACCCGCTCGATTTCCGGGATCTGCGCCAGCAGGGTTTTCTCCAGGGTCTTCTGCATTTCCACCGACTGGGTAAGGCTGGCGTCGGGCACGCGCATTGCCTGCTGGGCGAAGTCGCCTTCGCTGAGGCTGGGGATGAATTCACTGCCCATGCGGCTGGCCACCAGGCCCGAAACCAGCACGCTGAGGAAGGCCAGGGCAAAGGCCAGGGCACGATGGCTGATCACCCAGCGCAGCACCGGCTCGTAGCCACGGCGGGCGCCGCGCATGACGAAGTTTTCTTCCTCCTTGACCTTGCCGGTGACGAACAGCGCGATCGCCGCCGGGACGAAAGTCACCGAGAGGATCATCGCTCCCAAAAGGGCTATCACCACGGTGAAGGCCATCGGGTGGAACATCTTCCCGGCCACCCCGGACAGGGCAAAGATCGGCAGGTACACCACCATGATGATCAGTTGCCCGTAGATCAGCGCCCGGCGTGCCTCCTTGGCCGCGGCGAAGACTTCGTGCAGGCGCTCGGAACGGGTGAGCATGCGCCCGTGGTGCTGCTGGGCATGGGCCAGGCGGCGGATGGCGTTCTCGACGATGACCACCGCGCCGTCGACGATGATCCCGAAGTCCAGCGCGCCGAGGCTCATCAGGTTGGCGCTGACCTTGTTGGTGAACATGCCGGTGAAGGTGAACAGCATGGCCAGCGGAATCACCATGGCGGTGATCAGCGCGGCGCGGATATTGCCCAGGAACAAAAACAGAATGGCGATGACCAGCAGCGCACCTTCGATGAGGTTTTTCTTCACCGTGGCCACGGCCTTGTCCACCAGGTTGGTGCGGTCGTACACGGTGACTGCGGTCACGCCCTTGGGCAGCGAGCGATTGATCTCGGCGAGTTTCTCCGCCACCACCCGGGACACCGTGCGGCTGTTTTCCCCCACCAGCATGAACACCGTACCCAGCACCACTTCGCGGCCGTTCTCGGTGGCCGCACCGGTGCGCAGCTCACGGCCGATGTCCACGGTAGCCACGTTGCTGACGCGGATCGGCGTGCCGTCCACGGTGTTGATCACGATGTTGGCGATGTCCTCGATGGACTTGACCTGCCCCGGCGCGCGGATCAGTAACTGCTGGCCGTTGCGCTCGATATAACCGGCGCCGACGTTGGCGTTGTTGCGCTCCAGGGCGGTCATCAGGTCGCCCAGGGTCAGGTTATAGGCCGCCAGGCGCCTGGGGTCCGGAGCGATCTGATAGAGCTTGGCGAAGCCGCCGATGGTGTTGATCTCCGCCACCCCCGGCACGTTGCGCAGTTGCGGGGCGATGACCCAGTCCTGGATCACCCGCAGATCGGTCGGCGTATAGGCCGTGCCGTCTTCCTTGAGCGCGCCCGGCTCGGCTTCCACCGTCCAGAAGAAGATCTCGCCGAGGCCCGTGGAGATCGGCCCCATGCTCGCCTCCACGCCTTCGGGCAGCTGTTCGCGGGCCACTTGCAGGCGCTCGTTGACCAGTTGCCGGGCAAAGTACAGGTCGGTGCCTTCCTTGAAGATCACCGTCACCTGGGACAGGCCCGAGCGCGAGGTCGAGCGGGTCTGCTCCAGGCCCGGCAGGCCGGCCATGGCCACTTCCACCGGATAGGTGATGCGCTGTTCGGTTTCCAGCGGCGAGTAGCCGGGCATGCTGGCGTTGACCTGGACCTGGACGTTGGTGATGTCCGGCACCGCGTCGATCGGCAGTTTCTGGTAGCTGCCGATGCCCACGGCGGCCATCAGCAGCACCGCCAGCAGGACAATGATGCGCTGCTCGATGGCGAATTGAATGATGCGTTCAAACATGGGAAGTCGCTCTCCAGGGAAACACTCGCGAATAAGGCGGGATCAATGGCCGTGCTCGGCCGAGCCTTTGCCCAGTTCGGACTTGAGGATGAAGCTGCCGGAGGTCGCCACCCGGGTCCCGGCCGGCAAGCCCTCGCGGATCTCGACGAAGCCGCCTTCGCTGCCGCCCAGCACCACGGGCGTGGCCTGGAAACCGTCGGCGACGCGCACGAACACCGAAGGCTTGTCCTCCACGGTCTGGATCGCCTCTTGCGGCACGGTGACGCCGGCCTGGTAGGTGTCGGTCGCCACCTGCACCGAGACGAACAGCCCCGGCCGCCAGACGTCGTCCGGGTTGGGCACCGTGACCCGCACCGTGGCGGTCCGGGTCTGCTCGCCCAGCAGGCTGCCGACATAGGCCACCGTGCCCTGCACCTGGGTGCCCAGCTCGGTGGACTGCACCCGGACCGGCTTGCCCACCCGGACCTTGTTCAGGTCCTTGGGAAACACACCGAAGGTGACCCAGACCCGGGACAGGTCGGACAGGGTGAAGGCGGCGCTGGCCTCGCCCACCACCTCGCCGACGCTCAGGTGTTTTTCCACCACCACGCCGTCGAACGGCGCGCGCATTTCATAGCGGTTGCCGCCCGCCAGCACCGCGCTGCCGCTCAGGGCATTCATCTTTTGCCGGGCGTTGTTCAGGGCGATTTCGGCTTCCTGCAGGGTCTGGCGCGCCAGCAGGTAATCCTGCTCGGCGGAGATCTGGTCGACCCACAGCTGGCGCTCGCGCTGGAAGGTGGTGCGCGCCAGCTCGACCCGGCGCTCGGCGGCGGCCAGCTCGCTGCGCTGGTCGGAGATCTGCTGGCTGGCGATCACCGCCAACAGCTCGCCCTTCTTCACCGTCTGGCCGAGATTGACCGCCACCGACTCCACCACCCCGGCCGCGCGCGGCACGATGTGCGAGGTGCGGTCCTCGTCGAAGCGGATCTCCCCCGGCAATGTCAGCAAGCTGCTGAGATTGCGCGGTGCGGCCTCGGCCAGTTGAATGTCGGCGGCCTTGATCTGCTCGGCGCTGAGTTCGACCTTGCCCTCTTCCTCGGCGTGCCCCTCAGCTTCCGGCTGACCTGCCTCGCCGTCCCTGTGCGTGTCCGCCTTGGCCGCGGGTTTCGCCTGCGCGGCCACCGGTGCCCCCTGGAACAGGTCCTGCCACATCAACCCGGCCACGCCGAGCGCGACCGCCACGCCCAGCGCCAAGGCCATGCTTCGTTTCTTGTCCATGAATGCTCCTGAAAAAATCGACTCGACGCGCCATCCGGCAACACCGGCGCGTCATGAGGTCTGTGGAAAAAAGAAATCGCCGAGCGCCCGATGCAGCTCATGCAGGCACCAATGGGACGAGCCCTCCTCGACCTGGCTCGGCACCGGCACGCTGCAATCGGTGACCAGCAGCGCGCCCAGGCACAGCAGGACGAACAACGCGGTTCTCACAGCGTGCGATCGGGGCCGGCGAGATCGCCGTAGATGCGCTCGATGCGCACCCAGGCGTCGGTGGACTGGGCCACCGCGGCGATGTACTGGGTGCGGGCGCTGATCAGCGTGCGCTGGGCGTCGAGCACCTCGATAAAGTTGAACTTGCCCATCTCGAAGCCACGGGTGGCGGTGTCCACGGCGTTTTGCGCGGCCGGCAGGATCACCTGGTTGAACGACTGCACTTCGCTGCTGGCGGTGCTCCACTGATCCAGGGCCTGGCGGGTTTCGCTGCGCAAGCGCAGCTCCGCGGCGTTGCGCAAATCCCGGGCCTGATCGGCGCGGCGCGCCGCCGACAGCACGTTGCCCTGGTTGCGGTTGAACAGCGGAATCGGCATCGACACCCCGACCAGGTTGACCCGCTCGCGCACGCTGGCGTCGTACTGGCTGCCCACGCTGATATCGAGGTCGGGAATGCGCTGGGCCTTTTCCAGCCCCAGGGACGCTTCGCGCTGCACCACCTGCATGTCTGCCAGGCGCAGTTCGGTGGTCTGTTGCAGGCGCGCCAGCAATTGCGCCGAAGGCGGTAGCGCGGGCAGCCCGCTGGCCGGCTCCGCGACGGCGCTGAAATCGGTGGTAGTGGCGCCGGTCACGGTCGCCAGTTGTCGATAGGCGTTGGCCCGGTCCATCTCCGCACGGCTCAGCTCCAGGCGAACTTCCGAGAGCTGGACCTGGGCGCGGGTCGCTTCCACGGGCGAGGCCTTGCCCGCGCTCACCCGCCCCTTGGCCACCGTCAGCCCACGCTCGGCCAGGGCCAGGGAGCGCCCGGCCAGATCGCTGCGTTCCTGGGCACGCAGGGCGCCGTAGAAGGCGGCGATCACATCGGCACGCAGTTGGTTGCGCTGGCGTTCCAGCTCCAGCGCCGCGGCGTCCTGGGCGCGGCTGGCGACATCGATGCGCGCCCCGCGCTTGCCGCCCAGTTCCAGGGTCTGGCTGAGCTTGACGGTGGTGGTGCGCGAGCTGCGGCGGGTGTCCTCGGCGTCCCAGGACAACACCGGATTGGGGATCAGCCCAGCCTGCTGCCTACCGCCCTGGGCAATGTCGATTTCCCAGCGCGCGGCCGCCAGTTCGGGGTTGTTGGCGAAGGCACTGGCCAGGGCGTTGTCGAGGCTCAGCACCCGGCTCTCGGCCGCCGCCGCTTCCGGCAACGAGGCACTGGCCAACAACAGGACGCCGGACAATACCCCGACTATCCAGGCAAGTTTTTTAATGGTGGTTGGCATAACGCTTTCTGGCCCCTTACCGGTACAGAGTGACGGTGGAGGCTTAGCGGCGCGAGGAAGTTGAACCGGCACGACGCATCCACACTCCCCCCATAGAACAACTAACAGGTGAGTATTTAGTGCCGGCCAAATGTAGCCTTCGGTACTTATCGACAGGGTGGCGCAAAAATTACAAATCCGTTAGCAAACGCTCTGCCACGGGCTTGTGTATTAACATCCGGGCCATCGACCCGAGAGCAAGTGCAATAAACCAACAACTTGAAATATAGAGAAACAACTTCTCCCCGCACGACAATTCTAAAGTTTTAAATCAAGAACTTTGAAAGTTGAATCATCCAGCCCATTACTTCCAACGAAGTTATTGGACTTCCCCACTGCATTAAACCCCGAGGCTAATTCAGCATGCGCATTCTGGTGATCGAGGATGAACCGAAAACCGCCGACTACTTGCATCAGGGATTGAGCGAAAGCGGCTACGTCGTCGATTGCGCCAGCAATGGCGCCGACGGCCTGTACCTGACCCGCCAGCACGCCTACGACCTGGTGATTCTCGACGTCAATCTGCCGGAGCTGGACGGTTGGGGCGTGCTGCAGCGCATTCGCCAGAACAGCAACACGCGGATCATGATGCTCACCGCCCAGGGGCGCCTGGTGGACCGGATCAAGGGCCTGGACCTGGGCGCCGACGATTATCTGGTCAAGCCGTTCGAATTCCCCGAGTTGCTGGCGCGGGTGCGCAGCCTGTTGCGGCGCAGTGAGCAATCGCCGACGCCCGATGTGTTGCGGGTGGCCGACCTGGAGCTGGACCAGGGCCGCCACCGGGCGTTTCGCGGCAAGCAACGCATCGACCTGACCACCAAGGAGTTCGCCCTGCTGCACCTGCTGATGCGCCAGAGCGGCGTGGTGCTGTCGCGGACCCAGATCATCTCGTTCGTGTGGGACATGAACTTCGATTGCGACACTAATGTGGTGGAAGTCTCGATCCGCCGCCTGCGGGCCAAGATCGACGATCCGTTCGAGAGCAAACTGATCCACACCCTGCGCGGCGTCGGCTACGTGCTCGAAGAGCGCGACTGACCCTCTGTAGCCGCTGCCGAAGGCTGCGATGGTCCGGGCCACGCTGGTCGCAGGACCTTCGGCGCACCCAAGAGCAGCGCCCGCTGCGCGGTCGATCGCAGCCTCGCGGGGCTCGGCAGCGGCTACAGGGGGGCAACCCGATAGTCCGGTGCACGCGAGCGGTGTAGCCGCTGCCGAAGGCTGCGATAGTCCGGGCCACGCTGGTCGAAGGACCTCCGGCGCGCCCAAGAGCAGCGCCCGCTGCGCGGTCGATCGCAGCCTCGCGGGGCTCGGCAGCGGCTACAGGGGGGGCAGATAGTCAGGTGCACGCGATCGGTGGGGCCCGATACGCCGCGGGGGAATCAATGTACGTGCTCTTCGTGCCCCTGTTGGTGAAAGCCGGCCTGCTCGACCTGGACCGTCACATGGGAGATATCGAAGCGCTCATGCATCAGTTCGGTGACCTCGGCGAGGATCTGCTGTTCGCTGCGCCGCCCCAGGTCGGCCACCAGGTGCGTGCTCATCACGTTCTTGCCGCTGGTCAGGGCCCACAGGTGCAGGTCGTGAACCTCGGTCACCCCATCGATGGCGCGGATGCCCTGCTCGACCTCATCGATGTCGATGCCGTCCGGCACGCCTTGCAACAGCACGTTCATGCTCTCCCTGAGCAACGTCCAGGTGCGCGGCAGCACCCAGAAACCGATGGCCGCCGCCACCAGCGAATCGACCCAGCCCCAGCCGGTGTACATAATCACCAACGCCGCGACGATTACGCCGATGGAGCCGAGCATGTCGCTCCACACCTCCAGGTAGGCGCCCTTGACGTTGAGGCTTTCGGCGCTCGCCGAGGCCAGCAGGCGCATGGAAATCAGGTTGACGATCAGCCCCAGCACCGCGATCACCAGCATGCCCGTGGACTGGATTTCCGCCGGCGCGGACAGGCGCTGCCAGGCCTCGAACAAGATGTAGAAGGCAACCACGAATAACAGGATGGCGTTGAACGCCGCGGCAAGAATCTCGAAACGCGCATAACCGAAGGTGCGCTTGCGATCGGCCGCGCGCTTGCCGACCTGGATCGCCACCAGGGAGATCGCCAGCGCCAATGCGTCGGTCATCATGTGGGCGGCATCGGACAGCAGCGCCAGGCTGCCGGTGACAAAGGCGCCGATCACCTCGGCGATCATGAAACTGCCGGTCAGCCCCAGGGCCATCCATAACTTACGTTCGTGTCCGGCCCGAACCTGTCCGTGACTGTGCCCTGCGCCCATGAAAGCCCCCACCTGTGAAAATCGTCGTGGCTGATGATAGCCGGCCTGGGCAGCGGGCCCCGGCAAAATGACGCAATGGTCATGTCGCGGCCATCTGACCGTTATGCGTAACGGCTTCAGCGCCCCAGGCGCGCCATCACCGCGAGCATGCCCGGGCGCTGGGCGGCCCATTCCTCGCGGGTGATGCCGAGCAGCATCACGTCGATGCGCTGGCCGTCCTTCTCGACGTTCTGCCGGCGCACGCCTTCGAGGGTGAAACCGAACTTCTGGTGCAGGCGGATCACCGCCTGGTTCAACGCCAGCACCTCGCAGTTGAGTTTCTCCAGGCCCACCGCGCCGAAGGCATGGTCGAGCAACCAGAACTCCAGCTGGCTGCCCAAGCCCTTGCCCTGCAAGCCGCTGTCCAGGTAGAAGGCCCAGTCGGCGCTCTTGTGCAGGGCATTGATCGCATTCAGCGATACCACGCCGCAGGCGACTCCTTCTTGCAGCACCACGAACACCGACTGGCGCGGATTATCCACCAGCGAGTCGAGCCAGGCACGGTGCTCGGCCTCGGAAATCTCGTGGGAGGTGTACATGTACTTGCGCACGTCAGGCTGGTTGCGCAGCTCGCGCACACGCGCCTGCACCTGTGCGCAAGTTTCGAGTATCGGCACGACCTGCATGCAGGGCTCCTGGTCTGAAACGGATGCCGCACAGCCTAGGGGCAACGATGCCCGGCGGCAATTCAAAAGATCCCGCTACCCGACGCGGACTTGCGCCGGCGCAGCGCATGCAGGCCCAGGCACACCAGGCTGGTGCCGAACGCTACGACCCACATGCCCTGCGGCGCCTCGCGCTCGCGGCGGCTGTCCAGGCACTCCACGGCATTGGCACATTGCGCGATGCACAGTTCCTCGCCATCGAGGGTGCAGCTCAGCACCACATCGCGCAGGTAGGTGAAGTGCAGTGTCTGGCCCCTAAGCGGGTCATGGCCGGAACGCAGATAGGTGATGCCACGAACCACCTTGAGCCGGGTGTATTCGCCACTGTCCGCGTCCTCTATCAGCATCCCGCCACGGTCGGCATACAGCACCTTGCCGCTGAGGGATTCGACGTTGGCACCCTCCAGCCCATAGTCGACAACGTTGAAGACCCACAGATGAAGCAGGGCCATGCACAGGCCGATGGCGAAGGCCAACCACGCCGCCTGCAGCAGCGGGGGCAACGTGGAGAAATCACGCAGGGAACAAAGGACGGACCGGATCAAGGCAGCTCCCGAAAACTGGCGCGTGGACCGCGCGTTTTTTTCGAGAGATTAGCGGGTAAATGGGCCTTGGCTAAGCACAACATTCCACGGTATTGGCTGGGTTAAACAGCAAGCTGGCGGCGAAGGCTCTAGCCAGCGCGCGCCGGCGCCTGCAGGTATTTTTGGAGGCGAAATTTTTCCCCTGTGGGAGCGCTCGCGTGCTCGCGAAAGAACCTCAGGACCCCGCACAAACCCCAGGCACCGCACTCCCCGTCAGCCTCGGCATGCGCGCCCCGAAATACCCGGCGCAGATGACCCCGACCGCGCCCATCACCGCGCAATACATCACACAGATCCACGGGCTCCAGGGCATCAGGCCGATCAGCAGCAAAGGCGTGGTGCTCGCCCACAGCGCGTAGGCGATGTTGTAGGTAAAGGAGATGCCGGACACCCGGATCCGCGCCGGAAACAGCCCGACCATCACCGACGGCACCGCGCCCACCACGCCACAACCGAGGCCGGCGATGGCGTAGGCCAGGCCGACCCAGTCGCCGCCGCTGATCAGGCAGCCATAGAGCAGGCCGATGCCCAGCGGCAACAGCAGGCTGTAGAGCATCACCGCGCGCCAGGCGCCAATGCGGTCGACGACCAGCCCGGCCAGCACGCAACCGATATTCAGGAACACGATGCCTAGGCTGCTCAGGGCGAAGGTGTGGCTGGCGCTCATGCCGAAGGTTTTCTGCATCATGGTCGGGGTGATGACCACGAACACCACCACCGCGGAGGTCAGCACGCAGGTGAGAATCGCCGCCGGCAACAGGGCCAGGCGATGCTCGCGCAGCACGGTGCGCAGCGGCAGTTCGACGGCGCTGTCGCGCTGCTCCTGCATGGCCATGAACACCGGGGTTTCGCTGAGCCAGCGGCGCAGCCAGACGCCGATCACGCCGAACACCCCACCGAGCAGGAACGGATAACGCCAGGCGTGATCGAGGATTTCCGCCGGGGTGAAGCATTGCGCCAGCAGGGTCGCGGTCAGCGCGCCGATCAGGTAGCCGAAGGTCAGCCCGGCCTGCAGAAAGCCCAGGGCATAACCGCGATGGCCGGCCGGCGCGTGTTCGGCGACGAACACCCAGGCGCTCGGCACCTCACCGCCCACCGCCGCGCCTTGCAGCACCCGCAGCGCCAGCAGCAGCAACGGCGCGAAATAACCGATCTGCGCATAGGTCGGCATGATGCCGATCAGCAGGCACGGCAGGGCCATCATCAGGATGCTCAGGCTGAACACCTTCTTGCGCCCCAGGCGGTCGGCGAAGTGCGCCATGAGAATGCCACCCAGCGGACGCGCCAGGTAGCCGGTGACGAAGATCCCGAAGCTTTGCAACAGCCGTAGCCACTCGGGCATTTCCGGCGGGAAGAACAGCTGGCTCAGGGTCAGGGCGAAAAATACGAAGATGATGAAATCGTAGATTTCCAGGGCGCCGCCCAGTGCCGCCAGGCCCAGGGTCTTGTAGTCGGACCGGGAAAACGGCGCCGGCCGCGCGTCAGGGGAAAAGGACATAGAGCCACTCGGTGTTGGGCACAATTCAAGGCGCCCATGGTCTACGCAAACGCCGCGAGGGACAACCCGCCCTTGGCCCGGCACACCTCATGGCTCAGGCAGACTTGGCCAGGGCAATCGCCGCCTGGATCGCCGCGCGAGCCTGGGGGCTGTTTTTCCAGCAGTTGGAACCGACCAGGGCCGAAGCTTGAGTGACGATGTCCAGGGCATCGGCCCGGGCCAGCAGGGAAAGGGAATCGATGCCCAGTTGTTCGAGGCGGGCAACCACGGTTTCGCCGACACCCTTGACCTTGAGCAGCGCCTGGCGTTCTTCGAGCGGGAATGGCATGTACTTCAATCCTTTGCAGTGGTTACCAATTGCCGCATTCTTGCACAGTTTTCGGTCGCCCCCGCCTGGGGCGACCGACCTCCTGACAATCATAAAAAAAGACTTGAGGTATCGACGTGTCCACAGACATTGAAGACAGCCGCTCCGCCCGTTTTGCCCTGAGTTGCTCGAACTGGGCCGAGCGCTGGTTCCCCGACTCCTGGGTGTTCGCCGCGCTGGCGGTGGTCATCGTCGCCCTGGCCACCATGGCCATGGGCGCCAAGCCCACCGACACCGCCATGGCCTTCGGCGACGGCTTCTGGAGCCTGATCCCCTTCACCATGCAGATGGCCTTCGTGGTCATCGGCGGTTATGTGGTCGCCAGTTCGCCGCCGGCGGTGAAGCTGATCGACAAACTGGCGCGCATCCCGAAGAACGGCCGCTCCGCCGTGGCCTGGGTGGCGCTGATCTCCATGCTCGCCTCCTTGCTCAACTGGGGCCTGTCCCTGGTGTTCGGCGGCTTGCTGGTGCGGGCCCTGGCCCGGCGGACCGAGCTGCGCATGGACTACCGCGCCGCCGGCGCCGCGGCCTACCTGGGCCTGGGCGCGGTCTGGGCCCTGGGCCTGTCGTCGTCCGCCGCACAATTGCAGGCCAACCCCGGCAGCCTGCCGCCGTCGATCCTGTCGATCACCGGGGTGATCCCATTCACCCAGACCATCTTCCTCTGGCAATCCGGCGTATTGCTGCTGGCCTTGGTCGTGGTTTCGCTGGTCGTCGCCTATGCCACCGCGCCCGGCCCGAACTCGGCGCGCGACGCCAAGGCCTGCGGCATCGACCCGAACTTCAGCATGCCCAAGCCACAACCGCGCACCCGCCCCGGCGAGTGGCTGGAATACAGCCCGCTGCTGACCATTCTGCTGGCCTTGCTGGCGGCCGGCTGGCTCTACCACGAGTTCGCCACCAAGCCGGCGATCACCGCGATTTCCGGGCTCAATACCTATAACTTCCTGTTCCTGATGCTCGGCGCGCTGCTGCACTGGCGCCCGCGCAGCTTCCTCGAAGCAGTGGCCCGCGCCGTGCCGACCACCACCGGGGTGCTGATCCAGTTCCCGCTGTACGGCTCCATCGCAGCCTTGCTGACGGTGGTCAAGGGCGTCGACGGCCAGACCCTGGCCCACCACATCTCGACCTTCTTCGTGCAGATCGCCTCCCACGACACCTACGCGCTGCTGATGGGCATCTACTCGGCGGTGCTGGGCTTCTTCATTCCCTCGGGCGGCGGCAAGTGGATCATCGAGGCGCCCTACGTGATGCAGGTGGCCAATGACCTGCAATACCACCTGGGCTGGGCGGTGCAGATCTACAACGCCGCCGAGGCGCTGCCGAACCTGATCAACCCCTTCTACATGCTGCCGCTGCTGGGGGTGCTGGGGCTCAAGGCGCGGGACCTGATCGGTTTCTCCTTCGTCCAGTTGCTGGTGCACGCGCCGCTGGTGCTGGTGCTGCTATGGGCGCTGGGCACCACCCTGAGCTATATGCCGCCCGTGGCGCCCTAATCTTTTGCGAGCGACTCGCTCCCCCCTAGGAGCGAGCCTGCTCGCGATCGGCTGCGCAGCGGCCGCAAAAGCTGCCACCGCGTTTTACCTGGAGAAAATCATTGCCCGGATGGATGCATCGCGGGCAAGCCTCGCTCCTACCGAAGCGGGGCTGAATCGCCCTACGTTTTTTCCAGCCTCCCCCTACCAGTGTCTAAGCCCCGTCCCAGAGCCTTTTCTGTAGTCTTTCCGTCATATTCGGTTGCTACCGTGCGGCTGAAATGTTTTGTTACGAAATGATCGAAAGGTAATCAGGGATCCGGCATGAGCGACGAAAACTCGAAAGACCCAGAGCATTCCAAGGCCACGGAGCCACCCACCGACACCAGCCGCCGGCGTTTTCTTGGCGGCGTGGCGGTGCTGGGTGTCGGCGCGACGCTCAGCGCCTGCGGCCACAACGACATGGCGCCGGGCAAACCGGTGGAGCGCCCGCTGTCGCCCGCCGAGCTGGACCGGGCGCTGCGCGACAATGTGAAGAACGTGGTGGTGATCTACGCCGAGAACCGCAGCTTCAACAACCTGTTCGCCGACTTCCCGGGCCTGGAAAAACCGCTCTCGGCCCTCAAGCCCGCCGACTACCAGCAACGCGACCGTGACGGCAGCCTGTTGCAGACCTTGCCGCCGGTCTGGGGTGGCGTCGCCCAGGTCGGGTCCCAGGCCCTGGATGGCGTGACCTACCCGGTCGGCACCCAGTACCAGGAACACCTGCCCAACGCGCCTTTCGCCCTCAAGGGCCCCGATGGCCAAGACCTGCCCCTGGGCCTGGTCACCCGCGACCTGTGGCATGTGTTCTACCAGAACCAGATGCAGATCAACGGCGGCAAGAACGATGGTTTCGTCGCCTGGGCCGACTCCGGCGGCCTGCCCATGGGTCATTACGCCCAGAGCCGCTATGAGTTGCGCCTGTGGGATGTGGCCCGGGAATTCGTGCTGTGCGACAACTTCTTCCAGGGCGCCTTCGGCGGCTCGTTTCTCAACCACCAGTACCTGATCAGCGCCGCCGTGCCGTTCTACCCGGACGCGGCCAACTCGGTGGCCAAGCCGCAGATCGCCACCCTGCAGAGCGACGACCCGCTCGACAACCGCCTCAAGCCGCTGGAGCAATCCCCGGCCAGCGCCATGAGCGGCCCGCCGCAATTCGGCCCGAGCCTGCTGACCCCGGACGGCTACGCGGTCAATACCATGGCCCCGCCGTACTGGCCGACCTGGATCCGCGATCCGCAGCGCCCGGCCTATGCCAAGGCCGACCTGCCCAATGTGCTGGTGCCGCAACGCCACGACACCATCGGCGACAAGCTCTCGCGCAAGGACATCGACTGGGCCTGGTACGCCGGCGCCTGGCAGGTCACGCTGGACGCCTACAAGGATTCGGCGGGGATTCCGAAGATTCCCAACTTCCAGTACCACCACCAGCCGTTCAACTACTTCGCGCAGTTCGGTCCCGAGCAGCCGAACGAACGCAACCACCACCTGCGCGATGCGGGCCTGGGCGATGAGTCGAGCAGCAACCGCTTCCTCGCCGATGCCGAAGCTGGCAAGTTGCCGCCGGTGACGTTCTACAAGCCCCAGGGCAACCTCAACATGCACGCCGGTTATGCCGATGTGGCCGCGGGCGACCGGCATATCGTGCGCGCCCTGAAGGTGCTGCGCGAAAGCCCGCAGTGGCAGAACATGGTGGTGATCGTCACGGTCGATGAAAACGGCGGCTGGTGGGACCACGTCGCCCCGCCCAAGGGCGACCGCTGGGGGCCGGGGACACGCATCCCGGCGCTGGTGGTGTCGCCGTTCGCCCGCAAGGGCACGGTGGACCATACGGTGTACGACACCGCGTCGATCCTGCGGTTGATCACCCGGGTATTCCAACTGGAACCGCTCGACGGCCTCAAGCAACGGGACGCGGCGATGATCGCCCGGGGACAGGCGCCCATGGGCGACCTGAGCAATGCCCTGCACTTCCCCGCCTGAACCGGCGGCAGCGGCCGCCTGGGCGGCCGTTTGCGGGTACAGAAATGAAGATTTATTCCACCCATTTCCTGGTCACCCGCTACTGTTTCAGTGTGGAACTTACCTCGCACAGACGGGGCCAACGCTGACAAGGAGCCAAGCATGAAACTCGCAAGATTGTCCCTTCCCCTCGCCGCCCTGACCCTGGGCAGCCTGACCCTGGGCACCGCCGCCCAGGCCAACGTCGACCTGAAGCTGGGCAACACCCAGCGCGTCACCCAACTCTTCGCCTACCCCAACAACTGCAACGTGATCTGCTTTCGCAACTGGACGCTGGAACAGACCGTCGAGCACTACCTGACCCAAAGTGTGAAGCGTGATGGCTACAGCACCGCCAAGGTCAAGGTGAAGACCGATAACAACCAGCTGTACGCCAACATCAGCGGTGTTCCGAAGGGTTATGGCAAGCCGCTGACCGCCCTGCTGGATGCCGGCGACCTGGCCTACAAGGGCGCCAGCAAACTCAACAGCGACGGCAAATGGAGCTACAGCTGGTACCTGTTCCTGCCCCTGGGCATGGCCCTGGAAAACCGCAAGAGCGTCGAGCTGCTGCACTTCCCGCCGGACTACTCGCTGACTCAAGCCCAGGACTACCTGAAATCGGCCACCACCGACCGCTGGGCCACCCTGCTCACCACCAACGGCATTCCCACCGAGCAGACACCGGGCTACCAGACCATCGTCGACATTGCACCGATCGCCGCCCCGTCCAGCGCCGGCAAGGACCTGGAAGGCGTCTACGGCTACTTCCAGGACTACCAGACCACCATGGTCAAGCAGGTCAGCCAGAACGCCAGCGGCGGCGCCCTGCCGATGGTGGCCTTCGGCGCGCCGGTGCGTAACTGGATCAAGCAACAGTACGGCGCCACCGTGAGCGTGCTGGGCCTGGCGCAGATCAGCCCGAGCGCGGGCCTGAAGGTGCCGGTGCTGGGTTCCAACCACCCGAGCTACATCTGGTACGCGGCGGATCCGGAGAACTACGACGGCGACGAGACCAAGGCCGACGCGGCCGGTTTGAAGGTGATGGGGCAAGACCTGAGCGCCGCCTGCTGGCAGGCCGGAATGGGCAGCAAGCCGGGCAGCGACCCGGCGGCGCAGCTCAAAAGCTGCACGCAGAACTGGCAGGTGACCAACAAGGAGCAGACCTGCGTGCTGTTCTACACCTCGATCCGTGAGCTGACGCCCGAGCAGGCCCAGGCCAAGTGCGCCACCCCACCGGTGCAGACCCAGTTGAAGCAGTTGAAGGCACCGGCACCGTCGATGAGTACCGAGGCACCGCCGCATATCTGACGGATAAGCGGTAACGGCTACATCCCCATCGCGAGCAAGCTCGCTCCTACAGAACGGCACATCGCCCGTAGGAGCGAGCTTGCTCGCGATGGGTTTTCAGCGCCTCAGAGCGCCCCGACCGGACGCAGGCGATACTGTGGCGGCAGCTGCTCGAAGCCACTGATGGTGGCGTTCAGGCTCTTCCAGCGACCGTCCTTGATGCCATAGATGCAACCGTGGATCGACAGGCTCTGCCCGCGGTGCCAGGCATTTTGCACAATGCTGGTGTGGCCGACGTTGGCCACTTGCTGGATCACGTTCAGCTCACAGAGGCGGTCGACCCGCTCTTCCTCGGTGGCCAGTTGCCCCAGCACTTCGCGATGTTCGTAGTACAGGTCGCGAATCGAGCGCAGCCAGCCATCGATCAGGCCCAGCTGGCGGTCCTGCATCGAAGCGCGCACGCCGCCACAGCCGTAGTGGCCAGTGACCAGGATGTGTTTGACCTTGAGCACGTCCACCGCGTACTGGATCACCGACAGGCAATTGAGGTCAGTGTGCAGCACCACGTTGGCCACGTTGCGGTGCACGAACAGATCCCCGGGAAGCATGCCGACGATCTCGTTGGCCGGTACACGGGCGTCCGAACAGCCGATCCACAGGTATTCCGGCGTCTGCTGGCGGGCCAGTTTGGAGAAGAAGTCAGGATCTTCCTGCTTGATCGCTTCGGCCCAACGCTCGTTGTTATCAATCAGGTCTTGTAGTTCGTTCATGCTGTGAAGCCTCAGGATTGATGCGTTGCTATGACAGACGACCGTCTATCGGGGTCACGCGCGTCTATGCAGATACCGCTTATCCACCCCTTGGAATCTTACAGGGTCTGGAAGGTCCACTTTCTAAGCCCGAAAGTATGAGCAACCGTCATGACTGAATCACGACGTCCCTATGGTGCGCCTCAGCCCGAGCCTATCGACGACAACGAAGACCGCATGGGCTCCATGGAAGAGCTGGATTTCAATGAAGAAGAACCCGGCGCCAGGGTCGGCGACCCTGCTTCCAGCTCTGTGGAGCATCGTACTCCCCACAGGCACATCCATGGCTCCAGCCTGACCGGCAACGCCGAGGATGAGCCCAACGACGATGAGCTGACCCCGGAAAACCTGATCCGCGAAGACGGCGCCCGCTCCGCCCATGAAGCCGGTGAAGACCGGCCGGCCGACTGGGACCTGAGCATTGTCGATGAAGACGATATCGGCGGCGGCAATGGCCTGGACGAAGCCGAACTGGCCCAGCGCGACCCGCTGGATGGCAAACGCTGATGCCGTTCAACCGCCGATAACCGGCTGACGCTCGGTCAATCCACCAGGGTGCAGGCCATCACCAGCGCATCTTCGCGCCCGCCTGTCGCCGGATAGTAATCACGGCGGCGGCCGACCTCGTTGAAACCGTAGCGCTCGTACAGCCGATAGGCGGTCTGGTTGCTGGAACGCACCTCGAGGAAGCACTCGCGCGCGTCCTTCTGGTAAGCGCGCTTCATCAGCTCTTCCAGCAGGCGCAGGCCCAGGCCGCGGCCCTGGTTTTCCGGCTTGACGGTGATATTGAGCAGGTGGGCTTCGTCGATGATCACCTGGATCACCCCGTGGCCGACCTGCTGGCTGCCTTCGAACATCAGCCAGACTTCATAGGATTTCAGGGCGTCGGTGAAAATGCCGCGGGTCCAGGGATGGCTGAACGCTGCGTATTCGATTTTCAGGATGGCATCCAGATCCGCCACGGTGGCCTGGCGGAACGATAAAGCGTCACTCATTGCTACTTTTCCAACGCGCCATCAGCCGACGCATGGCTTGCCAGACATCAGCCTTACGCTGTGGCTCTTCCATTAATAGTTCCAGCCCCGGCAGTGCCCAGGCCGAGCCCAGGCCTTCGACCTGGAGTTCACGGTTGTAGGACTGCGCGTCGGCCTCGCCCGCGAAACGTACCGCCGGCAGGCCGATCAGCCACAGGCAGACGCAAGGTTCTTCTTCGACCCGCGCCCCGACAAAGGCCTGGACGAAATCCCGCGCCGCATCCGGCCCCTGGTCTAGATTGCCGCGGGTCAGCATCGGCCAGCGCACCGGCTCGGCGAGGATCTGCGGGCTGTCCGGCAGGCCGGCAGCGCGCAGCATGTCCTTGAGCAGCAGATAGGCCGGGTCGCGGCTCTGGAAGGCTTCGCCTGTGGGTAACTCCACCAGCAACAGGCAACGACCGGCACGCAGCAATTGCAGGGCGAAACGCGGCGGCGGCACGGGTGGGGCCTTGACTGGCGCCGGAGCCTCCTCCGCCTCGATCACGGGCTTGCTGACCGGACGAACGGCAGCGCTGCCGGGACGCGGCACTTCGATTTTCGGTCGTTCGACAGGCTTGGCCACAGGCTCGGCAACCGTTTTGGCCACAGGTGCAGGGGCTGCCGGGGCCTCGACCACGGGTTCGGCAATCACCAGCAACTCGGGACGGGACGGCGCCGCAAAGGGCAATTCGGTGCGCGGCAGCCAGCTGACCACCTGCATGGCGGACAGATAAGCGCGACGGCGGGACTCGATAAGCAAAGGTCGGCCACTTGTGGATAACTGAAGTGGGGGGATTCTACCGCCCTTCGCCGAAGATCGCCCGCAGTTGATTCGTCACAAAAACGCCCGTCCAGCCCATGACAAGACCGAGGGGTGAATCGTCAGCCTTCCGATGCAGTACAATCGCCGCTTTTCATTGCCAACCAGCCGGCCATTCCGATGATCGAACCCAAGCGCGTATTGCGCGCCCTCGCCGAACACTGGGCACTCCTGGAGCCACTGTGCGAGCACTTCGACCAAGGCACCCTGAGCCTCGCCGAACTGCGTTCACAGCTGGCCGCACAGCAAATTGACAGTACGCCACAGGACATTACCAGCCTGCTGGACGTGTGGATCCGCCTGGATATCCTGGTTCCGGTGGCGAAAAGCCCGAACCGTTTCGAGCTCAACGCGCAGATCCACGACTTCCTCGCCTACCTGCGGCGCGAGCACCGCCTGGGCCTGTGCCTGGAAATCGAAGCCTACCTGCGCCACCTCGAGCGCCTGGCCGGTTACATCCAGGACGCCTTCGACATCCGCGACGGCCATGACCTGGCCCGCCAGCTGCGCCTGCTGGACATGCGCGTGCGCGATGTGCTGAAAAAGCTCGCCAACGACGAACAGGCCCTGGTGGCCGTCGCCGAACGGGCCAAGACCAGCGACCGGCAGATTCCCCTGCGCCAGCGGTACGCCGAGGTACTGGCCACCTGGGACGAATACGTCGAGCCGATGATCCAGCTGGTGAACGCCGACGGCGCCTTCGAGCAGGGCGTGCGCAAGGTCGAGAACGTCCTGCTGCGCATGCTCACCGAACAGCAGCGCCTGGGCCACCTGGTGGACGACGACATGCTGCTGCGCACCCACGCACGGATCCTGGAAATGCAGACCAGCGCCCAGCTGACCCTGCGTCATGCCCGGGAACTGCTGCTGCCGCTGCGTGAAGAAGCCCGCCGGCACAACGCCGTGACCCGCGGCGCGGCCCTGGCCCTGTCGGCCATCCGTCGCAAGGGCATCGACGCCGTGCCGCAAGCGGCCATGCCGCTGTTCACCCGTCCACAGAGCACCTTCCTTGGCAGCTCGGGCCAGGTCGAGGCCTATGTCTACGCCCTGGCCAGCTTCGAACCGAAGCCGACACGCTTCCCCAAGGCGCACAAGAGCCACAAGGGCGGCAATGCGCCACGGGCGCCGCGCACGGTCCGCGAGATGCTCGACCGCTGCGAAGACGCGCTGCCGATGCCGGACCTGATGACCTGGCTGCTGGAGCAGGAACCGGACGGCGCCACCGACGAGCTGCTGTACTGGTTCTCCCGCCTGTCGCGGGAAAAACGCTTCAAGCGCGAGCGTCTGGAACGTCGCGACTACCACACCCACGAGCACCAGGTCAGCCTGCGCTCCTTCGCCCTGCTCTCGGCCCGCGATGACCTGCCTGAGAATTCTGCGAGCACTCCACATGCATCTTGATCTTTCCGAACTGTCCCAGCTGGCGCCGATCTTTCGCGAGCTGTTCAAGGGGTATCACATCAGCCGCCGCGACCCGGAGCTGTATTCCCAACTGTCGAACTTCCAGGACCAGTACCGCACCCTGTTCAAGGCCCTGGGCTTCGAACTGGTGTGCGACACCCGTGGCTTCTACTACTTCGTGCCGGAGAACGCCGCCGCCCAGGTGAACAAGACCGCCCAGCGCCTGGCTCTGTTCACCTTCATCCTGGTGGAACACCTGGCCGACCAGGGCCGCGACCCGGTCGCCGTGCTCGACGGCGGCAGCCTCGGCCGCGATGAACTGCCGTCCCTGCTGGAGAAGTACCGCGACCTGTTCATCCAGGCCGAAGTACAGACCCATGAAGAACTGGAAGAAAAAATCATGCGGCGCATGACCCAATTGGGTTTTGCCGGCGAGGAGCCGGGCATCTACCGCTTCCTGCCGCCGATGCACCGCTTCCTCGATGTCTGCCTGTCGGTGCAGCAGGACCGTGACCTGGCCGCCAGCCTGCACAGCGTGCTGCCGTTGCCAACGCCGGTGCTGATCGACGAAGACAGCGACGAAAAACTGCTGCAGACCGACGACCCGCTGGACCTCAGCGAATTCGTCGAGTCCGAAGAAAGTGAAGAAGACGCGCTGGCCCGCGCCATTGCCGAAGAACAGGAGCTCGACGCATGAGCAAGGAACGCTACGGCATCCGCCGCTTTGCCCTTTTGAACACCGCCGGCTACAGCCTGGGCCTGTTCCCGCTGGAAGAGCCGCTGTCGGTCTACGGCGCGAACAACCTGGGCAAGTCGGCTTCGATCAACGCCCTGCAATTCCCGATTTTGGCGCGCATGTCGGACATGAGCTTCGGCAAGTACAGCCTGGAACAATCGCGGCGTTTCTACTTCGCCACCGATACCAGCTACATCCTGGTGGAAGTGTCCCTGCCCCATGGCCCGCACGTGATCGGCGTGGCCGGGCGCGGTCCGGGTGGCAGTTTCGGTCACCAGTTCTTCGCCTATGCCGGCTCGCTGGACCTGGCGCATTACCAGAAGGACGACACCTGCCTGCGGCAGAAAGAGCTGTTCACCAACCTCGAGCGCCATGGCCTGAAGGCTTATGAACTCAAACCGGATGAACTGCGTCGCCTGCTGGTGGGCGGACATACCTCGATTCCGCTGGACCTGACCCTGATCCCGCTACGCTCCACCAGCGAACAGAGCCTGAAGACTTTCCGCGCGTTGTTCATCAACCTGCTGCACATGCGCGAAATCACCGCGGCCAAGCTCAAGCAGCTGTTCCTCGATGCCTTCGAGCACAGCCTGCGCTCCGGCAGCGTCGACTACATCGCCGCCTGCGAAGAAGCCTTTCGCGACGTGCGCCGCATGGAGCAGGACTACAACTCGCTGGTGGCCGCGGGCCCACTGGTGGAAGCCCTGGGCAACGGTGTGAAGCAGCGCGACATCCTGCGCGGCAAACTGCATCGCCTGTCGCCGCTGCTCGATTCGCTGCTGGGCACCTGGTCCGACTACGCCAGCGCGCGCAAGGAAGAGCTGACCGTCCAGGCCGAGCACTACCGCAATGAGCAGGACGCACTGCAGAACGACCAGCGCAGCAGCACCCAGGAAATGATGCGCCTGGAACGGGAAATCACCGGCACCCAGCGCTGGCTCGGCGAGCTCTCGGTGCTCAAGCATCGCTTCGCCCTGGTGGACGACGTCAAGGTCCTGGAGCAGCAACTGCTGGCGGCCAAGGATGCCCACGACGAACTGGCCGGCGCCCTGGCCCAATCCCGGCAGTTCTCCGCCGAGGACCTGGAAGAGCGCCTGCGGGACCTGGAAAAACGCCTGAAGTCGGTCAAGCAGCAGCTCGATAACGCCGACAACAACAGCTATGCGCGCCTGCGCGAAGAGTTCTCCCAGCAGGACGTCGAGCGCCTGATGCGCCTGTTCAACAGCCAATTGTTCAGCCTGCCGCTGGGCGAACACGGCATCGCCCTGGACGAGAACGGCGACTGGGTCAAATCCGTGGAACTGATCCTCGATGGCTTCAAGGGCGAGCGCTTCGAAGTGCCGGGCCTGTCCATCGACATTTCCCACATCGAACCGCCGGCCTTGCAGGCCCTGGCGGACCGCGCGGCGCTGCGCGACCAGAAAGAGCGCCTGGACAAAGAACTCAAGCAGCTGAAAACCCAGGCCGCGGTGGCCGCCGACCGCGCCGCGAGCAAGACCCAGACCGAAGCGCTGTACCAGCAGGTGCTGGATGCGCAGAAAGCCCTGGAAGATTTCCGCCGCGCCCAGACCCTGAGCGCCGAGGAAGGCGAGAAGCTGGAACAGCTGGCACAGATGGAGGCCGCCCAGGACGAACTCAAGCGCTCCAGCGACGCCTTCACCGAACGCGTCCAGCAGCTGTCGGCCAAGCTGCAACTGGTGGGCCGGCAGATCGGCGACATGGAAGCCAAGCAACGCACCCTCGACGATGCCCTGCGCCGCCGCCAGCTGTTGCCGGCGGACCTGCCGTTCGGCACGCCGTTCATGGAGCCGGTGGACGATTCCATGGACAACCTGCTGCCCCTGCTCAACGACTACCAGGACAGCTGGCAGGGTCTGCAGCGGATCGATGGCCAGATCGAGGCGCTGTACGCCCAGGTACGCCTCAAGGGCGTGGCCAAGTTCGACAGCGAAGACGACATGGAGCGCCGCCTGCAACTGCTGATCAACGCCTATGCGCACCGCACCGACGAGGCCCTGACCCTGGGCAAGGCGCGTCGCGCGGCCGTCACCGACATCGCCCGGACCCTGCGCAACATCCGCAGCGACTACGACAGCCTCGAGCACCAGTTGGCGCTGTTCAACCGCGAGATCAACAAACGCCAGGTGTCGAACCTGCAGAGCTTCCGCATCGTGCTCGCGCCGAACAAGGAAGCCCTCAAGCACATCGACCAGATCATCCACAGCGCCGGCCAGTACGAAGAAGGCGAGACCCTGTCGGTGTTCGACCTGAGCCAGAGCGCCGAGCAGGACAACAAGAACGAAGAGGCCAAGGAATACCTGGCCCGCCTGGTAGCGGCCAACCATAACCAGTTGGGCCTCAAGGACCTGTTCGAGCTGGCGTTCGAGATCACCAAGGTCAATGGCCAGCCGGTGATCCACACCGATATCGATGGCGCGGCGTCCAACGGCACCACCATGACCATCAAGGCGCTGACCAACATGTACCTGTTGCTGCACTTGATGGATCGCGACCAGGCCGGGCGCATTCGCCTGCCGTACTACCTCGACGAGGCCGCGGACATCGACGAGAAGAACCAGGCAGCACTGCTGGAAACCAGCCTGCAACTGGGCTTCGTGCCGATCCTGGCCAGTGTGAAGCCGCAGGTCTCGGCCCAGGTCGCCATCGACCTGGAAGGCGGCAGCGGCCCGAACGGTATCTACATCGACGAGGCGGACTGGAAGTACATCCGCCGTCACGATCAGGTCAAGGCCACCCTGAACGTCGAGCCGGAAGCCGAAGCGGAGCTGGACGAGGTGTAACCCGCCTGCCGTAAAACAAAAAGGCCGTGATCTTTCGATCACGGCCTTTTTGTTTCCGTAGGAGCGAGCGGGCGGCGATCCGATTTACCCGCAATAGCGCTGCATCTGTCAGATAGCCGTCGCGGGCAAGGCGCCTACAAGGGCTACTTAGCCAACGGAATTTTCGGCGCCCAGCTCAGCCACTCGTCCTCGAACTTGTCGAACAACGGGAAGGTTTGCTCCGACCGCGCCGGGCTGCCCATGCGCTCGCCATCCGGCGTGGCAAAGGCGATGCCACCCTGGATCAGGGTTTCCAGCGACTCGGTGCGGACCGTTGCGCCCTTGAACAGGCCGATATCGATACCGAACCCGCTGCTGTTCCAGAAACGCGTGCCGCCACGCACCAGCGGCGCATACTTGGGCTCGATCAGGATATGGATCAGGACCCGGTCGGCGGTCTGCCCCAGCTCATAGCCCGTGACCTTGCCTACGGTCACTTCACGGTAGGTCACCGGCACGCCGACCTTCAACGAGCCGCGCCGCGCCGCGCTCAGCACCAGGCTCAGGCCGGCCTCGGCGACCGCGGTCTCCGGTGGCTGGGGCAAGGCGACAAAGCTGGTTTGCACGCCGAGGTTCTTCGCCGCCGGCTGCACGTCGATGTACTGCCCGGTCACCAGGGTTTCCAGGTTGGCGGTCTTGATCAACCCAAGCTCCGGCTTCACCACCCAGAACTGGCTGCCGACCCGCGCGATACGCTCCGGCACTTCGGTGATCCGGGCCTTGAGCAGCACCGACTGCAGGTCGCTGCTCAGGTCGACGTCTTCGACCTTGCCGACATCCAGCCCCTTGAAGCGGATAGGCGTGCCCGAACGCAGGCCATCGGCACGATCGACCTTGATGCTGATCAGCGTGCCCTTCTGTGTCGCCTGTTCCTTGTCGGCATACAGGCGAAAGCGCGGGATGCGCTTTTTCAGCGGCACATTGGGTTCCGGCGTGTCAAAGGCGATCCCGCCGGCCATCAGGCTTTGCAGTGACTCGCTCTTGACCTGGATGCCGCCGGTCAGGCCGCCGGTCAAGGTGACGCCGCTGGCGTTCCAGAAGCGCGTCGAACCGTTTACCAGCCCTTCGTACTCCTTCTCGATATGCACGCCGATGACCAACTGCTTGCGGGTCCGCGAGAACTGGTAGCTCTGCACCGAGCCGACTTTGACCTGCTTGTACAGAATCGGGCTGCCCACCTCCAGCGAACCGAGGTTTTCGGTGAACAGCACCAGGTGCAGGCCAGGGGAGCGCAAGTCCAGCGGCGGCGCCTTGGGCCGCGCCTCGAACTCGCGTTGCGGAGCGCCGCCCTTGTCACCTGGGCGCACCGCGATGTAGTTGCCTTTGACCAGGGCCTCCAGACCGGTGATACCCGCCAGGGAGATCGAAGGCTTGACCACCCAGAACTGGGTGCCTTGCACCAGGTAATCCTCGGCCAAGGGATCCAGGGTCAGTTCCGCCGTGGCGCTGGACAGATCGGGGTCGACCTTGAGGGCCTTCAGGTTACCGACCTGAATCCCCTTGTACATGACTGGCGTGCGGCCCGCCTGGAGCCCTTCGAAGTCACTCAGCTTGACCTTGACCCGGATGCCCGCCTGCGCCGCGTCGAAGTCCTCGTAGAGACGAAACGGCAGGGTCGGGTCGGTGGGCGGGCTGTCCCGGCGATTCTCCGGGGTGGCGAAGGCGATACCGCCGGCGACGATGCTGGCCAGGGATTCGCTACGCACTTTCACACCGGACAGGTTGGCATCGATGCTGATGCCGCTGGCGTTCCAGAAACGCGTATGTTTGCGCACCAGGCTGGCGTAGGTCGGCTCGATAAAGACCTTGATCTCGACGGTGTTCTGGTCTTCGGAGAGCAGGTAGCTTTTCACCTGGCCCACCTGGATCTGCTTGTAGAACACCGGGCTGCCACGGTTCAGCGATCCCAGGCGATCCGCCTTGATGGTCAAGTGCAGACCCGGCTTGGCATCCGATAGTGGCGGTTCTTCGACCAGCGCCTTGAACTTGCGCGCAGGCTCGCCCTCACCCGGGCTGATGGCGATGTAGTTACCCGAAACCAGCGTCTCCAACCCGGTGATCCCAGCCAGGGTCACGCTCGGCTTGACCAGCCAGAAGCGGGTGCTGCTTTTCAGGTATTGCTGGACATCCTTGTTCATCTCGACAGTGGCAATCACCCCTTTGGTGTTGCCTTCGTCATCCAGGGCCAGGGCCTTGACCTTACCCACCGACATCCCTTTGTAGACCACCTCGGTCTTGTTGGCCTGGATGCCTTCGCCGCTTTCGAAACGCACCTGGATCTCGATACCGGTCTGGCTGTAGGCACGCCAGCCCAACCATCCGCCAATCAGCAACGCGATCAGGGGCAGGACCCAGATGGCCGACCAGTTCGAAGCCGGACGGGTTTTAGCTTTAGGCAAATCACTCATTGTCGTCGTCCGACTCCGTGTTATCCCAGATCAGTCGGGGATCAAAAGTTACTGCGGCGAGCATCGTCAGAATCACCACGCTGGCAAAGGCCACTGCACCAAGATTGGCCTCGATACTGGCAAGCCGGCCGAAGTTCACCACCGCCACCAGGATGGCAATCACAAAGATATCCAGCATCGACCAGCGGCCGATGAACTCGATAAAGCGGTACATCAAAATACGTTGCTGCGCCGATAACGGCTGGTGGCGCTGAACCGAAAACAGCAACAGGGCAATCCCCACCAGCTTGAAAGTGGGCACCAGGATACTGGCGATGAACACCACCGCGGCAATCGGGATCATGCCGTGCTGCACCAACTGGACCACCCCGGACATGATAGTGCTGGGATCGCCCTGGCCCAGCGATGTCACCGTCATGATCGGCAGCACATTGGCAGGGATATACAGGATCGCCGCGGTAATCAGCAGCGCCCAGGTGCGCATGATGCTGTTGGGGCGACGAGCATGCACCAGAGCCCCGCAGCGGGTACAGGTCTGCTCATCGGTACCGGGTTCCTGCCTGTTCAGCTCATGGCATTCGTTACAAACCAGAATGCCCGCATCAATTGCCCTCATGCCCATCCTCCCCGGCCAAGGCATCCCATATCTGATGGGGCGACATGACGACCTCCAGCCATACCTGGACCAATAACAAGCTGACAAAACACACCAGACCCAGGCCGACCGTCATGGCAGCCAGGTCCGCCAGCTTGACGATGGCGACCAATACGCCCATCAGGTAGACCTCGAGCATGCCCCAGTCCCGCAAGTGGTGATAAATGCGGTACAGCAGCAGGCCGTAACTGCGACCTGTGTCCAGGCGAATGCTCAGGAGCACGAGCAACTGGCAGACCAGCTTGAGCAATGGAATGCCCATGCTGCAGAGAAACACCACCACCGCCACGCCTTGCATATCGGTATTGAACAACCCGACGACGCCGCTCCACACGGTGTCCTCAGAGGATTGTCCGAGTAGATTGAGCTGCATGATCGGTAAAAAATTCGCGGGGACATAGAGCAGTAGCGCGGCAATAACCAACGCCAAGCTGCGATCCACAACGTTATGGCGATGTGCGTATAGCTCGTAACCGCAGCGGGGGCACTGGGCTTTTTCTCCGTGGGCCAGCTCTGGCTTGCGCATCAGCAAATCGCATTCGTGGCAGGCCACCAGGTCGTCCAGCGGCAACTCCGACAGCCCGGGGGCGTCAACCGTATCTGACATACAAGGCTCTGGCTCTGAAAAGGCTTGGAGCTATTCTAGAGGTCCGTCCCGAAAATAACTGTGCAAAATTGTTTGGAGATAAGAACCGTTTTTCTACGCGCCAAAGACAAAACCCCAACTGCTCTCGCAATTGGGGTTTTGGAATTTAATCTTGACGATGACCTACTCTCACATGGGGAAACCCCACACTACCATCGGCGATGCATCGTTTCACTTCTGAGTTCGGGATGGGATCAGGTGGTTCCAATGCTCTATGGTCGTCAAGAAATTCGGTGTGCCAACTCGTCTTTCGACGCTTCGGCAAATTGGGTATGTAATAGCTTTATGGTGCTGTTGTGAGTCGTGCAAACTTTCGGTTCGTTTCGTCTTCACACACCGCAATCCGCTGTTTAAGCAAATTGCTTGGGTGTTATATGGTCAAGCCTCACGGGCAATTAGTATTGGTTAGCTCAACGCCTCACAGCGCTTACACACCCAACCTATCAACGTCGTAGTCTTCGACGGCCCTTTAGGGAACTCAAGGTTCCAGTGAGATCTCATCTTGAGGCAAGTTTCCCGCTTAGATGCTTTCAGCGGTTATCTTTTCCGAACATAGCTACCCGGCAATGCCACTGGCGTGACAACCGGAACACCAGAGGTTCGTCCACTCCGGTCCTCTCGTACTAGGAGCAGCCCCTCTCAAATCTCAAACGTCCACGGCAGATAGGGACCGAACTGTCTCACGACGTTCTAAACCCAGCTCGCGTACCACTTTAAATGGCGAACAGCCATACCCTTGGGACCGGCTTCAGCCCCAGGATGTGATGAGCCGACATCGAGGTGCCAAACACCGCCGTCGATATGAACTCTTGGGCGGTATCAGCCTGTTATCCCCGGAGTACCTTTTATCCGTTGAGCGATGGCCCTTCCATACAGAACCACCGGATCACTAAGACCTACTTTCGTACCTGCTCGACGTGTCTGTCTCGCAGTCAAGCGCGCTTTTGCCTTTATACTCTACGACCGATTTCCGACCGGTCTGAGCGCACCTTCGTACTCCTCCGTTACTCTTTAGGAGGAGACCGCCCCAGTCAAACTACCCACCATACACTGTCCTCGATCCGGATGACGGACCTGAGTTAGAACCTCAAAGTTGCCAGGGTGGTATTTCAAGGATGGCTCCACGCGAACTGGCGTCCACGCTTCAAAGCCTCCCACCTATCCTACACAAGCAAATTCAAAGTCCAGTGCAAAGCTATAGTAAAGGTTCACGGGGTCTTTCCGTCTAGCCGCGGATACACTGCATCTTCACAGCGATTTCAATTTCACTGAGTCTCGGGTGGAGACAGCGCCGCCATCGTTACGCCATTCGTGCAGGTCGGAACTTACCCGACAAGGAATTTCGCTACCTTAGGACCGTTATAGTTACGGCCGCCGTTTACCGGGGCTTCGATCAAGAGCTTCGCGTTAGCTAACCCCATCAATTAACCTTCCGGCACCGGGCAGGCGTCACACCCTATACGTCCACTTTCGTGTTTGCAGAGTGCTGTGTTTTTAATAAACAGTCGCAGCGGCCTGGTATCTTCGACCGGCATGGGCTTACGGAGCAAGTCCTTCACCCTCACCGGCGCACCTTCTCCCGAAGTTACGGTGCCATTTTGCCTAGTTCCTTCACCCGAGTTCTCTCAAGCGCCTTGGTATTCTCTACCCAACCACCTGTGTCGGTTTGGGGTACGGTTCCTAGTTATCTGAAGCTTAGAAGCTTTTCTTGGAAGCATGGCATCAACCACTTCGTCACCTGAAAGGTAACTCGTCATCAGCTCTCGGCCTTGGAACCCCGGATTTACCTAAGATTCCAGCCTACCACCTTAAACTTGGACAACCAACGCCAAGCTGGCCTAGCCTTCTCCGTCCCTCCATCGCAATAACTAGAAGTACAGGAATATTAACCTGTTTTCCATCGACTACGCTTTTCAGCCTCGCCTTAGGGACCGACTAACCCTGCGTCGATTAACGTTGCGCAGGAAACCTTGGTCTTTCGGCGTGGGTGTTTTTCACACCCATTGTCGTTACTCATGTCAGCATTCGCACTTCTGATACCTCCAGCAAGCTTCTCAACTCACCTTCACAGGCTTACAGAACGCTCCTCTACCGCATCACTTACGTGATACCCGTAGCTTCGGTGTATGGTTTGAGCCCCGTTACATCTTCCGCGCAGGCCGACTCGACTAGTGAGCTATTACGCTTTCTTTAAAGGGTGGCTGCTTCTAAGCCAACCTCCTAGCTGTCTAAGCCTTCCCACATCGTTTCCCACTTAACCATAACTTTGGGACCTTAGCTGACGGTCTGGGTTGTTTCCCTTTTCACGACGGACGTTAGCACCCGCCGTGTGTCTCCCATGCTCGGCACTTGTAGGTATTCGGAGTTTGCATCGGTTTGGTAAGTCGGGATGACCCCCTAGCCGAAACAGTGCTCTACCCCCTACAGTGATACATGAGGCGCTACCTAAATAGCTTTCGAGGAGAACCAGCTATCTCCGAGCTTGATTAGCCTTTCACTCCGATCCACAGGTCATCCGCTAACTTTTCAACGGTAGTCGGTTCGGTCCTCCAGTCAGTGTTACCTAACCTTCAACCTGCCCATGGATAGATCGCCCGGTTTCGGGTCTATACCCAGCGACTAAACGCCCTATTAAGACTCGCTTTCGCTACGCCTCCCCTATTCGGTTAAGCTCGCCACTGAATATAAGTCGCTGACCCATTATACAAAAGGTACGCAGTCACAGAACAAAGTCTGCTCCCACTGCTTGTACGCATACGGTTTCAGGATCTATTTCACTCCCCTCTCCGGGGTTCTTTTCGCCTTTCCCTCACGGTACTAGTTCACTATCGGTCAGTCAGTAGTATTTAGCCTTGGAGGATGGTCCCCCCATATTCAGACAAAGTTTCTCGTGCTCCGTCCTACTCGATTTCATGACTAAGAGACTTTCGCGTACAGGGCTATCACCCACTATGGCCGCACTTTCCAGAGCGTTCCGCTAATCTCAAAGCCACTTAAGGGCTAGTCCCCGTTCGCTCGCCACTACTAAGGGAATCTCGGTTGATTTCTTTTCCTCAGGGTACTTAGATGTTTCAGTTCCCCTGGTTCGCTTCTTGCACCTATGTATTCAGTACAAGATAACCATCTTATGATGGCTGGGTTCCCCCATTCAGACATCTCCGGATCAAAGTCTGTTTGCCGACTCCCCGAAGCTTTTCGCAGGCTACCACGTCTTTCATCGCCTCTGACTGCCAAGGCATCCACCGTATGCGCTTCTTCACTTGACCATATAACCCCAAGCAATCTGGTTATACTGTGAAGACGACATTCGCCGAAAATTCGCGATTAAACTCACAAATTTTACCTTAGCCTGAATAAACACCAGTGAAAGTGCCATTCAGTCTATCTTTCTATCACATACCCAAATTTTTAAAGAACGATTCTGATAAAGATCAGAAATCAACATTCATCGCCTATCAGCGGAATGCTCATTTCTAAGCTTTAAACGATGGACACCAATCTGTAATGGTGGAGCCAAGCGGGATCGAACCGCTGACCTCCTGCGTGCAAGGCAGGCGCTCTCCCAGCTGAGCTATGGCCCCGTATCGCTACAGGGTGCACCAGTAATTGGTGGGTCTGGGCAGATTCGAACTGCCGACCTCACCCTTATCAGGGGTGCGCTCTAACCAACTGAGCTACAGACCCAATCGTCTTCTTCAATGAATCAAGCAATTCGTGTGGGAGCTTATGAAGCAGCTGATGTCGTCGATTAAGGAGGTGATCCAGCCGCAGGTTCCCCTACGGCTACCTTGTTACGACTTCACCCCAGTCATGAATCACACCGTGGTAACCGTCCTCCCGAAGGTTAGACTAGCTACTTCTGGTGCAACCCACTCCCATGGTGTGACGGGCGGTGTGTACAAGGCCCGGGAACGTATTCACCGCGACATTCTGATTCGCGATTACTAGCGATTCCGACTTCACGCAGTCGAGTTGCAGACTGCGATCCGGACTACGATCGGTTTTGTGGGATTAGCTCCACCTCGCGGCTTGGCAACCCTCTGTACCGACCATTGTAGCACGTGTGTAGCCCAGGCCGTAAGGGCCATGATGACTTGACGTCATCCCCACCTTCCTCCGGTTTGTCACCGGCAGTCTCCTTAGAGTGCCCACCATAACGTGCTGGTAACTAAGGACAAGGGTTGCGCTCGTTACGGGACTTAACCCAACATCTCACGACACGAGCTGACGACAGCCATGCAGCACCTGTCTCAATGCTCCCGAAGGCACCAATCCATCTCTGGAAAGTTCATTGGATGTCAAGGCCTGGTAAGGTTCTTCGCGTTGCTTCGAATTAAACCACATGCTCCACCGCTTGTGCGGGCCCCCGTCAATTCATTTGAGTTTTAACCTTGCGGCCGTACTCCCCAGGCGGTCAACTTAATGCGTTAGCTGCGCCACTAAGAGCTCAAGGCTCCCAACGGCTAGTTGACATCGTTTACGGCGTGGACTACCAGGGTATCTAATCCTGTTTGCTCCCCACGCTTTCGCACCTCAGTGTCAGTATCAGTCCAGGTGGTCGCCTTCGCCACTGGTGTTCCTTCCTATATCTACGCATTTCACCGCTACACAGGAAATTCCACCACCCTCTACCATACTCTAGCTCGCCAGTTTTGGATGCAGTTCCCAGGTTGAGCCCGGGGATTTCACATCCAACTTAACGAACCACCTACGCGCGCTTTACGCCCAGTAATTCCGATTAACGCTTGCACCCTCTGTATTACCGCGGCTGCTGGCACAGAGTTAGCCGGTGCTTATTCTGTCGGTAACGTCAAAATACTCACGTATTAGGTAAGTACCCTTCCTCCCAACTTAAAGTGCTTTACAATCCGAAGACCTTCTTCACACACGCGGCATGGCTGGATCAGGCTTTCGCCCATTGTCCAATATTCCCCACTGCTGCCTCCCGTAGGAGTCTGGACCGTGTCTCAGTTCCAGTGTGACTGATCATCCTCTCAGACCAGTTACGGATCGTCGCCTTGGTGAGCCATTACCTCACCAACTAGCTAATCCGACCTAGGCTCATCTGATAGCGCAAGGCCCGAAGGTCCCCTGCTTTCTCCCGTAGGACGTATGCGGTATTAGCGTCCGTTTCCGGACGTTATCCCCCACTACCAGGCAGATTCCTAGGCATTACTCACCCGTCCGCCGCTCTCAAGAGGTGCAAGCACCTCTCTACCGCTCGACTTGCATGTGTTAGGCCTGCCGCCAGCGTTCAATCTGAGCCATGATCAAACTCTTCAGTTCAAACATCTTTGGGTTTTGAGAAAACCCTAAACTTGGCTCAGCAATCGTTGGTTACATCTTTGATTTCTCGCGGAGCAACTTGTGATGCTGATAATCTTTCTGACTATCAGTCTGACTCCACAAGCACCCACACGAATTGCTTGATTCAGTTGTTAAAGAGCGGTTGGTTAAGTCTTTCGTCTCAACCGAGGCGCGCATTCTACAGCAGCCTCTGCATCTGTCAAGCGGTTATTTTAAGAAGTTTTCAAAGTTTCCTTTGCAACTTCAACCACTTGCGCTTCCGATCTCTCGTCAGCGGGAGGCGAATTCTACAGCGTTACACGCTGCTGTCAACACCTCTTTTTCTCCGCTTTCGACCGAGAAGATCGAACCGTCAATTCGGCGAAAACACGCTGCCGAACCGACTCCTTCGGGCTTCGATGAACTGAAGCGTGCCGCTGCCGAAAACCTCGTAACTCGTTGAATCTCAAGGAGTTTTCCGTTTCGACTGCGCCGGAAGTGGGGCGAATTATAGACTTCCAGAATCTGCCGTCAACCCCTAATTACGCTTTTGTTGCAGAAGATGGTTTTTTCACTAGTAATCGAGGGATTCGGCGCGTCACTGGCGGTAACCGCAACAGTAATAACAATGCGCCGATAGATGCATAGACAGCCCACTCTTTAAGATCGGCCCGAACAATCCAGAGCATATGCAGTAAACCCAGCCCAAGAATGACGTAGACCAACCGATGCAGTTTCTTCCAACGACTACCCAGACGACGCTGGCTATATCTATTGGAAGTCACCGCCAAGGCCAACAACCCGAGGAACCCCAGGCTTCCTACAATAATGTAGGGCCGCTTACGCAACTCCACCCCCAGCTGTGACCAGTCGAGCCCGAGGATAAATACCGCGTAGGCACTTAAATGCAGCACCACATAAGCAAAGCACCACAAACCGAGCTGTCGCCGCACCGCGATCCATCCCGCCCACCCCGTCAGTTTCTGCAGGGGGGTCATGCTCAGGGTGATCAGCAAAAAGATCAGCGTCCCCAACCCCAGACGATCGACCAACACTTTCCCTGGATCGGGTCCGAGAACGGAGGCCCAGGCTTGGTACAACCAGAGCAAAGGCCAGACAGCCGCAACAATAAAGACGCCAAGGCGCCAGAGTGGATAGCGCATCAGTAATTCTTCCGCAGATCCAGGCCGGTATATAAAGAAGCGACTTCATCCCCGTAGCCGTTGAACATCAGCGTCTCACGCACATTAGGACTGAACAGGCCGCTGGGCAGCCGACGCTCGCGCGCCTGAGTCCAGCGAGGGTGATCAACCGTAGGATTCACGTTCGCGTAAAAGCCGTACTCATTGGCGGCAATGCTTTGCCAGGTGGTTTTCGGCTGCTGCTCCACCAGACTGATGCGCACGATGGACTTGATGCTCTTGAAGCCGTACTTCCAGGGCACCACCAAACGCAACGGCGCGCCGTTCTGGTTGGGCAGCTCGCGGCCGTACATCCCCACGGCAAGAATTGCCAGCGGGTGCATCGCCTCATCCAGGCGCAAGCCCTCTACATAAGGCCAGTCGATCAAGGCAAACCCCGAACGCTGGCCGGGCATGCTTTTAGGGTCCTGAAGGGTTTCGAAGCGGATGTATTTAGCCTTGGAAGTTGGCTCGACCTGCTTGAGCAGTTCGGAAATCGGGAAACCGATCCAGGGAATTACCATGGACCAGGCCTCGACACAGCGCAGCCGGTAGATCCGCTCTTCCAACTGATAAGGCTTCATGAAGTCTTCCAGCGCATAACGTCCTGGCTTACCCACTTCCCCGTCCACCACCACGCTCCAGGGCTCGGTTTTCAGCGCACCGGCATTGGCAGCCGGATCGCCCTTGTCGGTACCGAACTCATAGAAGTTGTTGTAGTGAGTGGCATCCTTGAACGGGGTGATCGCCTCATCCTTGACGTTGACCGCCTGCCATTTGGTTTCCGGCAGCTTTTGCGCAAACCATGACGGTGCCTTTCCAGGCTCGACATCCGGATAGCGTCCCGCGCCTTCGGCACTGGCCCAACGCGGCAGCGCACTGACGGCTAGACCGGCAATGGTCCCACCCAACAGGCTACGGCGAGAGATGTAAAGGGATTCAGGCGTGACGTCCGACTCTTTGCAGTCAGACGACTTGGGGATTTTGATCAACATGGCAACTCCGCAGCATTGGAGGACTGATGCACCAATAGACTGCGGAGTATGGGGGAAATTACATTAAGGCAACGTTTTGCGTCGACGAAGGCGCAACAAGTACTGAATCGGGCCAGAGGCTGCGTAGGCGAGGAAAACCAGCAGCAGAATCCGCGGCGGATCACTGAAGACCACGGCGAACACCAGAACCACGGCGAGGATCGCCACGAAAGGTACACGCCCCTTCAGATCCAACTCCTTGAAGCTGTTGTACTTGATATTACTGACCATCAGCATGCCGGCCGCCGCTACCATCAGCGCCACCAGGAACGACATCTTCGAACCCTGGATGCCGTAATCGCTGAATGCCCAGACGATACCGGCCACCACCCCCGCCGCGGCCGGACTGGCCAAGCCGATGAAATAGCGTTTGTCGGCAGTACCCACCTGGGTGTTGAAACGGGCCAGGCGCAACGCCGCGCCAGCTACATAGATGAAGGCGACCATCCAGCCGACCTTGCCCATATCGCCCAGCGCCCAACCGAATGCCAGCAAGGCAGGCGCGACGCCGAAGGCAACCATGTCGGACAGCGAGTCATACTCAGCGCCAAAAGCACTCTGGGTATTGGTCATGCGGGCTACGCGCCCGTCCAGGCCATCGAGCACCATGGCGACAAAGATCGCGATGGCCGCGAACGCGAAATACCTGCTCGCTCCTGCCGCGTCACCGGCGCTCAACGCGCTCTGGGCACTCATGGAATTGATGATCGAGTAGAAACCGGCGAACAGGTTCGCGGTGGTGAAGAGATTCGGCAGCAGATAGATACCACGATGCCGGACTTTACGGCCTTCAGCGTCATGCCCTTCTTCGACATGCTCATCGACGGGTAGCAGGCTTTCGGCGTCAGAGGCCTGGTTTGGCTCTTCGGGACGTTCGCTCATGGACATTACCTTGCAACGGTGTGAAAAGTTTCGACGATACCCAGGGTCATGATTGGACCACAAAGGATCCAGCTTTATACCAGAACCTGTCTATCCAAACGAAAAAACGCGGCCTAGGCCGCGTTTTCCCTGACAAGACTCGAACTTAGTTCTTGGCTTTGTCGACGATTTTGTTGGCACCGATCCACGGCATCATCGAACGCAGTTGCTCACCGATGATTTCGATACCGTGAGCAGCGTTGTTACGACGCTTGGCGGTCATCGATGGGTAGCCGGTAGCACCTTCGCTAATGAACATCTTGGCGTACTCGCCGTCCTGGATACGCTTCAGGGCGTTGCGCATGGCCTGACGGGATTCGGCGTTGATCACTTCAGGGCCGGTCACGTACTCGCCGTACTCGGCGTTGTTGGAGATCGAGTAGTTCATGTTGGCGATACCGCCTTCGTACATGAGGTCAACGATCAGCTTCAGTTCATGCAGGCATTCGAAGTAGGCCATTTCCGGCGCGTAGCCAGCTTCGACCAGGGTTTCGAAACCGGCTTTGACCAGCTCGACGGTACCGCCACACAGAACAGCCTGCTCGCCGAACAGGTCGGTTTCAGTCTCGTCCTTGAAGGTGGTTTCAATGATGCCGGTACGGCCGCCACCCACGCCAGCTGCGTAGGACAGAGCAACGTTCTTGGCGTTGCCGGAAGCGTCCTGGTAGATAGCGATCAGGTCAGGGATACCGCCACCCTTGACGAACTCGGAACGCACGGTGTGGCCCGGGGCCTTCGGCGCGATCATGATCACGTCGAGATCGGCACGCGGAACGACCTGGTTGTAGTGGATCGCGAAGCCGTGGGAGAAGGCCAGGGTGGCGCCCTTCTTGATGTTCGGCTCGATTTCGTTCTTGTACAGCTGGGACTGGAACTCGTCCGGGGTCAGGATCATCACCAGGTCGGCACCAGCAACGGCCGCAGCCACATCGGTCACTTTCAGGCCATGGGCTTCAGCCTTGGCAACGGTAGCCGAGCCTTTACGCAGGCCAACGGTCACATCAACGCCGGAGTCTTTCAGGTTGCACGCTTGAGCGTGGCCTTGGGAACCGTAACCGATGATGGCAACTTTCTTGCCCTGGATGATCGAAAGGTCGCAGTCTTTATCGTAGAAAACTTTCATGAATTTCCCCTATATCAGGCCGTTCAGGCCGTTCGCTAATTTGAGTTAGATGCTGAGTACTTTATCGCCACGGGCAATGCCGGTGACGCCACTGCGTACGGTTTCCAGAATCGAGGCGGTGCCGATCGACTGGATGAAACTGTCGAGCTTGTCGCTGGTACCGGTCAATTGAACGGTATACACGCTGGCACTGACATCGACGATCTGCCCACGGTAAATATCGGTGGTGCGCTTGACCTCGGCGCGCTGGGCGCCGGTGGCCTTGACCTTGACCAGCATCAACTCGCGTTCGATGTGAGCGCTTTCCGACAGGTCGACCAGCTTGACCACCTCAACCAGCTTGTTCAGGTTCTTGGTGATCTGCTCGATGATTTCATCGTGCCCTACGGTGGTCAGCGTCAAACGCGACAGAGTCGGGTCTTCGGTCGGCGCCACAGTCAGGCTTTCGATGTTGTAGTTGCGCTGCGAAAACAGGCCAACCACACGAGACAAGGCGCCCGGTTCGTTTTCCAGAAGCAAGGAGATAATGTGCCGCATGATTAAGTACGCTCCGTCTTGCTCAGCCACATATCGCGCATGGAGCCGTCTTTGATCTGCATCGGGTAGACGTGCTCGCTGGTATCGACCTGGATGTCGAGGAACACCAGACGATCTTTCATGGCGAATGCTTCTTCCATCTTCGGCTTCAGGTCCTTCAGGTCCGTGACACGAATGCCCACGTGCCCATAGGCCTCGGCCAGCTTGACGAAATCAGGCAGCGATTCCATGTAGGAATGCGAGTGACGGCTACCGTAGTTCATGTCCTGCCACTGCCGCACCATACCCAGCGCACCGTTGTTCAGGTTGATGATCTTGACCGGCAGGTCGTACTGCAGGCAGGTCGACAGTTCCTGAATGTTCATCTGGATACTGCCCTCGCCCGTTACACAGGCAACGTCAGCATCAGGGAAACTCAACTTGACGCCCATGGCCGCAGGGAAACCAAAGCCCATCGTGCCCAGGCCGCCGGAGTTGATCCAGCGATTAGGCTTGTTGAACCGGTAGTACTGCGCCGCGAACATCTGATGCTGGCCCACGTCGGAGGTCACATAGGCGTCGCCCTTGGTAACTTCGCAGAGGGTCTCGATCACGGTCTGCGGCTTGATGATGCTGCCGTCGCCCTTGTCGTAAGGGAACAGGCCGCGATCACCGCGCCACTCCTCGATCTGCTTCCACCAACTGGCGACTGTGTCCTTGTTCGGGGTTTCGCCGATTTCCTTGAGGGCTGCGACCATTTCGGTCAGGACGCTCTCCACCGGGCCCACGATCGGCACGTCTGCCTTGATGGTCTTGGAGATGGAAGCCGGGTCGATGTCGACATGGATGATCTTGGCGTTCGGGCAGAATTTCGCCGGGCCGTTGATGACACGGTCGTCGAAACGCGCGCCGACTGCCAGGATCACATCGGCATGGTGCATGGTCAGGTTGGCGGTGTAGCTACCGTGCATGCCGAGCATGCCGACGAACTGACGATCGGTGCCAGGATAGGCACCCAAACCCATCAGGGTATTGGTGACCGGCAGGTTGAGCATTTGTGCCAGTTCGGTCAGCGGTGCGGAACCGCCACCGAGGATCACGCCGCCGCCTGCGTACAGCACAGGACGCTTGGCCGCCAGGAGCATTTCTGCCGCCTTGCGGATTTGCCCGGAGTGACCACGCACAGCCGGGCTGTAGGAGCGCAGCTTCGCTTTTTTAGGGAAAACGTATTCGAACTTTTCAGCCGGATTGGTCATGTCCTTAGGGACATCGACCACGACTGGCCCCGGACGACCGGATTGCGCCAGGTAGAACGCCTTCTTCATGACTTCCGGGATTTCCGAAGCGTGCTTGATCATGAAGCTGTGCTTCACGATCGGCCGGGAGATACCGATCATGTCGGTTTCCTGGAACGCGTCGGTACCGACCATGGTGCTAGGCACCTGACCGGAAATGATCACCATTGGAATGGAGTCCATATAGGCAGTGGCGATACCGGTGATGGCATTGGTCGCGCCAGGGCCGGAAGTCACCAATACCACGCCGGCCTTGCCGGTGGCACGGGCGTAGCCGTCAGCCATATGGGTAGCCGCTTGCTCGTGACGAACCAGGATGTGGGTCACTTCCGGTTCTTTGAACAGGGCATCGTAAACATGAAGGAGAGCACCACCCGGGTACCCATAGATATATTTGACGCCTTCGTCACGCAAAAAGCGGACGAGCATCTCACCGCCAGATAAAAGCTCCACGTTGTTCACCTCTAAAACGCCAGAATACCGCCCTCTTGAAAGGGGACGGGTCTTAATAGGTTTACTTCTCAGCAGAGCATGAGCGACGGTGGTCGCCGACTACGTCAGCACTGACTGAGCAAGTATTGGGAGTACCCCAAGTGTTGCGGGGCTTTCCCACCCAGCGCGAGGTAACGCGTTGCGGGTGTAGCAGGTCGGCGCGGATGTGCGCCTCATGTTCTGCCGAGTGGGTCTGCTTCTGGCAGTCCCTCTACAGCGGACTTTGGATTCTTCTGTTTCGCCCTCTGCAAGTCAAGACGTCAATGTGCTTTATTCGAACTAAGCGCATGAGAACGCAAGAAAAAACCTGTAAACCACGAGTGTCTGCGCTTCAATTGCGCAATCCTGGATAAGGAATTCAAAAATGCGAACCCTCGCCATGACCGCTGGCCTGCTGCTCGCCTTGAGCCTCCCGTGCCAGGCCGGCCAGATTTACAAATGGGTCGACGCCCAGGGAGTCACCCATTTCGACGCCCAACCACCCCAAGGCGTGGCTAGCACCACCATCACCCTGCCAAAAAACCCGCAAGGTGCGCCCCGTACGCCGCCGCCCGACAAGCCGGGCGCCCAGCAACAGGTCATGGGCAACCAGGCTAAGCAGCAGGTCGCCAGGCAAGAAGCCGAACGCAGGCGTTTTTGCACACAGGCACGGGCCAGCCTGGCGCAGTTGCAGAGCAACCCACGCTTGAGCGAGAACACAGAGGGGGGAATCCGCCGCCTGACCGAGGAACAGCGTCAGCAACGCATCGCGGAAACACAGAAGGCGATAGACAACCACTGCCACTAGGCAGCGGTTGCAGAGGGTTTAGCGAGTGGCGACGATCAACTGGTCAAACTCTTTGAGCAGGATCTGCAACTGAAGGTCCCGGCCCTGCATCGCGCGACCGGCGAATACCACTTCGGCCATTTCCTGGATGCCCGAGGCGCTGGGCAGAGGCAGGTCCTGCTCAAGAATCGCCTTCATCCGCGGCAGGAAGATCCACTGCAGCCATTGCTCGAACTCCAGCGTGTCCACGGCAAACGGCTCGACACTGGCCAGGGCCTCGGTGCTCGGCGGGGTGTCATCCCACAACCCCTGCAACCGCAGCTCACGCTCGATCAACAGCAACTGCTCGGCGATCTTTGGAAAACGCGCATCCATCACAGAGACACCTTGGCTTTCTGCCGGGCCTGAGCGGCACCGGCGGCATCGCCCTGTTTCTCGCGTGCCTGGGCAATCAATGCCCACAGGCTGGCCTGCAGGTCCGGACGACCGTTGGCGAAGCTGAGGCCGCGACGGGCAAACTGTTCAGCCTGCGCCGCATCGCCCTGGGCCATGCGTACCTGGGCCAGGCGATACAGCACCTGCGGCTCACGCGGCGCTACACGCTGGGCGCGCTCGAGGCTGGAGGAAGCGCCGTTCAGGTCGCCACTCGCCTGTTGCTGCTGAGCGGTGGTCAACAGCGCCAGCACCGGACCATCCAGTTGTTCATCGGCGGACAGCCCGCCAGAGCTGGCCGAAGGCACTCCGCTCGGCGTCGGCGGCAAGCTGTAGCTGCCCTGATTGATCGGCGCGGACTGGATCGGTGAGGTATCGATAGGCCCTGGAGTGATCGGGCCCGGGGTAATAGGCGCGCTGCTGATTGGCGCGGCAGTGGCCGCAGCCCCGCCCGGCACCATCACCACCACGCCCGAGTCCTGCGCAATACTTTGAGCCTGTACCTGCGCCGGACGCTTGATGGTCGTCTGACGGAAGCCACCGTTGGCCGAGATCCGCTCGCTGTTGGACACGGCTGTGCCAGAGTCCACCACCGGAATCGAGCCACGCTGCACGCTGGCGCAACCATTGAGCAAAGCCAGAGCTGTAATAGCTGGAATCCACCACTTGTTCACGTCAAACCCTCTTCGCTTAATTCATCCAGCCCTTGACCCAATCCATCACCGATTCGACAGGCGCCGGGACATCGCCGCCGCATGCAGGACCGGGTGGGGGTTCACTGCCACGAATATACGGCATCTGTACCGCGCCCGGACAGTTGGCATCGGAACCTTGCCCGGTCCGCGAGTCGACCCAGGCCTGCACCACGTTATCCGGTTGCGGCATATCCAATGGCAGCGGGTCGGCCTTGCGCATGAAACTGGTCCAGACCTGCAACGCGCCAGTGGCGCCAGTGAACGGTGTCTTGCCGTTGTCATCACGCCCCAGCCAGACCACCGCCAGCAGATCCTGGCTGAAACCGGCGAACCAGCTGTCGCGGGAATCGTTACTGGTACCGGTCTTGCCCGCCAGCGCCAGGGAACGCGGCAGCACGTTGTAGACCGAGCTGCCGGTACCTTCGCGCATGACGCGCTGCATCGCGCTCTGGATCAGGTAGATCGAACCCGGGTCGAAACGTTGCTGGATCTGGAACGGATAACGCTTCAGCGGTTCTCCTTCAGCGGTCAGCACACTGCGGATCCCACGCATCGGGGTATTGAAACCGCCGTTGGCCAGGGTCTGGTACATGGTGGCGACTTCCATCGGGCTCAAGCCCCCCGCCCCCAGCAGCATCGAAGGGAACGCCGGGAATTCGCGGGTGACGCCAAGGCGTCCCAGGGTCTTCAGCACGTTTGGCACGCCGACTTCCAGGCCCAGGCGCGCGGTCGACAGGTTATAGGAATGGGCCAGCCCCTGATAAAGGAAGACCGTGCCATGGGAACGGCGGTCATAGTTCTGGGGCTTCCACACTTGCCCATCACCGCCCTTCACCGAGAAGGCCTCGTCGGAGAGCCAACTGGTCAGGGTGTACTGGCTGGGTTTCTCCAGCGCCGTCAGGTAAACCGCGGGCTTGATCAGGGAGCCGATCGGCCGTACCGCATCCAGCGCCCGGTTGAAACCGGCAAAACCAGCCTGGCGGCTGCCGATCATGGCCTGGACTTCGCCGGTTTCCGGATTGGTCACCACCATCGCCGCTTCGACCTCATCCGATCCCTTGCGTCCGGCCAGCCGCTTGAAGGTATCACCGACCGAAGCCTCGGCCTTCATCTGCAGAATCGGGTCGAAGCTAGTGAAGATCCGCAGGCCTTCCTCGGTCAAGTCTTCGTCGCGGTAGTCCTCACGCAACTGACGCTTCACCAGGTCCAGGAAGCCCGGGAACGAACTGTCCGCCAGGCTGCCGCGCTTGGTCACGCCCAAGGGCATTTTCTTCGCGGCTTCGACCTGCTCCGGCGTCGCCACACCCTGCTGCGCCAGCAGATCGAGCACCAGGTTACGTCGCTCCAGCGCGCGCTCCGGATAACGGCGCGGGTTGTAATAGGACGGCCCCTTGACCATCCCCACCAGCAAGGCGATCTGATGCAACTTGAGCTCGGCCAGCGGCTGGCTGAAGAAGAACTGGCTGGCCAGGCCGAAACCGTGCACCGCACGCTGGCCGTCCTGACCGATGAAGACCTCGTTGAGGTACGCCTCGAGGATTTCGCGCTTGTCGTAATGCAGCTCAAGCAGCAGGGCCATCATCGCTTCGGTGAGCTTGCGGCTCAGGCTGCGCTCGTTGGTCAGGTAGAAGTTCTTGACCAACTGCTGGGTCAGGGTACTGCCGCCCTGGCGCATGGCACCGGACGAGGTGTTGACCCACATCGCCCGGGCGATCGACTTGGGCGACACGCCAAAATGGCTGTAGAAATCCCGGTCCTCGACCGCCACCAGGGTTTCCAGCAAATAAGGAGGCACCTGATCGATCTTGATCAGGATCCGGTCTTCGAGGTTCTTCGGATACAGGCCGCCGATCAGCAGCGGCTCCAGGCGTACCACCGCCAGTTTCGAACCTTTGGTGCCCGACAGCTCGGCCACATAGTCGCCGGAGAAACGCACACGCACCGGTTGCGCCTGTTCCATGCCTTCATAGAACTGGAAACCGCGGGTATTGAGTTCAACGGTATTGCCACTGACCGACGCAGCACCAGGGCCGTTGACCACGCTTTCGCGGCGATAGCCAAGCGCGTCGAGTTCGGTGAGGAAATCGTCCTTGCTGAGCTTTTGTCCGACGAACAGCTCTAGCGGGCGCGCATAGACCTTGGCCGGAATGGTCCAGCGCTTGCCGGAGAACTTCTCCTGGACCACGGCATCGAGATAAACCGCAAAGCCGGCAAGCACCACCAGAGCGACCAGACCGAGCTTCAAGGCCCAGCCCAGCCAGGGGCGCAGGCCACCAGACGGATGTTTTTTAGCGGAACGGGAGGATCGAGTACGAGTCATGGCGGCGGATTATACGCACTTTATTCATAGTCAACAGGAGCCGCCCGAGGTTTGCGTTAGCCCTGCCAGCGGCCATAATGACGCCCTTGAATTTTCCCCGACTCTGAAGGATCGCCTGTGAGCCAGTCCCTGATCGCCGCCCTGCAAAACCCGGCACTCTACCCGCATCCCGTAGACGGATTCCAGGTCATCGAGACCCATATTTCCTGGGTCCTGCTCACCGGTCCCTATGCCTATAAGCTGAAAAAGCCGGTCAACTTCGGTTTTCTCGATTTCACCGGCCTTGAAGCACGCGGGCACTTCTGCGGCGAAGAGCTGCGGCTCAACCAGCGCCTGACCGATGATTTGTATCTGGAAGTGTTGCCAATCACCGGCACTGTCGAGGCGCCGCAGATCGCAGGTGACGGCCCGGTCATCGAATACGCGCTGAAAATGCGCCAGTTTCCGCAAAGCCAGCTGCTCAGCACGCTGCAAGCCAATGGCGAACTGACCACCGCGCACATCGACGAAATGGCCCGGCAGATTGCCAGGTTCCATCTCGACGCCCCGCGGGTCCCGGCAACCCACGAAGCCGGCACCCCGGAAAGCGTAATGGCACCGGTGCGCCAGAACTTCGAGCAGATCCGCCCGTTCCTCAGCGACAAGGGCGACCTGCAACAGCTCGAAGCCCTGCAAGCCTGGGCCGAAAGCAGCTTCGAGCGCCTCAAGCCACTCCTCGCCCAGCGCAAGGCCGAGGGCTTCATCCGCGAATGCCACGGCGACATCCACCTGGGTAACGCAACGCTCATCGACGGCAAGGTGGTGATCTTCGATTGCATCGAGTTCAACGAACCGTTCCGCTTCACTGACGTCTATGCCGACGCCGGCTTCCTCGCCATGGACCTGGAAGACCGCGGCCTGAAATGCCTGGCACGCCGCTTCATCAGCCAGTACCTGGAACAGACCGGTGACTATCAGGGCCTGGAGCTGTTGAATTTCTACAAAGCCTACCGCGCCCTGGTACGGGCCAAGGTCGCCCTGTTCAGCATGCCGGCCGACGCCAGCCCGATGCAGCGCGCCACGGCCCTGCGCCAATACCGCAACTACGCCAACCTGGCAGAGAGCTACAGCACCATTCCATCACGCTTCCTGGCGATTACGTCTGGCGTTTCCGCCGTTGGCAAAAGCCATGTGGCCATGCGCCTGGTGGAAGCTTTGGGCGCCGTTCGCCTGCGTTCCGATGTCGAGCGCAAACGCCTGTTCGGCGAGCAGCAGGTACAGAACGATCCGAATGTCGGCATTTATAATGCCCAGGCCAACACCGCGACCTATGACCGCCTGCATGAACTTGCCGGTATCGTCCTGCGCGCCGGCTTCCCAGTGGTCATCGACGCCACCTACCTCAAGCGCGACCAGCGTGATGCCGCAGCCAAGGTTGCCGAAGCGACCGGCACCCCTTGCCTGATCATCGACTGCAACGCTCCACAGGCCGTCATCGCCAGCTGGCTGGCGCAACGCCAGGCCGATCGCAACGACCCATCGGACGCGACCCTGGCCGTGATCGAACAGCAGCAAGCCAATCGCGAAGCCCTGAGCGCCGAAGAAGTGCTGCGCAGCAAGCGCGTCGAGACCAATGAAAGCGGGAGCCTCGACGCCCTGGTCGCGAATATTCGCCAGCGTCTCCCAGGTTTGTAATCAACTATTTCAGCCGTGAAACCGCAAAGGCTTCACGGCTGAAAAATAGTGGCACTATACTGGCGTCATAATTCCAGCAGGTGACGCCCCCATGAGCCAACCCAAACTTCTCGACACTCCCCTTTACGCTTTGCTGCACAAAGACGACATCGACGGTTTTAACCGGGAGCGCCCAAAAGACCAGACTGTCGACATGCGTGGCGGCGATTTTCGTGGGCTCGACCTACGTGAACTGAACGCCGACGGCATCGACTTCACCGACGCCTACTTCCGCTCTGCCGACCTGCGCGGCCTCGACCTGCGCAATTCCTCCATGGAAGGCGCCAGCCTGGCCCATGCGCAGATCTCCGGCGCCTACTTTCCACCCGAACTGACCGCCGATGAAATCCTGATGTCCGTCAATTTCGGCACTCGCCTGCGCTATCGCACCAAGTAATCGCCCCGTTGCTCCAAGGTCCGGCGCCCTCTGCCTTACGCTGGACTTGGCCAGCGTCCTTCCCTCCCCGCCCTCGGCTTCTGACGTACTTTCCTCTGTCGCCTTAGAAGCTTTTGCGCCAAAGCCGACCAAAGAACAGCGCTTTTCCTACTGAGCGCTACACTCCTTTGAGACTTGCCCTCGCACCATTCGGCCGTCGCAAGGAGGCTTGATGAATGATGAATTGCAACACCTTAAGAACCTTGGCAAGACGTCGGCACAATGGCTGCATGCGGTGGGCATCCATAGCGCTTCGGACTTGCGCCGCCTGGGGGCAGTGGATGCCTATCGGGCCGTGCGTACCCGAGGATTCCGAGCCTCGAAGGTGCTGCTGTACGCCATCGAAGGCGCACTGATGGATGTGCACTGGAATGACATTCCGGCAGAACGCAAGGAAGCACTCAATAAACAGCTGGATGCCATTTCTTCACGCCACAAGAACTGACCTGGCAGGCTTTTTATGTATCTACTGGGGGAACAACCGGCTTACGCCGACGCCTTGATCAATCGGCTGCAAAGCATCCCGCCGCGCCTGCTGGAAGGTCTGCTGCCGTCCGGCGAGACGTTGGCAGTGGCCCCGTCCAAGGACCTCTCCAGCAGCCTTGCCGACAGCCAGCTGTTCCTGCTCGAAAGCGGCCAGGTACAAGCCAGCATCGATGAGCGCCCACTGTTTTATCTGCATGAAGGCGATCTGCTCGGGCTACGTCAAGGAGCCGACCTGCCGCGCTGGCAACTCAGCAGCGAGCAGCCATTGAGCCTGATCCCCTATCAGCGTTCCGCGGTGTTCCAGCATCTGTATGCCGACGAACAGCGTTCCGAACTGTTTCTGCAGTACCTGATCGGACAAACCGCCCTGCTCTCCGATGCCGTTGCCCGCCTCAAGCAGCCCGAACTGCGTAACAGCAACGGCTTTCAAGGCGCGGCCAAGGGCGAGGTGCTGATTCGCCAGGGCGATGACGCCGATCATGTGTTCGTCATTATCGAAGGACACGCCGAAGCCTTTGTCGATGGACACAAGGTCGGAGACGTGCCCAAGGATGAGATCTTTGGTGCGATGGCCATTTTTACCGGGGAGAAACGCAACGCCAGCGTGATTGCCAGCGAGCCGTGCACCCTGATGCGGATCCCCAAGAGCCAGTTTCTCAGCCTGACCCAGAGTAATCCCCGTATCGCCCATAGCCTGATCGAAAGCATGGCGCGGCGAATCGACCTGCTGAACAAGGAAGTCAGCCGCCTGCATACCCTCAGCGATAACCTTTAAAGCCCCTGTTTACAGGCAATCCAAACGAGCGTTTGACGGAATTCGCAAAAGCAGGAAAAACCTTGTTGACTTGGAAATGAGAATCGTTATGATTATCGAAACTGATCGCGAGATCAGTCGATAACCTGGAAGACCAGTGGTTCGGACTCTCAGATTATCTCCTCATCAGGCTAATCACGGTTATTTGACCCGGCTCTTGCCGGGTCTTTTTTTGCCGGAAAAAAGCCATCGGCCTGCTGGCGCATCTCGGCGCAGTAATCCTTCTCCGGCAGCCGCGCGCTGTACCACACATAATCCGCGCTTTGCGGTGATACCTGCGTGCCCTTCTGCGCCAGCATCAGCACCACGGCGCCATTCGACGCGCCAAGGTCCTGCAGGTGAATCGGCACCCCGACATCCTTGCGCGCATGGAAGGCTCCGACAAAAAGCAGCGTCGGCATCGGTGCCGCCAGCAAGCGCTCGGCCATGCGTCGGTCACGCTGCTGCTGAACCGCCAGCATCGCCGGCATCTGGCTTTCGGGGAGCAGGCCACAATGGGAGTCACGGACTTGCTGCAATAGCTCGTTGCGCACCGACGCGGCATTCGAGCGCTCGCCACTCAAGGCCGGTGCCTGGCGATAGAGAGTGCGAACTTCGGCGCTGTCCAGATTGGCGGCCAGCAGCGGATAAGGCTGGAGCAACGCATAGCGCACGATAGGTCCGTACAGCGCCCAGTCCCAACCCGGCGACCAGGCCAGCGCGCCGGGCAGATCATCAGGCAACCCCTGCGCCGCCTGGTGCTGGCGAAGCGAATCCACCCGCGGTTGCTGGTCCGGCGTGAGCATCTCCAACAGCAGGCTGCCTTGCGCGCGCTGAGTCGCCATCGCCTGCAACAGCCACAGCTGCAAGGCGTGATGTTCGGGGTGGTCATGCTGCTCGCCGACAATCACCCGCGGTGCCCGGGACAGACGAATGGCCAACTCCTCCGGAGTCAGGGCCTTTCCACTGCGCAGGTCCAGAATCGCCTCGCTCTCAGCCTGGACCGGAAGTTCAGGCATGACCGGCGCACCCTGGCAGGCTGCCAGCAACAACACACTCAGGATCAATGACACACGCATCTGGCATCTCCGCGAATCGCCTCAGCGGGCGATGATCAAAGGGTGGCCGCGCTCGGGGTGCGCCTGCACCAACACCTCCAGCCCAAACACTGCCTTGAGCGGTTCGGGGCGCAGCACCTGCGCCGGATTGCCCAGCGAGTGGGGTCGCCCGCCTTCGAGCAGCAACAGGCGATCACAATATCGCGCGGCGAGGTTCAGATCATGCAGGATCACCAGGACCGCGACTCCACGATCGGCAAATTCGCGTATGGCCTGCAACGTGACATGTTGATGCAAAGGGTCGAGGGCCGAGGTCGGCTCATCGAGCAACAGGGTCTGGCCGACCGCGCCCGGCCATAGCTGCGCCAACACCCGGGCCAGGTGCACGCGCTGACGTTCGCCACCCGACAAGGCCACATAGCTGCGACCGTACAGATGCCCGGCATCCGCCGCTTGCAGGGCCTGCATGACGATCTCGTCATCGCGTACCCGGCCAGTCTGATAAGGCAGGCGTCCCAGGCCGACGACCTCTTCGACCCGGAAAGCGAACTCGAGCGTCGAACTTTGCGGCAGTACCGCCAGCCTTTGCGCCTTTTGCCCACCGTCCCATCTGGAGAGTTCGCACTGGTCAAGCCAGACCTGGCCATGATCGGGTTTCAGTTCGCCGCACAAGGCCGCCAGCAAGGTGCTCTTACCCGCGCCATTGGGCCCCAGCACTCCCAGCACTTCACCGGGCTTGAGCTCAAGGTCGATCCCTTCCAGCACGGTTTTCCTGCCACGGCGCACCGCCAGATTTTCCGCTCGCAGCATCAGGCACGCCCTCGCAACAACAGAAACAGAAAGAAGGGCGCCCCGATGAAGGCCGTCACGATGCCAATGGGCAACTCCGCAGGTGCCAGCGCCAGGCGCGCCACCAGATCGGCCAGCAACAGCAGGCTGGCACCGGCCAGTATCGACGCCGGTAACAAGGTCCGGTGATCGGGCCCCGACAGCAGGCGCACCAGATGCGGTACCACCAGCCCGACAAAGCCGATCAGCCCGGCGGCAGCGACAGCCGCACCGACACCCAGCGCGGTACAGAACACCAGCTCCCGCTTCAACCGCTCGACATCGACCCCCAGATGACCCGCTTCAGATTCGCCCAGCAGCAAGGCATTCAAGGCCTTGGCCCGGCGCGGCAGCCACAGTGCCACAGCCGCGCTGACCAGGAGCAGAGGCCATAGCCGCGAATAACTGGCGCCGTTGAGACTGCCCAGGTTCCAGAACGTCAGGGTACGCAAGGTCGCATCGTCGGCCAGGTAGGTGAACAGGCCCACCGCCGAGCTGGCCAGCGCCGTCAACGCAATCCCGGCCAAGAGCATGGTCGCCACATGGGTCTGGCCATTGCGCCGCCCCAGGCGGTAGACCAGCCACGCCACCACCAGACCACCGAGGAAGGCACAGAACGACAGCAGGTATGGGCCGATCGCTTCCGGCACTCCACCCAGCAGCGCGCCACCGACAATGGCAAAGGCCGCGCCCAGCGCCGCGCCACTCGAGACGCCCACCAGCCCCGGGTCGGCCAAGGGATTGCGAAACAGCCCTTGCATGGCCACGCCGGACAAGGCCAGGACGCCCCCTACCGCCAGCCCCAACAAGGTGCGTGGCAGGCGAATCTGCCCGAGGATCAATTCGGCCTGTTCCAGCCCCTGGCCCTCGATGGGCAGGCCCAGCAAACGCAAAGCGGCGCGCAGGGTATCGAGCAGCGGCAGGCTGACCGGCCCGAGCGCCAGGGACAACCAGATCGCCAACAGGCACAGCAGGCTCAGGCCGATGAACAAAGCACGGGGTCCAAGCAAAGGGGTCATTGGGCGGTGCTGGCCTGGCCCGGCTCGGCGGGGTAAAAATCGTCCGACAACCTTTTCAGGCTCTGTGGCAAGCGTGGCCCCAGGCCTCCCACCAGCAAGGTCGGATCAATCTCGAAGACCCGGCCGGCCTTCGCCGCACCGCTGGAGGCAAGGATCGGGTTTTCCTTGAACAACGCGGCACGGGCCGCCTCGCCACTCAGGCTGCGATCGGCAAACACCAGCACCTGGGGGTTGAGTTCGGCCAACGACTCCGTGGAAAAGGGTTTGTAACCCGTGTGGGTAGCAAGATTGCGTCCACCCGCCTGCTGCAACAACCAGTCGGCAGCGGTGTCTTTACCGGCAACCAGAGGCTTGCCGCCCGCATGCCCAAGCAACAGCAGCACACCCGGCGGCGCCTGCTTTTTCCGGGCCTGGCTGACCCTGGCCTGCTGCTGATCCAGTTGCTGCTTATATTGCTCGAACAATTGCGTTGCCTTGTCTTCGCGGCCCAACAGCTTGCCCAGATGCTGCAGGTTGCCCTGCAGGGTCGGCAGGTCGGCTTGGGCCGAAAACAGCTCGACCTGCACCCCGGCGCTGCGCACCTGAGAGAGCACCGGCGCAGGCCCCATCTCTTCGGTGCCCACCAGAATCTGCGGACGCAGGCTGAGAATGCCTTCCGCCGACAGCTGGCGCTGATAACCGATGCTTGGCAGGCTCTTCAGGGACTCAGGATGCTGGCTGGTGGTGTCCACGCCCACCAGCTTCGACTCGGCGCCCAGCGCGCTCACCCATTCGGACAGGGCGCCGCCGGCGCTCACCCAGCGTTGTGGTAGCTCGGCCGCCGCAGCGGCATGGCTGGCCAGAAGTCCTACACAGAGCACGATTGCGCGGGCACTCGAACGCATAAAGGTATTTCCTTCAGAGAGTGGGCCCAAGGAAGCCGCCGTACATGTGACATGCCCTGCAACCCAGGCATCGAAATGAGCAAGCGCCCCACAGGCGAAGCGGCCATTTGATAATTGTTTGCATTTAACCGTCAAGCACAGACATGTTTCATCAAGCGCCCGCAGGAAAACTGTGACAGCCTGAGCCCAGAGCGTTGTTTACCGAGGATAGACATGAAGTTTCTTTGCGCCCCCGGCGATCTGCCAGAGGCTTCCAGCCGAGGTTTCAACCTCGAAGGCCAGCCACTTTTCGTGGTGCGCCGCGATCGACAGGTCTACGCCTACAGCAACCGCTGCCCCCATCGCGGGGTCGCTCTGGAGTGGCAGCCCGATCAGTTTCTCGGTCCCAGCGCCAGCCTGATTCAATGCGCCACCCACGGCGCGCTGTTTCTGATCGAAAACGGCGAATGCGTGGCCGGCCCCTGTGCCGGGCAATCCCTGACGGCCATCCCCTGCCGGGAAGACAGCCAGGGCATCTGGGTTCAGATCTAGCCGTTGAGCAATACGTCCAGACGACGGTCGATGCACACTTGCTCGGCGGTCACGCTTACCCCGTAAGCCAGTACCTCGACCCCAGACGCCACCGCCTCGCGCAACGCCGCGGCATAACCGGGGTCGATCTCTTCGGCCGGCCGTACCGCCTCGATACCCGACAGGTTGACGCAATACAACTGCACCGCCCGGATACCGTCACGCGCCAGGCAGGCCAACTCCCGCAGATGCTTGGCGCCACGCTGGGTCACCGCATCAGGAAAGGCCGCGACCGCGGAGCCGTCGAAGCCCAGGGTGACGCTTTTGACTTCAACGAAAGCCGGCCCGTCCAGGTAGTCCAGGCGGAAGTCGATACGGCTGTTTTCCTGGCCATAGGGCACTTCCCGCTTGAGGGCGGTAAAACCGTTCAACTCAGCGATCATCCCGGCGCGCAGGGCCTCTTCCACCAGGACGTTGGCCCGCGCCGTATTCACGCAAGCCAGCCGGCCCTGGGGCGTTTCGCTGATTTCCCAGGTCCCGGGCAATTTGCGCTTGGGGTCATTGGAGCGGCTGAACCAGACCTGCCCGCCCTCGACCATGCAATTGAACATGGAACCGGTGTTGGGACAGTGAATGGTCAGCAACTCGCCGCCAATGGTCTCGATATCGGCGAGAAAACGCTTGTAGCGACGGACCAGGCGACCTTCTTCGAGGGGAGGATGAAAACGCATCAGCCTTGCCAGCTCCGCAAGCCACGGGCAATCCGCTCCACCGCTTCCTGCAGGCGCGGCAGGCCCTGGGTGTAGGCGAACCGCACATGGTGCCCGGCCTGGTGGCGACCGAAATCCAGCCCCGGGGTAAAGGCAATGTGCTCGGTCTCGAGGAAGTGCCGGCAGAAGGCAAAGGCATCGCCGCCGAAGGCGCTGATATCGGCGTACAGATAGAACGCCCCTTCCGGCTCTACCGCAATGCCAAAGCCCAGCTCGCGCAGGGCAGGCAAGAGGAAGTCGCGGCGCCGCTGAAACTCGTTGCGACGCTCTTCGAGAATACGGATGGTGTCTGGCTCGAAACAGGCCAGAGCGGCGTACTGGGCCATGCTCGGGGCACTGATATAGAGGTTCTGTGCCAGCTTTTCCAACTCGCCGACCGCCGCCTGCGGTGCCACCAGCCAGCCCAGGCGCCAGCCGGTCATGCCGAAATATTTGGAAAAGCTATTAAGGACAAAGGCACTGTCATCGACTTCCAGCACGCTGGCGGCATCGCAGCCGTAGGTCAAGCCGTGGTAGATCTCGTCCACCACCAGATGGCCGTTACGCGCCTTCACCGCGGCCGACAACCCCGCCAGTTCGTCGCGGGTGAGCAGGGTCCCGGTGGGGTTGGCCGGCGATGCCACCAGGGCGCCGACGCTGTCCTGATCCCAATAACGTTCCAGCAGATCCGGCGTCAGTTGATAACGCACGTCCGGTCCGACCGGCACCAACTGCGCCGCGCCTTCCACCAGACGCAGGAAGTGTCGGTTGCAGGGGTAGCCCGGGTCCGCCAGCAGCCAGTGCTTGCCTGGGTCGACCAGCAGGCTGCTGGCCAGCAGCAACGCACCGGAACCACCGGGCGTGATCATGATGCGCTCGGGGTCGATGTCCAGCCCGTAGCGCTGCCGATAGAAGCCGGAGATGGCCGTGCGCAGCTCGGGAATCCCGCGGGCGGCGGTGTAGCGGGTCCTGCCCGCTTCCAACGCGGCCTGCCCGGCCTTGATGATTGGCTCAGCCGTGGTGAAGTCCGGTTCACCGATTTCCAGGTGAATCACATCGTGCCCGGCCGCTTGCAGCTCATTGGCACGGGCCAGCAGGGCCATCACGTGGAAAGGTTCGATAGCGCGACTGCGCGCACTGTAGGGCTGAGCCATTAGCCTTCCTTCATTGAAGTGAGCAAAAACCCGATTCTACCCAACCCCGGGGACAAGGGAGAGCCCAAAGCCTTCGAGCTCCCGCCATCCAACCATTAAAGAAGACCGACAGCAGGCCCAGGCTTGGCTAAAATCATTAATTGACCAGGCCCCCGAACAGACCAGGCCAGGCGGCATCGACCTTTGCAAGCGCCGCGGGACGCGGGCTCGACAACCGGGAGTAGCGCCGTCCGATTTGATCTGGTAAGTTCGCCCGCTTGCAGTCGCAGGGCCGGCATGTGTCGGTGATGGAGCAATCCTGCGCAATGGATTACATGAGTAGAGGCGGTCCATTTCATGCCCACCCAAGCAAAGCAACAGAATCAATCGATCAGCGGCTTCGAGCCTTATGTTGAAACCGCGGGCGAAGAGTACATGGGCAAGCCCATGCGCGAGCACTTCACCAAGATCCTGAACAAGTGGAAACAGGACTTGATGCAGGAAGTCGATCGCACTGTTGATCACATGAAAGACGAAGCAGCCAACTTCCCCGATCCGGCCGACCGTGCCAGCCAGGAAGAAGAGTTCAGCCTGGAACTGCGCGCCCGAGACCGCGAGCGCAAGCTGATCAAGAAGATCGACAAGACGCTGCAACTGATCGAAGACGAAGAATACGGCTGGTGCGAATCCTGCGGCGTCGAGATCGGTATTCGCCGCCTGGAAGCCCGCCCTACCGCCGACATGTGTGTCGACTGCAAGACCCTGGCGGAAATCAAGGAAAAACAAGTCGGCAAGTAATCGCTGGCTTGAACGAAAAACGGAGCGTGCGAACGCTCCGTTTTTGTTTCTGCCGCCTCCCCCTGCAGGCGCGAGCTTGCTCGCGATGGCGATCCTCCAGACGTCATCGTCACCTTGGGACCGAACGAAGTAACATCCTCTCCATGACTGCCTCTCACGCCTCTTCCTACATCGGGCGCTTTGCCCCAACCCCCAGCGGGCACCTGCATTTCGGCTCGCTGGTCGCCGCCCTGGCCTCCTACCTCGATGCCCGCGCCGTGGGCGGCCGCTGGTTGTTGCGCATGGAAGACCTCGATCCGCCCCGGGAAGAGCCCGGCGCCCAGGCAGCCATCCTCAAGGCCCTGGAAAGCTACGGCTTCGAGTGGGACGGCGAAATGGTCCGCCAGAGCGAGCGGCACGCGGCCTACGCCGAAGTCCTCGACCGCCTGTTCAACCAGGGCCTGGCTTACGCCTGCACCTGCTCGCGCAAACAACTGGAGCCCTACCACGGCATTTATCCGGGCCTGTGCCGCAATGCCGGACATGGCCAGGAAGATGCCGCCATCCGCGTGCGCGTGCCGGAGCTGGAATATCGCTTCACCGACCGGGTCCAGGGCCAATTCCGCCAGCATTTGGGACGGGATGTGGGCGACTTCGTGATCCGCCGCCGCGATGGCCTCTACGCCTATCAACTGGCGGTGGTGCTCGACGACGCCTGGCAAGGGGTGACCGATATCGTCCGTGGCGCCGACCTGCTGGACTCCACCCCGCGCCAGCTGTACCTGCAGGAACTGCTCGGCCTGCCGCAGCCGCGTTACCTGCATGTGCCGCTGATCACCCAGCCGGATGGGCATAAACTGGGCAAGTCCTACCGCTCCCCGCCGCTGGCCGCGGACCAGGCCACCCCGCTGCTGCTGCGTGCCTTGCGCGCCCTGGGGCAGAAAACCGACAGCGAAATGGTCCATGCCAGCCCTCCAGAGGTACTGAGCTGGGGGATCGAACACTGGGATGCTTTACTGATCCCACGCACACTGAGCGTGCCCGAAGCGCAAATACGCTGACGCCCCTTGCAGGTTGGCGCCCATCCGTTACCATCGCCGCACGTTTTCGGGCACACACAATAAAGAGAGGCCGAGATGTACATCTATCGCTTGGTCCTGCTGCTGGTAGTGGGGATCTACCTGTTCTCCCCCGCCATCATGGATTGGTGGATCGATGCTACGGGCGCCTGGTATCGCCCATATCTGCTCTGGCTGATCCTGATCGTCGTGACCTTCATCCTGCAGAGCCAAAAAGATGCCGATGAGCTTTAGCCTGACCCAGATGATCCTGATCAGCGCCGCGTACCTGCTGGTGCTGTTCGGGGTTGCCTGGATCAGCGAACGCGGCATGATCCCGCGCTCGATCATCCGCCACCCGCTGACCTACACCCTGTCCCTCGGGGTCTACGCCAGCGCCTGGGCCTTTTATGGCACGGTTGGCCTGGCCTATCAGTACGGCTACGGTTTTCTTTCCAGCTATCTCGGGGTCTCCGGCGCCTTCCTGCTGGCGCCAGTGCTGCTTTACCCGATCCTGAAAATCACCCGCACCTACCAACTGTCGTCGCTGGCCGACCTGTTCGCCTTCCGTTTTCGCAGCACCTGGGCCGGCGCGCTGACCACGGTGATCATGCTGGTCGGCGTATTGCCGCTGCTGGCCTTGCAGATCCAGGCGGTCGCGGACTCCATCGGCATCCTCACCCGCGAACCGGTGCAGCACCGGGTCGCCCTGAGTTTCTGTGCGCTGATCACCCTGTTCACCATCTTCTTCGGCTCCCGGCATATCGCCACCCGGGAAAAACACGAAGGCCTGGTGTTCGCCATCGCCTTCGAGTCGGTGATCAAGCTGATCGCCATCGGCGGCGTCGGCCTCTATGCCCTGTACGGCGTATTCGATGGTCCACAACAACTGGAGCTCTGGCTGCTGCAAAACCAGACCGCCCTCGCCGCCCTGCATACACCGCTGCAGGAAGGGCCGTGGCGCACGCTGCTGCTGGTGTTCTTCGCCTCGGCGATCGTGATGCCGCACATGTACCACATGACCTTCACCGAGAACCTCAACCCGCGCTCGCTGGTCAGCGCCAGCTGGGGCCTGCCGCTGTTCCTGTTGCTGATGAGCCTGGCGGTGCCGCTGATCCTCTGGGCCGGCCTGAAACTCGGCGCCACCACCAACCCCGAGTACTTCACCCTCGGCATCGGCATCGCTGCCAACAAACCGGCATTGGCCTTGATGGCCTATATCGGTGGGCTTTCCGCCGCCAGCGGCCTGATCATCGTCACCACCCTGGCGCTGTCGGGGATGGCCCTCAACCATCTGGTGCTGCCGCTGTATCAGCCACCGGCCGAAGGCAACATCTACCGCTGGCTGAAATGGACCCGTCGCGCGCTGATCGTGGCCATCATCATGGCCGGCTATGCCTTCTACCTGCTGCTGGGGGCCGAGCAGGACCTGGCCAACCTCGGCATCGTGGCCTTTGTCGCGACCCTGCAATTCCTTCCTGGCGTGCTCTCGGTGCTGTACTGGCCGACCGCCAACCGGCGCGGCTTCATCGCCGGGCTGATGGCCGGGACACTGGTGTGGCTGGTGACCATGTTGCTGCCGCTGATCGGCAACCTGCAGGGCTTCTATATACCGCTGCTGAACATGATCTACGTGCTGGACGACACCAGCTGGCACATGGCGGCCATCGCCTCGCTGGCCGCCAACGTCCTGATGTTCACCCTGATTTCGCTGTTCACCAACGCCAGCTCCGAAGAAGCCAGCGCCGCCGAGGCCTGCGCGGTGGACAACGTGCGTCGGCCGCAACGTCGCGAACTGCATGCCGCCTCGCCCCAGGAGTTCGCCACCCAGCTGGCCAAGCCCCTGGGCGCCAAGGCCGCGCAGAAGGAGGTCGAGCAGGCACTGCGCGACCTGTACCTGCCCTTCGACGAGCGCCGTCCCTACGCCCTGCGCCGCTTGCGCGACCGCATCGAAGCCAACCTGTCCGGCCTGATGGGCCCCAGCGTGGCCCAGGACATGGTGGAAACCTTCCTGCCCTACAAGGCCGGCGGCGAAAACTACGTGACCGAAGACATCCACTTCATCGAAAGCCGGCTCGAGGACTACCACTCACGCCTGACCGGCCTGGCCGCCGAGCTCGATGCCTTGCGCCGCTACCATCGCCAGACCTTGCAGGAACTGCCGATGGGTGTCTGCTCCCTGGCCAAGGACCAGGAAATCCTCATGTGGAACAAGGCCATGGAAGAGCTGACCAGCATTCCGGCACAGCATGTGGTCGGTTCGCGCCTGAGCACCATTGCCGATCCCTGGAGGGAGCTGCTGCAAGGTTTCATCAACGTCCCCGACGAACATCTGCATAAACAGCACCTGGCCCTCGACGGCCAGACCCGCTGGCTGAACCTGCACAAGGCCGCCATCGACGAACCCCTGGCCCCGGGCAACAGCGGCCTGGTGCTGCTGGTGGAAGACCTGACCGAAACCCAGATGCTCGAAGACAAGCTGGTACATTCCGAGCGCCTGGCCAGCATCGGCCGCCTGGCCGCCGGCGTGGCCCACGAAATCGGCAACCCGATCACCGGTATCGCCTGCCTGGCGCAGAACCTGCGCGAAGAGCGCGAAGAGGACAGCGAGCTCACCGAAATCAGCGGCCAGATCCTCGAGCAGACCAAGCGCGTGTCGCGCATCGTCCAGTCGCTGATGAGTTTCGCCCACGCCGGCAGCCACCAGCACAACGACGAAGCCGTGTGCCTGGCCGAGGTGGCGCAGGATGCCATTGGTCTGCTGGCGCTGAACCGGCGCAATTTCGAAGTGCAGTTCTTTAACCTGTGCGATCCGGACCACTGGGTCGACGGCGACCCGCAGCGGCTCGCCCAGGTACTGATCAACCTGCTATCCAACGCCCGCGACGCCTCACCGGCGGGCAGCGCGGTACGGGTCAAGAGCGAGGCCGGCGAACACACGATCGACCTGATCGTCGAAGACGAAGGCAGCGGCATCCCGTCGAGCATCATGGATCGACTGTTCGAACCCTTCTTCACCACCAAGGATCCGGGCGAAGGCACCGGACTGGGCCTCGCACTGGTCTATTCCATCGTTGAAGAGCATTATGGACAAATCACCATCGACAGCCCGGCTGACACCGAAAGCCAACGCGGCACCCGTATCCGGGTGACCTTACCGCGTCATGTCGAAGCGACGTCCGCTGTGAACTGAGACCGTCGAGAGAATCGAATCAATGCCGCACATTTTGATCGTCGAAGACGAAACAATTATCCGCTCCGCCTTGCGCCGCCTGCTGGAACGCAACCAGTACCAGGTCAGCGAAGCCGGTTCCGTGCAGGAAGCACAAGAGCGTTTCAGCATTCCCACGTTCGACCTGATCGTCAGCGACCTGCGCCTGCCTGGCGCCCCCGGCACCGAGCTGATCAAGCTCGGCCAGGGCACCCCGGTGCTGATCATGACCAGCTACGCCAGCCTGCGCTCGGCGGTCGACTCGATGAAGATGGGCGCGGTGGACTACATCGCCAAGCCTTTCGATCACGACGAAATGCTCCAGGCCGTGGCGCGCATCCTGCGCGACCGCCAGACCGCGCAGAGCAGCCCCAACGAGCGGCCAGCCGCCAAGTCGGGCAACGGCGCGGACAAGGCCAGCGCCAGCAACGGCGAAATCGGCATCATCGGCTCCTGCCCACCAATGCAGGATCTGTACAGCAAGATCCGCAAGGTCGCCCCGACAGACTCCAATGTACTGATCCAGGGTGAATCCGGGACCGGCAAGGAACTGGTGGCCCGTGCCCTGCACAACCTGTCCAAGCGCGCCAAGGCGCCGATGATCTCGGTGAACTGCGCGGCCATTCCGGAAACCCTGATCGAGTCCGAGCTGTTCGGTCACGAAAAAGGCGCCTTCACCGGTGCCAGCGCTGGGCGCGCCGGCCTGGTGGAAGCGGCGGATGGCGGCACCTTGTTCCTCGACGAAATCGGCGAATTGCCGCTCGAAGCCCAGGCCCGCCTGTTGCGCGTGCTGCAGGAAGGCGAAATTCGCCGGGTCGGCTCGGTGCAGTCGCAGAAGGTCGATGTGCGCCTGATCGCCGCGACCCACCGCGACCTCAAGAGCCTGGCCAAGATCGGCCAGTTCCGTGAAGACCTGTATTACCGCCTGCACGTGATTGCCCTGAAACTGCCAGCCCTGCGCGAACGCGGCGCCGACGTCAACGAAATCGCCAATGCCTTCCTCGCCCGTCAGAGCGCGCGCGTGGGCCGCACGGACCTGAAGTTCGCCCCGGACGCCGAGCAAGCCATTCGCCATTACTCTTGGCCAGGTAACGTTCGCGAACTGGAAAACGCTGTCGAGCGCTCGGTCATTCTGTGTGAAAGCCCGGAAATCTCTGCGGAACTGCTGGGTATCGATATCGAACTGAGCGATCTGGAAGACGAAGAATTCATCGGCCTGGCGCCCCAGGCCGCCAACGCCAACAACAGCAGCCACGAGCCGACCGAAGACCTGTCGCTGGAAGACTACTTCCAGCATTTCGTTCTCGAGCACCAGGACCACATGACCGAGACCGAACTGGCGCGCAAACTGGGCGTCAGCCGCAAATGCCTGTGGGAACGTCGCCAGCGCCTGGGTATCCCACGGCGCAAGACCGGGGTCGCCAGCGAAAGCTGAAGCCCGGCAGTAACGGGTTGTGGGTAACACGCGATCTTGTGAAAAAACTGTTACCTCAATCATTTCACGTAACAAAAGCCGGGGCTTACGGTAACGAAGCCCCGGCTTTTTTTCGCCTGGAGAAACCCCAGAATCGCGTCCAACCCATTGTTTTACTGGGCCTCACAAAAGTTGGCACGGCACCTGCTATATGTTTGGTACAAGAACAATAACAAGCAATGCATAAGACAATAAAAATAAGACGAATCGACTCACGCACAATAAAAACAACACGGCGGAGGCGCAGCTAACTGATTCTTTTGGAGAGGCGTTGTCATTGGGGCTTGCCCCACAACCAGGCCGAGAACAACAAAAACTGCCCTAAGGCAGAGCCTGAACTGGTTGGATCATTGATCATCGCAACACAGCGACCAAAGCAATCCGTTTGCTCTTGGCTCCCGATTGGGAGGGTCACTCTGGGTTAACCAGGTGACAAGGGCATTAAACAAAAACAAGAAGCCCGAAACCAATAATAAAAATAGAGCACGCAAACACTTCTGGGGGAGCTTCGGCTCCCCTTGTGGTTTCCGCGATTGCGCTTTTACTGACGAAAAGCCCCGCCAACCCGCGTTCCAAGGCGCCGCGCACGACTCGCCGCAGCTTCCTACACCATCCCCCGACTAAATGCTAGAATCCCCGCCCATCATGCGGTCATTCTTCGTTATGGCCGAACATTCCTTCAAACAGTGCATCCCATGCTGAAGAAGTTGTTCCAGTCATTCCGTTCTCCCTTGCGTCGTACGCAACACAAACGCAGCACGCCTGAAGTGCTCACCAGCAGCCAACATTCGCTGCAACGCGCCCAGTTCAGCCGTTATGCGGTGAACATCGTCGAACGCCTGCAGAACGCTGGCTACCAGGCCTACCTGGTCGGCGGTTGCGTGCGCGACATGCTGCTCAATATCACCCCCAAGGATTTCGACGTCGCCACCAGCGCCACGCCGGAACAGGTGCGAGCCGAATTCCGCAACGCCCGGATCATCGGCCGTCGGTTCAAGCTGGTGCATATCCACTTCGGCCGCGAGATCATCGAGGTCGCGACCTTCCGCGCCAATCATCCGCAAAACGATGAAGAAGACAGCAACCAGTCCTCGCGCAACGAAAGCGGGCGCATCCTGCGCGACAACGTGTACGGCACCCTCGAAGAAGACGCCCAGCGTCGCGACTTCACCATCAATGCCCTGTATTACGATCCGGTCAGCGAACGCATCCTCGACTACGCCAACGGCGTACACGACATCCGCAATCACCTGGTCCGCCTGATCGGCGATCCGCGCCAGCGCTACCAGGAAGATCCGGTACGCATGCTGCGGGCCGTGCGCTTCGCCGCCAAGCTGGATTTCGGTATCGAGAAACACACGGCCACGCCGATCCGCGACCTGGCCCCCATGCTGCGGGAAATCCCCTCGGCACGCCTGTTCGAGGAAGTGCTCAAGCTGTTCCTGTCCGGCCATGCCGCCGACACCTTCGAGATGCTGGTCGACCTGCAACTGTTCGATCCGCTGTTCCCGGCCAGCGCCGAGGCGCTGGAGTACAACCCGACCTACACCCATACGCTGATCAGCGAAGCCCTGATCAATACCGACCTGCGCATCAAGCAGAACAAACCGGTAACCCCGGCTTTCCTGTTCGCCGCGCTGCTCTGGCCTGCCCTTCCGGCTCGTGTGCTGCGTCTCCAGGAACGTGGCATGCCGCCGATTCCGGCGATGCAGGAAGCCGCTCACGAATTGATCAGCGAACAGTGCCAGCGCATCGCCATTCCAAAACGCTTCACCCTGCCAATCCGCGAAATCTGGGACATGCAGGAACGCCTGCCACGGCGCAGCGGCAAGCGCGCCGACCAGTTGCTGGACAACCCGCGGTTCCGCGCCGGTTATGACTTCTTGCTGCTGCGCGAAAGCGCTGGCGAGCAGACCGATGGCCTGGGCGAGTGGTGGACCGACTACCAGGACGCCAACGACGCCGGTCGCCGCGACATGATTCGCGATCTGAGCGGCAAGGACGAAGCCGGTACAGGCCCGCGCAAGCGTCGTCGCAGCAGTGGCGCCAAACGCAAGCGCGCCACCGCCGGCGTACCGAGCGCTTCCGGCGAATAACCCGATGGAACGCATCTACATCGGCATGGGCAGCAACCTGGCTGCCCCGGCAGAGCAATTGCGCAGCGCGATCGACGCGCTGGCACAATTGCCGCAAAGCCAGCTGGCAAGTGTCTCGGCCTTCTATCAAAGCGACTCCCTGCTGCCCGGCCAACCGCGCTACACCAACGCCGTGGCCGCCCTGGACAGCAACCTCGCACCTCTCGAACTGCTGGACGCGCTGCAAGCCATCGAAACCGGCCAGGGCCGCGAGCGCCTCGAGCGCTGGGGGCCGCGCACCCTGGACCTGGACATCTTGCTGTTCGGCGATCGCCTGATCGACGAGCCGCGGCTCAAGGTCCCGCATTACCACATGCAGGCCCGGGCCTTCGTCCTCTACCCCCTGGCCGAACTGGCCCCCGCCGACCTGCAACTGGCCGACGGTCGCCAGCTGCGCGATCTGCTCGCCGCCTGCCCATTTGTCGGCCTGGAACGTCTGGCCTGACTGCTGAAACGCATCAGTTACGGCGGTAACACTCACGCCGTAACAATGCGGTAACACATGCAATTGACTTCCCGAGTTCTCCTCACGACTATAGGCGTCCCGTTGCCGCCAACACGGCGTTACAGGGCGCAATCCAGGCCTTATAAGCACGACAGTAGACCGTGCGCCTGTATAGATAAGAATCACGCGCGTTACTCGCAGCAGTTTCCAGAGCGCCTGAATGAGGACCCTTTTTCATGCCAGACATCACCCTGACCACCCTGCAAGGCCTCAAGCAGAAAGGTGAGAAAATCACCATGCTGACCTGCTATGACGCGACCTTCGCCCACACCTGTTGCCAGGCCGGCGTTGAAGTACTGCTGGTGGGCGACTCCCTCGGCATGGTCTTGCAAGGGCATGACAGTACACTGCCAGTCACTACCGCCGAGATGGCCTACCACGTCGCCGCGGTCAAACGCGGCAACAATGGCGCCCTGATCCTCGCCGACCTGCCGTTCATGGCTTACGCCACCACCGAGCAGGCCCTGAACAACAGCGCCCAGTTGATGCAGGCCGGCGCGCACATGATCAAGGTCGAAGGCGCACTGTGGCTGGCGGAGTCCATCCGCCTGCTGGCCGAGCGTGGCATCCCGGTCTGCGCCCACATGGGCCTGACCCCACAATCAGTGAACATCCTCGGCGGCTACAAGGTGCAGGGGCGTAACGAAAACCAGGCCCGGCAGATGCGTGCCGATGCCATCGCCCTGGAAGCGGCCGGCGCGGCGATGCTGCTGCTCGAATGTGTGCCGAGCGAGCTGGCGGCGGAAATCACCCAGGCGGTGAAGATTCCGGTGATCGGCATCGGTGCCGGCAGCGCCACCGACGGTCAGGTGCTGGTTCTGCACGACATGCTGGGCTTGTCCCTGAGCGGTCGCGCGCCGAAGTTCGTGAAGAACTTCATGGCCGGCCAGGAAAGCATCCAGGCGGCCCTGAGCGCCTACGTCAATGAAGTCAAGGCCGTGACCTTCCCAGGCGCCGAACACGGGTTTTCTGCATGAATACTGTAAAAACCGTACGTGAACTGCGTGCCGCCGTGGCCCGTGCCCGTAGCGAGGGCAAGCGCATCGGCTTCGTACCGACCATGGGCAACCTGCACAGCGGTCATGCCGCCCTGGTGACCAAGGCGGCCCAGCGAGTGGATTTCGTAGTAGCGAGTATCTTCGTCAATCCGCTGCAGTTCGGCGCTGGCGAAGACCTCGACAAGTACCCGCGAACCCTGGCCGCCGACCAGGAAAAGCTCCTGCAAGCCGGCTGCCATCTGCTGTTCGCCCCTAGCGTCGAAGAGATGTACCCCGACGGCATGGAGGGCCAGACCCGGGTCAGCGTGCCGCAACTCTCCGAAGGCCTGTGCGGCGCCAGCCGTCCCGGGCATTTCGAAGGGGTGGCCACGGTGGTCAGCAAGCTGTTCAACATGGTGCAGCCGGACCTTGCGGTCTTCGGCCAGAAGGACTTCCAGCAACTGGCGGTGATCCGCGCCCTGGTGCATGACCTGAACATGCCGATCCAGATCATCGGCGAGCCCACCGTGCGGGCCGCCGATGGCCTCGCGCTGTCGTCGCGCAACGGTTACCTGAGCGAAGAACAACGTGCCATCGCCCCGGCGATCTATCGTGGCCTGACTCAGATCGCCCAGGCCATCAGCCAGGGTGAGCGAGATTATCCAAAGCTGCTGGACGAGCAGAAAAAAGTGCTCGAAGCCGCCGGCTTCCGCCCGGATTACCTGGAGATCCGCCACGCCCGGACCCTGCGCCCGGCCACCGCGCAAGACCGTGACCTGGTGATTCTGGCGGCGGCCTATCTGGGCGCTACCCGCCTGATCGACAACCTGCACCTGGACCTCGACGCCTAGGCCCCAACGGCCGATTGCCCGAAGCCCGACCTTCGGGCAAACTGCCGCCGCCCGGGGCCTGCAGCAATGCTGCGGGCCCTGTTCGAGGATCCGACCGAGAGAACCACTCATGCACGCCATCATGCTCAAGGCCAAGCTGCATCGCGCCGAAGTCACCCACGCTGTGCTCGACTACGAAGGCTCTTGCGCCATCGACGGCGAGTGGCTGGACTTGTCCGGTATCCATGAGTACGAACAGATCCAGATCTACAACGTCGACAATGGCGAGCGCTTCACCACCTACGCCATTCGTGGCGAGGAAGGCTCGCGCATGATCTCGGTCAACGGCGCCGCCGCGCACAAGGCCAAGGTTGGCGACCGGGTGATCATCTGCGCTTACGCTCACTACAGCGAAGCCGAACTGCTCAACTTCAAGCCACGCATGCTCTATATGGCGCCGGGCAACGAGCTGAGCCACACCAGCCATGCCATTCCGGTTCAGGTCGCCTGAGCCCCAATCGTTCTCACCCCCTGAAATCCCGCTCGTTGCGCGGCTCTGAGGCGCCGGTATAAAAAAGTACCGGCCGCAAGTCAGACAAAGCCAAGACAGATCAGCATGCGAGAGTTACTGTAATCGCCCTGCGTGCTTAATCGTGTCAGCGCAGGTTTGACCGAACGTTATTCTTCGAGCAGGACGTTCCGGGCTTTTCAGTGTCCAACAGGCAGTTCAAGTAAAAGGAAAACCGCAGCGATGGCGTACTACCGCACTCCTCACGACGTTACCGCTCTGCCCGCCTGGCAAGCGTTGAATGACCACCGCCAAGCCATGCAGGATTTCAGCATGCGCGAGGCCTTTAATGCCGACCCGCAGCGCTTTCATCAATTCAGCCTCAGCGGCTGTGGGCTTTTTCTCGATTACTCGAAAAACCTGATCACCTCCGAAACCCGCAACCTGCTGGTGCGCCTGGCCAATGAAGCCGGTCTGCAGGACGCGATCAAGGCGCTGTTCGCCGGTGAGCTGGTCAACTCGTCCGAAGGCCGTCCGGCCCTGCACACCGCCTTGCGCCGCCCAGTGGGCGACAAGCTGTCGGTCAACGGCGTCAACGTGATGCCGGAAGTGCACAAGGTGCTGAACCAGATCACCGAACTGGTCGGGCGCATCCATGACGGCCTGTGGCGCGGCTACACCGAGAAGCCGATCACCGACGTGGTGAACATCGGCATCGGCGGTTCGTTCCTCGGCCCCGAGCTGGTGTCCGAAGCCCTGTTGTCCTACGCCCAGAAAGGCGTGCGTTGCCATTACCTGGCCAATATCGACGGCAGCGAGTTCCACGAACTGTCCTCGAAGATCCGCGCCGAAACCACGCTGTTCATCGTCTCGTCGAAATCCTTCAACACCCTGGAGACCCTGAAGAACGCCCAGGCCGCGCGCGCCTGGTACCTGGCTCAGGGCGGTTCCGAGGCCGAGCTGTATCGTCACTTCATCGCGGTGTCGAGCAACAACGCCGCCGCCGTGGCCTTCGGCATCCGCGAAGAGAATATCTTCCCGATGTGGGACTGGGTCGGCGGGCGTTACTCGCTGTGGTCGGCCATCGGCCTGCCAATCGCCCTGGCGATCGGCATGTCCAACTTCAAGGAACTGCTGTCCGGCGCCTACACCATGGACCAGCACTTCCAGACCGCACCGTTCGAGCAGAACATGCCGGTCCTCCTGGCCCTGCTGGGCGTGTGGTACGGCAACTTCTGGGGCGCGCAAAGCCACGCGATCCTGCCGTACGACCACTACCTGCGCAACATCACCAAACACTTGCAGCAGCTGGACATGGAATCCAACGGCAAGAGCGTGCGCCAGGACGGCACGCCGGTTTCCACCGACACCGGCCCGGTGATCTGGGGCGGCGTGGGCTGTAACGGTCAGCACGCCTACCACCAGCTGTTGCACCAGGGCACCCAGTTGATCCCGGCCGACTTCATCGTGCCGATCGTCAGCTTCAACCCGGTCGCCGACCATCACCAGTGGCTGTATGCCAACTGCCTCTCGCAAAGCCAGGCGCTGATGCTCGGCAAGACCCGCGCCGAGGCCGAGGCCGAGCTGCGTGAAAAAGGCATGAGCGAGGCCGAAGTACAGAAGCTGGCACCGCACAAAGTGATCCCGGGCAACCGTCCGAGCAACACCCTGGTGGTCGAGCGCATCAGCCCGCGCCGCCTGGGCGCGCTGGTGGCGATGTACGAACACAAAGTCTTCGTGCAGAGCGTGATCTGGGGCATCAACGCCTTCGACCAGTGGGGCGTGGAGCTGGGCAAAGAGCTGGGCAAGGGCGTCTATAACCGCCTGGTCGGCAGTGAAGAAACCCCGGCCGAGGATGCTTCGACCCAGGGCCTGATCAACTACTTCCGCGGTCGCCACCGCGGCTGATGGCCCGCTGAAATATCCCTTCGCAAACCGGTCCACGGCTATGCAACCCCCATTCGCTGCATAGCCGCGGGCCGATTCGCGATCGGTCCTCCAAGACCGCTCTCCCCTTGAACCCCTTCCGATCAAGGCGCATCTTTATTGCTTGTCGCTAAAACAAGAATAAGGAACCGTCATGTTCGATATCAGCATGTACCCCCAAGCCGATGCCGTCCGCCGGGCTGCGCAATTGAGTCAGGACGACTACCAGCGGCTGTACCGCGAATCCATCGAGCACCCCAGTACCTTCTGGGCCGAACAGGCCACCCGCTTTCTCGACTGGAGCGCCCCCTGGCAAACCGTGCAGCGCTATGACCTGAAAACCGGCGCCGCCAGTTGGTTCGCCGGCGGCCGGTTGAACGTCAGCTACAACTGCATCGACCGCCATCTGGAAAAACGCGGCGACCAGGTGGCAATCATCTGGGAAGGCGACGATCCTGCCGAATCGCTGCAGATCACCTACAAGAAACTCCATCACTACGTCTGCCGCCTGGCCAACGTCCTGAAAAGCCGCGGCGTAAAAAAAGGCGACCGGGTCTGCATCTACATGCCGATGATCCCCGAGGCGGCCTACGCCATGCTCGCCTGCACCCGTATCGGCGCGGTGCACTCGGTGGTCTTTGGCGGATTCTCCCCGGACGCGCTGCGCGACCGCATTCTCGATGCCGACTGCCGCACCGTGATCACCGCTGACGAAGGGGTGCGCGGCGGCAAGTTCGTGCCCTTGAAAAACAACGTCGACAAGGCCCTGCAAAGCTGCCCGAACGTCAGCACGGTGGTGGTGGTCGAGCGCACCCAGAACCCGGTGAACTGGGTCGAAGGCCGCGACCTCTGGTACCACCAGGCCCTGCGCGACGTCGAAGACGACTGCCCGCCGCAACCGATGGACGCCGAAGACCCGCTGTTCATCCTCTACACCTCCGGCAGCACCGGCAAACCCAAAGGCGTGCTGCACACCACCGGCGGCTACTTGCTGCAGGCGGCGATGACCTTCAAATACGTGCTGGATTATCGCGAAGGTGAAGTCTTCTGGTGCACCGCCGATGTCGGCTGGGTCACCGGCCACAGCTACATCGTCTACGGCCCGCTGGCCAATGGCGCGACCAGCCTGATCTTCGAGGGCGTGCCCAGCTACCCGAGCAGTTCGCGCTTCTGGGAAGTCATCGACAAGCACCGGGTGAATATCTTCTACACCGCCCCCACCGCATTGCGCGCGCTGATGCGCGAAGGCCCCGAGCCACTGCAACACACCTCGCGCAGCAGCCTGCGCCTGCTGGGCAGCGTCGGCGAGCCGATCAACCCGGAAGCCTGGGAGTGGTATTTCAATAGTGTCGGCGAGCAGCGCTGCCCGATTGTCGATACCTGGTGGCAGACCGAAACCGGCGGCATCATGCTCAGCCCGCTGGTCAGCGCCAGCCGGATCAAGCCGGGCTGCGCCACCCGCCCGATGTTCGGGGTGCAGCCGGTACTGCTGGACGAGCACGGCAAGGAAATCCACGGCGCCGGCAGCGGCATCCTGGCGATCAAGGCCAGTTGGCCGGCGCAGATCCGCAGTGTCTACGGCGACCCGCAGCGCATGGTCGAGACTTATTTCAAACCCTACCCGGGCTACTACTTCACCGGCGACGGCGCGCGGCGCGATGAAGACGGCGATTACTGGATCACCGGACGCATCGACGACGTGATCAACGTCTCCGGACATCGCATCGGCACCGCCGAGGTCGAGAGCGCCCTGGTCCTGCACGACAGCATCGCCGAGGCCGCCGTGGTCGGTTACCCCCACGACCTCAAGGGCCAGGGCATCTATGCCTTTGTCACCCCGATGAATGGGGTCGAGCCCAGCGACGAGCTGAAGAATGAGCTGTTGAGCCTGGTCAGCCGCGAGATCGGCAGTTTCGCCAAGCCGGAGCTGATCCAGTGGGCACCGGCCTTGCCGAAAACCCGCTCGGGCAAGATCATGCGGCGTATCCTGCGCAAGATCGCCTGCAACGAGCTCGACAGCCTGGGCGATACCTCGACCCTGGCCGACCCGAGTGTGGTCGAGGGCCTGATCGATAAACGCCTGAACCTCTGAGCGGGGCCTCGGGCCTCAACCAAGGAACAGCCAAGCGGTATGGAATTCATTCGCAGTCGTATCGAAACCCAGGTCATGAGCCTGGGTGGTCTGTCGCTGGGTCAGCTCGACCTGGACAACCCCAAGGGCGACCCGGGCCTGTTCGGCCCGGACGCCATCTGCTGGCAAGTGCATGGCGATTTCAGCAGCATGCTGATCGGCGGTATCAGCGCCTTGTTGATGCAGGCCCTGCACCCGCTGGCCCTGGCCGGGGTCTGGGATCATTCGAACTTCCGGGAAGACATGATCGGGCGCCTGCGGCGTACCGCGCAGTTCATTTCCGGCACCACCTTCGGTTCGCGGCAGGATGCCGAATGGCTGATCGACAAGGTGCGCACCATTCACCTGCAGATCGTCGGCCACGCGCCAGACGGCCGGCCCTATGCCGCCAGCGATCCGCAGTTGCTGACCTGGGTGCATGTGGCCGAGGTCAGCAGCTTTCTGGCGGCGCATCTGCGTTATCGCAATCCGCAGCTGTCGCCTGCCGACCAGGACCGTTACTACGGGGAAGTCGCGCTGATCGCCGAACGTCTTGGCGCCAGTGATGTACCGCGCTCGCGCCGGGCCGTGGCGGATTACCTGGCACGGATGCGCCCACAGCTGCTCTGCGATGAACGCAGCCGCGAGGTGCTGCGTTTGCTCTTGGCGGCACCTGCCCCAAGCCGCCTGGCCAAACCCTTCGGCTCGTTGATGATGCAGGCCGGCATCGACCTGCTGCCCGACTGGGCCAGTAACATGCTCGGCGTCGACCAGGGTCTGCTGCAACGCCAGTTGATCCGCGCCAGCGTCAACCGCAGTGCGCCGATGCTGCGCTGGGCGGTACGCAACGGTTCGATACATCGCGCGCGCCGGCGCATGGGCCTGTAATACCCGACCGGGCGAACAGAACGCGACCCACCGGTTCGCGATTGGCGGCGCCGCGACCTTCTATGCAACCATGATTTTCCAAGTTCTCGCGCATCGGCCACGGTCCTATAGCCGCCGACCGATGCCGCCAATGACCATGAGGATTCGCGCCATGCAAGACGTCGTAATCGTTGCCGCCACCCGCACCGCGGTCGGCAGTTTCCAGGGTTCGCTGGCCAATATCCCCGCGGTCGATCTCGGCGCCGCGGTGATCCGCCAGCTGCTGGCCCAGACCGGCCTGGACGGTGCCCAGGTCGATGAAGTGATCATGGGCCAGGTGCTCACCGCCGGCGCCGGGCAGAACCCCGCGCGCCAGGCCGCGATCAAGGCCGGCCTGCCCCACGCCGTGCCGGCGCTGACCCTGAACAAGGTCTGCGGCTCCGGCCTCAAGGCTTTGCACCTGGGCGCCCAGGCGATCCGCTGCGGCGACGCCGAGGTGATCATCGCCGGCGGCCAGGAGAACATGAGCCTGGCCAACTACGTGCTGCCCGGCACCCGCACCGGCCTGCGCATGGGCCACGGCCAGATCGTCGACAGCATGATCAGCGACGGCCTGTGGGACGCCTTCAACGACTACCACATGGGCATCACCGCCGAGAACCTGGTGGACAAATACGGCATCAGCCGCGAAGCCCAGGACGCCTTTGCCGCCGCCTCGCAGCAGAAAGCCGTGGCCGCCATCGAGGGCGGGCGTTTCGCCGATGAGATCACCCCGATCCTGATTCCCCAGCGCAAGGGCGAGCCCGTGGCCTTCGCCACCGACGAGCAGCCGCGCGCCGGCACCACCGCCGAGTCCCTGGGCAAGCTCAAGCCGGCCTTCAAGAAGGACGGCACGGTCACTGCCGGCAACGCCTCGTCGCTGAACGACGGCGCCGCCGCGGTGATCCTGATGAGCGCCGCCAAGGCCAAGGCCCTGGGCCTGCCGGTGCTGGCGAAGATCGCCGCCTACGCCAACGCCGGCGTCGACCCGGCGATCATGGGCATCGGCCCGGTGTCGGCCACCCGCCGCTGCCTGGACAAGGCCGGCTGGTCCCTGGAGCAACTGGACCTGATCGAAGCCAACGAAGCCTTCGCCGCCCAGTCGCTGTCGGTGGGCCAGGAGCTGGGTTGGGACGCGAGCAAGGTCAACGTCAATGGCGGCGCCATCGCCCTCGGCCACCCGATCGGCGCCTCGGGCTGCCGGGTGCTGGTGACCCTGCTGCACGAGATGCTCAAGCGCGATGCCAAAAAAGGCCTGGCGACCTTGTGCATCGGCGGCGGCCAGGGCGTGGCATTGGCCATCGAACGCTAACCCCGTCCCTTTGTAGGAACGAACTTGCTCGCGAAAGAAACGTCATCCCACCGCAGTACGTCAGGCATAGCGCATTATCGTTGACGTTCATCGCGAGCAATCGAACGTCGACCGGCCGCTCCTACAAGACCACCACCCAAGCGCGTTCGCCTACAAGCGCCGAGCGAAGCTGGTAGACTGCCCCACCCAATCATCCGCTAGGCGCCCGCATGTCTTCCTTGAATCAGGCGCTGCGCGCCGCCCTCGATCATCGCCAGGACCTGCTCGTCGAGCTGCATCAACAAGGCACCGACTGCTATCGGCTGTTCCATGGCAGCCAGGAAGGCGCCGGGGGCCTGACCATCGACCGTTACGGCCCGCAACTGCTGGTGCAAAGCTTTCACCAGACGCTGGAACGCGAGGCCCTGCTGCAATTGCACGAGACCGCCCAGGAGCAGTTGGGCCTGGACACCCTGCTGGTCTACAACGATCGCTCCCGGGGCAACTCACGCATCGACCGCGAAGACCCGGTTTACCGCGCCGAAGAAGAGGCGCTGAAAGACCTGGTCGGCCACGAATGGGGCTTGAACTACCGGGTACGCGGCCGACATGCCGGCCAGGACCCGCTGCTGTTTCTCGACCTGCGCAACGCCCGTGGCTGGGTCAAGGCCCACAGCACCGGCAAGAGCGTGCTGAACCTGTTCGCCTATACCTGCGGTGTCGGCCTGAGTGCCGCGGCAGGTGGCGCCCGTGAGGTGTGCAACCTGGACTTCGCCGAGGGCAACCTGGCCGTCGGCCACGAAAACGGCCAACTCAATCCGCAATTGCCGGCCATGCAGTTCGTACAATCGGATTACTTCCCGGCGATCCGGCAACTGGCCGGCCTGCCCATCACCCAGCGCCGCGGGCAAAAGCTGCCCGGCTACCCACGCCTGGAACAACGCCAGTACGACCTGGTGCTGCTCGACCCGCCGGCCTGGGCCAAGAGTGCATTCGGCACCGTCGACCTGCTGCGCGACTATCAGAGCCTGCTCAAGCCGGCCCTGCTGGCTACCGCCGACAATGGCGTGCTGATCTGCTGCAACAACCTGGCGAAAGTGACGCTGGAGGACTGGCGCGAACAGGTGCTGCGCTGTGCCGAAAAGGCCGGGCGCCCGGTACGCGAATGGCAGGTGCTGACACCCGGTCGCGACTTCCCTTCCATGGACCAGCAACCGCCGCTCAAGACCCTGATCCTGCAACTCTGATCTCCTGCGAGGAATCTGAATAATCCTGTTTGCGACAGTCATGGGATTGTTTCGGAACCGGAAACGCATGCCATACTCCAACGCACTTCCGGTTCAGATAGATGAAGCCTCGCATGTCCAAAGGATTGATCCGCGCTATCGGCGCTTTGTTGACCGCCCTCGCCCTGTACAGCCTGTTGGGCTTTCTGATTTTGCCGGGTATCGCCTTGCGGGTGGCCAATCAACAGTTGGCCAACTACGCGACGGTACCGGCAAAGATCCAGCGCATCGAACTCAACCCGTTCAGTCTTGAACTGACGCTCTGGGGCCTGAATATCGGTGAGCCGGGCAAGGAGCAGGTGGCCTTCGAGCGTCTCTACGCCAACCTGCAACTGGACAGCCTCTGGACCCGCGCGCTGCACCTGGCCGATATCGAGCTGGACAAACCCAAGAGCGAGATCCTGTTCGCCAAGGACGGCAAGCTCAACCTGCTGGGCCTGTTCAACCTGCCCGCCAGCGAACCGACTCCGGATGACCCCGAGGCCAAGCCGTTCCCCCTGCGTATCGAGCGCATCAAACTGGCGGGCGGTTATGTGCACTTCCAGGACACGCGGCCCAGCGAGCCCATCGATTTCCTCTACGACAAACTCGATCTCGAACTGAAGAATCTCAGCACCCTGCCCGACGACAGTGCCGACATGACCCTGGTCGCCGTGGGCCCCGCGGGCGGTCAGATCGATTGGAGCGGCAATTTCAGCCTGACCCCGATCGCCTCCGAAGGCACCCTGAAAATCACCGACGGCCAGATGAAAGCCTGGTGGCCCTATGTCCGCGATGCCTTGCCCCTGGTCCTCGAGGACGGCGTGCTGAACCTCAACACCCGCTACAAGCTGAACCTGGCCAAGGAAACCGAACTGCTGCTCAGCGATGCCTCGGTGAGCGTCGCCCCTTTCGCCATCAAGGCCCCCGATGGTCGACCACTGGCTCGCCTGGAGCGCCTGGACGTCAGTGAGACCACCGTCGACCTGGCCAAGCAGCAAGTGGTGGTCGGCAAGATCCGCAGCCAGAAACTGGAAACCTGGGCCGCCCTGGAGGCCGATGGCCAACTGGACTGGCAGAAACTGTTCGCCAGCCAGCCGGCCAAACCGGCCGCCAAGCCCGTTCCGGCCGCCACCGATAGCCCGCAGCCAGCTGCCCCGGCGCCAAGCAAACCCTGGCAGGTACTGCTCAAGGATGTGCAACTGCGCAATTACCAGGTGCACCTGGCGGACCGCCAGGCCAAGCCAGCGGTGGCGCTGGAGGTCGGGCCACTGAACCTCGACGTGCAGAACTTCGACAGCCTCAACCAGTCGCCTTTCAACCTCAAGCTCGACACCGGGCTGGGCAAGCAGGGCAAGGTCCTCGCCAGCGGCGTGGTCAACCTGCAACCGGTGACCGCCAAGCTGGCGGTGCAGACCAAGGACATCGACCTGCGGGTCGCCCAGTCCTATATCAGCCCGTTCATTCGCCTGGAGCTGCGTAGCGGCATGCTCGGCAGCGACCTGGCTGTAGACCTGAAAAACATCGATCCCCTGACATTCAGCGTGACCGGCCGGGCCCAGGTCGACCAGTTGCACACCCTGGACACCCTGAAAACCCGCGACTTCGTGAAATGGCAGCAACTGGTGCTCGAAGGCCTGAACTATCAGCACGGTGACAGCCTGACGATCAACAAGGTCAACCTGATGCAGCCCTATGCGCGCTTCATGATCAACGATGACCGCACCACCAACATCGATGACCTGCTGATCCCGCAACCGGCCGACAGCGCGCCGAAAAGTGCCGCCAAGCCGGCCACCAAGGAAAAACCCCTGGGCATCCATATCGGCCAGATCGCCATCAACGACGGTTCGGCCAACTTCGCCGACTTCAGCCTGACCCCCAACTTCGCCACGGCCGTCCAGCAGCTCAATGGCCAGATCGGCACCATCGACAGCCGCCAGGCAAAACCGGCCAGCGTCGATATCAAGGGCAAGGTCGATCGTTATGCGCCGGTCACCATCAAGGGCAGCGTGAACCCCTTCGATCCAATGGCCGCGCTGGACATCGCCACCAGTTTCAAACGCGTCGAACTGACCACCCTGACCCCCTACTCCGGCAAGTTCGCCGGCTACCGTATCCGCAAGGGCCGGCTCAACCTCGACCTGCACTACGTCATCACCAACGGCCAGCTCAAGGCCGAGAACAAAGTGGTGGTCGAACAACTGGAGCTGGGGGAAAAAGTCGACAGCCCGGATGCCGTGAGCCTGCCCCTGAAACTGGCGGTTGCCTTGCTCAAGGATGTCGACGGCAAGATTTCCATCGAACTGCCGGTGACCGGCGACCTCAACAACCCGCAATTCAGCGTCATGCCGATTGTCTGGCAGACCCTGCGCAACCTGATCGTCAAGGCGGCCGCCGCGCCGTTCAAACTGATTGGCGGGCTGGTCGCGGGCAGTGGTTCGGAAGACTTGGGCAGCGTCTCGTTCGCCCCGGGCTCGAGTGACTTGAGCCCGGAATCGGAAGCGGCGCTGGTCAAGCTGTCCAACGCGCTCAAGGAGCGTCCGGCCCTGCGCCTGGAGATCGAAGGTACCGCCGCGCAGAGCAGCGATGGTCCGCTGATCGCCGAGCAACGCCTGGAGCGGGAATACCAGTACAACTACTACAAGATGCTCCAGCGCCGCGGCGACAAGGTACCGGCCCAGGCCTCGCTGCTGAAGGTGCCGGAGGGCGAGAAAGGCCCGCTGCTGGAAGGCATCTATCGCACGCGCCTCAAGACCCAGCCACCAGCCGAATGGAAGGATCTGGGCAAGGAAGAGCGCACCGCGAAAATGCGTGAAGGCGTGATCAAGTTCTGGAGTGGCAGCGATGTGCTGTTGCGCCAGCTGGGCCAGGAACGGGCCAGCAGCATCAAGGACTTCCTGGTGGACAAGGGCCAACTGGCGGACGACCGGGTCTACTTCATCGATGCCAACCTCGGCCAGGCCGAAAGCGACGGTCGGGTCATTACCCCCATGCACCTGGACGCCGAATAACCGCCCTTCCCGCCGCCCCGGGAACGGGTCGGCCCTGCGGTTTTCCCGCCACAAACAGAACAGGCCCCGACACACTGTGCCGGGGCCTGTTCTGTTTGCAGAGGAGCCACCTCCCTGTGGCCATTCGCATGAACCTTCAGGGAAGCGGTAGATAAGTCATCTACCGCATCCTCTCCCTGTCCCGGAAAGAAGCTTGAGGCCTACTCGGTTTTCAAACCGTCAGCCGATACCGCCTTCACGCCCTTGATATTCTTGGCGATGTTGACTGCGGTTTCTTTCTGCGCCGCGGTCAGAGCAGTGGTGGAGGACAGGGAAACCACGCCCTTGTTGGTTTCGACCTTGATGTCGGTACCAGGAATGCCTTTTTCAGTTACGAGATCCGCTTTGACTTTGGTGGTGATCCAGGTGTCGGAAGTGGCTTCCTTGGCCTTGGTCACTTCACCCGCCGCGAGCACCATTGGCGCCTGAGTAGCTTGAGAGGTCTGGGCAAATGCAACGTTAGCCATGGTCAGGGTCAGAGCGGTAGCAGTTGCAGCAGCGATAGCGAACGTCTTCATACGAGTAACTCCTGTTCTTCTGGAAAACCTGCTCCAAGTCCTGGCAGCAGGGTTACTTAAGTAGATTGCAGGCGTTATGCCAAGTTCATAAAAACAATAAAGCCTTTAAATATCAATGAGTTATAAAACTGACAGAGCACTTTCGATCATGCAAAATGCATGACCGGCGAATAATCTGCATGCAAGTTGCATTTCCCGCTGGAGAGCTAACTTCCTGAATTCTCGATACTTTCCCAAAAGGCGCAGCGGCGCGTGGCGTTTCACGGACCGAGCCAGCGAGAACCGGGCTCAACTGCCGCTGGCGGTGCAACCCTTGGGGGAGTAATCCGCGGGGACCGTGGTGGTGCAGACCCAGCCATCGGCCGTGGTGCGGGTCAGGGTGACGGTCTTGTTCAACACCGGCGCCGGTGCATTGAGGATGGTGCAGCCAATGGTTCCTGCCCCGGTCGAGGCAGAACCCGCGGCGGTCATGGTGCAGTTCGATGTCGCCGCCTTGCCCCCCACCAGCTCCAGGGTCGGGTCGCTGCCCTGGTTCAGCACGTCCTCGAAGTTGACCTTCAGCGCCGAGGCTTCGGCCAACGCCGCGGTGACCTTGGCCCGCGCCTGGTATTTGGAATACAGCGGCATGGCAAAGGTGGCCAGGATGCCGATGATCGCCACGACGACCAGCAACTCGATCAAGGTAAAACCTTTCTGATACTTCATTTATCTGCTCCAAGCAGGGGATATCCAGGGGTCTGGGCACTCACCAGACAGCCATAGCACAGCCTGTGCCAGCGCCTGCGCCCCCGGGAAAACGGGAGCTTAGCGACGCGGACCTGCAGCAGTGAGCGCCAGAAGTCGCACTATCTGACACTTTTTGTCAGCCAAGTGCCCTGAGCCACTCGCCGTGACGGGCTACGCTGTCACTCGACCATCGATTCCATTCACGGCCCTCCCTATCCAAGGAACGTATCGGGCCATTCAAACTCTATGAGCCGGACGCCGCGCCCACACGGCGATCCATTCGCTAACGCACAGGGCATTGCCGGCCCTGAGGATCCATCATTACCCGGGGACTCGACACCATGGCGGTCAAAGCAGCAAAAGTCAGTGTTTACCTGTGGGAAGGCACCGACAGGCAAGGCAGCAAACTGCGCGGCGAATTGAGCGGCCATACCCCTTCGCTGATCAGGGCCCAACTGCGCAAGCAAGGCATCAGCCCGGCCAGGGTCAGGAAGAAATCCAGCTCGCTGTTCCAGCGCACGCCCCCGATCAAGGCTCGCGACATCAGCCTGTTCACCCGGCAGTTGGCGACCCTGATCAAGGCCGGCGTGCCGCTGCTGCAGTCGTTCGACATCATTGCCGAGGGCTTCGATAACCCGAACATGCGCAAACTGATGGCCGAGCTGAAACAGGACATCGCCGCCGGCAGCAGCTTCACTGGCGCATTACGCAAGAGGCCGCGGTATTTCGACGAGCTGTACTGCAGCCTGGTGGATGCCGGCGAACAGGCCGGCGCCCTGGAAACCCTGCTGGAGCGGGTGGCGACCTACAAGGAAAAAAGCGAGAACCTCAAGACGCGAATCCGCAAGGCCATGACCTATCCCCTGGCGGTGATCTGCGTGGCGCTGGTGGTGACGGGGATCCTGCTGGTCAAGGTGGTGCCGCAATTCCAGTCGATGTTCCAAGGCTTCGGCGCGCAACTGCCGGTGTTCACCCAACTGGTCATCGCCCTCTCGGAATTCGTGCAGCACTGGTGGTGGCTGCTGGCGGGCGCTCTGTTGCTCAGCGCATTCGGCCTGCGCCATGCCCACCGGCGCTCACCACGCTTTCGCCACTGGCTGGACGCGGGCCTGCTGAAACTGCCGTTGGTGGCGCCGCTGCTGTACAAGTCCGCGGTGGCCCGCTACGCCCGCACCTTGTCCACCACCTTCGCAGCCGGGGTACCGCTGGTGGAAGCCTTGAGCTCGGTCGCCGGAGCCACCGGCAATCAGGTGTTCAAGCATGCGGTGAACCGCATCAGGCAGGACGTGGCGACCGGCATGCAATTGCACTTTTCCATGCGCGCATCCGGCATATTTCCCGGCATGGCGATCCAGATGACCGCCATCGGCGAAGAATCCGGGGCCCTGGATGGCATGCTGGAAAAAGTCGCGATCCACTACGAGGAAGAGGTCGATACCCTGGTCGACACCCTGAGCAGTCTCATGGAGCCCGTGATCATGGTAGTTTTGGGCACCCTGGTCGGCGGCCTGGTGGTCGCCATGTACTTACCCATCTTCCAACTCGGCACAGCGATCTGAACATGTCATTGACTGAGGTCCTGGCCAGCTATCCGCTGGTCTTCGTAGCATCGATGCTGGTCCTGGGCCTGATTGTCGGCAGCTTTCTCAATGTGCTGATCTGGCGTCTGCCAAAGATGCTCGAGCGCGACTGGCACGCCCAGGCCCGTGACATCCTGGGGCTGCCCGTCGAGCCTGCCGGACCGACCTACAACCTGTTGCTCCCGCACTCCCAGTGCCCCCACTGCGCCCACCCGATCCGCCCCTGGGAAAACATCCCGCTGTTCAGTTACTTGCTGCTGCGCGGACGCTGCTCCGCATGCAAGGCACCGATCGGCCGGCGCTACCCGCTGGTGGAGCTGAGCTGCGGCCTGGCCTCGGCGTTCGTGGCCTGGCATTTCGGCTTTGGCTGGCAGGCCGTCCTGATGCTGCTCCTGAGCTGGGGCCTGTTGGCAATGAGCCTGATCGATGCCGATCATCAACTGTTGCCCGACGTACTGGTGCTGCCGCTGTTGTGGCTGGGCCTGATCGTCAATGGCTTCGACCTGTTCGTCAGCCTCCACGATGCGCTGTGGGGCGCCGTGGCCGGCTACCTGTGCCTGTGGTCGGTGTACTGGTTGTTCAAGCTGCTGACCGGCAAGGAAGGCATGGGGCACGGCGATTTCAAGCTGCTGGCCATGTTCGGCGCCTGGGGCGGCTGGCAGATTCTGCCGATGACCCTGCTGCTGGCCTCACTGACAGGAGCCCTGGCCGGGATCGCCCTGCTGCGTCGCAACCGCGCGCAAATGTCCACGCCTATTCCTTTCGGCCCCTTTCTGGCGATTGCCGGCTGGATTGCCTTGCTCTGGGGTGGTCAAATAACCGTCTCTTATTTGCAGTTTGTCGGTTTCAGATGACCAAGCCTGTTTTCAAACCCTGGATCCTCGGCCTTACCGGCGGTATCGGCAGTGGCAAAAGTGCCGCGGCCCAGCACTTCATCGACCTGGGCATCCATGTGGTGGATGCCGATCACGCCGCCCGCTGGGTGGTGGAACCCGGCCGTCCGGCCCTGGCCCGCATTGCCGAACATTTCGGCGACGGCGTGCTGCAGGCCGATGGCCAGTTGGACCGCGCCGCGCTGCGCACGCTGATCTTCGAGGTGCCGCAACAACGCCTCTGGCTGGAGGCCTTGCTGCATCCGTTGATTGCCGATGAGATCGCCGCGCACCTGGCCCGCGCCGAGTCGCCCTACGCGATTCTGGTGTCACCGCTGCTGATCGAATCCGGGCAATACGCGATGACCCAGCGGATCCTGGTGATCGATGTGCCGCAACAACTGCAGATCGAACGGACCCTGCAACGCGACCGGATCAGCGAACAGCAGATCCAGGCGATTCTCAAGGCCCAGGCGACCCGCGAAGATCGCCTGAGCCATGCCGACGATGTGCTGGTCAACGACCGTGACCTCGCCTGGCTGCACAGCGAGGTCGAACGCCTGCATCACTTTTACCTTACCTTGCGTGGAGGCCAGTCATGAGCCAACCCCTGACCGTGGAATGTCCAACCTGCGGTGCGCCCGTGGAGTGGACCGCGAGCAACGTCAACCGTCCGTTCTGCTCGGACCGCTGCAAACTGATCGACCTCGGCGCCTGGGCCGCCGAAGAACACAAGATTCCGGTCAGCCCGGATGCCGAGGACGATCTGTTTTCCGACGACCTGCCGCCTCGCGCCCACTAACGCTTCAAGGCCGCATGAAACCGTAGTCCTGCGTATCGTCGAGGTTCTCCGCGAGAAACTGCAACTCGTCGGCCAGATCCTCGGCGCTGCGCACCCGCCGACTCTCCTGCACCACCGCGCTGAGCAGGGCGCGCAGGCTCAAGCCTGGTTCGAAACCCTCTTCCTGCGCAGTATCCAGGCTCCTGCGTACTTCCTGCCGCGCCCATTCATACACACTCATGACCCTGCTCCCGAACGGTTTTTTGCCGAGCATGGGACCGCGCCTGCCGAACGTGTTTGATATGGATCAAGAACGCGGATCGTCATCCTTCCACGGCGCCGAGAGGTAACGGGTGCGGTTGAAGGTTTCCAGCCATTCGGGGCAGAACACCACCAGGGCGCTGACTACCATGCCGTTGATGAAGGCCTCGGGAAAGATGATCAGCCACAGGTAGCCGATGAAGTCTTCCAGCCATTCCGGCATGGCGAAACGCCCGTCGAACCACAGCAGCCCCAGGCCCACCAACAGGCACAGCAAGGCCGACAGCGCGGCGGCAAAAAAACCGGAACAGAAGATATACACAAAGGGATTACGCGGCTGCGCGCGCTCCACCAGGGTCGCGCAGCATTCGGTGACCAGCACCGGCAGCAGGATCAGCAAGGCGCCGTTGATGCCGACCGCCGCCAGGTCCTGGCGGCCCAGCGCAACCAGCCCCACCTGGGCAATCAGCCCGCCGACGATCGCCAGCGGCCAGTCCAGCAACAGGGTCACGGCCGTCATGCCGATGAAGTGATAGGACACGCCGGTATCGAAATCCCGGCGCACCAGCCACAGCATGAACAACGCGAACACCGTACCGAACAGCAGATGCTGACGCCGGCTGTCGCTGAACAGCTCGACCCAGGACGCGCGCCAGGCGGCCCAGACCAGCACCGGCACATAGATCAGCCAGCCGACGCCGAGGGTGAGCGGCGACAGCAGCGCGGCGCTGATCATGGTTGTGCCTGCTCCAGCGCCGCGCGCAGTTCGGCGGCCGTGCCGTACTCCCGTTGAGCGACCAGCCGGCCATCCTCGAGTTGCAACCACAGGACTTTATCCACAGCCCCGGCGTAGCGCGGCGCCACTCGTCCGTCACGGTCGAGCATGACCCGGTAGCCATAATCACGCATCGCCGGCACCGCGAACATCCTGGCGATCACCGCCGGCATGCGCTGGATATCCGCGACGAATACTGTGTGTCGTGCTTCCAGATAACCCGCAGGACGATCCTGCAAGGCCGCGTTTACCAACTTGGCGCCGTCCATGCTGCGCGCCACCAGCAGGGTCCGGGTCTGCCCGTCGAGGCTATAGGCCCGGTCGAATTGATCGAGCAAGGTCCAGGGCGCCAGACGCTCGCCGACCTCCACCGCGTGTGCCAGCAATGGCATGAAACCCAGCAACAGCAATGACCAATACCTCACAGCTTCTTCCCCTTCCTTCGGTTAATCCGCAAGCGCCCAGTCTACACCGCCAGAGCACACCGCCCGAGGGCCGCGCCAGTGAGCGAGCCCCCCGCAATCACGGGCGAAAAGGAATAAATCGCCACGGGTTGGACAAGAGTTCCCCCCTGCACAACACTCCATTTATCCGTCACCCCCTCGCTCACGAATGAGCCAACTTCATGACACATTCCCAGGCTTCCATTCGTCACACACGCACAAAACCGTCAAAAAACCGATGTATAATGCAAAAAAAAGTTAACCCGCTAGAATCAGTCAATTAGTTGACTATAAAAGTAGAAAAGTAGTATTATATGGCCATCATAGGCCGCCAAAAAACAGACTTTTGCAGTAAGCCTTAGTTTTTTCAGCCTGCCTCTGTACTGGCTTTACCCTTAACAGAGCTGGGTTTTTACCTGGCAGCGACGGGATTCGATGCTTACGAAATCGATTGATAGCAGGTTTCTGACCCGAACCGGGTTCATGGAGCTCTTCATTTCGGGGGTAAAACTGACGCACGCCCTGTCCGCCGCCTTGCCTGGAATCCTGCTGCTCCTGAGTCTTGAATCCGCCAGTGCGGATGTCTGGCCAACCGTCCTTGGCCTGCTGCTGTTCTTTGCCGTGATCACCGTCATCCTGTTCCAGGCCCAGGGGGTCTACTCCGAAGAGTTCTTCAGCAATCGCCTGCGCCTGCGCACGATGCTGGTGGCCTGGACCTCCGCCTTCTGCATCCTGCTGGTCATGTACCTGGGGCTGCACCTGCTGCCGGTCTTCAGCCTGCGGGACCTGGCTGTCTGGTTCATCGCCAGCCTCGTGCTGTTTGGCATCGAGCGCCTGTTTCTGCTGCGCCTGTTCCACTCGTGGATGGCCAGTGGCAAATACCTGCAACGCACGGTGATCCTCGGTTTCAGCGAGAGCGCGCTGTTCCTTGCCGAACACATGCAGCGCCACGGCGATATCCGCTCCGGCCTGATCGGCTTCATCGACGATCGCAGCGACCGCGTGCCCAAGGCCTTCTGCGACCTGCCCTTTCTGGGCAACACCCAGAACCTGGAAGAGCTGATCCGTTCCGAGCAGGTCAACCAGGTACTGATCGCCCTGCCCTGGGCCGCGCACGCACGCATCGGCGGGCTGGTGCAGCGGCTGCGGCAGTTGTCGGTGAATGTCGCCCTGGTGCCCGACATCACCACCCTGCGCTTCGGCCACAACCGCATGACCGATGTCGGCGGCATCCTGATGTTCAACACCTCCGAGCTGCCATTGCGCGGCTGGGCGCCGCTGATCAAGCGCTGCGAGGACATCGTGCTCGCCCTGCTGGGCCTGGTCCTGTTGTCCCCTGTGCTGCTGGCCACCGCCGTGGCGGTGAAGCTCGACTCCAAGGGCCCCGTGCTGTTCCGGCAAAAGCGCTACGGCTACAACGACCGGTTGATCCGCGTGTTCAAGTTCCGCTCGATGTATGTCGAGCAGGCGGACCTCAATGCCGAACGGCAGACCACTCGCGAAGACCCGCGGATCACCCGGGTCGGACGCTTCATTCGCAAGACCAGCATTGATGAGCTGCCCCAGCTGTTCAATGTGCTGATGGGCAACATGTCGATCGTCGGGCCTCGCCCACATGCCACCGCCACCAAGGCGGCGGGAGTGCCGTTCGAACAGGCGGTGCGCGAATACAGCTCGCGCCATCGGGTCAAGCCCGGTATCACCGGCTGGGCACAGATCAATGGCTACCGGGGAGAAACCGACACCCTGCAGAAAATCCAGAAACGAGTGGAGTACGACCTCGATTACATCTCCAAGTGGTCGGTCTGGCTGGATCTGTACATCGTTTTCATGACGGTTCCGGCCGTCCTCTCGACGAAGGAAGTCTACTGATGAGCGCATTCACTGGATTGATCCCCTGCATTATTTCCGGCGGCTCGGGCTCGCGTCTGTGGCCAGTCTCTCGGCAGAACATGCCCAAGCCATTCATACGCATGCGCGATGGGCAAAGCCTGCTGCAAAAAACCTTCGTCCGCGCCAGCAGCCTGGCGGACGTCAGTTGCGTGGTCACGGTGACCAACCGCGACCTGCTGTTCCGCTCGCTGGACGAGTACCGCAGCGTCAATCAAGGCAAGCTGGACCTCGACCTGCTGCTCGAGCCGTTCGGGCGCAATACCGCCGTGGCCATTGCCGTGGCGGCCCTGCATGTGCGCGAGTACTGGGGCGACGAGGCGCAGTTGCTGATCCTTCCGGCCGACCACCTGATCCTCGACCAGGATGCCTTCGCCACAGCCGTGGGCAAGGCGCGCAGCCTCGCCGAAGCCGGTTACCTGGCGACCTTCGGCATTCAGCCCGACAAACCCGAGACCGGTTTCGGCTACATCGAACAGGGCCCGGCGCTGAAGGAGGGTTTCAAGGTCGCGCGTTTCGTCGAAAAACCCAACCTGGCCACCGCCCAGGCCTACGTCGACAGCGGCAACTACCTGTGGAACGCCGGGATGTTCTGCTTCCGTGCCGACACCCTGCTGCAGGAGCTGACCCTGCACGCTCCCGAAGTGCTGGGGGCCGCCCAGGCCTGCCTGGAACAAGGCATGACCCTGGACAACAAGCACTGCCGCCAGCGCGAACTCGACGCCGACGGCCTGGCCCGCGCCCCGGACGTTTCGATCGACGTGGCCCTGATGGAACGCTCCGAACGGGTCGCCGTGGTGCCCTGCGACCTCGGCTGGAGCGACATCGGTTCCTGGGATGCGCTGCGCCAGCTGACCCCGAGCGACGCCGCCGGCAACCAGGTCAACGGCGAAGCCATCCTGCATGACGTGAGCAATTGCTACATCGACTCGCCCAAGCGTGTGCTCGGCGCCGTTGGCGTCAGCGACCTGATCATCGTCGACACCCCGGACGCGCTGCTGGTAGCCGATGCCTCGCGGACCCAGGACGTGCGCCATATCGTCACCGAACTCAAGCGCCTGGGCCACAGCGCCTACAGCCTGCACCGCACGGTCACCCGGCCATGGGGGACCTACACCGTGCTGGAGGAAAGCAGCCGCTTCAAGATCAAGCGCATCATGGTCAAGCCCAAGGAGTCGCTGTCGCTGCAGATGCACCATCACCGCAGCGAGCACTGGATCGTGGTCAGCGGCGCCGCCCTGATCACCAATGGCGACCTGGAGGTGCTGCTCAACAGCAACGAATCCACCTATATTCCCGCCGGCCATAAACACCGCCTGAGCAATCCCGGGATCATCGACCTGGTGATGATCGAAGTGCAAAGCGGCGAGTACCTGGGCGAAGACGACATCGTGCGTTTCGAGGACGTCTACGGCCGTGCCCCGGCGCAGGTAAAACCATGATGAAGGTGGCGCTGATCATTCCCGCCCGCAACGCCGGAGCGCACCTCGACCGGCTGCTGCCGGCGCTGGCCGCCCAGACGCTGCAACCGGACACCGTGCTGGTGGTCGACAGCAGCTCGACGGACGATACCGTCAGCCGCTTCCGGCAGTTCGGTGCCCGGGTGGAGGTCATCGCCGCCCGGCAGTTCAACCATGGCGGCACCCGCCGCTGGGCGAGCGAACAGGTGGACGCCGACGCGCTGATCCTGCTGACCCAGGATGCGATCCCGGCCACGCCCCAGACCTTCGCCAACCTGATCCAGGAGCTGGAAGAAGACCCACGGATCGGCCTCGCCTACGGTCGTCAGCTACCGCACCCCGGCGCCGGGATTCTCGAGGCGCAGTCGCGCCACTTCAACTACAGCCCGCAGAGCCGCAGCAAAAGCCTGGCCGACGCCGAGGAACTGGGGATCAAGACCTGCTTCAGTTCGGACTCGTTTTCCGTCTACCGGCGCAGCGCCCTGCAAGCGGTGGGCGGCTTTCCCGAGGACGTCATCGGCAGCGAGGACGCCCACGTCGCGGCGCGCATGCTGCTCAACGGTTATCTGGTGCGCTACGCCGCCAGCGCCTGCGTGCAGCATTCGCACAGCTACAGTCTGATGCAGGAGTTCCGCCGCTATTTCGATATCGGCGTGTTTTATGGCCGCGAACCCTGGATCCGCGAAGCCTTCGGCAGCGCGGGCGGGGAAGGCAAGCGTTACGTCCAGGCCGAGTTGCGCGCCTTGCGTGACGCCGGCCAGTTGCAACGCGTACCCGAAGTGCTGCTGCGCAGCGCGCTGAAACTGTTGGGCTATCGCCTCGGCCACGCCGAACAGCATCTGCCGACACCGCTCAAGCGTCGCTTGAGCATGTTCTCAAACTACTGGACCTGAGCTGTCATGATGACTATTAACCGACCTTCCCGGCTTTGTCTGTTGAGCATCCTGACCGCCTCCCTGTGGCTGGGCGGCTGCTCGACCCCCGCCCATGTCGCGCTCCCCGACAGCGACACCCTCAAGGCTCGCCACGCGGCGGCACTGACCCTGGCCGACCTGCCGCCAGCCCAGGTGCTGATCCAGAGCGGCGACACCCTGCGCATCGTGCGCGATGCCCAGGAGCCGGCCGCCACCGACGACATGACGCTGTTCGTGGTGCGCCCGGACGGCTTTATCTCGATGCCCGGCATCGGCCGGATCAAGGCCGCGCTGCTGACCCCGGAAGGCCTGGGCAAGGAAATCACCGGGCGCTACAAGCGCATCTACCGCGAGCCGGAAGTGACGGTGAATATCGCCATTGCCCCGAGCAACCGGGTGTTCATCGGCGGCGCGGTGGCCAACCCGTCGTTCTTCAACCTGGCCGGCACCGTGTCGGTGGAGCAGGCCCTGCTCAGCTCCGGCGGCGTCCTGCCGTCGGCCGACAGCTCCAACATCGCCCTGCTCAGGACCGGCCCCGACGGCAAGTACAAGATGTATTTCGTCGACCTCGGCAGCATGCTCAGCAACCCCAACCATCCGCTGGTCGCCCTGCAGCGCGGCGACCTGATCTACGTGCCGCAATCGACCATCGGCAGCACGGTGGAAGCGGTGGACATGTACTTCACCAAGCTGTTCCCGATCAACAAGGGGATTGGCCTGGGCTTCAACTACGACCTGAATGAACAAGACGTGAAAAACAGCGGCAACACGATCAACAACTTTCCCAGCAGTAGTTCGTCGGGACAATGAACAGGATCGATACGTTTGATCGGCCTCCATCAGCCACTGCTACAAGTACTTTCAACGGAGTGATCCCGTGATCGAAATACGCTCTCTACGTGATCTGTTGCGCCTGTTCTTCATATTCCGCCGCGAGTTCAAGCTGGCGGTCATCACCACCATCGTGGTCGCGGTGCTGGGCGCCTTCCTGCTGCCGACGCGCTACGAGTCGGACGCGCGCCTGCTGGTCAAGCCCGGGCGCGACAGCACCACGGTGCCGATCGAGGCCAGCAATCGCCAGACACTGATCTCGCCCAGCACCCAGCACGACCCGATCGTCGATGAGGAAAAGATGCTCACCGGCCGGCCCATCGTGCACATCGTCGCCCAGCGCTACCTGGAACTGAGCGCGGCCGCCGAACCCCAGGGTTTCTGGAAGACCCTCAAGTTCTACGCCAAGAAGGCCATGGGCACGGCCATCGATGCGCTGCGCAGTCTGCTGCAACTGGTCGGTCTGTCGGAACCGCAGAGCCCGCTGGACCGCCTGGCGACCCGCCTGGAAAAGAACTTCCAGGCCAGCCATGAACCGGGCTCGTCGGTGATCGATATCAGCTTTACCTGGGACGACCCGGAAGTCGCGCAGCAAGTGGTGAAGATCTGGGTCGACACCTTCCTCGAGGAACGCGCCCGGGTGCTCGGTCGCAAGAGCCTCTACGCCTTCTATGAGGGCGAAGGCAACAAGGTGGCCGCGCAGATCCTCAGCCTCAAGGAGCAGTTGCAGGGCCGCCTGAAGCAGATCGATTCGATCAGCGTCGATGCCCGCCTGGAAAACCTCACCAGCCAGATCGACCGGCTGACCGACGCCCGGGTCGATGCGCAGAACCAGCTGTCCGGGATCAGCAACTTCCTGATCAACGCCCGCCAGCAGATCCTCGATCAGCCCGGCGAAGTGGTGACCAGCCGCGAGACCAGCCTCAACCCGACCCAGCTCGACCTCAAGCGCCAGCTCAACACCCTGCAGGTGGAACGCGCGCGCTTGCTGCGCACTTATTTGCCCGAGGCGCCGGCGGTCAGGCAGATCGAACAGAACATCCATGACCTGCAGGCCCTCAGCGAACAGGAAGAGACCCGCCTGGAACGCTCGAAGAACATCGCGCCCAATAGCCTGGTGACCAACGTCAAGCAACAGGTCATCGATGCCCAGCTGCAACAACGCCGGCTGACCGGGCAGATCGAGAACTACGACAAGACCCTGGCCACCTTGCGCGCCGAGCGCGACCGGGTGCTGACCGACGAGCCTGAACTCAACCGCCTGACCCAGCAGTTGCGCACCGCTGAAAAGAGCTACGCGCTGTACTCGGAAAACCTGGAACAGGCGCGTATCGACCACGAGCTCGACAGCAGCCAGATCAGCAACATCGCGATCATCGAGCACGCTACCTTCAACCCGGCGCGGGTCTTCCCCAAGAGCCTGCTGATCCTGCTGTTCGCCATTCCCGCGGGGATCGCCGTGGGTCTTTTGACCATCTATGTCTGCTACCTGCTGGACCAGCGCATCCACGACGGCTCGCGCCTGCCGGATATGTTCCAGGTGCCGCTGTGGGGCAGCGTGCCGGACCTCGAGGACGCTACGCCCGCGGCGATGACCGCAAGCATCTACCGGCTCTACAGCCTGTTGCCCATGGACCGCATCGAGAGCCAGGGCCTGACCCTGGGCCTGACCTCGGCGCGCCATGGCGAAGGCGTGAATTTCATCCTCGAACGCCTGCGCCGCTTGCTGGAAGAACGCGGCCATCGCGTGCGGGTCAACGACAGCGCACCGGCCCAGCCCGGTGAAGTCCTGCTGCTGGATGCCTCGGCCCTGCTGTCGAACCAGGAGGCCTTCCTGATCCTGCGTCGCGCCGACCTGATCGCCCTGGTGATCGAAGCCCGGACCAGCACCGTACCGATGATCGAAAATGCGATGTCGCTGCTGACCACCGCCTTCGGCAAGGTCGACGGGCTGATCCTCAACCGTCGCCGCTTCGAAGTACCGTCCAGGGTGCTGGAGCGGATCAACAGCTGGCGCGGTGCAGCCTGATGCGTATTGCCTTGCTGGCCCCGCTGCCGCCGGAACAGACCGGTATCGCCGACTACGCCGCGCATTTCAGCAATGCGCTGCGCGGCCTTGGCATCGAAGTGCTGACGCCGCTGGCCGGCTGTCACGACCCAGCGGAACAGCTGACGCGCCTGCGCGCCTTCGACTGGACGGGCGTCGACCTGGTGCACGCCGAACTCGGGGGTGGCCGCTTCGGTGAATTCCAGGCGCTGGACTACCTGAGCGCCGAACAACCGCGGATCCCGCGCACGGCCACCGTGCATGACCCGGAGCGCCTGATCTGGCGGCGCGCCCGGCTGTTCTGGCCGCTGACCCTGCTCGAACGCCTGCCGCACCCGCTGCCGCAAGCGGCGGCGCTGCTCGCCGACCCGCTGACCCTGCGTGAAGAGCGGCGCCTGGCCCGTGGCATGCGCCGACTGATTACCCTGACCCGGCTGGGCGGCGACTGCCTGCGCCAGCGCATGGGCCTGCAACCGCAACAGGTGGCGGTGATCGCCCATGGCAACCTGCCGATCCCTGCGGCCGAACTGCCGCCACTGGTGCCATTGCGCCTGCTGTACTTCGGCTTCATCTATCGCGGCAAGGGCATCGAGGACCTGATCGAAGCCCTGGCCCGGACCCTGGCGGCCAACCCGCAGTGCCGAGGCCAGGTACGCCTGACCCTGGCCGGCGGCACCGCCCCGGAAATGACCTTCGACCCGGCCGGCAACTACCTCGACGGCCTGCGCCAGCGCATCCGCGAACTGCAACTGGACGATGTGGTGGACTGGCAACTGGACCTGCCGTCCGCCGAGATCGCCCGCACCATCCAGGCCCACCACGTGATGGTGCTGCCGTACCGCGAATCGAAAAAGCTCGCCTGGCTCGGCCAGATGCGCGGCACCAGCGGTGCCCTGTCCTGGGCCAATGCCTGCGGTCGCGGGGTCGTCACCTCCAATGCCCGGGCCTTTGCCGAGGAGGTTGCCGGCGGCAATGGCGTGACCTATCAGCAAGGCGATGTCGAAGCGCTGAGCCAGCACCTGAGCCGCCTGGTGCTGGAGCCCGAACTGGCCCGCCAGTGGGCCGCGCGGGCCAGCGAGGCCGGGCAACAGCGCGAGTGGAGCGCGACCGCGCGCCGCTTCGCCGAACTGTTCAATGAAGTGTGCCAGGAGCGATCGAAATGAAGACCCGACCAGGCCTCGAACGTCGCCCTCTATTGCGCTATCTGCCGCTGGTGGCCGCGCTGGCGGTGGGCGGCGCCCTGCTGCTCAGCGAACAGGTCGATGCCACGCCGATCAACCTGGCCCCCGATCGCACCCTGGTGTGGAAGGACTACCTGGGGGTCAACGCGCATTTCCTGTGGTTCACCCCGCAGCAATACCGCAAACAGATCGCCGCCTATAAGCAGCTCGGCCTGCAATGGGTGCGGGTCGACCTGCACTGGGACCGGCTCGAGCCCACCGAAGAGGGTTACCAGCTCAGCACCCTCGACGAACTGGACCGGACCCTGAGCGACGCGAAACTCAAGTCGCTGTTCTACCTGGTGGGCTCGGCGCCCTTCGTGACCACCGCTCCCAAGGGCGGGCCCTTCCAGGATCAGTACCCGCCGCGGGATCCGAAAGTCTTTGCCACGCGCATGGCGATGCTGGCCCAGCGTTACCCGGACATCGACGCCTGGCAGGTGTGGAACGAACAGAACATCCCCAACAACTGGCGGCCGAAACCCGATGCCAAAGGCTACGGCGAGCTGTTGCTGGCGACTCACCAGGCCCTGAACCAGGTGGCGCCGGACAAGACCCAGGTCATGGGTGGCATGGCTTACTACAGCCAGATGCCGACCCAGCGCAACGCGCTGATGTTCGAAAAGCTCGGCGAACTGGGCGTGCAGAGCCTGGGCATGGTCGCCGCCTACCACCCGTATTCGCAAACCCCGGAAACGGATGAGCCAGGCAAGAACGAAGTGCTGCTGCGCGGCAAGCAGCTCAACGACATGCTGCACGGCGCCGGCCTGAAGAGGGTCTGGGCCACCGAGTGGGGCTGGTCGAGCTACGCCGGGCCCAAGGAGATGCAGCGGCTGATCGGCGTCGACGGCCAGGCCGACTACACCCTGCGCCGCCTGGCGTTGATGAGCGATCAGGACTACGAGCGGATCTTCCTGTTCGCCCTTTCCGATCTCGACTCGCGCGCCTCGGCCCGCGACCAGCATTACGGCCTGCTCGACCTCAACGGCGAACCCAAGCCGGTGTACAAGGCACTCGCGCGGTTTCTCGAGATCACCGGCGCGCGCCTCACACCCGGCAAGACGCCCGTGTTGGAAAACCTGCCCGACACCTTCTACAGCGTGTCCTGGACCCGCGACGACGGTAAGCGCCTGCTGATGTTCTGGAGCGCCAAGGCCGGCACCATCAAATTGCCGCAGGTGCACCAGGCCGAACTCTACGATCCGCTCAGCGGGACCCGGGCCAGCCTCGAGGCCGCGGACGGCATCCAGCCGGCCGTGAAATCGTCCCTGCAGATTCTCGTGTGGTAATCGATCTCGACCTGGAGTGCCGTACGTGAAGATTCTCTGGATTCTCCCCTACCTGCCCTGGCCCATGACCAGCGGAGGCAAGACTCGCCAGTTTCACTTGCTGCGGACCTTGAGCGAGCGGGGCCACCGCATTACCTTGCTGGTGCAGTCGAAGACCGAGGCCGATGCCGCCACCCGCGCCGCCCTCGAGCCCTGGCTGGAACGCCTGATCGTGGTGCCCCGGCGCCCGCTGAAACACCCGGTCACGCTGCTGGCCGGACTGTTCGCGCCCTGGCCGCTGCTGACCACGGTCAACGGCGTGTCGCGCCCGTTGCGCGAGCGCTTCGACAGCCTGCTGCAGGAGCCCTGGGATGTGATCCAGGTCGAGCACAGCTACAGCCTGCAACCCTATCTGCAACCGCTGCTGCGGGCCGGCCGGGACTTCGTGCTCACCGAGCACAACCTCGAATCCAGCCTGGGCGGCGCGACCTATGACCGCTTCCCGGCCTGGGCCAGCCTCTTCGTGCGCTATGACCAATGGCGCTGCCGGCAGTGGGAACGCAAGGCGTTCGATTCGGCCCGCCAGGTGGTCGCGGTGACCGAAAGCGATGCCCAGGCCATGCGCCAGCTGACCCGTACCCCGGTCGAGGTGGTGGTCAACGGCGTCGACAGTCGCAGCTTTGCCGAAGTCTCGGCCGACCCGCAGAGCCAGCGGGTGCTGTTTGTCGGCAACTACGAATACGCGCCGAACCTGGACGCCGTGCAGTGGATGCTCGACGAGATCTTCCCGCGGGTCTGGAGCCAGTGCCCCGAAGCGCGCCTGGCGGTGGCCGGGTACGCCTTGCCGGCCAACTGGCCCGAACGCTGGACCGACAGCCGCGTCGAGTGGGTCGGCTTCGTGCCGGACCTGCCCGACCTGCAACGACGTTGCGCGTTGTTCATCGCGCCGTTGCGCCAGGGCGGCGGCTCCAAGCTCAAGGTGCTCGAAGCCATGGCCGCCGGCCTGCCGCTGGTCAGCACCGCGCAAGGCGCCTCGGGCCTGGCCATCCGCCCCGAGGAACATTACCTGGCAGGCGACAATGCCCAGGCCCTGGCCGATGCCGTGATTCGCCTGTTGAGCGAGCCGACCCTCGCCGCCCAACTGGCCGGCGCCGCCCGCCTGTATGCCCGCCAGCATCACGACTGGGCCGTGGCCGGCGATGAGCTGGAACAGATCTACCGGACTCTGCCCTCCACACAGGAGCATCCCGCATGCGTGTAGCCCTCGATTATCGTCCGGCCACGGTCGCTCCCTCCTCGGGCATCGCCCGTCAGGTCAAGGCATTGGAACAGGCCTTGCGCGCCCGTGAAGACACCGAATTGCTGCTGGTGAGCGAAGCGCCACTGGAGCATGAACAACGCCAGACTGCCTTCTGTCCGGCCTGGCCGAGCCCCCTCGATGGCGTGCAACGCCCCGGCGTGCGCCTGCGCTTCGAACGCAAATTCTTGCCGGCGACCATTCGCGAGCAGTCGGTCGACCTGTACATCGCCACCGCCAACATGGGCCTGCCCATCGGCCACAAGCCGGCAGGTACCCGTTATGTGCTGATCCTGCATGACCTGTTCCAACTGACCCAGCGCAACTTCCACCGCTCGCCGCTCAAGGCCCTGGCCTATCGGCTGATCGATGCCGTGTCGATCGCCTGGTCGATCCGGATCGCCGACGAAGTCTGGTGCCCTTCGCGGTTTTCCTGCAGCGAAGCGGCCCGGCTATTTCCCTGGGCACGGCCGAAATTCCGTGTACTGAACAACCTGGTGCCGGAGTTCCAGGGCGCCATCGGCCCGCTGCCGGCGGGCCTGCCCGAGCGCTACTGGCTGGCCGTCGGGACGCGGGAGCCGCGCAAGAACATGCCGTTCTTCATCGAACAGTGGCAGCGCTGTCGCCAGGAAAACCCGCAAGTACCGAAGCTGGTCCTGGTCGGCCACGCCAGCGACCTGCCGGCGAACCTGAGCCAGTTGCCCGGCCTGCATTGGGTCAGTGGTGTCAGCGACGAGCAGCTGCAGGCGCTGTACCAGCATGCCGACTGCCTGTGGCAACCCTCCTACGCCGAAGGTTTCGGCCTGCCGGTGGTCGAGGCGCTGTGGCAAGGTACGCCGGTCGCGGTGGCCAGGGGCTCGGCCCTCGACGAGGTCTCTCCGCCCGGCGCGCGACGCTTCAACGCCCGTGATCGCGCCAGCCTGCGCAACGCGCTGATCGAGCAGGCCCAGGACAGCAACAGACCGGATCCGGACACCCTGCGCGACTGGGCCCGGCAATTTGCCGAACCGACCTACCGCCAGCGCCTCGATACCTTGCTCACAGGGCTCTTTCACTGATGCTGCCAGGAAAATCCATTGGCCTGACCCTGGGGTTGATCTTCGGGATTCTGTTGTGGGCCCTGCCACCGGCAAAAGTCATCTTCGTGGTGATCGGCCTGGCCGTAGCCCTGACGCTGATCCGCAAGCCGCTGTGGGGCCTGCTGATCTTCGCCGTGCTGGCCACCTGCATTCCTTACACCACGCTGCAACTGGGGATTCGCACCACGGTCAGTGAAGCGGTGCTGGGCCTGACCTGGGTCGGGTTGTTCTGGCAATCGTTCATCGGCAAGACCCGCAACCTCATGCTCTGGCGCCCCACCGAACGGGCCATGGCCTGGCTGATGCTGTTCAGCGCCATTCCCTTTGTCTGGGGCATGCTGATCATTCACGCCGAGGGCAACGGCCCGGTGAACTGGGTGCGCTGGCTGATGAACCTGTCGCTGCTGTTCATGGTGCCGTTGCTGCTGCGTACCGATGCCGACCGCGACAAAGTGGTGATCGCCCTGCTGCTGGGCACTCTGCTGATGCTGCTGTTGTCGATCGGCATGTTCATCAAGTCGCGCAACGCGATGTCGATGATCCCGATCCTCACCGACCTCAAGTACGCCCACCCGGAAGCGGTGAAGGACATCTTCTCCGCCAACTACCAGCGCATGGCATCGCCCTGGGTCCACCCCAACCTCACGGGCGGCGTGCTGGTGCTGTTCATTCCCCTGGCGCTGCTCTATGGCTGGACCCGGACTGGCGCGCGCCGGGCCCTGGGGCTGGCGGTGGCGATCCTGGGTTGCGCCGGGCTGCTGCTGAGTATTTCCCGCGGGGCGATCCTGGCCCTGGCCCTGGTGCTGATCTGGCTGACCTACAAGCGCGTGCCCTACAGCGGCCGGATCATTGGCCTCGGGGCGGCCTTCGCGGTGGCCCTGGTGATGTTCTATCCGCCGCTGCAGGAACGCCTGATGACCATGTTCTCGGCGACCAACGCCAGTACCGAGGTGCGTTTCGACGAATACGCGAAATTCCCCGAGGCAATGATGCGCTACCCGCTGGGCATCGGCTTCAAGGTCGACCCGCCGGTACCGGGCACCGATCTGCCGGGCATCTCCAACCTGTGGCTGAACTTCATCTACAAGATCGGCATTCCGGGGATGCTGCTGTTCATCGCCGTCACCCTGTTGTGGTGGCGCGAGGTGCGCCCGCTGGCGCCGATCCGTCAGGTGACCGCTGACAACGCGCTGTGGCTGGGCTGCATTTGCGGCCTGCTGGCGGCGTTGCTGACGGGCCTGTTCGACCACTACTTCAGCTTCACTTTCGTATTGATCGGTCTGTTCTGGCTGTTGATGGGCATGAGCCTGCAACAGGTCCGGTTACGCCCGGCCATCACCCTCCCCCTCGTCAACCCCAAGGATCGCCAAGCATGAAACACCGTATTTTCCACTCTGCGGATCTGCCGGAACGCCTGCCTGCCCTGGCCTCGGAGCTGGGCGTCAGCCACGATGAACTGCTCGAGGCCTACAGCTGGGGGCTGAACAACGACGTGCTGTTCGTCGAGGGCGACGGCGAGCAGGCGCGCTACAGCGTCTGTTCGGTGGACATCGAACAGATCATCGAGCATCCCCTGGCCCGACGCCTGTATGGTCGTTTGAAGCAGGACATCCCCACCACCCTGGTGCCGCGCTACGGCAAGAACCTGGCCACCCTCAAGGACCGCTGGCTGCGGGCCTGGGAGCAGGCCTACAACATCCTGATCAACAAGATCCCCAGCCATCACGTGCGCATCGCCTGGCTGCGCCTGGGCGGCGCGAAAATCGGCAAGGGCTCGAGCATCTGGCGCAACACCGAGGTGCTGGGGGTGGAAAACCTGGTGATCGGCGAGGACAGTGTGATCGCCTGGCATTGTCAGGTCGACGCCCGGGCCGGGCTGATCATCGGCGATCATGTGACGATCGCCTCTCACGTGCTGATTCTCGCCGGCGGCCATGACCCGATGAGCCCCGAGTTCTGGTCGGTGTCCGCGCCCATCTACATCGATGACTACGCCTGGATCGCCACCCGGGCGCTGCTTGCCCATGGCTCGCATATCGGTCGCGGGGCGGTAGTGACCGCCAACACCCTCGTGGCCAAGGCCGTTCCCCCCTACAAGATCATCGGTGGCAGCGGTGCCAAACCCATGGGCGAGCGCCCTCACGACCTGAACTACAAGGTGGGTGGCAAAGGCCTGTTCACCCTGTTCTATTGATGCTCGGCAGCACCCTGCTGCTGACCCTGGCGACCCTCGCCGGGCTGCTCGCCGGCTTTGCCCGCGAATGGCTGCTGGTGGCGGCCTGGGGCGCGGGCAGCCGCAGCGATGCGTTCCTGGTCGCGGTGTTCATTCCAGAAGCCCTGCGCATGACCCTGGCGGCCGGTATCCTGGCGGCCGCGGCCCTGCCGCTCTATCAGGAGCGCGACGCCCAGCGCCAGCACGCCTGGCTGGCGGGCCTGAGTCCGCGCCTGCTGGGCCTGGGACTGGGGTTGTATGCCCTGCTGGCCTTGAGCGCGCCACTGTGGATCCGCCTGATCGGTCCCGGGCTCGACAGCGCAGCCCAGGCCGAAGCCGCCGCCAACCTGCGCAGCCTGGCCGCCTGCATCCCCGGCCTGCTCCTGCATGCGCTGTTCAGCATTCCGCTGCACACCCGGCAACGTTTTGTCCTGCCGGGGCTGGGCTCGCTGCTGTTCAACCTGCCACCGGTGCTTTATCTGTTTTTCTACGGCCAGGCGAGCCTTGGCTCCGGCCTTTCGCTGGCGTTTTTTCTCGGCAGCCTGTTGATGTGCCTGTCGCTGGTGCCAGCGATCTGGCAAACCGGCTGGCGCCCCTGGCAGGTCCGCGGTGACGCCGGAGCCAGCCGTGAATTGCTCGTGCGCCTCGGCCCGCTGCTGACCAGCAACCTGGCCAGCCAGGGCCTGGCGCTGGTGGAGCGGGTGGTCGCCAGCTACCTGGGCGAGGGCGCGGTGACCTGGGTCAACCTGGCGCGCAAGCTGATCAACCTGCCGTTGATCGCCTTGATGAGCCTGAACCAGGTCCTGCTCGGCCTGATGAGCGGCAAGTCCGGCGATCAGCGCCTGGGGTTGCTGCATCGCGGACTCGACGCCGCGACCCTGCTGAGCCTGCCAGCCGCCCTCGGCCTGGTGGGCGCCAGCCCGGCGCTGATCCACTGGTTGCTGCCCGCCCAGAGTGCCGACGGACCACTGCCGGCGCTGCTGAGCTGGTTCGCCGTGTCCCTGGTGTTCGGCGCCTGGAACGCCATGCTCGCGCGCTACGCTTATGCCGCCGGCGATACCCGAACGCCGCTGCACTGCGAACTGCTCGGCAGCCTGCTCAACGCCTTGCTGCTGGCAGGCTTGCCGTTGGTTGCGGGGTTGAATGCGATTCCCCTGGCCGCCCTCGGCGGCGTGATCCTGACCAACCTGCTGCTGATGCAGCGCCAACAATTGCTCAGCCTCATCAGCTGGCCGGTGCGCTGGGCCGTCAGCGCCGTTCTGCTGGGTGCCGCGGCGCTGCTATTGCATCCGCTGCCGAATGCCTGGCTGCAACTGGGGCTCAGCACAGTGGCCGGGCTGCTCCTGCTGATCGCCCTGGGCCTCTGGCTGAAACCCTGGCGGGCTTGAACCAGCGGCAGAGGGTTGACCTGATGTCACACTTATCCGTTATAAGTGCAGTCAGCCCCCGCCGACCCGGCAGAGTGTATTTCTTGGATCAGCGTTTGGACGCTAAGCTTGGACTATGGATGACTCAGATTACCTGCGCCTGCTCACCATTCAGGCCGAACAAGCCAATGCGTTCCTGTCCAATGCGCGCAAATGGGAGCGTGAGCGTTGGGTTTGCCAGCGCCTGCTGCAAGGCTTGAACATCCCCTACCGTGCCGACGAATTCACGCCCGCCGGGCAAGAGCCGCCGGACGTACTGTTTCGCGAGGCCTGTTTCGAAGTGTTCTTCGTGCTGGACGAAGGCCGTCGCCTCAACGATGAATGGCGCGACGAGTTGCAACGGCGCCGCAGTGCCTTCTCCCTCAGTCAGTTGGTGCGACGCGAGGCCAAGCCCAAGCGCATTCCGGCCAACGAACTGTTGCTCAGGCTGGCACCGACCCTGCGCAAGAAAGCCCACAACTACAAAGAACGCGGCATGGACCTGGGGGAACTGGACATCATCGCCTTCGCCAGCCTCAAGCGCGAAGTGCTCGACCTCAACAGCCATTTCCCGCCGCCGACCGAGTATCTGCGCCAGGGCTGGCGCTCGTTGTCGCTGGTCGGGCCGACCTTCGCCCGCGTGCTGTTCGCCCATCCCGACGCACCGGACTTCCTGCGCGGCAACCTGGGGCGCAGCATCCTCTTCGACGTCGGGATCAGCCTGTAGGCCGCCTGGAGCGGAATTTCCCGGGCCCACTTCAGGCCATTCGTGGCATGGCGCAAACACCCTGCGAGTGTTACAAAGCGCAATCACCCGCGCGCTGACAAGGTCCGTATCCGCGAGCAGCTATGCTCCGTTCCATGCCGCATGGCCCGACAAGATGGCACTGCGCTGTAACCTTCATACTTTTCGCAACGTCTAGCTGACGAGGCTTTTTATGACCAGCCGCCTGAACCCCGACGACCAACGCCGTGTCGAAGAATACCTGCAACTGGCCCAGCACCGAGTCGAGCGCCGGCCCTTCCGGCCGTGGATGCTCCTCGTGATAGTCGTGACCATCACCATTGGCCTGGGCCTGCTGAGCCGACTTATCAGTTACCTGACGCTATGAGCTGCATCGCGCTCGCTCGGGTAACCGTACCGATTTCTTTTAGCCTTGCGAGATATCCCCATGACTCATCGTATTGTCATCGTTGGCGGCGGCGCCGGCGGTCTGGAGTTGGCTACCCGTCTGGGTAAGACTCTGGGCAAGCGCGGTACCGCCAGTGTGATGCTGGTCGACGCGAACCTGACCCACATCTGGAAGCCCTTGCTGCATGAAGTGGCCGCCGGCTCGCTGAACTCTTCCGAAGACGAACTCAACTATGTCGCCCAAGCCAAATGGAACCACTTCGAGTTCCAGCTGGGCCGCATGAGCGGGCTCGATCGTCAGCAGAAGAAAATCCAGCTGGCCGCCACCTACGACGAAAACGGCCTGGAGCTGCTGCCGGCCCGCGAGCTGGGGTACGACACCCTGGTGATCGCCGTAGGCAGCACCACCAACGACTTCGGCACCCAGGGCGCCGCCCAGCACTGCCTGTTCCTCGACACCCGCAAGCAGGCCGAGCGTTTCCATCAACAGTTGCTCAACCACTACTTGCGCGCCCATGCCGGGCAGACCGATGTGGTCGAGCAGATCAGCGTGGCTATCGTCGGTGCCGGCGCCACAGGCGTCGAACTGGCCGCCGAGCTGCACAATGCCGCTCACGAACTGGCGGCTTACGGCCTCGATCGGATCAAGCCGGAAAACATGCACATCACCCTGATCGAGGCCGGGCCACGGGTACTGCCAGCCCTGCCGGAGCGGATTGGCGGCCCGGTACACAAGACTCTGGAAAAACTCGGGGTCAAGGTGATGACCAATGCCGCGGTCAGCGAAGTGACCGCCGACAGCCTGGTCACCGCCGATGGCCAGGTGATTTCCGCCAGCCTGAAAGTCTGGGCCGCCGGGATTCGCGCACCGGGTTTCCTCAAGGACATCGACGGCCTGGAAACCAACCGCATCAACCAGCTGCAAGTCCTGCCGACCCTGCAGACCACCCGCGATGAGAATATCTTCGCCTTTGGCGACTGCGCCGCCTGCCCGCAACCGGGCACCGACCGCAACGTTCCACCGCGGGCCCAGGCGGCTCACCAGCAGGCATCGCTGCTGACCAAGTCGCTGAAACTGCGCATCGAAGGCAAGGCCCTGCCGGAATACAAATACACCGACTACGGTTCGCTGATCTCGCTGTCGCGTTTTTCCGCCGTGGGCAACCTCATGGGCAACCTGACCGGCAGTGTGATGCTCGAAGGCTGGCTGGCGCGGATGTTCTATGTGTCGCTGTACCGCATGCACCAGATGGCGCTCTACGGCCCGTTCCGTACCGCCATGCTGATGCTCGGCAGCCGGATCGGCCGCGGCACCGAGCCACGACTCAAGCTGCACTGAGTCAGTGGTTCAAGATAAAAATGCCCCGAGCGATCGGGGCTTTTTTTCTTTACGCGAAAGACGCAACCGACGCCGAATTCCGGACAAAAAAAATCCCCGCATCTTTCGATACGAGGATTTTCAGTATGGTCGGGGTAAGGGGATTCGAACTCCTGACATCCTGCTCCCAAAGCAGGCGCGCTACCGGACTGCGCTATACCCCGGTAAAAAAAAGGCACCCTTTAGAGGCGCCTTCTGCGAACAGAGCTTTTGGCGTCTGATCTTAAGATTCGATTCCAGCGAGCTGGTCTCAAAAATGGTGGGTCGTGTGGGATTCGAACCTACGACCAATTGGTTAAAAGCCAACTGCTCTACCAACTGAGCTAACGACCCAAATATGGTCGGGGTAAGGGGATTCGAACTCCTGACATCCTGCTCCCAAAGCAGGCGCGCTACCGGACTGCGCTATACCCCGGTTTGAAATTGGCTCCGTGACCAGGACTCGAACCTGGGACCCAATGATTAACAGTCATTTGCTCTACCGACTGAGCTATCACGGAACTGAACATTTCAATTTTACAACAGGCTTTTATTTCTAGAAGCCTCCTCGTCGACCTGGTCCGTATCGCTACGTTCATGTCTCTGAGGCGCGCTATTCTACAATCTTAAAAACCTCTGTCAACCCCCTAAATTGCTTTCAAGACAATGATTTGCAACTTATTTCAGTTTTTTCCTCAGGGAGGAAAAACCCTTGGGGTGACGTACTGCGGGGCGCACTTTACAAGCCTTTGCCTTACAGTTCAACGCCCTATGCAAAAAAAGGCCTCGCAATGCGAGGCCTCCTTCATAACGACGCCCTATCCGGCTCAGACAAAGACGATTTCGTCGTTTTCCACCTTGGCCGTCACAGTGGCTCCTGGCAGGAAACTGCCAGACAGGATCAACTGTGCCAGCGGGTTCTCGATCCAGCGCTGGATCGCTCGTTTGAGCGGACGCGCGCCATAGACCGGGTCGTAGCCCACGGCAATCAGTTTGTCCAACGCCTCGCCACTCAGCTCCAGCTTGAGCTCGCGCTCCGCCAGGCGGCCGCGCAGGCGGCCCAGCTGGATCTCGGTGATGCCGGCGATCTGGTCCCGGGCCAATGGCTCGAAGATCACCACTTCGTCGATCCGGTTGATGAACTCCGGACGGAAATGGCTCGATACCGCATCCATCACCGCCGCCCGCTGTGCTTCGCGATCCCCCACCAGTTCCTGGATCTGCACCGAGCCCAGGTTGGAGGTCATGACGATCACCGTATTACGGAAGTCCACGGTACGCCCGTGGCTGTCCGTCAGGCGGCCGTCTTCCAGCACCTGCAGCAGGATGTTGAATACGTCTGGATGAGCCTTCTCGACCTCGTCCAGCAGGATCACCGAATAAGGCTTACGCCGCACCGCCTCGGTCAGGTAACCGCCCTCCTCGTAGCCGACGTAGCCTGGAGGCGCACCGATCAGCCGAGCCACGGAATGTTTCTCCATGAATTCGGACATATCGATCCGCACCATCGCCTCTTCGGTATCGAAAAGGAATTCGGCCAGCGCTTTGCACAGCTCGGTTTTACCCACACCGGTCGGGCCGAGGAACATGAACGAGCCACTTGGCCGGTTCGGATCGGACAACCCGGCGCGGGAGCGCCGCACGGCGTTGGCTACCGCCACCACGGCTTCGTTCTGGCCGATGACGCGCTGGTGCAGCAGGCTTTCCATTTTCAGCAGCTTGTCGCGCTCGCCTTCGAGCATCTTCGACACCGGAATACCGGTCCACTTGGACACGACTTCGGCGATTTCCTCTTCGGTCACCTTGCTGCGCAACAGCTGGTTCTCGCTTTGGCCATGCTGGTCGACCATCTGCAGGCTGCGCTCCAGGTCCGGAATCACCCCGTACTGCAACTCGGCCATACGGTTCAGGTCGCCTTTGCGGCGTGCGGCTTCCAGTTCCTGGCGGGACTGCTCGATCTTCTGCTGAATCTGCGCCGAACCCTGCACCTCGGCTTTCTCTGAGGTCCAGACTTCTTCCAGATCGGCGTATTCGCGCTCCAGGCGGGTGATTTCCTCCTGGAGTTTCTCCAGGCGCTTGATCGCCGCTTCGTCGTCTTCCTTCTTCAGGGCCTGGGACTCAACCTTCAGTTGAATCAGGCGCCGCTCCAGGCGGTCCAGCACTTCCGGCTTGGAGTCGATCTCCATGCGGATACGGCTGGCGGCTTCGTCGATCAGGTCGATCGCCTTGTCCGGCAACTGCCGGTCGGTGATGTAGCGATGGCTGAGCTTGGCCGCGGCAATGATCGCGCCGTCGGTGATCGCCACCTTGTGGTGCACCTCATAACGTTCTTTCAGGCCACGCAGGATGGCGATGGTGTCTTCTTCGCTCGGCTCATCCACCAGGACTTTCTGGAAGCGCCGCTCGAGGGCCGCGTCCTTCTCTATATATTGGCGGTACTCGTTGAGCGTGGTGGCCCCGACACAATGCAACTCGCCCCGGGCCAGGGCCGGCTTGAGCATGTTGCCCGCATCCATCGAGCCTTCGCCCTTGCCGGCGCCGACCATGGTGTGCAGTTCGTCGATGAACAGAATGATCTGCCCTTCCTGCTTGGAGAGCTCGTTGAGCAGGGATTTCAGGCGCTCTTCGAACTCACCCCGGTACTTGGCGCCGGCAATCAGCGCGCCCATGTCCAGGGACAGCAGGCGCTTGCCTTTCAGGCCGTCCGGCACCTCGCCATTGATGATGCGCTGGGCCAGGCCTTCGGCAATCGCGGTTTTACCCACGCCAGGCTCGCCGATCAGCACCGGGTTGTTCTTGGTCCGGCGTTGCAGCACCTGGATGGTCCGGCGAATTTCGTCGTCACGGCCGATCACCGGGTCGAGCTTGCCGTCTTCGGCGCGCTTGGTCAGGTCGACGGTGTATTTATCCAGGGCCTGGCGCGACTCCTCGACGTTGGCGTCATTCACCGCCTCGCCGCCACGCAGGTTATTGATGGCGTTTTCCAGCGCTTTCTTGCTGACGCCCTGGCCCAGCAGCAATTTGCCGAGCTTGCTGTTTTCGTCCATGGCCGCCAGCAGCACCAGCTCGCTGGAGATGAACTGGTCGCCCTTCTGCTGCGCCAGGCGATCGGCCTGGTTCAGCAGGCGCGCCAGATCCTGCGACATGTTCACGTCGCCAGTAGGGTTCTGGATTTTCGGCAAGCGGTCGAGCTCTTTGCTCAACTCCTTGCGCAGGCTGTTCACATCGAAGCCCACTTGCATCAGCAGCGGCTTGATCGAACCGCCCTGCTGTTCGAGCAGGGCCTGCAACAAGTGCGCCGGCTCGATGGCCGGGTGGTCGAGGCCGACCGCCAGGGATTGAGAATCGGATAATGCCAGCTGCAGCTTGCTGGTTAATCGGTCTATACGCATTAGTCACCTTCCTTTTGAGCAGGTCGGAGCGATGGACACACCTAAATAGAGAAACCTGCCAGATACCCCTGTAGATGCGGTCGATTCTGGAAGATTCAAGCCTGTCGAGCTTGACACAGGTCAGAAGAGTCTAGCGTTCCAGCCAGATCAGGGAAGCGAAGCGCCCGGTGCGCGGGCTGCGTCGGTAGGAATAGAAACGCGGATCGCTCACGGTGCAGAAACCACCGCCATGCACGGCCGTGACGCCGCATGCCGCCAAGCGCAGGCGGGCCAGCGTATAGATGTCAGCCATGAGCTTGCCGGGATTGTGGCTCGGCACAAAGGCCTGCTCGGTTTGCGGTAAGTGCCGGACGAACGCCTCACGGACTTCCGGCCCGACCTCGAAGGCTTGCGGACCGATGGCCGGCCCCAGCCAGACCAGTACGTCCTCAGGCGCAAGCTTCAGGCTATCGAGCGTCGCCTCCAGCACTCCGGCCGCCAACCCGCGCCAACCGGCATGGGCCGCTGCTACACGGGTACCGGCCCGGTCGCAGAACAGCGCTGGCAGGCAATCGGCGGTCATGGCGCTACAGGCGATGCCGGGCGTGGCCGTCCAGCTGGCATCGGCGGTGGCGACGACGGACGGATCCGCCTCCACTACATCAATACCGTGGACCTGCTTCAGCCAGGCCGGCTGTATGGAGAACCGATCGGTCAGGCGGCGGCGGTTTTCGGCTACTGCCCGCGGATCGTCGTCGACATGATCGCCCAGGTTGAGGCTGTCGAACGGCGCCAGGCTGACGCCGCCCGCACGGGTGGTGACGCAGGCCTTGACCCCGGCCGGCGCAGGCCAGTCAGGAATCAGCCAGTCACTCATCCGACGAAGGCCTCGCGGTCCTGCTTGAGCAGGGTCAGCAACCAGACGAAGTCTTCCGGCAGCGGCGATTCCCAGCTCATGCGTTCACCGGTGGTCGGATGATCCAGCTCCAGGAAACGCGCATGCAGCGCCTGCCGCGGGAAGTGTTTCAGGGATTCGACCATGGTCGGGCTCGCCGCCGGCGGAATGCGGAAGCGACCGCCATAGGCCGGGTCGCCGACCAACGGGAAGTTGATGTGCGCCATGTGCACGCGAATCTGGTGGGTACGACCGGTTTCCAGCTTGACCCGCACATGGGTGTGGGAACGGAAACGCTCGAGCACGCGGTAATGGCTGACGGCCTGCTTGCCACCTTCCATCACGGCCATGCGCTGGCGCTGCTGGCCATGGCGGCCGATCGGCGCATTGATCTTGCCACCGGCGGTGACCACACCGATCACGATGCATTCATAGATGCGGCTGACGCTGCGGCTCTGCAACTGGGCAACCAGCTGGGTCTGCGCCTGGATGGTCTTGGCCACCACCATCAGACCGGTGGTGTCCTTGTCCAGGCGATGGACGATGCCGGCGCGCGGCACGTTGATGATGTCCGGGACATGGTGCAGCAGGGCGTTGAGCAGCGTGCCATCGGCGTGACCGGCGGCGGGGTGGACCACCAGGCCGGCAGGCTTGTTGATGACCAGGATATCGTCGTCTTCATAGACGATATCCAGCTCGATGTCCTGAGCGATCCATTCTCCCTGAGCTTCCTGCTCGGCGGTCAGCTCAAGAACCGCGCCGCCATGGACGATGTCTCGCGGGCGGATAACCGCTCCATCCACAGTCAGGCGGCCGTCTTTGATCCAGGCGGAAAGGCGCGAGCGCGAGTGCTCAGCGAATAATTGGGCGGCGACTTGATCGAGGCGTTGGCCGCCCAGTTCGGACGGCACCTCTGCGCGAAGTTCAATTTTATCGGACATGCTCAGACTAGGCGTCGGCACAGCCTTTGGTTTCGGCTGCACGCTTGTGGTTAAATACGGCGTCTTTTGCCCCGAGGCTTTTCAACGGGGCGCTCATCATAACAGGACGGCCCCGCCCAAGACAGCGGCCGTCATAGGGACGCAAGCCGCCATGCAAGTGAAACACCTGCTGCTGATCGCCATCCTCGCACTGACCGCTGCTTGCTCATCGAAGGAAGTCGTTGACGAAAACCTGAGCGAGGTCGAGCTGTACCAGCAGGCGCAGACCGACCTGGACAACAACAGCTATACCAGCGCCACCGCCAAGCTCAAGGCCCTGGAGTCGCGTTATCCGTTCGGCCGCTACGCGGATCAGGCACAGCTCGAACTGATCTATGCCAACTACAAGAACGCCGAGCCGGAAGCCGCCAAGTCCGCCGCCGAGCGTTTCATCCGCCTGCATCCACAGCACCCGAACGTGGACTACGCCTACTACCTCAAGGGCCTGACCTCCTTCGACCAGGACGTCGGCCTGCTGGCGCGCTTCCTGCCGCTGGACATGACCAAGCGTGACCCGGGTGCCGCGCGCGACTCCTACAACGAGTTCGCCCAGCTCACCAGCCGCTTCCCGAACAGCCGCTACGCGCCGGACGCCAAGCAGCGCATGATCTACCTGCGCAACCTGCTGGCCTCCTACGAAATCCACGTGGCCGACTACTACCTGACCCGTCAGGCCTATGTAGCCGCCGCCAACCGTGGCCGTTACGTAGTGGAAAACTTCCAGGAAACCCCGTCGGTGGCCGATGGCCTGGCGGTGATGACCGAGGCTTACCTGCGTCTGCACCTGGACGAACTGGCCGCCACCAGCCTGGAAACCCTGAAGCTCAACTACCCCGATCACCCGAGCCTGGTCGACGGCCAGTTCGTGCCACGGGTCGCCGAGGCGGACAACCGCTCCTGGCTGAGCAAGGCCACCCTGGGCCTGATCGAGTCCCGTCCACCGCTGCCGCCGGGAGAAACCCGCGCCAACCAGGACGTGATGAAGCAATACCAGGACGCCAAGGACGCGATTCCGGCCGAGCTCAAGCCTAAAGACGCCAATGGCGACGCTGTCGAAGAAGAACAGCACGAAGCCGAAGGCAACAACAGCGATCGCTCGTGGTTCAGCTACATGACCTTCGGCGTGTTCGACTGACACCGCCGCGGTTAGCCAAAAGGGAGACTTTCGAGTCTCCCTTTTTTTGTCCGCGGATTTCAGCGCCGATTGCACTGTGCGCCCGGCATGACCTTGGCTAAACTGCCGGTTCCTCACTCACATAGCTGGCTACCATGCTTCGTTTACTGTTCTGGATCGCCCTGATTGCCGCTGCGGTATGGCTCTGGCGCAAATTCAAGCAGCCCGCCTCCGGCACCGCTGCTCCCCGCGAACCCAGCACCACGCCCATGGTGCGCTGCGCCCATTGCGGGGTGCACCTGCCCCGTGACCGGGCGCTGAGCCTCGAGCAACAGTGGTATTGCAGCCAGGCCCACCTGGAGCAAGGTCCGATTTCCCGCGATCGCTGAGCCTCGACCGGCAGTGGTGCAGATGACGTCGAAAGCGCGTTGTTTGCACCGCTGAATAATTCGCTACAAAAAAGCCTCCAGCCCACCCTCGTCTCATATCCGGCCGGCAACCCTCGGCAAACCGGGCATATGCCCTGCACATCATCCTGAACCCGGCCAAACAACCCGGCCTTGAGCAGGGCCAACGACCTCAAGCCTGCCTAGACTTCACGACACGCCAGGATGGCGGGTGCTCTCACACCTCTTTCGCTCACGGATGAAGCAGTAAGCAGCATGGGCCCACGGCAAAAAGTCCTGATCGTCGATGACGATCCAGGCATTCGCGAATATCTGGAAATCAGCCTCGGCCGGATGCAACGCCATACCCGCAGTGTCCGCACCCTGGGCGAAGCCCGTCACTGGCTGGCCCGGGAAGGTTTCGACCTGTGCCTGAGCGACCTGCATCTGCCCGACGGCACGGGGCTGGAATTGCTCGAGCATATCCAGCGCCACCGGCTGCGAATGCCGCTGGCCATACTCAGCACCTGCGCCCGCCAGGAAACCGCGGTCCACGCCCTGAAGGCTGGCGCCATCGACTTCCTGAGCAAACCCGTGGCCCTGGCCCGCTTGCGCGAGCTACTGAACGGCCCCCTGCCCAAATCGATACCACCGAAGCCTGTTACTGGCCCCTTGCTGGGCAATTCGACCGCCATGCACAAACTGCGTGGACAGATCCACAAACTGGCCCGGAGTCAGGCCTCGGTCTATATCAGCGGAGAATCCGGCAGCGGCAAGGAACTGGTCGCCCGCGCTATCCATGACCAGGGACCACGGGCCAGCCAGGGCTTCGTGCCGATCAACTGCGGGGCCATTCCGCCGGAGCTGATGGAGAGCGAGTTTTTCGGCCATCGCAAAGGCAGCTTCAGCGGCGCCATCGAAGACAAGCCCGGCCTGTTCCAGGCAGCGCACGGCGGCACGCTGTTTCTCGATGAGGTGGCCGATCTGCCGCTGGCGATGCAGGTCAAATTGCTCCGTGCGCTCCAGGAGAAGGCGGTGCGCTGTGTCGGCGGGCAGCAGGAGGTCCAGGTCGATGTGCGCATTCTCTGCGCCACCCACAAGACGCTGCAGGCGGAAGTGCATGCCGGGCGCTTTCGTCAGGACCTCTACTACCGCCTCAACGTGATCGAGCTGGCGGTGCCACCGCTAAGGGCGCGCAAGGCTGATATCGAGCCCTTGGCCACCGCCATCCTCGAGCGCCTGGCACAGGGCAACGGCCAACAATTGGCGCAGCTCCAGCCAGGCGCGCTGCTGGCACTCCAGGGCTACGATTTTCCCGGCAACGTGCGCGAACTGGAGAACCTGCTCGAGCGGGCGCACACCCTGTGCGAGAACGGGCAGATCGAAGCACGCGACCTGCAACTGACGCCGAACAGCGCCCACCCGGCCATCGCGCCCGGCCCGGCACAGGTGATCGACCTTGAAGGTTACCTGCAGGAAGTCGAGCGCCGGCTGATCCTCCAGGCCCTGGAGCACACCCGCTGGAACCGCACGGCGGCGGCCCAGCGCTTGAGCCTGTCGTTTCGTTCGATGCGCTACAGGCTGAAGAAACTCGGCCTGGATTAGATGCGCCCACTGGGCGCATAAGGCGCCGGGTCGATGATCGGCTCCCGGCCCAGCATCAGGTCGGCGAACAACTGGCAGGATGCCGGCGCCAGAACCAAACCGTTGCGGTAATGCCCGCAGTTCAGCCACAGCCCCTCCAGCCCCGGGACCGGGCCGATATAGGGAATGCCCTCGGGCGAGCCCGGGCGCAACCCCGCCCAATGCCCCACCACCTCGGCCTGCGCCACTGCCGGGATCAACTCGATGGCCGAAGCCTTCAGGCTTTCCAGGGCCGATGAGGTCGGGGTCTTGTCAAAGCCTTCGTGCTCCAGGGTGCTGCCGATCAGGATGTGGCCGTCGCGCCGGGGAATCGCATAACGCCCCTTGGCCAGGACCATGCAAGAAAGAAAGTCCGAGGCGCACTTGTAGAGGATCATCTGGCCTTTGACCGGTTCCACCGGCAATGCCAGGCCCAGGCTCTTGAGCAATTCGCCGCTCCAGGCTCCTGCCGCCAGCACTACCTGATCGCCACGGATTTCACCCAGGGAGGTCTGTACCCCAAGGACTCGTTCACCTTCGCGGATAAACCCACTGACTTCGCAGTGCTCGTGAATGGTCACCGCCGGCAACGCCGACAGGGCGGCCTTCAACGATTTGACCAGGCGCGGATTGCGCACGTTGGCCACGTCGGCCATGTAGATCGCCCGCGAAAAACCGCCGCCCAGCACCGGCACCGCGTCGTGAGCCAGCGAGATATCCACAGCGCTCAATGGCCGCTGTTCTCGTCGGGCCCAGGCCAGCGCTTCGGCTTCGTCGTCGAGGTCCAGCCAGTACAAGCCGGTGGTGTGCACTTCGGGATCGACCCCGGTCGTGGCGAACAGGCGTTCGGCCAGTTGTGGATAAAAGTCCTGCGACCAGTGCGCCAGCGCCGTGACCGCCGGGCTGTAGCGCCAGGGGTACAGCGGCGAGACGATCCCGCCGCCGGCCCATGAGGATTCCTGGCCGACATTCGAGCGCTCGAGCAGCACCACCTGCTGCCCGGCGGACGCCAGGTTGAACGCGGTCAGCAGGCCGATCACTCCACCGCCGACAATCACCACTTGCTGTTGCTTTGCCATAGTCCAGTCCAGGAAATAAAAACACCGGGCGCCACCCGCACCCGACAAGGTTGCTCAGCGTCCCCAGCAGTCTTTGCTGGTCACCCCGTCGGCCATGTTGTTGTTGCCCATGGCACCGGTGTGGCTAAGGGTGAACTCGCCGCACTTGTCGCCGGCCATCATGCCCTCGCTTTTCGGCGTCGCGGTCAGGGTAAAGCTCTGGTCGGCCAGCACCGGCGTGATGCTGTAGTCGTCGTTGCCGGCGCTGAGACCCGGAGCGTTGCTGTAGACACCGCCCTTGGAGTGAAAACGCTCGAGGCTCTGTGCCTGCTCCGACAGCAGGCCGGCGATTTGCGTGCGATGGGTTTTCTTCACGTACTCGGTGATGCTGGGAAGGCTCAGGGTGACGACGAGCCCGATGATCGCAATCACGATCATGATTTCGATCAGGGTAAAACCTTGGTTGGATCTACGCATGCCTCACTCTCACTTACTGTATTTGTCGCCACATGATACGGCGGCTGCCACCGCCCGGTTTCTCGACCAGGGAGGCGATGCCGCCGCCGGAATCGCTGACAATTTTTCGGGTAGCACGGTTAAGCACAGCACTCAACGCAGGAATGCCGCCGGTGAAGATGACACCGCTGGAAGGCGTGTCCAGGCCATCGACCACTTCATCGCCATTGGTGTCGAGCACGGCGTCGCCCTGCATCTTACCGCTGAATGCGTCCAGCTCGACCAATTTGCCGTTGCCCGCGCTGGAACAAGGGTCGCCCGCCTCGACAGCGGCGGTGCTGAAGACAATGCGACCCGCCACCAGCGTGGCCGGATTGATCACCCGCTCACCGCTTGAAGCCTCCCCCAACGGCAGGTACCAGCCCTGCTCCGCCGGATAACTGACGTCCGCCTGGGTGCTGGTGATATAGGAACCCGCGCTGCCGGCAAACAGCCCGGTGATCGCTTGCGCCTGCAGATCAGCCACGGTGATCCGGCCCACCCCGCCCGGGGCATCCCAGACCGCGTAGAAGCCCTGGGCATCCTTGCTGCGTTTGTCGGCCAGCTCGCTGAGCTTGCCGGTGCCGAACAGCACCAGCTTGCCGCCCTCGGGATGATCCACCAGCAACGGTTGCGCGGTGATCGGCTGGGTCGCACCGCCCGCAGCGCTGAACAGCGGAGCACCGCCAAAAGCCAGGCCCCAGCTGTCCGGCGCCGAACCGCTCAAATCGAACTTCCACAGATGGCCCTGGAGGTCGCCGCCATAGGCCGCCTGGATTCTATTCTGGCTGTCCACCCGCAACTTCACCGAGGACAAGCCGTTCTCCTGCCCATTGCCATCGACCGGGATTTTCCTGATCAGCGAGCCATCGCGAATATCCACCACATACAAGGCGGCAACCCCGGAATGGCTGCCATAACCATTGCCGATGAAGGCCGCCCAGCGCCCGTCGGCCAGGCGTGCCACTTCCGGGCGGGCGTAGGCATAACCCAGGTCATTGAATGGATGGTCGATATCGGCCAATGCAGGCGCGGCAATTTCCCACAGCGCCTGGGGCGTATTGCCGGCCTGGCCATACAGCTGCAGCGCGTAAAACGCCTTGCCGCCGGCCCCCGTGCCCGCCAACGCCAGGGTTGCCCAGGCCGTGCCGAGCTGGGCATCGACTACCGTCACCGGTCCATCGGCCAGGAACCGGTGACGATCGCCATTGGCATAGCCGGGGTCGGCGATGTGATGCAGCAGCGGCAAGGCACTGGAGGGCATATAGGCGTAGCGGCGCCGGCCATTCGCCGCGTCGATCAGCGAAAGCAGGCCGTCATTGGCGTTGACCAACAGGCTCGGGGTCATGCCTTGGGCCTTGCTCGCCAGGTAGGCGCTGTAGTCGCTGTCGCCCTGCGGATCGGCGGCACCCTGCGCGGTCGGCTCCGCCATGACCAGCGGCGAGTTGACGATGTCCCCCAGCAAGCGGGTACGCACCTTGAGCCCTGCCCGGCTGGCCCCCTGGCTCCAGGCCAGTAAATCGGCTGCGCTGATACCGGGCGGCAGATCCTGGGCGAGCGCGGCCAGCTGCACGCCGGAGAGCTGGTCATGGCGCAAGGCAACGACGGTCCGGGTGGCGCTGTTCCAGGTCTGGAAGATCCCCGGCGACGCATCGGGAACCAGGGTCGAGTCCGTGCTCCATAGCGGCGTTCCGGTATCGACCGCACCGGCAGGGCTGATGCCGTACGCCCTGATGGTGCCGTGCCAATCGCCGGGGTCGTAAGACGCCTGGAAATAACTCGAACCGCTGGCCAGCCCGGCGGCCCCCGCCGTGGCGGTCCCAGCCTGGGCCGCGGAAGCCGAAACCTCGCCCAGGGCCGAGGCCAGTGCTGCGTCGAGCCCCACCTTGTCGGTCACCGGGTAGAACTTGCCCCGGCCATAGTTCGCCGCATCCACCAGCATCGGATACTGCACGTTGAGACCGATGGTGTAGGTGTTCATGTGCTGTTGCACGAAACCCGCCGAATCCCAGCTTTTTCCCGCGATATCCATGCCTGCCGTGCGCATGTCGATATCCACCGCCAGCTTGGCGATGTCATCCAGATACAGGCTGCTGCCCTCCTCGTTGCCGCCAGGATCAATACCGTCATTGGGCACCCCATCCCAATCAGGCAGGCTGGCCGCCCCCTGGGGTTCACGGGAGGGAAAACTGTGGTCATGACTGGGCAGGCCATCGGTCACCACCAGGCCGTAATTGCGCTGGCAACGGTACTGGATCGGGCTGTCATAGGTGGACGGCGTGCGGTTGTAGTAAGGCGTCAGGCCACGAAAATAACGACTGATCTCGTAATAAGTTTCCGCCAGCGGCGCCTCGGCCGAGGCCCTGAGCCCACCGATGGCGGACAGCAATGCCTGGTAGTTAGCGTCGGCCTGAGCCTGGCTGACCTGGTCGCTGACTGGTGCCAGATCGCTGATGGCGCGCACGATACGCCCACCCGGCGCCAGATCGCCGCCCGCTGGCGGGTTGAAGCTCGCCAGGCCGATGCGCAGCGCGCGGTTGTCAGCCACCAGCTTGCTGGCGGCCTCACGAACCAGGGCCATCCGGTCCTGAGCGGGAATCGAGCCATCGGTGAAATCCCGGTCGCGGCCGTCGGCCAGGGCAAGCAGATAGGCCAAATAGGCAGCCGAATAACGGGTGCTGCCACGCCCTGCCGGATCTGGCAGCTTGAGGCACTGTGGCCGAGCAGCGCCGCGATAGAACCCGACATAGCCGCTGGCACAGCCCGCCTGGCTCAGCGTTGAAAGGGCCATCGAATCCGCCGCGCTCGGACTGGCTCCGGGCAGGCATTCGCCCGCCTGCATCCGGCACGGCCTGACCGGCGCCCGCGCCAGCCCGGGATCGAAGCCGGGGGCATAGACGATGCTGTTCATGCTCTGCGAGTCGTCGAGCAGCAGCATCACATTCGGCGCCACCGCCGCCGCATTCGCCAAGGGCGCCTGGGCCGGGGCGAAACCGTAGGCCGGGGCACTCAGGTAGAGGCTCAGCAAAGCGCCAGCCAGCAATCCCCCAGGCCTTTCAGTACTTGGCATAGATGCTCTCCAGCACGCTGCGCGAATGGCCGGCCAGCCCGACAGCGGTCACCCGGTACAGGGTCGCGGAAGTGTTGCTCGGCACATTGACCGCCCCCAGCGTCGTACCAATGTTCTGCACACCGTAAAAGCCGTTACCGGTGGCGATCCAGGTCACGCCCGAATGGCTGTTGTGGCCCGCGGCGCCGATGACCGCGGACTCGCCGGGCGGCGCGCACTGGCCGCCGGTACAGGCCGGTAACGAATAACTGTCCTGCTGCACCGCGCTCTCGCCAATGCGCAGGGCCATCTCCGCCGCCTGGAACGACTGGTTGCGCAGCCACAGGCCGCCGGACATCTTTTCCTGCAACGTGGCGTTCTGCATCGACGAAATGCCGATCAAGGTCAGCAGCAACAGGAACACCAGGCTCATCAGCAGCGCCATGCCGCGCTGCGCCCCCGGAGCCGTTCGATACGAAGTCATCGGCAACTCACTCACAACAGGCGATTGCGCAAGGCAGCCACCACATTGAACGTCTGCGGCCGCACGCGCGCCTGGGGATCGCTCAGGGTCAGGCTCAAGCGCACGCTGCGGATCCGTGCCGGGTCGCCTGGATCGCGACTGTAGCGGGAAGCCGCGACATCCGTGGCCGTGCTGGCGATGCCGAACGACACATCGAAAGCGCTCACATTGTTCACCAGCACCGCCTGACTGGAGCCGGTGCCGGTGCCGGTGCCGGTGCCCATCAGCAGTTGATCGTTCTTCAGGCTGTACACCAGGCGCCGCACCGCAAACGCCTGCTGCCCCATGGGGGCCTTGCGGGCACCGGTGTAGGCGGTGGCGCTGTTGCGGCAATCGCTCAGCACGGTCCAGGTCGGGGCGCCGCCGCTGTCGCCGATATCGGCCGTGACCAGCGTCAGCCGGTGGTTGGCGTTGTCCCAGCGGATCGGTGTCTGTGCATGGCCGGCGAAGTCCGAGGCGGTGCTGGAATCGGCGATGCTCTGCAGGCAGCCGAACATGCCGACCATGCGTATTTCCTGGATCATCTTGCTCAGCACGAAACGCGCGTCCTCTTGCAGGCCGGCCGAGGCGCTCTGGCTGAGGTAGGTATTTTTGGCCGAGATGAAAATCTGCGTCACGCCCAAGGCCACGATCAGGCTCAACGCCAGCGCCACCAGCATTTCGATCAGGCCGAAACCGCTGTTCCAGCGCCTCATCGCTTATCCCCTGGATCCACCGCCACCCGGCTGCTCAAGACAAAACTGCGGGAGCCTTCAGACTGGGCGGAGGCATGGGCGGCGCGGGAGTCATCCCAGGTGATGCTGATGGTGAACACGCCCTGCTTGAGGCTGATATGGCCCTCGGCGCTCGGCCCGCCAAAGCTCTCGACATTGCGCTTGAAGTCATACAGGTCCTGGTCCCGAACCACGCTGAAATTGCCGGTGTCGGGTGCCGCCACTGTGTAGTCCGCGGCGCTGTTGGCGCGGATGCGATCGAGCATGTCATAGGCGATGAAGCTGGCCTGGCTGGTCATCAATGCACTGTCGGTATAACGCAGGGCATTGAGCTGGAGCGCCGCCGCACCGAGCAGGCCCACGCCGAGAATCAGCACCGCCACCAGCACCTCGATCAGCGTCATCCCGGCCTGCACGCTCCTGCCCGTCATTGGCACTCCCCGTTTACCGCTATCCGTCCGTTCAGGCACAGCGTGATCGTCCTGTGTTGCCCGCCCAGCACATAGGTCATGACCGGCGGAACCGCTGCCGATACGCCACCCAGCGCGTTGAATCCAATGCTGTCGAACTCAGAGGTTAGCGTCAGCCGGGCGCCACGACTGACCGCGGGAACAACCCGCAATACATTCGTCGCCGGTCCGTCGCCTTGATAAATCGACAGCCCCCGGCTCCAGTCCGAATCCACGGCGGCCGGGCGCAGATAAATGGGCAAACCACGGTCGATCGCCTCCAGACGCGCGTAATTCAAGCTGCGCAGCAGTTCGCTGAGGTCGCTGTCGGCCTTGGCGCGCTGCGCCATCTGACTGAACGCCGGAACCACCAGGGTCAACAAAACCGCCGAAACTGCCAGGGCGACCAGCAATTCGATCAGCGTGAACCCCTCTGTGCGGTAACGCATGCCATCCCCTTGAGCGGCCAGCGGCTATAACTGGCTCTAGCACTTCGAACCTTCATAGACCGAAGGTTCGCGGTTTTGCTCAATAGCCGGACAAGGATTGTCCGGGCCTGTCGCACTCCATGGAGGGAGAACCATGCCGCAGAAGGGTTTCGGCCTGATCGAAATAATCGTGGGCTTGGCGCTTGCCAGCCTGTTGATGCTGTTCGCCACCACCTCATTCGGGGAGCTGTTGCAGTCGACATGCCGGCTGGATGCCGCACAGATGCTTGCCAGCGGCCTCCGCAATGCGCGCACCGAAGCCATCCTGCGCCAGCAGCGAATCGTCATTCACGGGTTGAACGATGACTGGAGCCAGGGTTGGCGGATCATTCTGGATATCAGTGGCGAGGGCTCGCAGGACAGCGATAACCCGGTGCTGCTTGAACGCCGGGCAGACGCCCGGGTGGCGGTTGTCGGCAATCGCCCGGTGCAGCATTTCGTGCGTTTCAGTGGCCTGGGCGATCCGCTGCTGCCCAGCGGGGCCTTTCAGGCCGGGACGCTACACATCTGCGGGGCCGTCCCGGGAACGAGCCAGCACCAGGTGGTGCTTTCCCGCAGCGGGCGGGTCAGCCTGCGCAACGACAAGGCCGCGCAGGCGTTATGCGACAGGCAGGGCTGATCAGAGCAGCGAACGAACGCGCAGCTCTTTGGGCATGGAGAAGGTGATGTTTTCTTCGCGACCGGCCAGTTCGTCGGCGCCGGTGGCACCCCAGGCGTGCAGTTGCTCGATCACGCCCCGTACCAGCACCTCGGGAGCCGAAGCCCCGGCGGTGATGCCGATGCGCTCGACGCCGTCGAACCAGCTGCGCTGCATATCCTCGGCACCGTCGATCAGGTATGCCGGTGTGGCCATGCGTTCGGCCAGCTCACGCAGGCGGTTGGAGTTGGAGCTGTTCGGGCTGCCCACCACCAGCACCACATCGCACTCGTCGGCCAGTTGCTTGACCGCGTCCTGACGGTTCTGCGTGGCGTAGCAGATATCGTCCTTGCGTGGCCCGCCGATGGCCGGAAAACGCTGGCGCAGGGCATCGATGACCCGGCTGGTGTCGTCCATCGACAAGGTGGTCTGGGTGACGAACGCCAGCTTTTCAGGATTGCGCACCTGCAATTCGGCGACGTCTTTCTCGTCTTCCACCAGGTAGATCGCGCCACCGTTGCTGGCGTCGTACTGCCCCATGGTGCCTTCGACTTCCGGGTGGCCGGCATGGCCGATCAGGATGCATTCGCGACCGTCGCGACTGTAGCGCGCCACTTCGATATGCACCTTGGTCACCAGCGGGCAGGTCGCATCGAAGACTTTCAAGCCACGGCCCGCCGCTTCGCTGCGCACGGCCTGGGAAACGCCGTGGGCGCTGAAGATCACGATGACGTCATCCGGCACCTGGTCCAGCTCCTCGACAAAGATCGCTCCGCGAGCGCGCAGGTCTTCGACAACAAATTTGTTGTGCACCACTTCATGACGCACGTAGATCGGCGGCCCGAAGACCTCCAGGGCGCGATTGACGATTTCGATCGCGCGGTCCACGCCAGCGCAGAAGCCACGGGGGTTGGCGAGTTTGATTTGCATGCTGTGCCTCGTGTCTTGCGGGCAAGGAATAATCATGGCAACCGCTTCGCGGTTGATCGCGAGCAGGCTCGCTCCTACAGAAAACCACGATCCTTGTAGGAGCGAGCTTGCTCGCGATGCCTTTAAAGCGCTTTAACGTCGATGATCTCGACATCAAAGGTCAAGGTTTTACCGGCCAACGGATGGTTGAAGTCAACCGTCACCTGGGTGTCATCAAAGGCTTTGACCACGCCTGGCAGCTCAGTATTCGCCGCATCGTTGAAGATCACCAGCAGGCCTTCGGACAGCTCCATATCCTGGAACTGCGAGCGCGGGATGATCTGCACGTTTTGCGGGTTCGGCTGGCCAAAGGCGTTTTCCGGCTCGATGGTCAGGCTGCGCTTGTCGCCCGCCTTGAAACCGAACAGGGCGGCTTCAAAACCTGGCAACAGGTTGCCGTCACCGACCTTGAAGGTCGCCGGGGCCTTGTCGAAGGTGCTGTCCACCGTGTCGCCGTTCTCCAGGCGCAATGCGAAATGCAAAGTGACTTCCGTGTTCTGGCCGATGCGTTGCCCAGCCAATACCTGTTCAGTCATGAACGGCTTCTCCGGTTTTCTTGCTTTTGAACATATCCAGCGCAAGCATCACCGCACCCACGCTGATGGCGCTGTCGGCGAAGTTGAACGCCGGGAAATACCAGCGGTTCTGCCAATGCACCAGGATGAAATCGATCACATGGCCCAGGGCAATGCGGTCGTACAGGTTGCCCAGCGCGCCACCCAGCACCAGTGCCAGGGCGACCGCCAACCAGGTTTCGTTGCGCCCCAGGCGCTTGAGCCAGACCACCAGCACCGCGCTGACCACCACCGCGATCAGGGCGAACAACCAGCGTTGCCAGCCCGAGCTGTCCGCCAGGAAGCTGAATGCCGCACCAGTGTTGTAGGCCAGGGTCCAGCTGAAGTAATCCGGGATCACCACGATCTGCTGGTACATCGACAGCGAGCTTTCGAAGTGCAGCTTGCTGGCCTGGTCGATGACCAGGACCAGCACGCTCAACCACAGCCAGCCCAGACGGCCGAAACGGCCCGCGGCATTAGGCATAGTGACGAACCTCGCCTTCGCCGCTGATGTTGTCGACGCAACGACCGCAGATTTCCGGGTGCTCAGGGTGCACGCCGACATCCTCACGGCAGTGCCAGCAACGGGCGCACTTGGCGAAGCTCGACTTGACCACTTTCAGCTTGAGGCCGGCGACTTCGGTTTCCACCGCATCCGCCGGTGCCTGCGCGAAAGGCGCGACGCTGGCGGTGGAGGTGATCAGCACGAAACGCAGCTCGTTGCTCAGCTTGGCCAGGTCGGCGCTCAGCGCTTCTTCGGCATACAGGGTCACTTCGGCTTGCAGGTTGCCACCGACGGCCTTGGCCGCGCGCTGGATTTCCATTTCCTTGTTGACCGCGACCTTGACCGCCATGATCCGCTCCCAGTAGGCACGGTCCAGCTCGAAGCCTTCCGGCAGCTCGCTGAGGCCCTGGTACCAGGTGTTGAGCATGACCGATTCGTTGCGCTCGCCCGGCAGGTACTGCCACAGTTCGTCGGCGGTGAAGGCGAGGATCGGCGCGATCCAGCGCACCAGCGCTTCGGAGATGTGGAACAGCGCGGTCTGGCACGAACGACGGGCCTTGCTGTTGACGCCAGTGGTGTATTGGCGGTCCTTGATGATGTCCAGGTAGAAACCGCCCAGCTCCTGCACGCAGAAGTTGTGCACCTTGGAGTAGACGTTCCAGAAGCGGTATTCGCCGTAGTGCAGTTCCAGCTCGCGCTGCAGCAGCAGGGTACGGTCCACGGCCCAACGGTCCAGGGCGAGCATTTCTTCGGCCGGCAGGATATCGGTGGCCGGGTTGAAGCCGCTCAGGTTGGAAAGCAGGAAGCGCGCGGTGTTGCGGATACGCCGGTAGGCGTCGGCGCTGCGCTGCAGGATCTGGTCGGAAACCGCCATTTCACCGGAGTAGTCGGTGGCCGAGACCCACAGGCGCATGATGTCGGCACCCAGGGTGTCGTTGACTTTCTGCGGCGCGATCACGTTGCCCAGGGACTTGGACATCTTGCGACCGTTCTCGTCGACGGTGAAACCATGGGTCAGCAACTCGCGATACGGCGCATTGCCATCGATCGCGCAGCCGGTCAGCAGGGACGAGTGGAACCAGCCGCGGTGCTGGTCGGAACCCTCCAGGTACAGGTCGGCACGCGGACCGCTGGTGTGGCCCATCGGGTGCGAGCCACGCAGTACGTGCCAATGCGTGGTACCGGAGTCGAACCAAACGTCCAGGGTGTCGCTGATCTTGTCGTATTGCGCGGCTTCATCGCCCAGCAACTCGGCCGCGTCCATCTTGAACCAGGCCTCGATGCCCTCCAGTTCGACGCGCTTGGCAACGATCTCCATCAGCTCGACGGTGCGTGGGTGCAGGTCGCCGCTTTCCTTGTGCAGGAAGAACGGGATCGGCACGCCCCAGTTGCGTTGACGGGAGATGCACCAGTCCGGGCGGTTGGCGATCATCGAATGCAGGCGCGCCTGGCCCCAGGCTGGAACGAACTGAGTCTCCTCGATGGCCTGCAACGCGCGCTGGCGCAGGGTGTTGCCGCTGGTTGGCTGCTTGTCCATGCCGACGAACCACTGCGCGGTGGCGCGGTAGATCAGCGGGGTCTTGTGGCGCCAGCAGTGCATGTAGCTGTGGCTGATGGTTTCGGTGTGCAGCAGCGCACCGACTTCAGTCAGCTTGTCGACGATGGCCGGGTTGGCCTTCCAGATGAACTGGCCGCCGAAGAACTCCAGCGAGCTGGCGTACACGCCGTTGCTCTGCACGGGGTTGAGGATGTCGTCGTTGACCATGCCGTAACGCTTGCAGGTCACGAAGTCGTCTTCGCCGTAGGCTGGCGACGAGTGAACCACGCCGGTACCGGCGCCCAACTCGACGTAGTCAGCCAGGTAGACCGGCGACAGGCGATCGTAGAACGGGTGACGGAAGTTGATCAGCTCCAGCGCCGAACCCGCGGCAGTGGCGATCACCGAGCCTTCCAGGTTGTAGCGGGCCAGGCAGGACTCCACCAGTTCTTCGGCCAGGACCAGCAGCTTGTCGCCAGCATCGACCAGGGCGTAGTTGAACTCAGGGTGAACGTTCAGCGCCTGGTTGGCCGGGATGGTCCACGGGGTGGTGGTCCAGATCACGATCGAAGCCGGCTTGCTCAGCTTGGCCAGGCCAAAGGCGGCGGCCAGCTTGTCTTCGTCGGCGATCGGGAAGGCCACGTCGATGGTCGAGGACTTCTTGTCCTGGTACTCGACTTCCGCTTCAGCCAGGGCCGAACCACAGTCGAAACACCAGTTCACCGGCTTGAGGCCCTTGAACACGAAACCGCCCTTGACCATTTCCGCCAGGGCACGGATTTCCCCGGCTTCGTTGGCAAAATCCATGGTCTTGTACGGGTTGGCCCAGTCGCCCAGCACACCCAGGCGGATGAACTCGGCCTTCTGGCCCTCGATCTGCTCGGTGGCGTAGGCGCGGCACAGCTCACGGGTCTTGTCCGAGGACAGGTTCTTGCCGTGGGTGACCTCGACCTTGTGCTCGATCGGCAGGCCGTGGCAGTCCCAGCCCGGAACATAAGGCGCGTCGAAGCCCGCCAGGGTCTTCGAGCGGATGATCATGTCCTTGAGAATCTTGTTGACCGCATGACCGATGTGAATCGAGCCGTTGGCGTAGGGCGGACCGTCGTGAAGAACGAACTTCGGACGATCCTTGCCAATTTCGCGCAACTTACCGTACAGGCCAATGCTGTCCCAGCGCTGCAGAATCTGCGGTTCGCGCTGAGGCAGGCCGGCCTTCATTGGGAAGGCGGTGTCCGGAAGGTTTAGCGTGGCTTTATAGTCGGTCATTTAAGGCTCTTCATTAGCGATTGGCGCTATGGATACGTGCAACTTCGGCACGGGCGGCGGCGACATCCGCGTTGATCGCCGTCTTCAGCGCCTCCAGAGAGGCGAAACGCTGCTCTTCACGCAGCTTGTGGTGGAAAACCACCGTCAAACGCCGGTCATACAGATCGCCGGCAAAATCTAAAAGATGGACTTCCAGGTGGGCCTTGCCATCACCTGCTACCGTCGGCCGCACGCCAATATTGGCGACGCCCGGCCAGGTCTTGCCGTCGATGTCGACATTGACCAGGTACACCCCGGACAGCGGTACACGACGGCGCTTGAGCTGCACATTGACGGTTGGCGTGCCCAACTGGCGCGCCAGCTTCTGCCCGTGCAGGACCCGCCCGGCAATGCGGAACGGGCGACCGAGCAGACGCTCGGCCAATACGAAATCGGCAGCCGCCAGGGCATTGCGGACCTGGGTGCTGCTGACACGCAGGCCATCCAGCTCGACAGTCTGCGCGGCCTCTACGGTAAAACCGTGGGTGATTCCGGCTTTTTGCAGGAAGTCGAAATCACCGACCCGGTCGCAACCGAAGCGAAAATCGTCGCCGACTTCCAGGTGCTGCACACCCAGGCCATCGACCAGGATGGTCTCGACGAACTCACTGGCGCTGAGCTTGCTCAAGCGCTGGTTGAACGCCAGGCACAAGACCCGGTCCACGCCCGCCTCGGCCAGCAGTTGCAGCTTGTCGCGCAAGCGTGCCAGACGGGCCGGAGCGGTATCCGGAGCGAAGAATTCGCGCGGCTGCGGCTCGAATATCACCACGCAGCTGGGCACGCCCAACTCAAGCGCACGCTCACGCAGCCGGCCCAGGATAGCCTGGTGACCACGGTGAACACCGTCGAAGTTGCCAATAGTGGCGACACAGCCCCGATGCTGGGGGCGCAGGTTGTGAAGGCCTCGGACCAGCTGCATAACGCGCTTCTTGCTCATAAAGTGGTCGATTATAACCACACCCGACGGCCGGTGACAGGCAACAGCACGCGCCAAAGTGATCGAACCGACAAAACCACTGCCTCGCTGACGCTCAAGCGCCCCCGCACCTCAGTGCAACGCCTTGCGATTGAAGTCGCGCAGGCGGAAACCGAACAAGGCCAGCATGCCGAAGTAGGCCACTACGCCCGCCACCACCAGCACGCCCAGACGCAGGAAACGCGCAAGCATATGCCCCTGGTCCCAGGCCGGCATGAATTGCATCAACCCCAGCAACACCGCCGACATCACGCTCACCGCAACGACCAGCTTGAGGGCAAACTTGCCCCACCCAGGCTGCGGCAGGAACATCTGCTGCTTGCGCAGTTGATAGAACAGCAAACCGGCGTTGATACAGGCCCCGGCGCTGATCGCTAGCGCCAGGCCCGCATGTTTCAGCGGACCGATGAACGCCAGGTTCAGCAACTGCGTGACGATCAGGGTAAAAATCGCGATTTTCACCGGAGTGCGGATGTTCTGCTGGGCATAGAAGCCCGGCGCCAGCACCTTGATCACAATGATCGCGAGCAAGCCGACCGAATACGCGACCAGCGCACGCTGGGTCATCGACGCATCGAAGGCGCTGAACTGGCCGTACTGGAACAGCGATACCGTCAGCGGCTCGGCCAGAATCCCCAGCGCCAGCGCGCAAGGCAGCACCAGCATGAAGCACAGGCGCAGGCCCCAATCGAGAATCCGCGAATACTCATGCCGGTCCTTGTTGGCGTAAGTCTTGGCCAGTGTCGGCAGCAGGATCGTACCCAGCGCTACCCCCAGAACCCCCGAGGGCAGCTCCATCAGGCGATCGGCGTAGTACATCCAGGACACCGAGCCGGCCACCAGGAACGAGGCGAAGATGGTGTTGATGATCAGCGAAATCTGGCTTACCGAGACCCCGAGAATGGCCGGCAGCATCTGCTTCAGCACCCGCCAGACCCCGGTATCGCGCAGGCTCAGGCGCGGCAGCACAAGCATGCCGATTTTTTTCAGGTGCGGCAGTTGATACAGCAGCTGCGCCAGGCCACCCGCCAGAACCGCCCAGCCCAGGGCCATGACCGGCGGATCGAAATAAGGCGTCAGGAACACCGAGAACACGATCATGGCAACGTTCAGCAACGTCGGCACGAACGCCGGGACCGAGAAGCGGTTCCAGGTATTGAGGATCGCCCCCGCCAGGGAGGACAACGAGATCAGCAATATATAAGGAAAGGTCACGCGCAGCAGATCGGTGGTCAGCGTGAATTTTTCCGGGGTGTCGACAAAACCTGGCGCTGTTGCCCAGATCACCCAGGGCGCGGCAAGGATCCCCAGCGCCGTGACCAGCGCCAGTACCAACGTCAGCAGACCGGAGACGTAGGCAATAAAGGTACGGGTCGCTTCCTCACCTTGCTGGCTTTTGTATTCCGCCAGGATCGGCACGAAGGCCTGGGAAAAGGCGCCCTCGGCAAAGATGCGACGCAGCAGGTTGGGTAGCTTGAAGGCGATGAAGAAAGCGTCCGTCGCCATGCCGGCGCCGAACGTACGCGCAATGATGGTATCGCGCACGAACCCCAGAACCCGGGAAAGCATGGTGATAGAGCTGACAGCGGCCAACGACTTGAGCAGGTTCATGGAAAGGTTTTTTGCCTGTAGATAAACAGCAGGCGAACAATGCGCCCACTTGTGCGATACTCCGCGCCGCAACAGCACAGAGCCAAAGCTCGCGAGTTTACAGGTCAAGCGCCGGAAATAAATATCCCGCCTCTTCAGATCCAACCACTCAGCGGAACGCATCAGCTGCCCTTGACAAGCCTTCAACTCATCGGCATGATTCGCGGCCTATTTTGTTTGCTATTTCCCAAAAAGTCTTTCGAGGAGCTCGACGGTGGCCAACTCACCTTCCGCCAAAAAACGTGCAAAACAGGCTGAGAAGCGTCGCAGCCACAACGCCAGCCTGCGTTCCATGGTTCGTACCTACATCAAGAATGTAGTTAAAGCCATCGACGCAAAAGACGCTGAAAAAGCGCAAGCTGCTTATGTTCTGGCCGTGCCAGTTATCGACCGCATGGCCGATAAAGGCATCATCCACAAGAACAAAGCTGCTCGCCATAAAGGCCGCCTGAATGGCCACATCAAGGCTCTGAAGCTCGCTGCTGCAGCCTAAGCGACACGCTTGTTAAAAAACCGACCCCAGGGTCGGTTTTTTATTGCCTGCGATTTGCCGCCCTGACCACCGAACCGTTATGCGATCGAACATCAACCGGCAGCCCCGGCAGGGCATAGCCACTGCAGGAGCAAGCCCTGAAGACCGTTACGGGTTCTGCGCCCAAGGCAGGATCGGAATCGCGGTCACCGCATTCTGCGGACTGCCCTCGATCAACCGATCGCTATAGACCAGGTACACCAGGGTATTGCGCTTCTTGTCAAGGAAACGCACCACCTGCATGGTCTTGAACACCAGCGAAGTGCGCTCCTTGAACACCTCGTCGCCATCCTTGAGCTCGCCCTTGAAGCTGATCGGCCCGACCTGACGACAGGCGATGGAGGCCTCGGCACGATCCTCCGCCAAACCCAGCCCACCCTTCACGCCACCGGTCTTGGCGCGCGACAGGTAGCAGGTCACACCCTCCACCTTCGGATCATCGAAGGCCTCGACCACAATGCGGTCGTTGGGGCCGACAAACTTGAACACCGTCGACACCTGGCCGATTTCTTCAGCAGAGGCCAGCAGCGGCATTGACAACAGCAACCCCAACAACCCTTTTGCCATACCCATTGGTTTTTCCTTAGACCAGAATCAGGTTGTCACGGTGAACCAGCTCGGGCTCAGCCATGTACCCCAACAAACCGACAATCGCATCAGAGGACTGACCGATGATTTTCTGCGCCTCCAGGGCGCTGTAGTTGGCCAGGCCACGAGCGATTTCACGCCCATCCGGCGCCACGCACACCACCATTTCGCCACGACGGAAGCTACCCTGCACCAGCTTGACCCCCACCGGCAGCAAGCTTTTGTTGCCCTGGGACAAGGCCGACACCGCACCATCATCCAGCACCAGGGTGCCACGGGTTTGCAGGTGCCCAGCCAGCCATTGCTTGCGCGCCGCCAGCATGCCGCGCTCGGGTGATAGCAAGGTGCCCAGGCGCTCGCCCGCCTTGAGGCGATCCAGCACACGCTCCAGGCGCCCACCGACAATGATGGTGTGCGCCCCGGAACGGGCCGCCAGGCGCGCCGCGCGCAGCTTGGTCTGCATGCCGCCGCGCCCCAGCGCACCACCGGTACCGCCTGCCACCGCGTCCAACGCCGGATCGTCGGCGCGCGCCTCGTAAATCAGCTGGGCATCGGGATTGTTACGCGGATCAGCATCGAACATGCCGTCGCGATCGGTGAGAATCACCAGCAGATCGGCCTCGACCAGGTTGGCCACCAGGGCCGCCAGGGTGTCGTTGTCACCGAAGCGGATCTCATCGGTAACCACAGTGTCGTTTTCATTGATGACCGGAATCACCTTGAGCTCGACCAGCGCACGCAAAGTGCTGCGGGCGTTCAGGTAACGCTTGCGGTCGGACAGGTCGTCATGGGTCAGCAGGATCTGCGCGGTGTGCAGGCCGTGCTCGGCAAAACTCGACTCCCAGGCCTGCACCAACCCCATCTGGCCAATGGCCGCGGCCGCCTGCAACTCATGCATCGCACTCGGTCGTGCGGTCCAGCCCAGGCGACTCATGCCGGCCGCGACCGCGCCGGAGGAAACCAATACCAGCTCGACGCCAGCCTCATGCAAGGCCACCATCTGTTCGACCCAAACACTCATTGCCGCGCGATCCAGCCCTTTGCCGTCCGCCGTCAGCAGTGCACTGCCGATCTTCACGACCCAGCGCCGCGCACCTGTCACCTTACTCCGCATCTTCTTCAACCTTAGCTTGAGAGCCACGCGACCGAGCGCGCCCATAAGTTATTCGTGGCTACGTTTCTTGATACCAAGCTTCTTGATACTACGTTTCCTGGATACTAAAACGCCGCTCAGTGAGCGGCGCTTGTAGTTTACTGCAACGAATCAGTCGCGGACGTAAATGATTTCCGGACCATCTTCGTCATCCACATCTTCCTCGTCCCAGTCATCGTCGCCGATGTCATGCACGCTCTTCACGCCGCTGCGGCGCAGGGCACGCTGGTCGTCCAGAGCTTGCAGCTGGGCACGCGCCTCGTCTTCGATGCGCTGATCGAGCTCAGCCAACTCGTCGGCGTAAGCCGGGTCGGCCGCCAGTCGATCGGCGCGATCTTCCAGATAACGCATGATGTCGCGGCTCAGGCGCTCGGTACCGTCTTTGGAAATGGCCGAGATCACGTACACCGGACCGGTCCACTCCAGGCGATCGACGATCTCCTTGACCCGCGCCTCATGCTCTTCCTCGAGGATCTGGTCGCACTTGTTCAGCACCAGCCAGCGATCACGCTCAGCCAGGGACGGGCTGAACTTGGTCAGTTCGTTGACGATCACTTCCGCAGCATCGGCCGGGCTGCTTTCATCCAGCGGCGCCATGTCCACGAGGTGCAGCAGCAGACGGGTACGCGCCAGGTGCTTGAGGAACCGGATCCCCAGGCCCGCACCATCGGAAGCACCTTCGATCAGACCCGGGATATCGGCGATCACAAAGCTCTTCCAGCGGTCGACACTGACCACGCCCAGGTTCGGCACCAGGGTCGTGAACGGATAGTCGGCCACTTTCGGCTTGGCCGCGGAAACCGAGCGAATGAAGGTGCTCTTACCAGCATTCGGCAAACCCAGCAGACCGACGTCCGCCAGCACTTTCAGCTCCAGCTTGAGGTCACGCTGCTCACCCGGCTTGCCCGGAGTGGTCTGGCGCGGCGCGCGATTGGTGCTGGATTTGAAACGGGTGTTACCCAGACCGTGCCAGCCACCCTGCACTACCAGCAAACGCTGGCCAGCCTTGGTCAGGTCACCGATCACTTCCTGGGTACCGGCGTCGATCACCGTGGTGCCGACCGGCACACGCAGCTCGAGATCCTCACCTTTCTTGCCGGTGCAATCGGTACTACCGCCATTGGAGCCGCGCTCGGCGTCGAAATGGCGAGTGTAGCGGTAGTCCACCAGGGTGTTGAGGTTTTCGTCGGCGATCATGTAGATCGAGCCACCGTCACCACCATCGCCACCGTTCGGACCACCGTTTTCGATGAACTTTTCCCGACGGAAACTCATGCAGCCATTACCGCCGTCGCCAGCTTTTACTCGGATCGAAACTTCATCAACGAACTTCATAACAAAACGCCTCTCGCCGCATGGGCGAGCCGAAAAACACTAAGATATAAGACTCTTGCAAAAATGAGCGCAGCGACCCCGATCAACGGCCGTAACATCCAGCGCTGGCAGCCCATACAAACAGTTTTGCAAGAGACTCACCCCACAAACGAAAAAGCCCCGTCGCAAGACAGGGCTTTTCCAGCGATCGCGCAATTAAGCTGCGACGACGCTCACGTAACGACGACCGAAGGCGCCTTTTACTTCAAACTTGATCACGCCTTCGATTTTCGCGAAGAGAGTGTGATCCTTACCCATGCCAACGCCGTAGCCAGCGTGGAATTGGGTGCCGCGCTGACGCACGATGATGTTGCCGGCCTTGATGACCTGGCCGCCATACATCTTCACGCCAAGGCGTTTGGCTTCTGAGTCGCGACCGTTACGGGTACTACCACCAGCTTTTTTGTGTGCCATGAGTTCAATTCTCCTAGTGAGGAATTAGGCTGAAATTAAGCCTGAATACCGGTGATTTTGATCTCGGTGAACCACTGGCGGTGGCCCATACGCTTCATGTGGTGCTTACGGCGACGGAACTTGATGATGCGGACTTTATCGTGACGACCTTGGGAGATCACTTCAGCCTTGACGGTTGCGCCAGCAACAACAGGTGCGCCGATGTTCACGTCGTCGCCATTGGCAACCAACAGAACGCGGTCAAAAGTCACGGATTCGCCAGTGGCGATTTCCAGTTTTTCGATCTTCAGGTATTCACCTTCAGCGACCTTGTATTGCTTACCGCCGGTAACGATTACTGCGTACATGGTATTTCTCCGATAATCCTGCTCACCCAGCTCTTTATAAGAAGAGGTATTGGCTGGCATGGCTGCATGGGGCTGGAACGGCCCAAGTGCAATTGCGTAAGGCAGGTGCTGCCCAGGAAGTTCAGGGTGCGCGATTGTACGCAAGCTGTCTTGGCGATGCAAGGGGCCGTCCATCGCGCCTTGACAGCCCCGGACGTGGGTCCTAGCATGCCGCGCAACCCTTCTGGAGCACCTGTCGCTGATGCAACCCCAAGCTTTCTACCGCGCGGTGGCGGACGATTTTAGCGCCGTCGACGGCATCATCAAGAAGCAGCTGACCTCCCGAGTGCCGCTGGTATCGAAAATCGGCGACTACATTACCTCGGCCGGGGGTAAACGCCTGCGTCCTTTATTGGTGCTGCTGTGTGGCAAGGCCCTGGGTCGCGAAGGCGACGACCTGCGCCTGCTGGCCGCTACCATCGAATTCCTGCATACCGCCACCCTGCTGCATGACGACGTGGTCGACATGTCCGGCATGCGCCGTGGCCGCTCGACCGCCAACGCCATGTGGGGCAATGCCCCGAGCGTGCTGGTGGGCGACTTCCTGTACTCGCGTTCCTTCGAGATGATGGTCGAGCTGGGCTCGATGCCGGTGATGAAGATCCTTTCGCAGGCCACCCGCATCATTGCCGAAGGCGAAGTGCTGCAGCTGTCGAAAGTCCGGGACGCCAGCACCACCGAAGAAACCTACATGGAAGTCATCCGCGGCAAGACCGCGATGCTCTTCGAGGCCTCGACCCACAGCGCCGCCGCCCTGGCCGGCGCCACCGAAGAGCAGAGCGAAGCCCTGCGCACCTTCGGCGATCACCTGGGCGTGGCCTTCCAACTGGTGGACGACCTGCTCGACTACCGTGGCGACGCGGAAACCCTGGGCAAGAACGTCGGCGACGACCTGGCCGAAGGCAAACCGACCCTGCCGCTGATCTACACCATGCGCGAAGGCACGCCGGAACAGGCGGCCCTGGTGCGCCAGGCGATCCAGAAAGGCGGTATCGAAGACCTGGAAAGCATCCGCGCCGCCGTGGAAGCCTCCGGTTCCCTGGACTACACCGCGCAACTGGCCCGCGACTATGTCGCTCGCGCCATCGCCTGCCTGGAAGCCTTGCCGCCGAGCGAATACCGCGACGCGCTGGTGGAACTGAGCGAGTTCGCTGTAGCCCGCACGCACTAAGAGTCGATTGCAAGCAAGCCCGCTCCTGCCCTGCGCAGGAGCGGGCTTGTTCGTGATGCTTTCTCGCCCACTCCCCCGAATCCCCCCTTCCCCACGCAAAACCCTATATAATGTGCGCTTTTTTAGCCTTCCTGAATCCGAGGAGTCTTAGTGAGCACGTTGCCACCCTGCCCGAAATGCAATTCCGAATACACCTATGAAGACGGCACCCAACTGGTCTGCCCGGAATGCGCCCACGAATGGTCCGCCAACGGCGAAGCCGAGGTCGCATCCGATGAAACCGTGAAAAAGGACTCGGTCGGCAACGTCCTGCAAGACGGCGACACCATCACCGTGATCAAGGACCTCAAGGTCAAGGGCACCTCGCTGGTGGTCAAGGTCGGCACCAAGGTCAAGAACATCCGCCTGTGCGATGGCGACCACGACATCGACTGCAAGATCGACGGTATCGGCCCGATGAAGCTCAAGTCCGAGTTCGTCCGCAAGGTCTGATATTCAGGCTGTCGCCCCGTGCCAGCCACGGGGTGAAGCCCTCCCCGCCCCCGCCCGATTCCCCACCCCGCCCGCCATATATCAAAAGGCCAGCCCTTTTGACCCACAACAATTTCCACACAGAAAAAAGCAGAAACCGCCAATAGGCACTTGCTATTCATTGAATAAGAATTATTCTCATTGAAACCCATCAAGGAGATGAGACTCATGACTTATTTGATCGATGCATGGCTGGACCGCCCACACCCTTACCTGCGAATCCTGCATCGGGAAACCGGGGAAGTCTGTGCGGTGCTGGAAGAAGAAGCCTTGAACGAGCTGCAGGACCAAGGCGACCTGGACCTCAATGGCCTGAGTTCCAGCGAGCCGGTGGTGCTCAAGGAGCTGGTGCGCAACCTGTTTCTGTTCTGCTATGCACGGGCCTTGCGCCCTGTCGGAACAGCTGAAGGGCAAGGCCTGGGCGCAAAAATACGTCTATGACCCCACCTAAACCCTCTGCCAAGGCGAACCTGCTGGCGATCCATACACCGCAAACACGGCGTATGGATCGCCAGCAAGCCCAGCCCGGCAGCTGAGGCTTACAGAACGTCGAGCAGCTCGACGTCAAACACCAGAACGCTGTGCGGCGGGATGCTGCCAACGCCTTGCGCGCCGTAAGCCAGCTCGCTCGGCACGTACAGACGCCATTTGCTACCGGCATTCATCAGTTGCAGCGCCTCGGTCCAGCCAGCGATCACGCCGCCGACCGGGAATTCCGCAGGCTGGCCGCGCTCGTAGGAGCTGTCGAACACAGTGCCGTCGATCAAGGTGCCGTGGTAGTGGGTGCGCACGCTGTCTTCACGGGATGGCTTGGCGCCTTCGCCCTGGGTCAGCACTTCGAACTGCAGGCCGGAGGCCAGAGTGGTGATACCTTCGCGCTTGGCGTTTTCGGCCAGGAAAGCCAGGCCTGCGCCAGCAGCGGCTTCAGCCTTGGCAGCGGCTTCGGCCTGCATGATTTCGCGGATCACTTTGAAGCTGGCGGACATTTCTTCCTGGCCTACACGGCTAGGCTTGCCGGCGAACGCGTCGGTCAGGCCCGCCAGGATGGCGTCCAGGCTCACGCCTGGTGGCGGGTTGTCACGCAGCTGGTCGCCCAGCTGACGGCCGATACCGTAGCTGACGCGGGTTTCGTCGGTGGACAGATTTACTTCGGACATGACACTGCTCCGCTGTGCGGACGGCTCGGAAATCCGCCGTACGTACACAGCGCATCCCGGGACGCCCGGAACCAAAAGGGCGAGCAGACTAGCACAGATGCCGCGGCGATGATGAACGCGCGTCCCGCTTGTCAAGCAGGACGAACGGCGAGGGGCACCCGCAGGCTGTCATCGGTATTGGCCGAGAGGCCGCACATCTCGTCATGCACTGAAGCGTGGATCAGGTTGAAAGGCAGCTTGGGAAAGGCATGCAGCACTTCCCGGGCATGCTCCACCGAACGCAGATGCAACATCTGACCCTGGGCGTCGCTCAGCGGATAGGCCGTCCCATGCATCCGCGCCTCGAGCAGATAGATACCGCCTTCGAGGGAGATCAGGTTCAGCTCGTCGATTTTTCCGGCGACGGCATAAGCATTCAACTCGTGCAGGTTCATGGGTGCACCTCGCGCAGTTCAAGCCCGTGACCCTTACAGGGATATGCCTCGGCCGGTAAAAGCACAAGCCACACACGACGCCGCCCCTCCGTTTAACAACCGCCGGGCGGCGCGGCTACAGCGGTGACCAGGCGATCAATGCTTGGTCAGCTTGTCCAGATACCCCATGGCAAAAGCCGAAATCACAAAGGTCATGTGGATGATCACGTACCACATCAGGTACTGCGGCTCGATGTTCTTCGCGTCCATGAATACCCGCAGCAGATGGATCGAGGAGATCGCCACGATGGACGCGGCCACCTTCATCTTCAGCGAGGAGGAGTCCATCTTGCCCAGCCAGCTGAGCTTTTCCTTGTTCTCGTCGATGTCCAGTTGAGACACGAAGTTCTCGTAGCCGGAAATCATCACCATCACCAGCAGGCCGCCGACCAGCGCCATGTCGATCAACGACAGCAGCACCAGGATCAGATCCGACTCGGCCATGGAGAACACATTGGGGATAACGTGAAAGACTTCCTGGAAGAACTTCAGGGCCAGGGCGAGCAGCCCCAGGGACAGACCGAAGTAGATCGGCGCCAGCAGCCAGCGCGAGGCGTACATTGCATTCTCGATAAAACGTTCCATTGAATCTCACACAGGTCTGAAAATGGCGGCGAGTATATCAGCCGGCCAAAAACCCACAAACCGCAACGAAATCCATTACCTGCGCGTCTGCCAAAACGTTTTTCTGCTAGTGTCGGAATCACTTGAACAGCTCAATGACATCGGACAGGAAGCCTGGAGAATGGATTTGCGATTGCCTTTGGCGGGTACCGGCCTGTGTATCGCGGTACTGCTCAGCAGCGGCTGCTCGCCCAGCGACGAGAAGCAGCAAGTCAGCCTGGAACAGAAAACCGCACAGTTCGAACAATCCCTGGACGCGATCCAGGATCCCAGGCTCAAGGACGCCATCGCTGACCTCGGCGGTTCGCTGTTACTGCTCGAACGGGCGCAACTGCGGCTCAAGAACAAACCCATCGAGACCGAATACGGCGATGACGCCCTGGCCCTGTTCAAGCACTACCCCAGCCCGCAGGCCCTGGTCGACACCTACCTCAACGGCCTGTTCGTACTGCGCAAGACCTCCAATTCCGACTACCTGACCGACCTGCAGCCGGTATTCCCCTTCAACTTCAACATGCCGGCGCAATTCCCCTTCCCCCACGGCCTGGAATGGCAATCCGTAACCCTGAGCAACGGCAAGGTCATCGCCTTCCAGCCCGAATGGTCGGAAACCGATCCCGGCATCCAGCTGAGCCCGTCCAGCTCCAACCTGACCAATCCGGATGACCTGACGGTGACCTACCCGTTCATCGAAGGCCTGGAAGTCGAAAACAAAGACCAGCCCCAACCCGTGACGCTGCAAGGCAAGGCCGAAGTGATCGCACCACACCAGGTGGTCACCTTCGAACTGGACAAGGCCGATGTCGGCAAGCAACGCAGCGACAAGAATGTCAGCGTGAAACTGCTGTCCCTGGACAAGAACAGCGCCGAAATCGAGTTGACCAACAGCGCCCCGCTGTCGCCCGAGCTCAGCGAGACGCCGCTCAACCCGTTGCTGGTGCAGGCACGCGACACCACCGGCCAGATCCTTTCGCACTCCGGCTCGATCAACGAAAACAGCCAACAGATCGCCTTCTATGCCAAGCAGCTCGCCGAAATGCAGAAGCAGAAGGCCTGGAGCCAAGCCTTCGAGCAGCAGCTTGAAGAGGCGCGCAAAACCTTCGAGCGCGAGCAGCACAGCCATTACACCAAGGTGTATTTCAACGGCCTGATCGACAAGCTCGAAGTCAACGTGCTGGACTTCTCCGCAGCCACCGTCACCCGCAAAGACCTCAACCTGCCGGTGCGACGCTTCGACCCTCTGACCACCGACAGCAAGATCCAGCCCCTGCCCATGCCGGTAGTCGTGTATGACGATCAGGCACCGAACTACCTCAAGGGCGCCAACCTTGACGAAGAAACCTTGAAAAAAAGCGTGGTCGTGCATCAATCCACCGAGGACGCCAGCGCGGCGCGGATCGAGTTCGACCACCCGAAAACCTTCAATGACGAGTTGCTGGGCAACTCCTTCTCTACCAGCGACAGCCCAGTGACCTTCTTCTCCCAGAACGAAAATGGCAAACGCGGCGAGCCCATCGAACTGCCATCGGAGGCGGTCGAGGTCGATCCACTGCGTAGCTCGATCACTTACGACCTGACCCTGTTCCCGGAAACCCCGGCTTACGCCGTCGGTGCGATCCCACTGTTTCTGGCCAGCATCGAGAAGAAAGTCCTGCCTGCCAGCCAGCTGCCCAAAGGGCTGGAGCTGCAGGGCAACGCGCTGATCGTTGACCAGCGCCTGTTCCCGTCCGAGGCCTGGCGTTTCTATGCCAAGGACGGCAGCGGCCAGTACCTGAAGGAGATTCTTGCAGTCAGCCATGAGGCGCCGGCAAACGGCCCGGCGCTGTTCGACGTGCATTACTTCTATGGACAGCCCATCGAACTGGAAACCTACCAGCGCAGCGAACTCAACACTGTCGAATATGGCTTTGAGGTCAAACTCGACAAGCTGGAGAACCCACCACCCGCCGAGTAGGGGCTCAGCGGTAGGGATTAACGGGAGATCCCGTCAATGACGGTAGCGTTCGCCATTGATCTGCCGTAGTTGCGCCTGAAGGTGCAGGCACCAGATCTGCGGATCGTCGGCCAGCTCATAGCCGTGGGTAGTCAGGCTTTCGACGATGGAGTCAAGGATGGATTCGGCCACGGTGGGACCGCAGAAAGGTCCCTGGGCCTTGATGGCCGAAGGTTGTTCGCCAGCCATTCCGGCCGCGAACAGTAAGGTCCACATTCCGTTATCTCCCGCCAGCGGGCGGATACTGCACTCGATACGGGTGACCAGGCCAAGACACTGGCGGGTAAGGCAGAGGTTGCGCGACATGGCGGCGACCCTCGGTAGATCCGGTATTCAGCCCTCATGTGAAGACTGTTTCGATCCAGTGACGACTGTCGTTCTCCTTGCCCTGAGAATAGGAAGAAAAGCCTGATAAGCAAAGTTGACCGGCTGAACAGGCGCCGAATGGTCTGTCCGCGAAAATTGACGCCAGCGGACCGGCGCCGCGACGAAGGTCGAGCCCTCGCCGCGGCAAGGCTCAGGCCGACTTGGTTTGTGCCAATGCTTCTTGCGCCTGCTCTTTTTCCGCTTCCTTGAGGTCGTCCTCGCTGACCATTTCAGCGATGACCCGCAGGCGCTCCACCACCCGCGCATTGACACTGCCTTCCGGGAACTGGCCATCCGCATCCGGCTCGCCCGCCGGCTCGCCGACCAGCAAGCTCAGGGCCTCGTCAGCCTGGCGCACGGCATACACGTGGAATTGCCCGGCGCGGACCGCCGCCAGCACCTTCTCATCGAGCATCAGGGTGGCGACGTTGGCGTGAGGAATGATCGCGCCTTGCTCGCCCGTCAGGCCCCGTGCTTCGCAGAGGCGGAAGAAGCCCTCGATCTTCTCGTTGACCCCGCCAACCGCCTGCACCTCACCGAACTGGTTGATCGATCCGGTAATCGCAAAACATTGCTTGAGCGGGGTTTTCGACAAGGCCGAGATCAACGTGCATGCCTCGCCCAGCGACGCACTGTCGCCATCGACATAACCGTAGGATTGCTCCAGCGCGATGCTCGCCGAGATCGCCAGGGGGAACTCCTGCGCGTAACGGCTGCCCAGATAGCCAGTGAGGATCATCACGCCCTTGGAGTGAATCGGCTGGCCGAGATTGACCTCGCGCTCGATGTCGACGATACCGCTGCCTCCCGGGTAGACCGTGGCGGAAATCCGCGCCGGCACGCCAAAGGCCGAGTCGCCTACTTCCAACACCGTCAGCCCGTTGCACTTGCCCACGGCAGCGCCATCGGTGTCGATCAGAATGATCCCCGCCAGCATGTCATCGAGAATCCGTGCCGAGACCCGCCCGGTACGGGTGGCCTTGGCTTTGAGCGCCCGTTCGATATGCCCGGCATCGGTCATCTCGTCCGAGGCCAGGTGACGGATGAAGTCCGCCTCGCTGACCAGCTGGAACAGATCGCCAATACGCGCCGACAAGCGCCCCTGGTGTTCCGCCAACCGGGCGCTATAGGTCGCCAGGCGCGCCACCGCGTCCGCGGTCAGCGGAGCCATGCCTTCCTCGGAGGTACGGGTTTTCAGCAACTGGGCGAACTGTTCAAGGCTCTCGTCCACCATCGGGATGTCTTCGTCGAAGTCCACCAGCACGCGGAACATTTCCTGGAAATCCGGATCCAGGTCCTGCAGCGTGTAGTACAACTGGCGCGCACCGATGATCACGACCTTGACCTGCAATGGGATGTGTTGCGGGGTCAGGGTCACGGTAGCCAGGCGCCCCAGTTCGCCCAGCGGCGACTCCATCTTCAGCTTGCGCGATTGCAGGGCCCGCTTGAGGGCATCCCAGACAAAGGGTTCACTGAGCATCTTCTCGGCTTCGAGAATCAGGAAACCGCCGTTGGCCCGATGCAGGGCCCCCGGACGCAACTGCCGGTAAGTGGTGTAGAGCGCGCCCTGGTCGGTGCTGTATTCGATGCGTCCAAACAGATTGTCGTAGGTCGGGTGTGGCTCGAACACCACTGGCGCGCCGCCACTGGCCGGGTGACCGACCACCAGGCTCGGGCCGTACTGTTCTTCCAGCAGCTTGCGGGCCGCGGCATCGGTCTTGCTGTCGTCCACCAGTTGCTCGACCACGGTCTTGAGCAGGTACACCTGCATGGCTTGCAGGTAGCCACACACACCGGCGTTTTCCGCGTACTTCTCGGACAGCGGCGCCAGCAACGGCTGCAAGGCCAGGGTGATGGTTTCTTCGTTGAGGTGACGCAGCTGGTTGCTCGACTCGCGCTTCCACTGCGGCAGGCTCGCCAGTTCTTCGTTGAGGCGCTCTTCCAGGGCGGAAATGTCATCATGGAAACGCTCGCGATCGGCTTCGGGCAATTGCGCGAACTCGGCCTCGTCCAGCGCCTTGCCGTCGAGCATCGGGGTGAAGGCGATATTGCTGCTGTCGCGGTACAGCGCGACGTCCTTCTCCAGCGCCAGGCGCTCGATCACATCGAGGGCACGGTCGTAACGCTGGTTGAACGCGCGGTCGATGGCGCTTTTCTTCTGTTGATAGGAGGGATGCTCGAAGACCGCCGGAAAGGTCGCCAGCAGGTTGTCGATCAGGCCGTTGATATCACTGATGAACGCACCTGCTGCCCCCGAAGGCAGCTCCAGCACGCGAGGCTCGCGCGGCTCATCGAAATTGTTGACGTAGACCCAGTCGGAAGGGGTCTGCAGGCGTTTGCCTTCAGCCTTCAGGTAGCGTTTGACGAAAGAGAAGCGACCAGTGCCGGGCTCGCCCATGACAAAGACGTTGTAACCGGGGCGTGGCATGGCCACACCGAACTGCAAGGCTTCGACCGCACGTTCCTGGCCAAGCACACCGCGAAAAGGCTCCAAATCATTGGTGGTCGAGAAGCTGAACTGTTCAGCGGAAAACGGACGGGTCAGCGCTTCGGGCGCTAGACGCAAGCTGGCAGCAACAGGATCAGGCATCGGGCTTCCTTACATCAGGCGGGGCAGATGGGGCATTCTGGCGCCGGGTACAGCGGCTGGCAAGGCGCGAGGCAGCGAAAGGACGGACAGATCCCAGGCGCCACGCAGACAGCATAAAAACCGTCTATTTCAAGGAAAGTCATGCAAAAAAACACGGAACCCTTGGAATCTGCCTAAACTCCAACCTGCGCGGCTGGACTTATAACCGGCCCACTGGCGCCGACATGGGCCAGAACCCTTGTCCATTGGTTTGCACACAAAGAGAACAAAGCTATGAAACGGATTCTTCTCGGTACTCTCTTCACCGCTGTTTCCATCAATGCAATGGCCCAAGCGCCAGGCGGTCCGGATTGTGGGTGGGGCAACCTGCTGTTCGAAGGGCAGCGCGGCACTCCGGCTCACTTCCTGGCCTCCACCACCAACGGCACCTCCGGTAACGCGACCTTCGGTATGACTTCCGGCACCAACGGCTGCTCGACCAACAGCGCGCTGACTTACGGCGGCAAATCCTGGTTTGCCATGAATGGCATGATGAACGAGCTCTCCGAAGACATGGCCAAGGGGGAAGGCGAAGCGCTGACCACCTACGCCGTGGTTCTGGGCGTCGCTCCCGAAGACCGCGCGCACTTCGCCGCTGTCACCCACGAGCACTTCCAGCAGATCTTCAGCAAAGCCGACGTGACTGCGGAAGATGTGCATACCAACACCCTGGCCGTGCTGAAAAGCGATGCACGCCTGGCCAAATACGCCACCCCGGCTTAATCTCGAGCCGCCCGCTCTTTTCGGGGAGCGGGCTTTTGTTTTTCGGACATGACCCTCCCGGGTCTTTGTTTTTTCCGACTCAAGTTGCCCACCATGCTCAAACGCCTTGCCTCCCTGGCACTCTGTGTCTGCGCCCCGCTGTCCGCCGCGCCACAAATCGACCATTCACGTTTGCAGCAACTGGCCAACGATCCGTTCTGGATTTCCCTTGGTCACTACGAAACCGCCAAGCTCGGAGGCTGGCGCAGTTATGTCAGCGACCCGAAGTTTTTCCTCGCCAGCGACGGTGCCGAACACCCCGACGCCGAACTCAAGGCCACGCTGAACGCGCTCTACGCGCCCGCCAGCAGCGGCAACCAACATGCCCAATGCGTGTACCCCGCCCGCACCCGCTGGCTCAAGGCCCAACTGAACCTGAGCGATCTTCCGGCGGTGGACTGCAATGAGTTCAACCAATGGTTCAAGGACGTCTCGCCCCACAGCACGGTGATGATTTTCCCGGCGGCCTACCTGAACAGCCCATCGTCGATGTTCGGCCATACCCTGCTGCGCATCGACCAGGCCGACGTACAAAGCAACCACACCGCCCTGCTCAGCTACGCGATCAACTTCGGCGCCTATATCGAAGGCTCGGACAACAGCATCCTCTATGCCTGGAAAGGCCTGATGGGCGGCTATCCCGGCCTGTTCGCCCTGGTGCCCTACCAGGAGAAGCTCTCGGAGTACCGCAGCCTGGAAAACCGCGACCTGTGGGAATACCGGCTGAACCTGACCCAGGCCGAAACCGAACGCATGGTCGAGCACGTCTGGGAACTGAAACAGATCAAGTTCGACTACTTCTTCTTTGACGAGAACTGCTCCTACCGCCTGCTCGAGCTGCTGCAAGTGGCGCGCCCGAGCCTGCGCCTGACCGGGCAATTCCCGCTGACGGCAATTCCCACCGACACCGTCAAGGCGGTCAAGGAAGCCGGCCTGGTGGAGAAAATCGAGTACCGCCCGTCCCGCGAACGTGAGCTGCTGGAGCGCGCCAAGCCACTGGGCAACGACGAACAGCAATGGGTTCTGAAGGTCAGCGCCGACCAGCAACAGCTGCAGGAACCGGCCTTCAAGGCCCTGCCCCGGGACCGCCAGGCACTGATCATCGATGCGGCCTATCGCCTCGAGCGCTACCGGGCCAATGGCCAGGAGCGCGATCCGCAACGGGCGCAGCGCAGCTTCGAGCTGTTGCGGGCGATCAACCGCAACCCGCCGCCCGAACTGTCCATCGAACGCCCGGGCCTGCCGGAAGACGGCCATGAATCGCGCACCTGGCAGGTCGCTGTGGGCACCCGCGGCGACCAGGCTTTTGGCGAGTACGGGCTGCGCATGGCCTATCACGACCTCAACGACAACGCCGAAGGTTTCCCCCTGGGTGCACAGATCGAAATCCTGCAGATGAAGCTGCGCCAGTACGAAGGTAACCGCTGGCAGCTGCAGCAACTGGACCTGGCGACCATTCGTTCGCTGACGCCGCGCAACGAACTGCTGCAACCCTGGTCCTGGCAGGTCACCGGCGGCCTGGAGCGGGTGCCCGGCAAACACGACGATGAAACCCTGGTCAGCCATGTCAACGGTGGCGGTGGCGGCACCTGGCAGCTCAGCGAGAACATGCTCGGCTTCGCCCTGGGCACCGTGCGCGTCGAGCACAACGCCGATTTCGCCGGTTTCATCACCCCGGCGGCTGGCTTCAACACCGGCCTGCTGTGGAAAAACCCGCTGGGCAACTTCAGCGTCGAAGCCAAGGGCGACTATTTCACCAACGGCGAGGTACGCCGCAGCCTGAGCCTCAACCAGCAATGGGAGCTGTCGCGCAACCTGGGCCTGCGCCTGAGCGCCCAGCGCGAGTTCAGCCACCTGGCCACGGCGGAAAACGAGGTGATGCTGGAACTGAAGTGGTACCACTACTGACGCCCGGTAGCATTCTCACCGCGCTTTCACAAACCCCTGACGAATCCCCTTCTAGACTTTCTCTATGAGCCATTGAGCAACGTGGGAGTCAGAGATGTGGCGGTATGCGGTAGTGGCAGCGTTGCTGGCGTTGATGGCCGGTTGTGAGACGACCCACGAGCAGTTGCTCAAGCAGGGGTATCCACCGGCCTTCGCCGACGGCTTCGACGATGGCTGCGCCAGCGGTCGCCAGGCCGCCGGGGCGATCAACGGCGAATTTCGCAAGAACGTGCCGCGCTACCTCAAGGACCCGCAATACGCCGAGGGCTGGAGCGATGGTTTTCGCCAGTGCCAGGCGATGCTGGAAAACCAGGACCGCAATGACTATCGGGAGCGTCACTGGGACGAACACGAACGCGCCTGGCAACAGGAAAAAGACCGCGACGCCGCGCGAGCCTATCGCTCGCAGTAAGTCGCTTTCAGGCATGGCCCGAAACCAAAAGGCTGCGACCATGGCCCAAACCTCCATTACGGGAAAACTCCCATGAGCCGAGCCTTCGTCAATGAGGAATTGACTACCGCCCAAGCCGACCAGCCCGTGGAACGGCAGATCAGCGCGCAGCCCAACTACGTCACCCCACAGGGTCTGAGCGAACTGCAGGCCAAGGTCGCGCACCTGCAAATCCGGCACAACGAACAATCAGCGCTGGGCGACCAGGCGGACCCGCAGCTGCTGGCCGATATCGAACGCGACCTGCGCTACTTCAACCAGCGCCTGCAAAGCGCCCAGGTGGTTCCCCTGGCGACATCGCGGTCGAAAGTGCAGATCGGTAGCCGTGTCACTTTCGCCGACGAGCACGGCACCGAGCAGTGTGTGCAACTGGTGGGAGAGGATCAGGCCGATGTCGCCAAGGGCCTGATCAATTGGGGCTCGCCGCTGGGCCGGGCGCTGCTGGGCACCCAGCTGGGCGATGAAGTGCTGTGGCAGCGTCCGGCGGGCGATCAGTTGATCGAAGTGATCCGCATCGACCCGGCCTAGACCACGCCCTGGGCCAGCATGGCATCGGCGACCTTGACGAAGCCGGCGATGTTCGCCCCCTTGACGTAGTTGATCCGGCCGTTTTCTTCGCCGTAATGCACGCAGGCATGGTGGATCGACTGCATGATGCCGTGCAGCTTGCTGTCCACCTCGCCGGCGCTCCACAGCAGGCGCATGGCGTTCTGCGACATCTCCAGCCCGCTGACCGCCACGCCACCGGCGTTCGAGGCCTTGCCCGGGGCGAACAGAATACCGGCCTCGATAAAGATATCCACAGCCTCCAGGGTGGTCGGCATGTTCGCCCCTTCAGCCACGCACATGCAGCCATTGCGCAGCAGCGCGCGCGCCGACTCGGCGTCCAGTTCGTTCTGGGTGGCGCACGGCAGCGCGATATCGCAAGGCAGTGCCCAGGGGTGCTGGCCGGCGAGAAACTCGAGGTTGAACTGCGCCGCCAGCTCGCGGATACGCCCGCGCTTGACGTTCTTCAGCTCCAGCACTGCCTGCCATTGCTCCTCGGTCAACCCGGCCTCGCAGTACAGCGTGCCTTCGGAATCCGACAGGGAAATCACCTTGCCGCCCAGGTCCATGACCTTGCGCGCCGCGTATTGCGCCACGTTGCCGGAACCGGAAATCGCCACACGCTTGCCTTCCACCCGGTCATCACGGCGCTTGAGCATTTCCTCGGCGAAATACACGCAACCGAAGCCGGTGGCCTCCGGACGGATCAGGCTGCCGCCATAACTCATACCCTTGCCGGTCAGCACCGAAGTGAACTGGTTGCTCAGGCGTTTGTACTGGCCGAACAGGAAGCCGATTTCCCGGGCGCCAACGCCGATGTCCCCCGCTGGCACGTCCACGTCCGAACCGATATGGCGGTACAGCTCGCTCATGAAGGCCTGGCAGAAGCGCATCACTTCGGCGTCGCTCTTGCCCTTCGGATCGAAGTCCGAGCCGCCCTTGCCGCCGCCCATGGGCAGCGAAGTCAGGGAGTTCTTGAAGGTCTGCTCGAAGGCGAGGAATTTCAGCACCCCCAGGTTGACCGAAGGGTGGAAGCGCAAACCGCCCTTGTACGGGCCGATGGCGCTGTTCATCTGGATGCGGAACCCCCGATTGACTTGGACCTTGCCCTGATCGTCGACCCACGACACACGAAACATCACCGCCCGCTCCGGTTCACAGATGCGCTCGAGAATGCCCGAGGTCAGGTAATGCGGATGGGCTTCCAGGAACGGCCACAGACTGCGCAGCACCTCCTCCACCGCCTGGTGGAATTCAGGCTGGTCCGGGTCGCGCTTTTTCAGGCGGGCGAGGAAGTCTTCGACGGATTCGATCATGGGAAAGTCTCGGCAAATTTATTGTCGTTAACGCAGATTTGCCCGGGACTTTAGCAACTCGAGCAGCACCACGACAGAGCAAAATGTCGCAGTTATGAATTTAAATGGTGCAATTGATATAAATATTCGGCTTTTTCGGCCTGTTATGCACCATTCAAGGGAACCAGACAACAGGCTTCGCCCCATGTTGGGCAGCCTGAAAATCGGCGGTGCCCGTCAGGACGCATCGCGAGCAAGCTCGCTCCTCCAAGAACGACATAACCCCCTGCAGGAGCAGGCTTGCTCGCGATAAGAACCACAGGTTCCATCTGGAAAAAAACGCAAAAAAAACGGAGCCCGAAGGCTCCGTTTCTTTCAGCAAGCAACCGGCCCGGATCAGGCCAGCTTCTTGTAACGCACGCGGTGCGGCTGGGCCGCCGCGTCGCCGAGGCGCTTCTTGCGATCGGCTTCGTACTCGGTGTAGTTGCCTTCGAAGAATACCGCTTGCGAGTCGTCTTCGTACGCCAGGATGTGAGTCGCGACACGGTCAAGGAACCACCGGTCGTGGGAGATCACAATGGCGGCGCCCGGGAAGTCCAGCAGGGCCTCTTCCAGGGAACGCAGGGTTTCGACGTCGAGGTCGTTGGACGGTTCGTCGAGCAGCAGGACGTTGCCGCCCTCTTTCAGGGTCAGCGCCAGGTGCAAGCGACCACGCTCACCACCGGACAGGTCCTTGACGAACTTCTGCTGGTCGCCGCCCTTGAAGTTGAAACGACCGACGTAGGTACGCGACGGAATCTCGTAGTTGCCGATGCGGATCTGGTCGGAACCGTCGGAGATCTGCTGGAACACGGTCTTGCTGCCGTCCAGGTCCTCACGGCTCTGGTCGACGCAAGCCAGTTGCACGGTTTCACCGATTTCGATGCTGCCCGAGTCCGGCGTTTCCTTGCCCATCAGCATGCGGAACAGGGTGGATTTACCCGCGCCGTTACCGCCGATCACGCCGACGATGGCGCCTTTGGGCATGGAGAACGACAGGTTGTCGATCAGCACGCGATCGCCATAGCCCTTGGTGACGTTCTTGAATTCGATGACCTTGTCACCCAGGCGCGGACCGGCCGGAATGTAGATCTCGTTGGTTTCGCTGCGCTTCTGGAATTCCTGCGATTGCATTTCTTCGAAGCGGGCCAGACGGGCCTTGGATTTCGACTGGCGAGCCTTGGCGCCTTTGCGCACCCACTCCAGTTCTTCTTTCATGGCCTTTTCGTGGGCCGACTGCTGCTTGGATTCCTGGGCCAGACGATCGGACTTGGCTTCCAGCCAGCCCGAATAGTTGCCCTCGTAAGGAATGCCGGCGCCGCGGTCGAGCTCGAGGATCCAGCCGGCGACGTTGTCCAGGAAGTAACGGTCGTGCGTGATCGCAACCACGGTGCCCGGGAAGTCGTGGAGGAAATGCTCCAGCCAGGCCACGGAATCGGCGTCCAGGTGGTTGGTCGGTTCGTCGAGCAGCAGCATGTCCGGAGCGGACAGCAGCAGGCGGCACAGGGCCACGCGACGTTTTTCACCACCGGACAGGTGTTCGACCTTGGCATCCCAGGCCGGCAGGCGCAGCGCATCGGCGGCGACCTCCAGCTGGCGCTCCAGGTTGTGACCATCGCTGGCCTGCAGGATCGCTTCGAGCTTGGCCTGTTCGGCGGCCAGCTTGTCGAAGTCGGCATCCGGATCGGCGTAGGCCGCGTAGACCTCGTCCAGGCGCGCCTGGGCGTCCTTGATCACGCTGACCGCTTCCTCGACCACTTCACGCACGGTCTTGGTCGGATCCAGCTGAGGTTCCTGGGGCAGGTAGCCGATGTTCAGCTCGGGCATCGGACGGGCTTCGCCCTCGAACTCGGTGTCGACGCCCGCCATGATTTTCAGCAGGGTGGACTTACCCGAACCGTTGAGGCCCAGCACGCCGATCTTGGCGCCCGGGAAGAACGACAGAGAGATGTTTTTCAGGATTTCCCGCTTCGGCGGAACAACTTTTCCCAGCCGATGCATGGTGAAGACGTATTGAGCCATGATGAACCTAGCGTCAGTGACTGATGAATGGAGAGCGGGCGAAGCCCGGGCCAGGCCATGCGCGGCGCCGGCATTTGATCGCGATCAATGCCTGCGGACGGAAAAAGCCTGATTGTCTGGAGCTGGAGCGCTCCCGCGTAACCGGCAAAGCTACCTCAATGGCCGGGCAAGGTCCAGCCAGCCAGGACTGGCACTTTGCCACAACTCAAGGCATGCTAGCCGCCCTTCGGGCGTCCGGCTTATAGTGCACGTCGCGCCAGTCCAGCCAAACCGCAGGATCACAGTTTGTCCAATGCCACTTCGCCCTCTTCCCTGCGCACACCTGCACCTGCGTCCGGCTCCCCCCTGCGCAGCCCCCTGAAAGGCGTGCTGGCGACCCTGGTCCTGCTGCTACTCGCCCTGCTGTTCTGGCAACTGCTCGACCAACTGCAACAGACCCGTAAAGACCAGCGTCAACACGCGATCGATCACAATGCCGACTTGGCCGAACACATCAGCCTCAACCTGGCGCTCAATGCGCAGATCGCCCTCAACCTGCTGCCGATCGTCGAGCCGCCACAGAATGCCGAACAGCAGCAACTGCTGCTGAAGAAGCTGCAACTGTCCCTGCCCGACCTGCAAAGCATCGCGCTGCTGGATGCCAAGGGCCAGCTCATCAGCGACAGCGACGCCAGTGACCAGGACGCCACGTGGCTCGCCGAACTGACCAGCCGCAGCCGGGGCCAGCGCTACTACTACAGCAGCGCCAGCGACGGCGCGCGGGTACAACTGCTGCTGCACCAGCCCAGTGGCGCACTCAAGAATTACTGGGTGCTGCGCCTGGCACCGACTTTCGTCCAGTCCCTGGGCCTCAGCCCCGACCAGGGTTTCCAACCGACCTGGGTCATTGAAAACCGCCTGAACCAGAAAACCCTCAGTCGCGACGACGGCAGCAGCACCCCGGTGACCACCGACGACATAGCCAGCAGCGTGCTGGTCGCACCGCTGGGCAACAGCGACTGGCAATTGCGCGGCCTGTTCGACGATCGCGCGGTGATCGAGCAACTGTTGCCCGCGTTTATCGCCAAGTGCCTGCTGGGGCTGGCGTTTTCCCTGTTGCCGGTGATTGCGCTGCTGAACATGCGCCGCCGTCAGCGCCAGCTGCACGAAGGACGCCGGCGCTACCAGGACATTTTCGAAGGCACCGGGGTCGCCCTCTGCGTCCTGGATATCTCCGGGCTGCCGGCGTTTCTCGACAAGGCGCAACTGCACGACAGCGAACAGCTCAAGGCCTGGCTGGAAAGCAACCCACAGCAGCGCCAGCTGCTGCTTGAAGAGCTGCGCATCACCGAAGTCAATCAGGTGGCCTTGCGGCTGCTCAGCGTCGACTCCTGCGAACAGGCCTGGAAACTGCTGATCGAAGGCAGCCCGCTCCACAGCAGTGCCATCGGCAACCAGCTGCTGGAGACCGTGATCAACCAGCACAAACAGCTGGAGCTGGAAATCCGCCTCAGCGACGCCCAGGGCCACGACCAGCACCTGTGGCTGGTGCTGCGCCTGCCGGAAGATCCTGCCGACTATCGGGCGGTGATCCTCAGCATCAGCGACATCACCAGCCGCAAGCTCATCGAGCTGTCGCTGCTGGAGCGCGAAGGCTTCTGGTCGGACGTGGTGCGCACCGTGCCGGACCACCTTTATGTACAGGATGTCATCAGCCAGCGGATGATCTTCAGCAACCACCACCTGGGCCAGACCCTCGGCTACAACAAGACCGAACTGCACCAGATGGGCGAGTACTTCTGGGAAATCCTCCTGCACCCGGAAGACGCCGACCTCTATCACCGCCTGCGCCAGGAGCAGCGGCATGCCGGCTACCTGCAATTGCTGCAATGCCATTTGCGCTTTCGCCACCGCAGCGGCCAATGGCGCTGTTTCGACATCCGCGAACAGGCCCTGGCGCGGGACAAGTACGACCAGGTCACGCGCATCATCGGCGTGGCCAAGGACATCACCGACCAGATCGAGGCCAGCGAATCCCTGCGCGACAGCGAGCGCCGCTATCGCATGCTCGCCGAAAGCATCAGCGACGTGATTTTCTCCACCAACAGCCAGATGGCCCTCAACTATGTCAGCCCCTCGGTGCAATCGGTGCTGGGCTATGACGCCGAATGGATCTTCCAGAACGGCTGGCAATCGACCATCGCCAACCCGCAACAGCTGACCGGCATCTATGCCCTGATGGAGCGGATCGGCAAAGCCCTGGACAAACCCGAGCAACTGGCGCAATTGCGCAACCAGGTGCAGACCCAGTTGTTCCTGTTCGACTGCCTGCGGGCCGACGGACGCAAGATTCCGATCGAGTTGCGCCTGGTGCTGGTGTGGGACGAACACGGCGCCTTCGAAGGCGTGCTTGGGGTCGGCCGCGATATCAGCCAGCAGCGCCGCGCGGAAAAAGACCTGCGCATGGCGGCCACGGTATTCGAGCACTCGACCTCGGCGATCCTGATCACCGACCCGGCGGGCTACATCGTCCAGGCCAACGAGGCGTTCAGCCGGGTCAGCGGCTACGCGGTGTCCCAGGTGCTCGACCAGTTGCCGAACATGCTCACCGTCGACGAACAACAGGAAGCCCACCTGCGTTATGTGCTCAAGCAGCTGCACCAGCACAGCACCTGGGAAGGCGAGGTCTGGCTCAAGCGCCGTAACGGCGAGCACTATCCGGCCTGGGTCGGTATCACCGCGGTGCTCGATGACGAAGGCGACCTGGCCAGCTATGTGTGCTTCTTCACCGACATCAGCGAACGCAAGGCCAGCGAACAGCGCATTCATCGCCTGGCCTACTACGACGCCCTGACCCACTTGCCCAACCGCACGCTGTTCCAGGACCGCCTGCACACCGCCCTGCAATCGGCGGAGCGGCAGAAGTCCTGGGTGGTGCTGATGTTCCTCGACCTGGACCGTTTCAAGCCGATCAACGACTCCCTGGGCCACGCCGCGGGCGACCGCATGCTCAAGGAAATGGCCACCCGCCTGCTCGATTGCGTCGACGATGACGACACCGTGGCGCGCATGGGCGGCGATGAGTTCACCTTGCTCCTGCAACCGCGGACCAGCCGCGAGATCGCCCTGAACCGGGCGATCCACGTCGCCGAACAGATTCTCGCCAGCCTGGTGAAGCCGTTCGTGCTCGAAGGCCGTGAGTTCTTCGTCACCGCCAGTATCGGTATCGCCCTGAGCCCGCAGGACGGCAATGAGCTGAGCCAGTTGATGAAAAACGCCGACACCGCGATGTACCACGCCAAGGAGCGCGGCAAGAACAACTTCCAGTTCTACCAAGCCGACATGAACGCCAGCGCCCTGGAGCGCCTGGAGCTGGAAAGCGACCTGCGCCACGCCCTGGAACAGCAGGAATTCATCCTCTACTACCAGCCGCAGTTCAGCGGCGACGGCAAGCGCCTGACTGGCGCCGAAGCCCTGCTGCGCTGGCGCCATCCGCGGCGCGGGCTGGTGCCGCCGGGAGACTTCATCCCGGTGCTCGAAGAACTGGGGCTGGTGGTGGATGTCGGCGATTGGGTGATCAGCGAAGCCTGCCGCCAGCTCAAGGCCTGGCACCAGGCCAAGGTCCGGGTGCCGAAGGTCTCGGTGAACATCTCGGCCCGCCAGTTCTCCGACGGCCAGCTGGGCATGCGGATCGCCACCATCCTCAAGGACACCGGCCTGCCGCCGGCCTGCCTGGAGCTGGAACTGACCGAAAGTATCCTGATGCGCGAAGTCAGCGAGGCGATGCAGATCCTCGACGGCCTGAAGAACCTCGGCCTGAGCATCGCAGTCGACGACTTCGGCACCGGTTATTCATCGCTGAACTACCTCAAGCAGTTCCCTATCGATGTCTTGAAGATCGACCGCACCTTCGTCGACGGCCTGCCGTCCGGCGAGCAGGACGCACAGATCGCCCGCGCCATCATCGCCATGGCCCACAGCCTGAACCTGGCGGTGATCGCCGAGGGCGTGGAGACCCATGAGCAGTTGGACTTCCTGCGCGAACACGGCTGTGACGAAGTCCAGGGTTATCTGTTCGGTCGGCCGATGCCGGCCAACAGCTTCGAAGGGCAGTTCAGCAACGACGCGCTGTTCATGTTCGATTGAGGTCAGGTGGCGACTGTTCTGACGCTATCGCGAGCAAGCTCGCTCCTACAGGAACACGCACTCTTCTGCAGGAGCGAGCTTGCTCGCGAAAAAACTCCGGCCCGCCACAAATATCGAACCTGAACGCCACTTGTCTGCGACATGATGTCCTTTCATATGCCATCTAAAACCCGTTGGGTTAGAATGCCCCCCTTTTCTGCCCCGATCCTTGAGGACCGCCATGTTCAGCCGTGATTTGACTATTGCCAAGTACGACGCCGATCTCTTTGCCGCCATGGAGCAAGAAGCCCAGCGCCAGGAAGAGCACATTGAGCTGATCGCTTCGGAAAACTACACCAGCCCTGCGGTGATGGAAGCTCAAGGCTCGGTACTGACCAACAAGTATGCCGAAGGTTACCCAGGCAAGCGTTACTACGGCGGCTGCGAATACGTCGACGTGGTCGAGCAACTGGCCATCGACCGCGCCAAGGAACTGTTCGGCGCCGATTACGCCAACGTTCAGCCGCACGCCGGCTCGCAAGCCAACGCCGCCGTTTACCTGGCACTGCTGTCGGCTGGCGACACCATCCTGGGCATGAGCCTGGCCCACGGCGGTCACCTGACCCACGGCGCCAGCGTTTCCTCCTCCGGCAAGCTGTACAACGCCATCCAGTACGGCATCGATGCCAACGGCCTGATCGACTACGACGAAGTCGAGCGCCTGGCTGTCGAGCACAAGCCGAAAATGATCGTGGCCGGTTTCTCTGCCTACTCGCAGGTCCTGGACTTCCCACGCTTCCGCGCAATCGCCGACAAGGTCGGTGCCTACTTGTTCGTCGACATGGCTCACGTAGCCGGTCTGGTCGCCGCTGGCGTCTACCCGAACCCGGTGCCTTTCGCCGACGTCGTGACCACCACCACCCACAAGACCCTGCGCGGTCCACGTGGCGGCCTGATCCTGGCTCGCGCCAACGCCGACATCGAGAAGAAGCTGAACTCCGCGGTATTCCCGGGAGCCCAGGGCGGCCCGCTGGAGCACGTGATCGCGGCCAAGGCGATCTGCTTCAAGGAAGCGCTGCAGCCTGAGTTCAAGGCCTACCAGCAACAAGTGGTGAAGAACGCCCAGGCCATGGCCGGCGTGTTCATCGAGCGCGGTTTCGACGTGGTTTCCGGCGGTACTCAGAACCACCTGTTCCTGCTGTCGCTGATCAAGCAGGAAATCTCCGGTAAAGACGCCGATGCCGCTCTGGGCAAGGCCTTCATCACCGTGAACAAGAACTCCGTGCCAAACGACCCACGCTCCCCGTTCGTCACTTCCGGCCTGCGCTTCGGTACTCCGGCCGTGACCACTCGCGGCTTCAAGGAAGCCGAGTGCAAGGAACTGGCTGGCTGGATCTGCGACATCCTGGCCGACCTGAACAACGAAGCGGTGATCGACGCCGTTCGTGAGAAAGTCAAAGCCATCTGCAAGAAGCTGCCGGTATACGGCGCCTGATTCGCAGAGCGTTGCATGAAAAGCCCGGCCTTCGCGCCGGGCTTTTTTTCGTCCGCGAATTGTCTGGCCCGGGACCTGTAGCCGCTGCCGAAGGCCGCGATAAGGCCGAAAACCTTCCTGCGATCTTCAGAGTGTCGCGGCCGTGCCGGCCGATTGCAGCCTGCGGCAGCGGCTACAGGACCAGTACCACTGGTCAGACCGGTCATGCCAATTTTCGGATTCACCCTTGTATTCACGGGAAAATCGGGCATAGACTGCGTCTGCACTGGACATACCGGTAAGACCACAATAATTAAGTCCCGAATCTGATGCGCTCCGCGTACGGCAGCCGGGACACCGACCAGGATTCCCCTCATGCTCAGATGGTGCTCGCGTTCGATTTTCCTCCAGGTAGTCCTCGGACTGATGCTCGGCATCGTGTGCGGACTGACACTCCCCGAATACTCCTCGCAACTCAAGCCACTGGGCGATGCCTTTATCAAGCTGATCAAGATGCTGATCGGCCTGATCGTCTTCTGTGTGGTCGTCAGTGGCATCTCCGGCGCCGGCGACCTGAAAAAGGTCGGACGCATCGGGCTCAAATCCGTCATCTACTTCGAAGTCCTGACCACCATCGCCCTGGTGATCGGCCTGGTCTTCGCCTTCACCACCGGCATCGGCAGCGGCGCCAATATCCACCTGGAGCAGCTGTCCGCCGCCGACATGGGCGACATCGCCCAGCGCAGCCAGCACATGCACGGTACCTCCGAGTTCCTGATGGGGCTGATCCCCAACTCGGTGCTGGGCGCCTTCGCCGAAAACAACATCCTGCAGGTGCTGCTGTTCTCCGTGCTGTTCGGCAGCGCACTGAACCTGGTGGGCGAAGCCGCTTCCGGCATCTCGCGGCTGATCAACGAACTCAGCCACATCATCTTCCGCATCATGGGCATGATCGTGCGCCTGGCGCCGATCGGCGTATTCGGCGCCATCGCCTTTACCACCAGCAAGTACGGCCTGGACTCGCTGCAGCACCTGGGCAGCCTGGTGGGCCTGTTCTACCTGACCTGCTTCGCTTTCGTGGCCATCATTCTCGGCGTGGTCATGCGCTGTTCCGGCCTGCGCATGCTGCCTTTCCTCAAATACCTGCGCGAAGAGCTGCTGATCGTCCTCGGCACCGCCTCCTCCGACGCCGTATTGCCACAGATCATGCGCAAACTGGAGCACCTGGGCATCGGCAGTTCCACGGTCGGCCTGGTCATCCCGACGGGCTATTCGTTCAACCTCGACGGTTTCTCGATCTACCTGACCCTGGCCATCGTCTTCATTGCCAATGCCACCGGCACGCCGTTGTCGATGTCCGATCTGCTGACCATCCTGCTGGTGTCGCTGATCACCTCCAAAGGCGCCCACGGGATTCCCGGTTCGGCGCTGGTGATCCTGGCCGCCACCCTGACGGCGATTCCGGCCATCCCGGTGGTGGGCCTGGTGCTGGTGCTGGCGGTGGACTGGTTCATGGGCATCGGCCGGGCGCTGACCAACCTGATCGGCAACTGCGTCGCCACCGTGGCCATTGCCCGCTGGGAAAGAGACATCGATATCCAACGCGCCAACAAAGTCCTGAGCGGCCAGCAGGGCTATGGTTTCCAACCGCGAAAACCGCTGCCCGGCGCGCAGCAGGAGTTCTGAGGCGTGCCTTGTGCCTTGTGCCTGTCGCCGGCAGGCACAACAATCAGCGCCTGCCATGGGCCTCATCCGCCATTTACCAGGGAGTGAACAGTGATCACCTCGTCAACGGTTGTAAATTCAGTGGTAGAAAAGCTGCGCGCGGCCTTGGCCCGTGGCCAGTGGCGCTCCGGCGACATGCTGCCGGGGCAACGTGAATTGGCCGAGCAGTTGGGCATCAGTCGCCCGAGCCTGCGCGAGGCGGTGACTGTTCTGGAAACCCTGGGCCTGGTGCGCTCCATGCCCGGCAAGGGCGTGGTGGTGCTGGAGGCCAGCCTCAACGAACAACCGGCAACGGACAGCGGCGTGGCGGGCGCCAGCCTCGAGGATGTGCTGCAACTGCGTTACACCCTCGAGCCATTTATCGTCGGCCTGGTGGCGCAGTCCATCAGCAGCAAGGAAGTGGGCCAGCTGCGCCTGACCCTGATGGACATGCGCGAGGCCCTGGAGGCCAACGATAGCGAAGCCGGGATGAACGCCTACATCGCCTTCCATGAAGAGCTGTTCACCCTGACCTCCAACCCGATCTTCCAGAACGTGGTGCAGCAGACCAGCAACGCCCTCAAGCAGAGCGCGGAAATCCTGCGCAACTCGCCGGAGCACCTGGCCGAACGCCTGGAAGAAAACGAAGCGGTGGTCCGGGCGATCCGCAACAAGAACAGCGCATTGGCCAGTGCCGAAATGCGCCGGCACATCCTCAAGGAAGGCCAGCGCATGGGCATCGAGCTGAACATCCCGGACGACCATCTGGGCAACTAAGCCGCACACACACTTTCGTATCGGTAACCGGACTGGAGACAGGCCATGGCCAGCTACGCCTTGAGTAAACTTGCATTCCCCCTCCCCGGTGCCCTGCCACGGCGCCGCGCCGGCGAGAAAAAACTGCTGGTCGACGATGTCTATCCGCAGATTTTCGATGCCATTCTCGAACAGCGCATCGCCCCCGCCAGCCGTTTCACCGAGGACAGCCTAGGCGAAGTGTTCGGGGTCAGTCGCAGCATCATTCGCCAGGTCCTGGCGCGTTTGTCCCACCAGCAGGTGATTATCCTGCGGCCCAACCACCGGCCCCAGGTGGCGGCACCGGACCACGAGCAGACGCGGCAGATCCTGCACGCCCGCCGCCTGACGGAAATCACCCTGGTCAGGCTCGCCTGTCAGCAACCGGCGCCGCGCAACCTCAAGCGCCTGCGGGAATTGATCGCCGCTGAGCGCGATTGCATCGAGCGCGGCTTGCGTGGCCCGGCGATCCGCCTGTCCGGCGAGTTCCACCTGCAATTGGCCGAGGTGGCCGGCAACGCGCCGCTGGCGCATTTCCTCGGCAGCCTGGTGCCGCTGACGTCACTGGCGATTGCCCACCATGAAACCCGCGCCTGCAGCCATTGCGCCTGGCAGGAACACGCGGCGATTGTCGATGCCATCGAAGACGCTGACGTCAAGGCCGCGGTCGCATTGATGACCGGGCACCTGGATCACCTGGAGGAAAGGTTGCTCAAGGCCAGCTCGGGATCGGAATAACGCGCTGAGCCTGAGCTCGTTTCGCGAGCAAGCTCGCTCCTGCAGGTTTCCATGCCCCCATGCAGGAGCGAGCTTGCTCGCGATAACGCCGGTACAGACACTACAACGAACCTACCGCGCCGCCATCCGCGCGAATCCGACACGGATCTTCTCTTCCGGCAGCTCGTCGGCAATGAACACAATCACGCTCTCCCGCGTCTCGCCTTCGGCCCATTCGGTATCCCAGTCGAAACCGTACAACTTGAGCACGCCCTGGAACACCAGCCGCCGTGGCTCACCGGCAATGTTCAGCACGCCCTTGTAGCGCAGCAGTTGCTTGCCGTGCTCTTCCAGCAGCTCGTTCATGAACTCGCTGAGCCGGTCGATATCCAGCGGCGCATCGGTGCGCAGCACCAGGCTGGAAATACGATCGATGGAGGGCGCCTTGCTCACCGGACGCAGGCTGACACCGCCCCCCAGGTCGGCATTCAGGTTGAAGCCTCGCACATCCAGCAGCTCGGCCAGGTCGATACGGCCATGCTCGACCACACGAATCGGCGCACGACGGTTGATCCGGGTCAGGCGCTCGCTCAGCGCATTGAAGGTCCGCTCGTCCACCAGGTCGCGCTTGCTCACCAGCAGGCGGTCGGCGAAGCCGATCTGGGCCTGGGCGATGGTCTGGGTCAGGTGGTGCTCGGCGTGCCTGGCGTCCACCAGGGTGATGATGCCGTCGAGGAGGTAACGCTCGCGCAGCTCTTCGTCGATGAAGAAGGTCTGGGCCACGGGCGCTGGGTCGGCCAGCCCGGTGCATTCGATCACCAGCCGGTCGAAGGCGATCTCGCCGCTGTCCAGCCGCTCGAGCAGCAAGAACAGCGCCTTGGTCAGGTCGGTGTGGATGGTGCAGCAGACACAGCCGTTGGACAGCGTCATCACTTGCACCGGCTCGTCGCCCAGCAACTGGGTATCGATGCCGGCATCGCTGAATTCGTTTTCGATCACGGCGATTTTCAGGCCGTGCTCGGCCTTGAGCAGATGACGCAGCAAGGTGGTCTTGCCGGCGCCGAGGAAACCGCTGAGCACGGTGACGGGAATTGGAGAGGACAAAAGCGGTTCTCCTGAAAAATGGGAACGCAAAAACAACTGCAGGAGCGAGCTTGCTCGCGAAGAACTCAAGGACACCGCGTGCGTTCAGAATGAACTCGGCGTCTTTACGTTTTCACGAGCACGCTCGCCCCTACAGAGGGACTAACGCATCAACAGCATTTCGGCCCGGCCTTGCCGCCGTACCGCGCCTCCTGGCGTTCCCGGAAGAACGCCTCGTACGACATCACCGGCTTGTCCGGGTGCTTGGCCTGCATATGCTCGACGTAGTTGTCGTAGTCGGGCATGCCGACCATCAGGCGCGCGGCCTGACCGAGGTATTTACCGAGGCGACTCAGGTCATTGAACACGATTGCAATCCTCGATTACGCATCCGGCAGGGCATGGAAGGGCGATTCCTTATCCGTGCGCTCTTTTTTACCCCAGGCGGAGATACCCACCTTGAGGGCATAGAACAGGATGCTGAAGACCACCAGCAGGAACAACACCGTCAGCGTGGCGTTGGTGTAGGCGTTGAAGATCACGTGCTGCATCTGCGTGATGTCCTTGGCCGGCGCCAGGATCTGACCATTGGCCAGGGCATCGCTGTACTTCTTGGCCAGGGCCAGGAAACCGACTGCCGGATTGGCGTCGAACAGCTTGATGAGGCCCGCGGTGGTGGTGCAGATCAGCAGCCAGGTGGCTGGCAGCAAGGTCACCCAGATGTAGCGTTGACGCTTCATCTTGATCAGCACCACGGTGCCAAGCATCAGCGCGATACCCGCCAGCATCTGGTTGGAGATGCCGAACAGCGGCCACAGGGTGTTGATGCCGCCCAGCGGGTCGATCACGCCCTGGTACAACAGGTAGCCCCAGAGGGCCACGCAGCCGGCGGTGGCGATCAGGTTGGCGGTCCAGGACTCGGTGCGTTTCAGGGCTGGCACGAAGGAACCCAGCAGGTCCTGCAGCATGAAGCGACCGGCACGGGTACCGGCGTCCACCGCGGTCAGGATGAACAGCGCTTCGAACAGGATCGCGAAGTGGTACCAGAACGCCATGGTGTTCTCGCCCGGCAGCACCGTGTGCAGGATCTGCGCGATACCGACCGCCAGGGTCGGCGCGCCACCGGCACGGGCCAGGATAGTGGTTTCACCGATGTCCTTGGCCACCGCTTGCAGGGCATCCGGAGTAATGGCGAAGCCCCAGCTGCTGACCGTCTGCGCCACAGCCACCACGTCACCGCCGACGATGGCCGCCGGGCTGTTCATGGCGAAGTACACGCCAGGCTCGATCACCGAAGCGGCAACCATCGCCATGATGGCCACGAAGGACTCCATCAGCATGCCGCCGTAACCGATGTAACGGGCGTTGGTTTCGTTATCCAGCAGCTTCGGCGTGGTCCCGGAAGAGATCAGCGCGTGGAAGCCGGACACCGCGCCACAGGCGATGGTGATGAACAGGAACGGGAACAGGCCGCCTTTCCAGACCGGGCCGGTGCCGTCGGTGAACTGGGTCAGCGCCGGCATTTTCAGCTCGGGCATGGTGATCAGGATGCCGATCGCCAGGGCGATGATGGTACCGATCTTGAGGAAGGTCGACAGGTAGTCGCGCGGCGCCAGGATCAGCCATACCGGCAGCACCGCGGCGACGAAACCGTAGCCGATCAGCATCCAGGTGATCTGCACGCCGGTGAAGGTGAAGGCCTTGGACCACACAGGGTCCGCGGCGATCTGGCCCCCCAGCCAGATCGAGCCCAGCAGCAGGAGCACGCCGATGATGGAGATTTCACCGATGCGGCCCGGGCGGATGTAGCGCATGTAGACGCCCATGAACATCGCGATCGGGATGGTCGCCATCACCGTGAAGATGCCCCACGGGCTTTCGGCCAGGGCCTTGACCACGATCAGCGCCAGCACCGCGAGGATGATGATCATGATCAGGAAGCAACCGAACAGCGCGATGGTCCCCGGGATCCGGCCCATTTCCTCACGGACCATGTCGCCCAGGGAACGGCCGTTGCGCCGGGTGGACATGAACAGGACCATGAAGTCCTGCACCGCCCCCGCCAGCACCACCCCGGCAATCAGCCAGAGCGTGCCAGGCAGATAGCCCATCTGCGCCGCCAGTACCGGCCCCACCAGCGGGCCCGCGCCGGCAATGGCCGCGAAGTGATGTCCGAAGAGAATGTGCTTGTTGGTCGGAACATAGTCCAGACCATCGTTGTTGAGCACGGCGGGGGTGGCCCGGCGCGCATCGAGCTGCATCACGTTGTTAGCGATGAACAGGCTGTAGTAACGGTATGCGACCAGATAGATGGCCACGGCAGCGACCACGATCCACAAGGCGTTGATCGCCTCGCCCCGGCGCAATGCCACTACGCCGAGGGCGCACGCGCCTACGATTGCCAGCACCAGCCAGGGTAAGTGGCGTAGCGGGCTATTATTATTTTTCATTTTATTATTCCAGCCAGGGTGGACAAGAAAGACAGCCATCCGGAGTTTAGCGCTACTGGCCCCAAAGGCCACCCCCCACGTTGGTCTAGAACGTCCTTTTGAGTTTTTCCAAGCGTTTGCACCGCCTCGGTGCAGCCGCTTCTGGAAGCACTGAACCACCCGGGCGAAAAAGCGGTCGCACCTTTAACGACTCATCGCCTGGAGTGCCCATGCCCGAGCCGCCCGATAGACCGCCGCTGTCACCGCCGCTGCTGTATCTGCTGTTCCTGATAGCCGCGCTGTTGCTTGCCGATGGTGTGCCCTTGCCGGTCCCGGTCAACGGCTGGCTGCGCACCCTGGCCCTGCTGTTGATCATCGGCGGCCAGGGCCTGTCGTTCTGGGCGATGTGGCGTCTCAGGCAACGGCACACCACCACCAGCAATCTCGGCGAACCCCGGCGCCTGCTGTGCGACGGCCCGTTCGCAATCTCGCGCAACCCCATCAATCTCGGCGACACCCTGGGTTACTGTGCCATTGCCTTGCTGCTCGGCAGCCTGTGGCCGTGGCTGCTGTTGCCACTGCTGATTTACCTGATGAACCTGACGGTGATCCGGCCGGACGAAACCCATCTGCTGGAGTTGTTCGGCGACCGCTACCGTGACTATTGCCGCAAGGTACGCCGCTGGTTGTAGCGGTGGGAGCGCACCTTGGTCTGGTCTATAGTCATTTCACCATGCAGAGGGGCTGCTCATGAGCGAACACCATTCCGATCGTCGCCGTTTCAAACGCATCGCCTTCGATGCCCGCACTGAACTGAGCCAGGGCCCTTATCGCTGGTCCGTGCAGCTGCTCGATCTCTCGCTCAAGGGCATGCTGATCCAGCGCCCCGATCCCTGGCTGGGGGACGAAAGCCAGCCGTTCGAAGCCGATATCCATTTGAGCGATGACGCCGAAGTACGCATGGACGTGCGACTGGCGCACGACGATCACGGCCAGTTGGGTTTTGTCTGCCTGCATATAGACCTGGAATCGATCGAGCATCTGCGCCGCCTGATCGAACTGAACCTCGCCGACCCGCAGGAGCTGGAGCGTGAGCTGGGGGCGCTGCTGGAGGTTTGAGCGCCCGGCCCTCCCGTCAGCGGCTCAGGGAAATGCCGAGGGCTCGGGGAATTCGCTTTCCATATCCCAATAACCGGGCTGTTGCCGACTGGCGGCGGTCCACTGCCCGTCCACCCAGCGATAAATCCGGTACGTGGTCACAAAATCGTCACCCTCGCTGGCAGGCGCCGAAGACACCTGGGCGATCGACTCGGTAGTGCCCGATGCCGATGGAAGGATCTGCCAGGCCGCCTTGCCGGTCTGGGCTATCACCAACGGGCGCTGCTCTCCGTTTTCATCCCGATACGGCACTGGCTCCAACCGGCTTTGCGTCGGCGCCAGGATCTGCGTGGCCGGGCCGCTATAGCTGCCCATCGGGGCCGTCTGATCGACGGTGAGGAAAAACACCGGGTATGGCAGGTCGCTGAGCGGCGCCTTTTCCACCTTCGCCAGCGGGTAGCCCAGGGACTGCTCGGCAAGCACCTCACCGACCTCCGACACCAGGCGCACCCGGGCCTCCAGCTGTGGCTGGTGCTCGCTGTCCGTCGACTCGTCGAAGGTTTCCTCGTCCAGGCCGCTGCCCCAGCTCTGCGCGTGCAATTGCGCGGTGATGCGCCGGTCTTCCAGCACTTCGAGCACCGTGCCGTCGCCGACCAGCAATTCCTGGGCGATCCGATAGCCGCGCGGCGCATCCTCCTGGCTGGCTACCGCCAGGCCGGCGCCCCACGACAATATGAAACCGAGGGCTGCGAAGCCCGCTGCTGTCATCCGCATGAACTGCTTCCTTTCAGTGGCACAAGGGGTCATTCGAACAGCGCATCCAGCGCCTGCTCCAGACGGGTTACCGCGATGATCCGCAGGCCCGGCGGCGGCTCTTTCGGGGCATTGCCCTTGGGCACGATGGCCCGTTTGAAACCGTGCTTGGCCGCCTCCTTGAGGCGCTCCTGGCCGCTCGGCACCGGGCGTACCTCGCCGGACAGGCCAACTTCGCCGAACACCAGCAGATCGTGGGGCAACGGCCGGTTGCGCAGGCTGGACATCACCGCCGCCATCAGCGCCAGGTCGGACGCGGTTTCCAGCACCTTGACCCCGCCGACCACGTTGAGAAACACGTCCTGATCGTGGGTCGGAATGCCGCCGTGGCGGTGCAGCACCGCCAGCAGCATCGCCAGGCGGTTCTGGTCCAGGCCCAGGGTGACCCGCCGCGGGTTGGCCAGGTGGCTGTCATCCACCAGCGCCTGGACTTCCACCAGCATCGGCCGGGTGCCTTCCCAGGTGGCCATGACCACGCTGCCCGGGACCTCTTCCTGGGCACGGCTGAGAAAGATCGCCGACGGGTTGGAAACCTCTTTCAGGCCGCGGTCGGTCATGCCGAACACGCCGAGCTCGTTGACCGCGCCGAAGCGGTTCTTCACCGCCCGCAGCAAGCGCAGGCGGCCGTCGGACTCACCTTCGAAATACAGCACGGTGTCGACCATGTGCTCGAGGACCCGCGGCCCGGCCAGCGCGCCCTCCTTGGTCACGTGGCCCACCAGGAAGATCGCCGTGCCGCTCTGCTTGGCGTAACGCACCAGCAGCGCCGCGCTTTCGCGCACCTGGGAAACCCCGCCAGGGGCCGATTGCAACTGCTCGGTGAAGATGGTCTGGATCGAGTCGATCACCATGACCTTGGGCTTCTCCAGCCGGGCCGTGGCGATGATGGTTTCGATGCAGGTTTCGGTCATCACCCGCAGCTGGTCCTGGGGCAGGCCCAGGCGCCGGGCGCGCATCGCCACCTGTTGCTGCGACTCCTCACCGGTGACGTAGAGCGCTGCCATGCGGGTGGCGATGTTGCACAGGGTCTGCAACAGAATGGTCGACTTGCCGATCCCCGGGTCGCCGCCGATCAGCACCACCGAACCGTCGACCAGACCGCCGCCGAGCACCCGGTCCAGTTCGCCGGAAGCCGTGGAAAAGCGCGGGATCTCTTCGACACTGACCTCGGCCAGGGTCTTGATCTGCGCCTGCTGCCCGGCCCAGCCGGTGCGACCGCTGGGGGCCGCGGCGGCGCCGCTTTCCACCATGGTTTCGGTCAGGGTGTTCCAGGCTCCGCATTCGCCGCACTGGCCGGCCCACTTGGGAAAGGTTGCGCCGCACTCGGTGCAGCCGTACATGCGCTTGGCCTTGGCCATCTGATCCCCCCGGCAAAAACCGCGATGATAGCTCAGCTGGAGCGGATCAGCGCGGCGCGGCCGTGTGGATTTCGCCGTCGGCCAGACGCGCGGCGCTGTTGCCCAGCGGATCTTCGGCATTCAGGTCGGCGCCCTTGGTCGCCAGGGCATCGAGCAGCTCCACCCGCTTGAACAGCCCGGCGTACATGGCCGCGGTCTGGCCGGCGCCATTGCGTTGGTCGGGGTTGCAGTCGGTGGCCAGCAGGCGCCGGGCGATCTTCACTTCGCCCTTGAAAATGGCGCCCATCAGCGCCGTGTTGCCTCTTTTATCCTGGGCGCAGGCATCGGCACCGGCGGCCAGCAAACGCTCCACCGCCGGTCCCTGGCCGTGATACGCCGCAAGGATCAGGGCGGTGTAGCCCTTCTCGTCCTGGGTATCGAGGGAATAACCGGCCTCGATAAAGGTATTGAGCATCTCGACGTCGCCACGACGGGCCGCATCGAAGTAGTAATTCTGTAACTGGGCCTTGATCGCCGCCGGATCCGTGGGGACCGGTTGCTGCGCATAGGCGCCCAGCGAGCAGGCGGCCAGCAGCAGCGAAATGAACAAGCGCATGGTGCGACTCCCTTGCCTTACAAAAACCTGTAGGAGCGAGGCTTGCCCGCAATGACTTCCGACCGGGCGAATACGCTCGTCAGGTAGAACGCGGCCGCTGTACGGCCCATCGCGGGCAAGCCTCGCGCCTACAGAAGAGGAAGCGTCACGCCTGGGCGTGACGCTGGTTGAGGTTAATCCGGCAGCTTGGCGGCCAGGGCCTTGACCCGGGCCAGGTCGCCCTTGGCCACCTTGGTCACGCCAGTGCCGTACTCGGGATCGGCCTTGTAGAGGAACGACAGCATGATGTGCTTGCTCTCGTCATCGGTGGTCGCCAGGGAACCGCCGAAGTTCTCGATCAGGTCCTGGCGCTCCTTCTGGCTCAGCGAGCGATACAGGTCGCCGGCCTGCTTGAAGTTCTGCTCGCGCTGGATCTTCGCCTGCTGGGTGCTGCCACTCAGCGCCAGCTGGCTGTAACGCGCGCTTTGCGGCTCCTCACGCGGCATCAGTCGGCTCGGCTGGTAGTTCACGCCGGTGCTGGTGCTGCCGCTGTTCATCGCGCCGTCCTGGTTACCGTTGTTCACCGCGACTTTCGGCGCGTTGACCGGCAGTTGCAGGACGTTAGCGCCCAAGCGGTACAGCTGGGTATCGGCATAGGAGAACACCCGCCCTTGCAGCAGGCGGTCTTCCGACGGCTCGATGCCCGGCACCAGGTTGGCCGGGGCCATGGCCACCTGCTCGGTTTCCTGGAACACGTTGGCCGGGTTGCGGTTGAGTACCATCTGCCCGACCTTGCGCTCAGGCACGCCCGGCCAGATCTTGGTGGCATCCAGCGGATCGAAATCGAACTTGACCAGGTCTTCCGGCTTCAGGACCTGGACATACAGGTCCCATTTCGGGAAATCGCCCTTGTTGATATGCGTCACCAGGTCATTGGTCATATGGCTGTAATCACGACCCTGCACCTCGACCACTTGTTTGGGATCGAGGTTGTTGATGCCCTGCAAACTCTTCCAGTGAAACTTCACGTAATGCACTTCGCCCTTGGCATTCACCAACTTGTAGGCGTGCACGCCATTACCATCCATTTCCCGGTAACTGGCCGGAGTACCGGAATTGGAATACAGCTCGGTCAGGGTCCGGGTGGCTTCCGGAACATGGGAGAAGAAATCGAAGCGACGGGAATCGTCATCCAGGTTGGTGCGTGGATCAGGTTTGAACGCATGAACCATGTCCGGGAATTTGATCGCGTCGCGAATAAAGAAGGTCGGGAAGTTGTTGCCGACCAGGTCCCAGTTACCGTCGGCGGTATAGAACTTGGTGGCAAAACCACGCGGGTCACGCAGGGTTTCCGGCGAATGGTTGCCGTGCACTACCGCGGAAAAACGCACGAATACCGGCGTGACCTGGCCGGCGGCGAATACCTTGGCCTTGGTCAGGTCGCTCAGGCTGTCGGTCACGGTGAAGGAACCATGGGCACCGGTACCACGGGCATGCACCACCCGCTCTGGAATGCGCTCGCGATCGAATCGCTGGAGCTTCTGGATCAACTGCACATCCTGCAGCAACACCGGCCCGGTAGCGCCCGCGGTCTGCGAGTTCTGGTTATCGCCCACCGCCGCGCCGTTATCGCGGGTCAGAGTGGCGGCCTGTACGGAAAGAGAAAGCAGACTGGCGGCGAGTACGCCCACTATGCGTCGTTGGGAAAAAGTCCCAAGGCCAATGATCAGGGTCATGTTTTATTCCTCTGGTTTTAATCAAGCGCATCCAGGTGCGCCTGTCAGAGGCTAGTGACCAAAGAGTCGAAATCTAAATAGAAAGGTCGCAACAGTCCGATTGAAAAAATATTCTGGTATGTAAGAGCAAGCACGGGTATTTCGCGCGCGATTGATGGCACTTTGTAAACTATTTGCCGCTAACCCGGTCGATAACTCCGAACGCTGTAATCCGTTGTTTCAAGCAAGATGCCTCTCGCTGAATTACACTGCGTTCACCAACCTCATCTGTAACAAGGAATAACCTATGGGCGTGCTAAGTGAGTTCAAGGCCTTCGCGGTCAAAGGTAATGTGGTCGACATGGCCGTCGGTATTATCATCGGCGCCGCATTCGGCAAGATCGTTTCATCGTTTGTTGGCGATGTGGTGATGCCGCCAATCGGCTTGCTGATCGGTGGGGTGGACTTCAGTGATCTGGCGATCACGCTCAAGGACGCCGTCGGCGAGACGCCGGCCGTGGTGCTGGCCTACGGCAAGTTCATCCAGAGCCTGATCGACTTCATCATCGTTGCCTTCGCCATCTTCATGGGTGTGAAGGTGATCAACCGCCTGAAGCGTGAAGAAGCCGTGGCACCGGCCGCGCCTACCAAGGAAGAAACGCTGCTGGGCGAGATCCGCGACCTGCTCAAGGCGCAGAACAACAAGCCCTGAGGCTGCTGCCGCAACAAAACGGCGCCCCCTGCCGGTATTGCAGGCGGCGCCATTTTTTTACCTGCACCTACTGAATAGGACTGTTCGCGCTAAGGCCAAGAAACGACACCCATCGACCTGAGAGACGGACTTATGTGAAGCGACTCGGAACGGTCGCAGGGTTTTACCAATACTTTCGTGAGGCTTAGGACTTTTCCTACAGTAAAAGTGCTTACATCTCGATATTGTTCCTAACCCTCCACATAAGGCTGGGTGCAATTACAGAGTTCACCCTATCTCATCTGCAATAAGGAATGTCTATGGGCGTGCTAAGTGAGTTCAAGGCCTTCGCGGTCAAAGGTAATGTGGTCGACATGGCCGTCGGTATTATCATCGGCGCCGCATTCGGCAAGATCGTTTCGTCGTTTGTTGGCGATGTGGTGATGCCGCCAATCGGCTTGCTGATCGGTGGGGTGGACTTCAGTGATCTGGCGATCACGCTCAAGGACGCAATCGGCGAGACGCCGGCCGTGGTGCTGGCCTACGGCAAGTTCATCCAGAGCCTGATCGACTTCATCATCGTTGCCTTCGCCATCTTCATGGGTGTGAAGGTGATCAACCGCCTGAAGCGTGAAGAAGCCGTGGCACCGGCCACGCCTACCAAGGAAGAAACGCTGCTGGGCGAGATCCGCGACCTGCTCAAGGCGCAGAACAACAAGCCCTGAGACTGCTGCCGCAACAAAACGGCGCCCCCTGCCGGTATTGCAGGCGGCGCCATTTTTTTACCAGTAGTTTTCCACCGCCACCTGCCCGGGCCTCCGGGTCAGGCTCAGGTGCATACCCCGCTGTTTGAGCAGGGCACGGGTGTCGTCGATCATCTGCGGGTTGCCGCAGAGCATTACTCGTGAATGCTCGGCACTCAGGGGCACGCCAGCGACGCGCTCCAGCTCACCGCTCTCGATCAAATGGGTGATCCGCCCATTAAGGCTGCCCGGATGCCGCTCCCGGGTCACCGTGGTGATGACTTGCAGTTTGTCGGCGACTTCCGCCAGATAATCGCGCTGTTTCAGTTCGGCCAGCAATTGCTGATAAGCCAGCTCCTTGGCCTCGCGCACGCTGTAGACCAGGATGATCCGCTCGAATTTCTCCCAGACTTCGAAGTCCTGGAGGATCGAGACAAAAGGCGCGATCCCGGTGCCGGTGGACAGCAGCCAGAGGTCGCGGCCATCGACGAAACGGTCGAGAGTCAGATAGCCGAACGCCTGCCGGTCCACCATCAGGGTATCGCCCTCCCCCAGCCGGCTCAGTTCGCTGGTGAACTCGCCGCCGGGCACGACGATGGAGAAAAACTCGAGAAACTCGTCGAAGGGCGAAGACACCATGGAGTACGCGCGCCACACCGTGCTGCCATCGGCCTTGGTCACGCCCAGGCGGGCGAATTGCCCGGCGCGAAAGCGAAAGCCCGCGTCCCGCGTGGCGCGCAGGGTAAACAGGCTGGGGGTCAGGGGCTGGACGTCGAGCAAGGTCTGGCGCGTGTATTTTTCTGCACTGGCAGTCATGGCAGGCTCCAATAAGCGAATGCCCTTAGTGTCCCGCAAAGCGCGCGACAGAAACACCGGCGGTTTGTAATGGCATAGAGCGCGGGCAATCGGGCGCAAAAAAACGTACCATTGGCCCCCTCTTCGGGCACCTGCCACGTGGCCTGCGCGCCACCTGCCCGAACGGTCCAGCCCGCATCGCGCCCCTCCCGCCGGCAGGACATTCACCGATTACCAAGAGTCCGTCCCATGCCCCTGCTCGAAAGCCCCTTCGCCCAGCTCGACCTGATCCGCCAGCCCGAACAACAGAACGAGCCCCTGCAAGCTTTCGACGCGGCGGACGAGTACCTGCTCAATCACCTGGCCGAACAGCAACTGGCGGCTGATACCCGGGTGCTGGTCCTCAACGACAGCTTCGGCGCATTGGCGGCCAGCCTGGTCGGGCACGTGCAGCTACGCAGCAGCGGCGATTCGTTTCTCGGCGCGCTGGCGCTGGAGAAAAACCTGGTACGCAATGGCCAGCCATTCGACGCCGTCACGGTGGTGCCGGCCAGCGAGCCGCTGAGCGGACCGTTCGACCGCGTTCTGATCCGCGTGCCCAAGACCCTGGCCCTGCTGGAAGAACAGCTGATCCGCCTGCAAGGCCAACTGGCCCCGGGCGCCCAAGTGGTGGCGGCGGCGATGGTCAAGCATCTGCCGCGGGCCGCCGGCGACCTGCTGGAGCGCTATATCGGCCCGGTGCAGGCCTCGCTGGCGGTGAAAAAGGCCCGCTTGCTGATCGCCACCCCGGAGGCGAAAACCCCGGCGGTTTCCCCCTACCCGACCCGCTACACGCTCGACGAGCCCGCCATCGAGCTGCTCAACCACGCCAACGTATTCTGCCGCGAAGGCCTGGACATCGGCACCCGCGCCTTCCTCCCGCACCTGCCGAAAAACCTCGGCCAGGCCCGGGTCGCGGACCTGGGTTGCGGCAACGGCGTGCTGGCCATCGCCAGCGCCCTGCACAACCCCGATGCCCACTACACCCTGGTGGACGAATCCTTCATGGCCGTGCAATCGGCCCTGGAGAACTGGCGTGCAACCCTGGGCGAGCGCGAAGTGATCGTGCGCGCCGGCGACGGCCTGGCCGGCCAGGAGCCGCAGTCGCTGGACGTGGTGCTGTGCAACCCGCCCTTCCATCAGCAGCAGGTGGTCGGCGACTTCCTCGCCTGGCGCATGTTCCAGCAAGCCCGCGAAGCCCTGGTGGTGGGCGGCGCGCTGTACATTGTCGGCAACCGTCACCTGGGCTATCACAGCAAGCTGGCGCGACTGTTCCGCGGCGTCGAGCAAGTGGCCGCCACGCCCAAGTTCGTGATCCTCAAGGCGCGCAAGTAATCCCCCGTAGTCGCCCCACTCGTAGTCGACTGCACGACCATCGCCAGCTCGCGCGCGCCTTCTCTTACAAAACCACCAGGCCAAAAAAAACCCTCCAGAGGAGGGTTATAAAACCGTGCCGCAAGGCAACGGGATGGGATGAGCGGTGGTGAAAATCAGTGTGTGGTCAGGCCCGCGGCGTTCATGAACATGCGCATCAGGCTGGCGACGATAAACAGCGCCAGCACGCTGCCGCCCCAGATTCCGGCGAGCCAGCCCAGGCGCTGCCAGAGCGGTTTCTTCTCGGCTTCTTCGATTTCCTGCAACGTGGGTTTACCGGCCATCATCGAATACTCCTCTCGGAATCGGGACGATGGCGCCGCTCGGGGCGCCATCGCGAGCACGTCCGCTCCCGCACGGGGAGCAGCGCATTGACTAGTGGTAGCCGTCTTCGTGGGTGACCTTGCCGCGGAACACGTAGTAGCTCCAGAAGGTGTAACCCAGGATGAACGGGATGATGAACAGCGTACCCACCAGCATGAAGCCCTGGCTTTGCGGCGGCGCAGCGGCGTCCCAGATCGAGATCGACGGCGGCACGATGTTCGGCCACAGGCTGATGCCCAGGCCGCTGTAGCCGAGGAAGATCAGTACCAGGGTCAGCAGGAACGGCGTGTAGTGAGCGTTGCGGGCCACGGCGCGCAGCAGGCCGTACAGGGTCACCAGCACCAGGATCGGCACCGGTAGGAACCAGAACAGGTTCGGCAGGGTGAACCAGCGCGAAGCGATTTCCGGGTGGGCCAGCGGCGTCCAGATACTGACGATGCCGATCACGCCCAGCAGCACGAAGGCCAACGGCCGCGCCAGGTCATGCATCTGCTCCTGCAGCTTGCCTTCGGTCTTCATGATCAGCCAGGTGCAGCCGAGCAAGGCATAGGCCACCACCAGCGCGCCGCCGCAGAACAGGGTGAACGGCGTGAACCAGTCCAGCGAACCGCCGGCGTACTGGCGGTCGACCACCGGCAGGCCATCGATGAAGGCACCCAGCGCCAGGCCCTGGAAGAAGGTTGCCGCCACCGAACCGCCGATGAAGGCCTTGTCCCAGATGTGGCGCTTGGCTTCCTTGGCCTTGAAGCGGAATTCGAAGGCCACGCCGCGGAAGATCAGGCCGATGAGCATCAGGATCAGCGGCATGTACAGCGCCGAGAGCACCACCGAATAGGCCAGCGGGAAGGCGCCGAACAACGCGGCACCGCCCAGGACCAGCCAGGTTTCGTTACCGTCCCAGACCGGGGCGACGGTGTTCATCATCACGTCACGGTCGCGGGCGTCCTTGACGAACGGGAAGAGAATCCCGATGCCCAGGTCGAACCCGTCCATGACCACGTACATCATGATGCCGAAGATGATGATCACGGCCCAGATCAGCGGAAGATCAATACCCATGACTCAATTCCCCTTGTTCAGGCTGGTGCCGTTGTCTTCGGCATCGTCGTCGGCGGCCGACAGCGGACGGGCCGGCGTGCGTTTCTGGCCAGGACCACCGTGGCTGATTTCCGCGCCTTCGTTGGTCTTCGGCCCCTTGCGCACCAGGCGCATCATGTAGCCGATACCGACACCGAACAGCGAGAAATACACCACGACAAACAGTGCCAGGGTGATGCTCATCTGCATCAGGCTGTGCCCGGACGAAGCATCCGCGGTGCGCATCAGTCCGTAGACCACCCACGGCTGACGACCGATCTCGGTGGTGAACCAGCCGGCGAGGATCGCGATCAAGCCGGACGGGCCCATCCACAGCGCCAGATACAGGAACGCACGGTTCTGGTAGATGCGGTCACGCTTGCGCAGCCACAGGCTCCACAGGCCGGTGAGGATCATCAGCATGCCCAGGCCGACCATGATCCGGAACGACCAGAACACGATGGTCGAATTCGGTCGGTCTTGCGGCGGGAATTCCTTGAGCGCCGGCACCTGCTTGTCCAGCGAGTGAGTGAGGATGATGCTGCCCAGATACGGAATCTCGACGGCGAACTTGGTCTTTTCTTCCTTCATGTCCGGCCAGCCGAACAGGATCAGCGGGGTCGGCTCGTTACCGACGTTTTCCCAGTGCCCTTCGATCGCGGCGATTTTCGCCGGCTGGTGCTTGAGGGTGTTGAGGCCGTGGAAGTCGCCGATCACGGCCTGAATCGGCGCGACGATCAGGGCCATCCACATCGCCATCGACAACATGCGGCGGATGGCCGGGTTGTCGCGGCCGCGCAGCAGGTGCCAGGCAGCGGACGAACCGACGAAGAATGCGGTAGCGACAAAGGCGGCCGTGGCCATGTGCGCCAGGCGGTACGGGAACGACGGGTTGAACACCACCGCCAGCCAGTCCACCGGAATCACTCGGCCGTCGATGATTTCGTAGCCTTGCGGGGTCTGCATCCAGCTGTTGGACGAAAGAATCCAGAAGGTCGAAATCAGTGTACCGATGGCCACCATCACGGTGGAGAAAAAGTGCAGCTTGCGCCCGACCCGGTTCCAGCCGAACAGCATCACGCCGAGGAAGCCGGCTTCGAGGAAGAATGCCGTGAGCACTTCGTAGGTCAGCAGCGGCCCGGTAACGGCACCGGCAAAGTCGGAGAAGCGGCTCCAGTTGGTGCCGAACTGATAGGCCATGACCAGGCCCGAGACCACCCCCATGCCGAAGTTGACGGCGAAGATCTTCGACCAGAAGTGATACAGGTCACGGTAGGTATCGTCGCGGGTCTTGAGCCACAAACCTTCGAGCACCGCCAGGTAGCTCGCCAGACCAATGGTGATGGCGGGGAACAGGATGTGGAACGAGATAGTGAACGCGAACTGAATTCGGGCGAGATCTAGTGCCTCCAAACCGAACATAAGCTTTCCTCTGTCAGGTAATACCGGCTGCCGGCTGGAGGCCTGCACCCACTGCCCCCACGGATATGGAGTGTGGCGAATTCGAATTCGTTCTTTTTAAACCCATCGCAACGCAGGGAGTCTGGCCATGTGGCCGCCAGACCCAACCTTGGAAAAGGTTTTGATCTGGATCAATCAACGCTGAAAGAGTAGTCGCATTTTTGCTATTGGTTTGTGTGGTCTTTTGTCGCGTGACAGGTTGTCTCACCACGTCAAGAACGGGGTTTTCCTGGAATTTTGCTCTCCCTGTAGCCGCTGCCGCAGGCTGCGATCGGCCGCAACGGTCGTGGCGATTTCTGCGCCGTCGAAGGTCCTTCGGCCCTTATCGCAGCCTGCGGCAGCGGCTACAGGGATTGGGCTATTTCGAATAAACGGGATAGATGCGAGGCTAACGATTTTGCAACTATTGGTTACATCTTGGTGATAACCTCGCCCTATTCCACGCCCAGACCTGCCTTTCAGATGCCCAGCCAAGACCCTCTGCTGCTTCGCCATCACCGTCCGTTCATTGCTTTCTGGCTGGCGCGGATCTTCACCGCCAGCGGCTTTCAGATGCTCACCGTGGCCATCGGCTGGAACCTCTACCAACTGACCGGCAACGTGCTCGACCTGGGCCTGGTCGGGCTGGTGGAGTTCGCGCCGCGGGTGCTGTTCATGCTGCACACCGGGCATGTGGCCGACCGCTATGACCGGCGCAAGGTGGCAGCCATCTGCCAGTCGTTGCAGGCGCTGATCGCCCTGTCCCTGGCCATCGGCAGCGCCACCCACAACGTCACCCGCGAGATGATCTTCATCCTCGCCTTCCTGTTGGGCGCCGCCCGTTCCTTCGAGATGCCGACCACCCAGGCACTGCTGCCGAGCATCGTGCCCAGCGCGCTGTTCCCGCGCGCCGTGGCGGCCGCCCAGTCCGCCCAGCAATCGGCGACCATCGTCGCGCCGGCCCTTGGCGGGTTGCTCTACGCCTTTGGCAGCGTGTGGGTCTATGGCCCGACCGTGCTGCTGTATGTGATCGCCTGCTGCCTGATGCTCAACCTGCCCGCGCGGCAGACGCCGCTGAACAAGGGCAAGGCCACCCTGGATTCGTTGCTGGCCGGGGTACGCTTCATTCGCAGCCGGCCGGACATCCTCGGGGCGATCTCCCTGGACCTGTTCGCCGTGCTGCTCGGTGGTGCCACCGCGCTGCTGCCGGTGTTCGCCAAGGACATCCTGCTCACCGGCGCCTGGGGCCTGGGCCTGCTGCGCTCGGCGCCGGCGGTGGGGGCCTTGCTGATGTCGCTGTGGCTGGCGCGCTTTGCCGTCGACCGCCATGTCGGACGGGTGATGTTCACCGCCGTCGGCGTGTTCGGCGTCGCCACCATCGCCTTCGGCCTGTCGACTTCGTTCTGGTTCTCGCTCTTGGTGCTGGTGGTATTGGGCGCGGCGGACATGATCAGCATGGTGATCCGCGCCTCCTTCGTGCAGTTGGAAACCCCGGACGAAATGCGTGGCCGGGTCAGTGCCGTGAACGGCCTGTTCATCGGCGCCTCCAACCAGCTCGGCGAGTTCGAGTCCGGGCTTACCGCCCACTGGTTCGGCACCGTGCCGGCGGTGGTCCTCGGCGGGGCCGGCACCCTGCTGGTGACCGGGCTGTGGGTAAAACTGTTCCCGACCCTGGCCAGTCGCGATCGCATGCATGCGCCGCGGGAAGAAGAAGCCAAGGCCTGATTCGAGGCAGACAGGAACCTCACAGGACGTCGCCGTTGATCGTCCGATTCACGCGCTGCAATACATGTCCGCTGTGAAGAGTGTAAGGTATCGCCTTACACTCGCCGCATGATCAAATCCTTTCAGCACAAAGGCCTCAAGGCCTTCTATGAAACGGGATCGACTCGAGGGATCCAGGCCGATCATGCAAGGCGCCTGGCGCGCATGCTGCCTTTCATGGATCACGCGACAGAGCCTGACGACCTCGACCTCCCGGGATGGCGGTTGCATCCGCTCAAGGGCGAGCGTCGCGGATACTGGTCACTGACCGTATCGGGCAATTGGCGAGTGATTTTTCGTTTTACGGGTTCGGATATCGAGCTGGTCGACTATCTGGATTACCACTGAACAGGAGGCAGGATCATGCCCATGCACAACCCGCCACACCCCGGTGAAACACTGCGTGTGGATGTATTGCCCGAGTTGGGAATCAGCGTGACGGAACTGGCCAGGCGTCTTGGCTACGCCCGCCCCCATCTCTCCAAGGTGCTGAACGGCCACGCGCCGATCCGGCCGGAACTGGCGGTAAGGCTCGAACGCGCCGGAATAGGTAAAGCCAAGGTCTGGCTGGCGGTACAGGCTGACTACGATATCTGGCAGACCGAACAAACCCTGTTACCGCGCACCGAGCCCATTGCCGCTCATGTCTGCTGATCGCTAAACCAGCAACTCCCCCTCCACCACCGCCCGCCGGCTCCTGCCGCACAGTTGCTCCACCAGGGTCAAGGCGAAACTCAGGGCCGCCCCCGAGCCTTGCGCGGTGATGCAGTTGCCATCCACCACCACCGGCTGGTCGACGAAGTTGCAGCCCGACAGCTGATGGCTGGCGCTGGGCAGGCAGGTCATGCGCCGCTGGCGCAGCACCCCGTAACTCTGCAAGGCCAGAGCCGGCGCTTCGGCGATGCCGGCGAACAGGCGCCCGGCGGCGGCCTGGTCCTTGACCAATTGCATCAGCGGTTGATGGGCCGCCAGGTGCTGCGCGCCAACGGCGCCACCGGGCAGCACGATCAGGTCGAAATTCTGGGCCAGCACATCCACCAGCATGCCGTCGGCGGTCATCCGGGTGCCGCGGGCGCAGGTGAGCATGCGCCGCCCTTCGATACTGGCCACCAGCACTTCGACTTGAGCGCGGCGCAGCACATCGATCAGGGTCACGCTTTGCAGGTCGTCGACACCCTCGGCGAGGGGAATCAGGGCTCTAAAGGTCATGGGCTGTGTCCGCGATAGGGTCTTTAAAGCTTAGTCAGCTTTAAAGCCCTCCGCGTTCGGACGCTGCCGTCACTTGATGTAGATCTGCGCGCTCATGCTGTTGCCCGGCGCATTCAGCGAGGTATTGCTGAAGGTGAAGGTGCCTTCCTGCTTGCCGGCCAGGTCGAAGGTATAGATGTAGCCGACGGTGATCCCGGAATTGCCGCACGGCACCAGGCTCGAACCTTCTTCGCAGACTGCCGCGCGAGTGCCGTTGACCTCGAAGCCGTCCAGCGCCACCCGAGGTTGGCGGCCATAGCCGATTTCCAGCACATACACCTTGATGTTCGGGCCCTGGTGATCGCAAGCGGTCTTGTCGCGCCCGTCCGACACATCCTCCAGGCCGCAGGACGGCGACTCGACCTTGAGGATTTCCACCTGGCTCAAGGGCGGCGCGGACCGGGCCATGGCCGGCGCGGCTCCCAACCACAGGCTGCCGGCCACTAGCGCCAAGGTCATCGCTTTTATCGTGCTGTGCATAAGTCCCCCCCAAAACGTCGGCGCAGTATGCCCCAGTCGCCACTCGGGCAAAACATCGCCGACGATCGCAGCCATAGCCTTACGCTGCTGGTATGATGCGCGGCTTTTTCCGACCCGCACAAAATCCCCGGACGCTTTTTTATGGTCTGTGCTTTGCTGTCTGGGTCGATACATTCACGGCGCCCAACGCGCCACGGGGAGCAGACATGCTGGAAAGGCTGTTTCAACTCAAGGCACACAACACCAACGTGCGGACCGAGATTCTTGCGGGCGTCACGACCTTCCTGGCCATGGCCTACATTCTCTTCGTCAACCCGAGCATCCTCGGCGAGACCGGCATGGACAAGGGCGCGGTGTTCGTCGCCACCTGCCTGGCCGCCGCCATCGGCTCGACCGTGATGGGCCTGATCGCCAACTACCCGATCGCCCTGGCTCCGGGCATGGGCCTGAACGCCTTCTTCACCTACACCGTGGTCCTGCACATGGGCCATACCTGGCAAGTGGCGCTGGGCGCGGTGTTCATTTCCGCGGTGCTGTTCTTCCTGCTGTCGATCTTCAAGATCCGCGAATGGATCATCAACAGCATCCCGCTGCCGCTGCGCTCGGCGATCGCCGCCGGTATCGGCCTGTTCCTGGCGCTGATCGCCCTGCACAACGCCGGCATCGTGGTCGGCAACCCGGCGACCATGGTCGGCCTCGGTGATCTGAAGCAACCGGCCCCGATCCTCGCGACCCTGGGCTTCGCCCTGATCGTCGCCCTGGAAGCCCTGAAAGTCCGCGGCGCGGTACTGATCGGCATCCTGTCGGTGACCATCGTCTCCATCGCCCTGGGCTTTACCCCCTTCGGCGGCGTGACCTCGATGCCGCCCTCGCTGGCCCCGACCTTCCTGCAACTGGACATCAAGGGCGCGCTGGACATCGGCCTGGTCAGCGTGATCTTCGCCTTCCTGTTCGTCGACCTGTTCGACAACTCCGGCACCCTGATCGGTGTCGCCAAGCGCGCCGGCCTGATGGGCAAGGACGGCCACATGCCGAAAATGGGCCGGGCCCTGATCGCCGACAGCACCGCGGCCATGGCCGGTTCCCTGCTGGGCACCTCGACCACCACCAGCTACATCGAATCCGCAGCCGGCGTCAGCGCCGGTGGCCGCACCGGCCTGACCGCCATCGTCGTGGCGATCCTGTTCCTCCTGGCGCTGTTCTTCTCGCCACTGGCGGCCAGCGTCCCGGCCTTCGCCACCGCGCCTGCCCTGCTGTTCGTCGCGGTGCTGATGACTTCGGGCCTGGCGGAAATAGACTGGGACGACATCACCGTCGCCGCGCCCGTGGTGGTCACCGCCCTGGCCATGCCGTTCACCTACTCCATCGCCAACGGCATCGCCTTCGGCTTCATTGCCTGGACCGCGATCAAGCTGCTGTCGGGCCGCGCCCGTGAGTTGAACGCGCCGCTGGTGATTCTCTCGGTACTGTTTGTGATCAAGTTGGGTTGGTTCAACGCATGACTTTCGATTCCCAGGCTTACGCCACCCAGCTCGCCGACAAGGTCGCGCGCCTGCGTGAACTGCTGGCGCCGTTCGATGCCCCCGAGCCGCAGGTCTTCGATTCGCCGCTGCAGAACTTCCGCCTGCGCGCGGAGTTCCGCCTGTGGCGCGAAGCCGGCGAGCGTCATTACGCGATGTTTTCCCAGGAAGACAAACGCACGCCGATCCTGATCGAGGAGTTCCCGATCGCCAGCCAGCGCATCAATCAGTTGATGCCGCAACTCAAGGCCGCCTGGCAAGCCAGCAGCGCGTTGAGCCACAAGCTGTTCCAGGTCGAGTTCCTCACCACCCTGGCCGGCGACGCGATGATCACCCTGTGTTATCACCGCCCGCTGGACGAGCACTGGCACGCCGCGGCGAGCACGCTGGCGACCGAGCTGAACGTCAGCGTCATCGGCCGCTCCAAGGGCAAGCGCGAAGTGATCGGCCACGATTACGTGGTGGAGAAACTCGAAGTCGGCGGTCGGACCTTCAGCTACCGCCAGCCCGAAGGCGCCTTCACCCAGCCCAACGGCACGGTCAACCAGAAGATGCTCGCCTGGGCCTATGACGCCCTGGGCGATCGCCCGGACGACCTGCTGGAGCTGTACTGCGGCAACGGCAACTTCACCCTGCCCCTGGCCACCCGGGTGCGCAAGGTGCTGGCCACCGAGATCAGCAAGACCTCGGTCAACGCGGCCCTGAGCAACCTCAGCGAAAACGCGGTGGAGAACGTCACCCTGGTGCGCCTGTCCGCCGAAGAGCTGACCGAAGCCCTGAACGAAGTGCGTCCGTTCCGCCGCCTGCAGGGCGTGGACCTGAAGAGCTATGCGTTTGGCAGCGTGTTCGTCGACCCGCCGCGCGCCGGCATGGACCCGGACACCTGCGAGCTGACCCGGCGCTTCGACAACATCCTGTACATCTCGTGCAACCCGCAAACCCTGGCGGCCAACATCGCCCAGTTGCACGACACCCACCGCATCACCCGCTGCGCGATGTTCGACCAGTTCCCGTGGACCCACCACATGGAATCCGGAGTCTTGCTGACCCGGCGTTGATAACCTGCCGCGGACCACAAAAAAACCGTCCCTGCGACGGTTTTTTTGTGGCCACGCCCTATCAGGCCAACGCCTGCGCCGTCCTTATCGATGAACCGTCGCCTGGCGTGATGGAGGTCGGTTCCGCAAGCTCCGGCAACCCTAGCCAGGTGGCAAGCCATTCTTGCAGCACGGGTTTTTATTGCTGGCAGCGGCATGAACATGTTCGATCACCGAACACTTAATGACAGGACCCGCCGTCTCTCATCCAACCGCAATTGACCAAATTAACCAGTTAGTACAATTTAGCTCCAGCCGCTGGCCGCTCAAGCCGCGCCCACAATAACAACGGAGAATTCCCCTCATGCGCCCTATCGTTCTGGTGCTCAACGGCCCGAACCTGAACCTGCTCGGTACCCGCGAACCTGCCACTTACGGTCACGAGACCCTGGCCGACATTTCCGCCCAGTGCGGGCGTGCCGCCGAGGAGTTCGGCCTGACCGTGGAGTTTCGCCAGACCAACCACGAAGGCGAACTGCTGGACTGGATTCACGGCGCCCGTGGCCGTTGCGCCGGGATCCTGATCAACCCGGCGGCCTGGACCCACACCTCGGTGGCGATCCGCGATGCCCTGGTGGCCAGCGAGCTGCCGGTGATCGAAGTGCACCTGTCGAACGTCCACGCCCGCGAACCGTTCCGCCATCACTCCTTTGTCTCGGGTATCGCCCTGGCGGTCATGTGCGGCTTCGGCAGCCATGGCTACCGCCTGGCGCTGGCGCATTTCAGCCAGCGTTTTCAAGGAGCCCAGGCATGACCCAGCACAACACCGTACTGGCCGGACTGATCGGCGCCGGCATCCAGGCCTCGCGCACCCCGGCGCTGCATGAACACGAAGGCGATGCCCAGGGCCTGCGCTACCTGTACCGGCTGATCGACCTGGACCAGTTGCAACTCGACAGCAACGCCCTGCCCGACCTGCTGCTGGCCGCCGAACGCATGAACTTCACCGGGTTGAACATCACCTTTCCGTGCAAGCAGAGCATCATCCCGCTGCTCGATGAACTGTCGCCCGAGGCCCGCGGCATCGGCGCGGTGAACACCGTGGTGCTCAAGGACGGCAAGCGCGTCGGCCACAACACCGATTGCCTGGGCTTTGCCGAAGGTTTCCGTCGCGGCTTGCAAGGCGTGGCCCTGGAGCGTGTGGTGCAAATGGGCGCCGGCGGCGCCGGTGCGGCGGTGGCCCATGCGCTGCTCAGCGAAGGTGTGCAGCAGTTGAGCATCTTCGATGTGGAAAGCGCCCGTGCCCAGAGCCTGGCGGACAACCTCAACCAGCATTTCGGCCCCGGCCGGGCCAAGGCCGGCGTCGACCTGCCCGCCACCCTGGCTGCCGCCGACGGCCTGGTGAACACCACACCGATGGGCATGGCCAAGCTACCGGGCATGCCAGTGCCGGTCGAGTTGCTGCGCCCTGAGCTGTGGGTCGCGGAGATCGTCTACTTCCCCCTGGAAACCGAGCTGCTGCGCAACGCCCGCGCCCTCGGTTGCCGCACCTTGGACGGCGGCAACATGGCAGTGTTCCAGGCAGTGAAGGCGTTCGAGCTGTTCAGCGGCGTGACGCCGGATGCCCAGCGCATGCTCGCGCACTTCCAGAGCATGAATGGCTGAAAAGCGGTCGCGAGCAAGCTCGCTCCTACAAGGTTCACTCAACACCTGTAGGAGCGAGCTTGCTCGCGATCAATCGCGGGCCTGCAGGTAACGCAACACCGACTCGCAGATCATCTCGCGGTGGCGCTGCTTGATCGCCTCGTCGGGCAGGTCGATCTGGAAGATCTCGCCGAAGGTGTGGCGGTTGGACACGCGGTAGAAGCAGAACGAGCTGATCAGCAAGTGCACATCCAGCGCGTCCAGGCCGGCGCGGAACACGCCCTCGTCGGCCCCGCGCTGCAGGATCTCGCCCAGGGCATGGAGGATGGTGTTGTTCATCGCCTTGATCGCCTCGGAGCGCTTCACGTACTCGGCGTTGTGGATGTTCTCGATGCTGACGATGCGCACGAAATCGACATTGCGATCGTGGTGATCGAAGGTGAACTCCACCAGCCGGCGAATCGCATCGCGCGGCGCCAGCTCCGCCAGGTGCAGGCGGCTCTCAGTGTTGCGGATATCGCCGTAGAGCTTCTCCAGCACCTCGACGTACAGCTGTTCCTTGCTGCCGAAGTAGTAGTAGATCATGCGCTTGGAGGTGTGGATGCGCTCGGCGATAGCATCCACCCGCGCGCCGGACAGGCCCTGCTGCACGAACTCCACAATGGCTTCTTGCAGAATGTTCTCGCGGGTCTTTTCCGGGTTGTTCTTGCGACTCTTGCGTGGCTCGTTCACGGACTGCTCGGGCGCTACGGAGAGTTCTGTGGTCATTGTCATTCTGGGGCTCACGGCCATCGCTGCACACGCGGGCGATTATGGGCCGCGTCGCGCAACGAAGGAAAGCCGGATGGCGGCCCTTTGCCGCCGCCGTTACGAAACTCCTACAACTTGGCGTGTCGCACCCCGCCACTGCGGGATTTGGCCATGGCCGCCAGGCGCACCGCGACGTTCGCCGCGCCATAACCGACATAGCCATTCTTGCGCTGGATGATCTCGAAGAAGAAGCGCCCCTCGAACGGCTCGGTGTAGACGTGAAACAGCTCGCCACCCTGGGCGTCGCGGTCGTAGAGCACGTTGTAGTAGGCCAGCTCGCTGAGGAACTCGTCGTCGAAATCGAAGCGCGCCGCCAGGTCGTCGTAGTAGTTCAGCGGGATGTCCAGCAGCGGCACGCCCGCCTCCTTGGCCCGGCTGACCTCGGCAAAGATATCGTCGCAATCGAAGGCGATGTGATGCACACCCGAGCCGCCATAGCTGGACAGCGCATGGGAGATCGCGGTCTTGCGGTTCTCGGAAATGTTCAGCGGCAGACGAATGCTGCTGCACCGGCTGCGCAGCGCCCGGCTCTTCACCAGCCCGTAGGGGTCGGGCAGCACCACTTCGTCGTCCGCGGTGAAATCCAGCAGGCTCTTGTAGAACAGCACCCAGCTGTCGAGGCTGTCGGCCGGCAGCGCCATGGCCATGTGGTCGATGCGCTTGAGGCCGCCCTTGGCCACCACCCCGGGGAGCATATTGAAATCGGTGTCGTACAGGTTCCCGCCCTGCTCCTGATCCACCAGGTAGATCAGGCTGCCATCCAGCTCGCGCACGGCGGCCAGCTCCAGTTCGTTAGGGCCCACCAGCCCGCGGTACGGCTGGCCCTTGTAGGCCACCGCGCGCTCCAGTGCCTTGGCGCTGTCCTTGACCCGGATCGCCGTGGCGCACACCGAGGGGCCGTGGGCTTCGAAAAAACTGTGGGCAAAGGAATAAGGCTCGGAGTTGAGGATCAGGTTGATATCGCCCTGGCGCATCAGGCTGACGTTCTTCGAGCGGTGCTGACCGGCCCTGGCGAACCCCAGGCGTTCCAGCCAGCCGCCGAGCTTGGCGCCGAGCGCTTCGTCCACGGCGAACTCGAGGAACTCGGTGCCGCCATATTCACTGGCCGGCGGCGGCGCGAACAGCGTATCGATATTGGCCACCGGCGTGGTTTCCTGCGCCAGGCGCTGGCGGGTCTTCTCCTCGAGGTACAGCAGCGAACGCAGGCCGTCCGCGGCGTTGGCCCGCGGGGGCGCGGCGCGAAAACCGTCGTTGAAGATCTCCAGGGACAAAGGCCCGGTGTAGCCGCTCTTGATGATTGGCGCGAGGAACCCCGGCAGGTCGAAATCGCCCTGCCCCGGGAAGCAGCGAAAATGCCGGCTCCACTCCAGCACGTCCATGGCCAGGATCGGCGCGTCGGCCATCTGCACGAAGAAGATCTTGTCCCCGGGAATCTCGGCGATCGCCGCCGGGTCGCCCTTGAGCGACAGGGTGTGGAAGCTGTCGAGCAGCACACCGAGGCTTGGATGGTCGGCCTCGCGGACGATGTCCCAGACCTGTTGATAGGTATTGACGTGCCGGCCCCAGGCCAGGGCTTCGTAGCCGATCCGCAGGCCGCGGCTGCCGGCGCGCTCGGCCAGCAGGCGCAGGTCGTCCACCAGGATTTGCCGGTCGCCGACGCTGTCGGCCGCGGCATTGCTGCACACCAGCACCAGGTCGGTGCCCAGTTCCTGCATCAGGTCGAACTTGCGTTCGGCGCGCTCCAGGTTGCGTTGCAGGCGGTCGCGGCGGCAGCCTTCGAAATCGCGAAAGGGTTGGAACAAGGTGATGGCGATGCCCAGGTCCGCGCACATCTGGCGGATTTCCCGGGGGCTGCCATCGTAGTAGAGCAGGTCGTTCTCGAAAATCTCCACGCCGTCGAAACCGGCGGCGGCAATGGCTTCGAGTTTTTCCGGCAGGGTACCGCTCAAGGAGACAGTGGCAATGGAACGCTGCATGTTTCAACTCCCGGTAATGACCACAGATCGGGCGCCGTGCCTGTAGCCGCTGCCGCAGGTCCTCCAGCGCACTGAAGATCCCGCGCCCGCTTCGCGGACGATCGCAGCCTGCGGCAGCGGCTACAGGTGCACGTTTGTTATTGGATGGAGCGGATTATTGAGCCGGGCATTGCAGACAGCAATTCAAAGTGTACGAACCAGTTAGTTTTTCGTGCGATTATCGAACAAAATGGCCGTTGGCGAATTGACGATTTTTCGCCCACTGCGCACCATCGACAGCACATTGAGCCGGCACCGAACCACCGGCTTCAATCGCCAAAGACCCAGAACACACCATAAAAATTTCAAAAATCGGGTACCCCCTCATGCTTGCACTCAACGCCACACCTCTCTGCCTGGTCCTCCGGCTCTCACCTGGCCAGACCTCCAACAGCCGCCTTCAGACGGACACACTACGGCCCCTGGGCTGAACCGTGCTTGCACGCTGACCCGACCGCTTTCAAGCTTCGCGCCCGGTGCGCGTCGACCAAAGCACTCAGCCGATCGATCATCGCGCTCACCCACGGCCCGGCCGCCCAGCCGAAGATCGATCACGCGCCCTTGAGTCCCGACGAGTTGTCCCTCGTCAGTCATTGAACGGATGGCACACATGATTCCTTCTCAAAGCTCTCGCATGGCCCCGAGCCTCGGCACCGCCTCCGGCGGCATCGGCGACAAGATCCGCGGCGCCATGGCGGTCGGCAAGACCCGCTGGGGCATGCTCGCCCTGGTGTTCTTCGCCACCACCCTGAACTACATCGACCGCGCCGCACTGGGTGTGATGCAGCCGATCCTGGCCAAGGAAATGAGCTGGACGGCGATGGACTACGCCAACATCAACTTCTGGTTCCAGGTCGGCTACGCCGTCGGTTTCGTCCTGCAAGGACGGTTGATCGACCGGGTCGGCGTCAAGCGCGTGTTCTTCTTCGCCGTGCTGCTGTGGAGCCTGGCCACCGGCGCCCATGGCCTGGCCACTTCGGCCGCGGGCTTCATGGTCTGCCGCTTCATCCTCGGGCTGACCGAGGCCGCCAACTACCCGGCCTGCGTGAAGACCACGCGCCTGTGGTTCCCGGCCGGCGAACGCGCGGTGGCCACCGGCATCTTCAACGCCGGGACCAACGTCGGCGCCATGTTCACCCCGATGCTGCTGCCGTTGATCCTGCACGCCTGGGGCTGGCAGGCGGCGTTCCTGTGCATGGCCGCGCTGGGCGGAGTCTGGCTGCTGTTCTGGGGCCTGAAGTACTTCAACCCGGAAGATCACCCGAGCGTCAAACAGTCCGAGCTCGAGTACATCCAGAAGGAAGTCGAACCGGAGCAGGCGCGCGTGCCCTTCTCGCGCATCCTGCGCATGCGCGGCACCTGGGCCTTCGCCCTGGCCTACTCGATCACCGCGCCGGTGTTCTGGTTCTACCTGTACTGGCTGCCGCCGTTCCTCAACCAGCAGTACAACCTGGGCATCAACGTGACCCAGATGGGCATCCCGCTGATCATCATCTACCTGACCGCCGACTTCGGCAGCGTCGGCGGCGGCATCCTCTCGTCGTTCCTGATCGGCCGCGGGGTCAACCCGATCAAGGCGCGCCTGATGTCCATGCTGCTGTTCGCCTGCTGCATCGTCGGCGTGATCATGGCGGCCGGTGCCAGCAACCTGTGGCTGGCGGTGTTCGCCATCTCCCTGGCCATCGGCGCGCACCAGGCCTGGACCGCCAATATCTGGAGCCTGGTGATGGACTACACGCCCAAGCACATGATGAGCACGGTGTTCGGTTTCGGCGGCATGTGCGCGGCCATCGGCGGCATGTTCATGACCCAGCTGGTGGGCCATATCCTGACCGTCACCAACAACAACTACACCGTGCTGTTCACCCTGATCCCGGCGATGTACTTCATTGCCCTGACCTGGATGTACTTCATGGCTCCGCGCAAGATTCCGAAAGTGGAAGACTGACGCTTTCCTCTCGCAGGCCCGGTTCCGGGCCTGCTTTTTTTCGACGCCCGTCGATGCCACCCATGCCAGCGGTTGGCGCCCCCTTTATGAATTCCGCTCAGCGCTGGCGCTGTTGCCAGGCAGCCGCCAGGCCGCTGAGGCAGATCACCGCGATGCCCAGCTGGGTGATCGGCTGCGGCGTATGGCTGAACAACAGCCAGCCCAGCAACCCGGCAAAGACGATCTGGCAATAGCCGAACGGCGCCAGCAACGCCGGTGCCGCGTGGCGGAATGCCTGGGTCAGGAACAGGTGGGCGGTCATGCCGCAGGCCCCCAGCGCCAGCATCAGCGCGCCATGGATAAAGCTCGGCACCTGCCAGAAGAACGGCACCAGCGCGCTCATCACCAGGGTGTTGCACAAGCCGGCGAAAAAATTACTGGTGGTCGGGCTGTCGTGCTCGGCGAGCTTGCGGGTCAGCAGTTGGTAAAAGCAGAAAAACAGCGCCGAGCAGAAAGGCAGCAGCACCGCCGGGGTAAACAGGTCGCCACCCGGGTGAACGATGATCAGCACGCCGATAAAACCGCAGATCACCGCCAGCCACTGGCCCTTCGTGACCCGCTCGCCCAGCAGCGGCACCGACAGCGCGGTGACCAGCACCGGCGCCAGGAAGTTGACCGCGGTGGCTTCGGCCAGGGGGATGAACAGCAGCGCCGAGGTGAACAGCAGGCTGGTGCTGAGCAGGCACAAGGCCCGCGCCAGCTGCAGCAACGGCCTCTTGGTGCGCAACACCCGCAGGCCCGATTGCGGCAGGAAGATCCCGGCCATCAGCAGGGTATGAACCAGGTAGCGGGCCCAGACCACCATCATGATCGGATAGAACCCCGAGAGGTATTTCGACAGGGCGTCGTGACTGGCGAACAAAAAGGTCGCCACGACGACCAGCAAGATGCCCTTGAAGGGCTGGTTGACACCGGAAAGGGGTGTGCTGAGGGTCATCCGCAGGCTCTCTCAAGATAGGGTTTGTTTGTAGAAAAACAGCTTCGCGGGCAAGAACTGGGCGTCCCCCCTGCTCCTACAGAAGCCGTGCTCTTCTGGAGCGAGGCTTGCCCGCGATAGGGTCATCTGGGCTATCCATTAAATCCGGGCCAATAACGTCCGGGTCTTGTCCAGGGCCATCTGCGCCCGCTCCAGGGCACCGACGCCCTGTTCGAGCAATTTCACCGTGGGGATCTCCAGGCTCAAGGGCAGGTTGGCCGGCAGACAATGCAAGAGCCCCGCCAGGTCGCAATCGCCATCCCCGGGGAAACGCCGTTCGTTGCGGGCCTGGCGCAGGATCTCCTGCATATCGTCCGGGCGCGGGCCGGCCACGTCGCACAGCTGGGCATAACGCAGCCGTGACGGCGCGACCTTTGCCAGATCCTCCAGGCGCGAGGCCGAGCGATCGAAGTGGAACGCGTCCACCAGCACCGCGGCGTTGTCGCGGCCGGCGTTCTCCACCACCCGCACCGCCTGTTGCAGATCCCGCGCATCGGTCCAGGGCATGAACTCCAGGTGCGGGTGCAAGCCGTAGATCGACGCCAGGTCGCAAAGTTCGGCGAAGCGCTCGGTCATGCGCGCCTCGTCGGGGTCGTTGCCGGCCACCAGCAGCTCGCTGGCGCCGAACTCGGCGCCGACCGCCAGCACCGCTTCGAAATCCGCGACCCGGGTTTGCGGCTTGAGCCGCAGGATCTCCACATCCAGCACACCGACGCCGGTGTCGCGCAGACGCTCCAGGGTCTGCCGGCGCAGCTCGGCATCGGCCACCAGGGCAAAGTGATGCTCCTGCGGTGTCGCCGGCACCAGGCGCAAACCGACGTGACTGTAACCGGCACGGGCCGCGACCTCGACCATCTGCGGCGGCGAGATCTCCAGCACCGTGAGGCTGGCCAGGGACAGAATACGTTCGCTCATGCTCATCCCTCGATCAGCGCTGGGGCGCAAGCGCGACCGCTCGCCGCCGCTTCGCGGATCGCCTCGATCAGCGCCAGGGTCCGCGCCGCATCGGCCACGCTGACCAGCGGTTCGACCTCGCGCCGCACCACGTTGACGAAATGCTGCAACTGCAGGCGCAAGGCCTCGGCAGCGCTGAAAGGTTCCTCGATCGCCAGCAGCGGCCGATGCCAGCCGGCCCCGGCCTCGGCGTACTGCCAGCGCTTGAGTTGCGGAAGGCTCAGGGCGCCAGCGGTGCCGGCCAGCAAATAGCACGGCTGGTCGGCCTGGCGCGGGTACACCGGGTTCTCGCCGGAATCCAGCTCCCAGCTCCAGGGTGCCGCCACTGCGTCGGAGCCAGTCAGGCTACCCAGGGCACCGTTGGCGAATTGCAGCAGGACGGCGGCGCAATCCTCGTTGGCGAAACCGCGCACCGCATTGCTGGTGACGGCCTGCACCTGATGCACCTCACCGCACAGATGGCGCAGCAGGTCGAGGTCGTGAATCAGGTTGGTCAGCAGCATCCCCGCCCCGGGCTCACGGCGCCAGGGAGTCTCGAAATAGCTGTCGGGCTTCTGCAACTGCCAGAGCGCGGTGACCGTGGTCAGCCGGCCCAATGCCCCCGCCTGCAGCAACTCATGGGCGCGGACGATCAGCGGGTTGTGCCGACGATGATGGCCCACCAGCACTGGCACGCCGCTGCTTTTCACGGCGGCGACCAGTTCACGCGCTTCATCCAGGTGCACGCCGACCGGCTTTTCCAGCAACACCGGCACACCGGCCGCCAGACAGTCCAGGGCGGTGCCGACGTGCAGGTTGTTCGGGTTGGCGATTATCACCGCATCGGGGCGAGCCTGTTCGAGCATCTGTCGAGAGTCGGGGTAATACGCCACCTGCCACTGCGCGGCGATCCCGGCGGCTTGCGGGCCGGGATCGGCCACGGCGCAGAGAGTGGCTTCGGTCAGGGTCTTGAGGTGCTGGTAATGCTGCTGGCCCATGTTGCCGGCGCCGATCAGGGCAATGCGCAAAGGCGAGTCCAAGGCGGGATCCTCTTGTGATTGTTATCGGAACGCGAAATCTCAAATATTTAGAACCCGGTTCCACTTTCACACAAGAGCCAAACAAAATAGTGTCCGATCAGCGAACAGCTTTAAGGCTTGAGATTGTGAAGGCCCTGCGTATCTCAGCCTACGCCAGCGGCTACAGGAAATGCGCAGCCCCTGTAGCCGCTGCCGAGCAGCGCGAGGCTGCGAACAGCTCCGCAGGAGACGCAAAGCCTGCCATCGCAGTGTGCCTGGCCAGACTCGGCAGGTAGTTTCACGGCCGCTGCGCGGCCGATCGCAGCCTTCGGCAGCGGCTACAGGAAATTCTGCAGATTCAGCTGAAAAGCTCGGAAGCCTGGCTGGCGGCCGAAAGCTCATCGGCAAATTTCAACAGCAGCGGCGCCAGTTCATGCAGGCGCGCCAGCGGCATGCGCGCGCTGGGGCCAGCGATGCTCAGCACCCCGACTACTCGGCCATCGACCGGATGACGCACCACCGCGGCCACCGCCGAGGTGCCCACCGCCGAGCTTTCCTCGACCCAGGCGTAGCCCTGTTCCCGGGCCAGGCGCAGGCGTTCGAGCAGCTCGATATTCGAGCGCGGTGCGTTCGGGCCCAGGTCCGCAGGGATCTCGGCGGCCTGGCGCTCCACCAGCGACAAGGCCTCGGCATCGCTCAGGCAGGCCAGCCAGGCGTGCCCCGAAGCGGTATAGAACAACGGCGCCTCGCGCCCCATGTCGGGGTCGTAGCGCAATCCGGAACGGGCGCCCTGGGACTTGGCGATCCAGGTCTGGCGTTCGTCCTCGATCACCCCGAGACGCACCAGCTCGCCGGTTTCCTGGGCCAGCCGGTCGAGCACCGGCTGGACGATGTCCGCGCCGCTGCTGGACAGGTAGCGAAAGCCCATGGCCACCAGTTTGGTCGACAGGTGATAACGCAGGTTGTCCGGGTTCTGGCGCACGTAGCCCAGGCGGATCAGCTCCGCCAACAGCCGGTGGGTGGCGCTTTTGGGGATATCCAGCTGCTCGGCCAGGGTCTGCATCGGCAGGCCGCGGGGGTCGCTGGTAAGGCTTTCCAGAACGCTGAAGACGCGCTCGATTTGACTGCCGGCCATGGTCGGGTCCAGACGAAATTTGGCCGATTCTAGTGACAACCGGCGCAATGGGAAACACACCGCGGCATCGTTCGATAACCGCCCATAAAAACCTCGGCACGGCGCAGATGATCCTGCCCCCGCCTTGCTGCCGACTATTCGACTCCGTATATTTTTTGGAATCAAGTTCCAAAAATAATAACTGTTCGTTGAGCGGAGTTGCTTCTTCCATGCCTGCCACCGCCCCCCTGCACCACCCCGATATCGATTGCGACGTGCTGGTCGTCGGCTCCGGCGCCGCCGGCCTCTCGGCAGCCGTGACGGCGGCCTGGCATGGCCTGAAAGTCATAGTGGTGGAGAAAGACCCGGTGTTCGGCGGCGCCACCGCCTGGTCCGGCGGCTGGGCCTGGGTGCCGTGCAACCCGCTGGCGCGACGGGCCGGCATCGTCGAGGACGTGGAACTGCCGCGCACCTACCTGAAACACGAGCTGGGCGAACGCTACCAGCCAGCACTGATCGACGCCTTCCTCGAAGCCGGCCCGCGCATGGTGTCGTTCTTCGAGCGCCATACCGCGCTGCAATTCGCCGACGGCAACGCCATCGCCGATATCCACGGCGACACCCCGGGCGCCGGCACCGGCGGACGCTCGGTGATCGCCGCGCCCTACGATGGGCGCGAGGTCGGCACGCTGCTCAAGCGCCTGCGCAAGACGATGCGCGAAACCTCGTTCATGGGCATGCCGATCATGGCCGGCGCCGACCTTGCGGCCTTCCTCAACCTGAGCCGCTCGCTGCCGGCGGCCTGGCATGTGAGCAAACGCTTCGGCCGCCACCTGCGCGACCTCCTCACTCACCGCCGCGCCCTGCAACTGGTCAATGGCGTGGCGCTGGTGGCGCGCCTGGCCAAGTCGGCGCAGGACCTGGGCGTGCTGCTTTGGGAATCGGCGCCGGTCACCGAGCTGCTATGCGACGGCGACACGGTGACGGGAGCGATTGTCAGCAGCGCCGCCCGGGGTCGTATCCGTATCAAGGCCCGCAAAGCGGTGGTGCTGGCGGCCGGTGGTTTCCCCAACGACATCGAGCGGCGCAAGGCGCTGTTCCCGCGCACGCCCACCGGCCACGAGCATCTGGCCCTGCCGCCGTTGGCGGTCTCGGGCGACGGTTTGCGCCTGGGGGAAAGCGTCGGCGCCCGGGTCGATACCGACATGGCGTCGCCCGTGGCCTGGGCCCCGGTTTCCGCGGTGCCCTACAAGGACGGCAGCCGTGGGCATTTCCCGCACATCATCGAGCGCGGCAAACCGGGGATCATCGGCGTCTTGCGCAACGGCCAGCGCTTCGTCAACGAAGCCGACGGTTACTACGACTATGTGCGGGCGATGGTCGCGGCGGCGCCCGAGGGTGAAGAAGTGGCATCGTGGCTGATCTGCAGCCACGGCTTCCAGCGCCGCTATGGCCTGGGCATCTCCCGGCCCTTCCCGGTGCCCCCGGCACCCTTTATCCGCAGCGGCTACCTGAAGCGCGGCGACAGCATCGAGGAGCTGGCCCAGGCCTGCGGCATCGATGCGGAAGGCTTGCGCGCCACCCTGGCGGAATACAACCGGCATGCCCGACAAGGCCAGGACCCGCAGTTCGGCCGGGGTTCGACGCCCTACAACCGCAAACAGGGCGACCCGCGCCAGCAACCCAACCCGTGCGTGGCGCCCATCGAACAGGGGCCGTTCTACGCGGTGAAAGTCCAGCCGGGTTGCTTCGGTACGTTCGCCGGGCTCAAGGTCAACGCCCACGCCCAGGTGCTCGACGGCCTGGGCCAGGCCATCGCCGGCCTGTACGCCGCCGGCAGCGACATGGCCAGCATAATGGGCGGCCACTATCCCGCCGGCGGTATCAATCTCGGCCCGGCGCTGACCTTCGGCTACATCGCCGGTCGGCATATCGCCGGGGCCAGCGCTTACGAATAAGGTGGCAACTTCGAAAAGGGTGTGGCTCCCGAGATCGCTTGAAGGTCCTGCGGACCTTATCGCAGGCTGCGCCAGCGGCTACAGGAAGCATGGAACTCCTGTAGCCGCTGCCGAGCCCCGCGAGGCTGCGATCGGCTGCGCCGGAGACGCAAACTTGAGATCGCTTGAAGGTCCTGCGGCCCCTATCGCAGGCTGCGCCAGCGGCCACAGGAAGCATGGAACTCCTGTAGCCGCTGTCGAGCCCCGCGAGGCTGCGATCGGCTGCGCCGGAGACGCAAACTTGAGATCGCTTGAAGGTCCTGCGGCCCCTATCGCAGGCTGCGCCAGCGGCCACAGGAAGCATGGAACTCCTGTAGCCGCTGTCGAGCCCCGCGAGGCTGCGATCGGCTGCGCAGGAGACGCAAACCGGCTGCCGCGGCGGACCAGATCGCCCCGGGAGAGCGGTCGCGAATGGCAGGTCAGAAATCGAAGAACACCGTCTCGCCTTCCCCCTGGATGCGGATATCGAAGCGGTACGCCCGCTGCCCATCCACTTCGCAGGGATGCGCCAGCAGGGTTTCGCGCCGTTGCGGCTGCTCGATCAGGTTCAGCACCGGGCAGGCGGCGTTGGCTTCGGCTTCGTCGGCGAAGTACAGGCGGGTGTGCAGGTGGATGTTGATCCCCCGGGCGAACAGCGCCACGTTGATGTGCGGCGCCATCGGCACCCCGGCGGCATTCTTCACCACGCCCGGCTTGACCGTGTGCAGCGTCCATTCGCCGGCATCGAAGGTAGTGGCCGTGCGACCGAAGCTGTTGAAGGCTTTCTCCGAATCGAACACGGGGTCGTAGACACCCTCGTGGTTGGCTTGCCAGAACTCGAGGAACGAGTCGCGCACCAGGTGGCCGTTGCCGTCATACACATGGCCGATCAGCAGGATCTTTTCCCCCTGGGCGTCAGGCCCGGCCATCCGGTTCCAGATCTCGTCGCTGCGGGTCGGGTTGCCCGCGGCAGCCAGCGCCAGGCCGATGTGCACATAAGGGCCGGCCGTTTGCGAGGGGGTTTCAGGCAGCAATTGGATAGGCATGGCGGGGCTCCTCAGCAATTTTCGAAGTGGGTCTTGCGCTGGCCGCGCAACACGATGTCGAAGCGATAGGCCAGGCAGTCCATCGGGTTGGCGCTGCTCATGTCCAGGCGCGCGATCAGGCTCTGCACCGCTTCCGGGTTGGCGATCGACTTGACGATCGGGCACAGCGGAATCAGCGGGTCGCCTTCGAAATACAGCTGGGTGATCAACCGCGTGGCGATCGACGGCCCGCTGATGGAGAAGTGGATATGCGCCGGGCGCCAGTCGTTCGGGCCGTTGCGCCACGGGTAAGGGCCGGGCTTGATGGTGCGGAAACTGTAGTAGCCGTCACGGTCGGTCAGGGCCCGGCCGACGCCGCCGAAGTTCGGGTCCAGGGGCGCCAGGTAGCGGTCGTTCTTGTGCCGGTAGCGGCCACCGGCGTTGGCTTGCCACATCTCCACCAGGGTGTGGGGAATCGGCTGGCCGTACTGATCGCAGACCCGACCGGCCACGATAATTCGCTCGCCCACCGGCAAGCCGCCATTATTGAAGTTGAGCAGCAGGTCGTTATCGAAACGCCCGGTCTTCAGATGGGAAAAATCGGGGCCGCTGGTTTCGCTCAGCGATTGCGGGATGCTCACCAGCGCCTGGCGCGGCGAACGGGCCACGGAGGTCTTGTAGTCGGGGGTCAGGGCCTTGGGATGCCAATTACGGTCACGGATAACGAAACGACTGCTGTCTGCATCAGACATGTCGATCTCCTGTTGTTTGATTTATGGAGCGCAGCCCACGCAGTTTCAAACAACGGCAGCCCGACGACTATTGAAAAGGCCCATCAATAACATAACCAAAAGGTTATGGATAACGCCCCTCGCGATAGGCCTGCCCAACCTCCCGCAGCACCTCGACGCACCACTGCGCCGCCAGCGACAGCGGCAGGCTGGCGTTGCTGGAGATACCCACCGAGCCGCCCGGCTCGCGCTGCCCCAGGTCGATCTCGCGCAGCTCGCCATTGGCCAGGTCCAGGCGCACCGCGTCCAGCGGGGCGATCCACAGCGCATCGCTGGACAGTGCATAGCGCCGGCTCAAGGCCACCGAGAGGGTTTCCAGGCGCTGGCGCGACTGGCTGATGCCGCACTGCACGAACAGGCTGTCGGCGAACTTGCGAATGGTGGTGCCGGCCAGCGGCAGTACCAGCGGGTACTGCTCCAGCGCATGCCGGTCCAGCGGCCCGTGCAGCAACGGATGATCGGGACGCGCCACCAGGGTCATGGACTCACTGTACAGATGCTCGAAGCTCAGGCCCTGGATCTGCGGGCTGTCCGTCATGCGCCCGACCACCAGGTCGACATCGCCGACCCGCAACTGCGACAGCAGGTAGTCGCTGGGACCGGTGACCACGCTCACCACCAGCGCCGAATGCCGTTCGTGCAGGCGCCGCACCACCTCCGGTAGCAGCAGGCTTTCGGCAGTCGAGAGCACCCCCAGGCGCACCACGCCGGCGGCATATTCACCGCCACGCAAGGTATTCACCCCTTCGCGCAGGGCCTGCACCGAGGGCCCGGCGTAACGCAGAAAAGCCATGCCCGCATCGGTCAGGCTGAGCCCGGCCTTACTCCGGGCGAACAGCCGGGTGTCGAGCAGCTCCTCCAGTTCCTTGAGGGTCTTCGACATCGCCGGCTGGCTCACCGCGAGCACATCCGCCGCCCGCGCCAGGCTGCCCTGGCGAGACATTTCAAGAAAACATACGAGGTGACGGAATTTGATGCGGGTATCGATGTTCAAAGAAGGCCCCGGCGGTGTCGCGATAGAATCGATGCGGCTGCGGGCAATGGTAGCGCGCATGCAAAAGGCTGACGACCGGACTGGCGTCGGCCCTGCTCACCAGCAACACTGACCAGCACATTAAAACGAGGATTCACCCATGCTTTGGAAAAAGGGACGGCGCAGCGACAACGTGGTGGATGCTCGCGATGACAGTGGCGGCGGTGGAGGCGGCGGTCTGCGTTTTGGCGGCGGCAAGGGCCTGAGCCTGACCGCCATCATCCTGATCGTCGGCATCGGCTGGGTTACCGGCCAGGACCCGCTGCAAATCCTCGGACAACTCGTCGGGCAGATGGATCAGTCCTCGGCGCCCGCCACCACCCAGCAGACCCGCCAGGCGCCGCCGGCCAATGACGAGCAGGCGGAGTTTGTGCGCTCCATCCTCGGCGACACCGAAGACACCTGGGGCCAGATCTTCCAGCAGGCCGGACGCGCCTACCAGCAACCCAAGCTCATCCTGTTCCGCGGCCGGGTGAACTCTGCCTGCGGCTCGGCGACTTCCGCCACCGGCCCGTTCTATTGCCCGGCCGACCAGCAGGTGTACCTGGACATGGACTTCTTCCGCGAGATGGACCAGCGCTTCTCGGCCGCCGGCGACTTCGCCCAGGCCTACGTGATCGCCCACGAAATCGGCCACCACGTACAGACCCTGCTCGGCGTCTCGGCGAAAATCCAGGCGGCCCGCCAACAGGGCCGGCAGATGGAAGGCGACGGCGGCCTGCTGGTGCGCCAGGAACTGCAGGCCGACTGCCTGGCAGGTGTGTGGGCCAACCATGCGCAGAAGCGCCTGAACTGGCTGGAACCGGGGGATATCGAAGAAGCCCTGAACGCCGCCAACGCCATCGGTGACGACCGCCTGCAACAGCAAGGCCAGGGCCGCGTGGTACCGGACTCTTTCACCCACGGCAGCTCGGCACAACGGGTGCGCTGGTTCAAGGCCGGCTTCACTCAGGGCCAGGTTGGCCAGTGCGACACCTTCGCGGCGAAAAGCCTGTAATGCGCCGAGCGCTGGCGCTGGTCACCTTATGGCTGGTCTGCGCCAGCACACAGGCGGCCGTGCAGGGCGTCAAAACGATCAGTCCCACGCGGCTGGACCTCGAAGGCGGCGAACTGGCCATCGGCCTGAGCCAGGATTGGCAGCAGCCGTTGCCCGAGATCCAGCGGGCATTGATCATCGTCCACGGGCGCCTGCGCAACGCCCAAACCTACCTGCACAGCGCCGAACAGGCCGCCAGCCAGGCCGGGCAAAGCGCGACCACCCTGGTGATCGCGCCGCAGTTTCTCAATCAGCGCGATATCGCGCGTCACCGGCTACCCGCTTCGCTGCTGCGCTGGCAGGGCAATGACTGGATGGCTGGCGAGCCGTCCAGCGGGCCCAGGCCACAAAGCTCTTATGCGGTGCTGGACGCGATCATCACGCGGCTGAGCGATCGCCAGCAGTTTCCGTCCCTGACCGAGATCGTCATCGCCGGCCACTCCGGTGGCGCCCAGGTAGTGCAGCGCTTTGCCCTGCTCGGCCTGCGGCATCCGGGCCTGGAGGATGACGGCATCAAGCTGCGCTATGTGATTGCCAACCCGTCGTCCTATGCCTACTTCGACGAGCAGCGCCCGGTGAAGGTCGACGCCGGCGCGTGCCCCGGTTTCAACCACTGGAAGTACGGCCTGCTCAAGCGGCCTGCCTATGCCGCCGGCCAGACCGCGCAGCAACTGGAACAGCGCTACGTCAAACGCGACATCACCTACCTGCTGGGCAAACAGGACACCGACCCGCACCACCCGGCGCTGGACACTCGCTGCGCCGCCGAGGCCCAGGGCGCCTACCGGCTGATTCGCGGGCACAACTATTTCGACTACCTGAAACAGCGCCATCCGCAGGGATTGCAACAGCAGTTGATCGAAGTGCCCGGGGTCGGGCATGACGGCGACAAGATGTTCACTTCGCCCGAGGGGCAGAAGGCATTGTTCGGCCAATAGACGTAGCGGTGTCCGGAAGGACGCTATCGCGAGCAAGCTCGCTCCTACAGTAACGATGACGGTCGCAGGTCCCGTGAACGCCTCATATGCCTGTAGCGAGCTTGCTCGCGATAAATCTCAAACCGACAACATCCGCTTCAGGACCACGCAATCCTCGGCATGCCAGTCGGCCAGTTCCGGCCATGGGTTATCCGGCAGGTTCACCAGCACCGTGTGGGTGCCCGCCGCACGACCGCAATCAAGGTCGAAGCGGTAGTCGCCGACCATCACCATCTCAGCCGGCGCCACCTCCCAGGCCGCGGCCAGTTTCAGCAAGCCGCCGGGGTGAGGTTTGGGTGGCGCTTCATCACGCCCCAGCACGTCCTCGACGGCAAAGCAGTCGGCCAGGCCGATGGCCTCCAGGGTGACATGGGCCAGCTCCCGCGCATTGCGGGTCAGGATGCCCAGCCGATAGCCCCGGGCCGCCAGCTCCCGCACCAGCTCCACCGCCCCCGGCGCCGGCCGCGACCCCAGGGCCAGGTCGCGTTCGTGCTCCAGCAGCCAGGCGTGTTTCGCCGCGGCTTCGGTGGCGGGCAACGCCGCGAGGTGGGTCAGGATGTCGTGTTCCGCAGGGATCCCCAGCGCTTCGCGGATGGCCGCGAAATCATGCACGGCCACCGTCAGGGTGCCGTCCATGTCGAACACCCAATGACGAACCTCGGCCAGGCTCATGCCCAGTCCTTGCGGTGGCGGATCAGGCCTTCCTGGGTCACCGACGCCACCAGCTGGCCGGCGCGGTTGAACACGCTGCCGCGGGAGAAACCGCGGGAATTGCCGGCCCACGGGCTGTCCATGGCATACAGCAGCCAGTCGTCGGCACGCAGGTCGGCATGGAACCACAGCGCGTGGTCGAGGCTGGCGACCTGCATGTCCTTCTGCCACACCGACTTGCCGTGGGGCAGCATCGAGGTGGTCAGCAGGCCGAAGTCCGAAGCGTAGGCCAGCAGGTATTTATGCAGCGCGGGAATGTCCGGCAACTCGCCGTCGGCGCGGAACCAGACATATTTGATCGGGTCCGCCGGCTGCGGGTTGTAGGGATCTTTCTCGGTCACCGGGCGCACTTCGATGGGCTTGGGGCACAGCAGTTTTTCGCGCATGTGCTCGGGGATCAGGTGCGCGCGCTGCTGGGTGATCTCCAGCTCCGACGGCAGGTTTTCCGGGCCGACCACCTGGGGCATCGCGTCCTGGTGCTCGAAACCTTCCTCGTCGTACTGGAACGAGGCGCTGCAGGTGAAGATCGGGTTGCCCTTCTGGATCGCCGTCACCCGGCGAGTGCTGAAGCTGCCGCCATCGCGCACCCGGTCGACCTGGTACACCACCGGCAACGCCGCATCGCCCGGGCGCAGGAAGTAACCATGCAGCGAATGCACATGGCGCGCCTCTTCGACAGTCTGGCTGGCCGCGGACAGGGACTGGCCCAATACCTGGCCGCCGAACAGCTGGCGGAAGCCCAGGTCCTGGCTACGACCGCGAAACAGGTTTTCCTCGATCGGTTCCAGGCTCAACAGGTCGACCAGATCATCCAACACGTGGCTCATTCAGACTCTCCTCACACAGAGCAATACCGCGCAGTCCTGGCTGTCGCGGTCGATTCAATCGGGTTCACGCACATGGGCATACTCCAGATGCCCCCGACCTGCTATCCATGCAAGGTTTCCAACCATTGTTCGCGGTTGATGCGATACAGCACATGATGACGCAGCGGATGCTCGCTGCCGAGCTTTGGATGATCGAAATCGTCGTGCGCATCGTGTTGCATGCCGATGGCCTGCATGACTTTCTGCGACGGCAGGTTGTTGGTGGTGGTGAAGGCGACGATTTCCTTCAGCGCCAGGCGATCGAAGCCACAGCGCAGCGCGGTCCAGGCCGCTTCGCTGGCATAGCCCAGGCCCCAGTGCTCGCGCGCCAGGCGCCAGCCGATTTCCACCGCCGGGGTGAACGGCGCTTCGAAGCCCACCACGCCCAGCCCGGTAAAACCGATAAAGGCGCCGGTGTCCTTGCGCTCCAGCGCCCACGTGCCAAAACCGTGCTCGGCGAAATGCCCACGTATCCGACCGATCAGCGCGGCGCTTTCCAGGCGGCTCAAGGGGGCTGGAAAGTAACGCATCACTTGCGGATCGGCACACATCGCCGCAAACGCTGGCAAATCCTCGTCGCGCCACTGGCGCAACAGCAGTCGAGCACTTTCAAGTTGCAGTATCGGCTCCATCATCCCCTCCATTTTCATGCGCGCCAGTTTACATCGCTGGTAGGATCCTTTTCGGATTCCTACATGAAATTGCCATGCCACTGCCGCTGATCTACCACGACGACTACAGCCCCGAGTTCCCGGCGGAGCACCGCTTCCCCATGGACAAGTTTCGCCTGCTGCGCGACCACCTGGTGGACAGTGGCCTGGCCCGCGATGCCGACCTGCTGCGCCCGGAGTTGTGCCCGAAGGAGATTCTCGCCCTGGCCCACGACCCTGGGTATATCGAACGTTATATGGCCGGCGAGTTGTCGCGGGAAGACCAGCGGCGCCTTGGCCTGCCCTGGAACGAAGCCCTGGCCCGGCGCACTGTGCGCGCTGTCGGCGGCTCGCTGCTGGCCGCCGAACAGGCCCTGGAGCATGGCCTGGCCTGTCACCTGGCCGGGGGCACCCATCACGCCCACTACGACCACCCGGCGGGCTTCTGTATCTTCAACGACCTGGCGGTGATCAGCCATTACCTGCTCGAAGCCGGGCGGGTCGGCCGGGTGCTGATCTTCGACTGCGACGTGCACCAGGGCGACGGCACCGCGCGGATTCTCGAACATACCCCGGACGCCGTGACCGTCTCGCTGCATTGCGAAAAAAACTTTCCGGCGCGCAAGGCCACCAGCGACTGGGACATCCCCCTGCCCATGGGCATGGGCGACGCCGATTACCTGAAGGTGGTCGACGATGCCCTCAATTACCTGCTGCCGCTGTACCAGCCGGACCTGGTGCTGTACGACGCCGGGGTGGATGTGCACAAGGACGATGCCCTGGGTTACCTGAAGTTGACCGACCAGGGCGTCGCCGACCGCGACGAACAGGTGATGCGCCATTGCCTGGGCCGCGACATCCCGGTGCTCGGGGTGATCGGCGGTGGCTACAGCAAGGACCGCCAGGCCCTGGCGCGCCGCCACGGCATCCTCCATCACAGTGCGCAACGGGTGTGGACGTCATCAGGTTGTCACTGAAAGCTGGGGCCTTACCCACAATGACTGTGGAGCCGCTTGTGGATAACCTGAGCGCAAGCGGCCGCAGGCCAGGCTGGCCGTGCCCTACAGACAGGCGATCATTTTTTGATCAGGCCCGATAAACACTGCTGAATGCTACGAAGCGGGAGCATAAATAGTGATGCCGCTGGAGGTCCTGCGGACCTTTCGCAGCCTGCGGCAGCGGCTACAAAAACCTTCATCAGGTGGTCATGAAATTGTGGGTGCCTTACCCCCAATCTCTGTGGAGCTGCTTGTGGATAACCTGAGCGCAAGCGGCTGCAGGTCAGGCTGGCTGTGCCCTACAGACAGGCGATCATTTTTTGATCAGACCCGATAAGCACTGCTGAATGCTACGAAGCGGGAGCATAAATAGTGATGCCGCGGGAGGTCCTGCGGACCTTTCGCAGCCTGCGGCAGCGGCTACAAAAGCTTCATCAGGCGGTCATGAAATTGTGGGTGCCTTACCCCCAATCTCTGTGGAACCGCTTGTGGATAACCTGAGTGCAAGCGGCTACAAGCCAGGCTGGCCGTGCCCTACAGACAGGCGATCATTTTTTGATCAGGCCCGATAAGCACTGCTGAATGCTACGAAGCGGGAGCACCAATAGAGGCCGCTGGAGATCCTGCGGACCTTTCGCAGTCTGCGGCAGCGGCTACAAAAGCCTTCATCAAGCAGTCATGAAACTGTGAGCGCCTTACCCCCAATCTCTGTGGAGCCGCTTGTGGATAACCTGAGTGCAAGGCGCTGCAGGCCATGCTGTACAAGCCCTGCCGAGCACTGAACATTTTTTGATCAGCCCCTGCATAAGCTGCCGCGGGGCGCATGGAGCATTGGCGACAGGCCTGCCTCGGGTAGAATGCCCGGCTTATTCCGCCACGCCACCGCCCGCCATGACCTTATCCAGCCCCACCCTGCCCCATCACGTCGCCATTGTCGGTGGCGGCCCCGCCGGCTTGATGGCGGCCGAGGTACTGAGCCTGGCGGGCATCCGCGTCGACCTCTACGACGGCATGCCGTCGGTGGGCCGCAAGTTCCTGCTGGCCGGGGTCGGCGGGATGAACATCACACATTCCGAGGCCTACCCGGTCTTCCTCTCGCGTTATGCCGAGCGGGCCCCACAGATAGCCCCGCTGTTGCGCGAGTTCGGCAGCGAGGCACTGTGCCAATGGATTCACGGCCTGGGCATCGAGACGTTCGTCGGCAGCTCGGGCCGGGTGTTCCCCTCCGACATGAAAGCCGCGCCGCTGCTGCGCGCCTGGCTCAAGCGCCTGCGCGATGCCGGCGTGGTTATCCACACCCGTCATCGCTGGCTCGGCTGGAATGCCGATGGCAGCCTGCGCATCCACAGTCCGGAAGGCGAAAAGTCGGTCCAGGCCGATGCCCTGCTGCTGGCACTGGGCGGCGGTAGCTGGGCACGGCTGGGGTCGGATGGGGCCTGGATGCTGCCGCTGGAACAGCGCGGCGTGCAACTGGCGCCCCTGCAACCGAGCAACTGCGGATTCGAAGTGCAGGACTGGAGCGATCTGCTGCGCAGCAAGTTCGCCGGCGCCCCGCTGAAGAACGTGGCCATCGGCCTGAACGACGACATCCCCCGCCTCGGCGAATGCGTGATCACCACCACCGGGATCGAGGGCAGCCTGATCTACGCGCTGTCGGCGCCGATTCGGCAAGCCATCAACCGCCACGGCTCGGCCACCGTGCATATCGACCTGCTGCCAGGCAAACCCCATGACCGGATCCAGGCCGCGCTGAGCAAGCCACGGGGCTCGCGCTCCATGGCCAAGCACCTGCACAGCCAGCTGGGCATCGACGGGGTCAAAGCCGCGCTCTTGCGCGAACTGACCACTGCCGATTGCTTCGCCGACCCAGCGCGGCTGGCCAAGGCGATCAAGGCCCTGCCGTTGACCCTGGTGAGAACCCGGCCCCTGGATGAAGCCATCAGCAGCGCCGGCGGCGTGACGTTCGAGGCCATGGACCAACGCTTGATGCTCAAGCAATTGCCCGGCGTGTTCTGCGCCGGGGAGATGCTCGACTGGGAGGCGCCCACCGGCGGCTACCTGCTCACCGCGTGTTTCGCCAGCGGGCGGGCGGCGGGGTTGGGGATGATCGAATGGTTGCGGGAAAAGGCTTGAGACCGGTGTCCATCCTGTAGTCGCTGGCGCAGCCTGCGATCGGCTTGGGCGGCATTCCGACGCCGCGGCCGCAAAACCAAACGACCCGGCTTCTCTAGAAAACCGGGTCGTTCTTTTTTGCGAGGGTTACGCCCTCGATCGCAGGCTGCGCCAGCGGCTACAGCAGCGAGCGGTGTTGACCGCTCGCCAGGCTTACGGCTTGCGCTTGCGCGGCCCGGTGTTGAACGCCGGCACCTTGCGCACCGGTTTCACCGCCGGGGCTTCGGCCACTTCGCCGCTGTCCACCCACTTGCCCAGGTTGCGCTTGCCGCCACCGCCGGACGCCTTGGGCTTCTTCGGCTTTTTCGGCTTCTTGATCACCTGGCCGCTGGCGTCGGTTTCCGGCACCCGGTGGTCAGGGATGAAGTCCGGCTCGTCATGGCGCTTGAGGGTCTGGCGGGTCAGCATTTCAATGGCCGAAAGCAAGTTCACTTCATCGGCGCACACCAGCGAGATCGCCTCACCGGTGGAACCGGCACGGCCGGTACGGCCGATGCGGTGGATGTAATCCTCGGCGACAATCGGCAGGTCGAAGTTGACCACCAGCGGCAGGTCCTCGATGTCCAGGCCACGGGCTGCCACATCGGTGGCCACCAGGATCTGGATCTCGCTGGCCTTGAAGCGGTCCAGCGCGCGCTGACGGGTGGCCTGGGGTTTGTCGCCATGGATGCCGTCGGCATTCACGCCCTGGCCCTGCAGCCTTTCCACCAGTGCGTCCACGCCGTTGCGGGTCTTGGCGAACACCAGCACCTGCTTCCAGCGGTTCTTGCGCAGCAGGTGGCTGAACAGCTCCGGCTTGCGCTTCTTGTCCACCGTCACCACCCATTGCTTGACGGTGTTGGCGGCAACGTTGCGCGGGCTGACTTCGATGCTCAGCGGGTCATTGAGCATCTGCCCGGCCAACAGGCGGATGGCATCGGAGAAGGTCGCGGAGAACAGCAGGGTCTGGCGCTTTTTCGGCAACGCCGCGTAGATGTCCTTCAGCTCTTCGGAGAAACCCAGGTCGAGCATGCGGTCGGCTTCGTCCAGCACCAGGGTCTGCAACTGGCTGAACTTCACCGCGTTCTGCCGGTACAGGTCGAGCAGGCGACCCGGGGTCGCCACCAGCAGGTCGATGCCTTTGCGCAACTTCATCATTTGCGGGTTGATGCTGACACCGCCGTACACCGCGTAGGTGCTCAACGGCAGGTGTTCGGCGTACTGGCGCACGCTCTCGTGCACCTGTTCGGCCAGCTCGCGAGTCGGCACCAGGATCAGCGCGCGCACCGAGTTGCTGGCCACTTTCGGCCCTTCCAGGGTCAGCGATTGCAGAAGCGGCAAAGCGAAGCCGGCGGTCTTGCCGGTGCCGGTCTGCGCCGCGGCCATCAGGTCGCGACCACCCAGCACCGCCGGAATGGCTTGCGCCTGCACCGGCGTCGGGGTCTGGTAGCCAAGCGTTTCGAGGGCGCGCAGCAAGGGTTCGATCAAGCCAAGAGTGGCGAATGTCATGGGGATACCGTAGGAAAAATGTCAGCGCAGGTGTGCAATGGGCGGCAGTTTACCCTAATTGTGAGGGTGTTCTCTGCGGCCCGGGCACAACAGGCCGGCACAAAAAACGCCGGGCATTGCCCGGCGTTTTTGATTCCGCGCCAACCGGCCACTTCAAGCCGTGGCTTCTTCCTGTATCGCGGCGGCTTTGGGCTTGCGCCACTGCGGCAGGCCGATCAGCACCACGGCGCTGATGATCACCACCATCGCCAGCGCCTCTTCCAGGCCAATGGTCTCGCCGACAAACACGATCCCCAGCAACACCGCCACCGCCGGGTTGACGTAGGCATAGCTGGTGGCCGCCGCTGGGCGTACGTGCTTGAGCAGGTACATGTAGGCGTTGAAGGCGATGATCGAGCCGAAGCCGATCAAATACGCCAGGGCCGCCCAGCCTTCCAGGGGCGGAACGGCGGCCAGTTGCTCGCCGCTCAACCAGCTGCCGATCAACAGCACCACGCCGCCCACCAGCATCTCGACGGCACTGGCCATCGCCCCTTGCGGCAACGGCAGGTGCTTGCTCCACACCGAACCAAAGGCCCAGGCCGCCGCCGCGAACACCAGCAAGGCCGCGCCGATCGGGCTTGACTGCAGGTTGGAACCAAGATTGAGCATGGCAATGCCGATCAGCCCGAGGACGATCCCGGCCCATTCCAGGCGGGTGTTGCGCGCGCCCCAGAAATAACCGCACAGCAGGGTGAACAGCGGCACCGTGGCCACCGCCAGGGCTGCCACTCCGGACGCCACGCCCATGTGTTCGGCAACGGTGACCGCGCCATTGCCACAGCTCAGCAGCAAGATGCCGATCACCCCCGCCGCCCGCCATTGCGCCCAGGTCGGTGCCGGCGCCCCGCGCCAGCGCAGGAAGCCGTACATCAGGCTACCGGCGATGACGAAACGAATGCCGGCGAGCATCAGCGGCGGCCAGTATTCGACACCGATACGGATCACCAGGTAGGTCGACCCCCAGATCACGTACAGCGCAAAAAAAGCGGCAATCAAAGGCAAGGGAAAACGACGTAGGCCAGGCATGGGAAGCTCGAAGACAGGCAAGGGAGAGGGCTTATTCTAGAAAGCCGGCCGACGGAACTTAAGCTACAAAACCTGTTTAAAGCGCCAGTACACTTTTCAAAACACGGAGATTGTGGCTATAACCCATGCTTTCGAAAGTTGCTGTATTGGGAAGCCTTATCATGGACAAATATGACCGCATGCTCCTCGCCGCCCTGCTGGAAAATGGCCGGGCGAGCTACGCCGAACTGGCGCGCAAGGTGAACCTCTCCGCCCCGGCCGTGGCCGAACGGGTGGCCAAACTCGAAGCCAGCGGGGTGATCACCGGCTACCAGGCCAAGGTCGACCTGGCCAAGCTCGGGCTGCCGATCCAGTGTGTGATCGAACTGCGCATGGCCCAGCACGGCAATCAGAAAGCCTACGACGAACTGAGCCGGATCCCGCAACTCACCGAATGCCAACGGGTCACCGGCGATCCGTGCGTGATCATGCGCGCCGCCGTCGGCTCGATGCCGGAGCTGGAAGAGCTGATCAACCGCGTTGCCCAGTTCGGTTTCAGCAAGACCTCGATCGTGCTCTCCAGCGCCATCGAACAGCGCGTGCCGCTGGGGCATCTGGAAAGCAACGGCAAATAAGCCAATCCACGCCGCCTGTAGCCGCCTGTAGCCGCTGCCGAGCCCCAGCGAGGCTGCGGATCGGCTCCGCAGGAGACGCGCTCTTGAGGGCCTTGGAAGGCTCTTCGAGCCTTATCGCAGCCTCGCCAAGGCTCGGCAGCGGCTACAGATGGCTACAGGCGGCTACAGGGGTTGCGGGTCAGGCGCCGCGATGACGCTTGAGGTGTTCGCCGATCTTGGCGGCCGGCACTTTCTGCAATTTGCACAGGAAGTCGTGGGACAGCTCGCGCAGCCCGTGTTTCTGCCGCAACTCCAGCGCCAGGTGCGCGGTGAGGTTGGCGGCCATTTCCGCGTCGGCCATGGCCCGGTGAGCCTGGCCGGTATGGGGCAGGCTGGCGAACGTGGTCAGCGTGCCGAGCTTGTGATTGGGCGCCGCCGGCATCAGCCGGCGCGCCAGCAACAGGGAACAGGCGAAGTTTTGCAAGCGGGTGCGCTTGATCCGGCCCAGTTCGTAGTCCCAGAACTTCTGGTCGAACGCGGCGTTGTGCGCCAGCAGCGGCGTGGTGCCGACGAACTCGTTGACCTCGTTCATCACCTGCTCGGCCGGCGGCGCGCTGCGCAGCATGGCGTTGCTGATGCCGGTCAGCTGTTCGATGAAGGCCGGCACCCGCACGCCGGCATTCATCAGGCTCTGGTAACGCTCGACGATGCGCCCCTGCTCAAGGATCACCACGGCGATTTCCGTGGCCCGGCAACTGCTGCTCGGGGAGATCCCGGTGGTTTCAAAGTCGATGACTGCGATGCGTTCCAAACCTGTCCAGCTCCATACGAAAAATTGTCAGATCAGCTTTTGAGCAGCAGCGCGCCTTCGATCGGCACGTAGCGCGTGGCCGCGCGGATCAGCGAATTGGCGGTCAGCCCCGGCACGCCATAGGCAACCGCTTCGACGCCGTGCTTGTTGATGATGCGCTCGAGCAACAGGTCGAAATCGCCGTCCCCGGAGGCCAGCACCACTTCGTCGACATGGGCGGCGGCGTCCATGATGTCGATGGTGATACCCACGTCCCAGTCGCCTTTGGCCGAGCCGTCGCTGCGCTGGATATAGGGTTTGAGTTTTACCGTGAAGCCCAGGTTGCGCAGGATCTGCTGGAACTGCTGCTGCTTGCTGTCGCCCCGGTCGATCGCATAGGCATAGGCCTCGACTATCTGCCCGCGTTGGCTGATATCGGCCCACAGGGCGGCATAGTTGAAGTGACAGCCATAGGCCTGGCGCACGGTGTAATAGAGATTCTGGACATCGGCGAACACAGCGATTTTCTTCACCGCTTATCCTCATGGCGCTCACGCGCGCGAACTGGGCCGGGACTCAACCCCTGAAAAAGTCGCCCAGTATGCCAGCCAGAAGGAAGGTTCCGCGAATAATCGGTGTTGTAAGGTCCGAAGCGCAGTAGCGTTCCGGACCGATGGCGATCAGACGAAGGAATCGTCGTCGGAAAAGAACGAGCTGTCGTCGTTGCCGTAGTCGGCATCGCTGAAGCCGCCCTGGTCGTTGTTGCCCCAGGAGTCGTTGTTGGCCATGCGCTGCTCGTCATTGCCCCAGCCACCTGCGTTGTCGCTGGCGGGTGCCGGTTCTTCCTTGATCACTTCGACGATTTCCTGCGGCTGCTGGTTGCCGTGGAACAGGCTGCTGAGGCCTTGCGCCAGCATCACGCCCCCCGCCACGCCGGCGGCGGTCTTCAGTGCGCCGCCGAGGAAGCTGCTGCCCGCCGCGGCCGGAGCCTGCTGGGGTGGCGCGGCATAGTTTTGCTGGGGATAGCTCTGTTGCGGCGCGCCGAAGTTCTGCGGCGGCGGGTTGAACGCCGGCCGTGCTGGCTCGCGCCAGCCACCGCCGGACGAGGCCGGAGCGCTTTGCGTCGACGCCGGCTGCGGATCGCGGGAACCGCCACCGAAGATGCTCGAAAGGAACCCGCCGCCGCTGGGCGCCGGTGCCGCGGCCTGGGACCTGGCTTGTTGCAGTTCGGCCTGCAGTTGCTGGACCTGCTGGGTGAGTTGCTTGTTCTGCTCGTCGAGGCTCTTGATGGCCGCCTCTTGCACCAGAATCGCCTGGGTCATGAAATACCCGGCGCCAGGCTGCCGGGCCAGATGCTCCTTGATCCGCGTCTCGGCCTGGGCGTCGCGCGGGGCTGAATCCTTCTCGGCTTGCTGCAACCGTGAAAACAGTCCATCGATCAGGGTTTGCTCTTCGCTGTTCATGGCGACCTCTTTAGATTGCCGGTAAAAAACGGGGCCTTGTCCGTTATGCACAAGGTGCAACCAGTAATGGGGCTGCCCAGCGGGCTTTCAATGGCCTTTACCTAAGGTTTACGTTTGCTCGCCCCGGGGTCGCATCGGTTAAAGTGTCCAACCGCTTTTTGTGATCTGCGATAACCACTGATGAATCCGTTAACCGTTCTGCGCGACTCCCTGTACTTCTGCCAGCGCAACCTGGGGCGCATCGTCCAGCTGTGCCTGCCGCTGGTGGTCCTCGAAGCGCTGCTGCAGCAGGCGGTCGACCGCTCGCTGGGCCCCGAGGCCTTTCCCGGCTACAGCGTGGTCGTCGGCCTGCTGATCTACCCGCTGTACACCGGGGTGCTGATCCTGTTCCTCGATGCCCGCAGCCGTGGCGAGTCGCCACTGGCCCGCGACCTGCTCGCCGCGACCGTCAGCCTGTGGCCGCGTTTTGCCCTGCTGACCGCCATCAACACCCTGCTGATCTTGCTGGGCCTGTCGCTGTATTTCCTGCCCGGGCTGTGGCTGATGGTGACCCTGGCCTTCGCCGAATACCTGCTGGTGCTCAAGGGCCTGCAACCGCTGGCCGCGATCAAGGAAAGCTTGCGCCTGACCCGCGGGCACTTCCTGCGGATCCTGGTCTGTATCCTGGCCGTGATGGCCCCACTGTGGGTGCTCAAGGGCGCCAGCCTGGCGGCGTATCCCGAGCCCGGCCCGATGCTGTCGCTGCTGATCGAAAGCGCCCACAGCTTCCTGCAGTTGTTCACCAGTGTGGTGGTATTTCGCCTGTTCATGCTGATCGGCGATTTGCCTGACAAGCAATGACGCAGTATCCGACCGCTCTGCCCCTTGGGCCGCGGCCCCGCTCTCGGTTATGCTCGGGCTCAATCCAGCAACGCCATAAGCCGAGCCGATGCCCCGTCCATTTCGCTTCATCCTCCTGGGCCTGCTGATCAGCGCAGGCCTGTTGTCAGCCCTGGTCTACAGCCTGACCTGGCGCCCCGACGCCAAGGAGTCGCTGCCGGTCGCCTGCGCTGGCAAGGCGCCCAACCTGGTGCCGGGCCAGGCGCTGAAGGTGATGACCTGGAACCTGCAGTACCTGGCGGGCAAGCGCTATGTGTTCTGGAACGACCAGGCCCGGGGGCCGGATGAGCGCCCGACCCTGGAAGACATGGCTTTCAGCCTGGACGAAGTGGCCCGGGTGATTCGCGACGAGCAGCCGGACATCGTGCTGGTGCAGGAACTGGATGATGGCGCCAAGGCCAGCGACTACCAGGACCAGCTCAAGCTGCTGCAGGAACGCCTGACCGACCTGTATCCCTGCAGCACCCAGGCCTTCGACTGGAAGGCCGATTTCGTACCCTCCCCGCACATCTTCGGCAGCGTCGGCCGGCAACTGGCGACCTTGAGCCGCTACCGCATCGAACACGCCGAACGCCTGCAATTGCCGGTGCCCGAGGCCAAATTCATCAGCCGCCAGTTCCAGCCGAAAAATGCCGTGCTGGTGAGCTACCTGCCCTTGAGCGACGGTGGGCAGATGGCAGTGCTCAACACCCATCTGGACCGCGCGACGAAGCCCGACGACACCCAGCAAGCCCAGGTGAACGCGGTCACCAGGATCCTCGACCGCTTCGAGGCCCGCGGCACGCCCTGGCTGATCGGCGGCGACTTCAATCTGCTGCCCCTGGGCCAGTACCAGCGGCTCGCCCCCGAACAACGCACGCCCTATTCCGCCGACAGCGCGCTGCACAGGCTCTGGGACAAGTACCCGATGATCCCCACCAACAACGAAGCCAGCGGCATCGACCGCGCCCTGTGGCTGACCCACTACCCCAACGATCCGGCCCTGAGCGGCCCGGATCGCACCGTCGACTACCTGTTCCACAGCCCGCGGATCAAACGGGTCGAGGCCCAGGTACGACAGGACGACACCCTGCGCATCTCCGACCACCTGCCGCTGATCGCCCGCTTCCTGCTGCCCGCCGCGTTGTAGCCGCTGCCGCAGGCTGCGATCGACCTGGGCGGCATTCCGACAACGCGGGCGCAAGATCTTGAGACCGCTGAAGGCCTTCGCCTTATCGCAGCCTGCGGCAGCGGCCACACGGTGGATTACTTGCGCGGTTTGGCGCGGGCCGTGGCTTCGGCCACCAGCGGATCATCCGGCCAGTAGTGTTTCGGGTAGCGGCCCTTGAGGTCCTTCTTCACCTCGGCGTAGGTGCTGCGCCAGAAGTTCGCCAGGTCCTGGGTGACCTGCACCGGCCGTCGTGCCGGGGACAGCAGGTGCAGCTTGACCACCTGCCGGCCACCGGCGATCCGTGGCGTTTCCGCCAGGCCGAACAGCTCCTGCAGGCGCACCGCGAGAATCGGTGGCTGCTCGCTGTAGTCGAGGCGGATCGACGAGCCGGACGGCACCGTCAGGTGGTGCGGCGCCAACTCGTCCAGGCGCTGCGGCAATGGCCATGGCAGCAGGTTGTGGACGATGCTGGCCAGCTCCAGGTTGGCGAAGTGGCTGAGGCGCGAAACCTTGCCCAGGTACGGCAGTAGCCAGCTCTCCAGGCTCTTGAGCAAGGACGCGTCGCTGACATCCGGCCACTCGCTTTCGCCCTTGGCCTCTAGATCGAGCTGGCGCAACAAGGCCACCCGGGCCTGCCACTGGCGCAGTTCCGGGGTCCAGGGCAACAGTTCCAGGCCCTTGCGCCGCACCAGGTTGACCAGGGCCTGGCACCGCGCCGCCTCGTCCAGCCCGGTCAATGGCTCGCGGCTGAGCACCAGTTCGCCGACCTTGCGCTGGCGCTCGGCGCGCAACACGCCTTCGCGCTCGTCCCAATCAAGCTGGTCGACGCTGCGCACCTGCTCGGCCAGGACCGAGTCGAACAGCGCCGGATCGAAATCCGCCGCCAGGTAGATGCGCTCCTCCCGCTGCCCCTGGCGACTGCCCAGGTCGGCGATCACCAGCCAGGGTTGCTTCATCAGGCTGTCGGTCTCGCTGAACAGCGCCGCGCGACCGTTGGCCAGCCGGTATTCGGCACCGCCAGGGCGGCGTTGCTGGGCGACCCGATCCGGATAGGCCAGCGCCAATAAGGCGCCCAGCCAGCGTGGATGGTCCGGGTCCGCCACCGCCTGGCTCGGCTGCCCACGCAGGTAACCGCGGTACTGCCGGGCCAGTTGCCGAGCCCGCTGTACGCCGCCCTGGGCGCCGCGGGCCGCACGCTCCTCGCCGGACAGCAGCACCAGGCGGCTATGCAGGTCGGCACCGCCACCGCGCAGGATGTCGCGCTCGCCGAGCAAGGCGGCGACGTCGCAGGCCATGTTCGCCAGCCCCAGGGCCTGGCCGCGCAACAGCAGATGGGCAATGCGCGGATGGGCCGGCAACTCGGCCATCGCCTGGCCATGGGCTGTCAGCTTCCAGTCCTCGCCGGCTTTGGCTGTCAGGGCACCGAGGCGTTCGAGCAGGTCCTGGGCCTGGGCATAAGCCGCACCGGGCGGCGCATCCAGCCACACCAGTTGCGTCGGCGTCACACCCCAGCGCGCCAATTGCAGGGCCAGGCCTGCCAGGTCCGCCTGGAGAATTTCCGCACTGCCATAGGCCGCCAGCTGTTCGTGCTGGTCCTGGGACCACAGGCGATAACACACGCCCGGCTCCAGGCGCCCGGCCCGCCCGGCGCGCTGCGTGGCGCTGGCGCGGGAAACACGCTGGGTGTCGAGACGGGTCATGCCGCTGCCCGGGTCGAAACGCGGCACCCGCGCCAGCCCGGCATCGACCACCACGCGCACACCGTCGATGGTCAGGCTGGTCTCGGCGATATTGGTCGCCAGCACCACTTTGCGCTTGCCAGACGGCGCCGGCTCGATGGCCGCGCGCTGCGCCGCCAGGTCCAGTTCACCGTGCAGCGGACAGAGCAGAATCTCCGGGCGTTCGCCCACGGCATCGGCCAACTGCTGATGCACCCGGCGGATCTCGGCCTGCCCCGGCAGGAACACCAGGATGCTGCCGCTTTCATTGTCCAGCGCTTCAAGAATGGTCTGCACCAGCCGCGATTCGATGAACTCGCCCGGCTGGAAGGGCCGCCCCCAACGCACATCGACCGGGAACATGCGGCCTTCGCTGCGCAGGATCGGCGCGTCGTCCAACAGCCCGGCCAGGCGCTCGCCCTCCAGGGTCGCCGACATCAGGAGAATTTTCAGGGGGTGCTCGTCGCGGAACAGATCGCGGCCATTGAGGCTCAAGGCCAGGGCCAGGTCGGCATCGAGGCTGCGCTCGTGGAATTCGTCGAAGATCAAAAGGCCGACGCCTTCCAGCGCCGGATCGTCCTGCAGGCGGCGGGTCAGGATCCCCTCGGTGACCACCTCGATACGGGTGTTCGGGCCGACCTTGCTGTCGAGGCGAATGCGGTAGCCCACGGTTTCGCCGACCTTTTCCCCCAGCTCGCTGGCCAGCCGTTCGGCCGCCGCCCGCGCCGCCAGGCGCCGTGGTTCGAGCATGAGAATGCGTTGTCCGGCCAGCCAGGGTTCGTTCAACAGGGCCAAAGGCACGCGGGTGGTCTTACCGGCGCCGGGCGGTGCTTCGAGCACGGCCTCGTGGCGTGTCGCCAGGGCTTCACGCAGGGCGGGTAAAACTTCATCAATTGGCAAAGAATTCATGCTGGCTCCCAAACAGAGGCGCGAGTATAACGGCGAACTGCCTGGCGTTAATCACGGTCTGAATTCATACCGGCAACGCTTCAGCCTTGCTCTCTCGTGTCTGTTCAGGAGATTTACATGCGTATTCCCTTCCGCATCATCGGTGGCGTCCTGGTTGCCACCCTGCTGACTCAGCTCACCGCCTGCGGCTCGATCTTCTTCCCCGACCGGCGCGGCCAGATCGACGGCAAGATCGACCCTTTGGTAGCCGTGCTCGACGCCGTGGGCCTGCTGTTTTATGTGATCCCGGGGCTGATTGCCTTTGGCGTCGACTTCGCCACCGGCGCCATCTACCTGGAACCGGGCAAGACCGCGCAGATCGACCCGCACAAGCTGCAGCAAGCCATAGGCGCCGACGGCCAAGTCGATAACCACAAGTTGCAGGCTATCCTCGAAAGCGAGCTGGGCCGCAGCTTTCCGCTGGACGATCCACGCCTGGTCCAGCACCAGGGCAGCACCCAGCAGTTGGCCCTGTACGGTCTGCAACCGGCAGCCTGACCCTCACGCTTCTTGAAGGAACAAGCCTTGTATGAGCAGTAGCCCGGAACACGCGCGCCTGTTGCGCCTGGCGACCCGCGCCTCGCTGGCGGTGGCCAGTATCCTGATCGTGGCCAAGGCCATCGCCTGGTGGCTGAGCGGCTCGGTCAGCCTGCTGGCCGGCCTCACCGACTCGCTGCTCGATGGCGCCGCGTCGTTCCTCAACCTGCTGGCCGTGCATTACGCCCTGCGCCCGGCCGACGCCGATCACCGCTACGGCCATGGCAAGGCCGAGTCCTTGTCGGGCATAGCCCAGGCGCTGTTCATCGCAGTGAGCGCGGTGCTGATCGGGGTACAAGCCGTCGAGCGCCTGCAGAACCCCGAACCGCTGGGCGCGCCCTGGATCGGTATCGGCGTGATGCTGCTGTCCCTGGCGCTGACCATGGCGCTGCTGATGGTGCAACACCGAGTGATCCGCGAAACCGGCTCCACCGCGGTGCGCGCCGATTCGCTGCACTATCGCTCCGACCTGCTGCTCAACGGCAGCATCCTGCTGGCGCTGGTGCTGGCCAGTTTCGGCTGGCAGCAACTGGACGCCTGGTTCGGCCTGGCCATTGCCGTCTACATCCTGTGGAGCGCAATCCACATCGCCCGCGAAAGTGTGGCAGTGCTGATGGATGAGGAGTTGCCGCTCGAGGTCAGCCAGCACATGCTCGAACTGGTATGCGCGGTGCCCGGGGTACTCGGCGCCCACGATCTGCGTACGCGGATTTCCGGCAACCACTGGTTCGTGCAACTGCACCTGGAATTACCGGGGGAGCTGACCCTGTCGGTGGCCCACGGCATCAGCGATCAGGCCGCCGAGGCGATTCATGCGGCCTATCCACGGGCCGAGGTGCTGGTGCACGCCGACCCGCAGGAAGCGGTGATGGCCGCCCGGGCTCAGTAAGTCACCTGATAGCCGCGCGAGCTCAGGCAACCGCCCTGGGCCTGGCGGTAGGTCTGGACCACCTGCGGCGCCGGTGGATAGGTCATCGTCGCCGGGTCGAAGCCGCTCTGCTGCACCGCCCAGCGATAACAGTCGTAGCGGTCCTGATTGATCTGCTGCGGGCTCTGGCCTCTGACCGGATAGGCCAGCACGTTGTAATCATTGCCGGCCTGCGGCGGCGGGCTGGCCACCGGCGGCTCGACCACCACGTAATGCTGGGTACTGGCCTCGTAGATGTAGTAGGCACCCGCGGCCAGGAAGAACAGCGCACTACCGATCCACACCTCTCGCGCGTAGTCCGGCAAGTAGGCCACGCGAATCCCGTAGGGTGGGCGCACCACTATGTAGCGCGGTCCCTGTGGGCGGTACCAATAGCCACCGGAGAAGTAATAGTCCCGGCCACGATAAGGCACGCGGTAATGCCGGTCCGGAAAACGATCGATCACATAACCTGGCCGATACTGAGGGCCGGGGCCCCAGCCATTGCCACGACCGTCCGGACGGCCCGGCCAGCGATAGTCGTAGGGGCGCGAGCCCGGTCCGCCAGCCTGCCAATGCGGGTTGTAGTCATTACGGCGCGGGATGTCCTGGTAATAACCCTGGCGCGGTTCCTGGGTCTGGCGGACGGTATCGGGGCGGCCCTGGATCGGCAGGTTGGCGGACGGCTGTGCCAGTCGTCCCCGCCCTTGATCATTCGGCCCGTGGTTCTGCCAGCGCCCATTCTCGACGTTGCGCTCGAACTGCTGGCTGTTGTCGCCACGAATGATTTCAGGCGGCTGGTTTTCGCCGCGCCCCTGCCCCTTGCCCGGGCGCCCCTCGCCACCGCGCTGGCCGCCATCGTGGCCACCGCGACCGTCATTGCGGTTATCGCGGTCATCGGCGAGCCCCTGCGCACTGACGCTCACACACAGCAAACCAACGCCTGCCAAACGCCAGATGCGCGATTTCATGCTATTCCTCACTACGGATAGGGGCCTGTAGATAAGACTGGAAAATCCCAGGCCGGTTCTGCCACAGGTTATCAGTCGCAACACTTATTTATTGAGGGCGCCACGGGATATTTCCTGGCGTGCAGGCAATAAAAAAGGGGGACCCGTCGGCCCCCCTTTGAGAACTTCATCCGTGCTCGACGCTTATGACGCCGGCTCACCTCACGCCGTCTTCTGGACAGTGTGTAGCCCGGGGCCGGCTCAACCCTGTGGGATTGGCGGCCGCGGCAGGCCTGATTCGGCGGGCCGCAGTGGACTCTATGTCCGGGCAGTGATTCTGGTGATAAGAATAGGCCTGGCGTGCCGACAGAGGATTGCGAAGATTGCTCTATAAAACATGACTTGCGCAATTTTTAACCCAGGATAGATAATATCGCGCAATAGTTATGACAAAGGCCTGATCCATGAGCAAACTCGACCGATACGACCTCAGCATTTTGGCGGAATTGCAGCGCGACGCCCGCATCTCCAATCAGGAACTGGCCGAACGTATCGGCCTGTCGCCTTCGCCGTGTTCGCGTCGGGTCAAGCAGCTGGAAGACGACGGCTACATTTCTCGCCAGGTCGCCCTGCTGGACCGCAAGATGCTCGGCCTGAGCCTGACCGCCTACGTGCTGATCGGCATGGACCGCCACACCCCCGAGCGTTTCGAGAACTTCGAGGCGGCGATCCGCAGCCTGCCGCAGGTTCTCGAATGCAGCCTGGTGACCGGGATGGACGCCGACTACCAGCTCAAGGTGGTGGTGCCGGACATGGACCACTACCAGAAACTGCTGCTGGGCCATCTGACCCGCATCGAAGGCGTGACCAGCGTCCGCTCCAGCTTCGTGCTCAACCAGGTGCTCAACAGCACCGAATTGCCGCTGACCCACCTGCGCAACTGATCTGCTTCCCTCTGCAGGAGCAAGGGGGACCACCCTGTTCTTGCTCGCGATAAATGTTCCTGGCTACACATCACCTGACCCCAGAGATCGCTATCGCGAGCAAGCTTCGCTCCTACAAGGGCCCCGATGGTGTGACGACGAAGCGCACCTGGATCAATGCCCGCTCGCGGCCCCTTGGCGTATACTCGCCCCCGCCTTTTTAGCCTTGCCCGCGCTGGAGATGTTCGATGGATCCTGCAGTATTCGAAGAGTGGATGATGACCGGCCTGGTGACCATCCTGATCATTTTCATGGCCTTCATCGTCTGGGATCTGGCGAAGAAGTCCAAGGCCGGACGCTTCGGCTCGTTCATCCTGTTCTTCGTCCTGGGCCTGGGCGTGGCCGCATTCATCATCAAGAGCGTGGTGATCGGCCTGATCGAATCCGGCGCCTTATAAGCGCGCCGGAACCTCCTTCCACTGGCCCTGATCGAGCCCCTCGATCGTCCAGTCGCCGATCCTGACCCGCACCAGGCGCAATGTCGGCAAGCCCACGGCAGCGGTCATGCGCCGCACCTGGCGATTGCGCCCTTCACGAATGATCAACTCCAGCCAACTGGTGGGCACGCTCTTGCGAAAGCGCACCGGCGGGTTGCGCGGCCACAGCTGCGGCTCTTCCAGCTGCCGGGCTTCGGCCGGCAGGGTCATGCCGTCATTCAATTCCACGCCATCGCGCAGACGCTGCAATTGCTCGGCCGTGGGCTCGCCCTCCACCTGCACCCAATAAGTCTTGGCCAGCTTGTGTTTGGGATCGGCGATGCGCGCCTGCAACTGGCCGTCGTTGGTCAGCAGCAGCAAGCCTTCGCTGTCGCGGTCCAGGCGGCCGGCCGGGTAGATGCCGGGTATCGCGATGAAGTCCTTGAGGGTCGCCCGCCCTTCGCCGTCGCTGAACTGGGTCAGCACATCGAAGGGTTTGTTGAACAGGATCAACTTCGGCTCGGCCGGTGGCGCCTTGGCAACACGGCGCGGCACGGAAGACAGCGAAGGATTCTTCACGCCAGGGCGGCGGGAAGCGGGACGAGGAGGACGAGACATGGTGAAAAGAACATCTAACGGTCAGGGCCGACCATGCTAGTGGCCTGACCGTTAAATGGCCATCCCGCGATCAGCGGAACGGCGGCTCGTCGAAGCTGCGCAGTTTGCGCGAGTGCAGCGAGTTGAGCTCGGTACGCAGCAGATCCACCGCGGCGATACCGATCTTCAGGTGCTGGCTGACCGCGCGCTCATAAAAGGCGTTGGCCGAACCTGGCAGCTTGATTTCGCTGTGCAGCGGCTTGTCCGAGACGCAGAGCAATGTGCCGTATGGCACCCGCAGGCGATACCCCTGGGCGGCGATGGTGCCGCTTTCCATGTCCACCGCTACGGCGCGGGACAGATTGATCAGCGGACGCTCCTGGGCCCAGCGCAGCTCCCAGTTACGGTCGTCGTAGGTCAGCACGGTGCCGGTGCGCAGGCGTTTCTTCAGATCGTCGCCCTTCTCGCCGGTGACGTTGGCGGCAGCCTGCTGCAGCGCCAGCTGCACTTCGGCCAGGGCCGGAATCGGAATGTTCGGCGGCACCACACGATCGAGAATACCGTCGCGACGCATGTAGGCGTGGGCCAGCACGTAGTCGCCGATGGTCTGCGACTGCCGCAGGCCACCGCAATGGCCGATCATCAGCCAGCAATGCGGACGCAATACCGCCAGGTGGTCGGTGATGTTCTTGGCGTTGGACGGGCCAACCCCGATGTTCACCAGGGTCACGCCGTGGCCGTCGCTGGCCTGCAGGTGATAAGCCGGCATCTGGTAGCGGTGCCAGACCACCCCGGCGGCGATCGACGAAGCTTCGCCGTGGTCCATGCCCTTCTCGATGATCACATTGCCCGGCAAGACCATGCGCACGAACCGCGGATCGCTGCGCAGCTGTTCAAGACCGTGGGTGATGAACTGGTCGACATAACGGTGGTAGTTGGTCAGCAGGATCCATGGCTGCACATGGCGCCAGTCGCTGCCGGTGTAATGCACCAGGCGACGCAGGGAGAAATCCACCCGTGCGGCATCGAACAGCGCCAGGGGCAGCGGATGGGTGTTTTCCCAATCGTACAACCCGTCGGCGATGCCATCGGTGGCGGCGGACAGGTCGGTGCTGGGAAACACCCGCGCCAGTACCGCGGCGGTGACGCCGGAACCAGCCAGTTCATCGCCCTGCTCGACCACGTACGGATACGGGATGTTCTGCTCGCTGACGCCCACTTCCACGGTCACGGTGAAGTCGTGCATCAGAGGCACCAGCTGTTCCAGCAGGTACTTACGGAAGGCGGCGGGATGGGTGACCGTGACGCTGTAGGTGCCCGGCAGCTGGACCTTGGCGTAGGCCCGGGTGGTCTGCGGGACTTCGCCCTGGCAGTGATAGGTCAGGCGCAACTCCGGGTAACGGAACAGGGCGCGCTGTTCGGCGTCGGGCTCGACGCGATCCTTGAGGTAACGCTTGAGCGCCTGGCTCAGCGACGTGGTAGCCCGCTCATGCAAAGCGGCAAGCCGGTCCACGGCTTGCTCGGCGGTTTGAACGACAATAAAAGCTTCGGTCACGGTAAGCATCCTGTGTTCTGATCTTGCAGGCCTTCATCTTGCCTGCAACACCGTCTCACGGGAACAACGGAATATCTGCCAGGAACGAGCCTGCTCGCGAAAGACCTTTCAAGCCCCAAGGAATCGGTGGCCCGGAATATTTATCGCGAGCAAGCTCGCTCCTACACCTGGCGGCGTCAGAAGCCTGCCGGGGTCGAGCGCGCGACTATCGCCTCGACATCCAGCCCCCGCGGCAAGGTGCCGTAGACCCTTCCTCCCGAACCCAGGCGACTGGCGATAAAGGCATCGCTGACCACCGCGTTGCCGGCTTCCAGCAACAGCTTGGCCTGCAGGCCCGAGGCGATGTCCTCGGTCAGTTGGCGGGCACGGAACTGAATGTCGTCGGTGTCCTGGAAGGCGCCTTTCAGGTTGGCGATATGCGCGGCCAGGCGCCTGTCGCCATGGCCGTCGCCCAGCTCGGCGAACAGCGCATCGAGTACGCCCGGTTCCTTGGACAAGGCACGCAGCACGTCCAGGCACTGCACGTTGCCGGAGCCTTCCCAGGTCGAGTTGACCGGTGCTTCGCGGTACAGCCGCGGCAGGATGCTCTCCTCGACATAACCGGCGCCGCCCATGCACTCGGCTGCCTCGTTGATCATCGCCGGGGCCCGCTTGCAGATCCAGTACTTGCCCACCGCCGTCACCAGTCGCGAGAACATTGCTTCTTGCGGATCATCCAGGTTGTCCAGTGCGCGTCCCATGCGCAGGCTCAAGGCCAACGCCGCTTCGCTTTCCAGCGCCAGGTCGGCCAGCACGTTCTGCATCAAGGGCTGCTCGCTGAGCAGCCGCCCCCCCACCAGCCGATGGGCACAGTGATGGCTGGCCTGGGTCAGCGCCTGGCGCATCAGCGAGCTGGAACCGACCATGCAATCGAAGCGGGTCATGGCCACCATCTCGATGATGGTCGGCACACCACGGCCCTCTTCACCGACCATCCACGCCAGGGCCCCGCGGAACTCCACTTCGCTGGAGGCATTGGAGCAGTTGCCGAGTTTGTTTTTCAGGCGCTGGATATAGAACTGGTTGCGGCTGTCATCCGGACGGTGGCGAGGCAACAGGAAGCAGGTCAGGCCCTTTTCGGTCTGGGCCAGGGTCAGGAAGGCGTCGCACATCGGCGCCGAGCAGAACCACTTATGCCCCACCAATTCATAGGCTTGCCCCGGCCCCGTAGCGCCCACCGGATACGCCTTGGTGGTGTTGGCGCGCACATCGGTACCGCCCTGTTTCTCGGTCATCGCCATGCCGATGGTGACGCCAGGCTTGTGGGCCATGCCGACATTGCGCGGGTCATATTCGGTGGCGAGGACTTTCGGCAGCCATTGCTCGGCGAGGTCCGGTTGCAGTTTCAGCGCCGGCACACAGGCGAAGGTCATGGTCAGCGGGCAACCGCTACCGGCCTCGGCCTGGCTGTGCAGATAGGTCATGGCGGCACGGGCGACATGCGCCCCGGATTGCGGATGAGCCCAGGGCAAGGATGTCAGGCCGTGCTCGATGGCAGTCCGCATCAACTCGTGATACGCCGGATGAAACTCCACCAGGTCGAGGCGATGACCGTAACGGTCATGGCTGGTGAACACCGGCTTGTTCTGGTTGGCCAGGAACCCCGCTTCCATCAGCGGCCCACCGGCCAGGGCACCGTAGGCGTCGATCCGCGATTCGGCCCAGCCGGCGCCAAAACGCCGCGCCCACTCCTGCAACGGCAGATCGATTCGATAGAGGTTGGTACCGTCCAGGGAAGGTGGCTGGTTGGTGACTTCGTGGGTCTCGGCGAACTGGTGCAGGTTCATGTCGGGGCTCCTTGAGGGGTGTGCCAGAACCTCAGTTAAGCACCCCCTCCCCGACGAACAAAGTGGCATACCCGCCTAAATGCCGGCGCTTTCGCCCTGTTCCGGAGCCAGTACGCGACGCGCCAGAACGCCTTGCAACTCCTCGAATTTCACCGGCCTGGAAAGGTAATCGAGCAGGCAGCGCTCAGCCTCCAGGCCATGCGCCGAGGCCGATACCAGCAGCACCGGCAACCCGGCGCAACCCGGCATGCCATGCACCTGGTCGTACAGCTTGAGTGCCTCGGCCTGCTCGATCTGGCAATCGAGCAATATCGCGTCCACCGACTCTCGGCGCAACAACGCCAGCGCCCCGCGAGCGTTCTCCGCCGTGCGCACCTGATACCCCAGCTTGAGCAGCATGCCGCGGATCACCAACTGATTGATGCTGTTGTCGTCCACCAGCAGCACGCTGCAATCCTGCGGCATGCGCCGGGCGGAACGGACACGCAAGGCCGGCTGGGAAACCATCGGCTGCTCGCCGTCCAGATCGAAGGTCACCTCCAGGCGGAAACAGCTGCCGCGCCCCGGCTCCGATTCGTGGGTCAGATGGCCACCCAACAGATCCACCAGTTGCCGACAGATCGCCAGCCCCACGCCCAGCCCGCCGTATTCACGGGTCATCGAACCATCGAGCTGGAAGAAACGCTGATACAACGAAGCCTCATCGAGATTGACGAAACCGATGCCGGTATCGATCACCGCGAAGGTCATCGTCAGCCGTCCCGGCGCCGGCTTGCCGGTCACTCGCAGGACCAGGCCACCCACCCGGGTGAACTTGATGGCATTGTCCAGCAGGCACTCCAGGCACTGGCTCAACTTGCCGCGATCGCCCAACAGCCGATCGGGCAGCCCGGCGGCCAGGTCGACATCGAAACCCAGTCCCTTGGCCGAGGCATTGGCGGAAAACTGGCCCTGCAAGGCATCGAGCAGCGAACGCAGGCTGAAGGTCTCGCGCTGGGCACTGAGCTTGCCAGCCTGCAGCTCGGTCAGGGTCAGGATGCCGTTGACCATGCGCATCATGTCCCGGGCCGAACCGGCGGCGGTCTGCTGGTATTGCTCCAGCTCCGGGTCGAGATCGACGGTCTGCATCAGCTCCAGGGAACCGATCACCCCATTCATCGGCGTGCGCAGTTCATGGGTCAGGGTGGCGAGGAATTCATCCTTGAGCCGGTTGCTGTGGGCCAGTTGCTGGTTGAGCACTTCGAGCTTCTGCCCGGCATCGAACAGGGTCTGGGCCTGCTGCTCGCGCATCGAGTTGATACGGTCGGCCAGGGCCAGCGACAACAGCGCCACTTCGATGGCCGAACCGATCTGGCTGGAATACATGGTCAGGAACATATTCGGCAGATAGCCCAGCACCATCAGGGTATTGATGATCCCGCCCACCAGGAACGCCGACCAGGCGATGATGAAGTAACGCGCCACGCGCATGCCGCGGCACCAGGCGACGATGCCGGAGACGAAGATCACCACGGTAAAGACCAGCGCCAGGGCCGTGGCCAGACGCAACGCCAGGGCGTAGCTGGTCATCAGCGACAGGGCCACCACCACGGTGCTGCACAGGATCAGCCCCAGCAGCAGGCGATCGACCCAGCGGCTGTGGCGGGCGGTCTGCAGGAAACTGCGGGCGAACTGGCTGCCGAACAAGGCCGCCGCGCCAATGAAGAATGGCGTCGCCGCGTTGGCCCACCACGGGTTGTCCGGCCAGAAGTACTCCACCGCGGCGCCGTTCACCGACAGCTGGTACAGCCCGAACGAGGCGATGTAGAGGATGTAATAGAGGTAACTGGTATCGCGCACGCTCAGGTAAATGAACAGGTTGTAGACCAGCATTCCCAGCAGCACGCCGTAGATCAGGCCGAGCACATACAGGCGCACCGGCTGCGCTTCCAGGTATGCCGTGCTGGACCACAGCGTCACCGGCGCCTGGACCGAGCCCTGGCTCTGCAGGCGCAGGAAGAGGGTCTTTTGTTCGTAGGGCGCGAAGCTCAGGTCGAACAGGTAATTGTTCTGGCGGATCTGCCGGCTGTCGAACGGCAAGGCATCGCCGGTGCGTTGGGCCAGACGGTAGCCACCGGCTTCATCGGGCACATACAGCTCCAGATGATCGAGCGGCGGATAAGCCAGCTCCAGCAGCCAGGCGTGTCGTATGGAAGGGTTGGCGGGACGGTAGCCGAGGTCGATTTTCAGCCAGAATGCCGAGCGGGAGTAACCGGCGTTGAGGGTAGCCTTGTCATGGGTCTTGAAACTGCCGGCCATGGCCGGTGCGCTGACATCCGCGATCGTTGCCTGACCACTCGCGTCTTCAAACACCTGCATCACCCGCCCCAAGGGCAGGCTCTGGGTGAACTCGTCGAACTCGACCGCGCCAGCCAGCATCGGCAAGCTCAACAGCAACATCAGCAAATAGCGCATAAAGCCCCAGCATGGCCTGTCCGGTGGTGTCAGGAAGCCCCCCATTTCCCTTTGAGTAGACGTGAAACCGGCATGACCTGTTATTGGTTTGGATCCACTCTAGCATAGCCGTTGACGACCAATGAACACCACGGAAAATTTTAGTCTAAAGGCTCTAGAACGGGCATTTCAGCGCTACCCATTGATCTAGAGCTGTTGCTTCGGTCAACTTGCCGGCAAGGCGGAAAAACCAGCCCTGTCCAACACGCGAGGAGCCGTGCAAAAAAGACGTTTGGTGGTAAGCTCGCGCACCATGAATATCTACAGCTCTCGCCCCGTTGTCCTCTGTCTCTCCGGCCACGACCCCAGTGGTGGCGCCGGCCTGCAGGCAGATATCGAAGCCCTGCTCGCCCAGGGTTGCCATGCAGCTCCCGCTGTGACCGCGCTGACCGTGCAGGATACGGTCAACGTCAGCGACTTCCGCGTGCTCGATCGCCAGTGGGTGCTGGCCCAGGCCAACGCCGTGCTCAACGACTCCGCAGTCGCCGCGGTCAAGCTGGGCATGCTCGGTTCGCTGGAAATGGTCGACACCGTGGTCGAGCTGTTGCAGGCACACCCGCATCTGCCGATGGTCTGCGACCCGGTATTGCGCGCCGGCGGCGGTGGACGCCTGGGCAAGGACGAGGTCGGCTACGCCATGCGTGAATGCCTGCTGCCACTGGCGACCATCGCCACCCCGAATCTTCCGGAAGCACGGATCCTCGCCGAATTACCCGAAGGCAGCGCGGACCAGTGCGCGGAAAAGCTCCTGCCGTTCGTCAAGCACCTGCTGATCACCGGCGGCCATGGCGACGAGCATGAAGTGCATAATCGCCTGTACAGCCGCGACGGCAGCCGTCACACCTACACCTGTCAGCGTCTGCCGGGCAGCTACCACGGTTCCGGTTGTACCCTGGCCAGCGCTCTGGCCGGACGCCTGGCCCTGGGCGAAAACCTGGCCAGCGCCGTGAAGTCGGCCCTCGATTACACCTGGCGCACCCTGCGCGACGCCGAGCAACTGGGCCAAGGCCAGTTCGTACCGCGCCGCCTGCCGCTGGACTTCTGCTCGTAAGCCATGAGGCTCGCTCGATGAAACTACGTGGTCTGTATGCCATTACCGACAGCCAACTATTGGCCGGCAAATTCCTGCAGTACGTGGAGGCGGCGCTGGACGGTGGCGTGACCCTCCTGCAATACCGCGACAAGAGCAGCGACGAGGCCCGGCGCCTGCGCGAAGCCGAAGCCCTGCACAGCTTGTGCGAGCGCTACAAGACCCAACTGATCATCAACGACGATGCCGAACTGGCCGCGCGCATTGGCGTCGGCGTGCACCTGGGCCAGACCGATGGCCCGCTGACTCCGGCCCGCGCCCTGCTCGGCCGCCAGGCAATCATCGGCTCGACCTGCCACGCCCAATTGGATCTGGCCGAGCAAGCCGCCAGAGAGGGCGCCAGCTATGTCGCCTTCGGTCGCTTCTTCAACTCCAACACCAAGCCCGGCGCACCGGCGGCCAACCTGGAGCTGCTGGACCAGGCCCGCACCCGGCTGCACCTGCCGATCTGCGCGATCGGCGGCATCACCCTGGAGAACGCCGCGCCGCTGGTCGCCCATGGCGTCGACCTGCTGGCCGTGGTCCATGGCCTGTTCGGCGCCGACAGCGCCCAGGAAGTGACCCGCCGTGCCCGCGCCTTCAACGCCCTCTTCTAACCGCTGATTTCCGAGAGCCCGATCATGTCTCGTTCCGAAACCCTGTTTGCCAATGCTCAGAAACACATCCCCGGTGGCGTGAACTCGCCCGTGCGCGCGTTCAAGAGCGTGGGCGGCACGCCGCTGTTCTTCAAGCACGCCGAAGGCGCCTACGTCACCGACGAAGACGACAAGCGTTATGTGGACTATGTCGGCTCCTGGGGGCCGATGATCCTCGGCCACAGCCATCCGGACGTGCTGGACGCGGTACGCAAACAGCTGGAACACGGCCTGTCCTACGGCGCCCCGACCGCCATGGAAACCGAAATGGCCGACCTGGTCTGTTCCATCGTGCCGTCCATGGAAATGGTGCGCATGGTCAGCTCCGGCACCGAAGCGACCATGAGCGCGATCCGCCTGGCCCGTGGCTTCACCGGCCGCGACAGCATCATCAAGTTCGAAGGCTGCTACCACGGCCACTCCGACAGCCTGCTGGTCAAGGCCGGCTCCGGCGCACTGACCCAGGGCGTACCAAGCTCGGCTGGCGTACCGGCGGCCTTCGCCAGACACACCCTGACCCTGCCGTTCAACGACATCGACGCGGTTGAGAAGATGCTCGCCGAAGTCGGCCAGGAAGTGGCCTGCATCATCGTCGAGCCAGTGGCCGGCAACATGAACTGCGTGCCTCCGGCCCCGGGCTTCCTCGAAGGCCTGCGCAGCCTGTGCGACAAGCACGGCGTGGTGCTGATCTTCGACGAAGTGATGACCGGTTTCCGTGTCGCCCTGGGCGGCGCCCAGGCGCACTACGGGGTTACCCCGGACCTGTCCACCTTCGGCAAGATCATCGGCGGCGGCATGCCAGTGGGCTGCTTCGGCGGCAAACGCAAGATCATGGAACACATCGCACCGTTGGGCCCGGTCTACCAGGCCGGCACCCTGTCGGGCAACCCGCTGGCCATGGCCGCCGGCCTGACCACCCTGCGCCTGATCAGCCGCCCAGGCTTCCATGCCGAGCTGAGCGACTACACCAGCCGCCTGCTCGACGGCCTGCAGCAACGCGCTGACGCCGCCGGCATCCCGTTCGTGACCACCCAGGCGGGCGGCATGTTCGGCCTGTACTTCAGCGGCGCCGACGACATTGTCACTTTCGACGACGTGATGGCCAGCGACGCCAACCTGTTCAAACGCTTCTTCCACCTGATGCTCGAAGGCGGTGTCTACCTGGCCCCGAGCGCCTTCGAAGCCGGCTTCACCTCGATCGCCCACGGCGACGCCGAGCTGAAGCTGACCCTGGACGCGGCCGAACGCGCTTTCGCCGCCCTGAAGTAATCTTCCCCTGCCAAACCGGCGCCAGCGCTTCCTGGTGCCGGTTTTACGCGGCATTTGCGCCCCAACTCCCGAAACAGCCCCGAAAGCGGCAGATATCGCGTCCGCGCAGCAGAAAAACGAGTAAAGACTTTGTAAGGTTGGCCCTGCTTATTTCATAATGCGCGCTTATTGGATCCCTCGACGGGTCCGCGCGCCCTTCAGAGGTAAGTCGATTCCCATGAACCGCACCGGCCGCGCCCTTGCACTGGGCTGCCTGTTGCTCCTTCAGCCCCTGCTCGCGCATGCACAAGCAGGCGGCAACTCGTTGTTGATCCCAGCGATGGGTCGCTGCACCCTCAATACTCAGTCACAAGATCTGTCCGAGGCCCTGGCGGTCTGCCAGAAGGCGGCTGACGAAGGGGATGCGCAAGCGCAATACGAGTTGGGCGAGTTCTACTACGAAGGTAAAAATACCCAGCGCGATCTCAATCAGGCCCTGAGCTACTTTGAAAAGGCCTCGCTGCAAGGCCACGCCCAGGCGCAATTCAAGCTCGGCACCATGTTCTTCCGCGGCGAAGGCGTACCGGCCAACAACGTCCAGGCCTATATCGTGCTGAAGATGGCGGCGGTCAACGGCGCCGAAGAGGCACTGGACACGGCCGACGAAGTAGCCGAGCACATGCAGCGCGATGAGCTGGAAGTCGCCACCCAGGTGCTGGGGCAGATTTTCCGCAAGTACCTGATGGAATTGCAGAGCGCCGACGGGCGTTCGCCCTTCTCGCCCCTGCCTTGATGGCATCGCGAGCACGCTTGCTCGCGATAGCCCACTCGATACAGCCCTTACTTCTCAGGCATCGGCATCGGAAACGGCATGACGTTGCTCATGCCACGCGCCTCGCTGATCTTCGGCGTACCCAGGCGCTCGACCTCGTCGATGCGCACGATCGAATGCATCGGCACAAAGCTGCGCACCACGCCTTCGAACTGGGCCTTGAGCTTCTCTTCGCTCGGATCGACGACCACTTGCGTGCGCTCGCCAAAGACGAACTCTTCCACCTCCAGGAAACCCCACAGATCACTTTGATAGATCTGCTTGGCGTACATTTCGAACACCTGTCCCTGGTTGAGGAAAATCACCTTGTAGATTGGAGCTTCGCGTTTGGTCATGGTGGGCGGGTAACACATCGGGGGATATAAAAGAGGGCGCGAACTATAGCATAGCCACCGGACGCGTAGCGGTAGGAACCTCGGAGCATGTTCCCTATAATGCGCGGTTCTTTGAATCACGTGATGACCCCTTCCATGGCCAAGAAGCTTTACATAGAAACCCACGGTTGCCAGATGAACGAGTACGACAGCTCGCGCATGGTCGATCTGCTGGGTGAACACCAGGCCCTGGAAGTCACCGCCCGCGCCGAAGACGCGGACGTCATCCTGCTCAACACCTGCTCGATCCGCGAACGAGCCCAGGACCGGGTGTATTCCCAACTGGGACGCTGGCGCGAGCTGAAGCTGGCCAACCCGGAGATGGTCATCGCCGTCGGCGGTTGCGTGGCCAGCCAGGAAGGCGCGGCCATCCGTGACCGGGCGCCGTACGTCGACGTGGTCTTCGGCCCACAGACCCTGCACCGCCTGCCGGAAATGATCGATGCCGCCCGCAGCAGCAAGCTGCCGCAGGTCGACGTCTCGTTCCCGGAAATCGAGAAGTTCGACCACCTGCCAGAGCCGCGCATCGACGGCCCGAGCGCTTATGTCTCGGTGATGGAAGGCTGCAGCAAGTACTGCACTTTCTGCGTGGTGCCTTACACCCGTGGCGAGGAAGTCAGCCGGCCGTTCGACGACGTGATCTCCGAAATCATCCACCTGGCGGAAAACGGCGTGCGTGAAGTCACCCTGCTGGGACAGAACGTCAACGGCTACCGCGGCCAGACCCATGATGGCCGCCTGGCCGACCTCGCCGAACTGATCCGCGTGGTCGCGGCGGTCGATGGCATCGAGCGCATCCGCTACACCACCTCCCACCCGCTGGAGTTCTCCGACAGCCTGATCCAGGCCCACGCCGAAGTGCCGGAACTGGTGAAACACCTGCATTTGCCAGTGCAATCGGGTTCCGACCGGATCCTGGCGGCCATGAAGCGCAACCATACGGCGCTGGAATACAAGTCCAAGCTGCGCAAACTGCGCGCCGCCGTGCCAGGCATCTGCATCAGCTCGGACTTCATCGTCGGCTTCCCCGGCGAAACCGAAAAAGACTTCGAACAAACCATGAAGCTGATCGAAGACGTCGGCTTCGACTTCTCCTACTCGTTCGTCTACAGCCAACGCCCGGGCACCCCGGCGGCCGATCTGGCGGACGACACCCCGGAAGAGTTGAAAAAAGAACGCCTGAATGCGCTGCAACACCGGTTGAATCAGCAAGGATTCGAAATCAGCCGACAGATGGTCGGCTCTATCCAGCGCATCCTCGTCACCGACTACTCGAAGAAAGACCCGGGCGAACTCCAGGGGCGGACCGAGAACAACCGCATCGTCAACTTCCGCTGCGACAACCCGACCCTGATCGGCCAGTTTGCCGACGTGCATATCGACTCCGCCCAGCCTCACTCGTTGCGCGGATCGCTGCTGTAATAACCTGCGGCCGATACTGGCTGACCAGCGGTAACGACCTCGGGCACGCCATCGCCGGGAAGCCGGCTTCCAAGGAAAATGTGGCGAAAGACATTGCTTCGTATAAGAGCTTTCGCACCCAGGCCACTGGCGTTATCCTTGAATTCATCCTTTATTGCCGTTGGGCGGCTAAAAAACGACCTTGAACGCACCCATAGAACCACATCGTTTCATCCTCGAGCCCTTTGAGGCTCGCCGCTTCGCCAATCTATGCGGGCAATTCGACGAGCATTTGCGCTTGATCGAACAACGCCTGACCATCGAGATCCGCAACCGCGGCAATCAGTTCGAACTGATCGGCGAACCCAAGCACACCACCTCCGCGGAAAACCTCCTGCGCCGCCTTTACCGGGAAACCAAGGGTACCGAGCTGTCGCCGGACATGGTGCACCTGTTCCTCCAGGAATCCGCCGTCGAAGAACTGGACAATCACCCTGTCGCCGAAGCGGCCGTAGCCCTGCGCACCAAAAAAGGCATGATTCGCCCACGCGGCTTGAATCAGCAGCGCTACGTCAAGGAAATCCTCGGCAACGACATCAACTTCGGCATCGGCCCGGCCGGTACCGGCAAGACCTACCTGGCCGTGGCCTGCGCGGTAGATGCGCTGGAGCGCGAGCAGGTACGGCGCATCCTGCTGGTGCGCCCGGCGGTCGAAGCCGGCGAGAAGCTCGGCTTCCTGCCCGGCGACCTGGCCCAGAAGATCGACCCGTACCTGCGCCCGTTGTATGACGCGCTGTATGAAATGCTCGGCTTCGAACACGTCGCCAAGCTGATCGAGCGCCAGGTCATCGAGATTGCGCCACTGGCCTACATGCGCGGCCGTACGCTGAACAACAGCTTCATCATCCTCGACGAAAGCCAGAACACCACCGTCGAGCAAATGAAGATGTTCCTGACCCGGATCGGCTTCGGCTCCACCGCCGTGATCACGGGTGACATCACCCAGGTCGACCTGCCCAAGGGCACCAAGTCCGGCCTGGCCCATGTGATCAACGTCCTCAAGGATGTCCCGGGCATCAGCTTCACTCACTTCATGCCCAAGGACGTGGTGCGCCATCCGCTGGTGCAACGCATTGTCGAAGCCTACGAGCGCTTCGAGCAGCGCGTGGCCGACGAATCCGCCCAATCCGCCGCGGAAAAAGGCAATCGCCACGATGCTTGAGCTTGATCTGCAGCTTGAAAGCCGGGGAACTGCTCCCAGCGAAGCCCTGTTCCGCCAATGGTGTGAGCTGGCCCTGCGCCAGCGCACCGCCGACTCGGAACTGACCATCCGCCTGGTGGACGAGCCCGAAGGCCGCGAACTGAACCGCACCTGGCGGCAGAAGGACTATGCCACCAACGTCCTGTCGTTCCCCGCCGATGTGCCGGACGAGCTGCTGGACATTCCATTGCTCGGCGACCTGGTGATCTGTGTCGAAGTGGTCGAGCGCGAAGCCGCCGAACAAGGCAAGGACCTCCAGGCCCACTGGGCCCATCTGGTGATTCACGGCTGCTTGCATCTATTGGGTTACGACCATATAGATGACGACGAAGCCGAAGAAATGGAAGCACTGGAACGAACGTTGCTTGCAGAACTGGGTCATCCCGACCCTTATGCGGACGACGAAACCGAAGAACATCCATCTGTAACAACCAAGGATTTAGAGTAATCGCTATGAGCGAAGACCGATCGAGCAGCGGGCAAAAGTCGTGGCTGGGAAAACTGACCCAGGCTTTTGCCCATGAGCCGAAAAACCGCCAGGAGCTGCTGGAGCTGCTGCGCGAAGCCCATCAGAACAAGTTGCTGGACAGCGAAGCGCTGGCCATCGTCGAAGGCGCCATCCAGGTCGCCGACCTGCAGGTACGGGACATCATGGTTCCGCGCTCGCAGATGATCAGCATCAAGGCGACCCAGACTCCCCGCGAATTCCTGCCGTCCGTCCTCGATTCCGCGCACTCGCGGTATCCGGTGATCGGCGAAAGCCATGACGACGTCATGGGCGTTCTGCTGGCCAAGGACCTGCTGCCGCTGATCCTCAAGGAGAACGGCGACAGCTTCAACATCAAGGACCTGCTGCGTCCGGCGACCTTCGTGCCCGAGTCCAAGCGCCTGAACGTGCTGCTGCGCGAGTTCCGCGCCAACCACAACCACATGGCCATCGTCATCGACGAATACGGCGGCGTGGCGGGGCTGGTGACCATCGAGGACGTGTTGGAACAGATCGTCGGCGATATCGAGGACGAGCACGACGTCGAGGAAGACAGCTACATCAAGCCGCTGCCGAGCGGCGACTTCCTGATCAAGGCGCTGACGCCGATCGAGAACTTCAACGAGTTTTTCGACAGCGAGTTCTCCGACGACGAATTCGACACCGTCGGCGGCCTGGTGATGAGCGCGTTCGGGCACCTGCCCAAACGCAACGAAATCACCGAAATCGGTGCCTATCGCTTCCGTATCCTGAATGCCGACAGCCGTCGGATTCATCTGCTGCGACTAACACCTATCCCCCGCTAAGGAAAAGGCGTGCCACCTGCTCTTTCCCGCGTCGCGTTGTCACCTGAAAGCTGGCCAGGCAAGGCGCAGTCCGCAGGGAATGGCATTCCCTTTCCAAGGACTGCAACGCAGCCTGGCCAGCGTTCAGGCACAACCCGAAGGGTCGGGCCTGCTGTTGCGCGGGGCTGGGTTACTCGTCGTTCATTTGAAAAAACCAAACCACACTCCTCGCGCCCTGCCTTGCGCAACAGCAGGCTCCGGCGCGACACAGGAAAGAGCAGATGACACGCCTCTTGCTGCGCTTAACCCGCCCCGGCTGGCCCGGTAACCTGCTGGCCATGGCGGCTGGTGCAATCACCACCCTGGCCCTGGCACCGTACGACATCTGGCCGTTGGCACTGCTGGCGGTCGGCTTCTTTTATGCCGGTCTGCGCGAGCTGAGCCCGCGCCAGGCACTGTGGCGCGGCTGGTGTTTCGGCTTCGGTCTGTTTGCCGCCGGCACCAGCTGGATCTACGTCAGCATCCATACCTACGGTGGCGCCTCGGTGCTGCTGGCCAGTTTGCTGATGCTGGCCTTCATTGCCGCCATCGCCTTCTTTTTCGCCTTGCCGGCCTGGCTCTGGGCACGCTGGCTGCGTCGTAATGAGGCGCCCCTCGCCGACGCCCTGGCCTTCGCCGCCCTCTGGGTAGGGCAGGAAGCCTTCCGCGGCTGGTTCCTGACAGGTTTCCCCTGGCTCTACTCCGGCTACAGCCAGCTCGACGGCCCCCTGGCTGGCCTGGCCCCGCTGGGGGGCATGTGGCTGATCTCCTTTACCCTGGCGCTGACCGCCGCCCTGCTCTACAACCTGCCCGGCCTGATCCGTGCCGGACGCAAGGGGTTTACCGCCGCCGGCCTGGTGCTGCTGGTTGCCCCCTGGGTGATCGGCATCGCGCTCAAGGGACACGCCTGGACCAGCCCGTCGGGCGAGCCGCTGAGCGTGGCGGCGATCCAGGGCAATATCGAACAGAGCCTGAAATGGGACCCCGCACAACTCAACTCCCAGTTGGCGCTATACCGCGACCTGAGCTTCGGCTCCAAGCGCGTGGATCTGCTGGTGTGGCCGGAAACCGCGGTGCCGGTGCTCAAGGAGTCGGCCGAAGGTTATCTGAACATGATGGGCAACTTCGCCGCCGACCGGCATTCGGCGCTGATTACCGGCGTACCGATCCGCCAGGAAGTGCACCACCAGAAACGCTACTTCAACGGGATTACCGTGGTCGGCGAAGGCGATGGCGAATACCTCAAGCAGAAGCTCGTGCCATTCGGAGAGTACGTGCCCCTGCAAGACCTATTGCGCGGCCTGATCGCGTTCTTCGACCTGCCCATGTCGGACTTCGCCCGTGGCCCCGCCGACCAGCCCTTGCTGCAAGCCAAGGGCTACCAGATCGCGCCGTTCATCTGCTATGAGGTGGTGTATCCGGAATTCGCCGCCAGCCTGTCAGCCCGCAGCGACCTGCTGCTGACCATCAGCAACGACACCTGGTTCGGCACTTCGATCGGCCCGCTGCAACACTTGCAGATGGCCCAGATGCGCGCCCTGGAAGCCGGCCGCTGGATGATCCGCGCCACCAACAACGGGGTGACCGGCCTGATCGATCCGTTCGGCAAGATCACCGTGCAGATTCCACAGTTCGAACGCGGAATTCTTTATGGCGAAGTGGTGCCGATGCACAACCTGACGCCTTACCTGCAATGGCGCTCCTGGCCCCTGATCATCCTGAGCGTCCTGCTGTTCGGCTGGGCCCTGCTGGCCAGTCGGATCGCCAAGACCGTCTGACCTCATCGCGAGCCTGCTCGCTCCTGCCGGGGATTTGCGATTCCCGTGGGAGCGGACTGGCTCGAGATGAACCTAGTCCTCTCCACGATAAAACAGCTTGTAGCCCACCAGCCCCACCGCCTCGTTCAGCAACTGACCGCTCTGCCAGATTGATTTGAACTCTGGCATCCAGCCGCCCAGCGGCCTGGCGTTATCCACCCCGAGGAATCCCACCGGGGCCGGCACCACGCTGAATCCTGCCTGCTCGAAACTCCAGACAGCCCGCTGCATATGCCAGGCCTGGGTGACCAGCACCACACGCTTGACGCCTTGCGGCTCCAGCACCTGCGCGGTGAATTGGGCGTTTTCCCAGGTCGTGCGGCTGCGCCCTTCCTGCCAGCGCACCTTCACGTCGAAATCGTCCAACAGCGACTCGGCCATCAGCGCCGCCTCCGTAGGCGGCGTGCCGTAGTGCAAGCCTCCGCTGGTCAGGACCGGCAACCCGGAAGCCTTGGCCAGGCGCGCCGCGTAACGCTGGCGCTCGAGCCCGACCCCAGTCGGCTGGTCGGAGCCCCAGGCCGGATCGCCCCGCTCCCGTCCCGAGCCCAGCACCACGATCGCATCGGCTTGTTCGGCCAGGGTCGACCACTGGCTTTGCGTCAGCGCCGGCTCACTTTCCAAGGCACTCGCGCCCCACTCCACCATCACAGGCAGGCTCATCAACCAGAACCCGCCCAGGCCGAGGGTAAAACACACGCCGGCCAATCGCGGCCTCGAGCGGCGAAACCACCAGGCGAACAGAAGCAACAGCAACAGAAGGCCTGGCGGCAGGAGTAGTTGTTTGACGAAATAACGAAAAGGCATCGAGCATCTCCAAAGATGCTCGAAGCCTAAGTGGGTAAAAGCAAAGCAACAACAGATACGAAACAGATTTTATGCACGAGGTACGCGGCGTTGACGCTGCGCAGATGCCCGAATGGGCTGCGCAGACTCACTTGAAGTGCAGGGATCGGACCTTTACCGCATCCCGGGCGGGCACCTTGTCTTTCAACCAGATGACCTTGGCCGAATGAGGAGTCACTTCGTGCCTCAGGCATTCGAGCACGTTCAATTGCGTCTCACACTCGCTACGATCCAGATAGGCCTTGATCACCTCGAGCTCGGCATGACTCAGGCCCCGCAACTCCAACTCCACAGGACGCTCATTACGCAAGCTCCCTGCCGTTCTCGCTGTATCCAGAGCCAAAGCCAGACGATCTATCAATCGTTCGTACAACTCGGGTTTTGTAACTTTTCGCTGCGACTCAACCATCCACTCACCTCATGAAAGTAAGACTCACTCCCCTTTTTGAGCTTAGCCGCACTGCCGAAACCGGCCGGGTGCCGCGACCAACGGCCCACGGCGCGTAATCAGGGTTTCCCTCGGCAGAGCGCGGTCATGTATGCTACGGCGCTTCCTGTAACTCCACTTCCAGCTCGACTGGGTAGCGAAAACGCCACATTTGGCGTCATCACCACCCAACGTTGCATTGAAGAGGATTAGGCCACCCCTATTCAGTTCAAAAGTAGCCATGCACGAACACTATCAGCCCCGTGAAATCGAAGCCGCCGCCCAGTCGTTCTGGGATGAGCAAAAGTCCTTTGAAGTCAGTGAACAGCCAGGCAAGGAGACTTACTACTGCCTGTCGATGTTCCCTTACCCCAGCGGCAAGCTACACATGGGGCACGTGCGTAACTACACCATCGGCGACGTGATTTCCCGCTACCAGCGCATGCAAGGCAAGAACGTGCTGCAACCCATGGGTTGGGACGCCTTCGGCATGCCGGCGGAAAACGCCGCGATGAAGAACAACGTCGCGCCGGCCAAGTGGACCTACGAAAACATCGCCTACATGAAGTCCCAACTGCGCAGCCTGGGCCTGGCGGTGGATTGGTCCCGCGAAGTCACCACCTGCAAGCCGGACTACTACCGCTGGGAACAATGGCTGTTCACTCGCCTGTTCGAAAAAGGCGTGATCTACCGCAAGAACGGCACCGTGAACTGGGACCCGGTCGACCAGACCGTTCTGGCCAACGAACAGGTGATCGACGGTCGCGGCTGGCGCTCCGGCGCGCTGATCGAAAAACGCGAAATCCCGATGTACTACTTCAAGATCACCGCCTACGCGGATGAGCTGCTGGAGAGTCTCGACGAGCTGCCGGGCTGGCCCGAGCAGGTCAAGACCATGCAACGCAACTGGATCGGCAAATCCCGTGGCATGGAAGTGCAATTCCCCTACGACCAGGCCTCCATCGGCGAAGCGGGCACACTGAAAGTCTTCACCACCCGCCCTGACACCCTGATGGGCGCAACCTACGTTGCCGTGGCCGCCGAGCACCCGCTGGCCACCCTGGCGGCGCAGAACGATCCGGCGCTGCAAGCCTTTATCGCCGAGTGCAAGGGCGGCAGCGTCGCCGAGGCCGACATCGCCACTCAAGAGAAGAAAGGCCTGCCGACTTCGCTGTTCGTCGAACACCCGCTGACCGGTGAAAAACTCCCGGTATGGGTCGCCAACTACGTGTTGATGCACTACGGCGATGGCGCGGTAATGGCTGTTCCGGCGCACGACGAGCGCGACTACGAATTCGCCACCAAGTACAACCTGCCGATCAAGAGCGTGGTGCGCACCAGCGCTGGCGACGAAACGCCTGCGCCTTGGCAGGACGCCTACGGCGAACACGGCGAACTGATCAACTCCGGCGAATTCAACGGCCTGGATTTTGCCGGCGCCTTCGACGCCATCGAAGTGGCCCTGCTGAAGAAAAACCTCGGCCAATCCCGTACCCAGTTCCGCCTGCGCGACTGGGGCATCAGCCGCCAGCGCTACTGGGGCTGCCCGATCCCGATCATCCACTGCGACAGTTGCGGCGATGTACCGGTACCGCAAGACCAACTGCCAGTAGTGCTGCCGGAAGACGTGGTGCCGGACGGCGCCGGTTCGCCACTGGCGCGCATGCCGGAGTTCTACGAGTGCAGCTGCCCGAAATGCGGCAAGCCCGCCAAGCGTGAAACCGACACCATGGACACCTTCGTCGAGTCCTCGTGGTACTACGCTCGCTACGCCTCGCCAAAATACGAGGGTGGCCTGGTCGACCCGGCCGCGGCCAATCACTGGCTGCCGGTGGACCAGTACATCGGCGGTATCGAACACGCGATCCTGCACCTGCTCTACGCCCGCTTCTTCCACAAGCTGATGCGCGACGAGGGCCTGGTCAGCTCCAACGAGCCGTTCAAGAACCTGCTGACACAAGGCATGGTGGTCGCCGAGACCTACTACCGTCGCGAAGCCAATGGCGCCTACACCTGGTACAACCCGGCCGATGTCGAGCTGGAGCGTGACAGCAAGGCCAAGATCGTCGGCGCCAAGCTGATCAGCGATGGCCTGCCGGTGGAAATCGGCGGGACCGAGAAAATGGCCAAGTCGAAGAACAACGGCGTCGACCCTCAATCGATGATCGAACAGTACGGCGCGGACACCTGCCGCCTGTTCATGATGTTCGCTTCGCCGCCTGACATGAGCCTGGAATGGTCCGACTCCGGTGTCGAGGGTGCCCACCGCTTCCTCAAGCGCGTCTGGCGTCTGGCCCAAGCCCATGTGGCCCAAGGCCTGCCGGGCGCACTGGAACTGGGTGCGCTGAACGACGAACAGAAAGTCATTCGTCGCGCCATCCACCTGGCGATCAAGCAAGCCAGCCAGGACGTCGGCCAGAACCACAAATTCAACACCGCCATCGCTCAGGTCATGACGCTGATGAACGTGTTGGAAAAAGCACCGCAAGCCACCCCGCAGGACCGTGCCCTGTTGCAGGAAGGCCTGGAAACCGTGGCCCTGCTACTGGCGCCTATCACCCCGCACATCAGCCACGAGCTGTGGAGCCAGCTGGGTCGCAGCGGCGCCATCATCGACGCCGGTTGGCCGGTGCTGGATGAAAACGCGCTGGTTCAGGACAGCCTGCAGTTGGTCATTCAAGTGAATGGCAAACTGCGTGGCCAGATCGAAATGCCGGCCAGCGCCAGCCGTGAAGAGATCGAAGCCGCCGCCCGGAGCAACGAGAACGTGCTGCGCTTCACCGAAGGCCTGACGATTCGTAAAGTGATCGTCGTGCCTGGCAAGCTGGTCAATATCGTCGCTAGCTAATTGGATCAGGCGTCAGCCCCAGGCTGACGCCGAATAAAACCTCCAGGGCCGCCCTGCCGGCCCACATGGTTTCAAGGGGAGCAACAAGATGATCAAACGCAACTTCCTGGTGATCGGCCTGGCCGTACTGCTGAGCGCCTGCGGCTTTCAGCTGCGCGGTACCGGCACCACCGAACTGGCGATCAAGGAACTCGACCTGAGCGCCCGCAACGCTTACGGCGAAACCGTGACCCAGCTGCGCCAAGTCCTGCAGAACAGTGGCGTCAAGGTCTACGCCGGCGCGCCCTACAAGCTGGTGCTGACCCGCGAACAGGAATCCCAGCGCAGCCTGAGCTACGCCGGTGCCGGTCGTTCGGCCGAGTATGAGCTGACCACTGTGCTGAACTACGACATCCAGGGCCAGAACAACCTGACGCTACTCAGCGACAAGCTGCAAGTGCAAAAGGTCTATATCCACGACGGCAACAACCTGGTGGGTTCCGACCAGGAGTCGCTGGAAGTGCGCAAGGAAATGCGTCGCGACCTGGTGCAGAACATGATGCTGCGCCTGCAACTGCTGACTCCGAGCCAGCTGGATCAACTGCAGCAGACCGCGGATGCCCGCGCCAAGGCCGAGGCCGAAGCGCTGGAAGCCGCGCAGAAGGCTGAGGCGGAAACCCCGCAGCAGTCGCCTATGCAGCTGCCGAACCAGTAAGTCTCGTGGGGCGCCCAAGCGCCCCGCTTGCCCCTCCTTATGAAACTCGCCCCCGCTCAACTCGGCAAACACCTGCAAGGCCCGCTCGCACCGGTCTACGTCATCAGTGGCGACGATCCGTTGCTGTGCCAGGAAGCCGCCGACGCCATTCGCAGCGCCGCCCGCCAGCAGGGCTTCGATGAACGCCAGGTATTCAGCGCCGACGCCAATTTCGATTGGGGGACGCTGTTGCAAGCCGGCGCAAGCATGTCGCTGTTCGCCGAAAAGCGCCTGCTGGAACTGCGCCTGCCTTCGGGCAAGCCCGGTGACAAAGGCGCCGCGGCCTTCATCGAATACTGCTCACGACCGGCCGAAGACACCCTGCTGCTGATCAGCCTGCCCAAGCTCGATGGCAGCGCGCAAAAGACCAAATGGGGCAAGGCCCTGGTCGACGGCGAGCAGACCCAGTTCATTCAGATCTGGCCGGTGGATGCCAGCCAGTTGCCGCAGTGGATTCGCCAACGCCTGTCCCAGGCCGGGCTTTCCGCCAGCCAGGACGCCGTGGAACTCATTGCGGCCAGGGTCGAAGGCAACCTGCTGGCCGCGGCCCAGGAAATCGAAAAGCTCAAGCTGATGGCCGAGGGCGGCCAGATCACGGTGGAAACCGTGCAGGCGGCAGTCGCCGACAGCGCGCGCTTCGATGTTTTCGGGCTGGTGGACGCCATCCTCAATGGCGAGGCCGCGCATGCCCTGCGCATGCTCGAAGGCCTGCGCGGTGAAGGTGTCGAGCCTCCGGTGATTCTCTGGGCACTGTCCCGGGAACTGCGGTCGCTGGCCAATATGTCGCTGCAGTACAGCCAGGGCACGCCGCTGGACAAGGTGTTCAGCCAGGCCCGCCCGCCCGTCTGGGACAAACGCAAGCCGCTGATGAGCAAGGCCCTGCAGCGCTATTCCGCGCCGCGCTGGGCGCAATTGCTGCTCGATGCCCAGCGTATCGATGCGCAGATCAAGGGACAGGCCGCCGGCTCGCCCTGGAGCAGCCTGAGCCGCCTGTCGCTGCTGATGGCCGGACAACGCCTGCCTCTCCCCGCCGAATAAACCCAGCACTTTGTAGGAGCGAGCTTGCTCGCGATCAGCACCAGCCTTGGTACCGCGGTTTCCTGGCCAATCGCTGTCGCGAGCAAGCTCGCTCCTACAGGTTCGGGAGATCCAACGAAAAACACTGAAAAGCCCTACACATCGCGGGGCTGGACAGCGGGGTAAAGCTGGCCGATCATCTGCTGCGCAAACCCACCTCAAGCGAGAACCCAAAATGAGCAAGCCATCCAAGCATGGCCCCAACAAGGCCAAATCCATCATTGCCCAGCCCCTGTTCCGCAGCCGTCAGGAACGACCCGCCAAGGGCAAAGGCAGCTACCGCCGCGAAGCCTTCCAGTCTAAAAGCTGGGAGGCTTCTTACTTTCTGGCTGCATAAAGCAGAGAACCCCGCCGGCGTGATAAGGTCTGTATCTGATTCGTATTCTCTGGACCTGTGCATGCCCTTCTGTCTTTCCCGTCGTTGGCACCTACGCCAACTGATCGCTGCCTCCAGCCTTGCCCTGCTCGTCGCCTGCGCGGAAAAACCCACCGCCGCCGATGCCCAGCCACTGCCCAGCATTCAAGCCGCCCCTCTCGCCGCGCCTGCAACCGTCGCTCCGCTGGCCGTCGACAACCTGGACATCCAGCCGACCCAGACCTTTGCCCAATGGCAGGCAGGTTTCCGTATCGAAGCCCTGAACGCCGGGATCCGCGCCGATATTTTCGACCGGGCATTCGCCGGCATCACCCCGGACATGGGCGTGATCAAGGCCGACCGCAGCCAGCCGGAATTCACCCGGCCGGTATGGGAGTACCTCGACGGCGCTCTGTCGCCGCTGCGCGTGCGCAAGGGCCAGGCGCTGATCAATCAGTACGCCGACATCCTGCAGCAGATCGAACAGCGTTATGGCGTCGATCGCCAGGCCCTGGTGGCGGTCTGGGGCATGGAAAGCAATTTCGGTGAGTTCCAGGGCAACAAATCGGTCATCCGCTCCCTCGCGACCCTGGCCTACGAAGGCCGTCGCCCGGCCTTCGCCAACAGCCAGCTGCTGGCCGCCCTGCAGATCCTCCAGCACGGCGATATTCAACCCGAGAAGATGCTCGGCTCCTGGGCCGGTGCGATGGGGCAGACCCAATTCATCCCAACCACCTACAACACCCACGCCGTGGACTTCGACGGCGATGGCCGTCGAGATATCTGGAACAGCCCGGCCGACGCCCTGGCCTCGACCGCGCACTATCTGCAAAGCTCCGGCTGGCAGAAAGGCCAGCCATGGGGTTTCGAAGTGGAGCTGGCGAACGGCTTCGACTATGCGTTGGCGGACGGTGCGATCCGTAAACCGGTGGCCGAGTGGATGCGCCTGGGCATGAAGCGGCCCAACGGCGCCAGCGTTCCGCCAGGCTCCGAGCAGCTTTCGGCGGCCTTGCTGCTGCCGGCGGGTTATCGCGGTCCGGCGTTCCTGATCCTCGACAACTTCCGCGCCGTTCTGAAGTACAACAACTCTTCGTCCTATGCCCTGGCGGTGAACCTGTTGTCGCAACGCTTCAACGGTTCAGGCTTGATCAACGGCGTCTGGCCGAAGGACGACATGCCCCTCAGCCGCTCCGAACGCATCGAGTTGCAGAACCTGCTCAGCGCCAACAATTACGATGCCGGCAATCCGGACGGCATTATCGGCGCCAACACCCGCAAGGCGATTCGCAGCGCGCAGCAATCGCTGGGCTGGCCTGCCGACGGCTATCCGACCCACAAGCTGCTGGAGAGCCTGCGCTCGCGTTGAGCCGGGCCTACACGCCGAATCATAGGGGCGCATCGTGAGCAAGCTCGCTCCCACTAGGGGAGCGAGCACGGGCTGATCAGCCGAATACCACATCCTGTTCCAGGATCAATTGCTTCTCCCCCGCATCCAGCCTGACCATCGCCCCCAATGGCAGGGTCAGGTTCGGATCGCAGTGGCCACTGCGCCAGCCAGCCAGCACAGGAATGCACAGGGGTTCGAAGGTCTGCTTGAGCAGCCCGGCAAGCGCCAGGGGCTCCACGCCCGCCACATCCCCCACCAGCACACCGCGAAGCCTGTCGAGCTTGCCAGCCAGACGCAGGTGCGTCAGCAGACGATCGATCCGGTACAGCGGCTCGTTGATGTCTTCGATAAACAGAATGATGCCGTCGCCATTGATCTCGTACGGCGTGCCCATGGTCGCGGCGACCAACGACAGATTGCCCCCCAGCAGTTGGCCGCAGGCAATGCCAGGCTCGACGGTGGTCAAGGGATAAGCCGCCGGATGCGCCAGCAGGCTGCCAGCCTTCAACTGCCCCCGGAGCAGGCTGAACAGCGAAGACTCGGTCGGCGGCTGCTTGTCGCCCAACAGGTCGGCATTGAGCATCGGCCCATGAAAGGTCACGAAACCCGCATGACGATTGATGGCCAGATGCAGCGCGGTGATGTCGCTGTAGCCGACAAACGGCTTGGCATGCTGGCGTAGCAGCTCGTAATCGATCCGGTCGAGCAAGCGTGGGCTGCCGTAGCCACCCCGCAGGCACAAGATGGTATCGACATCGTCATCGGAGAAAGCGGCGTGCAGGTCGTTCAGGCGGACCTCATCGCTACCGGCCAGATAGCCGTCCTTCTGCTGGACCCCGGGGTAGATCCGCAGCGAATAACCTCGAGCGCGCATCCAGCGGGCGGCTTGCTCAGTATCCAGGGCAGCGGGCCCGGCAGGTGCAATCAAGCCGATCAACCCTTGCGAAGGCAGCGCCGGCACCGGGCGTTGCGCACAAAGGACGTCAGTCGGTTGGAGGGTCATCCAATGGTTCTCCCTGTGTGGATTCTCTAGTGCACAGTAGACATGAAAGCAGGCAAACAGAAGTGCCGAAACGCCACGGCGCTTGCAGGAAAAGTCTATGAAGGGAGGGAGATGCGGGCGTAACGGAAGATGACGCCCGCAAGGAAAGACCTTGCGGGCGCATTACATCAGGAGACCAGGCCTTCTTTGGCCAGCTTCGCCTGCTCGTCGGCGTGGTACGAAGAGCGTACCAGCGGGCCCGAGGCGACGTTCTTGAAGCCCATCTTGTAACCTTCCTCGGCGAACCAGGCGAAGGTGTCCGGGTGCACGAAACGCTGCACCGGCAAGTGGCTGCGGGAAGGCTGCAGGTACTGGCCGAGGGTCAGCATGTCGATGTCGTGCTCCCGCATGCGCTTCATGACCTCGATGACTTCGTCGTCGGTCTCTCCCAGCCCCAGCATCAGGCCGGACTTGGTCGGTACGTGCGGCACCAGTTGCTTGAACTTCTGCAACAGGGTCAGCGACCACTGGTAGTCCGAACCCGGGCGTGCGGCCTTGTACAGGCGCGGTACGGTTTCCAGGTTGTGGTTGAACACATCCGGTGGCTCGGCGGCGGTGATTTCCAGCGCCACGTCCATGCGACCACGGTAGTCCGGGACCAGGGTTTCCAGCTGCACGTTCGGCGACAGCTTGCGGATTTCGCGGATGCAGTCGGCAAAGTGCTGGGCACCGCCATCGCGCAGGTCGTCGCGGTCGACCGAAGTGATCACCACGTACTTCAGGCGCAGGTCGGCGATCGCTACCGCCAGGTTCATCGGCTCATCGACATCCAGAGGTTTCGGACGGCCGTGACCGACGTCGCAGAACGGGCAGCGACGGGTGCAGATATCACCCATGATCATGAAGGTCGCGGTACCGCCGGAGAAACATTCGCCCAGGTTCGGGCAGGATGCTTCTTCGCAGACGCTGTGCAGTTTGTGCTTGCGCAGCAGTTGCTTGATCCGGTCGACTTCCGGGGAAACCGGAATACGCACGCGAATCCAGTCCGGTTTCTTCGGCAGTTCGGTGGTCGGGATGATCTTCACCGGGATACGTGCGACTTTCTCGGCACCGCGCAATTTAACGCCGGTTTCAACTTTCGCACGGGCCGGGCGCTCGGAAACATCCAGCGTCGGGATCAGGGTTTGCACAGCGTCTTGCGCAGTAGTCATATCAGTCGATTCCGCCCGTTAGGGTCGTCTGCTCAGCATAGTCGAGGTGTTTGACGAGCTGCGCACGCAGCCGGGCACTTACCTCGGCAAATTCAATCGGTCCTGTGTGGTCGCGCAGCTGGGTCATTGCCAGCCCGGCATAGCCACAGGGGTTAATCCGTCGAAACGGCTGCAGATCCATGTCCACGTTCAAGGCCAGGCCGTGAAAGGAACAACCATGGCGGATCCGCAGGCCCAGGGAGGCGATTTTCGCGCCATCGACGTAAACGCCGGGGGCATCCGGCTTGGCCGCCGCAGCCACGCCGTAGCTGGCCAGCAGCTCGATCAGGCACTGCTCCATCCGGCTGACCAGGTCGCGCACGCCAAAACCCAGGCGGCGCACGTCCAGCAGCAGATAGGCCACCAGTTGGCCAGGACCGTGATAGGTCACCTGGCCCCCCCGGTCGACCTGCACTACCGGGATATCCCCGGGAAGCAACAGGTGTTCGGCCTTGCCCGCCTGGCCCTGGGTAAAGACCGGCGGATGCTGCACCAGCCAGACTTCATCGGGAGCGTCGGTGCCGCGTTCGTTGGTGAAGCGTTGCATGGCCTGCCAGACCGGCTCGTAGGCCATCTGGCCGAGCTCGCGAAAGCCCAGCGTTTGTGGCATCACAGCACCATGTGCACGAAGCCGGTGGCCCGCAACTCGCTGTTGATGTCGTACAGCTGTTCTTGACCGGTGGCGATGATGTGCAGCTGGATGGTCGTGTACTTGCCGTTGGTACTCTGGCGCTCGGCCAGGGTCTTGTGGTCAACGGTCGCGTGTTTCTCAAGGATCGCGATGATCTTGTCCTTGAAACCCACGCCGGTGTCGCCGATCACCTTAATCGGGTAATCCGCACAGGGGAATTCGATCTTTGGCGCCTTTACTTCGGTGTCTGTCATGGCGTAACGGCCTCGTAAGCCGTGGCGACGGACGTGGCCCTCGCTCTATTTCAGAGGGAGGGCCACGCGGGTCGACAATATCAGTTGAACAAGCCGTAGAAGAATAGGCGGATGCTATCCCACATGCGGCGGAAGATACCACCTTCGTCGACCGCGTCCAGAGCGATCAGGTCAGCGCTGTGCACCACCTTGTCGTCCAGTTTCACTTCGACTTTACCGATCACGTCGCCCTTGGCGATAGGCGCGATCAATTGCGGATTCATGGTCATGCTGGCCGCGAGCTTCTTCAGCTGGCCTTTTGGCATGGTCATGGTCAGGTCCTGGGCCAGACCGGCCTTGACCTGGGAGGTGGTGCCTTTCCAGACAGGCGCCTGAGCCAGCTCGGTGCCCTTCTGGTAGAAGGTCTGGGTTTCAAAGAAGCGGAAACCATAGGTCAGCAGCTTCTGGGTTTCGGCCGCGCGAGCCTGCTCACTGTTGGTACCGAACACCACGGCGATCAGGCGCATGCCGTCACGCACGGCCGAGGACACCATGCAGTAGCCGGCTTCGTCGGTGTGACCGGTTTTCAGGCCATCGACGGTCTTGTCACGCCACAGCAACAGGTTGCGGTTAGGTTGCTTGATGCCGTTCCAGAAGAACTCTTTCTGCGAGTAGATCGCGTAGTGAGCCGGGTCTTCGTGAATGATGGCGCGAGCCAGGACGGCCATGTCGTGCGCCGACGAGTAGTGCTCGGGGTTCGGCAGGCCGGTCGGGTTCATGAAGTGGCTATTGGTCATGCCCAGGTCGCCGGCGGTCTTGTTCATCATGTCGGCAAAGGCGTCTTCGCTGCCGGCGATGTGCTCGGCAACCGCGACGCTGGCGTCGTTACCCGACTGAATGATGATGCCGTGCAGCAGGTCGCTGACAGTGACCTGCGAGCCGACCTTGATGAACATCCGCGAACCGCCGGTACGCCAGGCGTTCTCGCTGACGGTCACCGGATCGTTCTCACCGATCTGGCCGCGACGGATTTCCAGGGTCGCGATGTAGGCAGTCATCAGCTTGGTCAGGCTGGCTGGCGGCAGACGCTGGTCACCGTTGTTCTCCACCAGCACGTTACCGCTGCTGGCCTCCATGAGCACATAGGACTTGGCGGCCAGCTGCGGTGGCGACGGCATCACTTCTACCGCCCAGGCGGCAGGCGTGATGATCAGCGGGACAAGCAGACACAGGCGTTTGGCAAAGGTGGTGATGTTCATCCGTCTCTCGAAATTGCTAATGGAAACTTGTCCTCGCGGACAAAACTATTCAGACAGCCTTCTAAAGGGCTGTCGCGTGTTCAGTTGTTCACTCACGACCCTTGCCGGGCTTTTGTTGTACGACGAGCCAACAACCTGGGTCCACTCCCCAAATACCGCGGGTGAACCATGAATCAGAATCCGATTACTCGGCGGTTACCAGGCTCGGCTGCCCCAGATTGGCCAGCCGGACACTGTTCTGCACTTGCTGGATCTCACCCGGCGAGCCGATCGGCCCCAGGCGAACCCGGTGCAGGGTCTGTTGATTGCGCACGATCGAGCTGATGAACACCGGAGCGCTCACCATCCCGCTCAGCTTCGAGCGCAGGAGCTCGGCAGCGTCCGGGTTGGCGAAGGCGCCCACCTGCAGATACTGGCCAGAGGCTTGCGCAGAAGCGTTTTTTTTTGCATCCAGCTGCACCGGCACGACGGCCGCGGCGTGCTGCTGCGCAGGTGGAGTCCATTGCTCTACCGTCCCCGTGGACGCCGTCATCACTGGCGCGGCTTTCGGCTCATTGAGCATCAAGGGTGCCGGCCGGCCGCGCTGGGCCCACCACTCCTGCGGGTCGATGCCTTCGACCTTGACCCGGGCGGTACCGATCTCGGCGTAACCGAGCTTCTTGGCCGCGGCATAGGACAAATCGATGATCCGGTCCGAATAGAACGGCCCACGGTCGTTGACCCGCAGGATCACGCTCTTGTGGTTGTCCAGGTTGGTCACCCGCACATAACTCGGCAAGGGCAGGGTCTTGTGCGCGGCACTCATGCCGTACAGGTCATACACCTCGCCATTGGCGGTGTTCTGCCCGTGAAACTTGGTGCCGTACCAAGAGGCCGTGCCCGAAGCGACATAACGCTTGGATTCGGCCATCGGGAAGTAGGTCTTGCCCAGCACCGTATAAGGGTTGGCCTTGTACGGGCCGGTATGCAGGGTCGGCGTGGCGTCGGGGATACGCGATACATCGACGTCCCACCAGGGCGCGCCGTCTTTGTGGGCGCGATTGATGTCCAGGCCCGGTTTCGAACGTACGGCTGTCGTCGGGCCTTTCTGTTTCGGCGCCTGGGTTGACGAGCAACTGACCACCAGCAAGGACAACGCGGCAAGAGCCACCAGCTTCAGGGGTTTGCGGATTGGCGATGCCAGCATTACTTGACGCCCCGTGCTTGGACCAGCTGTTCAGAGAGCTGATGTACGGCCATGGCGTACATCACGCTGCGGTTATAACGCGTGATCGCGTAAAAATTCTTCAGCCCCATCCAGTATTCGGGGCCATTGTCACCTTCCAGGCGAAAAGCCGTGACCGGCATATCATCGCGCAGCGCATCATGACTCGACCAGCCCAGCGCCCGCAACTCCCCGACGGTTTTCGTCGGCTCGATACCGGTGGTCAGACCTTCGTCGACCTGATCGCCACGCACTTCGGCCCGGCTGACCACCGGCTGCCCGGCCTCCCAGCCATGACGCTTGAAATAGCTGGCAACGCTGCCGATGGCATCGTCCGGATTGGTCCAGATATTGATGTGGCCATCACCGTCGAAGTCCACAGCATAGGCGCGAAAACTGCTCGGCATGAACTGCGGCAAGCCCATGGCACCGGCGTAGGAGCCTTTGAGGGTCAGTGGATCGACCTGTTCCTCGCGCGCCAGCAACAGGAATTCGCGCAATTCCTTGCGGAAGAACTCGGCACGTGGCGGGTAATCGAAGCCCAGGGTCGACAACGCATCGATCACCCGATAATTACCGGTGTTGCGCCCGAAGAAGGTTTCAACGCCGATGATCGACACGATCACCTGGGCCGGCACCCCGTATTCCTGCTCGGCACGGGCCAGTACCGCCTCGTGCTGGCGCCAGAAGTCCACGCCGCGGGCGATACGCGCGTCGGTGATGAACATCGGCCGGTATTCTTTCCACTGCTTGACCCGCTCGGCAGGCCGGGAAATGGCGTCGAGGATCGACTGCTTGCGCTCGGCCTCGCGAAACACACCCATCAGCTGTTCACCCGCGAAGCCGTAGTCGCGAGTCATTTCGCCCACGAACTCGGCCACTTGGGGCGAACCTTCGTATTCGCCGCCGGCCAGCGCTTCCTGCGCCGCACCAAGGATGCCTACCAGACCGACCCACGGCGCATACCGAGCGGTCCAGCCACGCATTACTTGCATTGAATTCTTCACCTTATTCAAACCTGCGCGATCCACTTGCGATGGGTATGGATCGACATCAAAACCCCAAACGCTGACAGCAGCGTCACCAGCGAAGTTCCTCCGTAGCTAATGAACGGCAACGGCACCCCCACGACCGGCAACAAGCCACTGACCATACCGATGTTGACGAAAACGTAAACAAAAAACGTCATGGTCAGGGCGCCGGCGAGCAATTTGCCGAACAGCGTCTGCGCCTGGGCGGTGATCACCAGCCCACGACCGATCAGCAGCAGATAGATCAGCAGCAAGGCGCAAATGCCCACCAGGCCGAACTCCTCGCCCATGACCGCGATAATAAAGTCGGTGTGGCTCTCGGGCAAAAAGTCCAGGTGGGATTGGGTGCCCAGCAACCAGCCCTTGCCGAAGACGCCGCCGGAACCGATGGCCGCCTTGGACTGAATGATGTTCCAGCCGGTGCCCAGCGGATCGCTTTCCGGGTCGAGGAAGGTCAGGATCCGCTGCTTCTGGTAGTCGTGCATGATGAAGAACCACATGGCGATCGCCACCGGTACCGCGGCGGCCAGCACACTGAGGATCCAGCGCCAGCGCAGGCCGCCCATGAACAGCACGAAGGCGCCACCGGCAAGGATCAGCAGCGAGGTACCAAGGTCCGGCTGGCGCACGATCAGAATGAACGGGATACCGATCAGGATCAGGCTGATGCCCACATGCTTGAGCTGTGGCGGCAGGCTGCGCTTGGCCAGGTACCAGGCGATGGTCGCCGGCATGATGATCTTCATGAACTCCGAGGGCTGGAAGCGAATCACCCCGGGGATATTGATCCAGCGGGTGGCGCCCATGGCGTTGTGCCCCATGACATCCACCACCACCAGCAGCACCACGCCGAACACATAGGCCAGGGGCACCCAGCGGGCCATGAACCGGGGCTCGAGCTGGGCAATGATGATCATCGACACCAGGCCGATGCCGAACGATGTCGCCTGCTTGCCCAGCAGGTCCCAGCTCTTGCCGCTCGCCGAATACAGGACGAACAGGCTGCCGGCCGCCAGGGTCAGCAACAGGATCAGCAATGGACCGTCGATGTGCATGCGCTGCAACAGCGTCGCACGGCGACGCATCACATCCTCGCTGGACAGGATGCGATCGAAATTACTCTTCACGGGCCGTAGCCTCCGCACTGATAGGGCCGGCAAACTCAGGCTTGAGCAGGCCATCCGGGCCGAGGAGCCAGGCGTCCATCACCTGGCGCACCACCGGGGCCGCCACGCCGGAGCCGGACTCGCCGTTCTCGACCATGACCGAGACCACGATTTTCGGGTTTTCCGCCGGCGCGAAGCCGACGAACAGGGCATGGTCGCGATGACGCTCCTGAACCTTGGAGCGGTCGTACTTCTCACCCTGCTTGATCGCGACCACCTGGGCCGTACCACTCTTGCCGGCGATCCGGTATTGCGAGCCGATGGCCGCCTTGCGCGCCGTACCCCGGGCACCGTGCATCACCTGCTGCATGCCGTGGTTGACCTTCGTCCAGTCCGACGGATCGCGCAGGATGATGTCCGGCATCGGGTTCTCATCCACCGGCTTTTCGCCTTCGATGGTCTTGGCCAGGTGCGGACGGTTCCACTTGCCCTTGTTCGCCACCAGCGCCGTGGCCTGGGCCAGCTGCAACGGGGTGGACTGCATGTAACCCTGGCCGATCCCGAGAATCAGCGTCTCGCCCGGGAACCAGGCCTGGCGACGGGTGGCACGCTTCCACTCCCGCGACGGCATCAGGCCCGGCGATTCCTCGAACATGTCCAGCGAGACCTTCTGGCCGATCCCGAACTTGTTCATGTAGGCCGACAACCGATCGATCCCCAACTTGTGGGCCAGGTCATAGAAGTAGGTGTCGTTGGATCGCATGATCGCGGTGTCGAGGTCGACGTAACCGTCACCGCTGCGGTTCCAGTTACGGTACTTGTGGTCGTAGTTGGGCAGTTGGTAGTAGCCCGGGTCATAGACCCGCGTGGAGGCCGTCACCACTCCGGAATCGAGACCGGCGATGGCCACCGCCGGCTTGATGGTCGAGCCCGGTGGATACAGGCCGCGCAGTACCCGGTTGAACAGCGGACGGTCGATGGAGTCGCGCAGTTCGGCATAGGCCTTGAAGCTGATGCCGGTCACGAACAGGTTCGGGTCGAAGCTCGGCTGGCTGACCATGGCCAGCACTTCCCCGGTGTTCGGGTCCAGCGCTACCACCGCGCCACGCCGGCCGCCCAAGGCGGCCTCGGCGGCTTCCTGCAGCTTGATGTCCAGGCTCAGGACAATGTCCTTGCCGGGAATCGGATCGGTCCGCTTGAGCACCCGCAACACGCGACCGCGAGCGTTGGTCTCGACCTCTTCGTACCCCACCTGGCCGTGCAGTTCGGGCTCGTAGAAGCGCTCGATGCCGGTCTTGCCGATGTGGTGGGTGCCGCTGTAGTTCACCGGATCCAGGGTCTTCAGCTCTTTCTCGTTGATTCGCCCCATGTAGCCCACCGAGTGCGCGAAGTGCGCGCCCTGGGGGTAATGGCGGACCAACTGCGCCACCACTTCCACCCCGGGCAGGCGGAACTGGTTGACCGCGATCCGGGCGATCTGCTCTTCGTTGAGCTCGAACAGGATCGGCACCGGCTCGAACGGCCGGCGCCCCTGTTTCATGCGTTTCTCGAACAGCACCCGGTCTTCCGGCGTCAGCTCCAGCACTTCAACAATGACGTCGAGCACCTGGCGCCAGTCGCCGGAACGCTCGCGAGTCATGCTCAGGCTGAAGCTGGGCCGGTTATCGGCCACCACCACGCCATTACGGTCGAAGATCAGGCCGCGGGTCGGCGGAATCGGCTGGACGTGGACCCGGTTGTTTTCCGACAGGGTCGAGTGATAGTCGTACTGGATCACCTGCAGGTAATACAGGCGCGCGATCAGCACCCCGATCAGGCAGACCACGGCAATAGCCCCGAACACGACCCGGCCACGCACCAGACGGGCGTCTTTTTCGTGGTCCTTGATACGGATCGGCTGGGACATTAGGCGCGCGGGCTATTTGTGATAAGGGTGCCCGGACAGGACTGTCCAGGCGCGATACAGCTGTTCACCGATCAGGATCCGTACCAGCGGGTGCGGCAAGGTCAGCGGCGACAGCGACCAGCGCTGATCCGCCCGCGCGCAGACTTCCGGCGCCAGCCCCTCGGGGCCGCCGACCATGAAGTTCACGGTGCGCGAGTCGAGGCGCCAGCGATCCAGTTCCACCGCCAGTTGCTCGGTGCTCCAGGGCTTGCCGTGGACCTCGAGGGTGACAATCCGCTCGTTATGGCCGATCTTGGCCAGCATGGCTTCGCCTTCCTGACGGATGAAACGGGCCACATCGGCGTTCTTGCCACGGGTATTGAGCGGTATTTCCACCAGTTCCAGCGCCAGTTCGGATGGCAGACGCTTGGCATACTCGTGCCAACCCTCTTCCACCCACTTGGGCATGCGTGAACCGACAGCGATCAGACGCAGGCGCACAGCCGTCCCTTATTGCTGGTCTTTGTTGAGCTTGGTGAAGTGCTCATGGGTGTGTTCCGGGCTGTGGTGCTTGCCATCGGCCGCACGGCTCTGCTCGGCGCCCTGCCACAGGCGTTCCAGGTCGTAGAACTGGCGTGCGGAGGCGGTCATCATGTGCACGATCACGTCGTCCAGGTCCAGCAGCACCCAGTCGCTGTCGCCCTTGCCTTCTTCACCCAGCGGCTTGACGCCCTGGGCCTTGACCATCTCGCGGACCTTTTCCAGCATCGCGCCGATCTGGCGATTGGAAGTACCGGTGGCGATGATCATGTAGTCGGTGATGCTCTGCTTGTCGCGAACATCGATCACCAGGACGTCCTGGGCCTTGACGTCTTCCAGCGCGGCGACTGCCACCTTGACCAGATCTTCGCCTTTCATTACTTGGTTAGTCATATAAAACTCGTTCAGCTCGTATGTTTGGCGCGTTGCACGGCATCGGCCGGCAGCGCGCCTTCAGTTCGGCCCACGGTAAAGACCGTGGGCATCGATATAGGCCAGGACCGCATCAGGCACCAGGAAACGTACCGACTTACCGCTGGCCAGCAGTTGACGGATCTGGGTGGCGGACACCGCGAGCGGTGTCTGCCAGACGAATGCAATGTGTCCTCCAGGCCCTTGCAGGGCCAGGGGATCGCTCACCGAGCGCGCCGCCAGCAGGTTGCGCAACGCATCCGGCGGCTCGCTGTCGGCATCCGGGCGTTGCAGCACCAGGATGTGGCAATGCTGGAGCAACTCTTCCCAGCGATGCCAGGTAGGCAGGCCGCAAAAAGCGTCCCAGCCCAGCAACAGGAACAACTGGTCATCCGCGGCCATCTCGGCCCGCATCTGTTCCAGGGTGTCTATGGTGTAGGACGGCTTGTCCCGTTTCAGCTCACGGTCGTCCACCACCAGGGGTGAAACGCCCGCCACCGCGCACTCGACCATCGCCAGACGGTCCAGGGCCGACACCTGCGGCGTATCGCGATGCGGCGGTCGCGCGCTGGGCGTCAGCCGCAGCTCATCGAGCCCCAGCGAGTCGGCCACCTCCAGCGCGCTGCGCAGGTGGCCGATGTGCACGGGGTCGAAGGTACCGCCCAGCAGACCGATACGTTTGCTCATCAAGTGCGCACATGGCCGTCGCCGAAGACGACATATTTCTCGCTGGTCAGCCCTTCCAGGCCGACCGGGCCGCGGGCGTGCAGCTTATCGGTGGAAATACCGATCTCCGCGCCCAGGCCATATTCGAAACCGTCGGCAAACCGGGTCGAGGCATTGACCATCACCGAGCTGGAGTCCACCTCGTTGAGGAAGCGCCGGGCGTCGGTGAAGTTCTCGGTGACGATGGCGTCGGTGTGCTGCGAACCGTAGGTGTTGATGTGCTCGATGGCCGCGTCCAGGCTATCGACCACCAGGATCGACAGGATCGGCGCGGTGTATTCGGTGCGCCAATCTTCTTCGGTGGCCTCGATCACATCGTCGCCCAGCAAGGCACGGGTACGCGGACAACCGCGCAGCTCGACCTTCTTGTCGCGATAGATCGCCGCCAGCGGCGGCAATACGCGCTCGGCAATACCGGCGTGGACCAGCAGGGTCTCCATGGTGTTGCAGGGCGCATAGCGCTGGGTCTTGGCGTTGTCGGCGATGCGAATCGCCTTGTCCAGGTCGGCCGCCACGTCGATGAACACATGGCAGACGCCGTCCAGGTGCTTGATCACCGGCACCTTGGCGTCGCGGCTGACCCGCTCGATCAGGCTCTTGCCGCCACGCGGCACGATCACATCGACGAACTCGGGCATGGTGATCAGCGCGCCAACGGCCGCGCGATCGGTGGTTTCCACCACCTGCACCACCTGCGCCGGCAGGCCGGCCACCGCCAGCCCTTGCTGGATGCAGGTGGCAATGGCGCGGTTGGAATTGATCGCCTCGGAGCCGCCCCGCAGGATGGTGGCGTTGCCGGACTTCAGGCACAGGCTGGCGGCGTCGATGGTCACGTTGGGGCGCGACTCGTAGATAATGCCGATCACGCCCAGGGGCACGCGCATCTTGCCGACCTGGATGCCCGAAGGCAGGTAGCGCATATCGCGGATTTCACCGATGGGGTCAGGCAGCTTGGCCACCTGACGCAGGCCTTCGATCATTTCGTCGATACGCACCGGGGTCAGCGCCAGACGATCGAGCAATGCCGGTTCCAGACCATTGGCCCGGCCGTTGGCCAGGTCTTGCTCATTGGCCGCGCTCAGCTCGGGGCGAGCAGCGTCCAATGCATCGGCAGCCGCCAGCAATGCGCGGTTTTTCTGCGCAGTGGTGGCACGGGCGATTACCCGCGAGGCTTCGCGGGCAGCGCGACCCAAACGGGTCATGTAGTCAAGAACGGACTCAGTCATGGTCTGCTGTGGTCTTGGCAAAGAGGAAAGCGGCTGATTATAGCTGTCGCGCCGGCCCACGGACAGCGGTCACGGGCGGATGGTCGAAATGGACGGCAAATACCTCTCGTTCAGCCTGAATTAAGCCTGGAATTGATATCATTCCGACCCAATTCCCGTCATCGCTCCTGGCTACCATGTCCATTCTGTCCACTCCGACGCTGCCCAAGGCCCTGCCCGACAGCTTTTTCGATCGAGACGCCCAGGTCCTGGCCCGTGAACTGCTCGGCAAAATCATCCGCCATCGGGTCGGCGACCTGTGGTTGTCGGCGCGCATTATCGAAACAGAAGCCTATTACTGCGAGGAAAAAGGCAGCCATGCCTCCCTCGGCTACACAGAAAAGCGTAAGGCTTTGTTTCTGGACGGAGGTCACATCTATATGTACTACGCCCGCGGTGGCGATTCGCTGAACTTCAGCGCCCAGGGGCCAGGCAACGCGGTGCTGATCAAGTCGGCCTACCCCTGGGTCGACGAAGTCTCAGGTCCGGCCAGCCTGGCGCAGATGCTCCTGAACAATCCCGACGCCAGCGGCCGGCCGCGCCCCTCGCAGAAGCTCTGCGCCGGCCAGACCCTGTTGTGCAAGGCCCTGGGCCTGAAAGTCCCGGTGTGGGATGCCAAACGCTTCGACCATGAAGTGCTGTTCGTCGAGGACGTCGGCACGCCCGTCGCCAGCATCATCCAGACCACCCGCCTGGGCATCCCCCACGGTCGCGACGAACATCTGATGTACCGCTTTGTCGATGCCGCCTACGCCCCCTACTGCACCCGGAACCCGCTACGCCGCGGGCAGGTCGAAGGTCGCGACTATTTGCTGCTCGATTGATCCCTTTCGCAGGAGCCGGCGTGCCCGCGGATAGTTTTACCGCGAGCCACCCCGCCCCTACAGTTGAACCACCGAATAACCGGAGTTGAAACCCTATGGGCCAATGGCTCGATGGAATAACCGGCTGGCTGACGATGAACCCCCAATGGCTGGCGGCAGCCGTGTTCATCGTCGCCTGCGTCGAATGCCTGGCGATTGCCGGCCTGATCGTACCTGGCACCGTGCTGCTGTTCGCCATTGCCGTAATGGCCGGCAGCGGCGCCCTGTCCCTGGGTGAAACCCTGGCGCTGGGGTTCTTCGGCGGCTTGCTCGGGGATGTGGTGTCCTACCTGCTGGGCCGCCGTTTTCACCAGAACATCCGCCGCCTGCCGGGCCTGCGCCATCATCCGGAATGGATCAACGGCGCCGAAGCCTATTTCCAGCGTTACGGTATCGCCAGTCTGTTGGTCGGGCGCTTTATCGGCCCCTTGCGGCCCATGCTGCCGATGGTCGCCGGCATGTTCGACATGTCGTTCCCGCGCTTTTTCGCCGTCAGCCTGCTGGCCGCGGCCGGCTGGACCGTCGCCTACCTGCTGCCGGGCTGGGCCACGGGCGCGGCGATCCGCCTGCCCTTGCCTGAAGGTTTCTGGCCGCAGGCGGGAATAGTTGCCGCCAGTATCGCCGTGCTGCTGGGCCTGAGCATCAACAGCACCGTGCGCCGCCATCGCAAGGCCAGCCCGCTGGTGGCTGGCCTCAGCCTGGCGATCCTGGTGGGGCTGTTCATCGGTTACCCCTACCTGAACCATTTCGACCAGGGCCTGATGACGTTGGTCCAGGAGCACCGCAGCCCGGCAATGGACGAGGTGATGGTGGTGCTCACCCAGTTCGGCGAATTCCGCACCATGCTGTTCGCCAGCGCCCTGGTCACCCTGCTGTTGCTGGTTGCCCGGCAATGGCGGCAGGCGATTTTTGCGGGCGCCACACTGCTGTGCACCGCGCTGGCCAACACCGGCACCAAGCTGTTCTTCGCCCGCGTGCGCCCGGAAGTCCTGACCGACCCACTGACCAGCTACAGCATGCCCAGCGGCCACAGCTCCGGTTCGTTCGCCCTGTTCCTGACCCTGGCGGTGCTCGCCGGTCGCGGCCAGCCGCCGCGCATGCGCCTGACCTGGCTGCTGCTGGGCTGTCTGCCGGCGGCGGCGATTGCCTTGTCACGGATTTACCTGGGCGCGCATTGGCCCTCCGACATCCTCGCCGGCGCCATGCTTGCCGCCTGCGTGTGCGCCGCCAGCCTGTGGGTCGCCCAGCGCCAGACCCCGCTGGAACCCATGCCGGCCAAGATCTGGTGGCTGGTATTGCCGGCGCTGGTAGCGTTGTTCGGTTTCGAAGCAGTCAGGCATCTACCGCACGCGATGCTGCGTTATGCGTACTGAGGTCTTGTAGCCACGAGGATCAAGCGAACAGCTCACCCTGCAATTCGTCCAGCAAGGCCTGGATCGCATCCAGGCGTTGTTGCGGGTCGTCCAGTTGCAGCAGGTCGATCTTGTCCAGCTCGGAGAACGGCAACAGGTAGGCCAGTTGGTTGGCCAGCGACTGCTGGCCGCTGGCTTCGGTGCCCATGCTCAGGGCTTCGACCATCGGGTGTTCGGCCAGCGCCTTGAGCAAGGCGATCAGGTCCCCGTCTTCCTCCTGCAGCGGCCGCTCCGGCGCCTCGCACAGCCACTCGACTTCAGCCACCCGCAACTGATCGCGCTGCACTTCACTGCTCAGCACCCGAAAACGCCGCCCGCCCTTGACCCGAATCCCCAGCAGGCCGTTGTCCTGCTGATGGAAGTCGGTGATCAGCGCTTCGCAGCCCACCCGCGCAAAACCTTCCGGGGCGATGCCCACCTCTTCGCCTTCAAGGATGCACACCACGCCGAAGCCACAGCCCTGTTTCATGCAGCGACCGATCATGTCCAGGTAGCGCGCCTCGAAAATCTGCAAATCGAGAATGCAGTCGGGGAACAGCACTGTGTTCAGCGGGAAAAGCGCCAGGCTCATACAGGTTTCCTTAAACCACCAATGACACCGCCAACGGCAGGAAGACCGCCGTGGCCACACCCATCAGACTCATCGCCAGCGCCGCGAAAGCACCGCACTCGTCACCTTCCTGCAAGGCCACCGAAGTGCCCACCGCGTGAGCCGTCATGCCCAGTGCCATACCTCGGGCTTCCGGGCTATGCACCTGCAAGCGGTTGAGAATGGCCGGACCGAAAATCGCCCCGATCACCCCAGTGATCAATACGAATACCGCAGCCAGTGCTGCGACACCGCCAATCTGTTCGGCCACCAGCATGGCGATTGGCGAGGTCACCGATTTCGGCGCCATGGTCATCAGGATCATGTTCTCGGCACCGAACCACCACCCCAGCAGTACGCCCAGGCCGGTGGCGACCACCCCTCCAATCACCAGCGTAGTAAATATCGGCCAGAACAACTGCCGAATCCGCCGCAGGTTGAGGTACAGCGGTACCGCCAGCGCCACCGTGGCCGGGCCCAGGAGAATGCTGAGGATCTCCGTGCTCTTGCGGTACTCGGCGTAGCTCAGGCCACAGCCCAGCAGCACGCCGATCACCAGCAACATGGAGACCAGCACCGGCTGCAGAAAGATCCAGCGGGTTTTCTCGAAGGCCGCGAGCACCAGTTGATAAGCGCCCAGGGTAATGCCGATGCCGAACAAGGGATGGTGGATCAGCGACGCCCAGGCGCCCTGCCAGTCGAACATCATTGGCCACCCTCCCGATGTCCGTGACGCTTGACCAGCCGCTGCATCAGCACGCCGACGAAGGCCATGGAGATCACCAGCGACAACACCAGGGCGCCGACTATCGCCCAGAAATCCGCGGCGATATCCGCCGCGTACACCATCACCCCCACCGCGGGCGGCACCAGCAACAGGGGCAGGTAACGCAGGAGACTGGAGGCGGCCAGGTTCAGCGGCTCGCCCACCTCGCCGCGCGCCACCAGGAAGATCAGCAGCAACAGCAGACCGACAATCGGCCCCGGCAGGATCGGCAGGAACAGATGATTGATCGCCGTGCCGAGCAATTGAAACAGCACCAGCCATGTCAGACCGCGTAACAACATCTCTCATCTCCCCGAAAAAACGCCGGGCATTATAAGCACGCGAACGCTATGGACCGGCATTCGCCAAAAGCATGGAAGGTTGACCGGAACAACCCCCCATGATGATCTACAGTGGGTTGTCAGGGGGTACGCCCCCGCCCCTTTTAGAACGATAAAACCGATGAACCCAAGGAGAGTCTCAATGCCGTACGTTCCTGTTGCAGAGCTCAAAGATTATGTCGGAAAGGAACTAGGACGTTCCGAATGGCTCACCATCGATCAGCAGCGTATCAACCTGTTCGCCGAAGCCACGGGTGACTTCCAGTTCATCCACGTAGACCCGGTAAAAGCCGCCCAGACGCCATTCGGCGGCACCATTGCCCACGGTTTCCTGTCGCTGTCGCTGATCCCGAAACTGATGGAAGACATCCTGATCCTGCCCGAGGGTCTGAAGATGGCGGTCAACTACGGCCTGGACAGCGTGCGCTTCATCCAGCCGGTCAAGGTCGATTCCAGGGTCCGCCTCAAGGTCGACCTGGTGGATGTCACCGAGAAGAAACCCGGCCAATGGCTGCTCAAGGCCACCGCCACACTTGAAATCGAAGGCCAGGAAAAACCAGCCTACATCGCCGAGCCATTGTCCCTCTGCTTTGTCTGAAACCTTCCTGATGCGAAACAGCTCACGCTGTTTCGCGCAGCCTCTCTATATATAAGCCTCGCTGCTGCGGCATACTCGGTCCCCTAATTACCCGGATCCCGCTATGCGCCCACTTGTACCCCTGGCTCTAACCCTGTTGCTCACCGCATGTGGAGACGGCGAATCGCTGCTGCCTCCCGATGCCCGCCTGCCGGACGGAGGCCGCTACCGCGGCGATGTGGTCAACGGGTTGTTGCAAGGCCAAGGCCGCATCGACTACCCCAACGGCAGTTGGTATGCCGGCCAGTTCGACAGTGGCCAGTGGCATGGCCAGGGCGAATGGCACGGCAGCGACGGCGAGGTCTACCGCGGACAGTTCCAGCAGGGCCTGTTCCACGGCCAGGGCAGCCTGACCACCAAGGACAGCAGCTACACCGGCGGCTTCAAACTGGGCCGGCGCGACGGTGAAGGCACCCTCAAGGAACGCGGCATGACCTACCGTGGCGAATTCAAGTCCGACCTGTATTCCGGGCTCGGCCGCCTCGAACTGGAAGACGGCAGCCAGTACCAGGGCCAGTTCTCCCGCGGCAAACCCAACGGCGAAGGCCAGCGCAGCGATGCCAGCGGCAACCAGTTCAGCGGCCACTTCGTCGACGGCCAGCTGGAAGGCAACGGTACCTTCAGTAGCGCCGAGGGCGATCTCTACGTCGGCGGTTTCAAACAGAACCAGCTCAGCGGCAAGGGTCGCTACGAAAATGCCGACGGTGATGTCTGGATCGGCCAGTTCAAGGAAGGCGCCCTCACTGGCAAGGGTGAACTGATCGGCGTCGACGGCAGCCACTACATCGGCCGTTTCAGCGACTGGCGCTTCAGCGGCCAGGGCCGCCTGAATCTCAGCGACGGCAGCTTCTATATCGGTGGCTTCGAAGGCGACAACTACCAGGGCCATGGTGTGCTGGTGTTGCGCGATGGCACCGTGCAAAGCGGCGACTGGATCAATGGCCTGCGGGTTCGCGATGCCGATGGCCGGTTGTTGCCCGATCCGCTGGAGACCGGCCTGCTGGCCCAGGGCCACCTGCTCGACGACGCCCTCAGTGCGGTGCCGGCGTCGACACCCGCCATCGAGCTCTACAGCCTGACGCTGGCCGGTGACGGCAAGCAAAGCGTGTTTCTGCGCGAGGCCGACTATGTCAGCAACATGCTCGTCACCCGCTTCGGCGCCTACGGGCAGATCCGCCTGGTCAACCACCGCGACCGCCTCGACAGCCGGCCCATGGCCACCAGGGAAAACCTGCGGCGCGCGGTACAGGTCCTGGCCGAACGCAGTGGCCCGGAAGACCTGCTGTTCATCTACCTGACCAGTCACGGCACCAGCGAACACGAACTGGTGCTCGACCAGCCGCGCCTGGAGCTGGCCGACCTGCCGGCCGACGAGTTGGCCGCGGTACTGGCGCCCCTGAAAAACCGCGACAAGATCATCGTGATCTCGGCCTGTTATTCCGGCGGGTTCATTCCCGCGCTCAAGGATGAGCGGACCCTGATCATGACCGCTTCGCAGGCCGATCGCGTATCGTTCGGTTGCTCGGAAGAAGCCGACTTCACCTACTTCGGCGATGCCCTGTTCGCCCGGGCACTGAACCAGACCGACGACCTGGAACAGGCCTTCAAGCTGGCCCGGGCGACCGTGGCCGAACGTGAACTGACGGACAACTTCGAAGCCTCCGAACCGCAGATCTGGGCGCCCAAGGGGGTCTTGGCGCACTGGCAGCATCTGCGCAAGCAACAAGCCCGAAAGGCACTGCAAAGCGCCGCCAACGACAGCAAGGAAGCAAAGAGCAACTAAGCTGAAACAGTATCAAGGGGGAAACACTATGTACTTGACACCTCAGCATATCTTGCTCGCCGGCGCGACCGGCCTGACGGGCGAGCACTTGCTCGACCGCCTGCTCAACGAACCCACGGTAACCCGCGTTCTGGCGCCCAGCCGACGCCCCTTGAGCGAACATCCGCGCCTGGAAAACCCGGTCGGCGACCCGGCAGTACTCCTGCCGCAGCTCAGCGGCCAGGTGGACCTGGCGTTCTGCTGCCTGGGTACCACCATCAAGAAGGCCGGCTCCGAACAGGCATTCCGCGCCGTCGACCTGGACCTGGTGGTGGCCTTCGGCAAGCGCGCGCGGGAGATGGGTGCGCGGCACCTGGTCGTGATCAGCGCCCTGGGCGCGGACGCGAAATCCTCGATTTTCTACAACCGGGTCAAAGGCGAAATGGAACAGGCGCTGAAGGCCCAGGACTGGCCGCAACTGACCATTTGCCGGCCGTCGCTGCTGCTGGGCGAACGCCTTGAGCCACGTCTCGCCGAACAGCTGGCCGGGCCGCTGTCCAAGCTGATTCCCGGCAAATACCACGGCATCGAAGCCTGCCATCTGGCCCGGGCCATGTGGCGCCTGGCGCTGGAAGAGCAGGATGGCGTGCGGATCGTCGAGTCCGACGAGCTGCGCAAGCTGGGTAAATAACGAACATTAGAAAGCATCGCGGGCGGCGATCCGACTTGCCCGCGCAGGAACTACAACCCGCCCGTGGCCTGAAACCCAACCCCCAATACCGTCAGCACCGACAGCGGCAACAGCAGGGTGTCGAGCAAGGCGCTGGCCGGCAGATCGACACCCGGATAACTCGGCGCTTCAGCACCGAAACGATCCATCGGGCAACAGCCGCCCTGCATTACATACAGATCCAGGCGCGTCCCGGAATACACCACCGGCGCGCCCGGTTTGGCTGCGTTCAGCGTGCGCGCAGTGGCGCAACCGCCCAGCTGCAGGGCAACCAGCAGGATCAGCAGCGACTTACTCATCGCTGCCCGGATGATGCTCGCCCCACCGCGGCAGCATGTCCTGCGGAATGTTCAACAGGTTGAGAATCCGCGCCACGACAAAATCCACCAGGTCGTCGATGGTCTGCGGCTGGTGATAGAAACCCGGAGAGGCCGGCAGAATGGTCACGCCCATGTTCGACAGCTTGAGCATGTTCTCCAGGTGGATGCTCGAGTAAGGCGCCTCGCGCGGCACCAGGATCAACTGGCGACGCTCTTTCAGGGTGACGTCCGCCGCGCGCTCGATCAGGTTGTTGCAAGCGCCCGTGGCGATGGCCGACAAGGTGCCGGTGGAGCAAGGCACCACCACCATCGCCGCCGGCGAACCGGAGCCCGAGGCCACTGGCGACATCCAGTCCTCCTTGCCATACACGCGGATCTGCCCGGCAGCGGCACCGGTGTACTCGGTAAGGAAGGCCTGCATGGTCTGCGGCTTGGACGGCAGGGTCACGTCAGTCTCGGTCGCCATCACCAGTTGCGCCGCCTTGGAGATCAGGAAGTGCACTTCACGGTCTTCGCGCACCAGGCAATCCAGCAGGCGCAGGCCGTACTGGGCGCCCGAGGCGCCGGTCATCGCCAGGGTGATGCGTTCCGGGCCGTTGTTCATCGCAGTGCCTCGGCCAGCTTGCCGTGCAGGCCGCCGAAGCCGCCGTTGCTCATGATCACCACGTGGGTGCCCGGCTTGGCCTGGCTCTTCACCCGCTCGATGATGCCTTCCAGGGAGTCACTGACAATCGATGGCACGGTGCACAGCGCGGCGGTGGCACCCAGATCCCAGCCGAGGTTGGCTGGCGAATACCAGACCACCTGGTCGGCCTGGTTGACGCTTTCCGGCAGCCCGTCACGGTGAGCGCCGAGCTTCATGGAGTTGGAGCGCGGTTCGATGATCGCGATCAACGGCGCATCACCGATGCGCTTGCGCAGGCCGTCCAGAGTCGTGGCGATGGCGGTCGGGTGGTGAGCGAAGTCGTCGTAGATGGTGATGCCATGGACTTCAGCCACCTTCTCCATCCGCCGCTTGACGCTCTTGAACGCGCTCAGCGCGGCGATCCCCATGGCCGGCACCACGCCGACATGGCGCGCCGCGGCCAGGGTGGCCAGGGCGTTGGCGACGTTGTGCTGGCCGGTCAGGTCCCACTCGACCACGCCTTGGGCCTCGCCCTCGAACATCACTTCGAACTTCGAACCGTCTTCACTGAGCAGCTTGACCTGCCATTGGCCGCCCGCGCCGGTGGTTTGCACCGGAGTCCAGCAGCCCATTTCGATCACCCGCAACAAGGCCGGTTCGGTGGTCGGGTGGATGACCAGGCCTTCGCTCGGAATGGTCCGCACCAGATGGTGGAACTGCCGCTCGATAGCCGCAAGATCGGGAAAGATGTCTGCATGATCGAACTCGAGATTGTTCAGGATCGCCGTGCGCGGACGGTAGTGGACGAACTTCGAGCGCTTGTCGAAGAAGGCGCTGTCGTATTCATCGGCCTCGATCACGAAGAACGGCGTGCCGCCCAGGCGCGCCGACACCGAGAAGTTCTGCGGCACGCCACCGATCAGGAAGCCCGGGCTCATGCCCGCATGCTCCAGCACCCAGGCCAGCATGCTGCTGGTGGTGGTCTTGCCGTGCGTGCCGGCGACCGCCAGTACCCAGCGGCCTTGCAGCACATGGTCGGCCAGCCATTGCGGGCCGGAAACATAGGGCAGGCCCTTGTTCAGCACATATTCCACCGCCGGGTTGCCGCGGGACATGGCATTGCCGATCACCACCAGGTCCGGCGCCGGGTCAAGCTGGGCCGGGTCGTAACCCTGGGTCAACTCGATGCCCTGGGCTTCGAGCTGGGTGCTCATCGGCGGGTAGACGTTGGCATCGGAGCCGGTGACGTGATGGCCCAGCTCTTTGGCCAGAACCGCCATCGAGCCCATGAAAGTGCCGCAAATACCGAGAATATGAATGTGCATAGAAGGCCTCGTAAAACATCGAGGCAGGTTAGCGTAGAGGGCTGCAAATCGCACTCTTTAGCTGATGGGGGAACACCAGGAGGGTAGAAATCGCCAAAGCGGTGGCCGGTCAATCGGCGGCTGCGCCGCCTATCGCGAGCAAGCGCCTACAGGAACGGGCTTGCTCGCGATGAACGCTGACGCGGTCTCACGCCTGGCGCGCGATCCCATGCTTGCGCAGCTTTCTATAGAGGGTGTTGCGGCTCACCCCCAGTTGCTCGGCGGTGTGGGTCATATGCCAGCGCTGCTGTTCCAGGGCGTTGAGCAAGGCCAGGCGTTCGGCATCGTCCAGCGGGTATTCGCCCGCCTCCTCGGTAGCCGGCTGCACCGGCACCGGGCGGCCCTGGCGAATCATCGCCGGTATATCCTCCAGGCCGATTCGTCCGTGGTCGCAGAGCGCCGCCAGGGTGCGCAACACGTTGCGCAGTTGCCGCACGTTGCCTGGCCAATGGAAGTCCAGCAGGGCCTGGCGCGCCGGGCCGTCGAGCGACACCTGCTGGTCGCCGGCCTCTTGCGCCAGGAGAAAATCCAGCAGCTGGGATTTGTCGCTGCGCTCGTGCAGCGCCGGCAAACTGATTTCCAGGCCATTGAGGCGGTAATACAAATCCTCGCGGAAGCTGCCATCCCGTACCCTTGCCAGCAGGTCGCGGTGAGTGGCGCTGATGATGCGCACGTTGACGGACTGCGGTTCGCCGCCGATAGGCACTACCATGCGGTCCTCCAGGACCCGCAACAGACGGGTCTGCAAGGCCAATGGCATATCGCCGATTTCATCGAGGAACAGCGTGCCGCCATCGGCCTGCTGCAACTTGCCGCGCATGCCTTCCTTGCGCGCCCCGGTGAAGCTGCCGCCGCGATAACCGAACAGCTCGCTTTCGATCAGGCTCTCGGGGATTGCCGCGCAGTTCAAGGCAACGAAGGCTTTCTCCGCCCGCTGGCTGGCTTGGTGCACCGCCTTGGCGAACGCCTCCTTGCCGGATCCCGTTTCGCCGTTGATCAGCAGCGGCACATCACGCTCGAACACGCGCAAGGATTTGCGGAAGTCTTCTTGCAGGGCCGCATCGCCCAGGCAGATCCCGGACAGCCGCGGACGCTCCAGTTCCAGCGTCCTCGGCGGCAGCGGTTTCGGCACGCTGCGCGGTTGGCCACGCAACACCGCGAACAGATGCCGGCCATCGCGGGTGCGCAGCGGCCAGCTAGCGCTGGCATTGATACTGGCGCGCCCCAGCAGCTCGTCCAGCGAGCAATCGAAAAAGGCTTCCACCGGTTTGCCCAGCAAGCCGCCGCGAATATGCCCCAGCAGGTTCAAGGCGCTCTGGTTCACCGCACTGATCCGCCCTTCCCCGTCGAACGCCAGCAGGCCTTCGCTGAACAGGCCGACGGACTCGGCCTGCAGGTGAAAACGCAGCAACCATTGATTGTCGAAATAACGCAGGAAATAACAGCTCTCGATCATCTTCGCCGAGAGGTTGACCAGGGCCATGGTATGGAACTGGCTCTGCCGCGACACATCCGGGCGCGCCGAGGAGACGTCGAGCACCGCCAGCAGTTCGCCGTGGGGATCGAACACCGGGCTCGCCGAGCAGGTCAAGCCGGTGTGACGGCCACGGAAATGTTCGTCCTGATGGATGGTCAGGGACTGGCGCTCCACCAGGCAGGTGCCGATGCCGTTGGTGCCCTCGCAGGCCTCGCTCCAGTCGGCGCCGAGCCAGAGCCCGGCGCGCTCGAAAATCTTGCGCTCGGCGGGCGCGGTGACGCAGTTGAGGATCACCCCGCGGGCGTCGGTCAGCAGCACCGCATGGCCAGCGCCGGACAGTTGCTGGTGCAGGCTGGTCATCTCGCTGCCGGCGATTTGCAGCACCTGCTGCAGGCGTTCGCGGCTTTCCAGCAGGCGGCCATGCTCAAGCACGGTGGGCGCCATGCTCAGGGCCGGGTCGAGGTGATAGTCCTCCAGGCAACGCAGCCAGGAACGGGCGATGGAAGGATCGCTGCCAGGCCCCTGCAAATGGGCCTTGCCTTGGGTCACGGTCAGCACTTGCTGGGCGTGCCGGGTGAGGTGATTGCTGTGCATTTCTTATTGTTCTCCCCGAGAGGTAAGACCCGGATCGCTCGTCAAGCGAACCCTGTAGCCGCTGCCGAAGGCTGCAATAAGGTCCGCAGGACCTTTAGCGGTTGCCAGAACGACGCCCGCTTTGCGGTCGATCGCAGCCTTCGGCAGCGGCTACATCGACCCCTTCGGATCAAGGCGAAGCCCAGCATCCTCCAGCCATGGATGCATTGCAATGCCGCTTCGACCAATGAGTCACAGGTTGTGCCACAAACGATACAAAGTGTCACCAGGGCCGTGCCACAACTGCCACAGGCGCCTGGAACGCAGCCGTTGAAACATTCATAAACCCTTGATTTGGCTGGCCTGCAACGCGGTGGCCCGGGCTTTGCTCTACGCTTTTACAAGCGCAACAGCGCGTCCTCCCCTATAAGCACAAAAGCCAGGAGATACCCACCATGCGTTATGCACACCCCGGTACTGAAGGCGCTATCGTTTCGTTCAAGAGCAAATACGGTAACTACATCGGCGGCGAATTCGTCGCGCCTGTCAAAGGTCAGTACTTCACCAATACCTCGCCGGTAAACGGCCAACCGATCGCCGAGTTCCCGCGTTCCACTGCCGAAGACATCGAGAAAGCCCTGGACGCCGCCCATGCCGCCGCCGATGCCTGGGGTGCCACCTCGGCACAGGCCCGCTCGCTGATCCTGCTGAAAATCGCCGACCGTATCGAACAGAACCTCGAACTGCTGGCCATCACCGAAACCTGGGACAACGGCAAGGCCGTGCGCGAAACCCTCAACGCCGACATCCCCCTGGCCGCCGACCACTTCCGCTACTTCGCGGGCTGCCTGCGGGCCCAGGAAGGCAGCGCCGCGGAAATCGACGGCAACACCGTGGCCTATCACATTCACGAACCGCTGGGCGTGGTCGGGCAGATCATCCCGTGGAACTTCCCGCTGCTGATGGCCGCTTGGAAACTCGCGCCCGCCCTGGCCGCCGGCAACTGCGTGGTACTCAAGCCGGCCGAGCAGACCCCGCTGGGCATCTGCGTGCTGATGGAGCTGATCGGCGACCTGCTGCCACCGGGCGTGCTCAACGTGGTGCAAGGTTTCGGCAAGGAAGCGGGCGAAGCCCTGGCCACCAGCAAGCGCATCGCCAAGATCGCCTTCACCGGTTCGACGCCGGTGGGCTCGCACATCATGAAGTGCGCCGCCGAGAACATCATCCCGTCGACCGTGGAACTGGGCGGCAAGTCGCCGAACATCTTCTTCGCCGACATCATGCAGGCCGAACCGAGCTTCATCGAAAAGGCCGCCGAAGGCCTGGTGCTGGCGTTCTTCAACCAGGGCGAAGTCTGCACCTGCCCGTCCCGCGCCCTGGTGGAAGAGTCGATCTACGACGAGTTCATGCAAGTGGTGATGAAAAAGGTCGAGCAGATCAAGCGCGGCGACCCGCTGGACACCGACACCATGGTCGGCGCCCAGGCATCCGAGCAGCAGTTCGACAAGATCCTCTCGTACCTGGACATCGCCAAGGGCGAAGGCGCGCAGCTGCTGACCGGCGGCAAGGTGGAAAAACTCGAGGGCAACCTGGCCAGCGGTTATTACATCCAGCCGACCCTGCTCAAGGGCAACAACAAGATGCGCGTGTTCCAGGAAGAAATCTTCGGCCCGGTGGTGAGCATCACCACCTTCAAGGACGAAGCCGAAGCCCTGGCCATCGCCAACGACACCGAGTTCGGCCTCGGCGCCGGCCTCTGGACCCGCGACATCAATCGCGCCTACCGCATGGGCCGGGCGATCAAGGCCGGTCGTGTGTGGACCAACTGCTACCACCTGTACCCCGCCCACGCGGCGTTCGGCGGTTACAAGAAGTCCGGCGTCGGCCGTGAAACCCACAAGATGATGCTCGACCACTACCAGCAGACCAAAAACCTGCTGGTGAGCTACGACATCAATCCGCTGGGATTCTTCTAAAGCCAATCAAGCCAGGGACAAGGGTGGAGCCGCCAATGCGGCTTCACCCTTGGGGGCCGGTCGCGAACAAGCTCGCGATGACGTCCTCAAGGCAAAACACACCATCGCCTTGCAACACCGATCCGGTCTGCCGACCGGGCACAACAATAAGAACAGGTGAACCCTTATGCCTAGCGAACATACCGGCGTGCAGTCGGCTGGCTCTTCCGTCGACTTTGAAAAAGTCGGCTCCGACTATTTCCAACAACGCGAACTGAAAAAAGGCGCGGCAGGCTGGGTCCTGCTGGTGGGCCTGGGCGTGGCCTACGTCATTTCCGGCGACTACGCCGGCTGGAACTTCGGCCTGGCCCAGGGCGGCTGGGGCGGCATGTTCCTCGCCACCCTGCTGATGGCCACCATGTACCTGTGCATGTGCTTTTCCCTGGCCGAGCTGTCCTCGATGATCCCCACCGCCGGCGGCGGCTACGGTTTTGCCCGCAGTGCCTTCGGCCCCTGGGGCGGTTTTCTCACCGGGACCGCGATCCTCATCGAATACGCGATCGCCCCGGCGGCGATCGCGGTGTTTATCGGCGCCTATTGCCAGTCGCTGTTCGGCATCGGCGGCTGGATGATCTACCTGGCGTTCTACATCGTGTTCATCGCCATCCACATCTTCGGGGTCGGCGAGGCGCTGAAGCTGATGTTCATCATCACCGCAGTCGCCGCCCTGGCCCTGGGCGTGTTCCTGGTGGCGATGGTGCCGCACTTCTCCGTCGCCAACCTGCTGGACATCCCGGTCACCGAGGCCGTGGGCGCCAGCAGCTTCCTGCCGTTCGGTTATGTCGGCGTGTGGGCGGCGATTCCCTACGCGATCTGGTTCTTCCTGGCGGTCGAAGGCGTGCCGCTGGCCGCGGAAGAAACCAAGAACCCCAAGCGCGACCTGCCCCGCGGCCTGATCGGCGCCATGCTGGTGCTGCTGAGCTTCGCCCTGCTGATCCTGGTGATCGGCCCGGGTGGTGCGGGGGCCAACGCCCTGCTGACCTCGGGCAACCCGCTGGTGGAAGCCCTGGCCAAGGCCTACGGCGGTTCGACCTGGATGGGTAGCTTCGTCAACCTGGTGGGCCTGGCCGGCTTGATCGCCAGTTTCTTCTCGATCATCTACGCCTACTCCCGGCAGATTTTCGCCCTGTCCCGCGCCGGCTACCTGCCGCGCAAGCTGTCGGAAACCAACAAGAGCAAGGCGCCGGTCCTGGCGCTGGTGATCCCCGGGATCATCGGTTTCGGCCTGTCGCTGACCGGCCAGGGCGACCTGCTGATCCTGGTGGCGGTGTTCGGCGCGACCATCTCCTACGTGCTGATGATGGCCGCGCACATCACCCTGCGCATCCGCCGCCCCAAAATGGATCGTCCGTACCGCACCCCGGGCGGCATCTTCACCTCCGGCGTGGCCCTGGTACTGGCCTGCATCGCCGTGGTGGCGGGCTTCCTGGTGGATCCGCGGGTGGTCATTGGCGCCGCGATCATCTATGGAGTATTAATTGCTTACTTTGCTTTCTACAGTCGGCATCACTTGGTAGCAGGCACGCCCGAAGAAGAATTCGCGGCCATTCAGAAAGCTGAAGAAGCCTTGCACTAACCGCCGAAAACCTCGACGCAGGGGGTGGTTCCCTGCGTCGTCACGGAGAACCTGTATGGCAAGTTTCGCCCACACCGTCGGCGCCCAGACCTACCGCTTCGACAGCCTCAAGGACGTCATGGCCAAGGCCAGCCCGGCGCGCTCCGGGGATTTCCTGGCCGGCGTCGCCGCCCTCAACGACGGCGAGCGGGTCGCCGCGCAAATGACCCTGGCGGACATTCCGCTCAAGCACTTCCTCGAAGAAGCGCTGATCCCCTACGAAACCGATGAAGTCACCCGGTTGATCATCGATACCCACGACAAGGCCGCCTTCGCCACCGTCAGCCACCTCACGGTCGGCGGCTTTCGCGACTGGCTGCTCAGCGACGCCGCCGACGAACAGAGCCTGCGCGCCCTGGCCCCCGGGCTGACCCCGGAAATGGCCGCCGCCGTGTCGAAGATCATGCGTGTCCAGGACCTGGTGCTGGTGGCGCAGAAGATCCGCGTGGTCACCCGCTTCCGCGGCACCCTGGGCCTGCGCGGGCGCCTGTCGACGCGCCTGCAACCCAACCACCCGACCGACGAGCCGGCGGGCATCGCCGCGAGCATTCTCGACGGCCTGCTCTACGGCAACGGCGACGCCATGATCGGCATCAACCCGGCCACCGACAGCATCGCCTCGATCTGCGCCCTGCTGGAAATGCTCGACGCGATCATCCAGCGTTATGAAATCCCCACCCAGGCCTGCGTGCTGACCCACGTCACCACCTCCATCGAGGCGATCAACCGTGGCGTGCCGCTGGACCTGGTGTTCCAGTCGATCGCCGGCACCGAGGCGGCCAACGCCAGCTTCGGCATCAACCTCAATGTATTGCAGGAAGGCTACGAGGCCGGCCTGAGCCTCAAGCGCGGCACCCTGGGGCAGAACCTGATGTATTTCGAGACCGGCCAGGGCAGCGCGCTGTCGGCCAACGCCCACTTCGGCGTCGACCAGCAGACCTGCGAAACCCGCGCCTATGCCGTGGCCAGGCACTTCAAGCCGTTCCTGGTGAACACCGTGGTCGGCTTCATCGGCCCGGAGTACCTGTACAACGGCAAGCAGATCATCCGCGCCGGCCTGGAAGACCACTTCTGCGGCAAACTGTTGGGCGTACCCATGGGTTGCGACATCTGCTACACCAACCACGCCGAAGCCGACCAGGACGACATGGACACCCTGCTGACCCTGCTGGGCGTGGCCGGGATCAACTTCATCATGGGCATCCCCGGCTCCGACGACATCATGCTCAACTACCAGACCACCTCCTTTCACGACGCGCTCTACGCCCGCCAGACCCTGGGCCTGAAACCGGCGCCGGAGTTCGAGCAGTGGCTGGCGAAAACCGGCATCTTCACCCAGCCCGACGGCAAGGTGCAGTTCGGCCACAACCTGCCGCCGGCCTTCCGCCAGGCGCTGGCACAGCTTCAGTAAGGACAGGCTTATGGACAAACATCCGACCGACAGCCAGAACCCCTGGCTGGAGCTGCGCCGCCTGACCCCAGCGCGTATCGCCCTGGGCCGTACCGGCACCAGCCTGCCCACCGGCGCCCAGCTGGACTTCCAGTTCGCCCACGCCCAGGCCCGCGATGCGGTGCACCTGCCCTTCGACCATGCCGGGTTGAGCAGCCAACTGGCCGAACGCGGCCGCGACAGCCTGCTGCTGCACAGCGCCGCCAGCGATCGCCACAGCTACCTGCAACGCCCGGACCTGGGGCGCAAACTCAGCGACGCGTCGGCCCAGGCCCTGCGCGAGCACGCATCGGCCAACCCGGGCGGTGTGGATCTGGCCGTGGTGGTGGCAGACGGTTTATCAGCACTGGCAGTGCATCGCCATACCCTGCCGTTTCTTGCCCGCTTTGAAGAACAGACCGCGGCCGAAGGCTGGTCGCTGTCGCCGGTCATTCTGGTGGAACAGGGCCGGGTGGCGGTGGCTGACGAAATCGGTGAGCTGCTCGGCGCGAAAATGACCGTGATCCTGATCGGCGAACGCCCGGGCCTCAGCTCACCGGACAGCCTGGGGCTGTATTTCACCTACAACCCCAAGATCGGGCTCACCGATGCCTATCGCAACTGCATCTCCAATGTGCGCCTGGAAGGCCTGAGCTACGGCATGGCGGCCCACCGCTTGCTATACCTGATGCGCGAGGCCTGCAGGCGGCAGCTCTCGGGGGTCAACCTGAAAGACGAAGCCCAGGTAAATACCCTGGACAGCGACTCGCCCGACACCACCAAGGGTAATTTCCTGCTGGGGCCTGCAAAGTCGTGACTTTTCGAGACGATTGCGCTTTTTCCGCGCTTTAGGCAGCATCGAAACACGGCTGCCCGAGTAATGAACCGTTTGCCGTCGTATCCATTCGAAGTTGAGGACAACTCATGCGGATTACTCAAGCGACCCTCGAACACCTGGATCTGTTGACCCCCCTGTTCGTCAAATACCGCGAGTTCTATGGCGCCCTGCCTTTTCCGGACTCGTCCCGGGCTTTCTTGGAAAAGCGTCTGCGCCGCAAGGAATCGGTGATCTACCTGGCCCTGCCCGACGATGACGACAAGAAACTCCTCGGTTTCTGCCAGCTCTACCCCAGCTTCTCCTCCCTGTCCCTCAAGCGGGTGTGGATCCTCAACGACATCTACGTCGCCGAAGATGCCCGTCGCCAACTGGTGGCCGACAACCTGATCCGCACCGCGAAGAAAATGGCCAAGGAAACCCACGCCGTGCGCATGCGTGTTTCCACCAGCAGTGACAACGAAGTGGCACAGAAAACCTATGAATCCATCGGTTTTCGCGAAGATACCGAGTTCAAGAACTACATATTGCCGATCAGCGACGAGTAAGCCCCATCTGGAACACCCCCATCACCACCTTCGACAGCGCCTGCGCAGACGCTGTCGAAGGCCACGATTTTTCGCCTCTGGCCAGTCCGCGCCGCCAAGACACTCCCCGCTACAAACTCAGCGCCCATTTCACCTATCAGGTCTTATAATGCCGACCTTTTCGGGGCGTAAGATGAATCTGCGCCAGCTGTAAGTTTTTGCCCCAGTCATCGCACAAACCCGCCGAACCGGGCCGTCACCACAGGTGCCTCAATGGATTTCAACCCGATCGACCTCATCCTCCATCTCGACGTTTACCTCGACATGTTGGTGACCAACTACGGGCCATGGATCTACGCCATCCTGTTCCTGGTGATTTTCTGTGAAACCGGCCTGGTGGTGACGCCGTTCCTGCCTGGCGACTCCCTGCTGTTCATCGCTGGCGCGGTCGCCGCCGGTGGCGCCATGGACCCGGTGCTGCTCGGCGGCCTGCTGATGCTGGCGGCGATTCTCGGCGACAGCACCAACTACATCATCGGGCGAACGGTGGGCGAACGACTGTTCAGCAACCCGAACTCGAAGATCTTCCGCCGCGACTACCTGCAAAAGACCCACGATTTCTATGACCGTCATGGCGGTAAAACCGTGACCCTGGCGCGTTTCCTGCCGATCATCCGCACCTTCGCCCCCTTCGTCGCCGGCGTGGCCAAGATGCCTTACCCGCGTTTCTTCGCCTTCAGCGTGGCCGGCACCATCCTCTGGGTCGGCGGCCTGGTGACCCTCGGCTACTTCTTCGGTAACGTGCCGTTCATCAAGAAAAACCTGTCGCTGCTGGTGGTGGGCATCATCCTGCTGTCGCTGGTGCCGATGATCGTCGGCGTGGTGCGCAGCCGCCTGGGCCGCTCGGCGGCAAAGGCCGAAAGCCACTGATCGGTATGTGGCCCCTCAGTACCTGGCGCCGCCGGCGTCGGCTGGCCAAGCACCCGGTTGCCGATGAGATGTGGCAACGGGTGCGCCAGCACCTGCCCTTCCTTGATGGCCTGAGCGCCGCCGAGGACCAGTGGCTGCGGGAAACCAGCGTACTGTTTCTCGACGACAAGCACCTGAGCGCCCTGCCCGGGGTCGAACTGCACCAGTTCGAGCGCCTGCTGCTGGCCGCGCAGGCCCAGTTGCCGCTGCTGCACCTGGGAGACTTGAACTGGTACCAGGGCTTTCACGAAATCGTCCTCTACCCCGACGATTTCCTCAGCCCTCAGCGCCATCGCGATGCCAGCGGCGTCGAACATGAATGGGACGGCGAACACAGCGGCGAAGCCTGGCAACAGGGGCCGATCATCCTGGCCTGGCCCGGCGTGCTCGCCAGCGGCGGCTGGGAAGCCTACAACCTGGTGATCCACGAACTGGCGCACAAGCTGGACATGCTCAACGGCGATGCCAACGGCCTGCCACCGTTGCACAGCGACATGCGCATCAGCGACTGGGCGCAGGTGATGCAGGCGGCCTACGACGACCTCAACCGCCAGCTCGACCACAACCCCGACGCCGAAACCGCCATCGATCCTTACGCCGCGGAAAACCCCGCGGAATTCTTCGCCGTCACCAGCGAATACTTCTTCAGCGCCCCGGACCTGCTCCACGAGGCCTATCCGAAGGTCTACGAGCAACTGCAGCTGTTTTACCGGCAGAATCCCCTGGCCCGGCTCCAGCAACTGCAGGCCAGCGACCCGCACTACCAGCAACACTGAGGCGCCCGTCGGAGCCCGTCCGCTGGCGAAATAATCGCCGATCCTGATGCACGCCTCTGAACCAAACGCCTTGCAGCGACTCTTCTTTTCGCCGGCAATCGAGCGTCGCGAGCCGCTCCTGCGCTGGGTTTGCGGCGGTGGAGCCAAGGCGTCCATACGTCCTTCGGTACGTGGCACAGCCCTTGGAATATGCCTATAATCGCCGCCACTTTTTGGTCAATCCGGCCAAGACATTCTGGTCAACTAACGGGGGCATCGCCCAATGAGCTACAGCAAGATTCCGGCTGGCAAAGACCTGCCGAACGACATCTACGTCGCAATCGAGATTCCGGCCAACCACGCGCCGATCAAATACGAAATCGACAAAGACAGCGACTGCCTGTTCGTTGACCGTTTCATGGCCACCCCGATGTTCTACCCGGCCAACTATGGCTACATTCCTAACACCCTGGCCGACGACGGCGACCCCCTCGACGTGCTGGTCGTGACCCCTTACCCGGTGGCTCCAGGCTCGGTCATCCGCGCCCGTCCGGTCGGCATCCTGAACATGACCGACGACGGCGGCGGCGATGCCAAAGTCATCGCTGTTCCACACGACAAGCTGTCCCAGTTGTATGTCGACGTGAAGGAGTACACCGACCTGCCAGCGCTGCTGATTCAGCAGATCGAGCACTTCTTCGCGAACTACAAGGATCTCGAAAAAGGCAAGTGGGTGAAGATCGAAGGCTGGGACGGCGCAGACGCCGCCCGCGCCGCGATCACGAAGTCGGTTGCTGCCTACAAAGGCTAAAAAGCAGCTGCAAGCTTCCAGCGACAAGCCTCAAGAAAAAGCCCCGGTCATCCGGGGCTTTTTTATGCCTGCCGCATATTGCCCCTCCCCCAGACACCAAACACCCGGGTTTTCTGCCCGCCAATAGCTCTTCGCGCTGGGAATTTCCCTCGAATATCAGTATGCTGCGCCCCACCTTTGCGCATCGACCTGTTCAACCGGTCAGATCCGCCCGATGCGGCAGATGATTTTCTCGCCAAGTCCCACAGCCAGCCGCAAGAGCTGGGTGTACGTTTTGCAGGCTGGTGCGGTTTACCAAAAATGAACCAAGCCAGTCCCCGAGAAGCCGGCCACAAGCCGGCTTTTTAATGCCTGGAATATTCCCATGCAGCCTCAAAATCGACCTGATCGCCTGAATAGATAAAGGGCTGCGGGCTTTACACCCCATGCACCCGCGCCGTCATGTCCAGCCCCAGGGCGCGCATCACCGCCAGCAGGGTCTTCAGGGGGCGGGTTGCCCTTGTCACTGAACGAGCGATACATCTGCTCGCGGGACAACCCGGTTTCATGGGCCAGTTCGGTCATGCCCCTGGCCCGCGCTACCACGCCCAGGGCCTTGGCGATATTGCCGGCATCGCCGGTCTCGAAGGCGTCCGCCATAAACAGGGCGATGGCGATCCAAGCCACCACGTGGTGAAATCGAACACCCGCCCCTTTCTTGCTGTCTCAATGCCTTAAAGCCCCCCACTTCCCTGTAAGGATGCCCCATGAGAAAGCTGTTCCCCCTGCTGCTCCTCGCCGCGGCTTTCCATCAACCCCTCGCCCTCGCCGATTGCGCCAGCTCGCCCAAGCCGGTGGCCGAGGCCTTCTACAACTGGTACCTGCAGAGTTTCAGCAACGAAAAAGACCCGATCACCGATGACCTGCCGCACCTGCAGCAGTACGTGACGCAAGCGCTGATCGAACGGATCAAGAAGCAGATGAGCAGCCCAGAAGGCCTGGAAGAGGACTACTTCCTCAAGACCCAGGACTACATGGACGAGTGGCTGACTCAGATCAAGGTCAGCGAACCGCAGGTGCAAGGCACCTCGGCGCGTGAGTCGGTGACCCTGGGCAATACGCCGGACACCACGCAGATCGTCGATCTGCTGCTGGTCAAGGACAAGGGTTGCTGGAAGATCAACGAGGTGCTGGCCACCACGGATCAGAGTGAGTGATCCGTAGCGGCCGGCCAGGCAGGGTCAGATATCGAGAATGATCTTGCCGAAGTGCTGGTTGCTTGCCTGGTAGCGGAAGGCATCGACTATCGCATCCAGGGTGAAATGCTTGTCGAGGATCGGATGCATGCCGTTGGCATCGATGGCGCGGACCATGTCCTGCTGCTGCCGGCGGTTGCCCACCAGCACGCCTTGCAGGCGCAGTTGCTTGAGCAGCGCGGTGACGATCGGGAATTCGCCGGCCACGCCAGTCAGGATACCGATCACCGAGATATGGCCACCGGCCCGGGCAGCGATCATCGATTGCTCCAGGGTGGCCGGGCCGCCCACTTCGATCACATGGTCGACACCACGGCCGGCAGTGAGTTTCTGCACGGTTTCGCCCCAGGCCGGATCCTCGCGGTAGTTGATCAAGTGATCGGCGCCGAGGGCTTCCAGTCGTTCCAGCTTGGCATCGCTGGACGAAGTGGCGATCACAGTAGCGCCGAGCATCTTGGCGAATTGCAGGGCGAAGATCGACACGCCGCCGGTGCCTTGTACCAGTACGGTATCGCCAGCGGTCACCCGGCCGTCGTCCACCAGAGCACGCCAGGCGGTAAGACCGGCGGTGGTCAGGGTCGCCGCTTCGGCGTGGCTCCAGCCCTTGGGCGCACGGGTAAAGGAGGTGGCGCGGGCGGTAACGACTTCACGGGCGTAACCGTCCAGGCCGTCGCCCGGCACCGTGGCAAAACCTACGACATTGGGCCGGCCGTCCAGCCACTCGGGAAAGAAGGTGCTGACCACCGAGTCGCCAACGGCGAATTCACTGACCCCTTCGCCCACGGCGATCACTTCACCGGCGCCATCGGCCATCGGGATACGCGACTCAGTTGGCCCCCACATGCCGCTGACCACCGCGAAATCGTGGTAGTTGAGGGAGCTCGCGCGCAGGCGCACGGTGATTTCGCCTGCTTGTGGCGCCGCGGCCGGAGCCTCGCCGACCACTACTTTGTCGTAGCCACCACCGGGTTGTACGTAGATTGCTTTCATGGACAGATCCTCCTGGGTTGCTTTTTCATTTCGAAAAATAACGAAATGTTCAAATAAAAAAACTCAGAGCTCGCGCTTCAGTTGCTCGGCAAAGGCCGCAATAGCAGCTTCGTTACGGCGAAAGTAAGTCCACTTGCCGATGCGCGTGGCCTCGACCAGCCCGGCCTGCTGCAGGATCGCCAGATGGCTGGAGGTGCTGGACGCCGAAAGCGCCGCCTTGTGCTGCAAGTGAGTCATGCAGATGCCGATTTCCTTCGGTGCGTCATGCCCCTGGGGCGGAAAATTGCCTTCCGGGTCCTTCAGCCATTCAAGCATCTGTATGCGGATGTCGCTGGCCAGCGCTTTGATTTGATCGATGAGCATGGCGGGGATATTACGGACTTTTCCGAAATGATCAAGACCTGAGCAATATCCCCGCCCTTCCTCCTATCACTTGCTCTCGACGATCGGCCCTGGCGCCTTCACCTGGCTCATCAGGTCATCGTCCCACTGTCCCTCCACCTTGATCTGGGCCAGGGCTCCCAGTTCCATGGCTTCGATCAGGTTATGGCTGAGGTACACATAGGTGCCCGGCTGCTTGAAGGTGTACAACGCCGCCACCGCGGAGCCGCCGGGGATAAACCAGGTTTCCATGTTGCGTTGCGGCGGGTTGGCGAACTTGCCGGTGGTCCAGACCCAGTCGCCATGGCCACCAATCAGGTGCGGACGGCTGTCGCGGTTGGCCTGGGAATGGATGAACAGCACGCTTTCACCGACCTTGGCGGTCAGCGCGTTGGCCCCGGTCAGGGCTCCGACACGGCCGTTGAACACCACGTGGCTTGGGGTCAGGGTGCGCATGACGTCACGGGTGTCCTGATAGCTGGACGCCAGGTCCGGGTAGTCCTTGTAGCGGCCGTCCTTGTCCTTGGGGATATACAGGTCGGACTCGCCGATGATGTAGACGCGGTCGTAATGCAGGGGCTTGCCCTGAGGGTCGCGCAGGCCGTCACGCGGCAGCACCATCAGCGCGCCATTCATGCCCGACACCACATGCCAAGGCACCATGCCTTGCGGTGCGCAGTGGTAGACAAAGGTGCCACTGCGGTCGGCCTTGAAGCGCAGCACCACTTCCTGCCCCGGTACCACCTGGGTCAGGCCTGCCCCGCCCAGGGCGCCGGTGGCTGCGTGAAAGTCGACGTTATGGGGCATGCTGTTGGTCGCCGGATTGACCAGCGTCAGCTCCACATAGTCCCCCTCGTGCACCACCAGGGTCGGGCCCGGCATGGACCCGTTGAAGGTCATGGCCTGGAGCGTGGTGCCCTGGTCGTCGATGACCATTTTTTTCTCTTCGATACTCATGCGGAACTGCATCACCTTGGGCGGCCCGTTGACCACCTGCTCATGGGGATGCACCAGCGGCGGCGCGACCAGGTCGACCTTCACCCGCTGCAACCCCTCGGCCCCACTGGCCAGGACCAGGCTGCTGGCACAACTGCCAAGCAGCACACAGGCTCCCAATACACTTCGAAAAACACTCATTGCAGCGTCTCCTTGCCAATCAACGATGGGGCATTGCAAGGCAAGCGCGCGCAACTTTCCTTGTCGTGAAGCAAGAAATGGCGACAGAAGTCTGGCCCCCGCAACAAGCCCTGACCCAGGGCAGAAAATCGCCCTGCCGAGCCGTTCGGCGAGCGCCGCTCATTTGCCCCGACACCCCATGTCTGCTAGTGTCGCGCCGGTTTAACGTCAACCGGGATAGCCGCCATGGCCCGCAAAAAAGCTGCCTTAGATTTCGAACAATCCCTCGCCGACCTGCAAACGCTGGTCGAGCGTCTGGAGAACGGCGAGCTGTCGCTGGAAGACTCGTTGACCGCCTTCGAGCAAGGCATCGGCCTGACCCGCGATTGCCAGGCGGCGCTGGCCCAGGCCGAGCAGAAGGTGCAGATCCTGCTGGAGCGCGATGGCGAGCTGGCCGAACAACCCTTCGACGCGGAACAGCCAGAATGATTGCGGCCTATCAGGCCAGCAGTCAGGCCCGGGTCAATGCTGCACTGGAAACCCTGTTCCACGCGCCAAGCCCGGAGCTGGCCCGTCTTTACGAGGCCATGCGCTACAGCGTGATGAACGGCGGCAAGCGCGTACGTCCGCTGCTGGCCTATGCCGCCTGCGAAGCCCTCGGTGCCCGGCCGGAGCAGGCCAACGGCGCGGCCTGCGCGGTGGAACTGATCCACGCCTACTCCCTGGTGCACGACGATTTGCCGGCGATGGACGACGACGACCTGCGTCGCGGCCAGCCGACCACCCACAAAGCCTTCGATGAAGCCTGCGCAATCCTCGCCGGCGACGGTTTGCAGAGCCTGGCCTTCAGCGCCCTGCTCGACCCGCGCCTGAGCGATTCGAGCGCCGAGATCCGCCTGCAGATGGTCAGCGCCCTGGCGCTGGCGGCGGGCCCGGCGGGCATGGTCGGCGGCCAGGCCATCGACCTCGGTTCGGTGGGCCTCAAGCTCGACCAGAAAGCCCTGGAATACATGCACCGGCACAAGACCGGCGCGCTGATCGAGGCCAGCGTCAAGCTCGGCGCCCTGGCCAGCGGCCGGGCCGAGAAAGACGAGCTCAAGTCCCTGCAGACCTATGCCCAGGCCATCGGCCTGGCGTTCCAGGTGCAGGACGACATTCTCGACGTGGAAAGCGATACCGCGACCCTCGGCAAACGCCAGGGTGCTGACATCGCCCGGGACAAACCGACCTACCCGGCCCTGCTCGGCCTGGAAGCGGCCAAGGCCTATGCCCTGGAGCTGCGCGATCAGGCGCTGCACGCACTGCGACCCTTTGACGCGGGCGCCGAGCCCCTGCGGGAGCTGGCGCGTTATATCGTCGAACGACGCAGCTGATCGACCCCGGCGCGGCAGACCGCATATCGGCCAAGTTCCGCGCTCTGCGTGGGCAGCTTGCGATGCATAAGGTAAACTGCCGCCTCTTTTATACCTATAACGATTCGCCTGATGCCCACGACGTTCCATGAGATTCCCCGCAAGCGCCCGACCACGCCCCTGCTCGACCGTGCCAACACGCCGGACGGCCTGCGCCGGTTAGGCGAAGCCGAGCTGGAAACCCTGGCCGATGAGTTGCGCCTGGAGTTGCTCTATACGGTCGGCCAGACCGGTGGGCATTTCGGTGCCGGCCTGGGCGTCATCGAGCTGACCATCGCGCTGCATTACGTCTTCGACACCCCGGACGACCGTCTGGTATGGGACGTGGGTCATCAGGCTTATCCGCACAAGATCCTCACCGGTCGCCGCGAGCGCATGGCCAGCCTGCGCCAGAAGGACGGCCTGGCCGCCTTCCCACGGCGTTCCGAGAGCGAGTACGACACCTTTGGCGTCGGCCATTCCAGTACCTCGATCAGTGCCGCGCTGGGCATGGCCATTGCCGCCCGCCTGCAGAACAGCGAGCGCAAGGCGATCGCGGTGATCGGCGACGGCGCCCTGACCGCGGGCATGGCCTTCGAGGCGCTGAACCACGCGCCGGAAGTGGACGCCAACATGCTGGTGATCCTCAACGACAACGACATGTCGATCTCGCGCAACGTCGGCGGCCTGTCCAATTACCTGGCCAAGATCCTCTCCAGCCGCACCTACGCCAGCATGCGCGAAGGCAGCAAGAAGGTGCTGTCGCGCCTGCCCGGCGCCTGGGAAATCGCCCGCCGCACCGAAGAATACGCAAAAGGCATGCTGGTTCCCGGCACCCTGTTCGAAGAGCTGGGCTGGAACTACATCGGCCCGATCGATGGCCATGACCTGCCGACCCTGATCGCCACCCTGCGCAACATGCGCGACCTCAAGGGCCCGCAGTTCCTGCACGTAGTGACCAAAAAGGGCAAGGGTTTCGCCCCGGCGGAAGTCGACCCGATCGGCTACCACGCCATCACCAAGCTCGATCCCCTGGACAGCCCCGCCACGCCGAAAAAGGCCGGTGGGCCGAAGTACTCCAGTGTGTTCGGCGAATGGCTGTGCGACATGGCCGCCGCCGACCCGCGCCTGGTGGGCATTACCCCGGCGATGAAGGAAGGCTCGGACCTGGTGGCCTTCAGCGAGCGTTTCCCGCTGCGTTACTTCGACGTGGCGATTGCCGAGCAGCACGCCGTGACCTTGGCGGCCGGCATGGCCTGCGAAGGCGTCAAGCCAGTGGTGGCGATCTACTCGACCTTCCTGCAGCGCGGTTACGACCAGCTGATTCACGATGTGGCGGTGCAGAACCTCGACGTGCTGTTCGCCATCGACCGCGCCGGCCTGGTGGGCGAGGACGGCCCGACCCACGCCGGCAGCTTCGACCTGTCGTTCCTACGTTGCATCCCCGGCATGGTGGTGATGACCCCCAGCGACGAGAACGAGCTGCGCAAGATGCTCAGCACCGGCCACCTGTACAACGGCCCGGCCGCCGTGCGTTACCCGCGCGGTACCGGCCCGAACGCCACCATCGAGAAAGACCTGCAGCCGATCGAGATCGGCAAGGGCGTGGTGCGCCGCCAGGGCAGCAAGGTCGCCCTGCTGGTGTTCGGCGTGCAACTGGCCGAGGCACTGAAAGTCGCCGACAAGCTGGACGCCACTGTGGTCGACATGCGTTTCGTCAAGCCGCTGGATGAAGCCCTGGTGCGCGAAATCGCCGCCAGCCACGAACTGCTGGTGACCGTCGAAGAGAACGCCATCATGGGCGGTGCCGGCGGCGCGGTCGGCGAGTTCCTGGCGCGCGAGGCGATTCTCAAGCCGATCCTGCACCTGGGCTTGCCGGACCTCTACGTCGAACACGCCAAGCCGGCGCAGATGCTGGCCGAATGCGGCCTGGACGAAGCCGGCATCGAAGCCGCCGTACAAGCACGCCTGCAGCTGCTCGGCCTGTAACCTGTAGCCGCGGCCAAGACTGCAATCGCCCCGAAGGGCGTTGCTTTCGAGGCAGCGGCTAGCATTTTTTCTCGCCTGACCAATTCGCAACGGATTGTCGATGAAAGCTTCCCGCCTGCTCTTGCCCCTTGTCTTGCTGCCCACCGGCCAACTGCTGGCCGACAACCTCGAGCGCGAACAGGCCCTCAAGCTGCCGGACGTGCTGATCAGCGCCAACCGCCAGGTGCAAGCACGCAACGACAGCAGCGCCGCCAACACCCTGTTCACCCGCGATGATATCGACCGCCTGCAACCCTCCAGCGTCACCGACCTGCTGCAACGGGTGCCGGGCGTACAGGTAGCGCAGAGCGGCGGCCGGGGCAGCGTGCCGGGGATCTATGTCCGCGGCACTTCGTCGGCGCAGACCCTGGTGCTGGTGGACGGCCAGCGCATCGGCAGTTCGAGCTCCGGCGACAGCAACCTGCAGCATCTGAACATTGAGCAGATCGAGCGGGTGGAAGTGCTGCGCGGTTCGCGCTCGGTGATCTACGGCAGCGACGCCATCGGCGGGGTGATCCAGATCTTCACCCGGCGCGGCGCCGAGCAGGGCCTGCAACCACGCCTGCACCTGGGGGTGGGCAGCCACCAGAGCTGGGAACGCAGCATCGGCCTGTCCGGCGGCGACCAGCAGACCCGCTTCAGCCTGGGCGCCAGCCTTGACGACACCGCCGGAAGCAATCGCACCCACGAATCCTATGCCAGCGATCGCGATGATGACGCCTACCGCAACCAGTCCCTCAGCCTGAGCCTGAGCCACGCCTTCAACGACGACTGGGAAGCGGGCCTGAACCTGCTGGATAACCGTGGCAAAAGCGAATTCGACAACCCCTTCGGGCGCTTCGACAGCCGCACCTTCGAGAGCCTCCCCCAGAAGCCCTACAGCGAATTCGCGGTCAGCAGTTTCAGCAGTTATGTCGACGGCCGTATCAACGAAGCCTGGAAGTCACGCCTGGAACTGGGCCACAGCGAAAACCGCGAGAAGACTTTCGACAAGCTCAGCGACGAACGCACGGTGTTCAACACCTACCGTGACTCGATCAACTGGCAGAACGACCTGACCCTCGACGAACGCAACAGCCTGATCGTCGGCGGCGACTGGTACCAAGACCGGGTCAACAGCAGCGCCACCTTCGCCGAGGACAGCCGCTGGAACCGCGCGGCCTTTGTCCAGCATCGCTTCAAGGCCGACAGTTTCTCCACCGAGCTGGGCCTGCGTCGCGACCAGAACCAGCAGTTCGGCAGTCAGAACAGCTGGAGCGGCACCCTCTCCCTGCCGCTGAACGCCGACAACGATGTCCTGCTGACCTACAGCGAAGGCTTCCGCGCCCCGACCTTCAACGACCTGTATTACCCCGACTTCAGCAACCCCGACCTCAAGCCCGAGACCTCGAAAAGCTACGAACTGCAATGGCGCAGCCAGTTGAGCGAGAGCACTCGCCTGGAAACCTCGCTGTACCGCACCGACCTGGAAGACGCGATTATCTTCGGCAGCAACTCGCGCCCGCAGAACGTTGCCTCGGCACGTATCAACGGCTTCGAGGCGGCGCTGCGACAAGAGCTGTTCGGCTGGCAGAGCAATCTGGGGCTGGCGATCATCGATCCCCGCGACCGCGACACCGGCCACACCCTGGCCCGCCGTGCCCGACGCACCCTGAGCCTGGACCTGGACCGGCAGTTCGACCGCCTGGGCCTCGGCGCCAGCTGGCAGGCGGTGAGCAGCAGCTATGACGACCTGGCCAACCAGCAACGCCTCGGCGGTTATGCCCTGTTGGGCTTGCGCAGCAGCTGGGCGCTGAATCGCGAGGTCCGGCTGGAGTTGAAGGTCGACAATCTGCTCGACAAGTCCTACAGCCGGGTGCTGTACAGCCATGACGGCGCGCAGTATGGGTATCGGGAGCCAGGCCGGGCCTGGATGTTCGGGGTGACCTGGACGCCGGAGTTTTAGTCATGCAGCGCCTGTCAGGGTGCTATCGCGGGCAAGCTCGTTCCTATAGCGGATTTGCATGCTTTTCTGCAGGAGCAGGAGGACGCCCAGTCCTTGCCCGCGATGCCCTGGCCGCGGCTACTCAAACTCAAGCAACTCACAGAGCTTGGCCGTCGCGGCAATCATCTGTCCACTCGGCCGCTCCAGGCCTTTATCGCTGATCAGCAACAACCGGCCCTGGGCCACGGCCTTCAGTTGCGGCCAGGCTTTCCAGGCATCCAGTTGGGCCTGGGTACTGGCCAGGATCACTTCAGGGTTGCGCTGCAACACCGCCTCGACGCTGACCTGGGGCGCCGGCAGCGGCAGGTCGGCAAACACGTTGCGCGCGCCGCACACACTCAAGGCGTCACTGATGATTTGTCCACCGCCCACGGTGTACAGCGGCTGGTCCCAGACCTGATAAAACACCGCCATCGGCGCACTGCGGGCATGGCGCTGACGCAGGCTGGTCAACTGCTGCCGCAACGCATTGGCCCGCTCCAGGCCACGTTGTGGGCGCCCTAGCCGTGCGGCGATGGTTTCGATCTGGGTGGTGAGCTGGTCGAGGCTATGGGGTTCGGCCACCAGGGTCGGGATACCCAGGCGGCTGAGCTGCTCGCGCTGGGCCGGGCCAACGCTGCCGGGCCAGAGCAGGAGCAAATCCGGCTTGAGGCTGAGCAGCCGCTCCATGTCCAGCTGGCCGTAGCGCCCCACCGACGGCAGGTTTTGCAGTTCAGAAGGACGCTCGCCCGCATCCAGCACACCGACCAGCAGGTCGGCGGAATCCAGTTCGACAACGATTTCCGACAGCGAAGGCGCCAGGCTGACCACGCGCTCCACGGCCAGCGCCGGGCCGCCGAGGGCCAGCAGCAGGACTGCCAGCCAGCGAGACATCAACCGAGCTGACGCGGGATGCGGTAGAGGTAGAACAGCACGGCGGTGGACAGCGCCAGCAGGATCAGCGGCACCGCTTCCAGGCCGACGAACACAGCCAGGGCGCCGATCCATGCCGGCAGCGCGGCGGCCAGGAACGCCGCGCGACGGCGAGCCGCCAGCTCGATCCAGGCGGTCGGCTCTTCAGGGGTATCGAGGGCTTTATGGGTGACGATCAACGCACGCTTGTAGCCGCCGAAAAAACGCAGGCTGACAAACATCGAGGCCACCCCGGCGATGAAAAACGGCATCGCCAGGATTGGCAGCAGCGGCTCGCCCTGGCCAAACACCAGGTTGATCACGAACAGCGGCAGCAACGCCAGCGCCAGGTATTGCCACCAGCTGACGGCCAGGCGCCGCCGGACCTGACCGCGGGTCACGCCCGGTCTACCTCGCCCTGGTGCTCGTTGCCCATCATGTGGTCGAGCTTGCTGGCCTTGGTGGCCAGGTAGAGTTTGTTGTGCGGGTTGTGGCCGGTATGCAGCGGTACGCGCTCGGCAACGACTATGCCCATCTCGGTCAGGGCCTTGACCTTGCGCGGGTTATTGGTCATCAGGCGCAGGGATTTCACCCCCAGGTGCTCAAGCATCGGCAGGCACATGGCGTAGTCACGCTGGTCGGCGGCAAAGCCCAGGCGCTCGTTGGCTTCCACGGTGTCGGCGCCGCCGTCCTGCAACTCATAGGCGCGGATCTTGTTGAGCAAGCCGATGCCGCGGCCTTCCTGACGCAAGTACAGGAGCACGCCACGGCCTTCGCGGGCGATCGCCTGCAGGGCGGCTTCCAGTTGCGAGCCACAGTCGCAGCGCTGGCTGAACAGAGCATCGCCGGTCAGGCATTCGGAGTGCAACCGGCCGAGCACCGGAGCGCCATCGGCAATATCACCCAGGCTGAGCACGACGTGCTCGCGGCCGGTGGCTTCATCGAGAAAACCGTGCATGGTGAATTGCGCAAAAGGGGTGGGCAGCTTGGAAGCGGCAACAAAAACGACGGGCACCGTTGTGCTCCTGATCTGTATGGGACTGGAGATTCGCAGAGGCGGCATTGTAACAGCAGCTTCCGGCAGACGCTTAGGCTGAATTATCGGACATAAAGATCGAGAAGTTAGATCAGCGGTCTTTGGGCGGACGTCCGGTATCGAATGGATAGGGTTGCTGCCAGCGTTGGAAAATCGGGCGCAAACGACCGTTTTTAACCAACTCGTCCATCCGTCGATCGAACAGCGCGCGCAGCACCCGGCCCCGCTCATTGTCGGCAAAGCCCAGGAACAATGGCAGTTCGGCCAGATGGGTGCGTCGGAACTGCGAGCGGTCCTCGGCCTGGGACAGGACAAAATCGACCTCGGTCAGGGCATCGATATAAAAGTCGGCGCGACCTTGCTGGAGCATCGGCAAGATACCGACACGCCGGCGGATTTCATTGAAGCGCTGAATATTGGGCAAGTAGTCCTGGTAGCGGTAGCCGCGCACCCAGACCAGGCGGTAGTTACCGAGCGAAGCCAGGGTCGGTGGCGAATGCGTTGCCAGGCCCAGGCTGTAGATATGGTCGGTGTCGTAGTTCCAGCGCGGGTACAGGGCGCCATCGGTTTCGTCCCGATAGGAGCCGACCAGGGCATCGACCTCACGCCGCTGCACCAGCCCGACCGAGCGGGTGTAGGGCACGCTGCGCATGTCGAGCTTCACACCCTGGGTCTCGAAGACCTCGCGCAGGATATCCCAGGCCATGCCCTGGCCATCGGCCTGGGTGTAGCGGTCCCACTCCTCGCTGGCCACCCGGATTTCGCCGGGAAGCGCCACCGGTTCAGCGGCCCGGACCAGGCTGGCGATCAAGACACAGAGCGTTACCAGTAGAACGCGAGCGACCGGCATGGCGAATTCCTCAACTGAAGCACCACACCAGGCCCTGCATCGCCAACCAGGCGAAGACACCGGCCAGCACGTCGTCGAGCATGATCCCGATACCACCGTGCACATGCCGGTCGATCCAGCGAATCGGCCAGGGCTTGAGAATGTCGAAGAAGCGGAACATCAGGAAGCCCGCCAGCAGCCACTGCCAGCCTTCCGGCACCAGCCACAGGGTAATCCACATGCCGACCATTTCGTCCCAGACGATGCCTTCGTGGTCATGCACCCTCAGGTCGTCGGCCACCTTGCCGCACAGCCAGAAGCCGAACAGCATGGTGATGCCGAGCATCAGCCAGTAGCCCCAGTCCGGCAGCATCTGCCACAGCGGAATGAAAGGGAGCGCCACCAGCGAGCCCCAGGTCCCCGGGGCCTTGGGCAAGGTGCCCGAACCGAAGCCGAAGGCCAGGAAATGCCAGGGATTACGCCAGACGGAGGGCGGCACGCACTCTGCCGGAACCTGTTTGGGATGATCTGTCACGGTGTCTCCCGAAAATGTTGATAGCCCCGAGTGCTCGGGGTGATGTCCCGCCCCTCGGCATCCAGCAGAACCACGCCCTGCCCGGCCACGACCCGGCCCAGCACATGCACCGGCCAGCCGGCGGCGAGCAACGGCGCCAGCTCGGCCTCGGGCAAGGTGAAGGCCAGCACGTAATCGTCGCCGCCGCTGAGCGCCGCCAAGCGGGCGTCATTCTCACCGAGAAAGCTCAACAACGCCCGGGACATCGGCAGTTTTTCACTTTCGATCAGCAAGCCGACAGCCGAAGCAACGGCAATGTGCCCACAGTCGGCCAGTAGGCCGTCGGAGATATCCAGGGCCGCGGTGGCCTTGCCACGTAGCGCCTGGCCCAGGGCCAGTTGCGGTTGCGGCGACCAGTAGTGGGCCAGCAAGGGTTCGGCGACTGCCGGATCGGCGCTACGCTGCCCGAGCACCAAAGGCAAGGCGCCAGCACCATTGCCCAGTTCGCCACCGACACACAGCAGGTCACCCGGACGGGCACCGCTGCGGGTCAGGACCTGGCCCGCCGGCACGCGACCGAACACAGTCATGGTCAGAGTCAACGGGCCGCGCGTGGTGTCGCCGCCGACCAGGCGCACGCCACAGCTCTGCGCCATGGCGCTCAGGCCATTGGCATAGGCTTGCAGCCAAACGGTTTCAACCGTCGGCAAGGTCAGGGCAAGGGTGAAGGCGATGGGCGCCGCGCCCATGGCCGCCAGGTCACTGACCGCCACTGCCAGCGAGCGCTGGCCGAGCAGGAAAGGGTCGCAGGGTTCTGCGAAATGCACACCGGCCACCAGGGTGTCGGTGGAAATCGCCAACTGTTCGCCAGGGGCAACAGCCAGCAAGGCGCAGTCGTCGCCAATCCCCAGTGCAACGCCCTCGCCACCCTGGGCACAAGGCGCGGCAGCGAAGAAGGTACGGATCAGCTCAAACTCGCCCATTGGGTATCCTGTCTCACCAATACTGTTCTTTTTTGGCGACATCTGTTGTCGCCAGACTGCGTTGCCGCGCCTCGCCATAGCGGGCTATGACTTGTCGCGGCGCCTTGCCTGGCAACAACAGCCACTCTCCCCAAAAAAGGAACGTATCGGCGAGGCAGGACACTGCTGCTAGCGCGGATCAGCGCTTGAATGCCTTCACTTCGGCTTCACGCAGACGCGGGGCCAGCTTGTCGAGTACACCGTTGACGAACTTGTGGCCGTCAGTGGAACCGAAGACCTTGGCCAGTTCGATACCTTCGTTGATCACAACGCGGTATGGCACGTCGACGCGCTTGAGCAGTTCCCAGGTGGACAGGCGCAGGACCGCCAGCTCGACCGGGTCCAGCTCTTCGATGGTGAGGTCCAGGCAAGGGGCGAGAGCGTTGTCGATCTCATTCTTGTTGGCCGGAACGCCGTGCAGGATCTCACGGAAGTAGGCACCGTCGATGTCGGTGAAATCGTTGTCGACCCGGAACTGCGCTTCGATCTCGTTCAGCGAGTGCTTGGCCATGTGCCATTGGTACAGCGCCTGGGTCGCGAGCTGACGGGCCTCGCGACGCTTGGCGCTCTTGGATGGCTTGCCAGCGTCCGCAGGTTTCGGATCGCGCGGGTTGAAACGATCGCTATCGTCGCTAATCACTTGGCCTCCAACTGCGCCAGCAGGCTGACCATTTCCAGAGCGGACAAGGCAGCTTCAGCACCTTTGTTGCCGGCCTTGGTGCCGGAACGTTCGATGGCTTGCTCGATCGAGTCGACGGTCAGCACGCCGAAGGCGACCGGTACGCCGAACTCCATGGACACCTGGGCCAGGCCCTTGGTGCATTCGCCCGCCACGTATTCGAAGTGCGGAGTACCGCCACGAATGACCGCGCCCAGGGCGATGATCGCCGCGAACTCACCCTTCTGCGCGACTTTCTGCGCAACCAGCGGAATCTCGAAGGCGCCAGGGGCACGGATCACGGTGATGTCGCTTTCGCTCACGCCGTGGCGGACCAGGGCGTCAACGGCGCCGCTGACCAGGCTTTCGACGACGAAGCTGTTGAAACGGCCGACCACCAGGGCATAGCGGCCTTTGGGGGCGATGAAGGTACCTTCGATGGTCTTCAGGGTCATTCGACAAATCTCTTAAAGAGCCGGAGCGCGTTCACTACGCGCTCACTGGTGATATTTGAACCGCGAATTTCAAGCCGCAGGCAGCCGGCTTTTATTCGGAGGGCACGTATTCTACAACTTCCAGGTCGAAACCGGATATCGCATTAAATTTCATCGGCGCACTCATCAGGCGCATTTTGCGTACGCCCAGGTCGCGCAGGATCTGCGAACCGGCACCGACGATGCTGTAGGTGGTCGGCTTTTTCGCAGGCGCGTGCTCGGCCGTTTCGCGGATATGCGCCAGCAACACGTCGCCGTCCAGCGGGTGGCCCAGCAACAGCACCACGCCGCTGCCGGCCTCGGCCACCGTGGCCATCGCGGCCCGCAGGCTCCAGCGGCCAGGCTGCTTGACCATCAGCAGGTCGCGCAGCGGGTCCATGTTGTGCACGCGAACCAGGGTCGGTTCTTCGGCGCAGATGTTGCCCAGGGTCAGTGCCATGTGCACGTCGCCTTCCACCGAATCGCGGTAGGTCACCAGGTTGAACTGGCCCAATTCGCTGTCCAGCGGCTGCTCGGCAATCCGCTGAACGGTACGTTCGTGGATCATCCGGTAGTGAATCAGGTCGGCGATGGTGCCGATCTTGATCTGGTGTTCGGCGGCGAAGGCTTCCAGTTCGGCGCGACGGGACATGGTGCCGTCGTCGTTCATCACTTCGCAGATCACCCCGCTCGGTTCGAAACCGGCCATGCGCGCCAGGTCGCAGGCGGCTTCGGTGTGGCCGGCGCGGGCCAGGGTGCCACCCGGCTGGGCCATCAACGGGAAGATGTGGCCCGGGCTGACGATGTCTTCGGCCTTGGCGTCCTTGGCGGCAGCCGCTTGCACCGTGCGTGCGCGGTCGGCGGCGGAGATGCCGGTGGTCACCCCGGTGGTGGCCTCGATGGACACGGTGAACTTGGTGCCGAACCCGGAACCGTTGCGCGGCGCCATCAACGGCAGCTTGAGCAGCTCGCAACGCTCGCGGCTCATCGGCATGCAGATCAGGCCACGGGCGTGCTTGGCCATGAAGTTGATGTGCTCGGCCTTGCAGCACTCGGCGGCCATGATCAGGTCGCCTTCGTTCTCGCGGTCTTCGTCATCCATGAGGATGACCATCTTGCCTTGGCGGATGTCTTCAACCAGTTCTTCGATGCTGTTGAGCGCCACGCGGCACCCCCTTGAGTCAGGATTTGAGGTAGCCGTTAGCGGCCAGAAAACTTTCGGTAATGCCGCCGCTCGAAGGCTGCGCGGCCTTGTCGCCCAGCAGCAGGCGCTCCAGGTAACGCGCCAGCAGGTCGACCTCGAGGTTGACCTGCCGACCCGGCCGGTAGTCGGCCATGATGGTTTCGGCCAGCGTGTGCGGGACGATGGTCAGCTCGAACTCGGCGCCATTGACCGCGTTGACCGTCAGGCTGGTGCCGTCGACGGTGATCGAGCCTTTGTGGGCGATGTACTTGGCCAGGTCCTTGGGCGCGCGGATGCGGAACTGGATGGCGCGGGCATTTTCTTCCCGGGCCAGCACCTCGCCGACACCGTCGACGTGGCCGCTGACCAGGTGGCCACCGAGGCGGGTGGTCGGAGTCAGGGCCTTTTCCAGGTTGACCCGGCTGCCGGCCTTCAACTGATGGAAAGCGGTACAGTCCAGGGTCTCGCGGCTGACGTCGGCCCAGAAGCCGTCGCCCGGCAGCTCCACCGCGGTCAGGCAGACGCCGTTCACCGCGATGCTGTCGCCCAGCTTCACGTCGCCCAGGTCGAGCTTGCCGGTTTCCACATACACCCGCACATCGCCACCCTTGGGGGTCAATGCACGGATGCTGCCGATGGATTCGATGATGCCTGTAAACATGGAGTCCTCCTCGAGAACAGGGCCGCCGCGTGGCGAAGGCCCGAAATTATACGCTCGCTGCTGGCAGAGGAATGGCAATGACTCGCCAGTCATCGCCTACGGCGCGCATTTCAATGATTTTCAGCTGCGGCGCCTCGCGCATCTGCGTCAGCGGCCAGTCGAGCAGCGGCCGGGCCGAAGAGCCGAGGAACTTGCCGGCGACAAAGATCTGGTACTCGTCCACCAAGCCTTGCTGGGCAAAGGCACCCGCCAGGCGTGGGCCGGCTTCCACCAGCACTTCGTTGACGCCACGGGCGGCCAGCTCGCTCAGCAGCCGACGCAGATCCACCTGGCCATCGGCACCCGGCACGATCAGGCATTCCGGCCCATTGGCGTACTGCTCCTCCACCGCGGCACAGGTGGCGACCAGCGCCGGCCCCGCCTTGAAGAACGGCGCATCGAGCGGCACCCGCAGGCGACCGTCGATCAATACGCGCAAGGGTGGACGGCTCATGGCCAGGGCGGTCTGCTCCGCATCCAGACCCAGCTCCTCGGCACGCACGGTCAGTCGGGCATTGTCCGCCAGCACCGTGTCGGCACCGGTCAACACCACGCTGGCCTCGGCCCGCAGGCGCTGCACCGCGGAACGCGCGGCGGGGCCGGTGATCCACTGGCTTTCGCCGCTGGCCATGGCGGTGCGCCCGTCCAGGCTCATGGCCAGCTTGACCCGCACGAACGGCAGGCCGCGCTCCATGCGCTTGAGGAAACCCCGGTTGAGCGCCCGGGCTTCCTGCTCCATCACCCCGCTGTGGGTGGCGATGCCAGCCTGGGCCAGGCGCTGCAGGCCACAACCGGCGACTTCCGGGTTGGGGTCCTGCATTGCCGCCACGACCCGCGCCACACCGGCATCCACCAGGGCATCGGCGCACGGCGGCGTACGGCCGTGATGGCTGCAGGGTTCGAGGGTCACGTAAGCCGTGGCGCCGCGGGCGTTGGCACCGGCGGCACGCAGGGCGTGGACTTCGGCGTGGGGCTCGCCGGCCCGCACATGCCAGCCTTCGCCGACGACCTGGCCGTCACGCACGATCACACAACCGACCCGGGGATTGGGGTGAGTGCTGAAGCGGCCTTTGGCGGCCAGCTCCAAGGCTCGCGCCATGTAGTGGGCGTCGAGCACCGCCTGTTCGCTGGAGATATTCATTCTTTGCCCGGCTCGCGGGCGAGACGGTCGATCTCTTCGCGGAATTCGTTGAGATCCTGGAAGCGCCGGTAGACCGAAGCGAAGCGGATATAGGCCACTTCATCGAGCTTTTGCAGTTCGGCCATCACCAGTTCGCCGACGACCAGGGATTTGACCTCGCGCTCGCCAGTGGCGCGCAGCTTGTGCTTGATATGCACCAGCGCGGCTTCCAGGCGCTCGACGCTGACCGGACGTTTTTCCAGGGCACGCTGCATGCCAGCGCGGAGTTTTTCTTCGTCGAAGGGCTGGCGGCTGCCGTCGGTCTTGATCAGGCGCGGCAACACCAGTTCGGCGGTTTCGAAAGTGGTGAAACGTTCACCGCAGGCCAGGCATTCACGCCGGCGGCGCACCTGTTCGCCTTCGGCGACCAGACGCGAGTCGATGACCTTGGTGTCGTTGGCACCGCAGAAGGGACAGTGCATGGTGGCAGGCAACAAAAAAAGGGAGGGCCATGGTAGCGCATCCCACTGGCAAGACAAGCCATAGCCTTTACGGTATACAGACCGACTATTATGTTTTGCACATGGAATTTCGCCTTGTTGGAGCTTCGCATGCCACTACGACCGCTCGTTCTGCTCAGCCTTTTCAGCCTGCTGGTGGCTTGCAGCAGCGACGCCCCGAAACCGGCCGTCTCCACCGTGCCGCCGCAGCAGAGTGTGAAGAAAGCCCAGAAATCCACTGACCTCGGCCCGCTGCCGGCCTATCAGCGCGAACTGAGCGGCACCCTGCAAGGCGTTCCGAGCGGCGCCGAAGTGGAACTGGCGCTGCTGGTGATCGACGAGCGCGGTCGCCCGCAACGCCTGCTGGCCAGCAGCAACCTGATCGGCAACAACAAGGTCCTGCCGTTTCGCCTGCGCTTCAATCCCGATGTCTTTCCGCTGGGCGCCCGCGTCGAACTGCGCGGCCGCGCCAGCCAGTCCGGCCAGTTGATCCTGCACCTGCCGGCGCAACTCATCACTCAGCCGACCACCCAGGCCGTGGGCCAGCTGCAATTCGTCAAAGCACCATGACCCCACCGCTCGACCTGCAACGCGCCCTGAGCGAACTGCTGGGCGACGCCCAGCTGGTGGCCAGCGAACTACCGGAAACCGAGCTGAAGCTGTGGTTGATCGATGCCGACAACATGGACCGCGCCTTCACCCCGGAAGAAACCCGGCGAATTCTCCACGAACCGCCGTACTGGAGCTTCTGCTGGGCCAGCGGCCTGGCCTTGGCCCGCTACCTGGCCGAACACCCGCAGTGGGTGCAAGGCAAGCGGGTACTGGATTTCGGCGCCGGCTCCGGCGTGGCCGGCATCGCCGCCTTGAAGGCCGGCGCGCTGGAAGTGGTGGCCTGCGACCTCGACCCGCTGGCCATTGCCGCCTGCCGGGCGAATGCCGCGCTCAATGGGGTTGAACTGGGTTACTCCACGGACTTCTTCGCGCAAGCCGACCGCTTCGACCTGATCCTGGTGGCCGACGTGCTCTACGATCGCGCCAACCTGCCACTGCTGGATGAATTCCTCAGCCGCGGACGCCAGGCGCTGGTGGCGGACTCCCGGGTCAAGGACTTCCAGCATCCGCGGTATCGACGCCTGGAAATGCTCCACGCCCTGACCCTGCCGGATCTGGCCGAGCCCTGGGAATTCCGCGAGGTGAGCCTGTATCACGCGCAGCGTGATTGATGAAGGACAGATCGCGGGCAAGTCTCGCTCCTGCTAAGCCCCGCGGCATCCATAGAAGCGAGGCTTGCCCGCGAAACACTCTACCGGCCACCCCATACCCCGCTTTCAGCCGCCCCCCGCCAAGCCTTATAGTTGACCCATTCACGTTCTTCGAGATCCCCCATGAGTCAGGACACGCCGTACATTTTCGACGCCAGCACCGCCGACTTCGACCAGTCGGTGATCGAGAACTCGTTCCACAAGCCGGTGCTGGTGGATTTCTGGGCCGAATGGTGCGCGCCCTGCAAGGCGCTGATGCCGATGCTGCAACAGATCGCCGAGAGCTATCAGGGCGAGCTGCTGCTGGCCAAGGTCAACTGCGATATCGAGCAGGACATCGTTGCCCGTTTCGGTATTCGCAGCCTGCCGACCGTGGTGCTGTTCAAGGACGGCCAGCCGGTGGACGGTTTTGCCGGGGCGCAACCGGAGTCCGCGGTGCGTGCCATGCTCGAACCCCATGTGCAGATGCCGCCGCCCAAGGCCGCCGACCCGCTGGAACAGGCTGAAACGCTGTTCGCCGAAGGCCGCATCGCCGATGCCGAAGCCACGCTGAAAGTGCTGCTGGGCGAAGACAACAGCAACGCCAAGGCGCTGATCCTCTACGCCCGCTGCCTGGCCGAACGCGGTGAACTGGGCGAAGCCCAGAGCGTGCTCGATGCGGTTACCGGTGATGAGCACAAGGCCGCGCTGGCCGGGGCCAAGGCGCAGATCACCTTCCTCAAGCAGGCCGCCGACCTGCCGGACAGCGCCGACCTGAAAAGCCGCCTGGCGCAGAACCCGCAAGATGACGAAGCAGTGTATCAGTTGGCTATCCAGCAACTGGCGCGCCAGCAGTACGACGCGGCGCTGGAGGCACTGCTCAAGCTGTTCATCCGCAACCGCGGCTACAGCGAAGGCCTGCCACACAAAACCTTGCTGCAAGTGTTCGAGCTGCTGGGCAACGATCACCCGCTGGTGACCACCTACCGCCGCAAGCTGTTCGCCGCGCTGTACTGATTCACCGCTGTGGGCAGCAGTGTGCTGGCGATGCGGTGTACCTGGCACTCCGCGCGAGGTTTATCGCGAGCAAGCTCGCTACAGGCGCGCCGATTCCAGGACGCCTAATCGACCCAGCTGTAGAGCGGCGTATCGCCGCCGCTCACCACCTTGACCTGAGCGCTATGGCGCAGGCGCACCAGCAGGCGCTTGCCCGCCGCAGCGCTGCCGGTCAGGCCTTCCAATTGCTCCAGCAGGTCCGGGCCACTCAATTGCCCGGCCTTGCGCAACAAATCCCTGGCGATCTGCCACAGCGCATCGTCCTGGCTCGCCGGCTTGGCCACGGGCGCGCCGCTTTCGATTTTCGCCGCCTGCAACGGCGCCCCCAGCCGGGCACTCAACTGATCCCAATCGGCCTCGTCCAGTTCCAGGGTCAAATCCACCGGCCATTCGCCGATGCTTCCACGAATCCGTACCATCGCTCTGCTCCCGAATATTTCTGACGGGCATGCTCCCATGCGTCTTGCGCAACGCCAAGCAGGCGGTCAAACTCTCGCGGCCATTGTTATAAGATTACATAACATTTTTTATGTTCGCTCCGGAGACTTGCCATGCGTCGTCTGCTGCTCGCCCTGCCGTTCGCCCTGTTGCCCCTGGCCATTGCTCACGCGGCCGAAAAACACGATCACGACCATGAGCATGAGCATGGCAGCCTCGGCGCTCACGAGCATGGCGTGGCTCGCCTGAACGCCGCGCTGGACGGCCAGGCCCTGGAGCTGGAGCTGGAAAGCCCGGCGATGAACCTGGTGGGTTTCGAGCACGCCGCCAGCACCGACGCGGACAAGGCCAAGGTCGCCGCCGTGCGGGCCCAGCTGGAAAAACCGCTGGCGCTGTTCAGCCTGCCGCCCGCCGCCGGTTGCGTGGTGGCGCAACAGGAACTGGAAAGCCCGCTGTTTGGCGACAAGCCTGAGGATCATGACGAAGCGAAGGACGCCAAAGGCCACGAACATCACCACGAACACAGCGAGATCCATGCACACTACCAGTTCACCTGTGCCACGCCGGGCGCGTTGAAAAGCCTGGACCTGGCCGGCGTGTTCAAAACCTTCCCCGCCACTCAGAAAATTCAGGTACAACTCATCTCGCCAAGCGGCCAGCAAGGCGTGGAAGCGACCTCCAAGGCCGCCAGCCTGAAGTTCTGACCGCGACGCCTGTAGCCGCTGCCGCAGGCGGAGGGGCCGTTGCTCTTGAGGTCCTCGGAAGGTCCTGCGGACCTTATCGCAGCCTGCGGCAGCGGCTACAAAACTCACACCATGATCGGCCCGACATGACCCAAGCACTTATCCAATTGTCCGAACTGGGCTTCAGCTGGCCCGGCCATCCGCAGTTGCTGGATATCCCGGCATTTCGCCTGGAAGCGGGTGAAACGCTGTTCCTCAAGGGCCCCAGCGGCAGCGGCAAGACCACCCTGCTCGGCCTGCTCGGCGGCGTGCAGAAACCCGACCGCGGCAGCATCCGCCTGCTGGGCCAGGAGCTGACCGAACTTTCCGCCGGCGCCCGCGACCGCTTCCGGGTCGATCACACCGGCTACATCTTCCAGCAGTTCAACCTGCTGCCGTTTCTCTCGGTGCGCGAGAACGTCGAGCTACCCTGCCACTTCTCCAGATTGCGCGCCGGCCGCGCCATACAGCGCCACGGCGGTGTCGACCAGGCCGCGGCCACCCTGCTCGCCCACCTGGGGCTTAAAGACCCCGACCTGCTCGAACGTCGCGCCGACTCGCTGTCCATCGGCCAGCAACAGCGGGTCGCCGCCGCCCGTGCCCTGATCGGCCAACCGGAACTGGTGATCGCCGACGAACCCACCTCGGCGCTCGACTACGATGCCCGCGAAGCCTTTATCCGCCTGCTGTTCGCCGAATGCCGCGAGGCCGGGGCCAGCCTGCTGTTCGTCAGCCACGATCAGAGCCTGGCGCCGCTGTTCGATCGCAACCTGTCGCTGGCCGAACTCAATCGCGCCGCCACGCCCGCAGAGGTCTGAGATGTATCTGTTCCGTCTAGCCATGGCCAGCCTGGCTAACCGCCGCTTCACCGCGATCCTCACCGCCTTCGCCATCTCCCTGTCGGTCTGCCTGCTGCTGGCGGTCGAACGGGTGCGCACCGAAGCCCGCGCCAGCTTCGCCAGCACCATCAGCGGCACCGACCTGATCGTCGGCGCCCGCTCCGGTTCGGTGAACCTGCTGCTGTACTCGGTGTTCCGCATCGGCAACGCCACCAACAACATTCGCTGGGACAGCTTCGAACACTTCGCGGGTAGCCCGAAAGTGAAATGGGCGATCCCGATTTCCCTCGGCGACTCCCATCGCGGCTACCGGGTGATGGGCACCACCGAGGCCTACTTCGAGCACTACCAATACGGCCACCAGCAGAACCTGCAACTGGCCAGCGGCCGCGAGTTCGCCAGCGATCCGTTCGAAGTGGTGCTCGGCGCCGAAGTCGCCGAGGCCCTGCATTACAAGCTCGGCGACAAGCTGGTGCTGGCCCACGGCGTGGCGGCCATCAGCCTGGTCAAGCACGACGACAAACCCTTCACCGTGGTCGGCATCCTCAAGCGCACCGGCACCCCGGTGGACCGCACGCTGCACATCAGCCTCGGCGGCATGGAGGCAATCCACATCGACTGGCACAACGGCGTGCCCGCCCAGGGCAACGGCCGTATCAGCGCCGACCAGGCGCGCAACATGGACCTGACGCCGCAAGCGATCACCGCCTTCATGCTCGGCCTGAACAGCAAGATCGCCACCTTCGCCGTGCAGCGCGAGATCAACGAATACCGCGGCGAACCGATGCTGGCGATCCTCCCCGGGGTCGCCCTGCAGGAGCTGTGGAGCCTGATGGGCACCGCGGAAAAGGCCTTGTTCGTGGTGTCGTTGTTCGTGGTGTTGACCGGTCTGATCGGCATGCTCACAGCGATCCTCACCAGCCTCAACGAGCGCCGCCGGGAGATGGCGATCCTGCGTTCGGTCGGTGCCCGCCCCTGGCATATCGCGACCTTGCTGGTGCTGGAAGCCTTCGCCCTGGCGCTGTTCGGCGTGCTCGCCGGGCTGGGCCTGCTGTACCTGGGCATCGCCCTGGCCCAGGGCTATGTGCAGTCGGCCTACGGCCTGTACCTGCCGCTGGCCTGGCCGAGCGAGTATGAGTGGACGCTGCTCGGCGCTATCCTGATCGCCGCCCTGCTGATGGGCAGCGTGCCGGCCTGGCGCGCCTACCGACAATCGCTGGCCGATGGCCTGTCCATCCGTTTATGAGGTCTCAAGTCATGAGGAGCTCCGGCATGCCCCGTGCCCTGCTTGCACTGTTGATGCTGGTCGCCCTGCCGCTATGGGCCGCCGAACCCCGGGACCTGGCCTGGTCGGAAATGATCCCGCCAGACGCGCCGGCGGAAGTGCCGAACATGAAGCCGCTGCACGACCTGTCGCAGATGAGCGACGCCCTGGCCGCCGAGTCCGCCCCGGCGGCCAGGCAGGAGATGCCCAACGCCCCGGTGGTGCAGAGCCTGGACGGCCTGTCGGTGCGCCTGCCCGGCTACATAGTGCCGCTGGAAGTCGGTGAGGAAGGCCGCACCACGGAGTTTCTGCTGGTGCCGTATTTCGGCGCCTGCATCCACGTGCCGCCACCGCCGTCGAATCAGATCGTGCACGTGAAAAGCGCAGTCGGCGTGAAGCTCGACGAGCTGTATCAGCCGTACTGGATCGAGGGGCCGATGCAGGTCAAGGCGTCCACCAGCGAAATCGCCGACGCGGGTTACCAGATGGAGGCGCAGAAGATCTACGTGTACGAATTGCAGGAGTGAACCCGCGTTTTTCGCAGTGCCATTCATGACCTCATCGCAAGCAAACCGGCCCCCACACTGCAGCACAGTTCCCTGTAGCCGCATGTTTGCTCGCGATCAGTTCTGGAGCCTACACAGCGCCCGCAGTTCCCCTGCTTCGACGCTGATCCGGTTTTCATTGAGCTGAGTCAAAGCCTGCTCCTTGACGATCCTTACCATTGGACCTAGCCAATTTGAACCGTCCTTTGGAGCTCCCATGCACAAGTCCCTGCTCAGCGCCTCCCTGTTCGCGCTCGCGCTCGCCGCCCCGATCGCCCACGCCCACGAAGCGGGCGACATCATCGTTCGCGCCGGTGCCATCACCGTCAATCCGAAAGCCGACAGCGGCGACGTCAAGGTCGACCGCGGCCCGTTGGCCGGCGCCAACCTCGGCGGCAAGGCGACCATGAGCAGCGACACCCAGCTGGGCCTGAACTTCGCCTACATGCTGACCAACAACGTCGGTATCGAACTGCTCGCAGCCACCCCGTTCGAACATGACGTGAAGCTCAAGGGCACCGCGCTGGACGCCGCCAACGGCAAGCTCGGTACCCTCAAGCACCTGCCGCCGACCCTGAGCGTCGTGTACTACCCGCTGGACCACAAGGCCGCCTTCCAGCCTTACGTCGGTGCCGGCATCAACTACACCTGGATCTATGACGAGCACGTCGGCAGCCGCGCCAGCGCCGCCGGTTTCGATAATTTCCGGGCAAAGAACTCCTGGGGCCTGGCCTGGCAGGTCGGTGCCGACTACATGCTGACCGACAACGTGATGATCAACGCCCAGGTACGTTACGTGGACATCGACACCACCGCCTACGTGAACAACAACGCAGTCGCCGGCGGTACCCGGGCCAAGGTCGACGTAGACGTCGATCCATGGGTCTACATGGTCGGCCTGGGCTACAAGTTCTAAATCGGCCAGACAAAAAAAGGCGCCTGCAAAGGCTAATGCCGATCAGTTAAGCCCTTCTGCTTGACCTTTGGCCGCAAGAAATCAAAATCCGATGCCTGAATAGGCATCGGATTTTTTTATGCGTCTGGCTCGGGCACTGGAACTGACCCACAACATCGTCTCAACCCCCAATTCGCTTGAGGGATTGGACTCGTTGCTTGACCCCTCTCTGGTCGAGCAGGCCCTGGAACAGGCTGGTGTGGCCACTCTGCGCAAGCGCCGTTTGCCCTTGGAGATGATGCTTTGGTGCGTCATCTCCATGGCGTTTTTTCGGCGCATGTCGGCGTGGGATGTGGTCAGTCGCATGAACATCATGCTGCCTGGGCAACGTCCGCTGGTCGCGCCCAGCGCCGTAGTCCAGGCCCGTCGGCGATTGGGCAGCGAGGCCGTACGACAAGTCTTCGATCTGACACAGAAAAGCTGGCATGAAGCGGCCGGCCATCCGACCTGGGCCGGGTTGCGTTTGCTGGGGGTCGATGGCGTCGTCTGGCGAACGCCCGATACACCCGAAAACCGTGCGCGTTACGACTCCGCCAGCAATCAACATGGCGATACCGGTTTTCCTCAGGTACGCATGGTTTGCCAAATGGAGCTGACCAGTCATTTGTTGATCGGCAGTGCCTTTGACGGCTATCGCAGCAACGAAATGAAGCTGGCAGAGCAACTGATCGACACCACGCCGGATCACTCGCTGACGCTGTTCGATCGCGGTTTTTACTCCCTGGGGTTGCTGCATCAGTGGCAACAGGCCGGCACCGAGCGGCATTGGCTGATGCCGTTACGCAAAGGGGCGCAGTACGAAGTGATTCAGCGGTTGGGCCGTCAGGATGCGGTGGTCTCGTTAAACACTTCGCCGCAGGCCCGCAAGCAATGGCCGGGATTGCCGGAGCGCCTGACTGCAAGGCTCCTGAGCAAAACCGTCAAGGGCAAGGTCTGTCAGATTTTGACGTCAATGGCCGACCCGCTGCGCTTCCCATCCGATGAAATCGTCGACCTGTACAGCCATCGCTGGGAGATCGAATTAGGGTTCAGGGAGATGAAACAGACACTGCTCAACAGCAGCTACACGCTGCGTAGCAAGACGCCCGAGATGATCGAACAAGAGTTGTGGGGTGTGTTGCTGGGCTACAACCTGTTGCGTTATCAGATGGTGGAAATGAGCCGCCATTGTCCGGGCATCCATCCGTGCGAACTGAGCTTCACCGCCTGCACCTGGGCGATCCTGGGGTTTATCAACGGGGTTTCTGCGGATCGCTCAGGGAACATCCCCAAATATCTCGCCGAATTGCATGCCTCGACCCCGCACTATGTCTTGCCACATCGCCGGGAAGAGCGTGCTTATCCACGGGCCATCCGGCTCAAATCGCCGAAGTATCCGATCAAAAATAAAAATGCCAGTCAGCTTAACTGACTGGCATTAGCCTGCAAAGGCGCCTTTTTTCATCGCTGGAGAAAGCTCAGAGGCCCAGCAAGCGTGCCAGCCCGACGCTCATCGGGGTCGGTTCGGGGAACTTGAAGCGTTGCAACAGGCGCTGGTTGTTCGCCCGCGAATGGCGAATGTCCCCCGAACGCGCCGGGCCGTAGCTGATCGGCGGCAACTGCCCCACCACCTCGCCCAGGGCCTCGAGCAACTGCTTGAGGGTGGTGGCCTGGTTCAGGCCGACATTCACCGCGCCGACTTCCAGCCGCGGCATTTCCAGGGACTGCACCAACACGTCCACCAGGTCTTCGACATACATGAAATCGCGGGTCTGCTCGCCATCGCCGAATACGGTGATCGGCAGGCCTTTCTGCGCGCGCTCGCAAAAGATGCTGATGACCCCGGAATACGGCGAGGACGGATCCTGGCGCGGCCCGAAGATGTTGAAGAAGCGGAAGATCGCCGGCTCCAGGCCATGCTGGCGGCGATAGAAATCAAGGTAGTACTCGCTGGCCAGCTTGTCCGACGCATAGGGCGTCAGCGGTGCCTTGGGCGTGTCTTCGTCGATCGATTCGCCCTCGCCATTGTTGCCATAGACCGCCGCGCTGGAGGCAAACAGCACGCGCTTGACGCCGGCCTGGCGCATGGCCTCACAGACGTTGAGGGTGCCGATGAAGTTGCTCTGGTGGGTACGCACCGGGTCGTCCACCGAAGCCTGTACCGAAGCGACTGCGGCCAGGTGTGCCACCGCCCGGCAGCCGCTCATCGCCCGCGCCACCAGGGCCGCATCGGCGACGTCGCCTTCGATCAGTTCGACCCGCGGGTTGTCCAGCGGCAGGTTGCTGGGTTTACCAGTGGACAGATCGTCGAGGATCCGCACCGAGTAGCCCTTGGCGAGCAAAGCGTCGGTCAGGTGCGAACCGATGAAACCGGCACCGCCAGTGATCAGAATTGGGCCATCAGCCATGACGATAAAACCTATCCAGTAGAGCCGGGAGTCCCGCGCGCCAGGCGCGTGGCTTGATCCCGAAGGTGTGCAGAATTTTCTTGCAGGCCAGCACCGCGTGCTGCGGTTCTTCGGCGGCGTCCGGCCGGGCGGCGTGGGCCTGGGCGGTCGGGGCCTCGATGGCCAGCGGATGCAGGCTGCGGGCCTCGGTGAGGATCGCCTGGCCCAGCGCCAGCAGCGTGGTCGCCTCATGGCCAGCGTAGTGGTAGGTGCCCCACAGCGGCGCGGCGCAATCGAGTTGCTTGAGTACGGAAATGATCACCCGGGCAGCATCGTCCACCGGTGTCGGGTTGCCCCGGCGGTCGTCGGCCAGCAGCAGCTCTTCGGGCTGCTCGGCACGGGCCAGGAAACGCCCCAGGGTGCCTTCGGCGCTGTCATCCAGCAGCCAGCCGAAACGCAGCAGCACATGCTGCGGGCAAGTGGCGCGCACATTCTGCTCGATCCGCCACAAGGCCTGGCCACGCAGGCCCAGCGGTACCGGTTCGTCCTTTTCGCTGTAGGCAGTGGCCCGCGAACCGTCGAACACGCGGTAGCTGGAAGGCTGCAGAAGAATGATGTTGTGATGCTGGCACAGCTCGGAAAGCCGCTCGACCGCCCGCTCCTGGCTAGCCAGGCGTGCCTCGGGGACACTCTCCGCCTGGAACCAGTCGAAGTAGTACGCAAGGTTGATCAAGGCATCCGGACGGGTGTCGTCGAGCAGTTGCGTCAGGCTCGCGGCATCCCAGCCGTCTTGCGGCGGACGGGGGGCGAGGAAACCGATGTCTTCCTCTGCACCGAGGCGAATCAGCGCCTGCCCAAGGGCATTTCCGCCGCCCAGTAACATAAGGCGCATTCGCATAGAGTCAGCAGGCCCAATCTGTTCGGAACGATGGTTTGAAGCGGCCAGACCCGGGGTTTGGCCATGAATATTGCTCAGAATCGTTGCATTTTGCGGGTTTCCGGCGCAATCGTCACTGAGAAAGTGCAGCGCCGTCGGTCATACCGTCCCTCTGTAGCCGCTGCCGAGCCCCGCGAGGCTGCGATCGGCAACGCAGTTGCCGCAAACCCTGAGTCCGCGATCTGTCTGGAAAATCGCATTGGCTGGTTTTACGAGCGCTACGTCGGAATGCCGCCCAGCTCGATCGCAGCCTGCGGCAGCGGCTACAGAGCACGTGGCGTCCGTGTAGCCACTGACGAGACAGCCTTGCAACTTCGCCCCGGCGGTCGCATAACGTTGTGCATGAACCTTCCCCAGATCCCCGCCGACGCCCTGCCGGGTTTCCACCCCGCGGTCAGCGCCTGGTTCAACAGCTGCTTCCCCGCGGCGACTACTGCCCAGGCCCGGGCCTGGCCGTTGATCCGCCAGCGCCGCTCGACCCTGATCGCCGCGCCCACCGGCTCGGGCAAGACCCTGACCGCCTTCCTCGCGGTGATCGACGAGCTGGTGCACCGTGGCCTGGAAAATGGTGGCACGCTGCCGGAACAGACGCTGGTGGTGTACGTCTCGCCGCTCAAGGCCTTGAGCAACGATATCCAGATCAACCTGCAGGATCCGCTGGCCGGGATTACCCAACAGCTCGAACGCATGGGCCTGCCGCAATTGCGCATCAGCACCGCGGTGCGCACCGGCGACACCCCGCAAAAAGACCGCAGTGCCATGCGCAAGAGCGCGCCGCATATCCTGGTGACCACCCCTGAATCGCTGTATGTGCTGCTGGGCTCGACCTCTGGCCGGCAGATGCTCGCCAGCACGCGCACGGTGATAGTCGACGAAATCCACGCCATCGCCGCCAGCAAGCGCGGCAGCCACCTGGCGTTGAGCCTGGAGCGCCTGCAAGCGCTGTGCGGCGAGCCGCTGATGCGGATCGGCCTGTCGGCCACGCAGAAGCCCATCGAAGCGGTATCGCGTTTCCTGGTCGGTCATGAGCGCCCCTGCGAGATCGTCGACATCGGCCACGCCCGGCCCCGGGACCTGGCCATCGAAGTGCCGCCCGTGCCGCTGTCGGCGGTCATGGCCAACGATGTCTGGGAGCGGGTCTACGAGCGCATCGCCGAACTGGCGCGGGAACACCGCACCACCCTGGTGTTCGTCAACACCCGGCGCCTGGCCGAGCGCCTGAGCCGCCACCTGAGCGAGCGCCTGGGCAAGGATGCGGTAGCCGCCCACCACGGCAGCCTGGCCAAGGAGTTTCGCCTGGACGCCGAACAGCGCCTCAAGCGCGGCGATTTGCAGGTGCTGATCGCCACCGCCTCGCTGGAGCTGGGCATCGATATCGGCGATGTCGACCTGGTGTGCCAGGTCGGCTCGCCGCGCTCGATCTCGGCTTTCCTGCAAAGGGTCGGGCGCTCCGGGCACCAGGTCGGCGGCACGCCCAAGGGCCGGCTGTTCGCCCTGACCCGCGACGACCTGATCGAATGCGCCGCCCTGCTCGACTGCGTGCACCGCGGCGAACTCGACACCCTGCAGATCCCCAGGGCGCCGCTGGATGTGCTGGCGCAGCAGATCGTCGCCGAAGTCAGCAACCAGGAATGGCAGGAGCAGCCGCTGCTGGCAATGATCCGCCGCGCCTCGCCCTACAGCGACCTCGACGAAGGGCATTTCCAGGCGCTGCTGCGCATGCTCGCCGAGGGCTACAACGGGCGCCAGGGCATTCGCAGTGCTTATCTGCATCGCGATGCCGTCAACCGTAGCCTGCGCGGCCGCCGGGGCAGCCAACTGACGGCGGTGACCAGCGGCGGCACCATCCCCGACAACGCCGACTACGCCGTGCTGCTGGAGCCCCAGGCGCTGAATATCGGCAGCGTCAACGAAGACTTCGCGGTGGAAAGCATCGCCGGCGATGTGTTCCAACTGGGCAATACCTCTTACCGCATCCTGCGGGTGGAAACCGGCCGGGTACGGGTCGAGGACGCCCACGGCCAGCCGCCGACCATCCCGTTCTGGCTTGGCGAAGCCCCGGGGCGCAGCACCGAGCTGTCGTTTGCCGTGGCGCGCCTGCTGGCCCGGCTCGACGCACTGCTCGGCGCCACGCCCGGCCACTTGCAACCGGCCCTCGACTGGCTGGGCGACAGCCTTGGCCTGGACGCCGCCAGCGCCGGACAACTGGTCGACTACCTGGCCCGCGCACGCCAGAGCCTGGGCGCGCTGCCGTCCCAGGACACGCTGATCATGGAGCGCTTTTTCGATGAGTCCGGCGGTACCCAACTGATCATCCACACGCCGTTCGGCAGCCGGATCAATCGCGCCTGGGGCCTGGCGCTGCGCAAGCGCTTCTGCCGCACCTTCAACTTCGAATTGCAGGCCGCCGCCAGCGAAGACGCCATCGTGCTGTCGCTGTCCACCAGCCACAGTTTCGAACTCGATGAAGTCTGGCGTTACTTGCACAGCAACAGTGCCGAACACATCCTGGTCCAGGCCGTGCTGGATGCACCGCTGTTCGGCGTGCGCTGGCGCTGGAATGCCGGCGTGGCCCTGGCGCTGCCGCGCTTTGTCGGCGGGCGCAAGGTGGCGCCGCAGATCCAGCGGATGAAAAGCGAAGACCTGATCGCCAGTGTGTTTCCCGACCAGATCGCCTGCCTGGAAAACCTCGCCGGCGAACGGCAGATTCCCGACCACCCGCTGGTGGAGCAGACCCTGAACGACTGCCTGCACGAAGCCATGGACAGCGAGGGCTGGCTGAAGCTGTTGCGGCGCATGGAACGCGGCGAGCTGCGCCTGATCTGCCGCGACCTGCCGGCGCCCTCGCCCCTGGCCGCGGAAATTCTCAGCGCCCGGCCTTACACCTTCCTCGACGATGCGCCTTTGGAGGAGCGGCGGACCCAGGCCGTGCTCAGCCGCCGCTGGAGCGACCCGGAATCCAGCGACGACCTTGGCGCCCTGGATGCCGAGGCCATCCAGTCGGTGCGCGAGGAAGCCTGGCCCGCCCCCGGCAACCCGGATGAAATGCATGAAGCGCTGATGAGCCTGGCCTGCATCGGCGAGCACGAGGCCCAGGCCAACCCGCGGTGGACCGATTGGCTGCAAGCCCTGGCGGACAGTGGGCGCGCCAGCCGGTTGCGGATCGGCGGCGGGCAGGCCCTGTGGCTGGCCGTCGAGCGCCTGGGTTGCCTGCGGGCGATTTATCCACAGGCGCCGCTGCAACCGGTCCTCGCGGCTCCGCCCGGCTTCGACGAGCACTGGCAGCGCGATGAAGCGCTGGTGGAGGCGATTCGAGCCCGGCTCAGTGGCTTCGGCCCCTTGCCACTGGAGAGCATCGCCGCGCCCCTGGGCCTGAGCGCCGGCGAGGTCGCCCAGGCTCTGGCGCAACTGGAAAGCGAAGGTTATGTGCTGCGCGGCCGCTTCAGCCCCGGCGAGGCCCGGGAGGAGTGGTGCGAACGGCATCTGCTGGCACGGATTCATCGCTACACCGTCAAACGCCTGCGCCGGGAAATCGAACCGGTGGCGCTGCAGGATCTGATGCGCTTTCTGTTCGACTGGCAGCACCTGTCCAGCGCCACCCAGGGCCAGGGCAGCGCCATGCTGGCGCAGACGGTCGCCCAGTTCGAAGGCTATGCCGCCGCGGCCGGCGCCTGGGACAGCGACCTGCTGCCGGCGCGGATCAAGGATTACTCCGCCACCTGGCTGGATGAGCTGTGCCGCAACGGCAAGGTGGTCTGGAGCCGGCTCAGCGCCCCGCATAAAACCGCCGGCGCGACCCTGCGCAACACGCCGATCGTGTTGCTGCCCCGCAGCCAGGTCGCGCTGTGGAGCGGGTTGGGCGCGCAGCCCGACAGCAGCGAGCTGTCGCCCAAGGCACAGAAGGTCCATGAAGCCCTGAGCCAGCACGGCGCCTTGTTCTTCGATGAGTTACAGCATGAAGCCCATGTCCTGCGCACCGAACTGGAGATCGCCCTGCAGGAACTGGTGGCCGCCGGGCTGGTGAACGCCGACAGTTTTGCCGGCCTGCGCGCCTTGATCACCCCGGCCAGCAAGCGCCAGGCCCGCGGCAGCCGGCGCGGGCGCGGAGCACTGGTCGGTGGCATGGACGATGCGGGGCGCTGGGCTCTGCTACGGCGTCCATCGCAGGTACTGGAGGGTGTCGGCAGCCATGCGCGGGCAATGCCAGCGGCGACCCTCGAACATATCGCCATGACCCTGTTGCGACGTTATGGCGTGGTGTTCTGGCGCCTGTTGGAGCGCGAGGCCGACTGGCTACCGAGCTGGCGCGAACTGCTGCGCACCTTCCATCGGCTGGAGGCCCGCGGCGAAATCCGTGGCGGGCGTTTTGTCAGTGGCCTGGCCGGCGAGCAGTTCGCCCTGCCCGAGGCCATCGCCCTGTTGCGCGAAGTTCGCCGGCGCCCGCTGGATGGCAGCCTGATCGCGGTGTGTGGCGTCGATCCGCTGAACCTTGCCGGCACCTTGCTGCCCGGGCAGAAGGTCCCGGCCCTGGCCGGCAACCGGCTGGTGTACCGCGACGGCCTGCCCGCCGCCGCCGAGATCGCCGGCAAACAGCATTTCTGGCTGGACCTCGAGCCGCAGACCAGCCTTGAGCTGCGGACCCGGTTGATTCGCCACTGACGCCTGAGCGCGATCAGGCTGGTGCATCGCGCCGCGCCTATCGCGAGCAAGCTTCGCTTCTACAGAAGCCTGGCCATTCGATATTTGCCCACAGGTCAAATATCAAATACCGAAACCGCTATTTTTCCGCACGAGTCAAATCCGGACACTGCGCTCCATCATCCCTTCCACCGGAGTTGCAGCCATGCCCATTGCCTTGCTCGCGCTGACCCTGAGCGCCTTCGCCATCGGGACGACTGAGTTCGTCATCGTTGGCCTGTTACCCACCATCGGCGCCGACCTCGGCGTCAGCCTGCCGTCCGCCGGGCTGCTGGTCAGCCTCTACGCCCTGGGCGTCGCTGTCGGCGCGCCGGTGCTCACCGCGCTGACCGGCAAGGTCCCGCGCAAACTGTTGCTGCTGTCGCTGATGGTGCTGTTCACCCTCGGCAACCTGCTGGCCTGGCAAGCGCCCAGCTATGAATCCCTGGTCCTGGCGCGAATCGTCACCGGCCTGGCCCATGGCGTGTTCTTCTCCATCGGCTCGACCATCGCCACCAGCCTGGTGCCCAAGGAAAAAGCCGCCAGCGCGATTGCCATCATGTTCACTGGCCTGACCGTGGCCCTGGTCACCGGCGTGCCGCTGGGGACCTTTATCGGCCAGCATTTCGGCTGGCGCGAAACCTTCCTCGCCGTGTCCGCGCTGGGGGTGATCGCCTTTATCGGCAGCCTGATCTACGTGCCGAAAAACATCGCCCACAGCAAACCGGCATCCCTGCTGCAACAACTGCAAGTGCTGAAACAACCGCGCCTGCTGCTGGTGTACGCCATGACCGCGGTAGGCTACGGCGGCTCGTTCATCGCCTTCACCTTTCTCGCGCCGATTCTCCAGGACATTTCCGGCTTCAGCGCCAGCACCGTCAGCCTGGTGCTGCTGGTCTATGGCATCTCGGTCGCCGTGGGCAACATCTGGGGCGGCAAGCTGGCGGACAAGCGCGGCCCGATCAGCGCCTTGAAGATCATCTTCGCCCTGCTGGCCGGCGTGCTGTTGCTGCTCACCTTCACCGCCGGCAACCCTTGGCTGGCACTGGCCACCGTGCTGGTGTGGGGTGCCGTGGCCTTCGGCAACGTGCCGGGCCTGCAGGTCTACGTGGTACGCCAGGCCGAACGCCACACCCCGCAGGCGGTGGACGTGGCCTCGGGCCTGAACATTGCTGCCTTCAACCTTGGCATTGCCGGCGGCGCCTGGGGTGGCGGCCTGATCGTCGCCCATCTGGGGCTGATCCACACCGCCTGGATCGGCGGCCTGGTGGTACTGGGCGCCCTGGCCCTGACCGCCTGGAGCGGGCGCCTGGATCGCCTCGGCCCGGTGTACGCCGAGCCGGCCGAGGGGACGAGCCGGGTGGTGGTCGGGCACTGAGCCCGCCAGCAGGCCCGCCCCGAAAAACGCAGCCCTGGCCGGCGAATGCCGATCAGTCAAGGATGATAGTGGCGCCACTGCAGGAGCGAGCTTGCTCGCGATGGACCTGAGAGCGCCGCGTTCATCCACTCGACGCGCATTATCGTTAACGTCCATCGCGAGCAAGCTCGCTCCTACAGGATGAAAAGTGCCGTCCGTAGGAAGGTCGAAACTTTCCCGCCAGCCGGGCAGTCATCAAAAGACAAAGGCAGTTCGAAGACCCTAGGACGGGAGCGGACATGGCGGCGATTCATATCGGTATTTCCGGCTGGCGCTACAAGCCCTGGCGGGGAGACTTCTACCCCGAGGGGCTGACGCAGAAGCGCGAGCTGCAATTTGCCTCGCGCGCAGTCAACAGCATCGAAATCAATGGTTCGTTCTACGCGCTGCAGACCCCTGAGCGTTATGCCGACTGGTATGCCGATACGCCCAGGGACTTCGTGTTCAGCGTCAAGGCACCGCGCTACATCACCCATATCCTGCAGCTGCGGGATGTACACAAGCCGATCGCCAACTTCTTCGCCTCGGGCGTCTTGGAACTCAAGAACAAGCTCGGACCTATCCTGTGGCAGTTTCCACCCAGCTTTCAGTTCGACGCCGAGCTGTTCGGCGCCTTTCTTGAGCAACTGCCCGCCGATACCGAACAGGCCGCCGCCCTCGCCCGCCAGCACGAACCACGCCTCAACGGCCAGACCAGCACCAAGGCCTACGGCAAAAAAGCCATGCGTCATGCCGTGGAAATCCGCCATGCAAGCTTTGTTGTGCCCGAATTCACCCACCTGCTGCGCCAGTACGGCGTGGCGCTGGTGGTGGCCGACACCGCCGGCAAGTGGCCCTATTGCGAGGACCTGACCGGCGATTTCGTCTACCTGCGGCTGCACGGCGACAAGGAGCTGTACGCCAGTGGCTATACGCCCCAGGCCCTGAAGCGCTGGGGCGACCGGATCGAAGCCTGGCACAGCGGCAAACAACCCGCCGATGCCCGGTTGATCGACGCCCGCCACCCGCCCAGGGCGCGCAAGAGCCGGGAGGTGTTCTGCTATTTCGACAATGACCTGAAGGTCCGTGCGCCCTTCGATGCCCGTCGGTTGCTGCAGCGCTTCGGGCTCGACAAGGCTCTGGCGACGGTGCCTGGCGAACCCGCCCCGCCAGGGGTGCTGCCATGAGCCATGACGAGTCGGCCAACAACCCGGTGCCGCCCGCGTTCGGGCTTGCCGTCGCGCGCCGCTTCACGCTGCTGACGGTGAACACCCACAAGGGCTTCACCGCCCTGAACCGGCGCTTCATCCTGCCCGAACTGCGCGAGGCGGTGCGCAGCGTGGCCGCCGACGTGGTGTTCCTGCAGGAGGTGCACGGCGCCCACGACCAGCACCCGCAGCGCTACAACAACTGGCCGAGCATGCCGCAATACGAGTTCCTCGCCGACAGCATCTGGCCGCAGTTCGCCTATGGACGCAATGCGGTGTACCCGGCAGGCGACCACGGCAATGCGCTGCTCTCGAAATTCCAGATCATTCGCTACGACAACCTCGACATCTCGCTGTCCGGGCACGAGAGCCGCGGCCTGCTGCATTGCGTGCTGCGCCTGCCCGGCGATGCCCTGGAAGTGCATGCCATCTGCGTGCATCTGGGGTTGCGCGAAAGCCACCGCCAGCAACAACTGGACCTGCTGCTGCAACTGATCGCCGAGCTTCCCGCCGACGCGCCCTTGATCGTCGCCGGCGACTTCAACGACTGGCGGCTACGCGCCGATGCGCGGCTTGCCCCCAGCGGTTTGCAGGAGGCCTTTGTCAGCCAGCAGGGCAAGCCGGCGCGCAGCTTCCCCGCGCGCCTGCCGCTGCTGCGGCTGGACCGAATCTACCTGCGTCACCTGAAGGTCCACCGGGTCCAGGTACTGGCCTCCCATCCCTGGTCCCATCTCTCCGATCACGCGCCGCTGTCGGTCGAGGTCGAGCTATGAACGACATGCCCCTGGAAAAAACCACGGTGGACAGCCTGCCCGATGCCGGGCTGGCCCACGAGCCGCCACGGACGGACCTCGAATATGGCTGGCACAGCAACAACCGGGTGGTGCTGCTGGAAAATGGCGAAGCCTATTTCCCCCGGGTGTTCGAAGTGCTGCGCCAGGCGCAGCACGAGATCCTGCTGGAGACCTTCATCCTTTTCGAGGACAAGGTCGGCCACGAGCTGCACCGTATCCTGATCGAGGCCGCCCAGCGTGGCGTACGGGTCATCGTCAGCCTGGACGGCTTCGGTTGCGGCGAATTGAGCCCCGAATTCCTTGCCGCCATGAGCAACGCCGGGGTGCGCTTGCAGATATTCGACCCGGCGCAGCCGATTCTCGGGGTGCGCACCAACTGGTTCCGCCGCCTGCATCGCAAGATAGTGGTGGTCGACGGCAGCATCGCCTTTGTCGGCGGGATCAACTTCTCCGCCGATCACCTGGCCGATTTCGGTCCCCAGGCCAAGCAGGATTACTCGGTAGAGATCCAGGGGCCGGCGGTGGTGGATATCCATCATTTCGCCCTGAGCCAGGGCGACCGCCCGGCCCGCGCCCGCTACTGGTGGCAACGCCGCCGGCAGCGCCGCGCGCAGCTGGCTTTGACCGACCATGACGGCCAGGTGCGCCTGGTCTATCGCGACAACCGCCTGCACCGCAGCGATATCGAAGAGGTCTACCGCCAGGTGCTGCGTGGAGCCCGGCAACGGGTGGTGATCGCCAATGCCTACTTCTTCCCCGGCTACCGGCTGCTGCGCGAGATCCGCAACGCTGCGCGCCGTGGTGTCGAGGTACGGCTGATTCTGCAAGGCGAGCCGGACATGCTGGTGGCCAGGCTGGCGGCACGCACGCTCTATGACTACCTGCTCAAGGATGGCGTGACCATCTACGAATATTGCGAACGGCCGCTGCACGGCAAGGTGGCGCTGGTGGACGACGACTGGAGCACCGTGGGTTCAAGCAACCTCGACCCGCTGAGCCTGTCGCTGAACCTGGAAGCCAATGTGCTGATCCGCGACCGGGCCTTCAATCACGACCTGTTCGAGCGCCTCGACCGGCTCAGCCGCGACCACTGCCAGGCCATGCCGGCCAAGGGCTCCGGGCGTGGCCGCCTGTGGCGCCTGACCGTGGGGTTCCTGGTGTTTCACATCCTGCGTCACTTTCCGGCCTGGGCCGGCTGGCTGCCCGCCCACAAGCCGCAATTGAAGCCCTTCGGCCAGGCCGCCACCCAGCGGGAGTTGCCCCGTGAGCCGCACTGACGCCCATGGCTCGACACCCGCCGCATCGCACTCCCGGTCGCGCTGGCAACGCCTGAAGAAACCGCTGACCATCGCCTTCTTCCTGCTGTTGATCGTGCTGTTCACCCTGCTGGCCCGACGCATCGACTGGAGCGAAGTGCTCAGCACCCTGGCCGACTTCAAGGTGCGCACCCTGGCCATCGCCGCAGGCCTGACCCTGGCCAGTTTCCTGGTCTACGCCTGCTTCGACCTGATCGGTCGCACCTACATCCGGCAGAACCTCGGCTGGCGGCAGATCCTGCCGGTGGGGTTCATCAGCTACGCGTTCAACCTCAACCTCAGCACCTGGGTCGGCGGGATCGCCATGCGCTACCGGCTGTATTCCAGGCTCGGGGTAAGCACCGGCAACATCGCCAAGATCCTCGGCCTGAGCCTGGCCACCAACTGGTTCGGCTACATGGCCGTGGCCGGCACGGTATTCGCCAGTGGCCTGATGAAGTTGCCGCCCGGCTGGCAGCTCAGCAACGGCGCGTTGCAGGGGCTGGGAGTCCTGCTGCTGGTGCTGGCCGCGGGTTACCTGGCGGCCTGTCGGTTTTCCCGGCGGCGCAAGTGGTCGATACGCGGGGTCGAGATCAATTTGCCCTCGTTGCCCATGGCCCTGCTGCAACTGGCCCTGGGCGCGCTCAACTGGTCGCTGATGGCGGCGGTGATCTTCACCCTGCTGCCCGGCAAGCTCGATTACCCGGTGGTGCTCGGGGTGCTGCTGATCAGCAGTATCGCCGGGGTCATTACCCATATTCCGGCGGGGCTCGGGGTGTTGGAGGCGGTGTTTATCGCCCTGCTGCAACATGAGGTGTCCCGCGGCAGCCTGCTGGCCGGGTTGATCGCCTACCGGGCGATCTACTTCATCCTGCCGCTGCTGATCGCGCTGCTGATGTACCTGCTGCTAGAGGCCAGGGCCAAGGTGTTGCGCGTGGAGAAAAAGCCGCGCAAAGGCAACTGACGCTAACGGACAAACGCGCGCATCCTCTCCAGGAGCAAGCGTACGCTCCATTCAACCAGCGCTCCCGACTATCGCGACTGAATGATGCTCAACCGTTCTCCCACCACCATTTCCGTGATCCAGTCCACCAGGATCGAGGTGTAGGCCTGCTGCGACACGGGGTCGCTCAGGGCATGATCGGCGCCGTCGATGATCCGGTGGGTCATGGAATGGGTCTGCTGGCAGGCCGCGCGGTAGCTCATGATGGTGGCGTGCGGCACATGCTCGTCGGTCTCCGATTCCACCAACAGCACATCGCCGGTGAACGCCGCGCAGGCATGCAGCGCCCGGTTGCTGTCCATGCGCACCAGGCTGCTGCGGTAATCCAGCAGGTCGGCCTTGTCCAGGTCGCGCTTGGGGCTGTTCCAGGCTTCGTCCCGGTACAGCGCCGGAACCCGCAGCGCCAGCCAGCGCACCGGTCGCAGCGAGGTCAGGATGCTCGCCAGGTAGCCACCGTAACTGGTGCCCACCACGGCGATCGCCGAGGTATCGAGGGCCGGATGGGCCAACAGGCGGTCATAGGCCGCCAACAGGTCGCGCAGGTTGTCTTCGCGGGTCACGCGGTTCAGCGGGATGCCGCTGCCGGCGTGGCCCCGCAGGTCGAAGGTCAGGCACACGCAGCCCAGCCCGGCGATGCCCCGGGCGCGCTCCAGGTCGCGCTCCTGGCTCCCGCCCCAGCCGTGGACAAACAGTACGCCGGGGACTTTCGACCTGGGACTGAGGAAGGTCCCGCTCATCTGCTCGTCATCGATGTCGATTTGAATGCTTTCGCTTCTAGCCGTCATAGGATTTGACCGTTACATATTTGAGAAGAAAGTCACCACGCTCCGCGGGCCCGCGATAGACCTCGATGGCATCGACCGGCAAGGGCCGGTCGACATAGGTTTCCACCGCGGACACACGAATCACGCGCATACCCGGATGGTTGATAAAGGCCTGCAAAGCCACCACTTCGGCGCTGCTGGCACCGCCCATGCGCCACGACTGCTCGAGTACGCCGCTGCGCTGCCGGCCTTCGGCGTCCAGCCCCTGGGCGATGTCATAGTTGCGTCGCGAGGCGAAAAAGCGCGGATAGGCCTCATCGGCGGCGGCGTCGAAAACCCGGGCCTGCTGCACTGCCAGGCGCGCTTCCGGCGGCAGTTGCAGCGCCAGTAACTCAGGGTAGCCACCCTGCACCACCAACAGCTCGGAGCCACCGTAGACCTGCTCGCCGCCGGAATCCTCGGTCAGGTATTGCTGGCCGCAGTAACTGAGGACATGGCCGGCGATAAAGGACTGGCCAACGCTGCGGGTGACCACCTGTTGCAGATCCTGCTCCAGCACCACGCCGTCATTGAACTGCCGGGCGACGTCCGGTTGCGTCAGCAGCTCGTCGAAGTGCTCCAGGCTCGCGATCACCCGCTGGCCACGACCGGCGCAGGCATGGATCGGCTTCATGCGGATCGGCCCGCTGTAAAGCAAATGGCTGGCCGCTGGCCGGGCGTCATTCAGGGAAAACACGCTCAGGCCGTCCAGCACCACATTGCGCACCCGCTGGGAGAACAACGGCGCCCAGCCCGGCGGGGCCACGGCATTCTTGTTCAACAGGCCATGGGTGATGGCCTTGGTGCAGATAAAGTCATGCTCGACATACCCGCCCCACAGGTCGTCCGGCCCCCTGACCCGCAATTGCCGGGCTGCGGCGGGGCCGACGATGGTCTGCGTCGGCACCAGGTACAGCTCGCCCTGCCCATGCACGAGCGGGTCGTAGTCACCGGCGAATTCCAGCCCGAGGATTTGCGCCAGCCAGCGGGCCAGCGCGCGATTGGTCTCCACGACATGCTGCGAGGCACCAGGGTGGACCGAGTGCGCGACCAGCCGCTTCTTGCGTTGCGTCGGGGTCATGCGTCCCCCTTACGTGTGATGAATGCACAAGGAAGGGTGCAGGGATCACGCCAAGGCCCGGGGGGAGTCGAATACCCCCTGGATAAGCGCTCTATGCCATCGCCGCTGGCATTTGGCCTGTTTTATTTTGCACGATCGGCCGGCGCCGCCCGGTATTTTGCACGACCCGCGGGGTCAACCCTGCCCCGCCCGCGCCAGCGGTGTCGGCGGCGTCACGCCGAAACGCGCGCGATATTCGCTGGGTGCCAGCCCGGTGATCTTCTTGAAGGTGGCGCGGAACGCCCCCGGGTCCTGGTAACCGACCGTCCAGGCGATATGGTCGATGGTGCCGTTGGTGAACTCGAGCATTTCCCGGGCCTTGCCCACCCGCAAGTGCTGGCAATACTCAGTGGGCTTGAGCCCGGTGGCGGCCCGAAAGCGCCGCAGGAAGGTGCGCTCCTCCAGCCCGGCCTGCTGCGCCATGACGGCGAGGGAAACGTCCACTGCGCCATTACCCTGCAGCCAGTGCTGCACCTTGAGGATCGCCGCATCGCCGTGGCCGAGGATCGGCGCGAAGTTACTGCCGCACTGGCTGGCGCTGTCGCTGTGCTCGATCACCAAAAAACGCGCGGTGCCACTGGCGATGCTCGGGCCCAGCAGGCGGTCGACCATACGCAGCCCGAGCTCGGACCACGCCATCAGGCCGGCGGTGGTGATCAGGTCGCCATCGTCGACGATCGGCTTGTCGGCGTTCAGGTGGATGTTCGGGTAGCGCTCGGCGAACTGCTTCGCCGAAGTCCAGTGAGTGGTGGCGCTGCGACCGTCGAGCAGGCCGCTTTCGGCCAGCAGGATCGAACCGACACAGACCCCGCCCAGGGTCGCGCCATTGGCATGCTGCTGGCACAGCCAGTGGGTCAGCGCCTGCGGTGCCTGCGCCTGGGAAAAACCGGCCACCGAGGGTGGGATCAACACCGCCAGCAACGAACCCTCGGCACCTGGATGGCTGTCGTACACCCGTACGGGTACCTGGTCGACCTGCGCCTGCCAGTGGCTGATGCGCAACAGCGGCAACTGCGTGCTGCGTTGTTCGGCGGCGATACGGTTGGCGACCCCGAACAGGTCGGTCAAGCCATGCACCGCGGCCATCTGTGCCCCGGGATAGATCAGCACGCCCAGTTCGGCGACTGCGCTTTCCATACCCATTGTCAGTTTTCCCCCTTCTATTGTCGGTGCGGCCAATCCTCGACCGGCCCGCCGGGGTCAATACTGGACTCCACAGCCAACCACTACTTCAGAGGACACACCCATGGCCAAGCAAGCACTCATCGTAGTCGATATCCAGAACGACTACTTCCCCAACGGCAAGTGGCCCCTGGTGGGTGTCGAAGCCGCCGCCGACAACGCTGCGCGGCTGATCCAGGCCTTCCGTGACAGCGGCCGGCAGGTGGTGCATATCCGCCACGAATTCACCTCCGAGAGCGCGCCCTTCTTCACCCCCGGCTCCAGCGGCGCGCAACTGCACCCCAAGGTCAGCAACCGCGCCGACGAGCCGGTGGTGCTCAAGCACTTCGTCAATTCGTTCCGCGAAACCGAGCTCGAAGCTATCCTCGACCAGCACGACATCGAGCAACTGGTGGTGGTCGGCAGCATGAGCCACATGTGCATCGACGGCGTCACCCGCGCCGCCGCCGACCTGGGTTATGGCGTCACGGTGATCCACGACGCCTGTGCCACCCGCGACCTCGAATTCAATGGCGTGGTGGTGCCGGCGGCCCAGGTGCATGCCGCCTTCATGTCGGCCCTGGGATTCGCCTACGCCAGCGTGGTGTCCACCGATGAGTTTCTGGCGGGCAGCCGCTGATTCTGTCAGGCCGCCTGCACCAGGGCTGGCAAAGCCAGGCTTCCCCCCGGCTTCACTGTAGGGCCACACAGCGTTCACTCGCTGTGCGGCCTTTTGGGGTTATCTTCCAGCGAACGCTCTCTGGCGATTATCACCGTTGACGTAACAATACCCCCGGGCCTGAGTTGCCTTTCACCTCAGGCACGGAAGATGCTGGCCAACATGCAATAAAAAAGACGGCGAAAATCCCCCTCGGCACAGGTGATCCGACGAAATACCTGTGGCAGTGAGGCGCAAAAAAAAATGCCTCATGCGTCGCCAAGTTAATGATTACAGTCATCAAATTTGCCTACCCTCGAAGCGGTGGAATCATCTTAATATCAGTCCAGATCATTCCTACCCGAGTCCTGGATCCAATTTCTCTTGACACCCTAAATAGTCGAAGCTATTCATAACCTCCACATCATGGAAATGATGAATAGCTGGTTTTTACACTAATAAGAAAGGATTCGTCGATGAGCTTTAACCCCTGAACTGCCTTATCTATTTTCGCTATCCCTGACAGGATTATTTATTCACTAAATAATTCCGCAGCGGTCATGACGCGATTCTTTGGCAATATATCCAACAGCGATAAACAGCACGACTCATGCCCTTCTGAACCGGCATATCGTGCTTTATCCGGCGTGGCGGGTTTACTCATCCCTGAAACTATTACTTCTTCAAGGAGATCGATAGTGAAATTGGAAAGTGCCGTACCCCGTGAACTCGCAATCGATATTATTGAGGACCTTACTGGCGGATCCATATGGGATACATGGCTGGATAGCGACTCGCTGAATCAACTGGTTAACCATCCGCTGCTCCTGGCCATGCAAGAGGGGAATGTCTCCTTAAAAGGCATGCGCTTTTTCCTGGTACAACATCATCACTACTCTCGCAACTTCACCCGCTTTCTCTGCGCCATAATCAACCGGCTTGAGAGCCTGGATGACATCAGGCACCTGATGGAGAACATGCAGGAGGAAATGGGGATCGACGGCGTGGGCAAAGTGACTCATGCAGAGCTGTTCCAGAGAACCCTGCGCGCCACCGGAACCCATGCCATGGCCGAAAAGGCCTTGCCGCAAACCCAGGACTTCACTCAGGCTGTCATGGAGTTCTGTCGCTCCGAAAACGCCATCGAGGGTCTCGCGGCCCTGTGCATGGGTGCCGAAGCGATCGTGCCGCTGATCTACAGGCCCGTCCTGCAGGCCCTGGAGCGCCTGAATGTCAGCGAGGAAGGCCTGGAGTTCTTCCGTGTACACATCGAAGAGGATGAAGACCACGCGATCACGATGCTGGGCATCCTGGAACAGCTGGTCCAGTGTTCCCCTGGAGCAAGACTCCTGGCCAAGGACATCGGGCGTCAGATCATTCTCAAGCGCTGCACAATGTTCGATGCCATCTGGCAGAAGGTCGGCCAGGAACCTGCGCACTCTCATGATGAGCAGCCCGCACAGCCGGACAAACTCACCTGGTTGAATGCCGTGACCACTGTTCCTATCCAGCTGCCGCGCCGCTTGTTGCATGTTGCAGTCGAGGGCGAGCGTGGCGCGCCACGAGCCACGCCAATATCGAGCCAGAAAAGCAGTGTCGTGGATTTGCCGGTGCAAACAATGCGCATGAGCCTGGAACAACTCGCTCCCAGCGTACAAACCCGCCTGCACAGACATAACTACGAAACCGTCATTTATGTTCTAAGCGGAAGTGGTGCCACTTACATTGAAGAGAAAGTTCTTCACTGGGAAGCCGGCGACGCAATCTATGTGCCCGCCTGGGCCGGGCACTACCATGTCAGCGACCATCAGCAAACAGTCTCATATATCGCTTGCGAGAACTCTCCGCTATTGGCCAGCCAGGGAAAAATCGTCATTCGCGAAGAGCTCTGAACCGACACCTGCATGCCGTAGCTCACCGCCATTCAATCTCACTACCTGGATTTAAGTGAAGTTAATTCCACTGGAAGGATATTGACGTGAATAACTTAATTGCCGAAGCGGCCTCACTAATCAGTGAAGACCCCGCCGATACTTTTTTCAATCACGAGTCCGCAGTCAGAAGTTACTGTCGAAAGTTCCCAGCCATTTTCGCCACCGCGCGCAATTCGATATTGACCGATATCAATGGCACTTCGTACATCGACTTTCTGTCCGGGGCGGGTTCATTGAACTATGGACATAACAATCCAATGATCAAGGAGGTATTACTGGAGTACTTGCGAAGCGACGGTATTACCCATTCCCTGGACTTGCACACCAGCGCCAAGAAAACCTTCATCGAGGCATTCAACCGGGTCATCCTGGCCCCCAGAGCACTGAACTACCGCCTTCAATTCACCGGCCCGACCGGCGCCAATGCTATCGAAGCAGCGATGAAACTCGCCCGTAAAGTCACCGGCAGAACCAACATCGTCGCCTTCAGCAATGCGTTTCATGGCATGTCCCTGGGAGCCCTCGCCGCATCGGCCCGAAGCGCCAAGCGTGCCGCGGCCGGTGTTTCGTTGCCGGATATCACCCGGATGCCCTACGAAGGATTTCTCGGCCAGCAGGTGGACAGCCTGAGCGTGCTGGAAAACATGTTGACCACACCCGGATCGGGGATCGACCTGCCGGCCGCGTTCATCGTCGAATCGGTGCAAGCCGAAGGAGGTGTAAACGTTGCCAGCCCCCAATGGCTGCGAGGTCTCGCCCAACTGGCCAGCCGCCACGGCATTCTGCTGATCGTCGATGACATTCAGGCCGGATGCGGGCGAACCGGGACTTTCTTCAGCTTCGAGAGGGCGGGCATCCAGCCCGATCTCGTCTGCCTGGCCAAGTCCATTTCCGGCTATGGCTTACCCATGTCCCTGGTACTGATCAAGCCCGAGCTGGACCTTTGGCAGCCTGGAGAGCACAACGGCACCTTCCGTGGCAACAACCTGGCGTTCATCGCCGCCACCCAGGCGCTGCGCTACTGGCAGGACCGCGACTTCATGGACGCCCTGGGCCAGCGTTCGAAACAGATCGCCGACACCCTTGCACACTGGCAAGAGACCTGGCCCCAACTGATCAAGGCTGTCCGCGGACTGGGAATGATCTGGGGAATCGAGCTGCCCGATGCCCCCACCACCCAGCAGGTCAGTGCCCAGGCCTATGCCGGCGGACTGATCGTCGAAACCTGCGGCGCGCAGGACAACGTCATCAAACTGCTCCCTCCGCTCACCATCGACCCACAGTCCCTCGACAAAGGGCTCGCCCAATTGGGCCGCGCCCTGAGTAGCGCTGCAAAAAAATAATCGTCCAAGCCCGAGGAAATCCATATGAACAATAACGCCTTAGCCTGCACGCCCAACACCAGCCTTTTCGAGGCGGATGATCGCCTCATCGAGCAATCCCTCACCCGCCTGACAGCGGATGCGCGCAAACGACTGATCGCGGCGCAAAAACGTTTTTGCGATTCGCTGTCCAGCGAAGGGCTGAATTTCGAAGGTAAAAGCTACCCCGTCTCCATCCGCCCCCTGATCCTGCCGAACGAGACGGTCGCGCAATTGCAGAGCCTCGGCGAAGGTTTTGCCCGGGTGTTCGATCACGCCGCGAAAATCTATGTCGAGAACGAACAGGTACGCGCGCTGTTTCCTGCCTACAAGAACAGCGAACACCTGACCTTCAACCTGCCGAAGCATTCGCCGCTGGTACGTATTTTCAGACTCGACGGGTTATTCGACAGCGAGGGCGTCTACCGGATTCTGGAGACCAATACCGACTGCCCCGGCGGTGTGATCCAGAACGGACTGGCCGGCCGCCTCTGGGCCGAGATCGACAATCCCCTGCTGGCGGGCATCGGCCACAGTGTCGATTTCCAACCCTTCGTGAGCGACCCGGACCTGTTCCTCAAGGAGCTCCTGAGCACCCACTTTCAGCGCGTCGGACAACCGGCCCGGCGAGCGGCCATCGTGACCTTCAAAGGGCGCTTCAAAAACGAAGTGACCCAGATGGTTGCCGGCCTGAACCGCCTCGGCGTGCCTACCGAGGAGGTCGATGCGGCCGACCTCAAGCGGCGCGACGGCCACCTGGTCGACCCCCAGGGACGCGTCATCGACATGACCTACAACAAACTCGACTTGCGCGACCTTATCGACGAACCGCTGGTCAGTGAGTATCTCGAAGCGGCGTCGAACGCAGAGGTGACGTTCCTCAATCCGTTGATCAGCCAGTGGCCCCTTGCGGACAAGGCCATCATGGCCCTGTTGAGTGATCCCAAGATGTTGGCGCTGCTGCCCGAGGAAGATCGGGAGCTGTGCCGCACGCACATTCCCTGGACCCGTCTGTTGGCTGCCGGCAAGAGCAGCACCCCCCAGGGACAGCCGATCGACCTGATCAGCTATGTCAGGCGGCATCGCCCACACCTGGTGTTGAAGCCCTCAAACGCGACCCGTGGTGAAGGTCTGCTGGTAGGGCCTTTCGCAACACAGGAACAATGGGAGCAGGGGATTTGCAGCGCACTGGAAGGGCCACACAGCTTCGTGGTTCAGCAGTACATCCAGGGCCGGACGCTTTCTGCCGTTCATCCAGAACTCGGCGTGACCGAGTCGATGTGGTCAGGAGTGGATACCTACGTATACGGCGGGCGCTTCGCCGGCTTCCAGGCACGTGCCAGTTTCGACCCGGTCATGAATGTAGGCCGCAAAGGCATCCTGCTTCCCGTCATTACCCTCAAGGAGCTCGCTCGATGAATCTGCCGCAACTGCAAGCGACCATAGTGGCCGTCCCCATTCATGCCCATCGCGTGGCCATTCATCGAGGTACCCGACAGGGTGACGCAAGCCTGATCCTCGACGATCCGGATGGCTGGAAGTACATCGCCCTTCACTTGATGAACGGTCAGAACGACCTGGCCTGGATTGCCCAGCAACTGGATACCCAGGGCCATCCGGCTCAGTACGATGAGCTCTTGGCGCTGGTCGAGGACCTGCGGGTACAGAATCTGCTCCAGGACCGCTCGTTCTTCCAGCCCCAGCACCTGCGGCCCGACCAGACCGACCGCTACTCTCGCAATCTCAATGGCTTTGCGGCCTTGACCCGGGACGGCCGGACACCGGCCGAGCTACAGACCCGCCTGCTCAAGGGGCATGTCCTGATGCTCGGCTGCGGAGGGTTGGGCAGTTGCACGGCGACCGCCCTGACAATGGCCGGCTGCGGGACCATCACCCTGGTGGATTTCGACGAAATCGAATTGGGGAACCTCAACCGCCAGCTGTTCACGGTCCAGGATATCGGCCTGAGAAAAGTCGATGGGCTCAAGGCCCGACTGAGCGCCATCAACCCGGACGTCAGGGTAAATACCGTCTTCGAGCGCCTGACCGGCACCGAGGCCGTCACTCGGCTGATCGACGAGTTCAAGCCCGACATCATCGTCGCCGCCATCGATCGTCCGGTGATCGCTGCTGATCGCTGGATCAGCGATGCCTGCTTTGCCAGAGGCGTACCAGCGGTCTTCAACAGCGTCTCGGCCGGCATGGGCATGCTCTGGACCAAATTTCCCGGGCAGTCCGGCTGTTTTCGCTGTGACGAAAAATGGTCCCAGGAACACAACCCCGATCACCATGCCACCCGTCAGTATCGCGAACAGCATGACCTGATCCCGGCGACCTCGGCCTTCAGCCATTGCGCCATGACCGTGGGCGGCATGATGTCGGCGGACATCGTGCGTCATCTGGTCGGCTGGCCCATGAGCTCGGCGGGGAAGCTGGTCACCATCGATTTCGCGACCCTGCAAACGACCATTATCGACAAACCGCAACATCCCGCCTGCACGGTCTGCAGCGCCTGAGGAGTCCCCGATGAACATCGAACACAACGGGCATTCGCCCGTCGCGGTCGACGACCCCGCCGTCTGGACCGCGGCCACGCTCAAGTCCAAGGCCGATGTCCTGCTGAACATGGGTGAGCCCGAGCTGCAATGCATCGAGCAACTGCTGGCCAATAGCGCCCACAAGCCGATGTACAGCCTGACTCGGGAGGACTTCGCAGCGCCTGCCATTCAGGGTTTGCTGGGCAAGTTGCACCAGGCGCTTCAGGACGGTCCCGGAGTCGCGGTGCTGCAGGGCATCGACATTGCTCGCTTCACCGGCGAAGCCCTCGAACGCCTGTTCTGGGGGCTGGCCCTGCACCTGGGGCGCCCCGTGGTACAGAGCTCTCGCGGCGATCGTATCGGCCATGTCCGCCACGAGCCGTCCAATCCCAAGAATCGCGGCTACCTGTCCAACAGAGAGCTCGGGTTCCATTCGGACGCCTTCGAGATCATCGGGCTGTTGTGCCTCAGTGGGGCCGCCAGCGGCGGGACCACGGAGATTGTCAGTGGCCTGGCGGTGCACAACCAGTTGGTGGCCGAAAACCCGCAGCTGCTGCCGGTGCTGTACGAAGGTTATCCCTATGCCACCGCGGAACGCTCTCAGTCCCACACGCCGGTAACGGACTACCGGATTCCGGTGTTTTCCCGGGTCGGCAGCATCCTGAGTTCGATGTGCGTGGGCAATTACATGCGGGCCGCCGCCCAGACGCTGGGGCAGGCATTTCCCGAAAGACTGGACGCTGCCCTGAAAGCCTTCTACGAGATCTGCAATCGAAAATCCTTTCAGCTCACATTCCTGCTGGAGCCAGGGGAGATCCTGTTCCTGAACAACTACACCACCCTGCATTCGCGTACCGAATTCCAGGACTCGGACACCCAGAAGCGGCACTTGCTGCGGTTGTGGCTGGACGTTCCTGACGGACGACCTGTCGTTCCCGTACTCAAGGCCCGGGGTAGCGACTACGAGCTTCTCTACCTTGAAACGGATCAGGACAGCCAGGGTAACGAGCACCACATGGCCAGTCGGACCGGAACAACGCGATGAGCCGGCGCCCCCTTTCTCTCTTGCACGTTGGACTTTCGAAATGACAGAAGTGAAACACCTGGATCGCCAGCACGACTTTGTCGTCACGGTTCACGAGAACGCCCCGGCCGCCGGTCGTGGCCGGATCAATGAGTTGCTGGATCAATACAATGTGTCGCAAACCGGAATCAGCGACAACGAGCCCCTGGATCTCACGGTCACCGACCCTCTCAGCGGCGAGGTGATAGGCGGTCTGGTCGGCAGGACATCCCTGGGAGTGTTCTTCATCAACTACTTCTATCTGCCCGACAGCCTACGCGGCAAAGGCTACGGCGCTCAGATCCTGCGCCAGGCCGAACGCCTGGCCGCCCTTCGCGGATGCCGGACCGCCCTGCTGTTCACCATGGAAATCCAGGCGCCGGCGTTCTACGAAAAAAACGGCTATGAGGTGTTCGGCCGCGTCGAGTGCAATCCCAGGGGCAATGCACGGCTGTTCATGCGCAAACCGATCCAGCCGTTGGACTGAAACACCGGCCAATGACAGGGAGATGACATGGCTATCTTGTGTTTAGGCAGAAGCATCAAAATAGATTTCGCCCAATGGCTGGCCGAGCGGGACCAGGACCTGTACCTGATCAGCTCGACCCCCTTCCCATCCCAGCACAAGTACCGTCTGGTCAAGCGCCTGGAGGATCTGGACGCCGATTCGCAGGCCGAAATCACCGCGCTGGACTTCGCGGCAAGCACCCGGTTTTCCCGAATCCTGCCGCACTCGGAATTCGACTTGATCCGTGCCGCCCGCTTGCGCGAACACCTCGGCGTACCGGGCCAGAGCCTGGAAAGCGCCATCGCCTACCGCGATAAAGTGGTCATGAAGGAACATATGAACAGGGCCGATATCCCCGTCGCCCACTTCAAGCGCCTGCGATCGTCGCTGGATGTCGTTGAATTCATCGAACGCCATGGCTACCCCAGCGTCATCAAGCCGGTCGATGGTTGCAGCTCAAAAGATATCCAGGTCATCAAAAGCCGCTCGGACCTGGCTGCGCTGTTCCACAAGCCAACGCTCGACGGCTACATGATCGAGTCATTCGTCGAAGGTCGGATGTTCCACGTCAATGGGGTTTTGACGGCAGAGGGCAGGACCTTTTTTGCACCGTGCGCCTACATCAACGGCTCATTGGATTTCCAGCGGGCCGGCACGTTTGGCAGTCGCACCCTGGAGCCCGGCACCCCGATCGCCCGACGCCTGATCGAGTTCACCCGCAAGGTGATTGCCGCGCTGCCCGAAACCTCCCCCCTAGGCTTCCATGCGGAAATCTTCCAGACCCCGGACGATCGGCTGGTACTGTGCGAGATCGCGGCACGAACGGCAGGCTCCCTGACTGGCGAACTGATCGAACTGAGTTATGGCATCAACATTCACAAGGCCTGGATCAGGGCCTGCGCAGGCATCGAAGACGAGCTGCCCATCGGGCGCTCGCCTACCTGTGTCGCGGCATCGATCCGCGTTCCGGTACGTGACGACCGGCTTGTGAAGATCCCTGCCTCCCTACCCTTCGACTGGGTCAGCACCCTATGTATCACCGGCATGGAAGGACTGGCCTACCAGCCTGCCCAAACCTACACCGACGATGTGCTTAGCGCGATTCTGGTCGGCGACAGCGATGAGCAACTGCTGGAGCGTATCGACACCTTCCACGACTGGCTGAACGATTCGGTCCTGTGGGAGTCCGCGAAACTGACGAGTAGATAGTCCTCTTCCATACACAGGGAGCGTTATATGAAAGTGCTAATCGTAGGTTGCAGCTCGGGTGCACATGCACTGGCATGGAAGCTGATCCAGTCCGATCAGGTCGAGAAAGTGTATGTAGCCCCCGGCAGCCCGGGTACGGCGGATGAACCGAAAGTCGAGAATCTGGAGGTGGAGACCACCGATATACCCGGCCTGGCAAACGCCGCGGCCCAGTACGACGTGGACTACACCTTGATTACCCCGACCCAGGCACTGGCCGCGGGTATCGTGGACTATTTTCAAGAGCGTGGCCTGAAGGTTCTGGCGCCTACCCGAGAAGCCTCGAAACTTGAGTGGTCAAAGGAATACTCCAAACAGTTCATGCAACGACACAAGATCCCTACGCCCGGTTTCAAAGTGTTCGCAGACGCCCCCAGCGCCCGACAGTACGCCCATACACGCTCCCTGCCCCTCGTCCTGAAGGTCGATGGCATGGCCAACGGTGGCCTTGGCGTGGTGATCGCTCATGAATGGCAGGCCGTCGACGAGACGATCGAGCACATGTTCACCACCTATGGAGGGCCAATCATCGTTGAAGATTTCCTGGTGGGCGAAGAAGTCAGTTTTACCGTCCTGTTCGATGGCACCCACTACGTCCCCATGGTCGAAAGCCGCGACTACAAAAGACTGCACGATAACGACAAGGGCCCCAATACCGGGGGGATGGGAGCGTATTCACCGGTCATTTCCCAGGAGCTGTCGCAGAAGATCATCGACCGTCTCGTCGAGCCGACGATCAGGGCCATCAAGGAGGATGCAATCGACTACCTGGGCTTCCTGTACTTCGGCGTGATGATCGACCCGGAGCAGGAAGTCCATCTGCTGGAAATCAACTGCCGCCTCGGCAACCCGGAATTGTTCACGATGCTCGAACGCATGGACAGTGAACTGGGCCCGTTGCTCGAACTGGCATTGGCAAGACAACTGCACCAGGCAGAGGTCCGCTGGAACGACAAATACGCGGTAGCACTGCAAATAAGCTCCGCCGGGTACCCAGGCGTAAAACGCACCGGCGACGTCATCTCGCTTCCTTCGGGAGAGCAGGAGGCAAAGATCTTTCATGCCGCCGTATCAAGTGCGCAGGGCCAACTGGTGACCAAGGGTGGACGAATCATCTCGCTGAGCGCCTCAGCGGATACGCTTGAAGCGGCACGGGAACGTATTTACGCGGTGGCACGCAAGATTCACTTCGATGGCATGCATTACCGAAAAGATATCGCGACCCTCGGCGCACGCTGATCCTTCCTGGCGCCAGTTCCTGGCGCCGGTACCCCGACGACATAGAGCCATGATGAATACCGACAAGAACCAGCGTCTCGTGCTACTGGCGGCCAATATCAGCTACATATTGGTCCTTCTCGACTCTTCTATCGTCAATGTCGCCCTGCCAGCGATCAGAAATGGACTGGCCATCGGCACCGATACGCTGCAATGGATGGTTAACGTCTATCTGGTAATTTTTGCCAGCCTGCTGCTGTCGGGGGGCGCCCTGTGCGACCGTCTCAGCGCGAAAACTGTCTATATGGTCGGCCTGCTGCTGTTTGTCGTCGCCTCACTGCTATGCGGTCTGAGCGCCAGCGCGACGCAGCTGCTGGCTGGGCGGGCATGCCAGGGAATTGGTGCGGCGTTGCTGGTGCCCAGCTCGCTGGCGCTGATCACGCATACCTATACAGAGAGTTCCGCACGGGCAAAAGCCATTGCCAGCTGGGCCAGTTGGGGAGGGATCGCGCTGGTAATGGGGCCATTGATAGGCGGGCTCCTGACTCAATACCTGTCATGGCGCTCGATATTCCTGGTCAACATTCCCGTCGGCCTGCTGGGTGTCTGGCTGACATCTCGCATCGAGCCCCCGATAGCGCCCCATAAGGAAAAACACCTCGATCTGAAAGGACAGTTCACTGTCACGGTGATGCTGCTGAGCCTCATCGCAATACTGATCGAATATCCCCGGCTAAACACGGACTCCATTTATCTGCTGCTGGGCGTACTGACCTGTGCGACGTCGCTGATCGCCTTTGTCCTGATCGAGGTCCATGGCCCTCATCCGATGCTGCCCCTGACGCTGTTCAGGAATACCAACTTCAGCACCATCGCTTACATTTTTTTTGCCGGAGCCTTTTCGTTCTTCGGCACCCTGTTCATCCTCACGTTCTACTTCCAGGACTACCTGCACTACAGCGCGATCGAAACCGGACTTGCCCTGCTACCCCTGTCCCTCTGTGTGATTGTCGGCAACAAGGTATCCGGACGCTGGGTGGACCGCTTCCCGCCGCGCCAGTTGATGATCGCCGGTGCCTTCATCCGTCTGGTCGGGTTTTGTGGACTACTGTTGCCTCAATACTCCACGCACTACCCCTGGTTGCTCATCCCCCTGATATTGATCGGATTCGGAGGAGGACTTGGGGCGCCCATGTCCACCTCGGTATTCATGCAAAGCACGCCGAAGATATACACCGGCATCGCCGCGGGCTTTTCCAGAGCGACTGGACAAATAGGTTCCGCATTTGGAGTCGCGGTGTTCGGGCACTTCGTCACCGACGCCGAGTTTTTTCTGAGACATATGAAACTGGCCGTTCTGACGATCGTCATCGCGACGCTGTCGATCCTGGTCATGTCGATCGTGTTTGTCAGCGATGAGCGCAACGATTATGCCGAGCTGCCTGACCCGGAGAAGGCGGAGTGACGACCCCTATCACCCAACTGACCGCCATTGAACTCATGACGCTGATCCAGGCCCGGGATCTGTCGCCGGTCGAAGTGACCGAGGCGTTCCTGAAACGTATCCTCGACGCTCGAACCTCCTCGAACGCCTTTGTCGATATCTATGAATGCCAGGCCCGCGCAGCGGCACACAGGGCGTGCAAGGCCATAAGCAGTGGACAGGCATCAAGTTCGCTGCACGGCATGCCCATTGCCCTGAAAGACTTGTTCCATGTGAAAGGCGAACTTACGACGGCGGGCTCCTTGTGCTGGAAGCACCGTCGAGCACAAGCGACTTCGACGGTTGTCGAGCGCTTGTTAAGCAAAGGCATGGTCATCCTGGGCAAGACTCACACCGTCGAATTCGGCCTTGGCGCCTTTGGCGTCAATGAACATTTCGCGACTCCACGCAATCCGTGGAGCCGCCAGACAGAGTTGGCACCCGGCGGATCCAGTAGTGGATCGGCGGTAGCCGTAGCCAGCGGGCTGACCCCCTGGGCCTTGGGGACCGATACTGGCGGTTCGGTGCGTATTCCCGCCTCCTGGTGCGGCATTGTCGGCCTCAAGCCCAGCCACGGCCAGATCGAAATGAGCGATGTCGTTCCTCTGAGCCAGACGCTCGATTCGGTGGGCGTCCTTGCCAGATCTGTCGAAGATGCATCGCTGCTCTATGCTCATCTGCTCGACGAGCCCATACGCCAATGCCTTACGGACAATGCAGAACGCTTCGGACAGGTGGTGCTCAGCCAGTATCGCGTGGCCACCTTGCCGTTGCATGAGCGCTCATGGGTCTCTGCTGACGTCCTGGCCTGCTACGACACCGCCATTGCAGTGCTGCGAACCACCGGCATCCAGACCCGGGCCGGCGTATTCCCCATGCCCCTGGAGGAGTGCCTGAAGAAAAACTCCCTGATCACTTTTTATGAGGCCTTGGCCAACTACAGAACGCTTCATGCCGACGCTCAAAGCGACCTGGGCGAGTCGGTTCGGGCGCGACTGTCACGCGGTGCCGAGATCTCCCAGGCCGAATACCTTAATGCCCTGCAGGAAATGGCCACGCTGCGTACCCTGTTCGAGCGCATCTATGATCAGGTCGAAGCCATAGTCCTGCCCACCACACAAATGCCCGCCTGCGCCGTGGACGATATCGAACACCTTGCGCCGCCCAATCACTTCACTCGCTTCGTCAACTTTCTGGGCCTATGCGCAATTGCCGTCCCTGCGGGTTTTACAGCAGACAACCGTCCTTGCTCGCTGCAATTCGTCTGCAAGCGAAACCAGGAGCACATCGCCATCGACCTTGCTCGCGCCTATGAGGCCCAGACGCCCTGGCACTCAATACACCCGCCAGCGTTCCTGCTTCCCAACTGAAATGGGGCAACAAAAAAGCCTTTGGTGCATGCGCACCAAAGGCTTTGTTCGAACCGCGGTCCAAGGCTGGCCTTAGAACGGAATATCGTCATCGAAGCTGTCGTCGAAGTTCTGCGCCGGCTGTGGCGAGGACTGCTGAGGCGCTGGACGCGATTCGCGTTGTGGCGCCTGCGAAGGCTGCGGACGCGACTGCTGCGGACGTGGCGCGGAGTTGCCCATGCCCTGGCCCTGGTCGCCTTGTGGACGGCCGCCCAGCAGCTGCATGGTGCCTTGCATGTCGACGATGATTTCAGTGGTGTAGCGCTTGATACCGTCTTTTTCCCACTCGCGGGTCTGCAGCTTGCCCTCGATGTAGACCTGCGAACCTTTGCGCAGGTACTCGCCGGCGATTTCCGCGACCTTGCCGAACATCGACACACGGTGCCACTCGGTCTTCTCGACTTTCTGACCGGTTTGCTTATCGGTCCATTGTTCGCTGGTGGCCAGACTCAGGTTGGTCACGGCGTTACCGTTAGGCAGGTAGCGAACTTCAGGATCCTGGCCGCAAGTGCCGACCAATATGACTTTGTTAACCCCACGGGCCATAACGTTCTCCTAGGCTTCGCACGCCGACCGGGCTGGGTTGACCAGCTGCTCGAGGGTCGCGCGATCCAATAATTCGGTGTCCAATTTGATGTAAATGGCGGCTTCTTCGGCCACCATCACTGCATCTGTTACCCCAACAACGGCCTTCAGGCGCTCGACCAGACCGGCTTCGCGGATCGCTTCGGGCGATAACGGCAAGCGCAGGCTCGTCACGTAAGGAGGTTCGCGCATGGTAACAGCAAAGGCCAACCACAGGGCAGCGAGTCCTGCACAACCCAGGAACACAACCGACAAACCGCCATGCTGGAACAACCAGCCGCCGAGAATGCCGCCCAGTGCCGAACCAAGGAACTGGCTGGTGGAATAGACCCCCATGGCCGTACCCTTGCCGCCGGCCGGTGAAACCTTGCTGATCAGCGACGGCAGCGAAGCTTCCAGCAGATTGAACGCGGTGAAGAACACCACCGTGCCGATCACCAGCGCCTGCAGGCTGTCGCCGAACTCCCAGAAGAATAGCTCGGTGAGCAGCAGCGTACCGACCGCGCCCAGCAGAACTCGTTTCATTTTGCGTTTCTTCTCGCCGTAGATGATGAACGGGATCATGGCGAAGAAGGAGATCAACAGTGCGGTGAGGTAGACCCACCAGTGCTGTTCCTTGGGCAGGCCGGCCTTTTCCACCAGAGCCAGCGGCAAGGCCACGAAGCTCGACATCAGCATCGCGTGCAACACGAAGATACCAAGATCCAGGCGCAGCAGGTCCGGATGCTTGAGCGTCGGCAACAGAGCCTGGCGCGCGACCCCGGATTCACGGTGCTGCAACGGACCGGTCGAGTGCGGCACCATGAAGGCGACGATGAAAATACCCAGCAGCGCCATGCCGCCGGTGGCGAAGAACAGCCCGGACAAACCGAAAGCGCGGGTCAGCAGCGGGCCGGCTACCATGGCCACGGCAAAGGACAGGCCGATGGTCATGCCGATCATGGCCATGGCCTTGGTGCGATGCTGCTCGCGGGTCAGGTCCGACAACAGCGCCATGACCGCCGCGGAAATCGCCCCGGCGCCCTGCAGGATGCGCCCGGCGATCACGCCCCAGATCGAATCGGCGTTAGCTGCCAGCACACTGCCCAGGGCAAAGACGATCAACCCCAGGTAAATCACCGGACGACGGCCGATACGGTCGGAAATGATCCCGAACGGGATCTGGAAAATCGCCTGGGTCAGGCCGTAAGCGCCGATCGCCAACCCGATCAGGGCCGGGGTCGCTCCTGCCAGATCCATCCCATAGGTCGCCAGGACCGGCAACACCATGAACATGCCAAGCATACGGAAGGCGAACACCAGGGCCAGACCGCTTGCCGCGCGGGTCTCGGCGCCACTCATGCGCTCGCTGTGGGGATCATGCATGGAAAAACCTCGTGTGAACCGGCGGCGATTCTACCAGTCCGATCGATTGACGGGGTATATGGCGACGCTTTGCCGCGCAGGTTTCATCTACAGCTGTACAGACCTCATTTGATAGTGTGCATCCATCCAGTATTTGCCCTTATACTCCTACGTTTTCGACGCCCGCCGAGCGAGGCCACTTTGGACAAGATCCTGATTCGTGGGGCCCGAACCCACAACCTGAAGAACATCGACCTGACCCTGCCACGGGACAAACTGATCGTCATCACCGGCCTGTCCGGATCCGGCAAATCGTCGCTGGCGTTCGACACCTTGTACGCCGAAGGCCAGCGCCGTTATGTCGAGTCGCTGTCGGCCTATGCCCGGCAATTCCTGTCGATGATGGAAAAACCCGACGTCGACACCATCGAAGGTTTGTCGCCGGCGATTTCCATCGAGCAGAAATCCACCTCGCACAACCCGCGCTCCACCGTGGGCACCATCACCGAGATCTACGACTACCTGCGCCTGCTGTATGCCCGCGTGGGTACGCCACGCTGCCCGGATCACGACATCCCGCTGGAAGCCCAGACCGTCAGCCAGATGGTCGACCTGGTGCTGGCCCAGCCGGAAGGCAGCAAGCTGATGCTGCTGGCGCCGGTGATTCGCGAGCGCAAGGGCGAGCACTTGTCGGTCTTCGAGGAGCTGCGCGCCCAGGGCTTCGTCCGCGCCCGGGTCAACGGCAAGCTCTACGAACTGGATGAGCTGCCGAAGCTGGATAAACAGAAGAAGCACTCGATCGATGTGGTGGTCGACCGCTTCAAGGTCCGCGCCGACCTGCAGCAGCGTCTGGCCGAGTCGTTCGAGACTGCGCTGAAGCTGGCCGACGGTATTGCCCTGGTGGCCCCCATGGACGACGAACCCGGCGAAGAAATCATTTTCTCCGCGCGCTTCGCCTGCCCGATCTGTGGCCACGCCATCAGCGAACTGGAACCCAAGCTGTTCTCCTTCAACAACCCGGCCGGCGCCTGCCCGACCTGCGACGGCCTGGGGGTCAAGCAGTTCTTCGATATCAAGCGCCTGGTCAATGGCGAGCTGACCCTCGCCGAAGGGGCGATTCGCGGCTGGGACAGGCGCAACGTCTATTACTTCCAGATGCTCGGCTCGCTGGCATCGCATTACGGTTTCAGCCTGGAAGTGCCGTTCAACCAGCTGCCGGCCGACCAGCAGAAGGTCATCCTCAACGGCAGCGGCACGCAGAACGTCGACTTCAAGTACCTCAACGATCGTGGCGATATCGTCAAACGCTCGCACCCGTTCGAAGGCATAGTGCCGAACCTGGAACGTCGTTATCGCGAGACCGAGTCGGCCACCGTGCGCGAGGAACTGGCCAAGTTCCTCAGCACCCAGCCGTGCCCGGACTGCCGCGGCACTCGCCTGCGCCGTGAAGCGCGCCACGTGTGGGTCGGCGAGAAGACCCTGCCGGCCGTCACCAGCCTGCCGATCGGCGATGCCACCGACTATTTCGGTACCCTGTCGCTGACCGGACGCCGTGGCGAGATCGCCGACAAGATCCTCAAGGAAATCCGCGAGCGCCTGCAGTTCCTGGTCAACGTCGGCCTGGATTACCTGACCCTGGATCGCAGCGCCGACACCCTGTCCGGCGGCGAGGCCCAGCGCATTCGCCTGGCCAGCCAGATCGGCGCCGGCCTGGTGGGGGTGATGTACATCCTCGACGAACCCTCCATCGGCCTGCATCAACGCGACAACGACCGTCTGCTGGGCACCCTGAAGCACCTGCGGGATATCGGCAACACGGTGATCGTGGTCGAACACGACGAGGACGCCATTCGCCTGGCCGACTATGTGGTCGACATCGGCCCGGGCGCCGGCGTGCATGGCGGGCAGATCGTCGCCGAGGGCACTCCCGACGAGGTGATGTCCCATCCCGATTCGCTGACCGGCAAGTATCTGTCCGGTCGGGTGAAAATCGCCGTGCCGGCCAAGCGTACACCGCGCAACAAGAAACTTTCGCTGTCCCTCAAGGGCGCCCGCGGCAACAACTTGCGCAACGTCGACCTGGAAATTCCGATCGGCCTGCTGACCTGCGTGACCGGTGTCTCCGGCTCGGGCAAATCGACCCTGATCAACAACACCCTGTTCCCCCTCAGTGCCACGGCGCTGAACGGCGCGACCACGCTGGAAGCCGCTGCGCACGACAGCATCAATGGTCTGCAGCATCTGGATAAGGTGGTGGATATCGACCAGAGCCCGATCGGTCGCACACCCCGCTCCAACCCGGCGACCTACACCGGGTTGTTCACGCCGATCCGCGAACTGTTTGCCGGGGTTCCCGAATCGCGCTCGCGCGGTTATGGTCCGGGCCGCTTCTCCTTCAACGTCAAGGGCGGACGCTGCGAAGCCTGCCAGGGCGACGGCCTGATCAAGGTGGAAATGCACTTCCTGCCGGACATCTACGTGCCGTGCGATGTGTGCAAGAGCAAGCGCTACAACCGCGAAACCCTTGAGATCAAATACAAGGGCAAGAGCATCCACGAGGTCCTGGAAATGACCATCGAGGAGGCGCGGGAGTTCTTCGACCCGGTGCCGGCGCTGGCGCGCAAGCTGCAGACGCTGATGGACGTCGGATTGTCCTATATCAAGCTGGGGCAGTCGGCGACGACCTTGTCCGGCGGTGAAGCGCAGCGGGTCAAGCTGTCTCGCGAGCTGTCCAAGCGCGACACCGGCAAGACCCTCTACATCCTCGACGAGCCAACCACCGGCCTGCACTTCGCCGATATCCAGCAGTTGCTGGACGTTCTGCATCGCCTGCGCGACCACGGCAACACCGTAGTGGTGATCGAGCACAACCTGGACGTGATCAAGACCGCCGACTGGCTGGTGGACCTGGGGCCGGAAGGTGGCTCCAAGGGCGGACAGATCATTGCCGTGGGTACACCGGAGCAATTGGCAGAGATGCCGCAATCCCATACCGGTTACTATCTCAAGCCACTGCTGACCCGCGACCGGGCCTGAGCCCAATGAAAAAGCCCCTGCCATTGTGAAATGGCAGGGGCTTTTTTTGCACCCGTCAGCCCTGCATTTGCCTGCAGGTGCTGGCTAGCGCATCAGAACTGCGACTGCAGGTAGTTTTCCAGACCGATCGACTGGATCAGGCCCAACTGCTTTTCCAGCCAGTAGGTATGGTCCTCCTCGGTATCGGCCAACTGCACACGCAAGATGTCGCGGCTGACATAATCCTTGTGCTTCTCGCACAGTTCGATGCCCTTGCACAGCGCTGCGCGAACCTTGTACTCCAGGCGCAGGTCGGCGGCGAACATGTCCGGCACGGTGGTGCCGATATCCAGATCGTCAGGGCGCATGCGTGGCGTGCCTTCAAGCATCAGGATGCGGCGCATCAATGCATCGGCGTGTTGAGTCTCTTCTTCCATCTCGTGATTGATGCGCTCGTAGAGCTTGCTGAAGCCCCAGTCCTCGTACATGCGCGAATGGATGAAATATTGGTCACGTGCTGCCAGTTCGCCCGTCAGCAACGTGTTGAGGTAATCGATTACGTCCGGGTGACCTTGCATCGCCCTACATCTCCCTGCTTGAAAGTCAGTATTTTGAACCAAGCTGACTTTCAGGTCACTGTAAAACGCTAAAAAAGTGAAGACTTTCAGAGAAAAATAGCCGAAAAAACGCAAAAACCGCCCGAATGAGGGCGGTTCTGCTTCTCGTTTAGACTTAGTTAAGCTGTACGCCCAACGCCTTTGCGACGCCTTCTCCATAAGCCGGGTCAGCCTTGAAGAAATGTTGCAGCTGACGCTGGACCACATCCGAGCTGACACCCGCCATCGCACCGGCAATGTTGCTGATCAACAGGGCTTGCTGCTGATCGTTCATCAGGCGGAACAGAGCGCCAGCATGGCTGTAGTAGTCAGTGTCTTCACGGTGATCATAACGATCGGCCGCACCGCTGAGGGCCAGGGCCGGCTCCGCGTAACGAGGAGCCTGTTTCGGCGCGTCGGCGTAGCTGTTCGGCTCGTAGTTCGGCGCCGCTCCGCCGTTACTGCCAAAGGCCATGGCGCCATCACGCTGGTAGCTGTTCACCGGGCTGCGTGGGGCGTTGACCGGCAGTTGCTGGTGGTTGGTGCCGACACGGTAGCGATGAGCGTCGGCGTAAGCGAATACGCGGCCTTGCAGCATACGGTCCGGCGACAGGCCGACACCTGGAACCATGTTGCTAGGACCAAAGGCTGCCTGCTCGACTTCCGCGAAATAGTTCAGTGGATTGCGGTTCAACTCCAGCTCACCGACCTCGATCAGCGGGAACTCCTTCTGTGACCAGGTCTTGGTCACATCGAACGGGTTCTCGTAGTGAGCGGCCGCCTCAGCCTCGGTCATGATCTGAATGCACACGCTCCATTTCGGGAAGTCGCCGCGCTCAATCGCGCTGAACAGGTCACGCTGGGCGTAATCCGGGTCGGTGCCCGCCAGGCGGGCAGCCTCGGCCGGCGCCAGGTTCTTGATGCCCTGCTTGGTCTTGTAGTGCCATTTCACCCAGTGACGCTCGCCCTTGGCGTTGATCAGGCTGTAGGTATGGCTGCCAAAGCCGTGCATATGACGATAGCCGTCCGGAATCCCGCGATCCGAGAACAGGATGGTGACCTGGTGCAGCGCCTCGGGAGAGTGCGACCAGAAGTCCCACATCGCCTGGCCGCTCTTGAGGTTGCTCTGAGGCAGACGTTTCTGAGTGTGGATAAAGTCGGGAAACTTCAGTGGGTCGCGAATAAAGAACACAGGCGTGTTGTTGCCAACGATGTCCCAGTTACCTTCTTCGGTATAGAACTTCAGGGCAAAGCCTCGCGGGTCGCGTTCAGTATCAGCCGAACCACGTTCGCCACCTACGGTCGAGAAACGCAGGAAGGTAGGGGTTTGCTTACCCACGGACTCGAAAAGCTTGGCGCTGGTGTATTCGGTGATGTCCCGGGTCACGGTGAAAGTACCGTAGGCACCCGAGCCCTTGGCGTGCACGCGACGCTCAGGAATGTTCTCGCGATTGAAGTGGGCAAGCTTCTCGATCAGATGAAAATCATCGAGCAGCAGCGGGCCACGAGGGCCAGCAGAACGGGAATTCTGGTTATCGGCGACTGGAGCGCCACTTGCGGTGGTAAGCGTTTTGTTCTGGTTCATGCGGATCTTCCTCTGTCAGTCGTGAACTGCCGGCTAATCGCCTTGTTGGGGAGTATCGATCATCAACATGACAGCCACAAATTCATTAATTTGCAGACATCAATAGAAAATAACTAACTATCCCCCTATACATAGTGCAGACCTAAACAAGGTAGAAGCTTGTACGAACCGCGCATTTCTTGCAGGCACAAAAAACCGGGCACTAGGCCCGGTTCTTTGTATTTGACGTCTTACTCAGCGGATACAGCTTCACCGCCGACAGCACGATCAACCAACTCGACGTACGCCATTGGCGCGTTGTCGCCAGCGCGGAAACCGCACTTGAGGATGCGCAGGTAGCCACCCTCACGGGTAGCGTAACGCTTGCCCAGGTCGTTGAAGAGCTTACCAACGATAGCTTTCGAACGAGTACGGTCGAAAGCCAGACGGCGGTTAGCCAGGCTGTCTGTCTTGGCCAAAGTGATCAGCGGCTCAGCAACGCGGCGCAGTTCTTTGGCTTTCGGCAGTGTAGTTTTGATCAGCTCGTGCTCGAACAGCGACACCGCCATGTTTTGGAACATGGCCTTGCGGTGCGAGCTGGTGCGGCTCAGGTGACGACCACTTTTACGATGACGCATGGTTCATTCCTTACCAAACACAACGTTCGGTGATTACGACGATCAGGCAGTCGCCTTGTCGTCCTTCTTAAGACTTGCAGGCGGCCAGTTGTCGAGGCGCATGCCGAGGGACAGACCGCGGGAGGCCAGAACGTCCTTGATTTCGGTCAAGGATTTCTTGCCAAGGTTCGGAGTCTTCAACAGTTCTACTTCGGTACGCTGAATCAGGTCGCCGATGTAGTAAATGTTTTCCGCCTTAAGGCAGTTAGCCGAACGTACAGTCAGTTCCAGATCGTCAACCGGGCGAAGCAGGATCGGATCGATCTCGTCTTCCTGCTCGATTACCACTGGCTCACTGTCGCCCTTGAGGTCGACGAACGCAGCCAACTGCTGTTGCAGGATGGTTGCAGCACGACGGATAGCCTCTTCAGGATCCAGAGTACCGTTGGTTTCCAGATCAATAACCAGCTTGTCCAGGTTGGTACGCTGCTCGACACGGGCGTTTTCCACCACGTATGCGATACGGCGAACCGGGCTGAACGAAGAGTCAAGCTGCAAGCGACCGATGCTGCGGCTTTCGTCTTCATCGCTCTGACGCGAGTCTGCCGGCTCATAACCACGACCACGAGCTACTACGAGCTTCATGTTCAGGGCGCCGTTAGACGCCAGGTTAGCGATTACGTGATCGGGGTTAACGATCTCGACATCGTGATCCAGCTGAATATCGGCAGCGGTAACCACCCCCGAACCCTTCTTCGACAAGGTCAGCGTAACTTCGTCACGGCCGTGCAGCTTGATAGCCAGACCTTTAAGGTTCAACAGGATTTCAATTACGTCTTCCTGTACACCTTCGATGGCGCTGTACTCGTGGAGCACACCGTCAATCTCGGCCTCGACTACTGCACAGCCGGGCATTGAGGACAACAGGATGCGGCGCAGCGCGTTGCCCAGGGTGTGGCCAAAACCACGCTCGAGAGGCTCGAGGGTGATCTTGGCGCGGGTTGGACTGACAACCTGCACATCAATATGGCGGGGTGTCAGGAACTCATTTACCGAAATCTGCATGGATGCACCTATTTTCTAGCCCTTACTTGGAGTAGAGCTCGACAATCAGGCTTTCGTTGATGTCGGCGGACAGATCACTGCGAGCTGGAACGTTCTTGAAAACGCCCGACTTCTTCTCAGTGTCTACTTCTACCCATTCTACGCGGCCACGTTGGGCACACAGATCGAGAGCTTGGACAATGCGAAGTTGGTTTTTTGCTTTCTCGCGAACAGCAACCACGTCACCAGCACGAACCTGGTAGGACGGTACGTTAACGGTCTGACCGTTTACGCTGATCGACTTGTGCGATACCAGCTGACGGGATTCGGCACGAGTCGAACCGAAGCCCATACGGTATACAACGTTGTCCAGACGGCATTCGAGCAGTTGCAGCAGGTTTTCACCGGTTGCACCTTTCTTGCCAGCAGCTTCTTTGTAGTAGCCGCTGAATTGACGCTCGAGAACGCCGTAGATACGACGGACCTTCTGCTTTTCACGCAGCTGGGTGCCGTAGTCGGACTGGCGACCGCGGCGCTGGCCGTGGATACCAGGTGCTGCTTCGATGTTGCACTTGGATTCGATCGCGCGCACGCCGCTCTTCAGGAAGAGATCGGTGCCTTCGCGACGAGCCAGTTTGCATTTTGGACCAATGTAACGAGCCATTCTTTACAATCTCCTGGATTACACGCGGCGCTTCTTCGGCGGACGGCACCCGTTGTGCGGGATTGGCGTCACGTCGGTGATGCTGGCGATCTTGTAGCCACAGCCGTTCAAAGCGCGGACTGCGGATTCACGACCTGGACCTGGGCCCTTGACGTTAACGTCGAGGTTTTTCAGGCCATATTCCAGCGCAGCTTGACCAGCACGCTCAGCAGCTACTTGAGCAGCGAACGGGGTGGACTTGCGGGAACCGCGGAAACCCGAACCACCGGAGGTTGCCCAGGAAAGAGCGTTACCTTGACGGTCGGTGATGGTCACGATGGTGTTGTTGAAAGACGCGTGGATGTGGGCGATGCCATCAACCACTGTCTTTTTAATCTTTTTACGAGGACGAGCAGCAGGTTTTGCCATGACTAAATTCCTGTCGATTCGCTGGTGCGATTACTTGCGGATCGGCTTACGCGGACCTTTGCGAGTACGCGCGTTGGTCTTGGTACGCTGACCGCGCACTGGAAGACCACGACGATGGCGCAGACCGCGGTAGCAGCCCAGATCCATCAAGCGTTTGATTTTCATGTTGATTTCGCGACGCAGGTCACCTTCAGTGGTGAACTTCGCCACTTCGCCACGCAGCTGTTCAATTTGCTCGTCGCTCAGATCCTTGATCTTTGCGGCTGGGTTGACCCCAGTCTCTGCACAGATTTTCTGCGCAGTCGTGCGACCAACACCATAGATGTAGGTCAGCGAGATAACAGTATGCTTGTTATCTGGAATGTTAACGCCTGCAATACGGGCCATTCAGTGGGACTCCAATTGACAGCTACCTACGCCCCGGAAGCCAAGAAATAGGGCGCGAGATAATATCGCTGTAATAACAAATAATCAACCCAGCAGCGCACTAGCTGCTGGGCTTGAAGCACAATCACACTCAGCCTTGGCGCTGTTTGTGACGCGGTTCCGCGCTGCAAATTACTCGAACAACACCTTCGCGGCGAATAATCTTGCAGTTACGGCACAGCTTTTTCACCGATGCACGAACTTTCATCACCAACTCCTCGAACCTTATGGGTCAGCGCAGCATGCCGCTGCCGTAACCCTTCAGGTTGGCTTTCTTCATCAGGGATTCGTACTGGTGCGAAACGAGGTGCGATTGTACTTGCGACATAAAGTCCATAACAACCACGACCACGATCAGCAACGAGGTCCCGCCAAGGTAGAACGGAACGTTTGCTGCAACCACCAGGAACTGGGGCAACAGGCAGACGGCCGTCATATATAGAGCACCGAACATGGTCAAGCGGGTCAGAACACCATCAATGTAGCGCGCAGACTGCTCACCTGGACGGATACCCGGAATAAAGGCACCGGACTTCTTCAGGTTTTCCGCTACGTCTTTCGGATTGAACATCAACGCCGTATAGAAGAAGCAGAAGAAAATAATCCCTGCACTAAACAGCAGAATATTCAACGGCTGACCAGGAGCGATCGACTGCGAGATGTCCTGCAACCAGCCCATACCTTCAGACTGACCGAACCAGGCACCCAACGAAGCCGGGAACAGCAAAATGCTGCTCGCGAAAATAGCAGGAATTACGCCTGCCATATTCACTTTCAGCGGCAAGTGGCTAGTCTGCGCAGCAAACACCTTGCGGCCCTGCTGACGCTTGGCATAGTGAACAGCAATACGACGCTGACCACGCTCAATGAACACCACAAAACCGATAATCGCTACTGCCAGCAAACCGATGGCAACCAGGGCAAAGATATTGATATCACCCTGACGCGCAGACTCGAAAGACTGCCCGATCGCTCTCGGAAGACCGGCGACGATACCTGCGAAAATCAACATCGAGATACCGTTGCCAACACCACGCTCAGTAATCTGCTCACCCAGCCACATCATGAACATCGCACCAGCCACAAAAGTGGATACCGCGACGAAATGGAAGCCAAAGTCACCAGTGAACGCAACGCCCTGCCCCGCCAGGCCAACGGACATGCCGATGGCCTGAACAAGAGCTAGGACGACAGTGCCGTAGCGGGTGTACTGGCTGATCTTGCGACGGCCAGCTTCACCTTCCTTCTTCAACTGCTCCAGCTGCGGGCTGACGGCGGTCATCAACTGCATGATGATCGATGCCGAGATGTACGGCATGATCCCCAGTGCAAAGATACTCATCCGTTCCAGCGCGCCGCCGGAAAACATGTTGAACAAGCTAAGAATGGTCCCCTCATTCTGTCGAAACAGGTCTGCGAGTCGGTCAGGGTTGATACCTGGAACCGGGATGTGTGCGCCTATTCGGTAGACGATAATCGCCAAGAACAGAAAACGCAGACGAGCCCAGAGTTCAGACATACCGCCTTTGCCGAGCGCAGAGAGAGCACCTTGCTTAGCCATTTATTCCTCGAACTTGCCGCCAGCTGCTTCGATAGCCGCACGCGCACCTTTGGTGGCTGCGATGCCCTTGATAGTCACAGCGCGAGTAACTTCGCCGGACAGCATGATTTTCACACGCTGTACGTTTTGGTTAATCACGTTGGCATCTTTCAGGGACTGCACGGTGACGACGTCGCCTTCCACTTTAGCCAGCTCGGACAGACGCACTTCTGCGCGATCCATGGCTTTCAGGGATACGAAACCGAACTTCGGCAGGCGACGATGCAGCGGCTGTTGACCGCCTTCAAAGCCTGGAGCAATGGTGCCACCGGAGCGGGAAGTCTGACCTTTGTGACCACGGCCACCAGTCTTACCCAAACCACTACCGATACCACGGCCCGGACGATGCTTTTCGCGGCGGGAACCCGGCGCTGGACTCAGATCATTGAGTTTCATCGATTAACCCTCGACACGCAGCATGTAGTAAGCCTTGTTGATCATCCCGCGGTTCTCGGGAGTATCCTGGACTTCTACAGTGTGACCGATGCGACGCAGACCCAGACCCTTAACGCACAGCTTGTGGTTAGGGATGCGGCCGGTCATGCTTTTGATCAGCGTTACTTTAACGGTAGCCATGATCAGATGATCTCCTGGACGCTTTTGCCACGCTTGGCGGCAATGGATTCAGGGGACTGCATTGCTTTCAAACCCTTGAAAGTGGCATGAACCACGTTTACTGGGTTAGTCGAGCCGTAGCACTTGGCCAGAACGTTCTGAACGCCAGCAACCTCGAGGACAGCACGCATAGCGCCGCCAGCGATGATACCGGTACCTTCAGAAGCAGGCTGCATGTACACCTTCGAAGCGCCGTGAGCGGACTTCATTGCGTACTGCAGAGTGGTGCCGTTCAGATCAACCTGGATCATGTTGCGGCGAGCAGCTTCCATTGCCTTCTGGATCGCAGCAGGCACTTCACGCGACTTGCCACGGCCGAAGCCAACGCGACCTTTACCATCACCAACCACGGTCAACGCGGTGAAAGTGAAGATACGGCCGCCTTTTACGGTTTTGGCTACGCGGTTAACTTGAACCAGCTTCTCGATGTAGCCTTCGTCGCGCTTTTGGTCGTTATTTGACATAACTTAGAACTCCAGCCCAGCTTCACGAGCAGCATCAGCCAGCGCCTTGACGCGACCGTGGTACTTGAAGCCAGAGCGGTCGAAAGCCACCTGCGAGACGCCAGCGGCTTTTGCACGCGTAGCGACCAGCTGGCCAACCTTAGTGGCCGCGTCGATGTTGCCAGTGGCGCCATCACGCAGTTCTTTATCCAAAGTCGAGGCGCTTGCCAGGACTTTGTTGCCGTCGGCCGAAATGACCTGGGCGTAGATGTGCTGCGAAGAGCGGAACACGCAGAGACGCACGACTTCGAGTTCGTGCATTTTCAGGCGTGCTTTGCGAGCGCGACGCAGTCGAGTAACTTTTTTGTCGGTCATTTGCTATGCCCTACTTCTTCTTGGCTTCTTTACGACGGACGACTTCGTCCGCGTAGCGCACACCTTTACCTTTGTAAGGCTCTGGTGGACGGAAGTCGCGGATCTCAGCGGCCACTTGACCTACCAGCTGCTTGTCGATGCCCTTGATCAGGATATCGGTCTGGCTAGGAGTCTCAGCGGTGATGCCTTCCGGCAGCTCGTAGTCCACTGGATGCGAGAAGCCAAGGGCCAGGTTCAGCACTGTGCCTTTTGCTTGCGCCTTGTAACCAACACCGACCAGCTGGAGCTTGCGCTCGAAGCCTTGGCTTACGCCCTGGACCATGTTGTTTACCAACGCACGAGTGGTACCGGCCATTGCGCGAGTTTGTTGGTCGCCGTTGCGAGCAGCGAAACGCAGCTCACCAGCTTCCTGAACAATTTCAACGGACGAGTGTACGTTCAGTTCGAGAGTGCCCTTGGCACCCTTCACCGAAAGCTGTTGGCCGGCGAATTTAACTTCAACACCAGCTGGCAGCTTAACGGGGTTCTTAGCGACGCGAGACATGCTTATCCCCCCTTAGAACACAGTGCAAAGAACTTCGCCGCCGACACCGGCAGCGCGCGCAGCACGATCAGTCATCACACCTTTGTTGGTGGAGACGATAGACACGCCGAGACCGCCACGAACTTTCGGCAGATCCTCAACGGACTTGTACTGACGCAGGCCTGGACGGCTAACGCGCTTCACTTCCTCGATGACCGGACGGCCTTCGAAGTATTTCAGCTCGATGGACAGCAGTGGCTTGGTTTCGCTGCTGATCTGATAACCCGCGATGTAACCTTCGTCCTTCAGGACTTTTGCTACAGCCACCTTCAACGTGGAAGACGGCATGCTTACGACGGACTTTTCAGCCATCTGGGCATTACGGATTCGAGTTAGCATGTCCGCTAACGGGTCCTGCATACTCATGGGCTAGACGCTCCTGATACAAAAAAAATGAGCCTTGCGGCTACAGCTTGTCGCCGAGAAATTCCGGGCAAAAAACACGGGCTCAGGCGAGCCGGTCATTCTAGACACACCCCAGAAATGAATCAAGCCCCAAAAGGGGCTTGATTCATGTTCAAGGCCACCGGTGGTCAGGATCTTGCGACCCCGAACACCGCGACTTTGATAGCTATTACCAGCTGGCTTTAACCAGACCTGGTACGTCACCACGCATTGCAGCTTCACGCAGCTTGTTACGGCCGAGGCCGAACTTGCGGTAAACGCCGTGCGGACGACCAGTCAGGCGGCAGCGGTTACGCATGCGCGAAGCGCTTGCGTCACGTGGCTGCTTCTGCAGAGCTACGGTAGCTTCCCAACGTGCTTCTGGACTTGCGTTCAGATCGACGATGATAGCTTTCAGCGCTGCACGCTTGGTGGCGTACTTGGCAACGGTGAGCTGACGCTTCAGCTCACGGTTTTTCATGCTCTTCTTGGCCATTTTCCTACTCCAATCAGTTGCGGAACGGGAATTTGAAAGCACGCAGCAGAGCGCGGCCTTCATCATCGTTCTTGGCAGTGGTGGTCAGGGTAATGTCCAGACCGCGGAGAGCATCGATCTTGTCGTAGTCGATTTCCGGGAAGATGATCTGCTCTTTCACGCCCATGCTGTAGTTGCCACGACCATCGAAGGACTTGGCATTCAGGCCGCGGAAGTCGCGAACCCGAGGCAGGGAGATCGACAGCAGACGATCCAGGAACTCGTACATACGCTCACGGCGCAGGGTCACTTTGACACCGATCGGCCAACCTTCACGGACTTTGAAGCCTGCGATGGATTTGCGAGCGTAGGTCACAACGACTTTCTGGCCGGTGATCTTTTCCAGGTCAGCAACAGCGTGCTCGATGACTTTTTTGTCGCCGATCGCTTCGCCCAGACCCATGTTCAGGGTGATTTTGGTAACGCGCGGAACTTCCATCACGTTCGAAAGCTTAAGTTCATCCTTAAGTTTCGGAGCGATTTCCTTCCGGTAAATCTCTTGTAGTCGTGCCATGGTCTTCTACCTAGCAGTGTTCAAGCATCAACCGCTTTTTGGGTCGACTTGAAGACACGAATTTTTTTGCCGTCTTCTACTTTGAAACCAACGCGGTCAGCCTTGTTGGTTTCGCCGTTGAAAATGGCGACGTTGGAAGCGTGCAGTGGCGCTTCTTTCTCGACGATACCGCCCTGTACGCCCGACATCGGGTTAGGCTTGGTATGACGCTTAACCAGGTTCAGACCACCAACAACCAGACGGTTGTCAGCGAGAACCTTAAGCACCTTACCGCGCTTACCCTTGTCTTTGCCGGCGATCACGATGATCTCGTCGTCACGACGAATCTTTTGCATGTCGGATCTCCTTACAGCACTTCTGGGGCGAGCGAGACGATCTTCATGAACTTCTCAGTACGAAGTTCACGGGTCACTGGCCCAAAGATACGGGTGCCGATCGGCTCTTGCTTGTTGTTCAACAGAACAGCAGCGTTGCCATCAAAGCGGATGATGGAGCCGTCAGCACGACGGACACCATGGCGAGTGCGGACTACAACAGCAGTCATCACTTGACCTTTCTTCACCTTACCGCGAGGAATTGCTTCCTTGACGGTCACTTTGATGATGTCACCGATACCAGCGTAACGACGATGGGAGCCACCCAGCACCTTGATGCACATAACGCGGCGAGCGCCGCTGTTATCGGCCACATCGAGCATGGATTGAGTCTGAATCATATAATTTCTCCGACCCTTAGCCCTTAGACTTCCACAGCGCGTTCGAGAACATCAACCAGAGCCCAAGACTTGGTCTTGGCCATCGGACGAGTTTCACGAATAGTGACTTTGTCGCCGATGTGGCACTGGTTGGTTTCGTCGTGCGCGTGCAGCTTAGTCGAACGCTTAACGTATTTACCGTAGATAGGGTGCTTAACGCGACGCTCGATCAGAACGGTGATGGTCTTGTCCATCTTGTCGCTGACAACACGGCCAGTCAGCGTACGGACAGTTTTTTCGGCTTCAGCCATGATTACTTACCTGCCTGCTGGTTGAGCACAGTCTTCACGCGAGCGATGTCACGCTTAACTTGCGAGAGCAGATGAGACTGCCCCAACTGGCCAGTTGCCTTCTGCATACGCAGATTGAACTGGTCGCGCAGCAGGCCGAGCAGTTGCTCGTTCAGCTGCTGTGCGGATTTTTCACGAAGTTCATTCGCTTTCATCACATCACCGTCCGTTTAACAAAGGAGGTGGCGAGCGGCAGCTTTGCAGCAGCCAGGGCGAAAGCCTCACGCGCCAGCTCTTCAGAAACACCCTCGATTTCATACAGGACTTTGCCTGGCTGAATCTGGGCAACCCAGTATTCGACGTTACCCTTACCTTTACCCATCCGAACTTCGAGTGGCTTCTTGGAAATAGGCTTGTCCGGGAATACACGGATCCAGATCTTGCCGCCACGTTTTACGTGACGGGTCAGAGCACGACGTGCCGACTCGATCTGACGAGCGGTGAGACGACCACGAGCAACAGACTTCAGCGCGAACTCGCCGAAGCTGACTTTGCTACCGCGCAATGCCAGACCACGGTTGTGGCCGGTCATTTGCTTGCGGAACTTCGTACGCTTTGGTTGCAACATTTGGCGTACCCCTTACTTAGCAGCTTTTTTACGAGGCGCAGGTGCTTGTGGCTTCAGCTCTTCTTGGCGACCACCAATTACTTCGCCTTTGAAGATCCAAACCTTCACACCGATCACACCGTAAGTGGTGTGAGCTTCGTAGGTGGCATAGTCGATATCGGCACGCAGGGTGTGCAGTGGCACACGACCTTCGCGATACCATTCAGTACGTGCGATTTCAGCACCGCCGAGACGACCGCTCACTTGGATTTTGATGCCTTTGGCACCAATGCGCATGGCGTTCTGTACTGCGCGCTTCATAGCGCGACGGAACATTACACGACGCTCCAGCTGCTGAGCTACGCTCTGGGCAACCAGCATACCGTCGAGCTCCGGCTTGCGGATCTCTTCGATATTGATGTGCACAGGCACACCCATTTGCTTGGTCAGGTCCTGACGCAGTTTCTCAACATCTTCACCTTTCTTGCCGATCACGATGCCGGGACGAGCGGTGTGGATGGTGATGCGTGCAGTTTGAGCCGGACGATGGATATCGATACGGCTTACGGACGCGCTTTTTAGTTTGTCTTGGAGATACTCACGCACATTCAGATCTGCGAGCAAATAGTCCGCATAAGTCCGACCGTCTGCGTACCAGACGGAGGTGTGCTCCTTGACGATTCCCAGGCGAATGCCAATGGGATGTACTTTCTGACCCATCTCTTCGACTCCGTTACTTGTCAGCAACCTTGACAGTGATATGGCAAGACCGCTTGACGATGCGATCAGCACGGCCTTTGGCACGTGGCATGATGCGCTTCAGCGAACGCCCTTCGTTGACGAAAACGGTGGAGACCTTCAGGTCATCAACGTCTGCGCCTTCGTTATGCTCGGCGTTGGCTACGGCCGACTCCAGCACTTTCTTCATGATCTCGGCGGCTTTCTTACTGCTGAAAGCCAACAGGTTGAGCGCTTCGCCCACCTTCTTCCCGCGGATCTGGTCGGCGACCAAGCGGGCTTTCTGGGCGGAGATTCGAGCGCCCGACAACTTAGCGGCTACTTCCATCGTTCCTTACCCCTTAACGCTTGGCTTTCTTGTCAGCCACGTGCCCGCGATATGTACGGGTACCGGCGAACTCGCCCAGTTTGTGGCCGACCATGTCTTCGTTCACAAGAACTGGAACATGCTGACGACCGTTATGCACAGCAATGGTCAGACCGACCATTTGTGGCAGGATCATGGAACGGCGCGACCAGGTCTTAACTGGTTTGCGATCGTTCTTTTCCGCCGCCACTTCGATCTTCTTCAGTAGGTGAAGATCAATAAAAGGACCTTTTTTCAGAGAACGTGGCACTGTCGTATCCCTCTATTTACTTGCGACGACGGACGATCATTTTGTCGGTACGCTTATTACCACGAGTCTTCGCGCCCTTAGTCGGGAAGCCCCATGGCGATACCGGATGACGACCACCAGAGGTACGACCTTCACCACCACCATGTGGGTGGTCAACCGGGTTCATGGCAACACCACGAACGGTTGGGCGAACGCCACGCCAGCGTTTGGCACCAGCTTTACCCAGCGAACGCAGGCTGTGCTCGGAGTTCGAGACTTCGCCCAGGGTCGCACGGCATTCAGCCAGGACTTTACGCATCTCACCAGAACGCAGACGCAGGGTCACGTAGACACCTTCGCGAGCGATCAGCTGAGCCGAAGCACCAGCGGAACGAGCGATTTGCGCGCCTTTACCTGGCTTCAGTTCGATGCCGTGTACGGTGCTACCAACTGGAATGTTACGCAGTTGCAGAGCGTTGCCCGGCTTGATCGGTGCCAGGGCACCTGCGATCAGCTGGTCGCCAGCGCTCACGCCTTTAGGGGCGATGATGTAGCGACGCTCGCCGTCTGCGTACAGCAGCAAAGCGATGTGAGCAGTACGGTTTGGATCGTATTCGATACGCTCGACAGTGGCAGCGATGCCATCTTTGTCGTTGCGACGGAAGTCGACCAGACGGTAGTGCTGCTTATGACCACCACCAACGTGACGAGTGGTAATGCGGCCATTGTTGTTACGACCACCAGACTTCGACTTCTTCTCGAGCAGCGGTGCGTGAGGAGCGCCTTTATGCAGCTCCTGATTGACCACCTTGACCACAAAACGGCGGCCAGGGGAAGTCGGTTTGCATTTAACGATTGCCATGATGCACCCCTTCCTTACTCAGCACTGCTGCTGAAATCGAGATCTTGGCCTGGCTGAAGGGAGATAACTGCCTTCTTCCAGTCATTACGCTTGCCCAGACCGCGAGCGGTGCGCTTGCTCTTACCCAGAACGTTCAGGGTAGTAACGCGCTCCACTTTCACGCTGAACAGGCTTTCGACGGCCTTCTTGATTTCCAGCTTGGTTGCATCAGTAGCAACCTTGAAAACGAACTGGCCTTTCTTGTCTGCCAGAACCGTAGCCTTCTCGGAAACGTGCGGGCCAAGCAGAACTTTAAATACGCGTTCCTGGTTCATCCCAGCAGCTCCTCGAATTTCTTCACGGCCGACACAGTGATCAACACTTTGTCGTATGCGATCAGACTAACTGGATCGGAACCTTGCACGTCACGCACATCAACGTGTGGCAGGTTACGAGCAGCCAGGTACAGGTTCTGATCAACAGCGTCAGACACGATCAGAACGTCGGTCAGACTCATGCTGTTCAGCTTGCCCAGCAGATCTTTGGTTTTCGGAGTTTCAACAGCGAAGTCCTGAACCACGACCAGACGATCAGTACGCACCAGCTCAGCAAGAATGGAACGCATTGCTGCGCGATACATCTTCTTGTTCAGCTTCTGGGAGTGATCCTGTGGACGAGCTGCGAAAGTGGTACCGCCGCCACGCCAGATTGGGCTACGGATAGTACCGGCACGAGCACGGCCAGTACCTTTCTGACGCCATGGGCGCTTGCCGCCACCGGAAACGTCGGAACGGGTCTTTTGCTGCTTGCTACCTTGACGGCCGCCGGCCATGTAGGCCACGACTGCTTGGTGAACCAGCGTCTCGTTGAATTCGCCGCCAAATGTCAGTTCGGAAACTTCGATCGCTTGAGCGTCATTTACATTTAATTGCATGTCAGCTTCCCCTTAACCGCGAGCCTTGGCCGCCGGACGTACAACCAGGTTGCCGCCAGTAGCGCCAGGAACAGCACCCTTGACCAACAACAGATTGCGTTCAGCGTCGACGCGCACTACTTCCAGGGACTGCACGGTCACGCGCTCAGCGCCCATATGACCGGACATTTTCTTGCCCTTGAATACACGACCAGGAGTCTGGCACTGGCCAATAGAGCCCGGGACGCGGTGGGAAACGGAGTTACCGTGGGTGTTATCTTGACCGCGGAAATTCCAACGCTTGATGGTACCGGCGAAGCCTTTACCTTTCGACTGACCGGTAACATCTACCAGTTGGCCAGCTGCGAAGATTTCTGCATTGATCAGATCGCCAGCTTGGTACTCGCCTTCTTCAAGACGGAATTCCCAAACGCCACGACCGGCAGCAACGTTCGCTTTAGCGAAGTGACCTGCTTGAGCAGCAGTCACGCGCGAAGCACGACGCTCACCTACAGTGACTTGCACTGCACGATAGCCATCGGTTTCTTCAGTTTTGAACTGGGTGACGCGATTCGGCTCGATCTCAATGACCGTGACCGGAATGGAGACACCTTCTTCGGTGAAAATACGGGTCATACCGCATTTACGACCGACTACACCAATAGTCATGTTGTAAACCTCATGAGTGTACGGGGCTTTCACCCGCTATGGCCGCCCATTTCAGAGCGTTACACGACTAAGACCGAGTCTTAGCCGAGGCTGATCTGCACTTCCACACCTGCCGCAAGATCAAGCTTCATAAGTGCATCAACGGTTTTATCCGTTGGCTGGACGATGTCCAGTACGCGCTTATGAGTACGGATCTCGTACTGGTCACGCGCGTCTTTGTTGACGTGCGGGGAGACCAGAACGGTGAACCGCTCTTTACGGGTAGGCAGTGGAATAGGACCACGCACTTGAGCACCAGTACGTTTCGCGGTTTCCACGATTTCCTGGGTGGATTGGTCGATCAGGCGATGGTCGAAAGCCTTCAACCTGATACGGATTTGCTGATTTTGCATTGGATTTCAGACTCCAGGCTGCTATTCCCACCGGGCGCAATACGCCCGTTAAAAGGAGGCGCAATTCTATAGACGGTCCCACAGAGTGTCAACCCAATAAAAAAGCCCCCGCAAGCGGGGGCTTTTTCATGAGTCGTCGATTACTCGATGACTTTGGCTACGACGCCAGCGCCGACGGTACGACCGCCTTCACGGATAGCGAAACGCAGACCATCTTCCATCGCGATGGTTTTGATCAGAGTGACAGTCATCTGGATGTTGTCACCTGGCATTACCATTTCAACGCCTTCTGGCAGCTCGCAGTTACCAGTCACGTCAGTAGTACGGAAGTAGAACTGTGGACGGTAGCCTTTGAAGAACGGAGTATGACGGCCGCCTTCTTCTTTGCTCAGAACGTACACTTCAGCGGTGAACTTGGTGTGCGGCTTAACGGTACCTGGCTTAACCAGAACCTGGCCACGCTCAACGTCATCACGCTTGGTGCCACGCAGCAGAACGCCGCAGTTCTCGCCAGCACGACCTTCGTCGAGCAGCTTGCGGAACATTTCAACGCCGGTGCAGGTGGTTTTCTGAGTCTCGCGCAGACCAACGATCTCAACTTCTTCCTGGATGCGAACGATACCACGCTCAACACGGCCAGTTACCACGGTGCCACGACCGGAGATCGAGAACACGTCTTCGATTGGCATCAGGAACGGCTTGTCGATAGCACGCTCTGGCTCTGGGATATAGGTATCCAGAGTTTCTACCAGCTTCTTAACAGCGGTAGTACCCATTTCGTTGTCGTCTTGGCCGTTCAGGGCCATCAGAGCCGAACCGATGATGATTGGAGTGTCATCACCTGGGAAGTCGTAAGTGCTCAGCAGATCGCGCACTTCCATCTCAACCAGTTCCAGCAGCTCAGCGTCGTCAACCATGTCAGCCTTGTTCAGGAAGACAACGATGTACGGAACGCCTACCTGACGGGACAGCAGGATGTGCTCACGAGTTTGTGGCATCGGACCATCGGCAGCCGAGCAAACCAGGATCGCGCCATCCATCTGGGCAGCACCAGTGATCATGTTTTTGACGTAGTCGGCGTGACCTGGGCAGTCAACGTGCGCGTAGTGACGAATGTTCGAGTCGTACTCTACGTGCGCGGTGTTGATGGTGATACCACGAGCTTTTTCTTCCGGGGCGCTGTCGATCTTGTCGAAGTCAACGCGAGCCGAACCGAAAACCTCGGAGCAAACACGAGTCAATGCAGCGGTCAGAGTGGTTTTACCGTGGTCAACGTGACCGATGGTGCCAACGTTGACGTGCGGTTTGTTACGTTCAAATTTTTCTTTAGCCACGACAGTGAACCTCTTGCCTAAAGGGCTGGATTAGCCTTGTTTTTTAACGAGTGCTTCGACGATATTCGACGGAGCTTCGGCGTACTTGGAGAACTCCATGGAGTAGCTCGCGCGACCCTGGGACATGGAACGAACGTCGGTCGCATAACCGAACATTTCACCCAGCGGCACTTCAGCACGGATAACCTTGCCAGAGACCGAGTCTTCCATACCCTGGATCAGACCACGACGACGGTTCAGGTCACCCATCACGTCACCCATGTAGTCCTCAGGGGTTACTACTTCAACCTTCATGATCGGCTCAAGAACTACGCCCTTGCCCTTCTCACGCAGCTGCTTGGTCGCCATGGAGGCCGCTACCTTAAACGCCATCTCGTTAGAGTCGACGTCGTGGTAAGAACCATCAAACACGGTAGCCTTCAGGCCGATCAGCGGATAACCGGCGACTACGCCGTTCTTCATCTGCTCTTCGATACCCTTCTGGATTGCCGGGATGTATTCCTTCGGAACCACACCACCAACGACCTCGTTGGCAAACACCAGACCTTCAGTGATATTGCCTTTTTCGTCGACGTCAGCCGGAGCAAAACGGATCCAGCAATGACCGAACTGGCCACGACCGCCGGATTGACGAACGAACTTACCTTCGACTTCACAGCCGACAGTGATCTTCTCGCGGTAGGAAACCTGCGGCTTACCGATGTTGGCTTCTACGTTGAATTCACGACGCATGCGGTCAACAAGGATATCCAGGTGCAGCTCACCCATGCCCGAAATGATGGTCTGACCGGTTTCTTCGTCAGTCTTGACGCGGAACGACGGGTCTTCCTGGGCCAACTTGCCCAGAGCAATACCCATCTTCTCCTGGTCAGCCTTGGTTTTCGGCTCAACAGCAACCGAAATCACCGGCTCAGGGAAGTCCATACGCTCAAGGATGATCGGCTTGTCGATATCGCAAAGAGTGTCACCGGTAGTGACGTCTTTCATACCGATCAGAGCAGCGATGTCGCCTGCACGTACTTCCTTGATCTCTTCGCGCTGGTTCGCGTGCATTTGCACCATACGACCAACACGCTCCTTCTTGCCCTTGACCGAGTTGATCACGGAGTCGCCGGAGCTCAGGAAACCCGAATAAACGCGAACGAAAGTCAGAGTGCCGACGAACGGGTCGGTGGCAATCTTGAACGCCAGAGCCGAGAACGGCTCGTTGTCGTCAGCGTGACGCTCGTCAACGATTTCGTTGTCGTCGGTACTGTCCGGATGAACACCCTTGATCGCGGGGATCTCGGTCGGTGCCGGCAGGAAGTCGATGACAGCATCGAGAACCAGAGGAACACCCTTGTTCTTGAACGAGGAACCGCAGACAGCCGGAACGATCTCGCTGGCCAGGGTGCGCGCACGCAGGCCTGCCTTGATCTCTTCGACGGTCAGCTCACCTTCTTCAAGGTATTTGTTCATCAGCTCTTCGTTGGCTTCGGCGGCAGCCTCAACCATGTTGGAGCGCCACTCGTTAGCCAGGTCCAGCATATCGGCAGGAATTTCTTCCTCGCGATAGGTAGTACCCTTGTCGTCGTCGTTCCAGTAGATAGCCTTCATCTTGATCAGATCGATCTGACCTTCGAAGTTATCTTCTGCACCGATAGCCAGTTGAACTGGAACTGGAGTGTGACCCAGACGGTTTTTGATCTGGGAAACAACACGCAGGAAGTTGGCACCGGCACGGTCCATCTTGTTCACGTAAACAACACGCGGAACACCGTATTTGTTGGCCTGACGCCATACGGTTTCGGACTGAGGCTCAACACCGGAAGTACCGCAGAACACAACGACCGCGCCATCGAGTACGCGCAGCGAACGCTCTACTTCAATGGTGAAGTCTACGTGGCCCGGGGTATCGATAACGTTTACACGATAGTTATCGTACTGGCCGCGCGAACCTTTCCAGAAGGTAGTTACAGCAGCGGAGGTAATGGTGATACCACGCTCCTGTTCCTGCACCATCCAGTCGGTGGTAGCAGCGCCGTCATGCACCTCACCCATCTTGTGGCTGAGACCTGTGTAGAACAGGATCCGCTCGGTAGTGGTAGTCTTGCCCGCGTCAACGTGGGCACAGATACCGATGTTACGGTAGCGGTTGATTGCTGTAGTACGAGCCATAAAGCCCTCGCAAAATGAATGATGCCGATATTAGAAGCGGTAGTGCGAGAAAGCCTTGTTGGCTTCAGCCATACGGTGTACGTCTTCACGCTTCTTAACTGCAGCACCTTTGCCTTCGGCAGCGTCCAGCAGTTCGCCAGCCAAGCGCAGAGCCATAGACTTCTCGCCGCGCTTACGGGCAAAGTCTACCAACCAGCGCATTGCCAGAGCGTTACGACGGGACGGACGAACTTCGACCGGAACCTGGTAAGTAGCACCGCCAACACGGCGCGACTTCACTTCGACCAGCGGAGCGATGGCGTCGAGAGCTTTCTCGAAGATTTCCAGGGGATCGCTGTTCTTGCGTTCTTTAACTTTTTCCAGCGCGCCATAAACGATACGCTCGGCAACGGCTTTCTTGCCGCTTTCCATTACGTGGTTCATGAACTTGGCGAGGATCTGGCTTCCGTATTTCGGATCGTCCAGAATCTCACGTTTGGCTGCTACGCGACGTCTTGGCATGATAAGCCCTCAAACGGTCTTCAGGTTAGCTCGGGACAGTTGATCCAAAGGACTCGTGCCCGACCTTACTCTTATCGACTCAATAAAATAATTAACTGCAAAACGGCCGATTACTTCGGACGCTTGGTACCGTACTTCGAACGACCTTGGTTACGACCTTTAACGCCGGAGGTATCCAGGGAGCCGCGAACGGTGTGGTAACGAACACCTGGCAAGTCTTTTACACGACCGCCGCGGATCAGCACCACGCTGTGCTCTTGCAGGTTGTGGCCTTCACCACCGATGTACGAGGAAACCTCGAAACCGTTGGTCAGACGCACACGGCATACTTTACGCAGTGCCGAGTTAGGTTTTTTCGGCGTAGTGGTATACACGCGAGTGCACACGCCACGACGTTGCGGGCAGTTCTGCAGCGCAGGCACGTCGGATTTCTCGACGATACGCTTACGCGGCTGACGTACCAGCTGGTTGATAGTTGCCATCTACTAGCTCCACTGTTGTCTTTCGACATAAACAAAATGGCAGGGCGCAAGCCCCACCAAATTTAGGGGTACAAGAGTCTAAAGAGGATCTTGCCCCCAGTCAAGGCAAGGCCCCGGCCTCCCCCATCAGCGAACCTCGACAAAATCGTCTTGATTCGTGAGCGGAAAAGCCGGGGCCCTATCTCAATCTACTGCAGACCTCAGTTACCGCTGGAATTCAGCGCTTCGGTCAGTGCAGCTTCAACTTCACTTGCGCTTACGCGCAGTGGCTTGTCGGCATCACGACGACGCTTACGCTCGCTGTGATACGCCAGGCCGGTACCCGCCGGGATCAAGCGACCCACGACCACGTTTTCTTTCAGGCCGCGCAGGTAATCGCGCTTGCCGGTTACCGCCGCCTCGGTCAGTACGCGAGTGGTCTCTTGGAAAGAGGCCGCCGAGATGAACGATTCGGTCGACAACGACGCCTTGGTGATACCCAGCAGGACGCGGGTGAACTTGGCGACAAACTTGTCTTCCGTGCTCAGGCGTTCGTTCTCTACCAGTACGTGAGTCAGTTCCATCTGGTCGCCCTTGATGAAGCTGGAATCGCCGGACTCGGAGATCTCAACCTTACGCAGCATCTGACGCAGGATGGTCTCGATGTGCTTGTCGTTGATCTTCACGCCCTGCAGACGGTAAACGTCCTGGATCTCGTTCACGATGTACTTGGCCAGCGCACTCACACCCAGCAGACGCAGGATGTCGTGTGGATCGCTTGGACCGTCGGAGATAACTTCGCCGCGGTTTACCTGTTCGCCTTCGAAGACGTTCAGGTGGCGCCACTTCGGAATCAGCTCTTCGTACGGATCGCTACCGTCGTTCGGGGTAATGACCAGACGGCGCTTGCCCTTGGTCTCTTTACCGAACGCGATGGTGCCGCTGACTTCAGCCAGGATCGAAGCCTCTTTCGGACGACGAGCCTCGAACAGGTCGGCAACCCGCGGCAGACCACCGGTGATGTCACGAGTCTTCGAAGTTTCTTGCGGAATACGAGCGATAACGTCACCGATCGCAATCCGCGCACCGTCCGCAACACCGACCAAGGCGTTGGCGGGCAAGAAGTACTGGGCCGGTACGTCGGTACCTGGCAACAGCAGATCCTTGCCATCGTCACCCACCATCTTCACTGCAGGACGGATGTCCTTACCAGCGGCTGGACGGTCTTTGACATCGAGAACTTCAATGTTGGTCATACCGGTCAATTCGTCAGTCTGACGCTTGATCGTAATGCCTTCTTCCATGCCCACGTAGGTCACGGTACCTTTCATTTCGGTCACGATTGGGTGAGTGTGCGGATCCCACTTGGCCACGATAGAGCCAGCGTCGACCTTGTCACCTTCTTTAACCGAAATCACAGCGCCGTACGGCAGCTTGTAACGCTCGCGCTCACGGCCGAAGTCGTCAGCGATCGCCAGTTCACCGGAACGGGACACAGCAACCAGGTGACCATCCACTCGCTCAACGTGCTTCAGGTTGTGCAGACGGACGGTACCGCCATTCTTCACCTGAACACTGTCGGCCGCGGAGGTCCGGCTTGCCGCACCACCGATGTGGAACGTACGCATCGTCAGCTGGGTACCTGGCTCACCGATCGACTGAGCAGCGATAACGCCGACAGCTTCACCGATGTTCACCTGGTGACCACGAGCCAGGTCGCGACCGTAGCACTTGGCGCAAATACCGTAGCGGGTTTCGCAGCTGATCGGCGAACGCACGATCACTTCGTCGATGCTGTTCAGCTCGATGAACTCAACCCACTTCTCGTCGACCAGAGTACCGGCAGGAACGATGACGTCCTCGGTACCTGGCTTGAATACGTCACGGGCAATAACACGACCCAACACGCGCTCACCCAACGGCTCAACAACGTCACCGCCTTCAATATGCGGAGTCATTACCAGGCCATGTTCGGTGCCACAGTCGATCTCGGTTACAACCAGATCCTGCGCCACGTCTACCAGACGACGAGTCAGGTAACCGGAGTTCGCAGTTTTCAACGCGGTATCCGCCAGACCTTTACGAGCACCGTGAGTCGAGATGAAGTACTGGAGTACGCTCAGACCTTCACGGAAGTTCGCAGTAATCGGCGTTTCGATGATGGAACCGTCCGGCTTGGCCATCAGGCCACGCATACCGGCCAGCTGACGAATCTGTGCTGCGGAACCCCGCGCACCCGAGTCGGCCATCATGTACATCGAGTTGAAGGACTCTTGCTCGACCTCGTCACCGTGACGGTCGATGACTTTCTCTTTCGAGAGATTGGCCATCATCGCCTTGGAGACTTCATCGTTCGCTTTCGACCAAAGGTCGATCACTTTGTTGTACTTCTCGCCCTGGGTTACCAGGCCGGAGGCGTACTGGCTCTCGATCTCCTTCACTTCGTCGGTGGCTGCACCGATGATGCGGGCTTTTTCATCCGGGATAACGAAGTCGTTAACACCGATGGAAACGCCGGAAATGGTCGAGTAGGCAAAACCGGTGTACATCAACTGGTCAGCGAAGATCACGGTCTCTTTCAGACCAACCACGCGGTAGCACTGGTTGATCAGCTTGGAGATCGCCTTCTTCTTCATCGGCAAGTTGACGACGTCGTACGACAGACCTTTTGGCACAACCTGGAACAACAGCGCACGGCCGACAGTGGTGTCGACAATACGAGTGTTGGTCACGCTGCCACCATCACGATCGTTGACGGTTTCGGTGATCCGCACCTTGACCTTGGCATGCAGTGCGGCTTCGCCGGCACGGAACACACGGTCAACCTCCTGCAGATCCGCGAACACACGACCTTCGCCCTTGGCGTTGATCGCTTCACGAGTCATGTAGTACAGACCCAATACAACGTCCTGCGACGGAACGATGATTGGCTCACCGTTGGCTGGCGACAAGATGTTGTTGGTCGACATCATCAACGCACGTGCTTCCAGCTGGGCTTCCAGCGTCAGCGGTACGTGCACGGCCATTTGGTCGCCGTCGAAGTCGGCGTTGTACGCAGCACAGACCAGAGGGTGCAGCTGGATAGCCTTGCCTTCGATCAGTACTGGTTCAAACGCCTGGATACCCAGACGGTGAAGGGTCGGTGCACGGTTGAGGAGCACTGGGTGTTCGCGAATCACTTCGGCGAGAACGTCCCAAACCTCTGGCAGCTCGCGCTCGACCATCTTCTTCGCGGCTTTGATGGTGGTGGCCAGGCCACGCATTTCCAACTTGCCGAAAATGAACGGTTTGAACAGCTCGAGAGCCATTTTCTTAGGCAGGCCGCACTGGTGCAGACGCAGGGTCGGGCCTACGGTAATTACCGAACGACCGGAGTAGTCAACACGCTTACCGAGCAAGTTCTGACGGAAACGACCTTGCTTACCCTTGATCATGTCGGCCAAGGATTTCAGAGGACGCTTGTTGGAACCGGTGATAGCGCGGCCACGACGACCGTTATCGAGCAGTGCGTCGACAGCTTCCTGCAACATACGCTTTTCGTTGCGCACGATGATGTCCGGAGCGGACAGATCCAGCAGGCGCTTCAAACGGTTGTTACGGTTGATCACTCGACGATACAGGTCGTTGAGGTCGGAAGTCGCGAAACGACCGCCGTCCAGCGGGACCAGTGGGCGCAGATCTGGCGGCAGAACCGGCAGAACAGTCAGCACCATCCATTCTGGCAGGTTGCCGGAACCCTGGAAGGCTTCCATCAATTTCAGACGCTTGGACAGCTTCTTGATCTTGGTTTCCGAGTTGGTTTGCGGAATTTCTTCGCGCAGACGGCCAATTTCGTGCTCCAGATCGATAGCGTGCAGCAGCTCGCGGACAGCCTCGGCACCCATTCGGGCGTCGAAGTCGTCACCGAATTCTTCCAGCGCTTCGAAGTACTGCTCGTCATTGAGCAGCTGACCTTTTTCCAGAGTGGTCATGCCCGGGTCGATAACGACGTAGCTCTCGAAGTAGAGAACGCGCTCGATATCACGCAGGGTCATGTCCATCAGCAAGCCGATACGGGACGGCAGCGATTTCAGGAACCAGATGTGGGCAACCGGCGAAGCCAGCTCGATGTGCGCCATGCGCTCACGACGAACCTTGGCCAGCGCTACTTCAACGCCGCATTTCTCGCAGATCACGCCACGATGCTTCAAGCGCTTGTACTTACCGCACAGGCACTCGTAATCCTTGACCGGGCCAAAGATCTTGGCGCAGAACAGGCCGTCACGCTCAGGCTTGAACGTACGGTAGTTGATGGTTTCCGGCTTTTTAACTTCACCGAACGACCACGAACGGATCATCTCAGGCGAGGCCAATCCGATACGGATGGCGTCGAACTCTTCGACTTGACCCTGGTTTTTCAGCAAATTCAGTAGGTCTTTCAAGGCCTTTCCTCCTGGCGGAGCAGAGAGCGGGCAATCCTGCCCCGCTCTCGATTCGCGTCACGTGTTATTCGGTTTCCAGATCGATATCGATGCCGAGGGAACGAATTTCTTTGATCAACACGTTGAAGGACTCGGGCATGCCCGGCTCCATACGGTGATCGCCGTCCACGATGTTTTTGTACATCTTGGTCCGACCGTTCACATCGTCCGACTTCACTGTGAGCATTTCTTGCAGAGTGTATGCAGCACCGTATGCTTCCAGTGCCCAGACCTCCATCTCCCCGAAACGCTGACCACCGAACTGCGCCTTACCACCCAGCGGCTGCTGGGTAACCAGGCTGTACGAACCGGTAGAACGAGCGTGCATCTTGTCGTCTACCAAGTGGTTCAGCTTCAGCATGTACATGTAGCCAACAGTAACCGGGCGCTCGAACTTGTTGCCGGTACGGCCGTCGGTCAGCTGCATCTGGCCGCTTTCTGGCAGGTCCGCCAGTTTCAGCATGGCCTTGATTTCACTTTCCTTGGCACCGTCGAACACCGGGGTGGCCATCGGCACGCCGCCGCGCAGGTTTTTCGCCAGATCCAGGATTTCCTGATCGGAGAAGCTATCCAGATCTTCGTTACGACCACCGATCTGGTTGTAGATCTCGTCCAGGAACTTACGCAGTTCCGCGACCTTGCGCTGCTCCTCGACCATGCGGTTGATCTTCTCGCCCAGCCCCTTGGCCGCGAGGCCCAGGTGGGTTTCGAGAATCTGACCAACGTTCATACGCGAAGGTACGCCCAACGGGTTGAGGACCACGTCGACCGGGGTGCCATTGGCATCGTGCGGCATGTCTTCAACCGGCATGATCACGGAGACCACACCCTTGTTACCGTGACGACCGGCCATCTTGTCGCCCGGTTGGATGCGGCGACGGATTGCCAGGTAAACCTTGACGATCTTCAGCACGCCTGGAGCCAGGTCATCGCCCTGCTGCAGTTTGCGCTTCTTGTCTTCGAACTTGTCGTCCAGCAGACGGCGGCGATCAACGATGTAGGCCTGGGCCTTCTCGAGCTGCTCGTTCAGAGCATCTTCAGCCATGCGCAGTTTGAACCACTGGCCATGCTCAAGACCGTCGAGAACTTCGTCGGTGATTTCCTGACCTTTCTTCAGACCGGCGCCACCTTCGGCTTTGTGGCCGACCAGGGCGGAACGCAGACGCTCGAAAGTGGCGCCTTCGACGATACGGAACTCTTCGTTCAGGTCCTTGCGGATCTCGTCGAGCTGGCTCTTCTCGATCGACAGGGCACGAGCGTCACGCTCTACGCCGTCACGAGTGAAGACCTGTACGTCGATGACAGTACCCTTGGTACCGGTAGGTACGCGCAGGGAGGTATCTTTAACGTCACTGGCTTTTTCACCGAAGATTGCACGCAGCAGTTTCTCTTCCGGAGTCAGCTGGGTCTCGCCTTTCGGAGTGACCTTACCGACCAGGATGTCGCCTGCGCCAACTTCAGCACCGACATAAACGATACCGGCTTCGTCCAGCTTGTTCAGTGCAGCCTCACCCACGTTCGGGATGTCCGCAGTGATTTCTTCCGGGCCAAGCTTGGTATCACGGGCCACACAGGTCAGTTCCTGGATGTGGATCGTGGTGAAACGGTCTTCCTGAACCACACGCTCGGACAGGCAGATGGAGTCTTCGAAGTTGAAGCCGTTCCATGCCATGAACGCGATGCGCATGTTCTGACCCAGAGCCAGTTCACCCATGTCGGTGGACGGACCGTCGGCCATGATGTCGCTGCGCTGAACCCGATCACCCTTGCTGACCAGCGGACGCTGGTTGATGCAGGTGTTCTGGTTGGAGCGGGTGTACTTGGTCAAGTTGTAGATGTCGACACCGGCTTCGCCTGGTTCAACTTCATCATCTGCAACACGAACCACGATACGACTGGCGTCAACCGAATCGATCACGCCACCACGACGAGCCACGACGCAAACGCCGGAGTCACGGGCAACGTTACGCTCCATGCCGGTACCTACCAGCGGCTTGTCGGCACGCAGGGTTGGCACTGCCTGACGCTGCATGTTCGAACCCATCAACGCACGGTTGGCGTCGTCGTGCTCGAGGAACGGAATCAGCGACGCTGCAACCGAAACTACCTGCTTCGGAGAAACGTCCATCAAGGTGACGTCTTCTGGCGCCTTGACGGTGAATTCGTTCAGGTGACGAACGGCTACCAGTTCGTCGATCAGCTGCCCCTTGTCGTTCATGGTCGCCGAAGCCTGGGCGATCACGTGATCGGCCTCTTCGATAGCGGACAGGAACACGATCTCGTCGGTCACCAGACCTTCTTTCACCACGCGGTACGGGCTTTCGAGGAAGCCATACTGGTTGGTGCGAGCATAAGCGGCCAGGGAGTTGATCAGACCGATGTTCGGACCTTCCGGCGTTTCAATCGGGCATACGCGACCGTAGTGAGTCGGGTGTACGTCACGAACCTCGAAGCCTGCGCGCTCACGAGTCAGACCGCCTGGGCCGAGTGCGGAGACACGACGCTTGTGAGTGATCTCGGACAGTGGGTTGTTCTGGTCCATGAACTGGGACAGCTGGCTGGAACCGAAGAACTCCTTCACCGCCGCAGCCACTGGCTTGGCGTTGATCAGGTCTTGCGGCATCAGGCCTTCGCTTTCTGCCATCGACAGACGCTCTTTGACCGCACGCTCTACGCGCACCAGGCCAACGCGGAACTGGTTCTCGGCCATTTCGCCTACGCAGCGAACACGACGGTTACCCAGGTGGTCGATGTCATCGACGATGCCTTTGCCGTTACGGATGTCGACCAGGGTCTTCAGAACAGCAACGATGTCTTCCTTGCACAACACGCCCGAACCTTCGATCTCGGTACGACCGATACGACGGTTGAACTTCATCCGGCCGACTGCAGACAGGTCATAACGCTCAGGACTGAAGAACAGGTTGTTGAACAGGGTCTCGGCCGCATCCTTGGTTGGAGGCTCGCCAGGACGCATCATGCGATAGATCTCTACCAACGCTTCCAGCTGATTGGTGGTGGAGTCGATCTTCAGAGTGTCGGAAACGAACGGACCGCAATCGATATCGTTGGTGTACAGGGTTTCGATGCGCACAACCTGAGCCTTGGCGATCTTCGCCAGGATCTCGGTGTTCAGCTCGGTGTTGCACTCTGCCAGGATTTCGCCGGTAGCCGGATGCACGATGACCTTGGCGGTAGTGCGGCCCAAGACGTAGTCCAGCGGCACTTCCAGCTCTTTGATCCCGGCTTTTTCCAGCTGGTTGATGTGACGAGCGGTAATACGACGACCCTGCTCGACAATAACCTTGCCTTTGTCATCCTGAATATCGAGGACGGCAATCTCACCACGCAGGCGCTGAGGCACCAACTCCAGGCTCAGGCTTTCGCCGCGCACATGGAAGACGTTGGTGGTGTAGAAAGCGTCCAGCACTTCTTCGGTGGTGTAGCCCAGCGCACGCAGCAGCACCGACGCAGGCAGCTTGCGACGACGGTCGATACGCACGAATACGCAATCTTTCGGGTCGAACTCGAAGTCCAACCAGGAACCGCGGTAAGGAATGATACGTGCGGAGTACAGCAGCTTACCGGAGCTGTGCGTCTTGCCACGGTCGTGGTCGAAGAATACGCCAGGAGAACGGTGCAACTGGGAAACGATTACACGCTCGGTACCGTTGATTACGAAGGTACCGTTTTCAGTCATCAGGGGGATTTCCCCCATGTAGACTTCTTGCTCTTTGATGTCCTTGATCGCTTTGTTCGACGATTCTTTGTCGAAAATGATCAGACGAACTTTTACCCGCAAAGGTACGGCGTAAGTTACACCGCGCAGCACGCATTCTTTGACATCAAATGCCGGTTCGCCCAAGCGATAACCGACATACTCCAACGCAGCATTGCCGGAGTAGCTGATGATCGGGAAAACGGATTTGAAGGCCGCATGCAGGCCCACGTCGCGGAACTGATCTTTAGTCGCTCCCGCTTGCAAGAATTCACGATACGAATCCAGCTGGATGGCCAGGAGGTACGGCACATCCATGACGTCCGGCAACTTGCTAAAGTCCTTGCGGATACGTTTTTTCTCAGTGTATGAGTAAGCCATCAGCGTTCCCCAGCTTGGTCACCTGCTTATTCGGCTTCTCCCGACGGGAGCAGCCAGAAAATCGTGCAAACTCTTTGGTTTGCGCCACCGCACAGGGTGGAGTACAGCACGTTAAAGGCGGCGACCCAGTCGGCCGCCAATAACGGAAAAAGGCCGGTGGCAAGAGCCACCAGCCATCAGCCTTCCGCTTAACGCTTGGGCTGGAGACACAAAGTCGATGCTTACTTCAGCTCGACTTTAGCGCCTGCTTCTTCCAGAGCTGCCTTGGCTTTGTCAGCGGCTTCTTTAGCAACGCCTTCCAGAACCATGGCAGGAGCGCCGTCAACTACAGCCTTGGCTTCTTTCAGGCCCAGACCGGTCAGCTCACGTACAGCCTTGATCACGTTAACTTTCTTCTCGCCAGCTTCGGTCAGCATGACGTTGAATTCAGTTTGCTCTTCAACAACAGCGGCAGCAGCAGCTGGGCCAGCAGCGGCAACAGCAGCGGTAACGCCGAAGGTTTCTTCCATTGCTTTGATCAGCTCAACAACTTCCAGAACGGTTTTCTGGCCGATTGCTTCGATGATTTGCTCGTTAGTCAGAGACATGACTATAAATTCCTGTATTGGGGTGACAGCCTACGCAGCCATCAAATTAAACATATGATTTTGAAAGGGCTTGCGGTGCCTTAGGCAGCAGCAGCTTCTTTCTGATCGCGAATGGCCGCCAGAGTACGAGCCAGCTTGCTGGTAGCGCCTTGGATCACGCTCATCAGCTTCGCAATAGCTTCGTCGCGAGTTGGCAGCGAAGCCAACACGTCGATCTCGTTTGCTGCGAGGTACTTGCCCTCGAACGCAGCTGCCTTGATCTCGAACTTTTCCTGACCCTTTGCGAACTCTTTGAAAATACGGGCAGCAGCGCCCGGATGTTCCTTGGAGAATGCAATCAGGGTAGGGCCGACGAACGCATCGTTGAGCACGTCATATTGAGTGCCTTCAACAGCGCGCTTGAGCAGGGTGTTACGTACGACACGTACATACACGCCAGCCTCGCGGGCCTCTTTACGGAGTCCGGTCATAGCGCCTACAGTCACACCACGGGCATCAGCCACGACAGCGGACAGAGCGCCTTTGGCAGCCTCGTTGACTTCAGCGACGATGGCCTTCTTGTCTTCGAGTTTAATTGCCACGGGTTTAACTCCTGCTTGTTACCGTTTCATCCAACCGAGGTCGGATGTCGTTTTGGTGTCTGATTCGGTAAGGAACCGGGAGCACCATCTGCGTAGGCTTGTGGTTTAAGACTTGCGTCGCCTACGGTCTTGGATAGCCCCCGCCAGGCAGGGACCCCAATTTTTCAATTGACGCAATCTCTTGCGTCAATCTGCGTCTTATACGTCCAGCGAACCCTGGTCGATGACCAGACCTGGGCCCATGGTGGTGCTCAGGGTAACGCGCTTGACGTAGATACCTTTCGAGGAAGCTGGCTTGATACGCTTCAGATCGGCGATCAGGGCTTCAACGTTTTCCTTCAGCTTGACGGCGTCGAAGCCGACCTTGCCAACGGAGGTGTGGATAATGCCGTTTTTGTCGGTGCGATAACGAACCTGACCAGCCTTGGCGTTTTTAACAGCGCTAGCTACGTCTGGAGTTACGGTACCAACCTTAGGGTTAGGCATCAGGCCGCGTGGACCGAGGATCTGACCCAACTGACCTACAACGCGCATTGCATCCGGGGAAGCAATAACTACGTCATAGTTCAGGTCGCCGCCTTTCATTTCGGCAGCCAGGTCGTCCATACCTACGCGATCAGCGCCGGCAGCCAGGGCAGCTTCAGCAGCTGGACCTTGGGTGAACACAGCTACACGTACAGTCTTGCCAGTGCCGTGTGGCAGCACGGTAGCGCTACGAACAACCTGGTCAGATTTACGTGGGTCAACGCCCAGGTTTACAGCGACATCGACAGACTCGCTGAACTTGACAGTCGACAGCTCAGTCAGGAGAGTAGCTGCGTCTACAAAGCTGTAGGCCTTGCCCGCTTCAATCTTGCCGGCGATAGCCTTTTGGCGCTTGGTCAGCTTAGCCATTACACACCCTCCACGTTAAGGCCCATGCTACGAGCAGAACCGGCGATAGTACGCACGGCTGCATCCATATCAGCTGCAGTCAGATCCGCGTTTTTGGTTTTCGCGATTTCTTCCAGCTGAGCACGGGTAACGGTGCCAACCTTAACGGTGTTCGGACGAGCAGAACCGCTGGTCAGGCCAGCAGCTTTCTTCAGCAGAACCGAAGCAGGGGTGCTCTTAGTTTCGAAAGTGAAGCTGCGGTCACTGTAAACAGTGATGATCACAGGAGTTGGCAGACCTGGCTCAAGACCCTGAGTACGGGCATTGAAGGCCTTGCAGAACTCCATGATGTTCACGCCGTGCTGACCCAGAGCTGGACCGACGGGTGGACTTGGGTTGGCCTGTGCGGCCTTCACTTGCAGCTTGATGTAAGCAGTAATCTTCTTAGCCATGAGGCACTCCAATTACGGGTTCAAACGCCTAAAAAGGCTCCCCGGTTACTTGCGCGTTTATCCCAGTGACGACAAAACCCCACAGCCTTGGGCTGCGGGGTATGGGATTCTCGTCCAGTTATGCCTTTTCGACCTGACTGAACTCTAGCTCTACCGGAGTAGAGCGACCGAAAATGAGCACAGCCACTTGGATCCGGCTCTTTTCGTAGTTAACTTCCTCGACAGTGCCGTTGAAATCAGCAAACGGACCATCGGTAACACGAACAACTTCACCTGGCTCAAACAGAGTCTTGGGCTTAGGCTTGTCGCTACCATCAGCAACACGACGCAGAATTGCCTCTGCCTCTTTGTCCGTGATTGGGGCAGGCTTATCAGCAGTACCACCAATGAAGCCCATCACCCGAGGAGTATCCTTGACCAAGTGCCAAGTACCCTCATTCATATCCATCTGAACCAGCACATAGCCTGGGAAGAACTTGCGCTCGCTTTTGCGCTTCTGGCCATTACGCATCTCAACCACTTCTTCAGTGGGGACCAGAATTTCGCCAAAGCCATCTTCCATGCCAGCCAGCTTTACGCGCTCGATCAACGAACGCATCACATGCTTCTCGTAACCCGAGTAAGCATGCACAACGTACCAACGCTTAGCCACGGGACACCCTTAGCCAACAATCAAGGAAACGAGCCAGCCGAGAAGGGAATCAAGCCCCCACAACAGCAACGCCATAACCAGAACAACAGCCACTACGATCAACGTGGTCTGCGTGGTTTCTTGGCGAGTCGGCCATACGACTTTACGAATCTCGGTCCGAGCTTCCTTAACCAGTACAAAGAAGGACTTGCCCTTGGCCGTCTGCAAGCCTACAAAGGCAGCTACAGCAGCAATGGCAAGCAAAGCGAGTACACGGTACAGGATCGGCGAAGCAGAGTAATACTGATTACCGACAACGCCAACGACCACCAAAGCAACTACTACAAGCCACTTGAGCAGATCGAAGCGAGAGCCTTGAGCTTCAGCTTTAGGAGTCATCTATGAAGATCCTGTGAAAAGAAAGCCAGATACACCGAGTGAATCTGGCAGGTCAGGAGGGAATCGAACCCCCAACCTACGGTTTTGGAGACCGTCGCTCTGCCAATTGAGCTACTGACCTAAAAACAAATCAGGCCGACCATTATGCCGGCCCGATGGAGATATATCAAGAACTTACTCGATGACTTTGGCTACGACGCCAGCGCCGACGGTACGACCGCCTTCACGGATAGCAAAACGCAGACCATCTTCCATCGCGATGGTTTTGATCAGAGTGACAGTCATCTGGATGTTGTCACCTGGCATTACCATTTCAACGCCTTCTGGCAGCTCGCAGTTACCAGTCACGTCAGTAGTACGGAAGTAGAACTGTGGACGGTAGCCTTTGAAGAACGGAGTATGACGGCCGCCTTCTTCTTTGCTCAGAACGTACACTTCAGCGGTGAACTTGGTGTGCGGCTTAACGGTACCTGGCTTAACCAGAACCTGGCCACGCTCAACGTCATCACGCTTGGTGCCACGCAGCAGAACGCCGCAGTTCTCGCCAGCACGACCTTCGTCGAGCAGCTTGCGGAACATTTCAACGCCGGTGCAGGTGGTTTTCTGAGTCTCGCGCAGACCAACGATCTCAACTTCTTCCTGGATGCGAACGATACCACGCTCAACACGGCCAGTTACCACGGTGCCACGACCGGAGATCGAGAACACGTCTTCGATTGGCATCAGGAACGGCTTGTCGATAGCACGCTCTGGCTCTGGGATATAGGTATCCAGAGTTTCTACCAGCTTCTTAACAGCGGTAGTACCCATTTCGTTGTCGTCTTGGCCGTTCAGGGCCATCAGAGCCGAACCGATGATGATTGGAGTGTCATCACCTGGGAAGTCGTAAGTGCTCAGCAGATCGCGCACTTCCATCTCAACCAGTTCCAGCAGCTCAGCGTCGTCAACCATGTCAGCCTTGTTCAGGAAGACAACGATGTACGGAACGCCTACCTGACGGGACAGCAGGATGTGCTCACGAGTTTGTGGCATCGGACCATCGGCAGCCGAGCAAACCAGGATCGCGCCATCCATCTGGGCAGCACCAGTGATCATGTTTTTGACGTAGTCGGCGTGACCTGGGCAGTCAACGTGCGCGTAGTGACGAATGTTCGAGTCGTACTCTACGTGCGCGGTGTTGATGGTGATACCACGAGCTTTTTCTTCCGGGGCGCTGTCGATCTTGTCGAAGTCAACACGAGCCGAACCGAAAACCTCGGAGCAGACGCGAGTCAGAGCAGCAGTCAGAGTGGTCTTACCGTGGTCAACATGACCAATGGTACCAACGTTGACGTGCGGCTTATTACGTTCGAACTTTTCCTTAGCCATCGAAATCACCCCCAGGAGAAGAATTGAGCAAGTCACACAAGCCATTAAAACAAAGGCAGATATTTTCATATCTGCCTTGTTATATGGAGCTCTTGAGCGGATTTGAACCGCTGACCTCACCCTTACCAAGGGTGTGCTCTACCAACTGAGCTACAAGAGCAAAACACTTTGCACAACCTGCAAACTTGGAGCGGGTAGCGGGAATCGAACCCGCATCATCAGCTTGGAAGGCTGAGGTTCTACCACTAAACTATACCCGCGGAGCTTGCAGCTCACGCTAAAATCTGGTGGAGGGGGAAGGATTCGAACCTTCGAAGTCGTAGACGTCAGATTTACAGTCTGATCCCTTTGGCCGCTCGGGAACCCCTCCTAAGCGAGGCAGCATTCTATACTATGCTCCCCTTCTGTCAAGCATTTTCTCATTAAAAACCTGAGGTTAGCTGCGTTGACTTCGCTTCGCCGCGCCTACCTCTAGAGGTCTTCACTGCGGAGCGGGCGCCATTCTATGCAAACTATTCGGCAGTTGCAATGCCTTCGCATGACATTATTTTATGTTTTAACTCATTGAATTCTTTAGCAAGATTCTGCAGCAGCGAATCATCCAGCAAATGCTTGCTTTCAGGGGCCACACGTAACCAGTAACCAGAAGCATCAGGCAGAGCCAAAGACCTCAACCGAACCTCCACTCCCAATGCCGACAGGCGCCGTTCAAGCGTTTGAGCCTGATCACGACGAGCAAAACCTCCTATATAGAGGCAGTCACCTTGAGCCTCACCTGCCTTGTCACGCCTGGAGAGCGAGCCAGACGACTCACTCAATAAGCGAATATCCTGCTGAGACCCTTTATAAAGCGTTAGAGGCGTTACCTCCTTCGCACGCAAAGGTGCCTCCTGCTGATGCCAGACGTAATAGAACACATTGAGAACCAGGAGCAGCAGGAACAACCAGCGCATAAAAACCTCAGGACAATGGGCACGCCATAGCCAATCCAACAAAAACCAGATCCGGGACTACTCGCCCCTGCGGCACAACCTCAGAAACCAGGTCAGCATCGCCACCAGTGAGGAATACCACGAAATCCTCCCCCCAGTAGCCATGCGCCAACTCCAACTGGGTCAGCACGAACCCTCTCAACATCAATGAGCAGCCGCGCTCTACAGCCTCGACTGTCGTACGCCCCGGCAACAGACTCACCAGCGCGCGCTCGGCAGATAAGTCGTCATACCGAATCCGACGAGTGTGAGTTCTCAGCTGATTACGCATCAATGGCATCCCTGGACAGATAAAGCCTCCCAAGTGCTCGCCATCCGCAGCAATGAAATCCGCAGTAACCGCCGTCCCGAAATCGAGTACCAGACAGGCACCAGCTGCAAGGCGAAAACCTCCCAGCATGGCAAGCCAGCGATCCAGGCCAAGTCGCTCAAACTCCTCATAACCATTTCTCACGCCGGCCATTTCTTTCGCAGGCGCAGCACAGACCACCGCAACGCCAAAAGCCTCTACCAACATGGAAGTAAGCTTGCTCGTCTCCTCGGCAGTGCGCACACTGACCAAGCGACAGCCGGTCAAGACCAAGCCGTCTAGCGCACGCAGACGCCCGACCAAAGCATCATCAGAATCAACCACACCCTCAGCAAATACCCCAAGCGCAGCATTAGCTAGAACGCGCCATTTAATGAAGCTGTTTCCGCAGTCAAGCTCAAGAATCATCGCGCATCCTCAAGCTGAGCTCACCACCGCTGTAGACCTTCTCAACCCCATCTACCCTCAATCGCAACGCACCCTGCTGATCGATGCCCATAACAACACCGTCTATTTTATTGACCCCAGCAATCAGAGACACCGTACTACCTTGCCACAAGTGATTCTGCTCCCATTCCTCTTGAATAGAGGAAAAGCCCTGGGCCTGGTGGCGCTCCAAGTAAGCCTTCAACATCATGCTCAGCCGAGCAACCAACCGGTTGCGATCAACCTGCTTGCCGGACTCAAGCCACATAGAAGTCCATTGCTGATCGATCTCGTCGGTTTTCTGCATGTTGACGTTGATACCTATACCTAGAACCACATGACAGACATCAGCAGGATCTCCAACCAACTCCAACAGGATTCCGGCGATTTTTTTTCGCCCAACCAAAACATCGTTTGGCCATTTCAGGCCCGCACCAGCAACCCCAAACTCGCGCAAGGTTTGCATGACCGCCAGCCCGACCACCAAGCTGAGCCCTTCAAGCTGGCGCATTCCACCATCGATGCGCAGTACGAGGCTGTAATAAACATTTTCTGCAAAAGGACTCGCCCATTTACGCCCTCTCCGGCCACGCCCCGCCGTCTGACGCTCAGCAAGCACTAGGAACGGCGCAGGTACGCCACGCTCGATAGCCCTCAGAGCCTCGGCATTTGTAGAGTCGATGGAACCGAAAGCCAGCACAACCCAAGGGCAATCCTTTGACTGTTCGTAAATATTGGCCGAACTCAAGAGCATCAGCGGAGCCGCCAACTGATAACCGCGGCCGCGAACTTTATGGACAGAGAGCCCCAGATCAGCCTCCAACTGCTGCAGCTGCTTCCACACGGCACTACGGCTAACACCCAAGGCGGCACCAAGGGCCTGGCCCGAGTGAAACCGCCCATCCTTCAGAAGCTCCAACAATGTCAGCATGCAGATCTCGCCTCACAATGAGGCAGGCATGATAGCCATGCCTAAGGCTGTTGCATAGAAAGCGCGACCGGCACGATCAAACAGCTAGCACTGCAATTCGGGATAGTTTTTCTGCGCGCAAAAGACAAAACCCCAACTGCTCTCGCAATTGGGGTTTCGGAATTTAATCTTGACGATGACCTACTCTCACATGGGGAAACCCCACACTACCATCGGCGATGCATCGTTTCACTTCTGAGTTCGGGATGGGATCAGGTGGTTCCAATGCTCTATGGTCGTCAAGAAATTCGGTGTGCCAACTCGTCTTTCGACGCTTCGGCAAATTGGGTATGTAATAGCTTTATGGTGCTGTTGTGAGTCGTGCAAACTTTCGGTTCGTTTCGTCTTCACACACCGCAATCCGCTGTTTAAGCAAATTGCTTGGGTGTTATATGGTCAAGCCTCACGGGCAATTAGTATTGGTTAGCTCAACGCCTCACAGCGCTTACACACCCAACCTATCAACGTCGTAGTCTTCGACGGCCCTTTAGGGAACTCAAGGTTCCAGTGAGATCTCATCTTGAGGCAAGTTTCCCGCTTAGATGCTTTCAGCGGTTATCTTTTCCGAACATAGCTACCCGGCAATGCCACTGGCGTGACAACCGGAACACCAGAGGTTCGTCCACTCCGGTCCTCTCGTACTAGGAGCAGCCCCTCTCAAATCTCAAACGTCCACGGCAGATAGGGACCGAACTGTCTCACGACGTTCTAAACCCAGCTCGCGTACCACTTTAAATGGCGAACAGCCATACCCTTGGGACCGGCTTCAGCCCCAGGATGTGATGAGCCGACATCGAGGTGCCAAACACCGCCGTCGATATGAACTCTTGGGCGGTATCAGCCTGTTATCCCCGGAGTACCTTTTATCCGTTGAGCGATGGCCCTTCCATACAGAACCACCGGATCACTAAGACCTACTTTCGTACCTGCTCGACGTGTCTGTCTCGCAGTCAAGCGCGCTTTTGCCTTTATACTCTACGACCGATTTCCGACCGGTCTGAGCGCACCTTCGTACTCCTCCGTTACTCTTTAGGAGGAGACCGCCCCAGTCAAACTACCCACCATACACTGTCCTCGATCCGGATGACGGACCTGAGTTAGAACCTCAAAGTTGCCAGGGTGGTATTTCAAGGATGGCTCCACGCGAACTGGCGTCCACGCTTCAAAGCCTCCCACCTATCCTACACAAGCAAATTCAAAGTCCAGTGCAAAGCTATAGTAAAGGTTCACGGGGTCTTTCCGTCTAGCCGCGGATACACTGCATCTTCACAGCGATTTCAATTTCACTGAGTCTCGGGTGGAGACAGCGCCGCCATCGTTACGCCATTCGTGCAGGTCGGAACTTACCCGACAAGGAATTTCGCTACCTTAGGACCGTTATAGTTACGGCCGCCGTTTACCGGGGCTTCGATCAAGAGCTTCGCGTTAGCTAACCCCATCAATTAACCTTCCGGCACCGGGCAGGCGTCACACCCTATACGTCCACTTTCGTGTTTGCAGAGTGCTGTGTTTTTAATAAACAGTCGCAGCGGCCTGGTATCTTCGACCGGCATGGGCTTACGGAGCAAGTCCTTCACCCTCACCGGCGCACCTTCTCCCGAAGTTACGGTGCCATTTTGCCTAGTTCCTTCACCCGAGTTCTCTCAAGCGCCTTGGTATTCTCTACCCAACCACCTGTGTCGGTTTGGGGTACGGTTCCTAGTTATCTGAAGCTTAGAAGCTTTTCTTGGAAGCATGGCATCAACCACTTCGTCACCTGAAAGGTAACTCGTCATCAGCTCTCGGCCTTGGAACCCCGGATTTACCTAAGATTCCAGCCTACCACCTTAAACTTGGACAACCAACGCCAAGCTGGCCTAGCCTTCTCCGTCCCTCCATCGCAATAACTAGAAGTACAGGAATATTAACCTGTTTTCCATCGACTACGCTTTTCAGCCTCGCCTTAGGGACCGACTAACCCTGCGTCGATTAACGTTGCGCAGGAAACCTTGGTCTTTCGGCGTGGGTGTTTTTCACACCCATTGTCGTTACTCATGTCAGCATTCGCACTTCTGATACCTCCAGCAAGCTTCTCAACTCACCTTCACAGGCTTACAGAACGCTCCTCTACCGCATCACTTACGTGATACCCGTAGCTTCGGTGTATGGTTTGAGCCCCGTTACATCTTCCGCGCAGGCCGACTCGACTAGTGAGCTATTACGCTTTCTTTAAAGGGTGGCTGCTTCTAAGCCAACCTCCTAGCTGTCTAAGCCTTCCCACATCGTTTCCCACTTAACCATAACTTTGGGACCTTAGCTGACGGTCTGGGTTGTTTCCCTTTTCACGACGGACGTTAGCACCCGCCGTGTGTCTCCCATGCTCGGCACTTGTAGGTATTCGGAGTTTGCATCGGTTTGGTAAGTCGGGATGACCCCCTAGCCGAAACAGTGCTCTACCCCCTACAGTGATACATGAGGCGCTACCTAAATAGCTTTCGAGGAGAACCAGCTATCTCCGAGCTTGATTAGCCTTTCACTCCGATCCACAGGTCATCCGCTAACTTTTCAACGGTAGTCGGTTCGGTCCTCCAGTCAGTGTTACCTAACCTTCAACCTGCCCATGGATAGATCGCCCGGTTTCGGGTCTATACCCAGCGACTAAACGCCCTATTAAGACTCGCTTTCGCTACGCCTCCCCTATTCGGTTAAGCTCGCCACTGAATATAAGTCGCTGACCCATTATACAAAAGGTACGCAGTCACAGAACAAAGTCTGCTCCCACTGCTTGTACGCATACGGTTTCAGGATCTATTTCACTCCCCTCTCCGGGGTTCTTTTCGCCTTTCCCTCACGGTACTAGTTCACTATCGGTCAGTCAGTAGTATTTAGCCTTGGAGGATGGTCCCCCCATATTCAGACAAAGTTTCTCGTGCTCCGTCCTACTCGATTTCATGACTAAGAGACTTTCGCGTACAGGGCTATCACCCACTATGGCCGCACTTTCCAGAGCGTTCCGCTAATCTCAAAGCCACTTAAGGGCTAGTCCCCGTTCGCTCGCCACTACTAAGGGAATCTCGGTTGATTTCTTTTCCTCAGGGTACTTAGATGTTTCAGTTCCCCTGGTTCGCTTCTTGCACCTATGTATTCAGTACAAGATAACCATCTTATGATGGCTGGGTTCCCCCATTCAGACATCTCCGGATCAAAGTCTGTTTGCCGACTCCCCGAAGCTTTTCGCAGGCTACCACGTCTTTCATCGCCTCTGACTGCCAAGGCATCCACCGTATGCGCTTCTTCACTTGACCATATAACCCCAAGCAATCTGGTTATACTGTGAAGACGACATTCGCCGAAAATTCGCGATTAAACTCACAAATTTTACCTTAGCCTGAATAAACACCAGTGAAAGTGCCATTCAGTCTATCTTTCTATCACATACCCAAATTTTTAAAGAACGATTCTGATAAAGATCAGAAATCAACATTCATCGCCTATCAGCGGAATGCTCATTTCTAAGCTTTAAACGATGGACACCAATCTGTAATGGTGGAGCCAAGCGGGATCGAACCGCTGACCTCCTGCGTGCAAGGCAGGCGCTCTCCCAGCTGAGCTATGGCCCCGTATCGCTACAGGGTGCACCAGTAATTGGTGGGTCTGGGCAGATTCGAACTGCCGACCTCACCCTTATCAGGGGTGCGCTCTAACCAACTGAGCTACAGACCCAATCGTCTTCTTCAATGAATCAAGCAATTCGTGTGGGAGCTTATGAAGCAGCTGATGTCGTCGATTAAGGAGGTGATCCAGCCGCAGGTTCCCCTACGGCTACCTTGTTACGACTTCACCCCAGTCATGAATCACACCGTGGTAACCGTCCTCCCGAAGGTTAGACTAGCTACTTCTGGTGCAACCCACTCCCATGGTGTGACGGGCGGTGTGTACAAGGCCCGGGAACGTATTCACCGCGACATTCTGATTCGCGATTACTAGCGATTCCGACTTCACGCAGTCGAGTTGCAGACTGCGATCCGGACTACGATCGGTTTTGTGGGATTAGCTCCACCTCGCGGCTTGGCAACCCTCTGTACCGACCATTGTAGCACGTGTGTAGCCCAGGCCGTAAGGGCCATGATGACTTGACGTCATCCCCACCTTCCTCCGGTTTGTCACCGGCAGTCTCCTTAGAGTGCCCACCATAACGTGCTGGTAACTAAGGACAAGGGTTGCGCTCGTTACGGGACTTAACCCAACATCTCACGACACGAGCTGACGACAGCCATGCAGCACCTGTCTCAATGCTCCCGAAGGCACCAATCCATCTCTGGAAAGTTCATTGGATGTCAAGGCCTGGTAAGGTTCTTCGCGTTGCTTCGAATTAAACCACATGCTCCACCGCTTGTGCGGGCCCCCGTCAATTCATTTGAGTTTTAACCTTGCGGCCGTACTCCCCAGGCGGTCAACTTAATGCGTTAGCTGCGCCACTAAGAGCTCAAGGCTCCCAACGGCTAGTTGACATCGTTTACGGCGTGGACTACCAGGGTATCTAATCCTGTTTGCTCCCCACGCTTTCGCACCTCAGTGTCAGTATCAGTCCAGGTGGTCGCCTTCGCCACTGGTGTTCCTTCCTATATCTACGCATTTCACCGCTACACAGGAAATTCCACCACCCTCTACCATACTCTAGCTCGCCAGTTTTGGATGCAGTTCCCAGGTTGAGCCCGGGGATTTCACATCCAACTTAACGAACCACCTACGCGCGCTTTACGCCCAGTAATTCCGATTAACGCTTGCACCCTCTGTATTACCGCGGCTGCTGGCACAGAGTTAGCCGGTGCTTATTCTGTCGGTAACGTCAAAATACTCACGTATTAGGTAAGTACCCTTCCTCCCAACTTAAAGTGCTTTACAATCCGAAGACCTTCTTCACACACGCGGCATGGCTGGATCAGGCTTTCGCCCATTGTCCAATATTCCCCACTGCTGCCTCCCGTAGGAGTCTGGACCGTGTCTCAGTTCCAGTGTGACTGATCATCCTCTCAGACCAGTTACGGATCGTCGCCTTGGTGAGCCATTACCTCACCAACTAGCTAATCCGACCTAGGCTCATCTGATAGCGCAAGGCCCGAAGGTCCCCTGCTTTCTCCCGTAGGACGTATGCGGTATTAGCGTCCGTTTCCGGACGTTATCCCCCACTACCAGGCAGATTCCTAGGCATTACTCACCCGTCCGCCGCTCTCAAGAGGTGCAAGCACCTCTCTACCGCTCGACTTGCATGTGTTAGGCCTGCCGCCAGCGTTCAATCTGAGCCATGATCAAACTCTTCAGTTCAAACATCTTTGGGTTTTGAGAAAACCCTAAACTTGGCTCAGCAATCGTTGGTTACATCTTTGATTTCTCGCGGAGCAACTTGTGATGCTGATAATCTTTCTGACTATCAGTCTGACTCCACAAGCACCCACACGAATTGCTTGATTCAGTTGTTAAAGAGCGGTTGGTTAAGTCTTTCGTCTCAACCGAGGCGCGCATTCTACAGCAGCCTCTGCATCTGTCAAGCGGTTATTTTAAGAAGTTTTCAAAGTTTCCTTTGCAACTTCAACCACTTGCGCTTCCGATCTCTCGTCAGCGGGAGGCGAATTCTACAGCGTTACACGCTGCTGTCAACACCTCTTTTTCTCCGCTTTCGACCGAGAAGATCGAACCGTCAATTCGGCGAAAACACGCTGCCGAACCGACTCCTTCGGGCTTCGATGAACTGAAGCGTGCAGCTGTCGAAAACCTCGTAACTCATTGAATCTCAAGGAGTTTTCCGTTTCGACTGCGCCGGAAGTGGGGCGAATTATAGAGAGATATAATTCGCCGTCAACACCTATTTTCAGTTTTATTCGGATTTAAGCGTAATACGTGCAAAAGCCTTCTTTCCGGCCTGGCAAACATGAGTCGAGCCAATCGCCCATATAAAGGAACGCTCAACAACCTCACCATCTACACGCACACCACCGGAACCGAGCAGGTCGCGCGCCATTGCCGAGTTCTTTACCAAGCCCGCTTTATTAAGGACGGCCGCGATCGGCATGTCTTCAGCAGCAGCCAGCTCGATCTCAGGCAGATCATCCGGCAGCTCACCATCCTTCATGCGGTTGCCCGCAGCACGATGAGCATTCGCCGCAGCTTCCTCCCCATGGAAACGCGCAACGATCTCTTCAGCCAGCTTGATCTTGATATCCCGCGGATTCGCACCCGCCTCGACATCCGCCTTGAAGGAAAGGATCTCATCCATGGAGCGGAAGCTCAGCAGCTCGAAGTAACGCCACATCAAGGCATCCGGAATGGAAACCAGCTTGCTGTACATGACACCCGGCGCTTCCTGGATACCTACATAGTTACCCAACGACTTGGACATCTTCTTGACGCCGTCCAACCCCTCGAGCAACGGCATCGTCAGAATGCACTGAGCCTCCTGACCATAGCCGCGCTGCAACTCACGCCCCATCAACAGATTGAACTTCTGATCGGTACCGCCCAACTCCACATCGGCACGCAGCGCCACCGAGTCATAACCCTGAACCAGCGGATAGAGGAACTCGTGAATGGCAATGGGTTGATTGGTGGAGTAGCGCTTGTCGAAGTCGTCACGCTCGAGCATGCGAGCAACGGTGTACTGGGAAGTCAGGCGAATGAAATCCGCAGGCCCCATTTTGTCCATCCAGGTGGAGTTGAAGGCCACCTCGGTTTTCTCCGGATCGAGAATCTTGAACACCTGACTCTTGTAAGTCTCGGCATTCTCGAGGACCTGCTCACGAGTCAGCGGCGGGCGGGTTGCACTCTTGCCGCTCGGATCACCGATCATCCCGGTGAAATCGCCGATCAGGAAGATCACCTGGTGCCCCAGATCCTGGAACTGGCGCAGCTTGTTAATAAGCACGGTATGACCCAGGTGCAAATCCGGCGCCGTTGGATCGAAGCCAGCCTTAATACGCAGCGGCTGGCCACGCTTGAGCTTTTCGACCAGCTCGGACTCGACCAACAACTCTTCTGCACCACGTTTGATCAGCGCTAGCTGCTCTTCAACCGACTTCATAACAGACCCGCAAGGCTCAGATTCAAAGGGAACCAACCATACAAGATCAGCGCCCAATTACAAGTTTTGCCCGGCGTATGGATAGCTTTCCACGAACAGGACGTCCGCAGGCTTGCTTAACAGATGATTTGGTTATATTTTATACAGTTATTTCATCTTCATCATGTCATTCATCTTTTCCAATTCATCTTTTTCAAAGTCAAAATTACCTATGACCACAGAACCGCCTAAAGCCCCGCCGCTTTATCCGAAGACCCACCTGCTCGCCGCAAGTGGTATCGCCGCCCTCCTCAGCCTGGCGCTCCTGGTATTCCCTTCCAGTGATGTTGAAGCCAAAAGAACAACTCTGAGTCTTGACCTGGAAAGCCCAGCCGAGCAATTGGCACAAGATCAAGACGCCGCAGACGCCGTACAAGCCACAAATGAAGCCGTAGCGTCCCCGTTCGCACAAATCGCAAACAGCCCAGAAGACACCGCAAAGACCGCTGAAACCGCTCAAGAGCAGCCTGCTCCAGCCCTAGCAGAAGAAAAGAAGGCGGCTAATCACAGGGAAGTCATTGTTGCCAAGGGCGACACTCTTTCCACGCTATTCGAGAAGGTCGGCCTGCCAGCTACCTCGGTGCACGAAGTACTGGCCAGCGACAAGCAGGCCAAGCAGTTCACTCAGCTGAAGCGCGGCCAGAAACTTGAGTTCGAACTGGGCCCGGACGGCCAGCTGAACAACTTGCACAGCAAGGTCAACGACCTGGAAAGCATCACCCTGACCAAAGGGCCAAAAGGCTTCGCCTTCAGCCGTATCACCGCCAAGCCCATGGTGCGCACGGCCTACGTTCATGGCGTGATCAACAGCTCGCTGTCGCAATCCGCAGCCCGTGCGGGCCTCTCTCACAGCCTGACGATGGACATGGCCAACGTCTTTGGCTACGACATCGACTTTGCCCAGGATATTCGCCCGGGCGACGAGTTCGACGTGATCTACGAGCAGACCGTCGTCAATGGCAAAGCCGTGGGTTCCCGCAACATTCTCTCTGCGCGCTTCACCAACCGTGGCAAGACCTACACCGCAGTGCGCTACACCAACAAACAAGGCATGAGCAGTTATTACACCGCTGACGGTAATAGCATGCGCAAGGCCTTTATCCGTACGCCGGTGGACTTCGCACGTATCAGCTCGCGCTTCTCCATGGGCCGCAAACACCCAATCCTGAACAAGATCCGCGCTCACAAAGGCGTCGATTACGCAGCCCCTCGCGGCACGCCAATCAAGGCCGCCGGCGATGGCAAGGTACTCCTGGCCGGGCGTCGTGGCGGATACGGCAACACCGTGATCATCCAGCATGGCAATGCTTACCGCACGCTGTACGGCCACATGCAAGGCTTCGCCAAAGGCGTCAAGACCGGCGGGAACGTCAAGCAGGGCCAGGTGATCGGCTATATCGGCACCACCGGGCTTTCCACGGGCCCGCACTTGCATTACGAATTCCAGGTCAATGGCGTTCACGTCGATCCACTGGGCCAGAAGCTGCCAATGGCCGACCCGATCGCCAAAGCAGAACGCGCACGCTTCCTGCAACAAAGCCAACCGCTGATGGCGCGGATGGATCAGGAAAAAGCCACCCTGCTCGCTTCAAACAAGCGTTAAGCATGGCGCTCTATATAGGTGTGATGTCCGGAACCAGTCTCGATGGCCTGGATATCGCACTCATCGAGCAAACACCGGCGATCAGGCTGATCGCCACGCACTACATCCCCATGCCCGAGTCCCTGCGCGCCGAGCTGCTTGGCTTGTGCGCCAGCGGCCCCGATGAAATCGCCCGCTCCGCCATCGCCCAGCAGAACTGGGTAAAGCTGGCCGCACAGGGCATTCATAGCCTACTTGCCCAACAGAAACTGAAACCCGCGGACATCCGCGCCATTGGCAGTCACGGCCAGACCATCCGCCATGAACCAGCCCGCGGTTTCACGGTCCAGGTCGGCAACCCGGCCCTGCTGGCAGAGCTGACCGGAATCACGGTGGTCAGCGACTTCCGTAGCCGCGACGTTGCCGCCGGCGGCCAGGGCGCCCCACTGGTACCGGCCTTTCATGAAGCACTCTTTGATCGAAGCGCCGGCAAGCGTGCAGTCTTGAACGTCGGAGGCTTCAGCAACCTGAGCCTGATCGAGAACGACAAGCCGGTTGCCGGCTTCGATTGCGGCCCGGGCAACGTTCTGCTGGACACCTGGATCCACGCCCAACGTGGCGAGAACTACGATCGCGACGGCCAGTGGGCTGCCAGCGGCCAAGTTGAGCCGACGCTGCTGAACGCGCTGCTCAGCGACCCGTTCTTTGCCACTCAAGGCCCGAAGAGTACTGGCCGCGAGGTATTCAACCTGAAATGGCTACAGGAGCATCTGTCTCGCCTGCCAGCCTTTGCCCCCGAAAACGTACAGGCAACGCTCCTGGAACTGACGACACTGACCATCGTCGAGTCGCTGCAAGCCGCGCAGATCGATACCCAGGAACTGCTGGTCTGCGGCGGCGGCGCCCACAACTCGGCCTTGATGAATCGCCTGTCCAGCCTGCTGCCCAACACCAAGGTCAGCAGTACGGCCACCCACGGCGTCGATCCGGACTGGGTTGAAGCCATGGCGTTCGCCTGGCTGGCCCACTGCTGCCTCGAAGGCATCGCCGCCAACCGCCCAAGCGTCACCGGTGCCCGCGGCCTGCGGGTATTGGGTGCGATCTACCCCGCCTGATCGCCAGACAGCAAAACGCCGCAGAGCCCGAAAGCCCTGCGGCGCCTGATAAAACCTTGACCAGCGATCAGATCGAGAACGAAGAACCGCAACCGCAGGTAGTCGTGGCATTCGGGTTCTTGATCACGAAGCGCGAACCTTCCAGACCTTCCTGATAATCCACCTCGGCACCCGCCAGGTACTGGAAGCTCATCGGATCGACCACCAGGCTGACGCCTTCGCGCTCGACGATGGTGTCGTCATCCGCGACTTCTTCATCGAAAGTGAAGCCGTACTGAAACCCTGAACAACCGCCGCCCGTAACGAATACGCGCAGCTTCAAGCGATCATTACCCTCTTCATCGACCAGGCTCTTCACCTTGTGCGCGGCACCGTGGGTGAATTGCAAAGCCGTGGGGGTGAAGGATTCGACGCTCATGCTGACTATCTCCCGGCGTTACGCCGCCATAATGCGTGATGACGCGCATTATCCGCTTCTCCCAGAAAAGCGGTCAACTATTGTTACGGTATATCAATAAGCCCGAGGCTCACCGCAGAATGCAAAAAGGCCCGTAACGGGCCTTTTGCGGAAACAGGCAGATGCCTTAAGGCAGCATCCCGGCGTGGGACAGACCCAGGCGCTCATCCAGACCGAACAGGATGTTCAGGTTCTGTACGGCCTGGCCCGAAGCGCCTTTGACCAGGTTGTCGATCACCGACAACACGACCACCAGATCACCATCCTGCGGGCGGTGCACGGCAATCCGGCATACATTGGCCCCCCGCACGCTGCGGGTCTCTGGATGGCTACCCGCCGGCATCACGTCCACAAACGGTTCGTCGGCATAGCGTTTCTCGAACAGCGCCTGCAGGTCCACCGATTTATCCACAACAGTGGAATAAAGCGTCGAGTGAATGCCGCGGATCATCGGCGTCAGGTGCGGCACGAACGTCAGGCCGACATCCTTGCCCGCCGCACGGCGCAGGCCCTGGCGAATCTCCGGCAGATGGCGATGCCCCTTGACCGCATAGGCCTTCATGCTTTCCGAGGTCTCGGAGTACAGGGAACCGACGCTGGCACCCCGGCCGGCACCGCTGACACCCGACTTGCAGTCGGCGATCAAGCGCGAAGTGTCGGCCAGCCCCGCCTCCAGCAATGGCAGGAAGCCGAGCTGGGTAGCAGTCGGGTAGCAACCCGGAACAGCGATCAGGCGGGCCTTCTTGATCTGCTCGCGATTGACTTCCGGCAGGCCATAGACGGCTTCGTCGAGCAACTCTGGAGCACCGTGGGGCTGGCCATACCACTTGGCCCACTCATCGGCATCCTGCAGGCGGAAATCCGCCGACAGGTCGATGACCTTGGTACCTGCGGTCAGCAGCTCCCCCGCCAGGGCGTGGGCAACGCCGTGCGGTGTCGCGAAGAACACCACATCGCAGGCGCCGAGGGTCTTGATGTCCGGAACGCTGAATGCCAGGCCGTCATAGTGGCCTCGCAGGTTCGGGTACATATTGGCAACGGCAAGGCTTGCCTCGGATCGAGAAGTGATGACTACCACTTCAGCCTGCGGATGCTGTGCCAACAGACGCAGCAATTCGACGCCGGTGTAACCCGTGCCGCCGACGATACCGACCTTGACCATAAACCTGCCCTCAACGAACCCACTGGAAAGCCGTCGATAATAGGGTCCGCGCGCACCTGCGACAACCGTCAAGGTGACGTGCGGACGCTCCTGCCTCTACTATCTGCGCTACCGTGAACCTGGGAATAACCGAAATGCTCTATCTGTGGCTCAAAGCCTTTCACATCGTCAGTCTGGTCTGCTGGTTTGCCGGGCTGTTCTACCTGCCACGCCTGTTCGTTTATCACGCTCAAAGCGAAGACACGATCAGCAAGGAACGCTTCAGCGTCATGGAGCGCAAGCTGTACCGCGGGATCATGGGGCCGGCGATGATCGCCACGCTGATTTTCGGTATCTGGCTGCTGAGCCTGAACCCCAGCGCCTACTTCGGCCAGGGCGGCTGGATGCATGCCAAGCTGACCCTGGTGGTCATCCTGATTGGCTACCACCACATGTGCGGCGCCCAGGTGAAACGTTTTGCCCGTGGCGAAAACACCCGCAGCCATGTCTTTTACCGCTGGTTCAACGAAGTACCAGTTCTGGTATTGCTGGCTATCGTAATTCTGGTCGTCGTCCGGCCGTTTTAACTCCAACTAGCCGTTCATTATTCGGGGTACTTCCAATGTCGCTGCCCGCTCTGCTCGAACAACGCTTGCGCTTGCCTGTCGTGGCTGCGCCGATGTTCCTGATTTCCAATCCACAACTGGTTCTGGCGTGCTGCCGCAATGGTGTGGTCGGCAGTTTCCCTGCCCTCAACCAGCGTGAAAGCAGTGGCTTCAAGGCCTGGCTGGAAGAAATCGAAGCGGGCCTTGCGCCCCTGGAAAACCCCGCGCCCTATGCCGTCAACCTGATCGTGCATCACAGCAACCCACGCCTGAACGCCGACCTGGCGATCTGCATCGAACACAAGGTGCCTATCGTCATCACCAGCCTGGGCGCGGTGAAGGAATTGGTCGATGCGGTGCATGCTTATGGAGGGCTGGTCTTCCATGATGTCACCACCCGGCGCCACGCAGAAAAAGCCGCCGAGGCCGGGGTCGACGGCCTGATCGCCGTAGCCGCCGGCGCCGGTGGCCACGCCGGGACCTGGAGCCCGTTCTCCCTGATTGCCGAAATCCGCCAGTTCTTCGACAAGACGCTGCTGCTGGCTGGCTGCCTGAACCATGGCCACGAGATCCTCGCCGCCCAGTTGCTCGGCGCCGACCTCGCCTACTTCGGCACGCGCTTTATCGGCACCACGGAAAGCCATGCGCCAGAGGCCTATAAAGAGATGCTGCTCAGCGCCAAGGCCGCCGACATCGTGCACACCGCAGCGGTCTCCGGGGTTCCGGCAAGCTTCATGCGGCAAAGCCTGGAAAACGCCGGCTTCGACCTTGCCGCTCTGCAGGGCAAAGGCGAAGTCAACTTCGGCTCGAAACTCAAGCCACTCAGCGACGAAGCCAAAGCCTGGAAAACCGTGTGGTCCGCCGGACAAGGCGTCGGTGAAATCGATGACTTGCCGAGCGTCGATCAACTAGTCGCCCGCCTGGACGCCGAATACCGTGCCGCACAGGAGTTGGCTGCTCGGCTGCCGCAACGCTGGCCGCGCTGAATCGCTGATGTTTTTTAGCCAGCAACGGACTGCTGGCCTTAAACTATCGCCCTGCGAAAACCCTCTCTATAAAGCCGACAAGGAAGCCCTGCATGAGCGAAGACCGTTTCAAGATCGTATTTGACGGGGCTCTGCTTCCGGGTGTCGACATCGAACATGCCAAGCAGAAAATCGCCAAGCTGTTCAAAAGCGATATCGCCGCGATCGAGCCTCTGTTCAAGGGACGAGACATCACCCTCAAGCGCGACCTCTCCGAGCAGGACGCGGATATTTATCTCGCCGCGCTGAACCAGGCCGGGATCGCCCCACGCGTCGAACCGGATCTTGCCCCAGGCACCAGCCAACCGACACCTCAGCCTGCTCCCGCTGCACCAGCTCCTTCGCCTTCAGTACCCCTGCCCCAGGCAGAACCCAGCACGATGAATGACTGGCAACGCCCGCCCCCCACACCAGCGCCAGAACCCATGGCCGGCGCGGGCACTTCACCCTACACCCCGCCTCAAGCCACAGTGGGCGACCCCCTTCCCGAATTTGGCGAGCTGAAGTTCTACACCGTCGATGGCCGCATCGGACGCCTGCGCTATCTTGCCTGGACCCTGGTACTGATCCTGCTGACCACCCTCGTCGGCGGTTTCCTGACCGCCGCCCTGGTCGGCAACGGCTTGCAGGTTACGGGAATGATCTTCCTTGGCGTCGTGGCGCTGGCCTTCGCCTATCTGAATATCACCATTTCCGTTCAGCGCCTGCATGACTTGGGCTGGTCGGGCTGGCTCTGGTTGTTGAACTTGCTGCCTTTTGTGTACGCGGTGTTTCCGCTGCTGCTGGCAATCCTGCCGGGCAACACCGGCGCCAATCGTTACGGCGCGCCGCCTCCGCCAAACAGTGGCGCGGTCAAGGGGCTTGCCGCGCTGTGGATAATCGTTTTGCTGCTGTCCTTCATTGGTGGGCTCAGCTCGGTCTAGGGCGTCCAGAACGAGCGCAGCGAAAGCGGCAAGCTCACCCTGGCCACCTGTAGACTATCGGATTGAATTAACGCACCGGTGCCTGGGCACTTTCCCCACAGGCGACTGACCGCTGCAATGGAGAACCGCATGACCCGTTACGCTCTGATCACCGGCGCCTCCAGCGGCATAGGCCTGGCCTTGGCCGAAGCGCTGGCCCGGCGCGGCCGCAGCCTGATCCTGGTGGCCCGTCAGCGTGATCAGCTGGAAAGCATCGCCATCGAGTTGACCCAACGCTTTGGTGTCGAGGTGCTGTTCCGTGCCTGCGACCTGTCCGAGCCTTTGCGGCTTTCGGGTTTTCTGCTGGAGCTGGAAGAAGGCGACCGGCAGATCGACCTGCTGGTGAACTGCGCCGGCATTGGCACCTGTGGCCCGTTCCTCGCCCAGGACTGGATGACCGAACAAGACCTGATCGAAGTGAACATTCTCGCCCTCACCCGGCTTTGCCATGCCCTGGGTAACAGCATGGCCTTGCAGGGCGGCGGGCAGATTCTCAACGTCGCTTCGATCGCCGGCTTCTATCCCGGCCCCTGGATGAGCACTTACTACGCCAGCAAGGCCTATGTGCTGCACTTCTCCGAAGGCCTGCGCGAAGAGCTGAAAAACAATGCGGTGAAGGTTTCCGTGCTCTGCCCTGGCCCGACCCGCACCGGCTTCTTTGATACCGCCCAGTTGAACACCAGCAAGCTTAACGACAGCAAGCTGCTGATGAGTCCGGAAGAGGTCGCGCTGTACACCGTGCGCGCCCTGGAAAAGAATCGCGCCATTATCATCCCCGGCCGCCGCAACCGCTGGTTCGCGTTCAGCCCGCGCCTGGGTTCGCGCTGGCTGACCCGCAAGATTTCCGGCGCCGTCAACAAAGCCTATTGCCCGCGCTGACCTGGCAACCATCTAAGGCTGGGCGCACTCGGCTTGCCTGGGTACACTCAGCCCGGACCAATACAACGGAGAAACAGCTGTGGATACTCTGTTCACCAAGATCATCAACCGGGAAATACCGGCGAAGATCATCTACGAGGACGACCAGGTTCTGGCCTTCCACGATATCGCCCCACAGGCCCCCGTGCATTTCCTGGTAGTTCCGAAAAAGCCGGTGCGCACCCTCAATGACCTGACCGAAGACGACAAGCTGCTGGCCGGACATATTCTGTTCACCGCCCAGCGCCTGGCCAAGGAGCTGGGTTGCGAAGAAGGTTTCCGGGTCGTCATGAACTGCAATGAACTTGGTGGCCAGACCGTGTATCACATTCACATGCACGTTCTGGGTCAGCGCCAGATGCACTGGCCACCGGGCTGATCCCTGTCCAAAGTACGCGACAGCACACTTCTCGCCCGGTTTTGCCGAGGGTGTGCTGATCCAGCGCAGTCTTCTGCCCATCGATTGGGGTAAACTGGCCGCCGTGATTCTTCCCGGAGGTAAGCATGACTACCCAACGTCACTACTCGCCGATTGACCGGCTACTGCTGCAGGCAGATGCGGCAATGCGTACCTTGCTGCCCTTCAGCGGCCAGCCTTATCGCCCTTCCCCTGCCATCGTGCAGCCGGACGTGCAGATGAGCGAAGAGGACACCAAGCATGTCGCCGGCCTGATGCGCATCAATCATACCGGCGAAGTCTGCGCCCAGGCCCTGTACCAGGGCCAGGCCCTGACCGCAAAGCTGCCGCAAGTGCGCGCCGCCATGGAGCATGCCGCGGAAGAAGAAATCGATCACCTGGTCTGGTGCGAGCAACGCATTCACCAACTGGGTAGCCACACCAGCGTGCTCAACCCATTGTTTTATGGCATGTCGTTCGGCATCGGCGCAGTGGCCGGGCTGATCAGCGACAAGATCAGCCTGGGTTTCGTGGCAGCCACCGAAGATCAGGTATGCAAACACCTCAACGAACACCTTGAACAATTGCCGGCCGAGGACGAAAAATCCCGGGCGATCCTCGAGCAGATGCGCATCGACGAAGAACAACACGCCGAAACCGCCCTGGACGCAGGCGGATTCCGCTTTCCTGCGCCGGTAAAATTCGGCATGAGCCTGCTGGCCAAGGTCATGACCAAAAGCACTTACCGGATCTGAGCGATACAAATCGCAGGCAAAAAAAGGGCGCTTCTTCAGCGCCCTTTCTTTTTGCCGCGAATTCAGGATGGTTGAATGTAGACTCAACCGAGCTCGACGATCTCATAATCGTGAGTGATGGCAACCCCAGCCGCACCGAGCATGATCGACGCCGAGCAGTATTTTTCCGCCGACAGCTCAATGGCGCGCTTGACCTGGGCTTCTTTCAGGCCGCGGCCCTTGACCACGAAATGCATGTGGATCTTGGTGAAGACCTTGGGATCCTCTGTCGCACGCTCGGCGTCGAGGAAGGCTTCGCAACTTTCGACAGCCTGGCGGGATTTTTTCAGGATGCTGACCACGTCGAAGTTGCTGCAACCCCCTACACCAAGCAGAAGCATCTCCATCGGGCGCACGCCCAGGTTACGACCACCGGCTTCCGGCGGGCCATCCATTACCACCACATGACCGCTGCCCGATTCCCCGAGGAACATGGCTTCGCCAGCCCATTGGATGCGTGCCTTCATCGCCAAGACTCCACTGCTAAAAAAGGGTCGTCAGCTTAGCACAGGGCCCGTGATGGCAGCGCTTTGCCGGTTCTGGCGCCACACTCGATAGGAAAATTCTTAATTACCCAAAGGATGTGTCTGTTAAGCTGGCGCCAAATCACTGGCGCATTGCCAGCTGTCGGCGATCCTGCTTGACCGCCCCATAAAAAAACCAAATCACACCGTGCTGTCTTTTCGGGATACAACCATGGTTGCTCTTGCCCCTACACCCAAGATCAAGAACCTCGACAAGCTGTTGATGCACTGCCAGCGCCGCCGTTATCAGGCCAAGAGCAACATCATCTGCGCCGGCGACCAGTCGGACACGCTGTTCTTCATCATCAAAGGCTCGGTCACCATCCTGATCGAAGATGACGACGGTCGGGAAATGATCATCGCCTACCTCAATGCCGGGGATTTTTTCGGCGAGCTGGGCCTGTTCGAACAGGCCGGACATGAGCAGCAACGCAGCGCCTGGGTACGCGCCAAGGTCGAATGCGAAGTTGCGGAGATCAGCTATGCGAAATTCCGTGAGCTGTCTCAACAGGACCCGGACATTCTGTACGTGCTCAGCGGCCAGATCGCCCAGCGTTTGCGCAACACCACCCGCAAGGTCGGCGACCTGGCGTTCTTCGACGTCACTGGACGCGTGGCCCGCTGCCTGCTCGAACTGTGCAAGCAGCCAGACGCCATGACCCACCCGGACGGCATGCAGATCAAGGTGACCCGTCAGGAAATCGGGCGGATAGTCGGCTGCTCACGGGAAATGGTCGGCCGGGTGCTCAAGGACCTCGAAGAGCGCAACCTGGTCCATGTCAAAGGCAAGACCATGGTGGTGTTCGGCACCCGCTAGAGCGGCAGGAACTGCGCCAGCATCTGCCGATACAGGACATCCAGGCGCTCGATGGCATTCGGCGCGGCGAACGCCTCATGCAAGGCGATGTGGCTCTCGGCACGGCAACGCTGCTCCAGGCCACAGGCCTGGTTGAAACGATTGACCGCCGCGACCATGGTTTCCCGCTCGTCATCCAGCAACAGCGCGCCATGCACCAATCCCACCGGGCGCGTCCCGCCCTTGCTTTGGCGCCAGCGCTGGGCGGTACCGACCATCTTGCGCCCGTTGAGATTGACGTTGAACCGGCCATCGCAGAAAGCGCCCTCGACTTCCCCCAGGGAAGGCTCGCCTCCCAACTCGGAGAGCAGGTCGCAGATTGGCTGGCACAAACGGCGATAGCCGGTTTCTATCCGGTTCTGATCACCCTCACTGCGAGGCGGTGCATAAACCAGCGCGATATTCACCGTCGCCGCCGATTGCGGCACCGGTTCCCCGCCGGTTTCCCGCAGCAACACCGGCCAGCCACTGGCGGCCAGCGCCTCGCAAGCCTGCTCGAACCCCGGCAAACGACTCAAGCGCCGCGGCATCACCAAGGCCCTGTCGCTCGGCTGCCAGAACAACAGGCCATACTCCTGGTCACCGCTGCATACCTGGGCGAGCAGATCCTGTTCGGCCTGCAGGCCGGCTTCGACGGTCAGGGAAAGGGGTTGGGTCATGGCAGTAAAGGTCCTTTGCGATAGGTATAAAAAAGCCGGCGGCGCCGGCTTCTTCATCAACTCAGGTTCAGTCCAGGGTCGAACCGCTCACCGGCACGCCCCGCTCCGGGAAGAACAGGCGTTGCAGCTCCAGGCCTGGGCTCTCGGCCCGCATGAAGGCCTCACCCACCAGGAAGGAGTAGACGTCGCTGATTTCCATCAGCTCGACATCGGCCCGGTTGAGGATACCGCTCTCGGTGATCACCAGCCGATCGCGCGGAATCTGCGGCAACAGATCAAGGGTGGTCTCCAGATTGACCTCGAAGGTGTGCAGGTTGCGGTTGTTGATGCCCACCAGTAGCGTGTCGAGGGTTTTCAGGGCGCGTTGCAGTTCGTCGCCATCATGCACTTCGACCAGCACATCGAGGCCCACACCTTTGGCCACGGCCGCCAACTCAGCCATCTTGGCATCATCCAGCGCAGCCACGATCAGCAGCACACAGTCGGCACCCAAGGCGCGGGCTTCGACGATCTGGTACGGATCGATCATGAAGTCCTTGCGGATCACCGGCAGCGAACAGGCGGCACGCGCTTGTTGCAGGTAGGTGTCGGCGCCCTGGAAGTAATCGACATCGGTGAGTACCGACAGGCAGGTCGCGCCGCCTTTCTCGTAGCTCTTGGCGATTTCCGCCGGCACGAAATGCTCGCGGATCACGCCTTTGCTCGGCGAGGCTTTCTTGATTTCGGCGATCACCGCCGGCTGCTTGAGCTTGGCCTGGTCGAGCAGTGCCTTGGCAAAGCCGCGCGGCGCATCCGCGGCGCGGGCCAGGCCTTCGAGCTCGGCCAGGCTTACCCGTGCCCTACGCTCAGCCACTTCCTCGACCTTGCGAGCGAGGATTTTTTCCAGAACCGTCGGCACACTCATCCTTCATTCTCCTGCTTGAATACCGCGGTAAAGGCGCCTAATTCCTCAAGCTTCTCGCGGGCCAGCCCGGTGTGCAAAGCATCATGGGCCAGGGCCACACCCTCTTTCAGGCTGCTGGCATGGTCCGCCGCATAGAGCGCAGCACCGGCATTGAGCACGATCATCTCCGCCGCCTTCTGCCCATGCTCGGTCTTGCGCCGCCCCAGGGCATCGCGAATCAACTCGAGCGATGCCGCGGGGCTTTCGACCACCAGGCCGAACAGGCTCTGGCTTTTCATGCCGAGGTCTTCGGGCTGTACCCAATACTCAGTGATCTGGTCATCTTTCAGTTCAGCGACAAAGGTCGGCGCGGCGATACTGAATTCATCCAGGCCATCCTGGGAGTGCACCACCAGCACGTGCTTGCTGCCCAAACGTTGCAAAACTTCGGCCAATGGCCGGCACAACGCCTGAGTGAACACACCCACCACCTGATGTTTCACGCCGGCCGGATTCGTAAGCGGGCCGAGCATGTTGAACAGGGTGCGCAGGCCGAGATCGCGGCGCGGGCCGGCGGCGTACTTCATGGCACCGTGATGGGACTGGGCGAACATGAAGCCGATGCCGACGTTGTCGATGCAGCGGGCGACCTGCACTGGCGTCAAGTTCAGGTAGATACCGGCGGATTCGAGCAGGTCGGCACTGCCGCTTTTTCCGGACACCGCACGGTTGCCGTGCTTGGCGACCGTGCAACCGGCTGCCGCGACCACAAAGGAAGAAGCCGTGGACACATTGAAGATGTTCGCACCGTCACCGCCGGTGCCGACCACATCGACCACGCCGTCGAGGGTTTTCAGCTCGACCTTGTCCGCCAGCTCGCGCATGACCGAAACAGCGCCGACGATTTCGTCGATGCTTTCGCTTTTCATGCGCATGGCCATCATGAAGGCGCCGATCTGTGCATCGGTGCACTGGCCGGTCATGATTTCACGCATGACCTGGCGCATTTCATCGGTGCTCAGATCGAGATGGCCGACAATACGGCTCAGGGCAGTCTTGATATCCATGGAAAGTCCTTAGCGCGTGCCGCCGCTCTGTTTGAGGAAGTTGGCGAACAGCTCGTGGCCCTGCTCGGTGAGAATAGACTCGGGGTGAAACTGCACACCCTCGATATTCAGCGTCTTGTGGCGCAGCCCCATGATCTCGTCGACAGAGCCGTCTTCCAACTGGGTCCAGGCGGTCAGCTCGAGACAGTCCGGCAACGTGTCGTGCTTGACCACCAGGGAATGGTAACGGGTCACGGTCAGCGGATGGTTCAGACCGGCGAATACCCCTTTATCCTGGTGAAATACCGGGCTGGTCTTACCATGCATCACCTGCCGCGCCCGCACCACATCGCCACCAAAGGCCTGGCCAATGGACTGGTGGCCCAGACAGACGCCCAGGATCGGCAACTTGCCGGCGAAATGCTTGATCGCTTCGATGGACACACCGGCTTCGGTCGGCGTGCAAGGACCGGGCGACACGACGATCCGCTCAGGGTTGAGCGCTTCGATTTCAGCCACGGTCAGTTCGTCGTTGCGCACCACCTTGACCTCGGCACCCAGCTCGCCAAGGTATTGCACAACGTTATAGGTAAAGGAGTCGTAGTTATCGATCATCAGCAACATGGGGATTACAACCTCTTGAATTCACTGACTTTTAATACAGCCTTCAGTGGACTGCCCGCTGACAGGCCCGCCGGAGGTTGCAATCACTCAACCAGCACAAGCGGAGTCGAACAGGGGTACAGAAGGCAAAACGGTACAGGTCCGGCCAGGCCGGCAGAGAAAGTTAGGCGCGCCAACGCCAACGGGCGTGTGCCTTAACAACTCGCATCAAGAGTTTGCTGACGATCAACACGGGGAAGGTCTCATTCATACGTTCAGGCACAGTAACTTAGCTGAGCAGAGGGTGCAATATGGCGCGACCGGCGCCCAGGCAGACACGCGATATGGCCCATGGCTATAGCTCAAGCACAAAAATTTTTGGTACTTTCGTTCCGCTCTCTACAACAATAACTAAAAAGCGGACTTACTTATGATCAAAAAGATGCTGTTGGTACCACTCGCTAGCAGTCTTTTGTCTTTAGCCTGTGCTCAAGCGATCGCAGCCCCCTCCCCTTATTCCAGCTTTATCGTGTTCGGCGACAGCCTCAGCGATGCTGGACAGTTCGCCGATCCCGGCGGTCCCGCGGGAGCGACCACACGTTTTACCAACCGCACCGGGCCGGTCTACCTGGATGGCAGCGGAGAACTCCGTTCCGCCAACTCGACCCAATTGCTCGGCGCCAAATTGGGGTTCTCGGACGACCAGCTTGCCGCATCGACCTCGGCCACCCGCGCCAGCGAAGGCCTGCCTGACGGTAACAACTGGGCGGTCGGCGGTTATCGCACCGACCAGATTCTCGATTCGATCACCACCACCTCAACCACCGGCAGCCGCAGCCGCCCGGGTTATCTGGTGGCCAACAATTTCCGCGCCGACCCGAACGCCCTGTACTACCTGGAGGGTGGTGGCAACGACTTCCTCCAGGGTGGCGTCACCAGCCTCGACCAAGCCAATGCTGCGGCCGGCCGCCTGGTCGACAGCGTACAGGCCCTGCAACAGGCCGGCGCCCGCTACATCATGGTCTGGCTGCTGCCGGACATCGGCCTGGCCCCGGTAGTCAACGGCAGCCCGTTACAAGGGTTCACTTCCCAGCTCAGCGCCCAGTTCAACACCGAGTTGGTCCGGCAACTGCAGACGGTCGATGCCGAAGTCATTCCTCTCAACATTCCCACGCTTTTGAAGGAAAGCTTCGCCAATCCGGCACAGTTCGGCCTGGCTACCGACCAGAACCTCACCGCCACCTGCTTCAGTGGCAATGGCTGTACGGAAAACGCCCGCTATGGCATTCACAGCGCTACACCGGACCCGAGCAAGCTGATCTACAACGACGCGGTCCACCCCACCGAAGCCGGCCAGCGGCTGATCGCCGATTACGCTTACTCCCTGCTGGCAGCGCCCTGGGAAATAACCCTGCTCCCGGAAATGGCCCAGGGCACCCTGCGCGCCCATCAGGATGAGCTGCGCAACCAGTGGCAGGCCGATTGGGAAAACTGGCAGGGCGTTGGCCAATGGCGGGCGATTGTCGCCGCGGGCGGCCAGCACCAGGACTTCGACAGCCAGCGCAGCGGCGCCAGTGCCGATGGCAACGGCTTCAACCTGAACATCGGCGGTAGCTACCGGATCAATGAGGCCTGGCGAGTGGGGATGCTGGCCGGTGCCTATCGGCAGAAGCTCGAAGCGGGCAGCAACGACTCGGACTACAAGCTCAACACCTACCTGGGTACCGCCTTCGTCCAGTACCAGCAAAACCGCTGGTGGGCCGACGCGGCAGCCACCGCCGGGCACCTGGACTACGACAACCTCAAGCGCAAATTCGACCTGGGCCCCAACGAACGCGGGGAAAAAGGTGATACCAGCGGCGATATCCTGGCCTTCAGCGCTCGCCTGGGCTACGACATCGCGCAGCAGGCCAGCAGCCCGTGGCACCTGTCGCCATTCATCAGCGCCGACTACGCGCGGGCCAAGGTCGACGGTTACTCCGAGGATGGCAATGACTCCACCGCCCTGACCTTCGATGACCAGAAACGCACCTCTCGGCGCCTGGGCATAGGCTTGCAGGGCAAGTATCAGATCACCCAGAAAACCCAGGTGTTCGGTGAAATCGCCCATGAAAAGGAATACGAGGACGATACCCAGAAGCTGACCATGGCCCTCAACAGCCTGCCGGATAACCGCTACACCCTGGAAGGCTACACCCCACAGACCAACCTGAACCGCCTGAACCTCGGGGTCAGCCACAAGCTCACCCAGGACCTGGCCCTGCGCGCCAGCTACAACATCCGCAAGGACGATGACTTCACTCAACAAGGCATCAATGTCGGGGTCAGCCTCGACTTCTAAACCGCAGGCAATAAAAAACGCTGCCCCTTTGAGGAGGCAGCGTTTTTTTATCGCCCGCTATCCGACTCAGCTATCGGGCGTCTGCTCGGCCAAGGCCACCGCGCGGAACATGGCGCGACGCTTGTTCAGGGTTTCTTCCCATTCCAGCGCCGGTACCGAGTCAGCGACTATGCCGCCACCGGCCTGAACGTGCAGCTCGCCGTCCTTGATCACCGCCGTACGAATGGCGATAGCGGTGTCCATGTTGCCGTTCCAGGCGAAATAACCCACCGCTCCGCCATACACACCGCGCTTGACCGGCTCCAGCTCGTCGATGATTTCCATCGCGCGGATCTTCGGCGCCCCGGACAAGGTACCCGCCGGCAGAATCGCCCGCAGCGCGTCCATCGCGGTCAACCCAGCCTTCAATTGGCCGGTGACGTTGGAGACGATGTGCATCACATTGGAATAACGCTCGATCACCATCTTCTCGGTGAGCTTCACCGAGCCGATCTCGGAAACCCGCCCGGTGTCGTTGCGCCCCAGGTCGATCAGCATCAAGTGTTCGGCGATTTCCTTGTCGTCAGACAGCAGGTCCTTCTCCAGCGCCAGGTCCGCCTCTTCGTTGGCGCCGCGTGGGCGGGTGCCGGCGATCGGGCGAACGGTAATCAGGTTGTCTTCGACCCGAACCAGTACTTCCGGCGAACTGCCGACCACATGGAAGTCGCCGAAGTTGAAGAAGTACATGTAAGGCGTCGGGTTGAAGCAGCGCAGGCCGCGGTACAGGTCGATCGGCGCAGCCTTGAAGTCGATGGACATGCGCTGCGACGGCACCACCTGCATGCAGTCGCCCGCCAGGATGTACTCCTTGATGGTGTCGACGGCACGCTCGTAGTCGCCCTGGGTGAAGCTGGAGCGGAACACCGGGTCGGCCGCCTGCTGCTTGCTGAAGTCCAGGCCAGGACGTGGGGTGATGGGCTGGCGCAACTTCTCCAGCAGTGCCTGCAGACGCGCCTGGCCTTGTTCGAAGGCATCGTCCTGGGACGGGTCGGCGAGGACGATGGCGTGCATCTTGCCGGCAAGGTTATCGAACACCACCACGGCGTCGGAGACCATCAGCAGAATGTCCGGCACGCCGATCGGATCCGGGTTCGGGCACTTGCCCAGGCGCTTCTCCACGTAACGCACACAGTCGTAGCCGAAATAACCGACCAGGCCACCATTGAAGCGCGGCAAGCCCGCGACGGTCGGCACCTGGTAACGCGCCTTGAATGCTTCGACGAACGCCAGTGGATCGGCCACGTCATGACTTTCGGTCTCGACGCCATCGACGGTCACGCTGACATGGTGGTCATGCACCCGCAGCACGGTGCGGCAGGGCAGGCCGATGATCGAGTAACGGCCCCACTTCTCGCCGCCCTGCACCGACTCCAGGAGGTAGGAGTTGGGCTGGTCGGCCAGTTTCAGGTAGATCGACAGCGGCGTGTCGAAGTCGGCCAGGGTTTCGCAGGCAAGCGGGATGCGGTTGTAGCCGGCAGCGGCCAAACGCAGGAATTCTTCGCGGATCATGGGGTGCCTCGTGGCTTGAGGTTCTGACAGTCAGGTATGCAAACGCGCCGGAAGACCGGCCAGGAACAAGTCAGGCGCGCCAACGCCAGCGGGCCAGGGCCTTGATGACTTTCATCCAGAGTTTGCGAGTGACCACCACGATGGCGTTTCCAGGAGGGGGTTGGACAGTGTCGGGCAACGTTATCTCAGCGGCCGGATCCAGGCAACCGGGAATTAGCTGGCGCAGATCGTCGATCACCAGGGCCGGCATTTCCTCGGCAATCGGCCGTCCGTGATTGTAGCCATAGCTCAATGCCACGCACTTCACACCCGCGGCTTTCGCCGCCTGCACGTCGCTGCGCGAGTCACCGACGAACAGCGATTGCGAGGCCGGGATACTGGCCATTTTCATGACGAAGAACAGGGCGGCCGGGTCGGGTTTCTTCTGCGGCAAGGTATCGCCACCGATGATCCAGCGGAAATAACGGCCGATCTTCATCTGATCCAGCAAGGGCGCGACGAAACGCTCCGGCTTGTTGGTGATCAGCGCCATTTCGACACCCTGCTTGTGCAGCCATTTGAGGGTATCCCGCACGCCAGGGTAGACCACGGTCAGTTCGTGGCCATCCTCATAGGCGCTGTTGAACAATTCGAGCCCGCGCTCCGCCTCGACATCGTCGACGCCCTGCGCCGCAATGTCGTTGGCCAGGGCCCGGCGCACCAGCATCTGCGCGCCATTGCCGACCCACTCGCGCACCGCCTCGATACCGGCGGGCGGACGCCCCAGTTTGAGCAGCATCTCGTCCACGGCCGCCGCAAGGTCGGGAACCGAATCGACCAGAGTGCCATCCAGGTCGAACATCACCAGCCGCGGCAGACGCCCCGGGAACAGCTGCTCGAAACCGCTCATGGACGAGCCAGCGCCAGTTCGGCGCGCATCTTCTCGATCACGTCCTGGTAGTTCGGCGCATTGAAGATCGCCGAACCCGCCACGAAGGTATCGGCACCCGCGGCAGCGATTTCGCGGATGTTGTTCACATTCACCCCGCCGTCGATTTCCAGGCGGATATCGCGACCGCAAGCGTCGATCAATGCACGGGCCTCGCGCAGCTTGTCGAGGGTGCCCGGGATGAACTTCTGGCCACCGAAACCCGGGTTGACGCTCATCAGCAGGACCATGTCGACCTTGTCCATGACGTACTTGAGCACGTCCAGCGGGGTGGCCGGGTTGAACACCAGGCCAGCCTTGCAGCCGCCTTCGCGGATCATTTGCAGGGAACGGTCGACGTGCAGCGTGGCTTCCGGGTGGAAGGTGATGTAAGTCGCGCCAGCCTCGATGAAGTCGCCGATGATGCGGTCCACCGGGCTCACCATCAGGTGGGCGTCGATCGGCGCGGTGATGCCGTACTTACGCAGGGCAGCGCAAACCATAGGGCCGATGGTCAGGTTGGGTACGTAATGGTTGTCCATGACATCGAAGTGCACGATATCGGCGCCAGCGGCGAGAACATTGTCCACTTCCTCGCCCAGGCGGGCGAAATCGGCAGAGAGGATCGACGGAGCAATTGCGAAGGGCTGCATGACGCACCTTTTTGAGCAGAATCACGGTGGCGCGCATTGTATACCTCATGCTTTGGCGCGCGCACCGTGACTGCGATGATCAGTAAGCCGCGCGATAGATCTTCTCTATATCGCCCGGGCTCAACTTGCGCGGGTTGTTGCGCATCAGGCGCTCGATCCCCGCGGCCTCCACCGCCATGGACGGAATGGCCTCCTCCGGTACCCCGAAGCTGCGCAGCCCCGATGGAATCTCCACCGTGGCGCAGAGCTGGGTCATGGCCTCGACGGCCTTGTCGGCAGCCTCGGCCGCACTCAGATGTGCGGTCTTCACCCCCATGGCCTCGGCGATATCCTGCATGCGCTCGACACAGGCCATCTTGTTCCAGGTCATGACGTACGGCAGCAGCAAGGCATTGCTGACGCCATGGCCGATGTTGAAGCGCCCGCCCAGCGGATAGGCCAGCGCGTGCACCGCGCCGACCCCGGCGTTGCCGAAGGCCATGCCGGCCATCAGGCTGGCGGTGGCCATGTCTTCGCGGGCCTGCAGGTGGGCAGGATTGGCGTAGGCCTTGGGCAGCGCCTGGACGATCAGCTTGATGGCGCCAATGGCCAGGGAGTCGGTGATGGGCGAGGCGTTGAGCGACAGGTAGGACTCGATGGCGTGCACCAGGGCGTCGACACCACTGGCGGCAGTCACGCTACGCGGGCAGGTCAGAGTCATCTGCGGGCTGACCAGCGCCACATCCGGCAACAGGTAGTCGCTGACAATGCCCTTTTTCAGCTGCGCGACCTTGTCCGAGAGAATCGCCACATTGGTGACTTCGGAGCCGGTACCGGCCGTGGTGGGGATGGCGATCAGCGGCGGCCCCTTGCGCGGCACCTGGTCGATACCGAACAGGTCTTCCAGCGCACCATGATAACCAGCGTAGGCCGCGACGCTTTTGGCAATGTCGATGGCACTGCCGCCGCCCAGGCCGATCAACCCGTCGTGCCCGCCCTCGCGGTAAACCTGCATGCAGTCTTCGACGATGGCGATTTCCGGGTCGGGCAGCACCCGGTCGAAAATCTCGTAGTCCCGCCCACCCAGTTGCGCCAGCGCCAGTTCCACGGTACCGGACTTGACCAGCACGGCATCGGTGACGATCAGCGGATTATCGACATCCAGGCGGCTCAACTCGGTGGACAGTTGCTCGATGGCGGCAGAACCGGTGAGCAGCTTGTGGGCGATTTTGAAAGAGGAAAGACTCATGTGCGCGGCCTCTTATAAAGGTGGGAGCTGGCACAAGAGTAGCTGGGGATTCGGGGTTGTCTGTTATTTCAGCGATGAATACCGCAACAGACCGCTCCCCCGGCCTGCGCGGGAGCGATCCGGGCGGGGTGATCAGACCGGAGCGGTTCGCAGCTTTTCGCTGCGGCCACGCAGCCATTCCAGGGTCAATAGCAGAATCACCGAGAAGGCGATCAGCAGCGTCGCGGCGGCGGCGATGGTCGGGCTGAGGTTTTCGCGGATACCGCTGAACATCTGCCGGGGCAAGGTGGCTTGCTCGGGGCCGGCGAGGAACAGCGTGACCACCACTTCATCGAACGAGGTGGCAAAGGCGAACAGCGCGCCGCTGATCACCCCCGGGGCGATCAACGGCAGGGTCACCCGGCGGAACGTCGTCAGCGGCGAAGCGCCGAGGCTGGCCGCGGCCCGCACCAGGTTCTGGTTGAAGCCCTGCAAGGTGGCCGAGACCGTGATGATCACGAAAGGCACGCCCAGCACGGCGTGGACGATGATCAGCGAGAAGAAGCTGTTGCCCATGCCCAGGGGCGCGAAGAACAGGTAGCTGGCCACGCCGATGATCACCACCGGCACCACCATCGGCGAAATCACCAGTGCCATCACCAGTGCCTTGCCGGGGAAATTGCCGCGAGTCAGGCCGATCGCCGCCAGCGTGCCGAAGACCATCGCCAGCACGGTGGCCGCCGGGGCGACGATGATGCTGTTCTTCAGCGCGCGCATCCATTCCGCCGAGCCGAAGAAGTCGTGATACCACTGCAGCGAGAAGCCTTGCAGCGGGTACACCAGGAAGCTGCCCGAGTTGAACGACAGTGGAATGATCACCAGCACCGGCAGGATCAGGAACAACAGGATCAGGCTGCAGAGAATCCGCAAGCTGTAGAACCAGACCCGCTCGACGGGCGACATGTAAGGGCTCAGCATTTCGACTCTCTCCTTAGCTCAGGCGCAGGCGACTGGCGCCCACCAGCCAGCTGTAAATCAGATACAACACGATGGTCGCCAACAGCAGCAGGCCGCCCAGCGCAGTCGCCATGCCCCAGTTGATGCTGGTGTTGGTGTAGAAGGCGACGAAGTAGCTGACCATCTGGTCGTTCGGGCTGCCCAGCAGCGCCGGGGTGATGTAGTAGCCGATGGCAAGGATGAACACCAGCAGGCAACCGGCGCCGACACCGGCATAGGTCTGCGGGAAATACACCCGCCAGAAGCTGGTGAACGGATGGCAGCCGAGGGAAATCGCCGCGCGCATATAGGTCGGCGAGATGCCTTTCATCACGCTGTAGATCGGCAGGATCATGAACGGCAGCAGGATGTGCACCATGGAGATGTAGACCCCGGTGCGGTTGAACACCAGCTCCAGCGGCTTGTCGATCACGCCCATGGCCATCAGCGCGCTGTTGATCAGGCCGCCCGATTGCAGCAGCACGATCCACGCCGCCACACGCACCAGGATCGACGTCCAGAACGGCAGCAGCACCAGAATCATCAGCAGGTTGCTCTGGCGCGCCGGCAGGTTGGCCAGCAGGTACGCCAGTGGGTAAGCCAGCACCAGGCAGATGCCGGTAATCACCAGGCCCATCCAGAAGGTGCGGGCAAAGATATCCAGGTAGATGGCCTGGTCAGGGGTCGCCGGGGCGATCTCTCCCAGGTCGTCGATCCGATGGTCGACGGCGGCCAGCAGGTAGAACGGGGTCAGGTTGCTGGTGTTGCGGCGTACCGCCTGCCAGTAGGCCGGGTCGCCCCAGCGCTCGTCGATCGCTTCCAGCGCGTCCTTGTAGGAAGCCGGCTCCTCCTTGAACGGCAAGGCACGAGCGGTTTTGGTCAGCAGGCTGCGATAGCCGGCCAACTCCATGTTCAGGCGCTTGGACAGGTCGCCCAGGGTTTGCTGCTTGCGCGCTTCGGCCAGGTCTTCGCTCAGTGCCTTGTACACCGGCTCGGCCGGCAGGCCGCGTCCGTCCCAACCGGCCACGGCGACCACGGTGCGCGGCATGCCTTCGACCACCTCCGGGTTGCCGACGCTCTTGTACAGCAGCGCTGCGATAGGCACGAGAAACACCAGCAGCAGGAACAGCACCAGAGGCGCGATCAACGCTTGTGCCTTCCAGCGGTTGACCCGCTCGGCGCGCGCCAGGCGCTGCTTGAGGCTGGGGCTGGTGACCTCGTTCAGGGGAACGCTAATGGCCATGACGAACTCCGCAAATCTTTAAACGGTAACGGCGTCACCCACAGGTGACGCCGCCCATGCATGACGCCTTACTTGGCCGCCCACGAGTTGAAACGCTGCTCCAGTTGCTCGCCGTTGTCAGCCCAGAAGCTGACGTCGATCTGCACCTGGTTGGCGATGTTTTCCGGGGTGGTCGGCATGTCTTTCAGGATGTCCTTGGCCAGCAGCGGGACTGCCTGGGTGTTGGCCGGACCGTAGGCGATGTTTTCCGAGTAGGTCTTCTGCTGCTGCGGCTGCACCGAGAAGGCAATGAATTTCTTCGCCGCTTCCGCGCGGGTCTTGTCCAGGCCCTTCGGAATGGCCCAGGCATCGAAGTCGTAGATACCGCCGTTCCATACGACTTTCAGGTTGCTTTCCTTCTGTACCGCGGCGATCCGGCCGTTGTAGGCCGAGCTCATGACCACGTCACCGGAAGCCAGGTACTGCGGCGGCTGGGCGCCGGCTTCCCACCACTGAATGCTTGGCTTGAGTTCATCGAGCTTCTTGAAAGCGCGATCCTGACCGTCCTTGCCGGCCAGCACCTTGTACACATCCTTGGGCGCCACGCCGTCGGCCATCAGGGCGAATTCCAGGGTGTACTTGGCGCCTTTGCGCAGGCCGCGCTTGCCCGGGAATTTCTTGGTGTCCCAGAAATCCGCCCAACTGGTCGGCGCGCTCTTCAACTTGTCGGCGTTATAGGCCAGGACGGTCGACCAGACGAAGAAACCTACGCCGCAAGGCTGGATCGCGCCCTTGACGTAATCTTCGGCCTTGCCGAACAGCTCGGGATCGAGCTGCTCGAACATGTCTTCGTCGCAACCGCGGGACAGCTCCGGCGACTCGACTTCCACCAGGTCCCAGGACACGCTCTTGGTGTCGACCATGGCTTTGACCTTGGCCATCTCACCGTTGTATTCGCCAGCGACGATCTTGCCGTTGCCCGCGGCTTCCCACGGGGCGTAGAAGGCCTTGACCTGGGCCGCCTTGTTCGCCCCGCCAAAGGACACCACGGTCAGGTCCGGGCCCGCCGCCATCGCGTGCGCCGCGCCCACCAGGGCCAATGTCAAAGCGGTGAATTTCAGGGATCTAGACATTTATTGTTCTCTCCACGTGCAGGGTTGGTGAAGCAAGGGGGCGATCAATGCGCCTCTAGAAGTGGGTCGAGCGCGCGAACGTGCTCGACCTGCCAGCCAAGCGGAACCACATCGCCCACCGCCAGCTCCGGATCGAGCTCGGCAATCGGCTGTTTCACGAAGAAGTCGGTCTTGCCACAGACTTCCAGGCGAACCCGGACGTGGTCGCCCAGATAGATGAATTCCGCCACCCTCCCTGAGAAGCGGTTGACACAACTTTCGCTGGAGCCGTTGAGGCTCACACGCTCCGGACGAATCGACAGGGTCACCGGCTCGCCGGTCTTGCCGACATTGACCGCCAGCGCCTCGACCTTCTCGCCGCGCCCCAGCTCGACCACGCAGCGGTCACCGCTGTGGCTGTGCAGGCGGCCGTTGAGACGGTTGTTCTCGCCGATGAAGTTGGCGACGAAGGTGTTCTTCGGCTCTTCGTAAAGGGTCCGTGGCGGGGCGATCTGCTGGATTTCGCCCTGGTGGAACACCGCGACCCGGTCGGACATGGTCAGGGCTTCGCCCTGGTCGTGGGTCACGTAGACCACGGTCACGCCGAGGCGCTGGTGCAGGTGCTTGATTTCCATCTGCATGTGTTCACGCAGCTGTTTGTCCAGCGCGCCGAGGGGTTCGTCCATCAGCACCAGCTGCGGCTCGAACACCAGCGCCCGGGCCAGGGCCACCCGCTGCTGCTGGCCACCGGACAGTTGCGCCGGATAACGCTGGGCGAAGGACTCGAGCTGGACCATGCTCAGCACGCGCTTGACCCGCTCGCTGATGTCGGTCTTGCTCAGGCCACGTACCGACAGCGGGAACGCCAGGTTCTCGGCCACGGTCATGTGCGGGAACAACGCATAGTTCTGGAACACCATGCCGATGTCGCGCTTGTGCGGCGGCACGTTGTTGATCGCGCGCCCGGCCAGCTGGATTTCCCCGGCGGTCGGAGTCTCGAAACCGGCCAACATCATCAGGCTGGTGGTCTTGCCGGAGCCGGATGGCCCGAGCAGGGTAAGGAACTCGCCTTTGCGAATTTCCAGGTTGAGGTCTTTGACGATCAGGTTTTCGCCGTCGTAGCTCTTTTGCACACCACGGAAACTGACCAGTACATCACTCGCCCCAGCGCTTGAATCGACCTCGCTCATACCCACACCTTTTGTTTTTTGACGGCTGTGGACTAAGCCTAGTGGAGGCCACAAGCCTCGCAAATCGGGGGGTATGAGAGATTGGCCTCAGCCGGATGGAAGGTTCCTTGTAGGAATCCCCCTACAAGGATGGCGCGATTGGACAAGTCCCGGCACACGCCTGACGCGGTTCATGGCCATCAGCCGGTTTGGGTGTCGCAAATGGGTACGTGTAGCCGCTGCCACAGGCTCGATCGAGGGCGAAGCACTCGTGATCCAGGCAACGCGATCGAGCTGAAAATCCCCAGGGCCAGGTTTAGCGACAACTGCGCTGCTGATCGCAGCCTGCAGCAGCGGCTAAAGATCCATTCAGAGCAGCTTGTGCTCCATCGCGTACTTCACCAGTTCGGCCAGGGAGGTGATGTTGAGTTTCTGCATCAGCCGCGCCTTGTGGGTACTGATGGTCTTGCTGCTCAAGGCCAGTTGCTGGGCGATATCGTTGACGTTGGCGCCCTGGGCCAGCCGTTCGAACACGGAGAATTCACGCTCCGACAGCAGGGAATGCAGGGGCCGGGTATCCGTCAGGCCGACTTCGAAGACCATCCGGTCGGCCAGTTCCGGGTCGATATAACGCCCACCCGCCGCCACCTTGCGGATCGCCGTCAGCAACAGCGCCGGGTCGCTGTCCTTGGTGGCATAACCGGCCGCTCCCACTTTCAGCGCCCGGGCCGCCATCTGCGCTTCGTCGTGCATCGACAGCACCAGGATCGCCGGTGGATTGTTCAGCGCGCGGATCCGCGGGATCGCCTCCAGGCCGTTGACGCCAGGCATGGAGATGTCCAGCAGCACCACCTCGCAAGGCACATGGCGCAGGGTTTCCAGCAACTGCTCGCCATTGCTCGCCTCCCCCACCACTGTCAGGTCCTTGGCCAGGCCGATCAACTGCTTGATGCCTTCGCGAACGATGGTGTGGTCTTCGGCTACCAGTACACGGATCACAGCTCGTACCTCTTCTTATTAATGACGATCTCTGCAGCGGCGAGCCTGCTCGTGCCTACAGCTCCAGCGGCACGGTAACGCTCAGGGTGGTGCCTTCGCCCAGCTGACTGTCCAGGGTCAGGCTGCCGCCCATGATCAGTACCCGCTCGCGCATGCCGACCAGACCGAAGGACGTCGGCCGCCCGGCCTCGACCACGAAACCCTGGCCGTCGTCGCTGATGGTCATGCACAGCTGGTTGTGCTCGAGGCTCAGGGTCAGTTCGACAGTATGCGCCTGTGCATGACGCATCACATTGGTCAGCGCCTCCTGGAGAATGCGGAACAGACCGATGGCCTTGGCGTCGCTGAGCATCGGCAGATTGTCAGGCACCTGCACCAGGCAAGGAATCTGCGTGCGTGCCTCGAAGCGCCGCGCCTGCCACTCGATGGCCGACGCGATCCCGGCATCGAGAATCGGCGGGCGCAAGGCCGTGGCCACATCGCGCACCAGCTGGAACAACTGGGCGATCAGGCGCTTCATGCTATTCAAGCGTTCGTGCAGCCCCGGATCGAGTTGCGCGTAGGCCAGCTCGCACATCGAGGTCTCCAGCTTGAGCACGGTGAGCATCTGCCCCAACTCGTCGTGCACTTCCCGGGCGATGCGGGCCTTTTCCTCTTCGCGCACGCTTTCCAGGTGCGCCGACAGCTCGCGCAGTTGCTCGCGCGAACTGGCCAGTTCCAGTTCGATGCGCTTGCTTTCGCTGATGTCCCAGACGATGCCGTCCCAGACATAGGCGCCATCCTCGAGTTGGCGAGTGATGGCCTTGATTTCCGCCCAGCGCTGTTCGCCCTGCCGGGTCAGGATCCGCCCCTGCCAGGACCAGTCGCTGTCGGTATCCAGGGCATGGTCCTGGGTCTGGTGATAGCTGGCCCGGTCTTCCGGGTGCACCAGGCTGCGCAGCCCTATGTCGCGGTGGCTGAGGGTCGCCGGGGAGTAACCCACCAGGCTCTCGCTGCCTTCGCTGATGTAGGCGAAATCGATCTGCCCGGTCACCGGCGCCCGTTCCAGGCGGAACACCAGCCCCGGTACGTTGGCGGCGATCCCCTGCAACCGCGCTTCGCTTTCCTGCAGGGCGGCCAGGGCGCGACGACGCTCGGTGACGTCAGTGAGGTAAACCACCAGGTATTCGCCATCGCGAAAGCGCAGAAAGCTCAGCGACACATCGGCCGGCAGGATGCTGCCGTCGGCGCGGACACACTGGGTCTCGAAGCTGGGTGGCGCGTCCTCGCTGGCCCGCGCCCGCTTCCACAGGCCAAGCCAGCGGTCCATGTGCAGGTTGGGTTCGAAGTCGCTCAACGGCCGGTCGACCACCGCCCCCGGCGCATAGCCCAACATGCTTTCGGCCGCGCGGTTGGCGTAGCGCACATGGCTATCCCAGTTGACCCAGAGAATGCCCACCGTGCTCTGGTCGATGGAAAACTGGGTCAGGCGCAAGGCTTCTTCACTGGCCTCGCGCCGGGCCAGGTCCTCGCGGGTGGTCAGCAGCCGCTGCTCGAGCGCCTGTTGCTGGCGCCGCTGCCAGATAACGATGGCCATGCTCGCCAACAGCAGCACGACCAGCAGCAGGCTGAGGTTCTGCCAGAAGCCGCGGGACTCGCTCAGCCGCGGATACTTGGGCTGCAACCAGCGATTGTGCAACTGCTCCAGGTCCTTGGCGGCGATACCGTGCAAGGCGCGTTGCACGATGTCCGCCAGCTCGGGCCAGTCACGCCGGGTAGCCACCCGCAGCAGCTGCGGCAAGCCGATATCGCCTACCACCGCCAGGCCGGCGAATTCCGGTTCCGCTGACAAACGACTGAGCTGCGCCTCATCGATCACCGCATAACGCGCCTGCTGGCTGAGCAGCAATTGCAGGGCCTGGCGCTCCAGGGGCACGCCTTGCAGATTGAGATTGGAATAGGTCGCACGCAGGTAGTCCGCCACCGCGCTGGGCATGCGCACCGCTACGCGGGTCTGGCTGTCGAGCTTTTCCAGCTCCACCGCGCCGGCGCCCTTCTGCTCGCCGACCACCAGTTGCGGGACGCGCATATAGGGATCGGAAAACTGCCAGAGCCGCAGGCCAGCCGGGGTCTGGCTCAGGCCCGGGGCCATATCGACTTCACCGGCGCGCACCGCCGCTTCCAGTTGCGCCTGATCGGCAAAGTTGCGCCAACTCAGCTCGACCTTCATCGCCTGGGCCAGCCACTGCATCAGTTCGATATTGGCGCCGGACAAGCGTTGCAGCCGCCGGTCGTACTGGGCGTAGGGGGCCTGGAGCACCACGCCGACCCGCAGTTCCCGGTGCTGTTCCAGCCACCGCTGGTGCTCGGGGCCCCACTGCGCCTGGGCAATATGCGGCGCTGGCACCGCCCAGGCCATCAAGGGAAGGCAGATACAGCCGATAACCAGCAGGCAGCGAAAACGCATCATCTGAAGTCTCACACACTGACAAATACTGACCAACCCATTAGGCTGCCGGGATTACTTCTGGCCTGGAATAACCGATGCCCCTTGTCCACCGCACGGCACTGCCCGCATTGTGCCTGTCGCTAATCCTGCCTTGTGCCTTTTCGGTCGAGGCGGCCGATCCGCAACCCGCCCCGGCAGAACAGGCTGCCGCGGAAAAACCGGCCGAACGCCAGCCGCTCCTTGAGCGTAGCCAGGAAGACGCCGCGGCCCTCGAACGCGTCATACCGACCGGCGAACAACAGTCATTGCAAGCCGGCAGCGAGAGCTTTCTGGCCCTGTGGAAGCCGGCCAACAGCAGCGACCCCAAGGGCGCGGTGATTATCATCCCTGGCGCTGGCGAAACCGCCGACTGGCCTCAGGCAATCGGCCCTTTGCGCAACAGATTGCCGGATGCCGACTGGAGCAGCCTGAGCCTGACCTTGCCCGACCTGCAGAGCGATGCGGCGCAACCGCGCATCGTCGAGGCCGACCCTGCGCCCGCGACCGCCGACACTAGCAGCAAAGATGCCGCCACGGCAGCGCCCAAACCGATCGAACAGGCCGCCGGTGGCGAAGCCGAGATTACCGATCGCGCGGCGGTGGAGAGCAGCGAAGAGCAGGCCAAGGCCGACGCCGAGCGGATCTTTGCCCGTATCGACGCCGCGGTGACCTACGCCCAGCAGCAGAACGCCCGCAGCATTGTGTTGCTGGGTCATGGCAGCGGCGCCTATTGGGCCACGCGCTACCTGAGCGAAAAACAGCCGCCGGAGATTCAAAAACTGGTGCTGGTGGCCGCCCAGACTCCGTCCATCGGCAAACCCGGATTGGCGGAGATGGCCCCAACCCTGAAGCTGGCGACCGCCGACTTTTTCTACAAGGACAACGTGCAGGCTCGCAAGAACGCCCTGGAACGCCTGCAAGCGAGCAAGCGCCTGAAGAACGCCAACTTCACCCAGATCTCGCTCAACGCCCTGCCGGGCAACAGCAGGGCCGAAAACGAACAGCTGTTCAGACGCGTACGCGGCTGGCTGAGCCCGCAACCTGCGCAGGACTGAATCCCGCCACGCCCACCCCGCTCCTGTTTTTGACAGGACGCGGGACCGGGCGCGGGGCATTTCCCTCTAGCGCCTCTCTCTAACGAAAATCCCGACGCTCGCGGATCAGCGCATAAGCGCTGTGCAGTTCGCGGGTTTTCTCCGTGGCTTCTCGCACCTGCAACGGGCTTGCGCCGCTGCCGGCAATCTTGTCCGGGTGATGGCGACTGAGCAGGCGCCGGTAGGCACGCTTGATCTGCGAAGGCTCACTGGTCGCCGAGACCCCCAGCAGGCGCAATGCGTCCTGATAGGTGCCACTGCTGTTGGCCAACGGTTTTTTGCTCGGCTCATAGTCCGCCGCCAACGCCTGCACCTGCTGCACAGTCCAGCCCAGCCACTTGCCCCAGAGCAGGATCAGCTCGCGCTCGGCGGGGCTGGCCCGGCCATCGGCCCAGACCATCCGCCAGCAGGCACGCAATACACCCTCGGCGGCATGGGGCTGCGCCGCCAGGCGTCGCAGGTAGCCCCGCAGCCGATCGTTACCCGACTTGCCCCGATTGAATGCAGCAATGGCGCGGCGCTGCGCGGCTTCGCCCATGTCCAGCGAGCGCATTTCCAGGCGCGCCTGCTGGATATGCCCATCGACCACCCGGCCATCGCTTTTCGCCAACCGCCCCAGGAGTACGAACAGCAGTTCATCGTTGCGCAGCGCCGGTCGACCGCCCAGACGCTCACGCAGCTGGGCCCAGCTATGCAGTTGCAGGCGCCGGTCCAGCGCCTGTCCCAACAACGCTCCCAGCATGGCCCCCGGGATACTGGCTATGGCAAAGCCAGCCCCGGCTCCGATCAGAGTCCCTGGCCACAACATATCAGTGACTCGCTTCTAACAAGGTTTCGACTTCCGCCAGGCGCTCATGGGTCCCGACATCGACCCAGTGTCCCTGCAAGCGCTCGCCGCTGACCTGTCCATCGGCCATGGCCTTGCGCAGCAGGGGCGCCAGTTTGAACGCGCCCGGTGTGCAGCCCTGGAACAGGTCCGGGTGCAACACCGCGATCCCGCTGTAGGTCAGGGTCTGCGCACCCGGCTCGGCGTCCCGCACCCGGGCATCGCTGAGAATGAAGTCCCCGGCGGTGTGGTGAGCCGGGTTATCCACCAACACCAGGTGCGCCAGCGCATCCAGCGGACGGTTCAACGAATGAAAATCGTAATCGGTCCAGACATCGCCGTTGACCACCGCAAAGGGTTCGTCGCCCAGCAACGGCAAGGCGCGGAAAATACCACCGCCGGTTTCCAGCGGCTCGCCCTCCGGCGAATAGCGGATGCTCACGCCGAAGCGCGAGCCATCGCCCAGGTGGTCCTCGATCTGCTGCCCCAGCCAGGCGTGGTTGATGACAATCTCGGTAAAGCCCGCCCGGGCCAACGCCCGCAGGTGGTACTCGATCAGCGGCACACCGGCGACGCGGATCAAGGGCTTGGGGGTGTTCAGGGTCAAGGGGCGCATCCGTTCGCCCTTGCCCGCGGCCAGAATCATCGCCTTCATACACAGGCTCCGACCGGTTGCCGCAGGCTGGCCAACAGCTCACCCAACTCCGCCAGCTCCGGTCGACGAGCCACGACGGCTTCTATATAAGCGAAGAAACGCGGCACATCGCCCAGGTAGCGGGGCTTGCCATCGCGGTGGCAGATCCGCGCGAAGATCCCGATCACCTTGAGATGGCGCTGTACGCCCATCAGGTCGCTGGCGCGCAGGAAATCCTCGAAATCGGGCTGTACCGCGATCCCGAGCCGGGACGCTTGCTGCCAGTAGTCTTCCAGCCAGCCGCGCACCCGCGCTTCGGGCCAGCTGAGAAAAGCATCCTTGAACAGGCAGGTGACGTCATAGGTCACCGGGCCGTAGACCGCATCCTGGAAATCCAGCACGCCCGGATTGGGCTCGCTGAGCATCAGGTTGCGCGGCATGTAGTCACGATGCACCAGCACCTTGGGCTGGGCCAGGGCGCTGTCGATCAACAGCTCGCTGACCCGCTGCCATTGGCCGCGCTGGCGCTCATTCAGCTCGACGCCCAGCTCGCGTCCGACGTACCACTCAGGGAACAGTTCCAGTTCGCGGCGCAACAAAGCGACGTCATAACTGGGCAATGGCGCATCCATCGGCAACTGCTGGAAAGCCAGCAAGGTTTGCAGTGCATCCTTGAACAGGGCGTCGGCATTTTCACCGTCGATCACGTCCAGATAGGTTTTGTTGCCCAGGTCATTGAGCAAAAGAAAGCCTCGCGACAAGTCTTCTGCATAAATTTTCGGCACATTGGTTGCGGATTTTGCCAACAGATGGGCGATATCCACGAAGGGTTTGCAGTTTTCCTGGGGCGGTGGAGCATCCATCACGACAAAGCTGCGACCTTCGCCTTCCCAGCGGAAATACCGCCGGAAACTCGCGTCGCTGCTGGCCGCGGTCAATGTGGCCGGGGGCACCGGGCCCCAACCGTTAGAGGCATAAACAATCGACAACTGCTCATCGAGCCAAACTTTCAGGTGTTGCAAGCGTACATCTTGGTCAGGCATTGCAAGGGTCTCCGACGGCGCTAGCCGTCAAGCGGGTCATGCTTTATTATCCAGCATCTTTTTCAGACCATCGAGAGGCGTGCGGCCCACACCGCGGGCAGATGGCACGCAGGAAGCCCGGACTAATAAGATGGCATTGAAATCCCCCGCGTTTCGTAAAAAATTTCCGTTGTTGGTGACTGGCAGTCTGCTGGCCCTGCAACCCCTAGCCACTTCGTTCGTGGTCGCCGCGGAACAGTATGACTGCTCAGTCTCTGCTTCGGGCGGCTGGGACTGCGCGCCGAAAACCAGCGCCGCTAAACTGCCTCCGCGCCCCGTGCATGATGCGAGCGCGGTCAGTTCAAGCACCGCTACACCGGCCGAAGGCAGCGAAACCAGCGAAGACACCGGCGCCAAGCCGATGCTGGTTACCGAATCCAAGGGCCGCGGCCTGAAGTCCCGCAGCGAAGACTACAGTCACCTCGACTGGGTTCCGCGCGAGAAGCTGACCGCCGCCCAGTTGGCCGAGACGGGTCCTTACTGCGCTGGTGCTTATATCGAACCGATTCGTCCTGGCATGAATGACAAGACGAATAAAAGTGACGCCCCGACCTTTATCGGCGCCAAGGCTTCGCGTTATCAGCAGGAGCAGCAGATCGCTACCCTGGCCGGTGACGTGGTCATGCGCCAGGGCAGCATGCAGGTCGAGGCCGACGAGGCCAACCTGTACCAGGCCGAGAATCGTGGCGAGCTAAGCGGCAATGTCCGCCTGCGCGACAATGGCGCCCTGCTGGTCGGCGATCACGCCGACGTACAACTGGACACCGGCGAGGCCAAGGTCGACAACGCCGAATACGTGATGCACAAATCGCGCATCCGCGGTAACGCGCTGTACGCCAAGCGTGCCGAGAACGCGATCATCCGTCTCAAGGACGGCACGTACACCACCTGCGAACCGAGCAGCAACGCCTGGCAACTCAAGGGCAACAACATCACCCTGAACCCGGCGACCGGCTTCGGCACCGCGACCAACGTGACGTTGCGCGTCAAGGACATTCCGGTCCTGTACACGCCGTACATCTACTTCCCGATCGACGACCGTCGCCAGTCCGGCTTCCTGCCGCCAACCATCGGCAGCGGCAGCGATACCGGCTTCATGCTGGTTACTCCGTACTACTTCAACCTGGCGCCGAACTACGACGCCACGTTGTACCCGCGCTACATGAGCAAGCGCGGCCTGTTGATGGAAGGCGAATTCCGTTACCTGACCAAGTCCAGCGAAGGTCAGTTCGGCGCGGCGTACCTCAACGACGACAACGATGACCGCAAGCTGCAGTCGGATTACGAAAAAACCCGCTACATGTACAACTGGCAGCACAAGGGCGGGCTCGATTCGCGCCTGATGACCGAGGTCGACTACACCAAGATCAGCGACCCGTACTACTTCCAGGACCTGCAGACCGATCAGATCGGTGTGGAAAGCCGAGACTTTGTGAACCAACAGGGTGCAGTGACCTACCGCGGCGATACCTATACCGCGCGCCTCAATGCCCAGGCTTATGAACTGGCCACGGTTTCCAACATCACGCCTTACAACCGTCTGCCGCAAATCACCTTGAATGGTTTCTTGCCGCAACATCCGGGCGGTCTGGACTTCAAGTATGAAACCGAAATCGTTCGGTTTGATCGTGACCTGCAGAACGGCACCTTCTTTGATGAAAATGGTGTCGGCGCACCGAGACTCGACCGCAACGTACAAGGCCTGGCGCGTGCCAATGGCAACCGCCTGAATCTTGCACCGTCGGTAAGCCTTCCGCTTAACTGGACCTATGGTTTCCTGAAGCCGTCCCTCAAGTACCAGTACACCCAATACGATCTGGATCTGGACAGCATCGGCAAGAGCCAGGTTGCCGCACAGACTGCGGAACAGAATCGCCTGAACGGTACTTACAGCAGCAACCAGAACCGTGGCGTGCCTATCGCCAGCATCGACAGCGGCCTGTACTTCGACCGCAACACCCAATGGTTCGGCAAGAACTATCGCCAGACCCTGGAACCACGCCTCTACTATCTCTATGTCCCGGAGAAAGACCAGAGCGATATCCCGGTATTCGATACCAGCGAGTCCACTTTCAACTACTCGTCGCTGTTCCGTGATAACCGCTTCACCGGCTCCGACCGTGTAGGCGACGAGAACAAACTGTCTCTCGGCGTCACCAACCGCTGGATCGAAGAAAACGGCTTTGAACGTCAACGTATCAGTGTCGGCCAGGCCTTGTACTTCAAGGACCGCGAAGTCCAGTTGCCAGGCATCGACGCTAAAACTCGTGACGATGCACATTCCAACGTATCTCCTTATGCGCTGGAATATGAATACCGCTGGAACCGCGATTGGCGTACCACTGCCGACTACAACTGGGATCCGGACAGCCGCAGCCCTCGCTCCGGCAGCGCGATGTTCCACTACCAGCCGGAAGACAACCCGAACAAGGTCATCAACGCCGGTTATCGCTATCGCAACGACCTGGTTCGTTACGACCAGTCCACGGGCAAATGGTCTGTGGGCGGTGGCGACTACGGCACTCCAGGACAACCTGGCTACGTGAAGGACTATTACAAGATCAAGCAGCACGACTTCTCGGTGATCTGGCCGATCGTGCCGCAATGGAACCTGATCAGCCGCTGGCAGTATGACTACAACCGCAACCGTACCCTCGATGCCTTCGGTGGTTTCGAATACGACAACTGCTGCTGGAAACTGCGCCTGATCAACCGTTACTGGGTCAAGTATGACGAATTCAGTCAAGACGCCCCGCAGAACGAGAAGGGCGACCATGGCATCTTCCTCCAAATCGTCCTGAAAGGACTCGGCGGCCTGACCGGCGCCAAGGTAGAGAGCTTCCTCGACAAAGGCATTCAAGGTTACCGTGAACGTGAAGACCAAGCTTTCTGATTGTCTGCGCCCGCTGATGCTGGGCGCGTTGTTCCTGGGTACCGCGGCGGGCGCCGCGGTACAACCCATCGACAAAGTGGTGGCCATCGTCGATAACGACGTGGTCATGCAGAGCCAGCTGGACCAACGGGTTCACGAAGTTCAGCAAACTATCGCCAAGCGCGGTGGCGGCATGCCGCCCGCCGAGGTCCTGAACCAGCAGGTACTGGAACGCCTGATCGTCGAAAACCTGCAACTGCAGATCGGCGAGCGCTCCGGCATCCGCATTACCGATGAAGAGTTGAACCAGGCCGTCGGCACTATCGCCCAACGCAACAACATGACGCCCGATCAGTTCCGCGCCGCCCTGGCCCGTGATGGCCTGTCCTATCAGGACGCCCGTGAGCAGATCCGCCGCGAGATGATCATCAGCCGTGTGCGTCAGCGCCGTGTCGCCGAGCGCATTCAGGTCTCCGAGCAGGAAGTGAAGAACTTCCTCGCCTCCGACCTGGGCAAGATGCAACTGTCCGAAGAGCTGCACCTGGCCAATATCCTGATTCCAACCCCGGAAAGCGCCAACTCCGAAGCGATTCAAAACGCCGCGCGCCAGGCCATGGACATCTATCAGCAACTCAAGCAAGGCGCCGACTTCGCTCAGTTGGCGATCGCCCGCTCGGGCAGCGACAACGCCTTGGAAGGCGGCGACATGGGCTGGCGCAAAGCCGCTCAACTGCCTCCTCCGTTCGACCGCGAACTGAGCGCCATGGCAGTGGGCGATATCACCCAGCCTGCCCGTACTCCAGGCGGTTTCATCATCCTGAAGCTGTTGGAAAAACGCGGCGGCGGCAATCAGATGCGTGACGAAGTGCATGTCCGTCACATCCTGATCAAGCCAAGTGAAATTCGCAGCGAAGAAGAAACCAAACGCCTGGCCCAGAAGCTCTACGAGCGCATCGAAGCCGGCGAAGACTTTGCCGAACTGGCGAAAAGCTACTCGGAAGATCCGGGGTCCGCGCTCAACGGTGGCGACCTCAGCTGGATCGACCCGAACGCCCTGGTGCCCGAGTTCCGCGACGTGATGGCCAAGACCCCGCAAGGGCAACTGTCCAAGCCGTTCCAGAGCCCCTACGGCTGGCACGTACTGGAAGTCCTCGGCCGCCGCGCCACCGACAGCACCACCCAGGCTCGCGAACAACAAGCGATGACCGTACTGCGCAACCGCAAATACGACGAAGAGCTGCAAACCTGGCTGCGCCAGATTCGCGACGAAGCCTACGTCGAGATCAAACTTCCTGGCGCTGACCAGGCGGCACAGTGAAACCCAAGCGTTTCGCGCTCACCCCCGGCGAGCCAGCCGGCATAGGTCCCGACCTGTGCCTGTTGCTCGCCTCGCAACAACAGCCACACCCCCTGATCGCCATCACCAGCCGCGACCTGCTTACCGAGCGGGCCGCGCAGCTGGGTGTGGCCGTCAGCCTGATTGCGGTCGGCCCCGACAGTTGGCCGAACCAGCCGGCCGCCGCCGGCAGCCTCTATGTCTGGGATACCCCGCTGTCGGCCAAGGTCGTCGCGGGTCAACTGGACAAAGCCAACGCCGCATTCGTCCTGGAAACCCTGACCCGGGCAGGCCAAGGCTGCCTGGACGGGCATTTCGACGGCATGATTACCGCCCCGGTGCACAAGGGTGTGATCAACGAATCCGGTATCGCCTTCTCCGGTCATACCGAGTTTCTCGCCGACCTGACGCATACCGAACAAGTGGTAATGATGCTGGCCACCCATGGCCTGCGCGTGGCACTGGTGACCACTCACCTGCCCCTGCGGGACATCGCCGACGCCATTACCCCGGAGCGCCTGGAGCGGGTTACGCGCATTCTGCATGCGGACCTGCGCAACAAATTCGGCATCGCCCAGCCACGCATCCTGGTTTGCGGGCTCAACCCGCATGCCGGCGAAGGTGGACATCTGGGCCATGAAGAAATCGATATCATCGAACCCACCCTGGAGCGTCTGCGCAACGAAGGCATGGACCTGCGCGGCCCCCTGCCCGCCGACACTCTGTTTACCCCCAAATATCTGGAGCACTGCGACGCAGTGCTGGCGATGTACCACGACCAGGGGCTGCCCGTGCTGAAATACAAAGGCTTCGGCGCCGCGGTCAACGTGACGCTGGGCCTGCCGATCATCCGCACCTCGGTCGACCACGGCACTGCCCTGGATCTGGCCGGCAGTGGCAAGATCGATACCGGCAGCCTGAAAGTCGCCCTGGAAACCGCCTACCAGATGGCCGAGACCCGTTTATGACCGAGCAATACCAGCACCGGGCGCGCAAGCGCTTCGGCCAGAACTTCCTGCATGACGCCGGCGTGATCGACCGCATCCTGCGCTCCATCAACGCCAAGTCCGGCGACCGCATGCTGGAAATCGGCCCAGGCCAGGGCGCCTTGACCGAGGGCCTGCTCAACAGCGGCGCCCGACTGGACGTGGTCGAACTGGACAAGGACCTGGTGCCAATCCTCAACCAGCAGTTTGCTGGCCGGGACAATTTCAGCCTGCACCAGGGCGACGCCCTGAAGTTCGACTTCAACAGCCTGAACGCCGCGCCCGGCAGCCTGCGGGTGGTCGGCAACCTGCCCTACAACATCTCCACCCCACTGATCTTTCACCTGCTGCAGAACGCCGGGCTGATTCGCGACATGCACTTCATGCTGCAAAAAGAAGTGGTCGAACGCCTCGCCGCCGGCCCGGGCGGTGGTGACTGGGGCCGTCTATCGATCATGGTCCAGTACCACTGCCGCGTGGAACATCTGTTCAATGTCGGCCCTGGCGCATTCAATCCGCCACCGAAAGTCGACTCGGCAATCGTCCGCCTGGTGCCACATGCAGTGCTGCCGCATCCGGCCAAGGATCATCGCCTGCTGGAGCGCATCGTTCGCGAAGCCTTCAACCAACGCCGCAAGACCCTGCGCAATACCCTCAAGGCCCTGCTCTCCAGCACCGAGATCGAAGCCGCCGGCGTCGATGGCAGCCTGCGTCCGGAGCAACTGGACCTGGCAGCCTTCGTTCGCCTGGCCGACAAGCTCGGCGAACAAGCCGCGGACACCGCCAGCGCCAGCTGACACGCCACCAGCGTTATCGGGTAAGACGCCAGGCTCCATGTCTGGTTTACTACCCGATACTTGGCCTAGACTGACCTCCATCAGCTTTGTCCCGCGTCCCGCTTCGTTTTAAGGCCCCTTGCATGTCCGATCCTCGCTATCAGATCGACGTCAGCGTCGTCACCCGCTTTCTCGCAGAACAGTCGCAACCCGAGCAGAACCGCTTTGCCTTCGCCTACACCATCACCGTACAGAACAATGGCCTGCTGCCCGCCAAACTGCTCTCTCGGCACTGGGTGATCACCGATGGCGACGGGCACGTCGAAGAAGTTCGCGGTGCCGGCGTCGTCGGCCAGCAGCCACTGATCGCCGTGGGCAAAAGCCATACCTACAGCAGTGGCACGGTCATGACCACACGCGTCGGCAATATGCAGGGCTGCTATCAGATGCTCGCCGAAGATGGCCAACACTTCGACGCCATCATCGCGCCCTTCCGCCTGGCCGTGCCCGGAGCCCTGCACTGATGACGACTTACGCCGTCGGTGACCTGCAAGGCTGCCTGGGGCCTTTGCAGTGCCTGCTTGAAAAGGTCGCTTTCGACCCGGCCAAGGATCGCCTGTGGCTGGTCGGCGACCTGGTCAACCGCGGCCCGCAGTCGCTGGAAACCCTGCGTTTTCTTTATGCCATGCGCGACTCCCTGGTGTGCGTGCTGGGCAATCACGACCTGCACCTGCTGGCCGTCTGGCGCAATATCGAGCGCCTGAAGAAGGCCGATACCCTGCGCGAGATCCTCAACGCTCCGGATTGCGAGGAATTGCTCCAGTGGCTGCGCCAGCAAAAGCTGATGCACTATGACGAACAGCGCAACGTTGTCCTGGTGCACGCGGGGATACCGCCGCAGTGGTCGCTGAAAAAAGCCCTCAAGTGCGCTACCGAAGTCGAAGAGGCGTTGCGTGACGACAACCGCTTCGAACCCTATCTGGACGGTATGTACGGCAACGATCCGATAAAATGGGACAGCGGGCTCAAAGGCGTGACCCGTCTGCGGGTGATCACCAACTATTTCACTCGCATGCGTTTCTGCACCAGCGATGGCAAGCTCGACCTCAAGGGCAAGGAGGGGCCGGACACCGCCCCACCAGGTTATGCTCCTTGGTTCGAGCACAAGGAACGCAAGACCAGGGACGTGAAAATCATCTTCGGTCACTGGGCCGCCCTCGAAGGCAACTGCAACCAGCCCGGCGTCGTTGCCCTGGACACTGGCTGCGTCTGGGGCGGTGCCCTGACCCTGCTGAATGTCGACACCGGCCAGCGCCTCGAGTGTGAGTGCGACGCCCACGGCCACATCAAGCCCCAGGCCAATCAACCTTCCCCTGAACCCATGCCAATCACCGCCAAGCGCTAGACGGCGCTTGCCACCGGCCCAGGAGCCCGCCATGAGCGAATTCAAACGCATCCCCCCAGAACAGGCCCAGGCCCTGCGCGAGCAAGGCGCCGTGGTGGTCGATATCCGCGATCCGCAGACCTTTGCCTTGAACCACATCAGCGGCTCCCTGCATCTGGACAACCACTCCATCTCCGACTTCATCCGCAACGCCGATCTCGACGCCCCGCTGGTGGTCGTCTGCTATCACGGCAACTCCAGCCAAAGCGCGGCGGCCTACCTGATCAGCCAGGGGTTCTCCGACGTCTACAGCCTGGATGGTGGTTTCGAATTGTGGCGGACCACCTACCCTGCGGAAATTGCCCAGGGTGGCAGCGAATAATTTTTCCATGCTCCAGCCCGCGTCACTCGCGGGCTTGCGCCTCGACCGACGAACGGTCACTTGAACAAATTGCGTATTCCACCTTTATCTCCCCGATTCCGAACTATCCTTAGCCTCAGGCCATCCAATCAGGGGAGAGCCGGTACACCGGCGTGCGGGTCATCGGTACTAGCTTTCAAGGTCGATAGCTTTGAAAGTGTTCTGGGGGGTAAACAGCAGCCGGATTCCCGGTTGCATGCCAGCACTTGACTGACTGATCCGGCGTCGGCTCCACGTATCGAGCGAGGTGACGTCATGAGTATTTTTAGCCACTTCCAACAACGCTTCGAATCCACACGCCAGGAAGAGTTCTCGTTACAGGAGTACCTGGAGCTCTGCAAAAAGGACCGTAGCGCCTACGCGTCGGCTGCTGAACGCCTGCTCCTGGCTATCGGTGAACCAGAGCTGCTGGACACATCGACCAATTCGAGACTGTCACGGATCTTCTCCAACAAAGTGATCCGTCGCTATCCGGCCTTTGAAGACTTCCATGGAATGGAAGAATGCATCGACCAGATCGTCTCCTACTTCCGCCATGCCGCTCAGGGCCTGGAAGAGAAGAAGCAGATCCTCTACCTCCTCGGTCCTGTCGGTGGCGGTAAATCATCCCTGGCCGAGAAACTCAAACAACTGATCGAGAAGGTGCCCTTCTACGCCATCAAGGGCTCTCCGGTATTCGAGTCGCCTCTCGGGTTGTTCAACGCCACGGAAGATGGCGCAATCCTCGAAGAAGACTTCGGTATTCCACGGCGCTACCTGAACACCATCATGTCGCCCTGGGCCACCAAGCGCCTGTCCGAGTTCGGTGGCGACATCAGCCAGTTCCGAGTGGTGAAACTCTATCCTTCGATCCTCAACCAGATCGCCGTCGCCAAGACTGAACCGGGGGACGAAAACAACCAGGACATTTCCGCACTGGTGGGCAAGGTCGATATTCGCAAGCTGGAGGAATTCCCGCAGAACGACGCCGACGCCTATAGCTATTCAGGCGCATTGTGCCGGGCCAACCAGGGCCTGATGGAGTTCGTCGAAATGTTCAAGGCACCGATCAAGGTGCTGCACCCATTGCTGACGGCTACCCAGGAAGGCAACTACAACAGTACCGAGGGACTGGGCGCGATCCCCTTTACCGGCATCCTGCTGGCTCACTCCAACGAATCGGAATGGCACACCTTCCGTAACAACAAGAACAACGAAGCCTTCATCGACCGGATCTATATCGTCAAGGTCCCTTACTGCCTGAGGGTCAGCGACGAAGTCAAAATCTACGACAAACTGCTGTTCAACAGCTCCCTGTCCAAGGCGCATTGCGCTCCCGATACCCTGAAGATGCTCGCTCAGTTCACCGTGCTCTCGCGCCTCAAGGAGCCTGAGAACTCGAACATCTACTCGAAAATGCGCGTCTACGACGGCGAGAACCTCAAGGACACCGATCCGAAAGCCAAGTCGATCCAGGAATACCGCGATGCCGCTGGCGTGGATGAGGGCATGAACGGTCTGTCGACCCGCTTCGCCTTCAAGATCCTGTCGAAAGTCTTCAACTTCGATCCCCACGAGATCGCGGCCAACCCGGTGCACCTGCTCTACGTACTCGAACAGCAGATCGAACAGGAGCAATTCCAGGCAGAAACCCGCGAACGCTACCTACGCTTCCTGAAGGAATACCTGGCTCCGCGGTACATCGAGTTCATCGGCAAGGAAATCCAGACCGCGTACCTGGAGTCCTACAGCGAATACGGCCAGAACATCTTCGACCGCTATGTGCTGTATGCGGACTTCTGGATTCAGGATCAGGAATACCGCGATCCGGAAACCGGCGAGATCCTCAATCGGGTCGCGCTCAACGAAGAGCTGGAGAAAATCGAGAAACCGGCCGGCATCAGCAATCCGAAGGACTTCCGCAACGAAATCGTCAATTTCGTACTGCGAGCCCGAGCCAACAACAACGGCAAGAACCCGACCTGGCTCAGCTACGAAAAGCTGCGGGTGGTCATCGAGAAGAAAATGTTCTCCAACACCGAGGATCTGCTCCCGGTCATCAGCTTCAATGCCAAGGCCAGCAAAGAGGATCAACAGAAACACAACGACTTTGTTACCCGAATGGTCGAGCGCGGCTACACCGACAAACAGGTACGACTGCTGTCCGAGTGGTATCTGCGGGTCAGAAAATCGCAGTAACCCGCCGGTTGCACCGGTTGTCGTCAGCCAGGAGCCTGTCTTAGCGATTTCTGCTACACAGGCTTCAGGAAGCGCGTTTGAACGCTCGCAGCGAGGCTCGGACAGAGTACCGGCGGCAAGACACCTTACCGCCCCCTCTCCCCGTCCGGGCCGCTTGCGAGCTTCAAGACCGCTTCTAAGGAGCAGTCATGAGTTATGTGATCGACCGACGTCTCAATGGTAAGAACAAAAGCACGGTAAACCGTCAGCGGTTTCTGCGGCGCTATCGTGACCACATCAAGAAGGCCGTCGAAGAGGCGGTCAGCCGCCGTTCCATCACTGACATGGAACATGGCGAACAAATCAGCATTCCAGGTCGGGATATCGATGAGCCCGTGCTCCATCATGGGCGCGGCGGCAAACAGACCGTGGTGCACCCGGGAAACAAGGAGTTCACGGCCGGCGAGCACATAGCACGCCCTCAAGGCGGGGGTGGCGGAGGCGGCCGGGGCAAGGCTGGCAACTCCGGCGAAGGCATGGATGAATTCGTTTTTCAGATTACCCAGGAGGAATTCCTCGAGTTCATGTTCGAGGACCTGGAACTGCCGAACCTGGTCAAGCGCAACCTGAGCGGAACCGACACCTTCAAGACCGTCCGGGCCGGGATCAGCAACGAAGGCAATCCTTCTCGCATCAATATCATCCGGACCCTGCGCTCGGCCCATGCCCGGCGCATTGCCCTGTCCGGCAGCAGCCGGGCAAAACTGCGCGAAGTCAAAGAGCAACTTGAACGCCTGAAACGCGAAGAACCGGACAATTTCGGCGATATTCAGGAAATGGAGGCGGAAATCGAGCGTCTCAGCGCCCGCATTCATCGGGTGCCGTTCCTCGACACCTTCGACCTCAAGTACAACCTGCTGGTCAAACAACCCAACCCCAGCTCCAAGGCCGTGATGTTTTGCCTGATGGACGTTTCCGGCTCCATGACCCAGGCCACCAAGGACATCGCCAAGCGCTTCTTCATCCTTCTGTACCTGTTTCTCAAGCGCAACTACGACAAGATCGACGTGGTGTTCATCCGCCACCATACCAGCGCACGGGAAGTGGACGAGGAGGAGTTCTTCTACTCCCGGGAAACCGGCGGCACCATCGTCTCCAGCGCCTTGAAACTGATGCAGGAGATCATGGCCGAGCGTTATCCGAGCAACGAGTGGAACATCTACGCCGCCCAGGCTTCCGACGGCGACAACTGGAACGACGACTCGCCGATCTGCCGCGACATCCTGATCAACCAGATCATGCCCTTCGTGCAGTACTACACTTACGTGGAGATTACCCCGCGCGAACATCAGGCCCTGTGGTTCGAATACGAGCGCATAGCCGAAGCCTTTTCCGATACTTTCGCCCAGCAGCAACTGGTCTCGGCCGGAGATATCTATCCGGTCTTCCGTGAACTCTTCCAGCGCAGGTTAGTGACATGACCGCCAGAGAGCAGAAACGCCAGCCTATCTCCACCGGTTCGGAATGGACGTTCGAGCTGATCCAGGCCTACGACCGCGAAATCAGCCGTATTGCGGCGCGCTATGCCCTGGATACCTATCCCAACCAGATCGAAGTGATCACCGCCGAACAGATGATGGATGCCTACGCCTCTGTCGGCATGCCCCTGGGTTATCACCATTGGTCCTACGGCAAGCACTTCCTTAGTACCGAAAAGTCCTACAGCCGCGGCCAGATGGGGCTGGCCTACGAGATCGTGATCAACTCGGACCCCTGCATCGCCTACCTGATGGAAGAAAACACCATCTGCATGCAGGCGCTGGTAGTGGCCCACGCCTGCTATGGCCACAACAGCTTCTTCAAGGGCAACTATCTGTTCCGCACCTGGACGGATGCCAGCTCGATCATCGATTACCTGGTGTTCGCCAAGCAGTACATCATGCAGTGCGAAGAGCGCCACGGCATCGATGCCGTGGAAGACCTGCTGGACTCCTGCCATGCCCTGATGAACTACGGGGTGGACCGCTACAAACGCCCCTATCCGATTTCTGCGGAAGAAGAACGGCGCCGGCAAAAGGACCGGGAAGAACACCTGCAGAAACAGATCAACGACCTGTGGCGCACCATTCCCAAAGGCACGGACAAGTTCAGCGACAAGGACAACGCGCGCTTCCCCGCCGAACCGCAGGAAAACATCCTGTATTTCATCGAGAAACACGCGCCGCTGCTGGAACCGTGGCAACGGGAAATCGTGCGGATCGTGCGCAAGATCGCCCAGTACTTCTACCCACAACGCCAGACCCAGGTGATGAACGAAGGCTGGGCAACGTTCTGGCACTACACCCTGATGAACGACCTGTATGACGAAGGCCTGGTGACCGATGGCTTCATGATGGAATTCCTCGCCTCCCACACCAGCGTGGTCTTCCAGCCCGGCTTCGACAGCCCTTACTACAACGGCATCAACCCCTACACCCTGGGTTTCGCCATGTACCGCGATATCCGGCGCATCTGCGAAGAGCCGACCGAGGAGGACCGCCGCTGGTTCCCGGAACTGGCCGGGACCGACTGGCTTTCCAGCATCAAGTTCGCCATGAGCAGCTTCAAGGACGAGAGCTTCATCCTGCAATACCTGTCGCCCAAGGTCATCCGCGACCTCAAGCTGTTCAGCATCCTGGACGACGACCAGAAAGACGACTTGCTGGTACCGGCCATTCATGACGAAAGCGGCTATCGGATCATCCGCGAAACCCTCGCCGCCCAGTACAACCTGGGCAATCGCGAGCCTAACGTGCAGATCTGGAGCATCGACAGGCGAGGCGACCGCTCACTGACCCTGCGCCACCAACAGCACGACCGCAAACCGTTGGGCGACTCTACCGACGAGGTCCTCAAACACCTGCACCGGCTATGGGGGTTCGACATCCATCTGGAAACCCTGCAGGGCGACCAGGTGGTGAAAACCCATCACGTACCGCCAAGAAGCGATCACAACGAAGGGGACTACGGCCGCCTGGACCTGGCGGTCATCCACCTCTGAGCGCATGACAAACCTCCGAAAGCTCGGCGCAAGGGTTATTCTGTCGGGCTAACGGAGGTTTTTATGCAGATTTACAAGGTCGGCGGTGCGGTACGCGATCGCCTGCTGGGCAAACCGGTAACCGACATCGATTGGGTGGTAGTCGGCGCCACGGCCGAAGAAATGCTCGCCAAGGGTTTTCGCCCGGTGGGTTCGGACTTTCCGGTCTTTCTTCACCCCAAGAGCGGCGAGGAATACGCCCTGGCCCGCACCGAACGCAAGAGCGGTCGTGGCTATGGCGGCTTTACCTTTCACGCCAGCCCCGAGGTCACTCTCGAAGAAGACCTGATCCGCCGCGACCTGACGATCAATGCCATGGCCGAAGACGACCACGGTGTTCTGACGGATCCGTATCACGGCCAGCAGGATCTGGAAAACCGCCTGCTGCGCCACGTTTCCCCAGCATTCGCCGAAGATCCCCTGCGCATCCTGCGCGTTGCCCGCTTTGCGGCTCGCTACGCCGGGCTCGGTTTCCGGGTAGCGCCTGACACCCTCGAACTGATGCGCCAACTCAGCGAATCAGGCGAGCTGGAAGCCCTGACGCCGGAACGCAGCTGGAAGGAAATCTCCCGCGCACTGATGGAAGATCACCCTCAGGTGTTCATCCAGGTACTGCGCGACTGTGGGGCGCTCAAGGTCCTGATACCTGAAGTGGAGGCACTGTTCGGCGTTCCGCAACCCGCCGCCCATCACCCGGAGATCGACAGCGGCGTGCATACGCTGAGCGTTCTCGAGCAGGCGGCACTGCACAAGCAGCCATTGAGCGTACGCTGGGCGAGCCTGTTACATGACCTGGGCAAGGGCCTGACACCGCAAAGTGAATGGCCACAACACATCGCGCACGAGCACAAGGGCCTGAAGCTGATCAAGCAGGTCAATGAGCGCTTCAAGGCGCCACGCGACTGCCAGGAACTGGCGCTGTTGGTGGGCCAATACCACACCCACGGCCATCGCGCCCTCGAACTGAAACCTTCGACATTGGCAGAGCTGCTGCAAAGCTTTGACGTGTACCGTCGACCACAGCGTTTCGAGGAGTTTATCGCCGCCTGTGAAATGGATGCCCGCGGCCGTCTCGGCCTGGAGGAACGCGCCTATCCCCAGGCGGACTATCTGCGCGGCGCGGCCACGGCGGCGCGAACGGTCGCGGTACAACCGCTGCTGGAGCAGGGATTCAAAGGGCCGGAGCTGGGGGAGGCGCTGAAACGGGAACGACTGAAGGCGCTGAAGGCCTACAAAGAGCAGTACTCGCAGTAAGAAACATCACGAGCAAGCGCCTCCATAGAAGCCAGCTTGCTCGCCTGCCGATCGCAGTCAGCCAGAACTGCGCCAACCAGAGCTATCCCAGCTCCGGCGGCGTCAGTTGCCTGCCCCGCCACTCAAAAGCTACGGGCGCCAGCACCTGGTCGATCCGGGCTTCGCGCCAGAGGGTGGCGAAGTCCTGCCCCGCCAGCGGATGAACCCGCTCCGGCGCCATCAACGACAAGGGCCAAAGCACAAAGGCGTTCTTCAGAATCTCTGCGCGCGGCAGGATCAAACCGTCGAAATTGCCCACCAGATCGCCGTACAGCAACACATCGATATCCAGCGGCAAGCCTTTGCGGTCCGGGGCATAACGACCGTTGTCCGCCTCGATGAACTTCAACCGACGGTCCAGTTCCATCAGCGGCAGATCGGTCAAGCCCGAAACCACCAGATTGAAGAACGGCCCGCTCTTGATCCCCACCGGCTGGCTTTCAAACACCGCCGAGCAGCGCATATCCAGCAGGAAGCTCGCCAGGGCTTCGAGCCCGGCCAGCAGATGGGTTTCGCGCTCGATATTGCTGCCGAGCCCAAGAAATACCTGAGTTAGCGACATCCGCGCTCGATCTCCACGCCAACCCCTTTGGCGGCCGCGACAGCACCGGGTTTGGTCAGCTTGAGGTGCAACCAGGGAATATGGAATTCATTCATGAGGACTTCAGCCAGACGCTCGGCAAACGTCTCCACCAGCTGGAACTGCGCCTGTTCGGCAAATGCCTGGATCCGCGAAGACACGCTGGCATAGTCGAGCGCCAGGGTCAGGTCGTCACCGGCCGCGGCCGGGCGGTTGTCCCAGGCGAAGCTCAGGTCAAGGCGCAGGCATTGCCGGATGCCTCGCTCCCAATCGTAGGCACCGATCACCGTGTCGACTTCCAGGCCCTCGATAAACACTCTGTCCAAGCACTCTTCTCCGCAGCACGACAAGGGCGCAATGCGCCGTTAGAATCAGGGCGTCCTCGCCCGGAATAGTTAGCATGTTTTGGTTACTGGCGATCTTCGCCTACCTGCTCGGCTCGCTGTCCTTCGCCATTTTGCTCAGCCGCCTGACCGGCACACCCGATCCGCGAATGAGTGGCTCGGGCAATGCCGGCGCCACCAACATGCTGCGCCTGGCCGGCAAGAAACTTGCCGTACTGACCCTGCTCGGCGACCTGCTCAAAGGGCTGCTGCCCGTGCTGATCGCCAGTCTCGCAGGCCTTTCGCTCCAACAACAGGCCTGGATCGGGCTCTACGCCGTACTGGGCCATCTGTTCCCGGTGTATTTCCGCTTTCGCGGTGGCAAAGGTGTCGCCACCGCCGCCGGGATGCTGCTGGGGCTTTACCCGCCAGCGGCGCTCCTGGCCATTGCCGCCTGGCTCCTGATCTTCTACCTGACCCGCACCAGCTCGCTGGCAGCCCTGATCGCCACGCCCCTGACCTTGCCATTGCTGGCGTGGCAGGCACCGGCGGCGCTGCTGCCGATGAGCGTGCTCACACTGCTCATCGTCTGGCGCCACCGCGGCAATCTACGCGACCTGTTTGCCGGGCGCGAACGGCATTTCTGAATCTTGAAGATGAACCGGGCTCAGGTCGGATAGATACCGACTCACAACGGCAACAACTGCTCCATCGGCCAACGCGCCTGCACACTGATCGCCAGGCTCTCCTGCTGACCTGCCTGCAAGCGCTGGCAACCGGCAAACGCGATCATCGCGCCGTTGTCGGTGCAGAACTCAGGACGGGCGTAAAACACATTTCCCTTCATCTCGCCGAGCATTTTCTCCAGCGACGCACGCAAAGCCTTGTTGGCACTCACGCCGCCAGCAATAACAAGACGCTTGAGCCCTGCCTGCTTCAAGGCTCGCTTGCATTTGATGGTCAGAGTTTCCACCACCGCCTGCTGGAAGGCGAGCGAGATGTCGCAACGGGTTTGTTCGCCGTCGTCCCCAGCGCCGACGCATTGTTGCCAGGTGTTCAGGGCAAAGGTTTTCAAGCCGCTGAAACTGAAATCCAGCCCCGGACGATCGGTCATCGGCCGCGGGAAGATAAAGCGCCCGGCCACGCCGTGTGTGGCCAGACGAGCGATTTCCGGACCGCCCGGATAATTCAGGCCGATCATCTTCGCTGTCTTGTCGAAGGCTTCACCGGCGGCATCATCCAGGGTTTCGCCCATCAGTTCGTATTGGCCAATGCCATCGACCCGCACCAGCTGCGTGTGACCACCGGAAACCAGCAAAGCGACGAACGGAAACTCCGGCGGTTGTTCTTCCAGCATCGGGGCCAGCAGGTGGCCTTCCATATGGTGCACACCCAGCGCCGGAATATCCCAGGCGAAGGCCAGCGCCTGCGCACAGGAGGCACCCACCAGAAGGGCTCCAACCAGGCCGGGACCAGCGGTATAGGCAATGGCATCGATTTCGGTCGGCACACAGTCCGCCTCGGCCAGAACCTGACGGATCAGGGGCAGCATGCGCTTGACGTGATCGCGAGAAGCCAGCTCCGGCACCACGCCACCATAGGCCCGATGCAGGTCGATCTGACTGAACAGCGCGTCAGCCAACAGGCCACGTTCGCTGTCATAAAGCGCGACGCCGGTTTCGTCGCAGGAAGTTTCTAATCCCAGTACTAGCATGGGTTGGCGCCTTGTAGAGGCTAAATTCGAAGGCGCGCATAATAGTCGCCACTCCCTCAGCCGACCAGCGGTTTTCGATCAGAGGCTTTGCATTCCGAGCGATGAGGGGTTAACATCCGCAACCCTTAAAAACCGACGACCTCAGCCGCGATTTTTGCGACGAGAACGTTGACCCCGGTAATGAATGAAGGTAGCTCTGGATGCCAGCCGTCAAAGTTAAAGAGAACGAACCCTTCGACGTAGCTCTGCGTCGTTTCAAGCGCTCCTGCGAAAAAGCCGGTGTTCTGGCTGAAGTTCGTAGCCGCGAATTTTACGAGAAGCCGACTTCCGAGCGTAAGCGCAAAGCAGCTGCTGCTGTTAAGCGTCACGCCAAGAAAGTTCAGCGCGAACAGCGCCGCGCCGTACGTCTGTACTAATACACAGACGTTCGCTGCAAGCTTCTGCCAAGCCCGGCCCTCAGCCGGGCTAATGGCATTTGCGGACAACGCTTGATGCTTCACCGTCAACGCCGCCCATGCGACCGCGACAATCCGCTTCACCACGTCAGACCTGGCTTCCTGCCAGCGGTGCACGTCTCTTCTGACGAGCCTTCCAAGGCTACTGACGAGCACACTTTTATTCTGATTCCTCAACAGACTCAGCCCAAGGCGCCCTTCTCCAGCGTCCGCTTATGAGCCATCCGAGACCTGTCGGACTCAGAGCAATATCTTCAAATAGTCGAAGACTGATTGAAACTAACGTCAGTGGACTTTCGGCAGATACACTTCCCGATAGCGATCAAGCCGACGACAGATGGTCGAACGCACAGCCGTTGCGTCTCGAACAGCCCACTTTCGAAGCCTTCGCATTGGTCCAATTCTTTCGCGCAGTGATGACGAGAACGCCATGGCCGGGCTGATTCCCCAGAGCTTTATTGACGACCTTCTGAACCGCACCGACATCGTCGATGTCGTCAGCTCGCGCCTGCAGATGAAAAAGGCCGGTAAGAACTACACCGCCTGCTGTCCGTTCCACAAGGAAAAGACGCCTTCCTTCAGCGTCAGCCCCGACAAGCAGTTCTACTACTGCTTCGGCTGTGGCGCAGGCGGGAACGCCCTCGGCTTCATCATGGACCACGACAACCTGGACTTCCCCCAGGCGGTCGAGGAACTGGCCAAAGCCGCCGGCATGGAAGTCCCACGGGAGGAAAGCGGCCGCTCGCACAAACCCCGCCAGCCGACCGATTCGCCGCTCTACCCGCTGCTGACCGCCGCCGCCGATTACTATCGCCAGGCCCTGAAAAGCCATCCAGCCCGCAAGGCAGCAGTCGATTACCTCAAGGGCCGCGGCCTGACCGGCGAAATCGCTCGCGATTTCGGCCTCGGCTTTGCGCCACCCGGCTGGGACAATCTGTTCAAGCACCTGAGCAGCGACACCCTGCAACAGAAAGCCATGATCGACGCCGGCCTGCTGATCGAAAATGCCGAAACCGGCAAACGCTACGATCGCTTCCGCGACCGAGTGATGTTTCCGATCCGCGACAGTCGCGGCCGGATCATCGCCTTTGGTGGCCGGGTACTGGGCGACGACAAGCCGAAATACCTGAACTCGCCAGAAACCCCGGTGTTTCACAAGGGCCAGGAGCTTTACGGCCTGTTCGAGGCTCGCAAGAACAACCGCAACCTCGACGAAATCATCGTCGTCGAAGGCTATATGGACGTGATTGCCCTCGCCCAACAAGGCCTGCGTAACGCCGTTGCGACCCTGGGCACCGCCACCAGCGAAGAACACCTCAAGCGCCTGTTCCGCATCGTGCCGAGCGTCCTGTTCTGCTTCGACGGCGATCAGGCTGGACGCAAGGCCGCCTGGCGCGCGCTGGAGGCGACCCTGTCCAGCCTGCAGGACGGTCGCCGGGCACGTTTTCTGTTTCTTCCCGAAGGGGAAGACCCGGATACCCTGATCCGCTCCGAGGGCACCGACGCCTTTCGCGCACGCATCAATCAACACGCTCAACCGCTGGCCGATTATTTCTTCCAGCAACTGACCGACGAAGCGGATCCACGCTCGCTCGAGGGCAAGGCCCACCTGGCCACCCTGGCTGCACCACTGATCGACAAGGTCCCCGGAGCCAATCTGCGGACCCTGATGCGCCAGCGCCTCAGTGAAATTACCGGGCTCAACAACGAGGCCGTCAGCCAGTTGGTGCATAGCGCGCCACAAGAGGCGCCTCCGGTGTACGACGCCGGCATCGATTACGACGGTATACCGGACTACGCCGACTACCACGAGCCTCAAGAGACCTATGTGCCGCAGCAGGAATGGACGCCGAAGAAAAGCGGCGCGGGCGGCAAGAAGTGGGAGAACAAGCCCTGGGACAAAAAGGGCAAGCGTAATGGCGATCGGGATCAACCACGTGCCCCGCGCGTTCCGGCCGCCGTCGAACCCCCAACACTGTCAGCCCTTCGAACATTGCTGCATCACCCGCAACTGGCCGAGAAAGTTGAAGACGCCGGGCATTTCGCCGCCGACGACAACACCAACACCCAGTTGCTGGTCGCCCTGATCGAAGCTGTTCAGAAAAATCCTAAGCTACGCTCTATTCATCAACTGATGGCGCGCTGGCACGGCACCGAACAGGGCCGCCTGATCAAGGCGCTGGCAGAAAAGGAGTGGTTGATTGAGGGCGACAACCTTGAACAACAGTTTTTCGACACCATTAAAAGCTTGTCCGCTCGTCAACGTGAGCGTGTTTTGGAACAACTTCTCAGGAAATCGCGTCAAAGCGAATTGAGTGGCGAAGAAAAAATTCAGCTACTTGAGCTTTTAAAACGCAATGTTCCCGCATCAAACCCGACCTCAACTGGCGCGTGAGGTCATAGCTCGGGTATAATCCTCGGCTTGTTTTTTGCCCGCCAAGACCTTCAGTGGATAGGGTGTTATGTCCGGAAAAGCGCAACAGCAGTCTCGCCTCAAAGAGTTGATCAGCCGTGGTCGTGAGCAGGGTTACCTGACTTACGCGGAGGTCAACGACCACCTGCCGGAGGATATTTCAGATCCGGAACAGGTGGAAGACATCATCCGCATGATCAACGACATGGGGATCAACGTATTCGAGAGTGCTCCGGATGCGGATGCCCTTTTGTTGGCCGAAGCCGATACCGACGAAGCAGCAGCTGAAGAAGCCGCCGCAGCGTTGGCGGCTGTGGAAACCGACATTGGTCGCACTACCGACCCAGTGCGTATGTACATGCGCGAAATGGGTACGGTAGAGCTGCTCACACGTGAAGGCGAAATCGAAATCGCCAAGCGTATCGAAGAGGGCATCCGTGAAGTGATGGGCGCGATCGCGCACTTCCCTGGCACGGTTGAGCACATCCTCTCCGAATACACTCGCGTCACCACCGAAGGTGGTCGCCTGTCCGACGTCCTGAGCGGTTACATCGACCCGGACGACGGTATCGCACCGCCTGCCGCCGAAGTACCACCGCCTGTCGATGCCAAGGCCGCGAAAGCGGACGACGACACCGACGACGATGACGCCGAAGCCAGTGACGACGAAGAAGAAGCCGAAAGCGGTCCGGATCCAGTCATCGCAGCCCAGCGCTTTGGCGCCGTTGCCGACCAGATGGAAATCACCCGCAAGGCGCTGAAGAAGCACGGTCGCGAACACAAGCAGGCCCTGGCCGAAATGCTGGCCCTGGCTGAACTGTTCATGCCGATCAAACTGGTTCCGAAGCAATTCGAAGGCCTGGTTGAACGTGTTCGTAGCGCCCTGGATCGCCTGCGTCAGCAAGAGCGCGCGATCATGCAGCTCTGCGTTCGTGACGCCCGCATGCCACGCGCTGACTTCCTGCGCCAGTTCCCTGGCAATGAAGTGGACGAAAGCTGGTCCGACGCGCTGGCCAAAGGCAAGGCCAAGTACGCCGAAGCCATCGGCCGCCTGCAACCGGACATCATCCGTTGCCAGCAGAAGCTGACCGCGCTCGAGACCGAGACCGGCCTGACGATCGCCGAGATCAAGGACATCAACCGTCGCATGTCGATCGGCGAGGCCAAGGCCCGTCGCGCGAAGAAAGAGATGGTCGAAGCCAACCTGCGTCTGGTGATCTCCATCGCCAAGAAGTACACCAACCGTGGCCTGCAGTTCCTCGACCTGATCCAGGAAGGCAACATCGGTCTGATGAAAGCGGTAGACAAGTTCGAATACCGTCGCGGCTACAAGTTCTCGACTTATGCCACCTGGTGGATCCGTCAGGCGATCACTCGCTCGATCGCCGACCAGGCCCGCACCATCCGTATTCCGGTGCACATGATCGAGACGATCAACAAGCTCAACCGTATTTCCCGGCAGATGTTGCAGGAAATGGGTCGTGAACCGACTCCGGAAGAGCTGGGCGAACGCATGGAAATGCCTGAGGACAAGATCCGCAAGGTATTGAAGATCGCTAAAGAGCCGATCTCCATGGAAACCCCGATCGGTGATGACGAAGACTCCCATCTGGGTGACTTCATCGAAGACTCGACCATGCAGTCGCCAATCGATGTCGCCACCGTCGAGAGCCTTAAAGAAGCGACTCGCGAAGTACTCTCCGGCCTCACTGCCCGTGAAGCCAAGGTACTGCGCATGCGCTTCGGCATCGATATGAATACCGACCACACCCTCGAGGAAGTCGGTAAGCAGTTCGACGTTACCCGTGAGCGGATTCGCCAGATCGAAGCCAAGGCGCTGCGCAAGCTGCGCCACCCGACGCGAAGCGAGCACCTGCGCTCCTTCCTCGACGAGTAATACCAAGACCCCCAGCCCTGCTGGGGGTTTTGTTTTGTGCAGTTAAAAACTCTCCGCGCCTCACTTCCTGCGGATTGCCCGTCTACACTCGAAACATTCCCCCGTGCCATAACGAGACCGTTATGCCCAGACTGCCGACCGTGCTGATGCTGTCGCTGCTCGCCTGGACCGCAACGGCTGGTGCGCTGACGCTCACCGATGAAGAACGAAGCTGGCTTTCCGCCCATCCGGAGTTGCGCCTGGGCGTCGATGCATCATGGCCACCCTTCGAATATCGCGATGAGGAGGGGCGCTACCAGGGCCTTGCGGCGGACTATATCCACCTGATCCAGGATCGCCTGGCGATCACGCTCAAGCCGATAGAACCCGCCAGTTGGAGCGAAGTGCTCGAATCCGCAAAAAAGGGCAAGCTGGACCTGCTTCCGGGCATCATGTCGACCCCGGAACGGCAAAACTACCTGGCCTTCACCCGCCCGTACCTCGATTTCCCCATTGTGATCCTGGCCCATAAAGGCGGTGCGCAACCTCGCAAGCTCCCGGACCTGTATGGCCTGAAGATCGCCGTGGTGGAGAATTACGCACCACACGAACTGCTGCGCACCCATCATCCCGACCTGAACCTGGTCGCCCTGCCCAACGTGAGTTCGGCCTTGCAGGCGCTGGCCCTCAATCAGGTCGATGCCGTGGTCGGCGACCTGGCTTCCAGTGTCTGGAGCCTGCGGCAACTGAAGCTGGATGGGCTCTACGTCAGCGGCGAGACGCCCTACCGCTACCAACTGGCCATGGGCGTCCCCCGCGATAGCAAGATACTGGTAAGCATTCTCGACAAGGTATTGGCTGACATCAGCCCGGCGGAGGTCAGCGAGATCCAGCAACGCTGGGTAGGCAATGTGCTCGACCACCGCTCGTTCTGGTCGGACCTGCTGTTCTATGGCCTGCCAGGGCTGCTCCTGCTGTTTGCCGTACTGGCGGCGGTGATCCGCATCAATCGCCGGCTGAGCTCCGAGATCGCACGGCGCGTGGCGCTGGAACAGGAGCTGCGCAGCAGCGAATACCATTACCGCGGCCTGGTCGAAAGCCTTTCGGCGATCGCCTGGGAAGCGCGCATCAGCGACTTCACCTACAGCTACGTGTCGCCCCATGCCGAGCAACTGCTGGGCTATCCCCTTTCGCACTGGCTGATTCCCGGGTTCTGGAGAAACATCATCCACCCCGCCGACCTGACGCGCGCCCAGCACTTCTGCGACCACGAAGTCCTGGCCGGGCGCGATCACAGCCTGGATTACCGGGTAATCACCGCCGACGGCCGCTGCCTGTGGGTTCGCGACATCGTCAGCCTGATCGAGCACGGGCATGAACCGATCATGCGCGGCCTGATGATCGACATCAGCGAAACCAAACGCACCGAAGAGGCCCTGCAGCTCTCGGAACAGAAATTCGCCTCGGTTTTCCAGCAATGTCCGGACATCCTGGTCATCGCCCGCCTGTCGGATGGCTGCCTGCTGGAGGTCAACGAGGCGTTCGAGGAACAGATCGGCCTGAGTGCCGAGCAGGTCATCGGGCAGACCGCCACCGAGCTGAACATCTGGGGCATCCAGGGCGTCGGGCCCGGGCTTCTGCAACGCTTGCAGGCCGGCAGTATCCGTAACCTGGAGATGCCCTTCCGGCGCAGCAACGGCCAGTTGTTCACGGGGCTGATCTCCGCCGAACCCTTCGACCTCGACACCACGCCCGCCCTGGTCGTGGTGGTTCGCGACATTACTCAGTTGAAGGAAACCCAGCAGCAGTTGCAAACCTCCGAAGAGAAGTTCGCCAAGGCGTTTCACGCCTCGCCCGACGGCCTGCTGCTAAGCCGCCAGCGCGACGGCTTGCTGATAGAGGTCAACGAAGGTTTCAGTCGTATCACCGGCTTCAACAGCGCCATGTCCGTCGACCGCTCCACGCTGGAGCTGGGCATCTGGGTCAACCTCAACGAACGCCGGCAGATGCTCGACCTGTTACAACGGGATGGCTTCGTGCGCGATTTCAGCTGCCATATTCGCCGCAATGACGGTCAGATCCGCCTCTGCGAGCTCTCCAGCCGGCCGCTGCCAATCGGCGACGAGGACTGCATGCTGACCATCGCCCGCGACATTACCGAGCGCCACCTGATGCAGGAGAAGCTACAGCAGGCCGCTACCGTGTTCGAGAGCACCGCCGAAGGCGTACTGATCACCGATACCCAGCAGCACATCAGCGCGGTCAACCGGGCATTCACCGAAATCACCGGCTACAGCGAAACCGAAGCCCTGGGCCACACCCCGCGCCTGCTGGCTTCCGGCCTGCATGACAGCGCCTTCTACGCCGCCATGTGGCACCAACTGACCGCCGAAGGCCATTGGCAGGGGGAAATCTGCAATCGACGCAAAAATGGCGAGTTGTACCCCAGTTGGCTGACCATCAGCGCCGTGCGCAACAAAGACCGGTTCATCACCCACTTTGTCGCGGTATTCGCCGATATCTCCAGCCTCAAGCACGCCCAGGCCAAGCTCGATTACCAGGCGCACCATGATCCGCTGACCGGCCTGCCGAACCGCACCCTGTTCGAAAGCCGCCTGCTGACCGCCCTCAACAACCAGCAGGAGAACGGTGGCCAGGGCGCCGTGCTGTTTCTCGATCTGGACCGCTTCAAGCACATCAACGACAGCCTCGGCCACCCGGTCGGCGACCTGCTGCTCAAGGGCATTGCCGTACGCCTGAAAGAGCAACTGCGGGATATCGACACCGTAGCCCGCCTGGGCGGAGACGAGTTCATCATCCTGCTACCCGGGCTGCAGCAACCCAGCGATGCCGATCACATCGCCAACAAGCTGCTGAACTGCTTCACCGCGCCGTTCCAGGCCGGCGAGCATGAGTTTTTCATCAGCGCCAGCATCGGTACCAGCCTCTACCCCAAGGATGGCTGCGACGTGGCCACGCTGGTCAAGAATGCCGACGCCGCCATGTACCGCTCCAAGGCCAAGGGTCGCAACCGGGTCGAAAGCTACACCCGCGACCTGACCGCCCAGGCCAGCGAGCGCGTGGCCCTGGAACACGAACTGCGGCGCGCCATCGAACGCAACGAGCTGTATCTCTACTACCAACCCAAGATCAGGCTGGGCGACCAGGAGCTGGTAGGCGCCGAAGCCCTGATTCGCTGGCATCATCCGACCTTTGGCGATGTCCCGCCCGAGCACTTCATCCCCCTGGCCGAAGAAAACGGCATGATCCTGCAAATCGGCGACTGGGTGCTGGAACACGCCTGCCAGCAGTTGCGTAAGTGGAACGAGAGCTACGAGAGCTTCGGCCCGCTCTCGGTCAACCTCGCCGGCGCCCAATTGCGCCAACCGAACCTGCTGGGGCGGATCGAGCAACTGCTGAAAGACAACCGCCTCAAACCCGGCTTCCTGCAACTGGAAATTACCGAGAACTTCATCATGAGCCAGGCCGAGGAAGCCCTGGCGGTCCTGCACCAGCTCAAGCGCCTGGGCGTTCAACTGGCGATCGACGATTTCGGGACCGGCTACTCGTCCCTGAGCTACCTCAAGCGCCTGCCGTTGGATTTCCTGAAGATCGATCAATCTTTCGTCCGCGGCCTGCCGGATGACCCCCACGATGTGGCAATCGTGCGGGCCATCATCGCCCTGGGCCGCAGCATGCAATTCACTGTGATCGCCGAAGGCGTGGAAACCCATGACCAGCAGGTATTTCTCGGGAACGAAGGCTGCGAGCAGATCCAGGGCTACATCATTAGCCTGCCGCTGAGCGCCGACGAATTCGCCGCGGCCTTTCTGCGCCTTCCCGTTTCGGATTTTTCGGATAGCACAGCCGAGAAACCGTCGCTATAATCCGCGGCCTACTGAGGGCCTATAGCTCAGTCGGTTAGAGCAGAGGACTCATAATCCTTTGGTCCACGGTTCGAGTCCGTGTGGGCCCACCAACTTGAAAGCCGCGCATTGCGCGGCTTTCGCGTTTTTGGCTGGTCCATCACAGATACAGTCCTATGGTCCAAAGGTACAAATTAGGTACAGTGCGGCTTTTCCAACATTCCTCAAACAATGCATCAAGATCAGCATCATTGCTGCTTTCTGCATGACAGTAGATTCCTATACAGCAACGGTCGTATCGGCGATTCACGGATTAGAAAGCGGCCTACCCCTCTCGAAGAACGTCAAAGACTCGCTGCAAGACGTACCCATGAAGTACGGCAGAAAGCGACAGAATCCAAGATCCGAGCAGCCTGCCGCGAACTTCACCAGCAAGCTAAGCCTTTAGCTATTGCCGCCCTGGCAGCCCTCTCAGGCTTGAGCAGACAGACAGTAGCCGCCTACCGGCACGTCATTAACGAGACACGCGCAAACGTCGTAGTCGCTTTGCAGCCGCGCCCAAAACAGTCGTCCGATTCGACATCTTCTCCCGTTGTAAAGGCGAGCCAGGTCATCAAGCCCCTGGGGGGGTAAATATGGTGCCAATCAGATACCTGCTGGTGGGGGTTCGACCCCGAAGGGGGAGATACCATCCACCCTGCTGGTCTTTGATCATGTCTTGATTGATCCAGGTGATAGCCCATAGGAGCCGAGTGTCGCAGGGGTTTCTTTCCATGCTTCGGAGAGAATCACAACACGCCGTGAAGCTCACTTCACACAGGAGATACATCACAAAACGGACGAACGGGGCCGTCTAGCCTGGATATCTCGTGCTCATGGACAACACTTGGTTTTCGTTTATCGAACCCGACACCCCAGAACAGTGTTTATCGAAAACCTTTCACCCTACGTTGCAGGATGGAATTTAGGGTTTCTTTCGGATGGCCGCGAGGTGGCCATCGTCGTAGTCAAGGGAACCTTCCTTCTTAGCACGAACGATGCGCGTGGCCCGCGGCTGGCGGACACGCAGCAGCCCCTGCTCGAAGCCGATGTGTTCGGTCGGGATCCCGCGCGTGATGCCCCGATTCAGGAGAACGATTTCGTACCGTTCAAACCTCGGTGCGACATCCTGCTTCGCGCCCTGGCTCACGCGCCGGGCGGCAGGCCGGTCACCCGGTTGGACGCCGGCTTTCTCGTCGGTAATTGCCGCAAGGCGCTGACCGTCGTCGGGCAACGCGAATGGCACAACGGCCTGCTGCGTGCGAGCGCCAGCGAGCCCGTGCCCTTCGTTGTCCAAGACATCAGCTACGACCGTGCCTTCGGTGGCACCGACATCGACCCGAACCGCATCGAGCTCTATCGGGAAAATCCCGCTGGCACCGGCTATTGCCGCTTCAAGCAGAACCTCGACGGCATGCCCCTGCCCACGACGGAAGAACTCGGCCACCCAGTCACCCGCCCTACCGGCCGGTACCGGCCCATGGCCTTCGGCCCCCTCGGACGCCACTGGCTGCCCCGTTGCAGCTATGCGGGCACCTACGACGCGAAATGGCAGGAGGAGCGGATGCCCTTCCTGCCCGACGATTTCGACCCCCGCTACTACCAGGCCGCCCCGCCGGACCAGCAAATCCCCTATCCGCAAGGAGGCGAGCCCATCGTGCTGCTCCACCTGACGCCGGAAGAGCGCCTGCAATCGCAGATCCCCCGCGAAACGCTGTACGTGCGCTTCGTGCGCAAGCGCGGGCCGGTCACCGAGCTGCGCGCGCAACTCGATACCGTGCTGATCGAGCCCGAAGACAACCGCCTGTGCCTGACCTGGCGCGCCGCCTGCCCGCTGGACCGGGATGCCTTCGAGCTGAGCGAAATGCTGGTCGAGCCGGAATCCGCCCGTACCGCCGGCCTGTTGCGGGCCCGCCAGAGCGGCAAGCGCTACTACCGCAACCTCGAGGAGCTGATCCGCTCGCGCAAAGGGGGCTGGCTATGAGCCTGGGCGGCCAATTGTCGGTGCTGGGGCATGCGATGCTCACTGCACTGGGCGCCGATGGGCCGAGTACCTGCGCGGCGATGAGGGCGGGTATCAGCGGCGCGCGCGAAGCCAATCTGTGGGATTTCACGGTCGGCGAAAATCTCCAAGCTGCACGCACCCGAATGCACCAATGGTGGGAAGGTCCGACCATGGTGCCAGAACTGGCAGCCCCCGTAATACGGCAATGCTGGCAACAGGCGTTGCAGCTTGGCCTGGCTCAAGGTACGGACGATGCGCCGGCCGTGCCGGTGCTGATCATCCTGCCGCCCGTGGACCGGCCGCATCGCTCGCCTGAACTGGATCAATTGGTGCTGGATGGCTTGGCGCAGCGCTTCGGCCACCCGCTTCCACAAGGCTCGCGCACTGTTGCCCACGGGCGCACCGGCATCCTTCCGGCACTGCGTACCGCCCATGAGTTGCTATCTAACCACGTTGCGGCCGCTTGCATCGTCGTCGGCGTGGAGAGTTTCTTGCGACAGGTGCTGGTCGAGCACTACATCGAGCAAGACCGCCTGCTCTGCGGCACCCATAGCAACGGCTTCATGCCTGGCGAAGCCGCCTGCGCGGTGCTGGTGGCCCGCCACGGAACACATCCAGCCGACGAGCTTGTGATCGTGGGCACCGGCTCTGGTCAAGAACCCAGCGGCGACGGCGGCAGCGCCGATAACCCTGTGCGCGGCGAGGGCCTGACCCAGGCAATCCGCCAGGCGCTGAGCGAAGCCGGTATCGTTTTTCACGATCTCAATTTTTCGATCAGCGACCTTAACGGCGAACACTTCAAGTTCAAGGAGGCTGCCTTTGCTGCCGGGCGCCTCGACCGTCTGCCGCCGGATGGGCACTCGCGTAGGCCGCGCGGCTTTATGGAAACCTGGCACCCGGTGGAAGGCATCGGCGAGGTGGGCGCGGCAATCTTTCCCTGCCTGCTCGGCTGGGCCTTCGAGGCCGGGCTCAAGGGCTATGCACCGAGCCAGCATGCACTGCTGCACGCCGGGGAAGACAACGGCGAGCGTGTGGCGCTGGTCACGCGTTTCGAACACAAGGGAGCGAACTGATGGGCAGGAACGTCTTCGCCAACGGCCTGGAAATCTCCGCCAAGGCCTCCGATAACCGATCCATCGCGGCCATGCCCGATGTCTGCCTATCGCCACCGGGGCCTCCATCCGGGCCGGTACCGATTCCGTACCCGAACAGTGCCTTTGCACGACACACCACCAGAGGCAGCCGCACGGTGAAGATCGGCGGTCGGGAGGTGGGGAAAAAGAATATTTCGAAATACGGTAAGAGTACCGGCGATGAACCGGCGACACGGAATTTCGGGATGGGGGTGATTTCCCACAACATTACCGGACCGATGAAGTTTGCGGCATGGTCGATGGATGTAAAAGTTGAGGGTGCGAATGTCAATCGGCATATGGACCTGACAACACATAACCACTCTAATGGGGGAAATAATCCAGGAATGGATATTGGAGAAATTACCCACTCCTATAACAAAGGACACTGCAGTACTCTAGCCCAAAAAAACAATAAGGCTCGCAAACGTCTGGGGGACGGGAATTACGCTATCACACATGCATCTCACAAAGCTGTTGGGAAGAAACGAAATAGGACCAGGAGAGCCTGTAGCTCGGCCGAAATTGTAAAAAAAGAAAATGGCTGGGATACTGGATTATCTACCAAAGATTCCATAGAAAATTTAGACACTGACCGCACAAAATATATTGATACCACCTCAGAAACACCAAAGACACAAATTGATAAGCCTGAGCCCAAGCCCCATGACAAGCATTCCACTCTTGCCTGTTTCGGTTTCAAGGAAGGCGGAAAAAGCCCGCATAGATATATAGACTGGGCACGAACATCCAATGCCGCCGCCGCTCATACCGAAGCAAAGATAATCGATGAAATATACAAAACCATCAATGGACATGGTGGGACGCTGCTTCTATGCATTGATTACCCGAAAGGCGAAAATGATACCAACCTACCTCTGAGACGAAGATCTCCATGTAAACCAAGATGCCAGCCACTTATTTGCGAAGTACAGAAGGCTGGCTGCCTGACTATCGTACTCTGTGATCAGGAGAATAACCCTGTACCCCCAGATTGCCCTCCATAAAAGATCCGGAGAGCAGATCAAGTCACCTAGCAAGTGAGGGAACGATGTCGAGCTCTATTCGATTTGTACGGCCTGAATTTATTCCCGACTTAGTGGTGGGGGCCCCGATCCAATTTGTTTGGAAAGGCGCGAATTGTCACTGCGGTCCTTTAGAAGCCGTGACGCCCTTATTGAGACGGCTTGATGACACGACTATTTGCGGACAGTTAACCCTTTGTACCGGATTGCTGACTTGGGCCGCTTGGCGCTTTATGGGCTGTACCGATCAAGCTGGCCCGTGCCTGGAACTGGCCGAGGCTGCTTTTGCCTATCAAGTCGACTGGCGCTACACGGATCGAAGTGCGGGCACGGTGCATACGCCGCCCAACACGCCACCAGCTCTCTCTTCCTTGATGGAAGTTGCAGTCTATATGTGGCAAAGCCTGAACAAGGACGAATTTTGGGACAATTACTACACCCCCCTCATGCAAACTTTTCATGCCGCGCATGTGGTTCAGCACGTCATGCCAAAAGCCGAGCGCCGGACGTTTGTCCATTGGTTCGATCAGGTCATCAAACGCGTTCAGTGTCATGCCAAGGCACCTGACGATCCGTTTCGGACAGAAAGCGATTTCGACAGTACCGAGGCGTGGAAGGCATATGCCGCCAGACAACGCGGGCTCGCACTGCCGCCTGAAATCATCAATCCGCAGGTGGACTACCGAGCCGAGGATCGAGAACAGTTAGTCGCGCGCTTCATTGCCAATCTGGACTGGACGAAAAACCGGTACCTGCGGTCCCCGGATGCCATGCGCGCTTTGGGTTTCGAAGGCGAACCCTATCGGGGCGACCTCGGGAGGGCGTAGATGATTAGTCACCGCTGGTACATCGACGAAGCGGGGATCGTCTCGGCCCAACGCTCGTATGCGTGGGATGAATGGAACATCAAGGAGTACTACCGGTATCTCGACGAGGACTGGTTCGATCGGCTCGACGCACTGACCGGCAAGGCCAACCTGGGCTTGACCATTGCAGCGGCAGAGTGGCTGATTCATCAGTTCTCTTCGTCCGACCCGGACCCAGAACCCGGCTTGTACCTGGAGGCTGCCTGGGCAGGAGCGGTTCACTCCGCCTACTGCCCGTACATGGAAACCGGCGACGACCCTTGGCGCGGACCGGTGCGAGGCCCGATGTCCATGGCGATGACCATCGTCAATGACGCACTTTATGGGCTCGAGCACAACCCCGATATCTCCGTGCGGGCCTGTTGGCTCTACAACCTGACGCGCCATGTGCTGCCCGACACCAAGGCTTTCGATGCCTGGTGGGAAAACTGCGTGCAGCGGCTCGAACGGTTCCATTCCATAGCCATCGAGTTGTCAGACTACGAACCGGACCTTTTCGAAAACTTTCCGAACATGGGGTCGCCGGTGCCGCCGGAGGCTTTCGACCCGCGGCGCTCCTACGATCCCGCACAGAACCCATCGTTGTGGGACGCTTATCTCCGCAGCCTGGACCCGTCAGCCAATCCTTTCTTGTCCCCACCCGAAGAGCTAGCCGAACATGACGATCTTCCCGGGCCGCCTTATCACTACATTGCCATCCCATGAGCCTGGATCTGTACGACGACATCACAGAGGAACACGCCGAGGAAGCGATCTTTCTGTGGCACCTCCGCACCTTGGCCACCCGACAGCCACACTACCTTCTCGATGACCTGGATCTGCTGGACAACCGGATCGCCGCGCATGTCGGTGGCTTGCGTATCAATGCCGAGGTGGGCTGGGCTGCCTGCCGGGAGCTGTTGACCGATACCGACATGCCGGCCATCGCGCCGCTCACCTTGATGGCGCTCGAAGCGGCCGATCATGCCAACCTGGAATCGCTGTTCGAACTCGCCGAGCACGAGCCGGCGTTTCAGCCCGCGCTGGAGTCGGCATTCGGCTGGGTATCGTCGCAATTTCTGCGGGGCACAGTGCAAGCCATGCTGCAATCGGCATCGCCCCTACGCCGACGTATCGGCATCGTCTGTTGCGCGATGCACCGTGTCGATCCCGGCCCGGTCCTGCTGTCCGCCATCGCCGATGCCGAGCCGGCCCTTCGGGCCCGCGCGCTGCGTTCGGCGGGTGAACTGGGACGCCTGGATCTGTTGGAGTGCTGCCTGCATTCACTGGCTGACGAGAATCCCGCTTGCCGCTATTGGGCCGGAGCTTCGGCGTTGTTGCTGGGGAATCGCGGCCGGGCGGTCGAAGCGCTTGTGGCGATGGGAGCATCCACTGGTCCCTGGCAGGAGCGGGCGCTGCGTAGAGTGTTGAAGGTCTTGGATGCCTCCGCTGCCCGAACGTTGCTTTCGCCTCTTACGCAGCAACCCGCAGCCCTGCGTGCGGCGATCCAGGGTGTAGGACACACGGGGCAAATCGTCTATTGCGACTGGCTGATCGAGCGCATGCGCAGCCTCGAAACCGCGCGCCTGGCGGCCGAGGCGTTCACCTTCATCACCGGCGCGGACCTGGCCGAACTCGAACTGGAGCGCCCACCTCCGGAAGACGTGGAATATGGCCCGAACGACGACCCGGACGACGACAATGTCGCGATGGATGAAGATGAAGATTTGCCCTGGCCCGATGCGGACAAGGTGGCCGAGTGGTGGCGAGTACAGGCGCCACGGTTTTCCGAAGGTATCCGCTATTTCCTCGGAGAGCCGCCAACGCGCAGCCATTGTCTGCGCGTCTTGCGGTATGGCTATCAGCGCCAGCGCATCGCGGCGGCCCAGTATCTTTGCCTACTGGAGCCGGGCACGCCGCTTTTCCCCGTGATTGCTCCCGCATGGCGGCAGTTGCGCTTGCTGGACGAAATTGGCCGCCGGGACGAAGCGGAAGCTCCTCACCTCGCCCCGGGCAGGCCAAAGCCGGCATGCCCGTGAAGACGCTGTGCCGGCGGCGCAGCGAGAGGCGCTAAAGGAGTGTAAGAAGCGCTGCGTTCTTGGCACTGCTTTGCGAGACACGTGGCATTGCTCGGTTCTCCATCGCCTCCACCGCCGCGCGGTGCCATGTCATTGTATTTCAGTTCGGAAGGGCTCAGATCCTTCGTCATGACGAAGAATCACGTGGGTACGTGGGCTAATGCAGGATAGGCAAACCACCGGGTTTTTACCGGGGCAATTTACTGAAAGTTGACGTAAGAGACCGCGTAAGTCGGGTGTGGCGCTATGATATTAATGGCTTGCCTAGCCAAAGCGGAGAGGCTGTCTTATTCGCCGCCCTACATGACAACGAGGCAGAGCTCCTAAGCGGGGATAAGCGGGGATAAGCGGGCGTATATAGCCCTCGCCAAGGTTGATGGAATGCCCTTGGTAGACGCCCTCTGGGCTCAATTAATCTGCTTCGAAGAAGCCATGTACCTAGTGTTGAAACACGTAGACTTCCAGCTTGTGTCCGATAAGGTGCGGGCTCGACCAGATGTCGATATAGCTATTAGCATCTCGTTTGGACGTGCAGTAGCAAATCCATTGGAGACAGTGAACGAGGCGTTTCTGGCTTACCTTCGAAGCCTGCAAGCAGATACTGGCGGAAAATACCTTCTGCCCATCTGATCTCACCCTATGTGCTTGGGGAGGACAAATCAGTACGCTAGCGGTACATCACTGATATCTCATACGCATAGAAATATTACGGTAACCTACTGATTATGAACAACTTTATACTTCCTGTACTTTCGGAAGATTACGCTTGTTTTTACTGAGCTTACTGCGTCGCCCAGCAACTCATAATCCTTTGGTCCACGGTTCGAGTCCGTGTGGGCCCACCATCTTGAAAGCCGCGCATTGCGCGGCTTTTGCGTATTCACGGCGCTGCAGATCCCTCGATTCGGCCGCCAGGCCGGCAAAGCAGCCGATCATTTCTTCCAAGAAATCAGCCCTAGCGCACAACTATTAAAAACCGCCACGGTCATAACCGAGCGGAAGTCGCGCATGGCCGACGTTTGGTCCTAGACTGCCTTTCTATCAGTGGGGGAGAGCCTGTCCTTTCCCCGTGTGATGCACCACCTAAGCCACCCCCTAATAATCAGAGTGGCCTGATGATTCGGACACAGCACATGGAAGTAGTATCTACGGCGCCTTCGCCTGGCCGGGTAACGGGGTTCGCACGTTGCCGGAATATTCAGCAAGGCCCTGTTTTCATTATTGCATCCGGTAGTTCGGCAAAGGACTTCCCCATCGAAGCCTTTTCCAACATCCCGATGATCACCATGAACGGGGCCATCTCAATGTTCCACGGGACCGGCATACAGCCTTTTTTTTATGCCTGCACCGACACTAGCTTCTCCCTCCAGCAACCCGAACTCTTCGCCCAGGCTATGGCTACCAGTCAGCGTGTGGCGCTCTGGGAAGAACATGCCCGGACGATTCCGATCCAGCCTCGCGGCGAGCTGTTTCTGCTGAAGAAAGCGCCACGACAGACCTGGAAGGAGCGGTTGCTCAGGAGCAACCGCGACCTGGTTCGCCCTCCTCTGCTCTGGGGCAACAGGAGCCGGACCATCGGCTTCAGCAAGAATCTCGAACTGGGTTTCTTCGACGCCCGCACAGTGGCTTATCTGACGCTGCAACTGGCCTATCACGCCGGCTTCGATACGGTGATCCTGGTGGGCGTCGACCTGCGTCCTGCCCAGGGGCGCTTTTATGAAACGCCAGACACCTTCAAGTCGCCCTGCGGCCTGGACCAGCACCTGCAATCACGGATCCTGCCGTCCTTGAAGCTGATGTCGGACAAGGTCATGGGCAAGGACTTCTCGGTGTACAACCTGTCTCCCACATCGATCATTCCTGCTTCGATCATTCCCCACGTCAGCCTCGACGAACTCGGCAAAGTGATTCATCGCTGAGTTTTTGCAGGTGAACCAAGGGGTTGAATCCGCCACAAAAAAACCGCGCCAGGCGCGGTTTTTCTGTAGGGCAGGATCAGCCGTTATTCGGGCAACGCATAAGCGATCACATAGTCCCCACGGTCCGGCGACTGACGCGCACCGCCAGCGGTCAGCAGGATGTACTGCCTGCCGGTCTTAGGCGAAACGTAAGTCATGGGCCCCGATTGGCTGCCCACCGGCAGGCGGGCTTTCCAGATTTCGTTGCCGTTGCCGGTATCGAAGGCGCGCAGGTAGAAGTCCTGGGTGCCGGCGAAGAACAACAGGCCGGATTGGGTCGCCAGGGATGCACCCAGGGTCGGCATGCCGATCGGGATTGGCATGTGCATGCGAATACCCAGGGGACCGGTGTCCTGTACGGTACCGACCGGCACCTGCCACACCAGCTTCCTGGTTTTCAGGTCGATGGCCGACATGGTGCCGAACGGTGGCTTCTGGCATGGAATACCGGCAGGCGAGAGGAAACGCTGGCGCATGGCCCCAAACGGCGTGCCGTCCTGGGGTACTACGCCCATTTCGATACCGCTGGCCCCGGCCGCGATCTTCGCCCGCGGGATCATGTAGTTGGCCAGGCCCAGGCGCATGTCGTTGACGAACATATAGTTGCTGTTCGGGTCTACCGACACGCTGCCCCAGTTCATGCCACCCAGGGAGCCTGGGAACTGCAAGGCGTGATCCATGCCCGGCGGGGTATAGACGCCTTCATGGCGCATGCCCTTGAACTGGATGCGGCACATCAACTGGTCGAACGGCGTGGCGCCCCACATGTCCGACTCGGTGAGGGTCTGATTGCCGATCGACGGCATCTCCACCGAGAAAGGCTGGGTTGGCGAATAGCGTTCGCCCGGCATATTGCCCTGCGGCACCGGACGCTCTTCCACCCGGGCGATAGGCACGCCGGTTTCGCGGTTGAGCAGGAAGATCTCACCCTGCTTGGTGACCTGCGCCAGCGCCGGTTGTACCCCGCCCTTGTCGTCCGGCACGTCGTACAGCAGCGGCTGCGCCGGCAGGTCGAAGTCCCACAAGTCGTGATGAGTGGTCTGGAAGTGCCAGCGCACCTGACCAGTCTTCACATTCAGAGCGACGATGGACGAACTCCACTTGTCGTCGAACTCCGTGCGTTGACCGGCGAAAAAGTCTGGCGTGGCGTTGCCAGTCGGCAGATAAACCAGACCGAGCTTGGCGTCATAGGACATGGCCGACCAGACGTTCGGTGTACCGCGGGTGTAGGTCTCGCCTGCCGGTGGACGCTTGGTGGTAGTCGGGTTGCCCGGATCCCAGGCCCACATCAGCTCGCCGCTGCGCACGTCGAAGGCGCGGACCACACCCGGTGGCTCGCCGATGGAATAGTTGTCCGCTACCCGGCCACCGACGATGACTACGTTGCCGGCCACCAGCGGAGTCGAGGTCTGCTGGTAGTAACCAGGCTTCACCTCGCCCATGTCGGTTTTCAGGTCGACCGTGCCCTTGTCGCCGAAGTCTTCGCACGGCTTGCCGGTTTCTGCGTTGATCGCGATCAGGCGCGCATCGCCGGTCGGCAGGAACAAACGCTTGGTGCAGGCGGCCGGAGCGACTGCGGCCTCGGCGGCAGGCTCGGCGGAGGCATCGAAGTAACCCAGGCCGCGGCAACGCTGCCAGTTAGGCGCCGAACCTTGCGGATCGAACTTCCAGCGTTCGGCGCCAGTGTCGGCGTCCAGGGCGAATACCTTGCCGTAGGCGGTGCAGGTATAGACCGTGTCACCAATCTGCAGCGGCGTGTTCTGGTCTTCGGCGCCCGCGCCGGTGCTTTGCGGAATATCGCCGGTACGGAAAGTCCAGGCCACCTGCAACTGGTCGATGTTGCCCTTGTTGATCTGGTCCAGCGCGGCAAAACGATTGCCGGCGGTGGTGTTGCCCCAATGGGCCCAATCCTTCTGCTCGGTACCTGGAGCCACGGGCTTGATTGCCGGCTCGCTGCTGGCCTTGACCACATGGGTCGGCACGAACATGTAGGCCAGGGTCGCCACGACACCAATGCCCAACACACCTGCCAGGCCATAAGCGCCACGGCCGGCGGTCGCACCCGAAGCCCGTACCAGGGTTGGATAGACCAGCGCCACCACCAGGCCGATAACGGCGAAGGTCAGTACTCGCGAAACCAGCGGCCAGTACTCCAGCCCGGCATCCCAGACCGCCCAGATCGCCGTCAGGACCAGCGCCCCCCCGTACAGCCAGGCGCCGCGCGGATTACGCCGGGCGATCAGCAGCCCGGAAACGATCATCGCCAGGCCCATCAGCAGGAAGAACCAGCTGCCGCCCAGGCTGACCAGGTACCCGCCGCCGCCAGCCAGCCCCAGGCCGATCAATGCGATCAGCACACCCAGCGCCCCCAGCAGCCATTTGCTGCCGGTGGCAGCCCCAGAATTATTCATATCGGAAATTTCTCCCATTCTTTGCGTGGCGAGAGAATGTACTAACCGGTTACTTATGACAACTTGTCGCAGTTAATCCGTGGCAAAAAATCTCAGGTGTGCCCTTGAGCCTAGCCGTCACAGCACAGCCCGCAGCCAGTACGCCATGTCACGAGCATCGCCCCCAGCAAGCCTGTAACATGCTCGGCCACCGTTGCCCGCGCCGGAGTTCACCTTGTCTGACAGCCGCCCTCCCGTCCTCGACGAAATCGACCGCCAACTGATCGCGGCCCTGCAGATCAATGCCCGCGAAAGCGTGGCCATGCTCGCCCGGCAGCTGGGAGTCGCCCGCACCACCGTGACCTCGCGCCTGGCGCGGCTGGAAAAGGCGCGGGTGATTACCGGTTATGGCGTGCGCCTGGGTCAGCGGGTCATCGATGGCGGCTTGCAGGCTTACGTAGGGATCAAGGTCCAGCCGCGCTCCGGCAAGGAGGTACTGCGGCGCCTGAGCGCCATGGCCCAGGTCCAGCAGCTCTGCGCCGTGAGTGGCGAATTTGACTATGTCGCCTGGCTGCGCACCGACTCGCCGGAACAGCTCGACCAATTGCTCGACCAGATCGGCAGCGTCGACGGTGTGGAAAAGACCACCACCTCGATCATCCTCAGCAGCAAGATCGACCGTGGGCACCCCGTCTGAAGGGCCTGTTCTCGCTGCGACATGCGCAATTCGTCAGTCTGCAAAGCCCTATCGTCATATTGATCATCAATCATTCAAAACGACGACACTTTGCGTCTTATTAACGTGCGCAACGCTCCCTAGAATGGCTGCCATCTTTTCCTATACTCAGCGCTCTGCTCGAGTCGCCAGCAAGGTCAGCCATGAACAAGAACAATCGCCATCCTGCAGACGGTAAGAAACCCATCACCATTTTCGGCCCGGACTTCCCGTTCGCCTTCGACGACTGGATCGAACACCCGGCCGGCCTGGGCAGTATCCCCGAAGCCAACCATGGCGCCGAAGTGGCGATTGTCGGCGCCGGTATCGCCGGGCTGGTAGCGGCCTACGAGCTGATGAAACTGGGCCTCAAGCCCGTGGTGTATGAAGCCTCGAAAATGGGCGGCCGACTGCGCTCCCAGGCGTTCGAAGGCGCCGAAGGGATCATCGCGGAGCTGGGCGGCATGCGCTTTCCGGTGTCCTCCACGGCCTTCTATCACTATGTCGACAAGCTGGGGCTGGAGACCAAGCCCTTTCCCAACCCGCTGACGCCGGCTTCCGGCAGTACCGTGATCGACCTCGAAGGCCAGACTCACTACGCGCAGAAGCTCGCCGACCTGCCGGCGCTGTTCCAGGAAGTGGCCGACGCCTGGGCCGATGCCCTGGAAGACGGTTCGCGCTTCAGCGAAATCCAGCAGGCCATTCGCGAGCGCGACGTGCCGCGCCTCAAGGAACTGTGGAACACCCTGGTACCGCTGTGGGACGACCGCACCTTCTATGACTTCGTCGCCACCTCGAAAGCCTTCGCCAAACTGTCGTTCCATCACCGCGAAGTGTTCGGCCAGGTCGGTTTCGGTACCGGCGGCTGGGATTCGGACTTCCCCAACTCGATGCTGGAAATCTTCCGCGTGGTGATGACCAACTGCGACGATCACCAACACCTGGTGGTCGGCGGCGTGGAACAGGTGCCACTGGGCATCTGGCGTCATGTGCCGGAGCGCTGCGCCCACTGGCCGCAAGGCACCAGCCTCAGTTCGCTGCACCATGGTGCGCCGCGTCCCGGGGTGAAACGTATCGCCCGGGCCGCCGATGGCCGCTTCAGTGTCACCGACAACTGGGGCGATACCCGCGAATACGCGGCGGTGCTGACCACCTGCCAGAGCTGGCTGCTGACCACCCAGATCGAATGCGAAGAATCGCTGTTCTCGCAGAAGATGTGGATGGCCCTGGACCGCACCCGCTACATGCAGTCGTCGAAGACCTTCGTCATGGTCGACCGGCCGTTCTGGAAGGACAAGGATCCGCAAACCGGTCGCGACCTGATGAGCATGACCCTCACCGACCGCCTGACCCGCGGCACGTACCTGTTCGACAACGGCGACGATAAGCCGGGGGTCATCTGCCTGTCCTATTCGTGGATGAGCGACGCCCTGAAGATGCTGCCGCACCCGGTGGAAAAACGGGTCAAGCTGGCCCTCGACGCACTGAAGAAGATCTACCCGAAAGTCGATATCGCCGGGCGCATCATCGGCGACCCGATCACCGTGTCATGGGAAGCCGACCCGCACTTCCTCGGCGCGTTCAAGGGTGCGCTGCCCGGCCACTACCGCTACAACCAGCGCATGTACGCGCACTTCATGCAGGACGACCTGCCCGCCGAACAGCGCGGTATCTTCATCGCCGGCGACGACGTGTCCTGGACCCCGGCCTGGGTCGAGGGCGCGGTACAGACCTCGCTCAATGCGGTCTGGGGCATCATGAAGCACTTCGGCGGGCAGACCCACGCCGAGAACCCGGGCCCGGGCGACGTGTTCCACGAAATCGGCCCGATCGCCCTGGCCGACTGAACCTGTAGCCGCTGCCGCGGGCTGCGATCGAGCAGCCTGCGGCAACGGCTACCGTGACAGTCCAGCGCACAGAGGAGTCATCACCATGCGTGTCGCGCTTTATCAATGTGCCCCACAACCGCTGGATGTCGCCGGCAACCTGCAACGCCTGCAGAAAGTCGCCGTGGAAGCCTCCGACGCCGACCTGCTGGTGCTGCCGGAAATGTTCCTCAGCGGCTACAACATCGGTGTAGAGGCGGTGGGTGCCCTGGCCGAAGCCCAGGATGGCCCGTCGGCGCAATACATCGCCAATGTCGCCCAGTCGGCGGGCATCGCAATTCTGTATGGCTACCCGGAGCGCGCCGACGACGGCCAGATCTACAACGCCGTGCAGCTGATCGACAGCAACGGCCAGCGCCTGTGCAACTACCGCAAGACCCACCTGTTCGGCGATCTCGACCGCTCGATGTTCAGCGCCGGTCCGGACGATTTCCCCCTGGTGGAACTCAATGGCTGGAAGCTCGGTTTCCTCATCTGCTATGACATCGAGTTCCCGGAGAACGCCAGGCGCCTGGCGCTGGCCGGGGCCGAGCTGATCCTGGTGCCCACCGCCAACATGCTGCCCTACGACTTTATCGCCGATGTCACCGTGCGTTCGCGCGCCTTCGAAAACCAATGTTATGTGGCCTACGCCAACTACTGCGGCCACGAAGACGAGATCCACTACTGCGGCCAGAGCAGCATCGCCGCTCCCGACGGCCAGCGGATTGCCCTCGCCGGGCTGGATGAAGCCCTGATAACCGGCACGCTGGACCGCCAGTTGATGCTCGACTCGCGCGCCGCCAACCGTTATTTCCATGACCGGCGCCCGGAGCTTTACGACGACCTGAACAAGCGCTGATCTGGGGTTATCCGCTAGCATGGGCGCTTCACTGTTCTGGAAGTGCTCATGCCCGCGCTGAACCACCCTCTGCCTCATCAGGAAACCCTGGCCAACGGCCTGCGGGTTTCACTGCACCATGTCCCTCGATTGAAGCGTTGCGCGGCGGCCCTGCGGGTCTCGGCCGGCAGTCACGATGTACCGCTGGCCTGGCCCGGGCTGGCGCACTTTCTCGAACATCTGCTGTTTCTCGGCACCGAGCGTTTTCCCGCGGAACAGGGCCTGATGGCCTATGTGCAACGCCACGGCGGCCAGGTGAACGCCAGCACCGGCGAGCGCCACACCGATTTTTTCTTCGAACTGCCCCCCGCGGATTTCGCCGCCGGGCTGGAGCGCCTGGCCGACATGCTCGCCCACCCGCGCATGAGCCAGGAGGACCAGTTGCGCGAGCGCGAGGTGCTGCATGCGGAGTTCATCGCCTGGTCGCGGGATGCCGCGGCACAACGGCAGTTTGCCTTGCTCGACGGGCTGTCGGCGGAACACCCGCTACGGGCGTTCCATGCGGGCAATCGTTACAGCCTCAATGTGCCGCGCCCGGCGTTTCAACAGGCGCTGCGAGCCTTCTATCAGGCTCACTACCACAGTGGGCAAATGTCCCTGAGCCTGGCCGGCCCACAGTCGCTGGAGGAGCTGAAAGTCTTGGCGCAGGGTTTCAGCAACGCCCTCGCTGCCGGTAAAGCTCAACTGCAAGACGCCCCTGTGCCCTTGCTGGCATCTGCGCAGCAACATTATCAACAGCTTGAAGGGAACCACCTGAACCTGCTGTTCGCCTGCGAGCAACTGCCCACGGCCGCCCGCGAAGCGCTGGATTTTCTCTGCACCTGGCTGGCCTCCGGCAAACCCGGCGGGCTGCTGGCCACGCTCAAGGAACGCAAGCGGGTCGAGGGGCTGAAGGCTACGCCGCTGTATCAGTTCGCCGGTCAGGCGCTGCTGCATATCCAGTTCGACTTGACCGAGCAAGGCGCCCAACAGCCGGAGCAGGTGAGTGAGTTGTTCTTCGAATGGCTGGCCTTTTTCAGCAGCCAGGACGACTGGCCAGCATTGCGCGACGAATACGCCCTGCTGCAACAGCGCAAACGCCAGGTCGCCAGCGCACTGGCGTTGGCAAGACTGAACAACGAACAGCTGGAACCGCAACTCTCCGACCACGGCGTCACGGCCCTCAAGGTCTTGCTGTCGCAACTTCAACCCCTGCGGGCCGCCAGCAGCGCTATCCACTGGCAGCTGCCTGCGCCCAATCCATTCCTGCGCAGCTCGGCGCCAGCCGCCCGGGCCGGCCTGATCCGCGGGCAAACCAGCGCCCACCGTGGCTTGCGGACTTTTGCCCAGGACCGCTTGCGGCAGCGTCGCGAGTCATCGGCGATGACCTTCAGCCAAGCCATCGCCGACGACGCTGGCGAGGCCGCCCTGTACTTGCGCTGGCGCCTGCAAGAGGTGTTGCCGCTGGAGCTATGCAGCCGCTTGCAAAACCACCTGCGCAACCTGCGGGACGACGGGCTTCAGGCGGGCGTCGAATTATCCTTTGGCGTCTCGGGCAACCAGTGCCTGTTGACGCTGAAAGGGCTTCCCGAGCCGATGCCGGCCATGCTCCAGCAGGCTCTGCTGGAACTGAACCAACCCGGCGCGGCGTTCTGGCAAATGCCCCCGGCGGCTCCTACGCCGCTGTTACCAATCCGCCAATTGCTCCAGGAGCTGCCCGAGCGCTGCCTGGACATACCCGCCTCCCAGGTGCCGCATCCACTGGATGAGCAAGGCTGGCAAACGCTGTGGGAGAGCGCCCGCTGGGACGGCCTGGCCATCGGCCTGGGCCATGCCCAAAGCGCGATCGGCGCGGCATTGGGCAAAGCCCCCGGGAACGCCGACAGCCAGCTTCCACCACCGCCCTCGATAGCCGGGCAGCAGCACTGGCATGAGCTCGCAACCGGCTCCGGCGAGCAGGCCCTGCTGCTGTTCTGCCCGACACCGGGCAGCACCCTTCAGCAGGAAGCCAGCTGGCGGCTGCTGGGGCAACTTGGCCAGATGCCGTTCTATCAGCGCCTGCGGGTCGAGTTGCAACTGGGCTATGCGGTGTTCAGCGGCATGCGGCAGATCAACGGCCAGACCGGCCTGCTGTTCGGCGTGCAATCGCCCAGCGCTTCGCTGAGCGAGATCCTCGAGCATATCCAGGCGTTCCTGGCGCGGTTGCCCGAGTCGATCGAGGCACTGGATGACGCCTCCCTGGACGACCTCAAGACTAACCTCGCCGCCCAGTTCGATGCCCGTGCATTGCCCGTGGCGCAACTGGCCGAGCTGCTCTGGCAGGGCCGACTGGCCGGCCATCCGTCGGATTACCTGGAGCAACTGCAACAGGAGATAATGGCGGCGACCCGGCCACAGCTGTTGCTCGCGGCCGAACAATTGCAGCAGGCGCAAGGCGGCTGGCGCTGCCTGGCCAGCGGTGCCTGTCCGGGCGAACCCTGGCAAGCGGGAAGATGATCATTACCCTGGCTGCAACGAGCTTTCTTCAACAAATGCGGTCATTCCCCAGGGGGAATTTAGTAAGATAGCCCCCTAAGCATCTGAACATCTCCGGTTGGAGGTGGACTATATGTATAGATCTCAACTGTCCCACCCACCTGAAGGAGCACCTCTATGTCCTGGTCCAAACCTGCTTACACCGACCTGCGTATCGGCTTTGAAGTCACCATGTACTTCGCCAGCCGTTGATTGCTCGCGCAGTGCAACGCCCCGGCTCGCCGGGGCGTTTTTATTTTCAGCTTTAACCTGATGGAGCGGCCATGCTTGTCCAGATTCTAGGTTCCGCCGCCGGTGGCGGTTTTCCGCAGTGGAACTGCAACTGCGCGAACTGCGCGGGCTTTCGCGACGGTAGCCTGCGGGCAAAGGCTCGCACCCAATCGTCCATCGCCATTTCCGATGACGGCGTGAACTGGGTCCTGTGCAACGCTTCGCCGGACATCCGCGCCCAGCTCCAGAGCTTCGCCCCGATGCAACCGGGGCGCGCCCTGCGCGACACCGGGATCAGCGCGATCATCCTGATGGACAGCCAGATCGACCACACCACCGGCCTGCTCAGCCTGCGCGAAGGCTGCCCGCATCAGGTCTGGTGCACCGACATGGTCCATGAAGACCTCAGCAGCGGTTTCCCGCTGTTCACCATGCTCACCCACTGGAACGGCGGGCTGAACTGGAACCGCATCGAACTCGACCAGAGCTTCACCATCCCGGCTTGCCCCAACCTGCGTTTCAGCCCGCTGCCATTGCGCAGCGCCGCGCCGCCCTATTCGCCCCATCGCTTCGACCCGCACCCGGGCGATAACATCGGCCTGATCGTCGAGGACCTGCGCACCGGCGGCAAATTGTTCTACGCCCCCGGCCTGGGCAAGGTCGACGCAGCGCTGCTGGACATCATGAGCGGCAGCGACTGCCTGCTGGTGGACGGCACCCTGTGGGAAGACGACGAGATGCAGCGCCGCGGCGTCGGCACCCGGACCGGGCGGGAAATGGGCCACCTGGCGCAGAACGGCCCCGGCGGCATGCTGCAAGTGCTGGAGCAGTTGCCGGAGCAGCGCAAGATTCTTATCCACATCAACAACACCAACCCGATCCTCGACGAGGATTCCGCCGAACGCGCGGAGCTGGCGCGGCGTAACGTTGAAGTGGCTTACGACGGCATGAGTATCGAGCTGTAACCACAGGATTTTTCGCGGGCCGGCTGCGCTCCTGTAGATAGCGCTGTCTACAGGAGCACGGTTTGCCCGCGACAAGCCTCAACCAGGCAACACACATCTACGGTTGTTCCCCGGAGAACCGCAATGACTGACACAGCAATGTCCCCCGCCGAATTCGAGCAGGCCCTGCGGGCCAAGGGTGCCTATTACCACATCCACCATCCGTACCATGTGGCGATGTACCAAGGCCGGGCGACCCGCGAGCAGATCCAGGGCTGGGTCGCCAACCGCTTCTACTACCAGGTGAATATCCCGCTCAAGGACGCGGCGATCCTCGCCAACTGCCCGGACCGGGAAATTCGTCGCGAGTGGATCCAGCGCCTGCTGGACCACGACGGCGCCCCCGGCGAAGACGGTGGCATCGAGGCCTGGTTGCGCCTGGGGCAAGCGGTCGGTCTCGACCCGGACCAACTGCGCTCGCAAGAGCTGGTGCTGCCGGGCGTGCGTTTCGCCGTCGACGCCTACGTCAACTTCGCCCGCCGCGCCAGCTGGCAGGAGGCCGCCAGCAGCTCGCTGACCGAGCTGTTCGCGCCGCAGATCCACCAGTCGCGTCTCGACAGCTGGCCCCAGCATTACCCGTGGATCGACCCGGCCGGCTATGAATACTTCCGCACGCGCCTGGGCCAGGCGCGGCGCGATGTCGAGCACGGCCTGGCGATCACCCTGCAGCACTACACCACCCGCGCCGGCCAGGAGCGCATGCTGGAAATTCTCCAGTTCAAACTGGACATCCTTTGGAGCATGCTCGACGCCATGAGCATGGCCTACGAACTCAATCGCCCGCCGTACCACAGCGTCACGGCACAACGGGTCTGGCATAAAGGAATCACCCTATGAGCTTCGATCGCAGCAAGACCCCGACCTGGCGCCCTGGCTACCGCTTCCAGTACGAACCGGCGCAGAAGGGCCATGTACTGCTCTACCCTGAAGGCATGATCAAGCTCAACGAGAGCGCCGCACTGATCGGCGGGTTGATCGACGGCGAACGGGATGTCGCGGCGATCATCCAGGCACTGGAAATCCAGTTCCCCGACGTGCCCGAACTCGGTGACGACATCGAGCAATTCATGGAGGTCGCCCGTGCACAGCACTGGATCGAACTTGGCTGACTCGCCAGCGCCGATACCGCCCAAGCCGGAAGTCGGCCTGCCGCTGTGGCTGCTGGCCGAGCTGACGTACCGCTGCCCGCTGCAATGCCCGTATTGCTCCAACCCGCTGGATTTCGCCGAGCAGGGCAAGGAACTGAGCACCGAGCAGTGGCTCAAGGTATTTCGCGAAGCCCGGGAAATGGGCGCCGCACAGCTGGGCTTTTCCGGTGGCGAACCACTGGTGCGCCAGGACCTCGCCGAACTGATCGGCGAGGCGCGCAAGCTGGGGTTCTACACCAACCTGATCACCTCGGGCATCGGCCTGACCGAGCAGAAGATCAGCGACTTCAAGAAGGCCGGGCTCGATCATATCCAGATCAGTTTCCAGGCCAGCGACGAACAGGTGAACAACCTGCTGGCCGGCTCGAAAAAAGCCTTCGCCCAGAAGCTGGAAATGGCCCGGGCGGTGAAAGCCCACGGCTACCCGATGGTGCTGAATTTCGTCACCCATCGGCACAACATCGACCGGATCGACCGCATCATCGAGCTGTGCATCGCCCTGGAAGCCGACTTCGTCGAGCTCGCCACCTGCCAGTTCTACGGCTGGGCCCAGCTCAACCGCGTCGGCCTGTTGCCGACCAAGGAACAACTGGTACGCGCCGAACGCATCACCAACGAATACCGCGCCAGGCTGGAGGCCGAAGGGCATCCGTGCAAACTGATTTTCGTCACCCCGGATTATTACGAGGAACGCCCGAAAGCCTGCATGAACGGCTGGGGCAGCATCTTCCTCACGGTCACCCCGGACGGCACCGCCCTGCCCTGCCACGGCGCCCGGCAGATGCCCGTGCAGTTCCCCAATGTGCGCGACCACAGCATGCAACACATCTGGTACGACTCCTTCGGCTTCAACCGCTTCCGCGGCTACGACTGGATGCCCGAGCCGTGCCGCTCCTGCGATGAAAAGGAAAAGGACTTCGGCGGCTGCCGCTGCCAGGCCTTCATGCTCACGGGCGATGCCAGCAACGCCGACCCGGTGTGCAGCAAGTCGCCCCATCACGGCGTGATCCTCAAGGCCCGCGAAGAAGCCGAGCACGCCACCCAGACCATCGAGCAACTGGCCTTCCGTAATGAACGAAACTCGCGCCTCATCGCCAAAGGCTGAATCCTTCAGCGCCGTCCAAGCCGTCGCCGCCGGCATCGATTTCGCCGAGCTGCGGCTCGGCGCCAACGGCCTGTTCTGGAACGAATACCGCCCCGAAGATGCCGCCTGCCGGATCTGGCACTGGCGCGACAACCGGGCCCGCTGCCTGACGCCGCAAGGTTTCAGCGTGCGCAGCCGGGTCTACGAATACGGCGGCGGCGCCTTTTGCCTGAGCGATGACGGGCTGGTGTTCGTCAACGAAGCGGATCAGCAGCTCTACCGACAGTCGCTGCAAGGTGAAACGCCGGTAGCCCTGACCTCCGGCGAGTGCCGTTATGGCGACCTGCAGTTCGCCGCCGGCCAGGTGCTGGCGGTGGAAGAACACAACCATCAGCATCGCCTGGTGGCCATCGACCCGGGTAACGGCGAACGCCAACTTCTGGCCGAAGGGGCGGACTTCTACGCCGCTCCCACCTTGAGCCCGGGCGGTCAGCGCCTGGCCTGGATCGAATGGGATCGGCCGTACCAGCCCTGGACCTCGACCCGCCTGATGGTTGCCGCGCGCCTGGCCAATGGCCGTTGGGATGACCCACAGTGCCTGGCTGGCGAGGGTGCAGAAGAGTCGCTGCAACAACCACGCTTCGATGAAACCGGCCGCCTGTATTGCCTGACCGACCGCGCCGGCTTCTGGCAACCCTGGGGTGAAACGCCAAGCGGCCTGCAGGCGCTGCCCTGCGCCGCCGCCGATCACGCCTCTGCGCCCTGGCAATTGGGCGGCTGCACCTGGCTGCCGCTGGGTGGCGACAGCTGGCTGGGCACCTGGACGCAAGACGGTTTTGGCCTCTTGGGGCTGCGCCTGGCCGAGGGCTCACAACAGGACTGCAGCAGCGACTACAGCCGCTTCCGGCACCTGGCGCTGGATGAGCGGTTTATCTATTGCATCGCGGCTTCAGCTGTCAGCCCGTCCGCGGTGATCGCCATCGATCGTCAGTCGCAACGGGTCACAGTCCTGGCAGGCGGCGTGGCGCCGCTGCCGCCCGAGCAGATCAGCCGTCCGCAAACCCTGTGCTACCCCAGCGGCCAGGGCGAGGCCCACGGCTTTTTCTACCCGGCCATGAGCGATGACGACCGACCGCCGCTGGTGGTGTTCATCCACGGCGGCCCGACCTCGGCCTGTTACCCGATACTCGACCCGCGTATCCAGTACTGGGCGCAACGGGGCTTCGCCGTGGCCGACCTGAACTACCGCGGCAGCAGCGGATATGGCCGCGAGTACCGGCAAGCCCTGCACCTGAGTTGGGGCGAGGTGGATGTGCAGGATGCCTGTGCGGTGGTCGCCTATCTGGCCCGACAAGGCTTGATCGATGGCGACCGGGCGTTCATCCGCGGTGGCAGTGCCGGCGGCTACACCACCCTTTGCGCCCTGGCCTTCGCCGATGTGTTCCGTGCCGGCGCCAGCCTGTATGGCGTCAGCGACCCGGTCGCCCTGGGGCGAGCCACCCACAAGTTCGAAAGCGACTACCTGGACTGGCTGATCGGCGACCCCGAACAGGATGCCGAGCGCTACAAGGCCCGCACCCCGCTGTTGCATGCCGGCAATATCCGCGTACCGGTGATTTTCTTCCAGGGCGAACTCGACGCCGTGGTGGTGCCCCAACAGACCCGGGATATGCTCAAGGCCTTGCAGGACAACGGTATTGCGGCCGAAGCGCACTATTACCCGGATGAACGCCATGGCTTTCGCAAGGCCGCCAATCAGGCCCACGCCCTGGAACAGGAATGGCTGTTTTATCGACGGGTAATGGAATTGACGGGCACACCGCAGTAATCGGCGCCCAAGGGGAACAAGCCTGCTCCTGTGCGGGAGCAGGCGTCAGGCTCAGCGCTTGGCGATGATGTACACCGCATGCACGATGCCCGGGATGTAACCGCACAGGGTCAGCAGGATATTCAGCCAGAACGCACCGCCGAACCCCACTTGCAGGAACACTCCCAATGGCGGCAACAGAATGGCGATGATGATGCGGATAAAGTCCATGGAGCAGCTCCTGATAGAAATCGACTCGTACGAGCCTCACCGCTAATCGACCCGTGACATTGGGCATGGGTTCAGTCGATTCTGGCCAAGCGCCAGTTTTTATCCTCAGGCGGGCCGGTGTTTCAGTACCGGCTTATGCCAGTATTTCCAGGCCATGTTTCTGCACGATGCTCAACAGTTTGAGCGCCATGCCGCTCGGGTGTTTCTCGCCGGACTCCCACTGTTTCACCGTGGACGCGCTGGTGTTCAGGTAGCGAGCAAAGACCGGCTGACTGACATTGCTACGCTCGCGCAGCAGCTTGATCTGCTCCGCGGGAATGCTCGCCGGCACTGGCGCGATACAGGCCTCATCGAACTGGCGCATGGTGGTTTTGCCAATGGCGCCGATGGCGTGCAGGGCACTGGCCGACTCGTGTATCGATTCAAGGGCTTCAGTCTTGAATGGCTTGCTCATGTCTGATCTCCACAAACGCTTTCATCTCGAGTAGCTGCTGGATCTGCCAGCCATCCAGCCCTTCGTAAGCCTTGGCCAGCGCGCGGAACGCCTGCAGCTCCTGGTGGCTGATATTGCTCTGGTCCTGCTTGGCGAACAGGAACTGGAACACCCAGTAGCGTCGGCCCCTGGCCAGGACAATCGAACGATGGCGGTTGGCATTCAGGCGCTTCTTCCAGACCCCAGCACCGAGGTCATCAGCCTGGCCGCGGCATAACTCGCTGAATGCGGCCAACAGCTCATTGTCATGAATCAAGGCCTTTTTCGCCGCGACAGCAAAACCTTTGGTTTTGAACAACCTGATGGTCATGGCTTCCTTTCCCAAAAATATACCACTCAGTGGTATATAGGTTCAACCCAAGCTGCCCGGCGGTCTTTCACCTATGCAGCCCACCGTCCTGGCGGATGAGCCTAAGGAACCCTCTCTGGATGATGGCCTTCAAGACTTGCTAGCGGTTTTGCAAAAGCCCGAGACAAAAAAACGCCCCGTGCGAAAAATCGGACACGGGGCGATGCGTTATACCGCGAGACGGTTCAGGAATTCTGTCAGGACAAGATCGGGTATGGCGGGATCAGGGCTGGCTTTAAACCACCAGCCCCTTGCGGCATTGCAACTGCGCAGTGCGTACTCGCGAAAAGGCCCGCGCCAGGCGCAGCAGCATTTCGTCGATATTCGCCTTGCTCACCGTCAGCGCCGGGGTGAACCGCAGGCAGTCCGACTGCGTCGCGGCCAGCAGCAGACCTTCGTAGCGAGCCGCCTTGACCACGGCCTCGGCCGAGTCGTCGGCCAGGCTCAGGCCCCAGAACAAGCCCTGCCCGCGTAATTCTCCCTGGGCATAACGGTTAGCCAGGCGGGCCAGCCCTTCGCGCAAGTACTGGCCGTTGTCCCGCACATGCTCGAGAAAGCTGTTGTCCAGCACGCTATCGAGCACCGCCATGCCCGCCGCGGTCATCAGGGCATTGCCGTGATGGGTGCCATTCAGCTCCCCCACCTCGAAGCAGCAGGCCTTGCCACGCGCCAGCAAGGCCGCCAAGGGCACGCCGCCGCCAAGACCTTTGCCCAGGGCAACGATGTCGGCGCGCACGCCGTAGACCTGTTCGGCCAGCAAGGTGCCGCAGCGGCCGATGCCGGTCTGTACTTCGTCCAGGATCAGCAGGATGCCCAGCTCGCGACACAGCCGCTCGACCCCCTTGAGGTAATGCTCGGTCGCCGGAATTACCCCGGCCTCGCCCTGGATCGGCTCAAGCATAATCGCCACGGTCTGCGCGTCCACCGCAGCATGCAACGCCGGCAGGTCGTTGAAGGGAACATGGCTGAAACCCGCCAGCTGTGGCTCGAAGCGATTGGCGATGTTCGGGCTTGCCGACGCCGACATCGCCGCGAAACTGCGACCGTGACAGCTGCCGCTGGCGGTGATGATCTTCGAGGCACCGCCACGATGCAGCTGGCCCCACTTGCGGGCCAGCTTGATCGCCGCCTCGCAGGCTTCACTGCCACTGTTCAACAGGTAGGCCTGGTCGCTGCCGGTACTGCGGCACAAGCGTTCGCTGAGGTTGAGCATGCCACGGTTGTAAAAGCCCGAGCCGGGGTTGATCAACGACTGGGCCTGGGCCGTCAGCGCCTTGACCAGCGCCGAGGGGCTATGGCCAAGGCTGTTGGCCGCATTGCCCTGGACGAAGTCGAGATAGGCGCGGTCATCGCTATCCCACAGCCATGAGCCCTGGCCACGGACAAATACTGGATGGGGTCGCTGGACACTGGGCATCAGGCACTCACTGGAAAGGTTGTCGCTCATCGGCGACAGGCAAGGCTCGGCCGCCAGATCATCGAGGCTTGGCTGGGGGCGACGCAGACTGAACAGGTTCATGCGCTCAACCCCTCCAGCGGCAGGCCCAGCAGGCGCGAGGACCAATCCTCGACCAGGCCGGTGCGCATGCGCTTGATCGCGATGTCGCGCCAACGCGACGCCAGTGCCGGACAGTCCACCAGTTTCTTCAAGCCCGCATGCTCCAGCGGTTCTCGATAAAAACAGCGCAGGGCCCAGGCCACGGTCAGCCCCGGATAACTGCGCTGGATCAGCTCGAAGGGCTGATCGGCACTGACGAAGCCGGGTTTGAGCACCCGGTAGAACCAGCCGCAGCGACCATTGTCCTGTGCCTGTTGCGGCAGGTCGGGGATGCCCCAGCGGTGGCTCAGGCGATAACAGGGCGAGCGTGGCTGGCTGACCTGCAGCAGCGCGCCGCCCCAGCGAAACATATCGCCCAGGCAGACCTGCTCTTCGGTCAGGCCGTGGGTAGACAGGTTTTCGCCAAAGGCCGGGGCGCACCAGTCAATCTGTGGATAACGCTTGCGCCAGTAGCGGTAGTGCTCGGCGGGATAATGGTGCAGCGCCCGCTCCGGGCCGGTATGAAACCGTGGGTCGCCGTGTTCGTCGCTGCCCAGGCCCTGCGGCCATAGCCAGAGTCGGTTTGCAACCGGCTGTTTGTCCGTATCACTGATCAAACCCTGCCCGAGGTTTTTTGCCTTGCCTATGTAAACACCATCCACGTAAACGGTATTCATCGCGCCTTCTGGCCCTTTAAGCCCTGTGAATAGGGGTTAGACTAGGCTTCTGCAGCATATCGGGCCATTTCGATTTTCCAGCTTTTTCGATAAGCAGAACTTATGGATTTTAAACAACTGCGTTATTTCGTCGCGGTGTATGAAGAAGGTCACGTAGGACGCGCCGCCGAGCGCCTGTCGATCTCCCAACCCGCGCTCTCGCAACAGATCCGTCAACTGGAACAGAACCTCGACGTCAGCCTGTTCGAACGCAGCAGCAAGCGCCTGTTGCCAACCCTGGCGGCCCATACCCTGTACAACCATGCCCTGCCCTTGCTCGACGGCATGCAGCGGGCTCGCGAAGCCCTGGGCAACTTCAAGGGCCAGGCCCTGCGCACGCTGGCGATCGGTGTACTGCAGACCGTGCACAGCAGCCTGGTGCCGCAGATGCTTGAGCGAGTGCGCAAGGCCCAGCCGCATCTGGTGGTGCAGATCTACGAACTGACCGGCCTGGAAATCGAACGGCGCCTGCTCAATGGCTCATTGGACATCGGCATCAGTTATCTGCCCCCGCGCCAACCGGGACTGCACGGTGTGCAACTCTACGAAGATGAGTTGACCCTGGTGATCCCCAGCGAGCATCCCCTGCGTGAATTCAAGAAGGTCTCCATGAGCCAGGCCGCGGAGCTGCCCATGCTGTTGCTGGGCGAGGAGTTCCAGATACGCCAGATCTGGCAGGCGCAACTGGCCAACCTCGGGCGCCGGCCGCAGGTGCAGGCGGAACTGAACAACATGGCGGGGATTCTCGACAGCCTGCCCAACACCCGACTGGCCACGGTCCTGCCTGGGCGCTCGCGTCAGACCCATAGCCATACGGACCTGTTATGGAAACCGCTGAGCGAACCGAGGGTGCCGTTGAAAGTGGGGCTGGTATGTCGTGATGTGCAGCGTCAGCAGGCAACCCTGGCGTTGCTGCGAACCTTGCTGGAAGAAGAAATGAGCGGCCCGGCGACGCTGGAAGGGCTAGGCTGAATCAGCGCAGGTAAAAAACGCAGGCAAAAGAAAACCCCGCCGAAGCGGGGCTTTGCAGACTGTTTCCCTGACATCCTTTTCACTCCACCATCCTGGCGGAATCCTACGTGTCCGTGTTATTGCTTTGCGCTTCCTGCGCGACGTCCATGTGAAGTAGATTAGCCCTGGATCCAATCTGCCGATATGGGTGATTAGCAGCACGTCATGTAAGAGAAAGCTTACATGAGGTGCACATACTCAGAACTGCGCCGCATCCAGCAGGAACAGTGATTCGCTACCCGCCTTCACCGATGCGCTCAGCGAGTGAATACGCGGCAGCAGCCGGGCGAAGTAGAAGCGCGCGGTACCCAGCTTGCTGGCGTAGAAATCGTCTTGTGACTCCTTGCCCAGAGCCGCTTTCGCCATCAATGCCCACATATAGGCATACGCCGTGTATCCGAATGCTTGCAGGTATTCGACCGAGGCCGCGCCGATCTCGTTCGGGTTGCTCTTGGCCCGATCCAGCAGCCAGGCAGTCAGTTCGTCGAGGTTATCCAGTGCTTCATTCAACGGTTTGGTGAACTCGGCCAGATCGGCGCTGGCGGTCGCGGTGAAATGACGAATCTCGTCCGCGAACAGCTTGTAGAACGCCCCGCCGCTACCGACGATCTTGCGCCCGACCAGGTCCAGCGCCTGGATGCCGTTAGTGCCTTCATAGATTTGGGTAATACGCACATCGCGCACCAGCTGTTCCTGGCCCCATTCGCGGATGTAGCCGTGGCCGCCGAAAATCTGCTGGCCGTGAACCGTGGTTTCCAACCCCAGATCAGTGAGGAAAGCCTTGGCCACCGGCGTCAGCAGAGCCACCAGATCTTCCGCGCGCTTACGCACCACAGCGTCTTCGCTGAACTTGGCGGTATCCAGTTGCATCGCCACATAGGTGGAGAACGCGCGGCCGCCTTCGTTCGCGGCTTTCATGGTCAGCAGCATGCGCCGCACGTCGGGGTGCACGATGATCGGGTCGGCGACCTTGTCCTTGGCTTGCGGGCCGGTCGGCGAGCGGCTTTGCAGGCGATCGCGGGCGTATTCCACGGCGTTCTGATAGGAACGCTCGCCCGACGCCAGGCCCTGGATACCGACACCCAGACGCTCGTAGTTCATCATGGTGAACATGGCCGCCAGGCCCTTGTTCGGCTCACCGACGATGTAACCGACAGCTTCGTCGAAGTTCATCACGCAGGTAGCCGAAGCCTGGATACCCATCTTGTGTTCGATCGAACCGCAGTTGGCCGGGTTGCGCGCACCCAGGCTGCCGTCGGCGTTGACCAGGAACTTCGGCACCAGGAACAGCGAAATGCCTTTCGGCCCCGCTGGCGCATCCGGCAGTTTGGCCAGCACCAGGTGGATGATGTTATCGGTCAGGTCGTGCTCACCGCCGGTGATGAAGATCTTGGTACCGCTGATCTTGTAGGAGCCATCGGCCTGCGGTTCGGCCTTGGTGCGGATGATGCCCAGGTCGGTACCGGCATGCGGCTCGGTGAGGCACATGGAGCCGGCCCAGACGCCCGCATACATGTTCGGCAGGTAGGCCGCCTTCAACTCTTCGCTGGCGTGGGCGTTGATCGACAGGCAGGCACCCGCGGTCAGCATCGGGTACAGGCCGAACGACAGGCTGGCCGAGTTGACCATTTCCTCGACCTGGGCCGATACCGCCTTGGGCATGCCCATGCCGCCGTAGGTCGGATCGCCGCCGACGCCAACCCAGCCGCCTTCGGCATAAGTCTGGTAGGCCTGTGGAAAACCAGCAGGCGTGGTGACCGCGCCGTCGCTCCAGTGACAGCCCTCTTCGTCGGCGGCGCGGCTCAGCGGGGCGATACTTTTGCCGGTGACTTTGCCGGCTTCCTCAAGAATCGCTTCGACGGTTTCGGCGTCGACGGTGTCGGCCAGAGCAGGCAGTTCGGCCCAGAGTTTGGCGACCTCGAAAACTTCATTGAGGACGAAGCGCATATCGCGCAAGGGCGCTTTGTAGTCAGCCATGGCAAACCTCGCAAGATCTAAACAAGTGGACCCGAACGGCCCCATTTACGAAAGCTCGAGTGTACCCGAACAACATTTAAGACACATAGGGTCAACTCGTGACTTTTATGTAATTCTTGGTCACAACGAATCGCAGGCAAACCCCTCCCCGCAAAAATCTGCAGGAAGGGGTTTGCCCGCGATGGACGATTACAAGAAAACCTAGAGCGCAAACAGCTCCGCCGGTAGTTTCATCAGGCAATCACTGCCTGCCTCGATCGCTGCCTGATGGGACGCCGTGCGCGGCAGCAGACGCTTGAAGTAGAACTCGCAGGTCGCCAGCTTGGCCTGGCAATAATCGACATCCTCTTCGCCGGCATCCAGCCGGGCCTGGGCCACCAACGCCATGCGCAGCCACAGGTAGGCGAGGATGATGTAACCGCTGTACATCAGGTAATCCAGCGCCGCGGCACCGACTTCGTCGGGGTTCTTCATCGCCACCATCCCGACCTTGGTGGTCAGCGCCCCCCACTGCTGGTTGAGCCCATTGAGCTGCGCCACATGCCCCTTGAGCTGTGGCTGCTCGGCATTGGCCGTGCAGAACCTGTGGACGATCTTGGTGAAGCCCATCAGCAGCTTGCCCTGGCTGCCGAGCACCTTGCGCCCCAGCAGATCCAGGGCCTGAATGCCATTGGTGCCTTCATAGATCGGGGCGATGCGGCAGTCGCGCACCAGTTGCTCCATCCCCCATTCGCGAATGAAGCCATGCCCGCCAAGCACCTGCATGCCGTGGTTAGTCACCTCCAACCCGGTTTCAGTCATGAAGGCCTTGCAGATCGGCGTCAGGAGGGCCAACAGGTTCTCGGCATCCTGGCGCTGGGTTTCATCGGCGGCCAAGTGCGCCACATCCAGCAACTGCGCGGTGAAATAGGCCAGGGCACGATTGCCTTCGTTGAAGGCTTTCATGGTCAGCAGCATGCGCCGCACATCGGGGTGGACAATGATCGGGTCGGCGGCCTTGTCCGGCGCCTTAGGCCCGGTCAGGGAACGCATCTGCAGGCGGTCGTTGGCGTATTTGACCGCGCCCTGGAAGCTCGCCTCGCCCAGGCACAGCCCCTGCATCCCGGTACCGAGGCGCGCGTGGTTCATCATGGTGAACATGCAGTTCAGGCCCTTGTTGGCCTCACCGATCAGGAACCCCTTGGCACCGTCGAAGTTCAGCACGCAGGTGGCCGAGGCCTTGATGCCCATCTTGTGTTCGATGGAGCCGCAACTCACACCGTTGCGCTCGCCCGCCTCGCCGTCGGCGTTGGGCAGGAACTTGGGCACGATGAACAGCGAAATACCCTTGGTGCCCGCCGGCGCATCCGGCAGCTTGGCCAGGACCAGGTGGATGATGTTTTCACTCATGTCGTGCTCGCCGGCCGAGATGAAAATCTTGCTGCCGGAAACCGCATAGCTGCCATCGGCCTGGGGCACGGCGCGGGTCTTGATGATGCCCAGGTCGGTGCCGCAATGGGCTTCGGTCAGGCACATGGTGCCGGTCCACTGGCCGGCGGTGAGCTTGCTCAGGTAGGTCCGCTTCTGTTCTTCGCTGCCATGGGCATGAATCGCCGACATGGCACCGTGAGTCAGGCCTGGGTACATGCCCCAGGAGGTGTTGCTGGAGCCGACCATCTCGCTGATCACCAACCCCAGTGAATGCGGCAGGCCCTGGCCACCGTAGCTCGGGTCCGCTGCCAGGCCGTGCCAGCCACCTTCGACATACTGGGCGAAAGCCTGCTTGAAGCCTTTTGGCGTGGTAACCACGCCATTGTCGAAATGGCAGCCCTCTTCGTCGCCGGAGCGGTTCAGCGGCGCCAGCACGTTTTCACAGAACTTCGCCCCTTCTTCGAGGATCGCGGCCACCATGTCCGGGCTGGCATCGCTGGCCCCCAGGGCGGCGTAGCTGGTGTGAAAGTCAAAGACGTGGTCGATCAAAAAGCGCATGTCGCGCAGGGGAGCTTTGTACTCGGGCATGGTCGTTTCTCCGGCAGCAGATCGATCCAACCTACTGCCGCTCATCCGACCTGCCAATCACAGTCCAGACGCTGAATGCGCCGTTATCACTCAACCCGCAGCGGTGTCCATGCGCACCGCGCCACGGCGGTTCTGACCGAAGGCCATGACGCAGTTGCGCCCTGCGCCCTTGGCGTTGTACAGCGCCTGGTCGGCGGACTTGAGCACCTCTTCGGGTGATCGGTGCTCCATCTGCCGCTCGGCGACACCGATGCTGACGGTCACCGACACACTGGACGCCGCGGCCGCGCCCCGGCGCTGACGCCCCTGCTGGTCGTCCTGGGGGCGATTCTCCTGATTGCGCAGCTGGATGTTGTAGTTGGCGATGGTCTCGCGAATGACCTCCAGGTGCGGCATGCACTCCTCGAGGGTCTTGCCGGCGAACACCACCGCAAACTCCTCGCCGCCATAACGGTAGGCACGACCGCCACCGCTGACTTTCGACAGCTTGCTGGCCACCAGGCGCAATACCTGGTCGCCCACATCGTGGCCGTGGGTGTCGTTGAATTTCTTGAAGTGATCGACATCGCTCATCGCCAGCACATAGTTGCGGCCCAGGCGCTGCATACGCTCGTTCAAGGCGCGGCGCCCCGGCAAGCCAGTCAGCTCGTCGCGGAAGGCCATCTGGTATGCCTCGTGGGCAACGGCCGCGGCGATCATCAACATCACCTGGCTGCACATGATGTTCAGGGTGAACGGCAGAATGAAGGTCTTGGGCAGCATCCAGAACAGCCCCAGCAACCCCACCAACTGCGCCGCATGCAATGGACGCGGGTTGCGCCAATACTGGACCGCCAGCAGCAGGAAGGTCGCGAGAAACACCGGGTACGACAACTGGATCAGGCTCATCCAGGCGCCGTGCAGAGCCGGCCAACGGATTTCCGCCAGCCAGGCCAGCAGCGCCTGGGGATAACTCTGCTCCAGCCCCAGCGCCACACTGCCAAAGGCGAGCAATACGGCAAAGCGCGCCACCATGTCCTGGAACAGATGGGTACGCTCCTGCCAGGCCGCGAACAGGCCGAACAGCAGCGGCAGCAGCAAGCAGACCAAGTGGAACACCACAGCCGCATCCTCGCGCACCTTGCCGTTGTCGCGGTAATAGTCGGTCTGGGTATCGAGCAGGAAATAGGCGATGTACACCGTGACCATCAAGAACAGTTCACGCTGGCGCCGATACACCGCGCAGTAGGCACCGCCGAGCAACAGCACCAGGGTCGGCAGGACGTTGAACAGCGAGGTGAAGAAGACGTTGAGATCCTTGACGTAGGCGGCCGCAAGCCCCGCAAGCAGGAGTAACAATGACGGTAGAAAATGGCTGAAACGTACAGCGGAAGAACGCGGCAAGGTAAAGCTCCGACGCGGCTAAACAGTTGATGGCACTATGCCTTCACCGGGCATAGTTAAACAGCACAAATGTGACATGTGTCACATTGCCACCTCTGTAACGGCAGGGATCGGCTTCTTCTTAACGTTTTAGTCGGATTATTTTCAGATTCATCCCGCGCACAAAAAAGCCGCTTCTCCCGAAGGAGAAGCGGCTTCCGAATGAACTCGGTAAGGCTTAGTAAGCCAGGCCGAAATCTTCTTCCTTCATGTCCATCAGGTTGTTGGCACCCGACAGCATGGCCGCAACGTGAGTGCGGGTACGCGGCAGGATGCGCTGGAAGTAGAAGCGCGCGGTCTGCAGCTTGGCGGTGTAGAACGCCTCTTCGGTGGTACCGGCAGCCAGCTTCTCGGCAGCCAGGCGCGCCATGTCGGCCCAGAAGTAGGCCAGGCAGGCATAACCGGAGTACATCAGGTAGTCCACGGACGCGGCACCGACCTCTTCACGGTCGTTCATGGCCGCCATACCGACCTTCATGGTCAGCTCGCCCCATTCCTTGTTCAGTGCAGCCAGCGGTGCGACGAACTCTTTGACCGACTCGTTGCCTTCGTTGCTCTGGCAGAACTTGTGGACGATCTTGGTGAAGCCTTTCAGGGCTTCGCCTTGGGTCATCAGTACTTTACGGCCCAGCAGGTCCAGCGCCTGGATGCCGGTGGTGCCTTCGTACAGCATGGAAATGCGGCTGTCGCGGACGTTCTGCTCCATGCCCCACTCGGCGATGAAGCCGTGGCCACCGTAGATCTGCACACCGTGGTTGGCAGCTTCGAAGCCGACTTCGGTCATGAAGGCCTTGGCGATCGGAGTCATGAAGGCCAGCAGGGCGTCGGCTTTCTTCTTCTCTTCTTCGTCCACGCCGTATTTGACGATGTCGACCTGCTTGGCCGTGAAGTAGACCATGGCACGGTTGCCTTCGGCGAAAGCCTTCATGGTCAACAGCATACGGCGTACGTCAGGGTGCACGATGATCGGGTCAGCAGCTTTGTCCGGCGCTTTCGGGCCAGTCAGGGAACGCATTTGCAGACGATCGCGAGCGTACTTCAGGCCACCCTGGAAACCGATTTCGGCATGGGCCAGGCCTTGCAGCGCAGTACCCAGGCGAGCGGTGTTCATGAAGGTGAACATGCAGTTCAGGCCTTTGTTCGCTGGGCCGATCAGGAAACCGGTGGCCGCGTCGAAGTTCATCACGCAAGTGGCGTTACCGTGGATACCCATCTTGTGTTCCAGGGAACCACAGCTCACGGCGTTGCGCTGGCCGACAGAGCCATCGGCGTTCGGCAGGAACTTCGGCACGATGAACAGCGAGATGCCTTTGGTGCCAGCCGGTGCATCCGGCAGGCGGGCCAGAACGATATGGACGATGTTGTCGGCCATGTCGTGCTCACCGGCCGAGATGAAGATCTTGGTGCCGGTGACTTTGTAGGAACCGTCGGCCTGAGGTTCGGCCTTGGTGCGCAGCATGCCCAGGTCGGTGCCGCAGTGCGGTTCGGTCAGGCACATGGTGCCGGTCCACTCGCCGGATACCAGCTTGGTCAGGTAAGCCTCTTGCTGCTCAGGCGTGCCGTGTTCGGAGATGGTGTTCATCGCGCCATGGGACAGGCCTGGGTACATGCCCCACGACCAGTTGGCTTCGCCGACCATTTCGCTGACCGCCAGGCCCAGGGACTCCGGCAGGCCTTGACCGCCATGCGCGACATCATGAGCCAGGCTTGGCCAGCCGCCTTCGACGAATTGCTTGTAGGCCTCTTTGAAGCCAGTCGGGGTCTTAACGCCGGATTCGCTCCAGGTGCAGCCTTCCAGGTCACCCACACGGTTCAGAGGGGCCAGTACCTGCTCACAAAACTTCGCGCCTTCCTCGAGGATGGCGTCAACCATGTCTGGAGTAGCGTCCTGGCAAGCCGGCAGGCTCTGATAGTGCGCTTCATAGCCGAGCAGTTCGTCACGAACGAAGCGAATATCACGCAAGGGGGCCTTGTAGTCAGGCATAGCGATAAACCTCTGCTGATGTAACCGGGAATGAACAACCGCGTTGATTTATTGTGGCGGTCAAACAGTTGTTTGAAACATACGTTTACGCCCAAACCTTGTCAAGCACCACGCAAACACCGTTCGTCATCGATCCCCTGCAGGCCTCGCACGCCAAGGCCCACAGCGAATGCCGTGAAATATTCGGAAGCTAAATTGAGTGTAGGAGCTGGCAGGCCAGCAAGACGGAAGATGGGGCTGTGCAGGGAGTTCTTGCGCGGACCGCCCTGCCCGCAAAAACGGCCAGGGCTACCGAGGGAGGGTCAAGCGTAGGTGTCGATCAGCGTACCGAGCACTTCATCGGCGGCCTTGGCGATTTTCACGCCCAACTCCGCCTGGAGCTTGCCCATGGACATCTCGACCATGTTGCTGACCAGGTCCGATTGCTGGCTGCGATCGACGGATCGCAGGCGCTCGACCTGGACTTCGGAAGACTGGCTGGTGACAGAACGCTCGATGGTCGTGCTGGCGATCTGGCTGGCCGCCTGATCGACACGGTTCTGCCCGGTCTGCACGGTACTCAGGCCGGCGTAGAAAGCGGTATTCCCGGAAATTTCCATGGGTGGACTCGACCCTGCAAGGAATGAACAGCGGCTATTGAACCAGACGTGCCAGAAAAAGACCCGTCAAAAACACTAATGGCACAGTGCCTTGCCATAGGCAAAATCTAGTCAAGCAAGTCCAATTGCAGATGCTCGGCCACCGCTTCGGCGCTGATCGCCTTCAATCTCGGGACCCGCCCCAGACAAGGGGCAGGCAGGCGCTCCGCCAGCGTGGCGAGGTTTTCCTCGAGCCGCGAAGTCTTCGGCTCGATGATGTTGGCCACCCAACCCGCCAGTTGCAAACCGTCCTGGGCAATCGCCTCGGCTGTCAGCAGGGCATGGTTGATACAGCCCAGGCGCACGCCCACCACCAGGATCACCGGCAGATCCAGGGCCATGGCCAGGTCGGACAGGTTGTCCTGGTCGGCCAGCGGCACACGCCAGCCGCCGGCCCCTTCGATCAGGGTGAAGTCCGCGCCCTTGGCCAGCACCTGGCGCATGGGCGCCAGCAAGGCCTGCACAGTCAACGCCACGCCAGCCTCGCGGGCCGCCAGATGGGGAGCGATGGCTGGTTCAAAGGCCAGTGGATTGACTTCGTCATAGGTCAGCGGCAATGAGCATTCGGCCAGCAAGGCCAACGCATCGGCGTTACGCAGCCCCTTGGGGGTCAGCTCGCAGCCCGAAGCCACCGGTTTCCCGGCCGCCGTGCTCAGCCCCGAGAGCCGCGCGGCATGCAGCAAGCCGGCGGCGACGGTGGTCTTGCCAACATCGGTGTCTGTCCCGGTAACGAAATAGGCTTGGCTCATAGCGGCTTCTCCAATACGGCGTAGACCACTTGGTAGGTCGCGGGCAATCCCTGCGCTTGACGGAATTGTTCGTAGGCGTCGATCAGGCCCTTGATCCGCACCCGCCCTGTCAGCCCGCCGGGCCGTCCAGGGTTGAGGTTGTGCGCCCCCAAGGCCTTCAACTCATGGGTCAGGCTGCGCACATCAGGGTAGTGCAGCACATGCGGACGGTTTTCCAGGCTCAGCACTTGCAAGCCGCTCGCCACACACAGCTGTTGATACGTGCTGAACTCACGAAAGCGATTGACATGCACCATGCCGTCGACCTGACGCCAACTGTCGCGCAATTCGTACAGCGTACCGACGCACAGGCTGGCAAAGGCCAGCACGCCGCCCGGCTTCAGCACTCGATGCGCCTCGCTGAGGACCGAACGGAAGTCCGCGCACCACTGCACCGCCAGGCTGGAGAAAATCAGTTCGCAACTCTGCCCCTGCAACGGCAAACGCTCGGCGTCGCCGGCAATGAAATACTGCGCCCCGCCCAGCGGACGGGCGTGCTCGAGCATGCCTTCGGCGATGTCCAGCGCCAGCCCTTCGCTGGCCGGGAAGCGCTCGCCCAGCAGGCGGCTGAAATAACCGGTGCCGCAACCCATGTCCAGCCAGCGGCCAGGCTCGCGGTCTTGCGGCAGGCGGCTCAGCAACTCGTGACCGACGTCGCGCTGCAATTGCGCCACGCTGTCGTAACTGGACGCCGCGCGGGAAAAGGAAGCCGCCACCTGGCGCTTGTCGGGCAAGCTGCCGGGGGGCTTGGGAAGGGACAGATCAGTCATCGCCGGACTCATGCAAAAAAGCCTGGATCGCCCCCGCCACACCGTGGGGATCCTCCAGAAGAAACGCGTGGCTGGCCTGTTCAATCAGACCAACTTCGACATCGGGCAACAACGCCAGCAATTCGCCCGCGGCTTCGGCCGGCACCAGTCCGTCAAGCCCGGCGAACAGATGCAACTGCGGCCCACGAAACGCCTGCAGAGCATGGCGAGTGTCCAACTGCGCCAACAATTCCAGGCCGGCCATCAACACCGCGCCCGAGGTATGCGGTGCGCCGCCCGACAGCAAGCGCGACAGGCCACGCGGATCTTCAGCCCCTTGGGCGCACAACAAACTGAAGCGTTTGAGGGTGGTGCGCGGGTCGGCGTTGCAGCCAGCCAGAAACCCGTCGAAAGTCTCCCCCGGCATCGCGCTCACCCACTCGGCGTGAGCCACGAAACTGGGGTTGCTGGCCAACGTCAACAAACCGCAGCAGCGCTCGCCACGACGCGCCGCCAGCTCGGAAGCCAGCATGCCACCCAGCGACCAGCCACCGAGCCAGGCGTTGTCCGGCACGCTGGCGTCCAGTTCGTCGAGCCATTCATTCAGGTCGCTGGACTCCAGCTCCGGCAACGGTTCGATCTCGACCCGCAGGTGTTCGTCCAGCCCCTGCAGAGCCGCCGCCAAGGGTTCCAGCGGCGATACGCCGAGGCCCCAACCGGGTAGCAGAATCAGTCGATCACGCATGGCTTGGCTCCGGTCCCGGCTCACTAAAACAATCCGCCAGTGCATTCAACAATAGCTGGACCTGAGCCTCACTGTGGGCGGCGGACAGGGTCACCCGCAGGCGGGCGCTCCCCGCAGGCACGGTCGGTGGACGAATCGCGGTGACCATCAGGCCGCGCTCGCGCAGCCTCTGCGACAGGCGAATCGCCCGCGCGCTGTCGCCGATCAGGATCGGCTGGATCGGCGTGAAGCTGTCCATCAGGGTCAGCCCGATCTGCTCGGCGCCCTGGCGGAACTGGCGGATCAGCGTGTTCAGGTGCTCACGCCGCCAGTGCTCGCTGCGCAGCAACTCCAGGCTTTTCAGGGTGGCGCAGGCCAGGGCCGGCGGCTGGCTGGTGGTGTAGATATAGGGACGGGCGAACTGGATCAGGCTCTCGATCAGCTCCTCGCTGCCGGCGACAAAGGCGCCGGCGGTGCCGAACGCCTTGCCGAGGGTGCCCACCAGGACCGGCACATCTTCCTGGCTCAAGCCGAAGTGCTCGACGATCCCTCCGCCACTGCCCCCCAGCGGCCCGAACCCATGGGCGTCGTCGACCATCAGCCAGGCACCCTTGGCCCGGGTTTCGCGAGCCAGGGCCGGCAGGTCGGCCAGGTCGCCGTCCATGCTGAACACGCCATCGGTGACCACCAGGGTATTGCCGGTGGCTTTCTCCAGGCGCTTGGCCAGGCTCTCGGCATCGTTGTGCAAATAACGGTTGAAGCGCGCGCCGGAAAGCAGGCCGGCATCCAGCAACGAGGCGTGGTTGAGGCGGTCTTCCAGCACCGTGTCGCCCTGCCCCACCAGCGCGGTGACCGCGCCGAGATTGGCCATGTAACCGGTGGTGAACAGCAGTGCCCGCGGGCGACCGGTGAACTCGGCCAGGGCTTCTTCCAACTGATGATGGGGCGTGCTGTGGCCGATCACCAGGTGCGAGGCGCCACCGCCCACGCCCCAACGGGACGCGCCGGCGCGCCAGGCTTCGATCACTTGCGGGTGATTGGCCAGGCCCAGGTAATCGTTGTTGCAGAACGCCAGCAACGGCTGGCCGTCGACCACCACTTGCGGCCCTTGCGGGCTTTCCAGCAGTGGGCGCTGACGATAGAGGTTTTCAGCACGACGGGCAGCGAGACGCGCGCGGAGATCGAAAGACATGCAGGCCTCGATGATCGGACGATGATTGCCGTAGCCGCTGCCGTAGGCTGCGATCGACCCGAAGGGGCGCGAGGAGCTTGAGTCCGTCGAGGTCTTGCGACCAGCGTGGCCCGGACCATCGCAGCCTGCGGCAGCGGCTACAGGGAGATTTGCTTAAACCGCGGCGTTATAGAACTGCTCGCTGCTCTTCTGCTCCACCAGCGCCTGCTCGATGGCGGCCTGGTGCACCTCGTCGGCGTGTTCTTCGCGGGCTTCCGGCTGGATGCCCAGGCGCGCGAACAGTTGCATGTCCTTGTCGGCCTGCGGGTTGGCGGTGGTCAGCAGCTTCTCGCCGTAGAAGATCGAGTTGGCGCCGGCGAAGAACGCCAGGGCCTGCATCTGCTCGTTCATCGCTTCGCGGCCAGCGGACAGGCGCACATGGGATTTCGGCATCAGGATGCGGGCCACGGCAAGCATGCGGATGAAGTCGAACGGATCGACATCCTCGGAGTTTTCCAGCGGCGTGCCGGCCACTTTCACCAACATGTTGATCGGCACCGACTCCGGGTGCTCCGGCAGGTTGGCCAGCTGGATCAGCAGGCCGGCGCGGTCATCGAGGGACTCGCCCATGCCGAGGATGCCGCCGGAACAGATCTTCATCCCGGCATCGCGCACGTAGGCCAGGGTCTGCAGGCGCTCGCTGTAGGTGCGGGTGGTGATGATGCTGCCGTAGAACTCCGGCGAGGTGTCGAGGTTGTGGTTGTAGTAGTCCAGGCCGGCCTTGGCCAGCGCTTCGGTCTGGTCCTGGTCCAGGCGACCGAGGGTCATGCAGGTTTCCAGGCCCATGGCCTTCACGCCCTTGACCATCTCCAGCACGTACGGCATGTCTTTGGCCGACGGGTGTTTCCAGGCCGCGCCCATGCAGAAACGGGTCGAACCTATGGCCTTGGCACGCGCAGCCTCTTCGAGGACCTTTTGCACCTCCATCAGCTTTTCTTTTTCCAGGCCGGTGTTGTAGTGACCGGACTGCGGACAATATTTGCAATCTTCCGGGCAGGCGCCGGTCTTGATCGACAACAGGGTGGAAACCTGGACGCGGTTGGCGTCGAAATGCGCGCGGTGCACCGTCTGCGCCTGGAACAGCAAGTCATTGAACGGCTGGACGAAGAGGGCTTTGACTTCAGCCAAAGTCCAGTCATGACGCAGATTGGCGGTGGTGCTGGCGCTCATGGGCGATTCCTTGATTATGCTTGGCAAGCGGTGACGGGAAGGGAATACCCACAGCCTCGACACGGATGTTGGGCATATTTAAGGAAGCGCCATGCAGTGTCAACCACATTACCAAGGACCGGTTTACATCTGGTTAAAAAACAAACAACCCTGTTTGCTCTGCGACGAGCCAACCGACACCCCCCAACCCATTTGTACCGCCTGTGAAACCGAACTGCCGTGGCTCGGCGATCATTGCCAGGTCTGCGCCCTGCCCCTGCCCGCGGCCGGCCTGACGTGCGGCCAGTGCCTCAAGCGACCGCCCGCCTTCGCCCAGGTAGTGGCGCCCTGGCGTTATGGCTTTCCGGTCGACAGCCTGGTCAGCCGTTTCAAGCACAACGGCAAATGGCCCTTTGGCCGACTTTTGGCCGAACTTCTCGCCCAATCGCTGCAACATCGCTTTGCCGAGGACCTGGTGCAACCCGACGCCCTGCTGCCGGTGCCCCTGGCCCGCAAGCGCCTGCGCCTGCGCGGCTATAACCAGGCGACGATGCTCGCGCGCTGGCTGGGCGAGATCCTGCAGATCCCCTGTGACGAAACCTCGTTGCAGCGCACCCAGGACACGCCATCGCAGCAAGGCCTGGATGCCAGGGCACGGCAACGCAACCTGCGTCACGCCTTTGCCCTGATGCCCGAGGCGGCGGTCCATGGTCGGCACCTGGCGCTGGTGGACGACGTGCTCACCACCGGCGCGACCGCCCACGCCCTGGCGCGGCTGTTGCTCAAGGCGGGCGCGCGGCGGGTCGATGTCTATTGCCTGGCACGCACGCCAAAACCCGGCGGGCCCGACTGAACTTGACTCTCGGCCCTCAAGCCGCAAACTCCCTTGCATTTCCAGCGTTCAAAGCGTTCAGCCATGCCCTTGCCCACCTTGTTGACCCAGCACATCGTCCGTCGCCCGCAGCGCATTGCCTTGCTGCAACATATCGCCGAACAGGGCTCGATCACCCGTGCCGCGAAAAGCGCCGGCCTGAGTTACAAGGCGGCCTGGGATGCCATCGACGAGTTGAACAACCTGGCGCAAAGACCCCTGGTCGAACGCAGTGTCGGCGGCAAAGGCGGCGGTGGCGCCAGGCTCTCGGTCGAAGGCCAGCGGGTACTGCGTCTCTACCAGCGTTTGCAGGCCTTGCAGGCCCAGGTGCTGGAAGCCGCCGAAGACGCCGCCGACCTCGACCTGCTGGGGCGCCTGATGCTCCGGACCAGCGCCCGCAACCAGTTGCACGGCACGGTGCAGGCCGTCGAAGCCCAAGGGCGCAATGACCTGGTGCGCCTGGCGCTCGCAGAAGACCTGGAGATCCAGGCGCAGATCACCCATGACAGCACCCTGCACCTGGAACTGGAGCCCGGCACAGGCGTGGTGGCGTTGATCAAGGCCGGTTGGCTGGAACTGTTGGCCATCGATCAGCCCGCAACACCCGGACACAATTGCCTGCAAGGCACCCTGGAAGCGATCCTCGACGCCGACGACGGCCCCAGCGAAATCCGCATCGCCCTGCCCAGCGGCCAGACGCTGTGCGCCCTGGCCGAACCGCTGCACCTGCGAAACCTTGGCTTGAGCGCCGGCAAGCCGGTGCGGGTGCAGTTCTCGCCATCCAATGTGCTGCTCGGCACGCCGCTGTAACCAGGCTGATCACGGTTCTGTAGCCGCTGCCGCAGACTGCGATGGTCCGGGCCACGCTGGTCGCAGGACCTTGACTGACTCAAGCTCGCTGCGAGCCTTCGGCTCGATCGCAGCCTTCGGCAGCGGCTACACAAGCGGCGAAATGCTTTCGTCGCTGCAATATGTTCGTCATCGATGCTGATTAAGGTGGCTGCAAAATCCTGCAGGAAGCCTGTGATGAGCCTACTAGAAGAAGACCAACCTACCGACCTCGAGAAGATGGTCGGCCTCAGCCGCCGTGGTTTCATCAGCGCCGGTGCCCTGTGCGGCGCGGCCATGTTTCTCGGTGGCAACCTGCTGAGCCGCAGCGTGCTGGCCGCCAGCGTCAGCGCCGGGTCCAGCAAGCTGCTGGGCTTTGAAGGCATTGCCGCCGCCACCAGCGACAGCATCACCCTGCCGCCGGGCTACAAGTCCTCGGTGCTGATCAGCTGGGGCCAGCCTCTGCAGAAGAACGGCCCGGCCTTCGACCCGAGCGGCAATGGCACCGCCGCGGCCCAGGAGGTCCAGTTCGGTGACAACAACGACGGCATGAGCCTGTTCGCCTTCCCGGACGACAAGAATCGCGCGCTGATGGCGATCAACAACGAATACACCAACTATCGCTACCTCTACCCCCACGGCGGCATGCCGCAGTCGGCGGAAGACGTGCGCAAGGCCCTGGCCAGCGAAGGCGTGTCGGTGATCGAAGTGCAGCGCCGCAACGGCCAATGGCAGTTCGTCCAGGGGTCGCGCTACAACCGGCGCATCCACGGCAACGCGCCGATTCGCCTGAGCGGCCCGGCCGCCGGCCATGCGCTGATGAAAACCAGCGCCGACAAGAGTGGCCGGAAAGTCCTCGGCACCTTCCAGAACTGCGCCAACGGCAAGACGCCATGGGGCACCTACCTGACCTGTGAAGAGAACTTCACCGACTGCTTCGGCAGCAGCAACGCCCAGCAGACCTTCGATGCCGCACAGAAGCGTTATGGCGCCTCGGCGAGCAGTCGCGACATCAACTGGCATCAGTTCGACCCGCGCTTCGACCTGGCGAAAAACCCCAACGAGCTCAACCGTCACGGCTGGGTCGTGGAGATCGACCCGTTCGACCCGCACTCCAAGCCGATCAAGCGCACCGCCCTGGGCCGCTTCAAGCATGAAAACGCCGCCCTGGCCGAAACCCGCGACGGACGCGCCGTGGTCTATATGGGCGACGACGAGCGTGGCGAGTTCATCTACAAGTTCGTCAGCCGCGACCGCATCAACCACCGCAACCCCAAGGCCAACCGTGACCTGCTGGACCACGGCACCCTGTACGTGGCGATCTTCGACAATGGCGACGGCAACCCGGACCACCCGAAAGGCCAGGGCAAATGGGTCGAGCTGAGCCATGGCAAGAACGGCATCGACGCCAGCAGCGGTTTCGCCGACCAGGCCGAAGTGCTGATCCACGCCCGCCTGGCGGCCAGCGTGGTCAAGGCCACGCGCATGGACCGTCCGGAATGGATCGTAGTCAGCCCGAAGGATGGCCAGGTCTACTGCACCCTGACCAACAACTCCAAACGCGGCGAAGACGGCCAGCCAGTGGGCGGCCCGAACCCGCGGGAGAAAAACGTCTACGGGCAGATCCTGCGCTGGCAGACCGGCCGTGGCGACCACGGTTCGATGGACTTCACCTGGGACCTGTTCGTGGTCGCCGGCAACCCGGCCGTACATGCCGGCCAGCCGAAAGGCGGTTCGTCGAACATCACCCCGCAGAACATGTTCAACAGCCCCGACGGCCTGGGTTTCGACAAGGCCGGCCGGTTGTGGATCCTCACCGACGGCGACTCCAGCAACGCGGGCGACTTTGCCGGCATGGGCAACAATCAGATGCTCTGCGCCGACCCGGACACCGGTGAGATCCGCCGCTTCATGGTCGGGCCGGTGGGTTGCGAAGTCACCGGCATCACCTTCTCGCCGGATCAGCGCAGCCTGTTCGTGGGCATCCAGCATCCGGGCGAGAACGGCGGTTCGACCTTCCCCGAGCACCTGCCCAACGGCAAGCCGCGTTCCTCGGTGATGGTGATCACCCGGGAAGACGGCGGCATCGTCGGCGCCTGATAGATCGCTTCACGAGCAGGCTCGCTCCTCCACGGATCATCCTGTAGGAGCGAGCCTGCTCGCGATAGCGTCCGCCCAGCCACCACCTATCCCCCCGTCTGCGCTACCATGCTTGGCCGGACGCAGCAGCCTGCTGCGCGCAGGAGTCAGCATGTCTCACCCGTTCGAAACCCTTACCCCTGATCTAGTCCTCGATGCCGTCGAAAGCATCGGTTTTCTCAGCGACGCCCGTGTCCTGGCACTCAACAGTTACGAAAACCGTGTCTACCAGGTCGGCATCGAAGACGGCGAGCCGCTGATCGCCAAGTTCTACCGTCCGCAGCGCTGGACCAACGAGGCGATTCTCGAAGAACACCGCTTCACCTTCGAACTCGCCGAATGCGAAGTGCCAGTAGTGGCGCCGCTGATTCACCAGGGCGAAAGCCTGTTCGAGCACCAAGGCTTCCGCTTCACCCTGTTCCCGCGTCGTGGCGGCCGGGCGCCGGAACCCGGCAACCTCGACCAGTTGTATCGCCTGGGGCAACTGCTCGGCCGCCTGCATGCGGTCGGCGCCACCCGCCCGTTCGAGCATCGCGAAGCGCTGGGGGTGAAGAACTTCGGCCACGATTCGCTGACCACCCTGCTGGAAGGCGACTTCGTGCCCAAGAGCCTGCTGCCGGCCTATGAGTCGGTGGCCCGCGACCTGCTCAAGCGGGTGGAAGAGGTCTACCGGGCCACGCCGCACCAGAACATCCGCATGCATGGCGACTGCCATCCCGGCAACATGATGTGCCGCGACGAGGTGTTCCATATCGTCGACCTCGACGACTGCCGCATGGGTCCGGCGGTACAGGACCTGTGGATGATGCTCGCCGGCGATCGCCAGGAATGCCTGGGACAGCTGTCGGAGCTGATGGATGGCTACAGCGAGTTCCACGACTTCGACCCGCGCGAACTGGCGCTGATCGAACCGCTGCGCGCCCTGCGCCTGATGCACTACAGCGCCTGGCTGGCGCGGCGCTGGGACGACCCGGCCTTCCCGCGCAGCTTCCCCTGGTTCGGCAGCGAGCGTTACTGGGGCGACCAGGTGCTGGCGCTGCGCGAGCAACTTTCGGCGCTCAACGAAGAACCCTTGAAGCTGTTCTGATCGCGGCGCAACCACTGACGTCATCGTGAGCAAGCTTGACCAGTTCAAGCTCGCTCCTACAAGTTTTTTTGCGCCCCCTGTAGGAGCGAGCTTGCTCGCGATGCCCTCGACAACACCCCCTGCCTTCTTCCTCGAATGCCTGCCACAAACACAGGGCGCATTCGGAAAAACCTCCTTACAATCACCGCCTTTGTTAGCTGCCTAAGCAAGGACTCTGCATGCAAGCCGCCAACCCGCGTCGCGGGTACATCCTGGGCCTGAGTGCCTACATCATCTGGGGCCTGTTCCCGATCTACTTCAAAGCTATCGCCAACGTGCCCGCCGTGGAAATCATCATCCATCGGGTGCTCTGGTCCGCGCTGTTCGGCGCGCTGCTGCTGATGGTCTGGAAGCATCCCGGCTGGTGGCGCGAGCTGCGGGACAACCCCAGGCGCCTGGCGATCCTGGCCTTGAGCGGTACCCTGATCGCGGCCAACTGGCTGACCTATGTCTGGTCGGTGAACAACGGGCGCATGCTCGAAGCCAGCCTGGGTTACTACATCAACCCGCTGGTGAATGTGCTGCTGGGCATGCTGATCCTCGGTGAGCGGCTGCGGCGCCTGCAGTGGCTGGCGGTGGGCCTGGCGACGGTCGGCGTGGCGCAGCAGGTGTGGCAGGTCGGCAGCCTGCCCTGGGTCTCGCTGGTGCTGGCGCTGACCTTCGGTTTCTACGGGCTGATCCGCAAGCAGGCGCCGGTCAAGGCGTTGCCGGGGCTGGTGGTGGAAACCTGGATGCTGGTGCCGATCGCCCTCGCCTGGCTCTTGTTCAACCCCACCGCCAGCAGTGCCCAGGCGGCCTTCTGGACCAGCTCCGAAGCCTGGTGGCTGGTGGCGGCCGGCCCCGTCACCCTGGTGCCGCTGGTGTGCTTCAACGCCGCCGCCCGTCACCTGCCCTACACCACCCTGGGCTTCCTGCAATACCTGGCGCCGACCCTGGTGCTGCTGCAGGCGGTACTGCTGTTCGGCGAACACCTGTCGTCGAGCACCCTGGTGGCATTCATGTTTATCTGGGCCGGCCTGGCGGTGTACAGCGTGGATGCCTGGTTGAGCCTGCGCAAACGCAGCTGATCAATAAATGTACAAACCTCTGCAGGCCACGGTTGGCGTGGCCTGCCTCTATCCTTCCCAAGGTTATCCACAGCGTGATCCCCGCCGTTTGTGCACAAGCCCTTGAAACTGCTGGTTTTTTGATCAGATTCCGCAAAGCCTTGGCTGGCTTGGGCTGGCGGTAGGTCTCTACAGGTTATCCACAGGCGCATGCACGCTAAAACTGGATAACCTGCCCTTCGGTTTACACCTCGCTGCGCAGCACCAACTCCACCATCAGGTCATCCGCCAGGGTTTCCAGGCGCGATTGCAGGACATCGAGGGACAAGGTCAGCGGCACCGCCAGGATCGCTTCGGCGTGGAACAGCGGCTCGCTGCTCATGGGCGCCGGGCGCACTTCGGTCACCAGTCGCTCCAGGTTCACCCCCTGCTCGCTCAACAGGCGGGTGATGTCGCGCACGATGCCCGGCCGGTCGTTGCCCACCAGTTCCATGGCGATCGGCTTCCAGGTGCAGGATTGTTCGATGCCGCTTTCGGCGATCAGCACCCGGATGCCCTGGGCCGCCAAGCCCTGCAAGGCATCCACCAGCTCGTCGTAGGCTTCCGCCGGCACGCCGACCCGCAGGATGCCGGCGAACTGCCCCGCCAGGCGCGACATGCGGCTCTCCAGCCAGTTACCGCCGTGCGCGGCGATGCATTGGGCGATGCGCTCGACCTGTCCGGGCTTGTCCGGGGCGAATACGGTGAGTACGAGGTGGTCCATGGCGCAACCCTCTGTCAGGACTTTTGTTATAGAAAATCAAGTATAGGCAAGGCTCGTCCTGCTGCTTCCCTTGCGCCTGCAGGCAAGGCGCAAAGCAGGAAAACGGCGCGCTGCCGTTGCTGGAATATAAATCGTGTACAACTCCCTAGATTTATATGGAACAATTCAATGGTTTTTTGAGAACATCCAGCTCCCCAGTGTGACCGATCCGCGAACTTTGGTCGCGGAACGACGTATTTAGTCTAATTTTCACAACCGCAATTCATCATGTAGTATGCCGCAGCGCGCACTACATAACGTTGGATCGATGTCTGCCAAGGCGCAGTCGCAACCCTGAAAGCCCTGTCAGCAAGGCTTCAAGCCGTTGATTGGAACCATCCCAGCCGCCCGCGATGGCATGTACTGGTAGAGGGGTTTGTGGTTTAAATGGCCAGAGGCTTCATTGTTAATTTGAAGAGCTGAAAAGCGAAATAGCTGAGCAGAGTGAGGCAAGCAATGACTGAACACGTTCAAGTCGGTGGCCTGCAGGTCGCCAAAGTCCTGTTCGACTTCGTGAACAACGAAGCCATTCCCGGTACCGGCCTCAGCGCCGACAAGTTCTGGGCCGGCGCCGACAAGGTCATCCACGACCTGGCGCCGAAGAACAAAGCCCTACTCGCCAAACGCGACGATTTCCAGGCGCGTATCGATGCCTGGCACCAAGCCCGTGCCGGTCAGCCCCACGACGCCGTGGCCTACAAAGCCTTCCTGCAAGACATCGGTTATCTGCTGCCAGAAGCGGCGGACTTCCAGGCCACGACGCAAAACGTCGATGACGAGATCGCCCGCACGGCCGGTCCGCAGCTGGTGGTCCCGGTGATGAATGCCCGTTTCGCCCTCAACGCCTCCAACGCCCGCTGGGGCTCGCTGTACGACGCGCTCTATGGCACCGACGCCATCAGCGAAGCCGGCGGCGCGGAAAAAGGCAAAGGCTACAACAAGGTGCGCGGCGACAAGGTCATCGCCTTCGCCCGCGCCTTCCTCGACGAGGCCGCGCCATTGGCTGCCGGCTCCCATGTCGACTCCACCGGCTACAAGATCATCGACGGCAAGCTGGTGATCACCCTCAAGGGTGGCAGCAACAGCGGCCTGCGCGACGACGCCCAGCTGATCGGCTACCACGGCGATGCCGCGGCCCCGACCGCGGTCCTGCTGAAACACAACGGCCTGCATTTCGAGATCCAGATCGACGCCAGCAGCCCGGTCGGCCAGACCGACGCCGCCGGCGTCAAGGACGTGCTGATGGAAGCGGCCCTGACCACCATCATGGACTGCGAAGACTCGGTCGCCGCCGTCGATGCCGATGACAAGGTGGTGATCTACCGCAACTGGCTCGGCCTGATGAAGGGCGACCTGGCCGAAGAAGTGGCCAAGGGCGGCCAGACCTTCACCCGCACCATGAACGCCGACCGCGAATACACCGCACCCAACGGCGGTAGCGTGAAACTGCACGGTCGTTCGCTGCTGTTCGTGCGCAACGTCGGCCACCTGATGACCATCGACGCGATCCTCGACAGCCAAGGCAACGAAGTGCCGGAAGGCATCCTCGACGGCCTGGTCACCAGCCTCGCGGCGATCCACAACCTCAACGGCAACACCTCGCGCACCAACAGCCGCACCGGCTCGGTGTACATCGTCAAGCCAAAGATGCACGGTCCGGAAGAAGCCGCGTTCACCAACGAGCTGTTCGGGCGCATCGAAGACGTGCTGGAACTGCCGCGCAACACCCTGAAAGTCGGGATCATGGACGAGGAACGCCGCACCACGGTCAACCTCAAGGCCTGCATCAAGGCCGCCAGCGAGCGCGTGGTGTTCATCAACACCGGCTTCCTCGACCGTACCGGCGACGAAATCCACACCTCCATGGAAGCCGGCGCCATGGTGCGCAAGGCCGAGATGAAGGCCGCCAAGTGGATCGGCGCCTATGAGAACTGGAACGTCGATATCGGCCTGAGCACCGGCCTGCAAGGCCGCGCGCAGATCGGTAAAGGCATGTGGGCCATGCCGGACCTGATGGCCGCCATGCTCGAACAGAAAATCGCTCACCCGCTGGCCGGCGCCAACACTGCCTGGGTACCCTCGCCCACCGCCGCGGCCCTGCACGCCCTGCACTACCACAAGGTCGACGTGTTCGCCCGCCAGGCCGAACTGTCCAAGCGCGCCCGCGCCTCGGTGGACGACATCCTGACCATCCCGCTGGCCAGCAACACCAACTGGTCGGCCGAAGAGATCAAGAACGAACTGGACAACAACGCCCAGGGCATTCTCGGCTACGTGGTGCGCTGGATCGACCAGGGCGTCGGCTGCTCCAAGGTGCCGGACATCAACGATGTCGGCCTGATGGAAGACCGCGCCACCCTGCGCATTTCCAGCCAGCACATCGCCAACTGGCTGCGCCACGGCGTCGTCACCCAAGCCCAGGTCATGGAAAGCCTCAAGCGCATGGCGCCCGTGGTGGACCGGCAGAACGCCGGCGACACCCTGTACCGTCCGCTGGCACCGAACTTCGACAGCAACATCGCCTTCCAGGCGGCGGTCGAACTGGTGATCGAAGGCACCAGGCAGCCGAACGGCTACACCGAGCCGGTGCTGCACCGTCGGCGTCGCGAGTTCAAGGCTCGCAACGGCCTGTAAAAAGCTGCGGTAAATGAAAAAGCCCCGATTGCGAGATCGGGGCTTTTTTTGTTTCTGCCGGGAAATCCTATCGCGAGCAACACAAGCCCCTGTAGGAGCGAGCTTGCTCGCGATGGCGTCATCGGCAACGCCACATCGCTAAGGCACCACGCCCAGCTCATGCTTGACCAGCGCCAGCAGCTTGCCGGTGTCGATGGGCTTGAGCAGGAAGTCCACCACGCTCAGGTGCATGGCCGCGATGGCATCACGCACATCGGCATCGCCGGAAATGATAATGATCGGCAGTGCCGCCCGCTCCGATTCCCGCACCTGGCGTATCAGGTCCAGGCCGTTGCAGGGGGCCATGCGCAGATCGGTGATCAGCAGTCCGATCGATTTGTTCGAGTTCAACAGTTCAAGCGCTGCCTTGCCACTGGCCGCGGTCATGCAGCGAATGCCATCCAGCCCCAGAATCTCCGACAGCAACTCCCGGGCATCCTTGTCATCATCGGCGATCAACACACGCTGGGGCGGCAGATCGGGCTCGAGCATCACGGCGTTCAACGCCTCGCGCTCGGCATCACTCAAAATATCGTGGTCGGACATGGCTTTCTCTACATATTCAAATCGATCCCCTAGCACAGTGGTCAGACATCGCTAAGCAGGCCTCCAATGTGCACTTCGTCGGATTTTTTTCCAAGAGGCCGGATAAGTACTTTTTTCACGGTTTTGACACCTGCTTGAAGCGAATTAACAGGTGCAGAACCCCTACCTAGACTTACGTCCAATGGGCACCCGGCAGCGTGGGACCGACCATGACCAAAGACCCGACCACAACAAATCCAAGAAGACTGCGGTAATGGTTATGAGTAAAGCGGATGCCTTCACCCAGGCAGGGAAAACCGCGGTGTTGCAGAACATCCACGGCACGATGCAGTTTCTCCAGCGGTTCCCCCCTTTCAATCAGATGGAAAACGCTCACCTGGCGTACCTGGTCGAGCAATGCCAACTGCGTTTCTACGGCCCCGGCGAGAGCATCATCAAACCCGCCGACGGCCCGGTCGAACACTTCTATATCGTCAAGCAGGGCCGGGTGGTCGGCGAGCGCCAGCACGCCCTCAAGGGCGGCACCGAAACCACTTTCGAGATCACCGCCGGCGAGTGTTTCCCCCTCGCCGCGCTGCTGGGCGAGCGCGCCACCCGCACCGAACACCTGGCAGCCGAGGACACCTTCTGCCTGCAACTGAACAAGCCGGCCTTCATCAAGCTGTTCGCCCTCTGCGCGGTGTTTCGCGATTTCGCCCTGCGCGGCGTCAGCAGCCTGCTGGACCAGGTCAACCAGCAGGTCCAGCAAAAGGCCGTGGAAACCCTCGGCACCCAGTACTCCCTCAACACCCGGCTGGGCGAACTGGCGATGCGCCACCCGGTAACCTGCGGCCCGTCCACCCCACTGCGCGAAGCCGTAAGCCTGATGCACGAGCAGCAAGTCGGCAGCATTGTGGTGGTGGATGAACACAAGGCACCGCTCGGCATCTTCACCCTGCGCGACCTGCGCCAGGTGGTGGCCGACGGCACCAGTGACTTCAACCAGGGCATCGAACGGCACATGACCCAGGCGCCGTTCGCCCTGTCGCCGGACCACAGCGCGTTCGACGCCGCCATCGCCATGACCGAACGGCACATCGCCCACGTCTGCCTGGTAAAAGAGCAGCGCCTGTGCGGCGTGGTTTCCGAGCGCGACCTGTTTTCCCTGCAACGGGTCGACCTGGTACACCTGGCGCGGACCATCCGCAATGCACCACGCATCGACAACCTGGTGGCGATCCGCGGCGAGATCGGCCTGCTGGTGGAGCGCATGCTCGCCCACGGCGCATCCTCGACCCAGATCACCCACATCATCACCCTGCTCAACGATCACACCGTGTGCCGGGTCATCGAACTGACCCTGGCCGACAAGGGCGACCCCGGCGTGCCGTTCAGCTGGCTGTGTTTCGGCAGCGAAGGCCGGCGCGAGCAGACCCTGCACACCGACCAGGACAACGGCATCCTGTTCGAAGCGCGCGACGCGGCCCATGCGGCACAGATTCGCGGCAAGCTGCTGCCCCTGGCGCAGCAGATCAACCAGAGCCTGGCGCTGTGCGGCTTCACCCTGTGCAAAGGCAACATCATGGCCGGCAACCCCGAGCTGTGCCTGTCCCGTGCCGAGTGGTCACGGCGCTTTGCCGCCTTCATCCGGGAGGCCACGCCGGAGAACCTGCTGGGGTCGAGCATCTATTTCGACCTGCGGGTGGTCTGGGGCGATGAACAAGGCTGTGTCCAACTGCGCCGTGGCATCCTCGACCAGGTCGGCGACAACCGCCTGTTCCAGCGCATGATGGCCGAGAACGCACTGCGCCAGCGCCCGCCGGTAGGACGTTTCCGTGAGTTTGTCCTGGCCAGGAAGAACGGCGAAAAAGCCACCCTCGACCTCAAGGTCCAGGGCCTCACCCCCTTCGTCGACGGTGCGCGACTGCTGGCCCTGGCCAATGGCATCGACGCCAACAACACCCTGGAGCGCTTGCGCCAGCTGGTGGCCAGGGAAGTCATCGAAACCCTCGACGGCGCCGCGTATGAAGAGGCCTATCACTTCATCCAGCAGACCCGCATGCAACAGCACCAATTGCAGACCCGGCAGAACCTGCCCTACTCCAACCGCGTCGACCCGGACAGCCTCAACCACCTGGACCGGCGCATCCTGCGCGAGTCGCTGCGCCAGGCCCAGCGCCTGCAAAGCAGCCTGGCGCTGAGGTACCAGCTATGAGCCTGTTCGCCTGGTTGCGCCCGGCCAGCGCGGCACTCGGCGCCGAACAGCGACAACGCCGCGAGCGCCTGCCCGTCGCCCCGCCGCTGGGCGAATGCAGCCTGCGCGAACAGCGCTGGGTGGTGCTGGACCTGGAAACCACCGGACTCAACCTCAACCGCGACCAGGTGCTGTCCATTGGTGCGGTGGTGATCGAAGACGGCGCCATCGATTTGGGCCAGCAGTTCGAACGCACCTTGCAGCGTACCGACCACAAGCTCAGCCCCAGCGTGCTGATTCACGGCCTCGGCCCGAGCGCGATCGCCGCGGGCAGCGACCCGGTTGAAGCCTTGCTGGATTTCATGGAGTTCGTCGGCGACAGCCCGCTGCTGGCCTTCCATGCGCCGTTCGACCAGCACATGCTCGGCCGGGCCTTGAAGGACAGCCTGGGTTATCGCCTGCAGCATCCGTTCCTCGACGTCGCCGAAATGGCCCCACTGCTCTGCCCCCAGGCGCATATCCGCGAAGCCGGGCTGGATGACTGGATGGGTTACTTCAAGCTGCAGGCCGGCGAACGCCACCATGCCGCCGCCGACGCCCTGGCCACCGCCGAACTGGCGCTGATCCTGTTCAGCCGCGCCCGCCAGCAGCAGATCCACAGCCCGCTGAACCTGCAACAGCGGCTCAGCCAATGGAAGCGCCGGCAACAAACCCACGGTTTCTGACCTGTAGCCGCTGCCGAGCGTTAGCGAGGCTGCGATCGGGCTGGGCGGCATTCCGACGCAGCGGCCGTAAACCCGGACGACACTGCAAGTCTGGCAAACCGCGTTGTTCGGATTACGCCGGCTTCGCCGTCGATCGCAGGCTGCGCCAGCGGCTACAGGGATCCGATAAATCGCAGCCGACCAGCGCCCATTGCGCGGCTCTTTGCGCCCTGCCACAATCGCGAATAATTCTCGTTAGTTTCAACTTCTCGATTGGGATACCCAGGTGTCGTCAGCCCAAAGCCCCCACAGTGACCTCGTTGGCGCGTTGTATCGCGACCATCGTGGCTGGCTGCTGGCCTGGCTGCGACGCAACGTGGCCTGCCCGCAACGGGCCGAGGACCTGAGCCAGGACACCTTCGTCCGCCTGCTGGGCCGCGACGAACTGAACGCCCCGCGCGAGCCGCGGGCGTTCCTGGTGGCCATCGCCAAGGGCCTGCTGTTCGACTACTTCCGCCGCGCCGCGCTGGAGCAGGCCTACCTCAGCGAACTGATGCGGGTCCCGGAGGAAGAACACCCCTCCCCGGAAGAACAGCAAGCGATCCTCGAAGACCTCAAGGCCATCGACCGCCTGCTGGGCAAGCTGTCGAGCAAGGCCCGCGCCGCCTTCCTCTATAGCCGCCTCGACGGCCTCGGCCACGCCGAAATCGCCGAACGCCTCGGCGTGTCCGTGCCGCGGGTCAGGCAGTACCTGGCCCAGGGCATTCGCCAGTGCTACGTCGCCCTGTACGGTGAACCGCTATGAGCCTGCTCAACGCCAAACCGGTGTCCGTCCGGGTATTGGACGCGGCGATTGCCTGGCAGTTGTCGCTGGACTCCGGCGAGGGCAACCCGATGGCGCGCGAAGAGTTCGCCAAATGGCATGCCGCCGATGAAGAACACGCCCGCGCCTGGCGCCAGCTGGGCATGCTCGACCAGCGTTTCAGCATCGCCAGCGGCCCGGCCCGCAGTGCCCTGCTGCAATCGCGGGACAGCCTCCGCCGTCGCGTGCGCAAGATTGGCAGCGGGCTGGCCAGCGTCGCCCTGCTGCTGGGCCTGGCCCTGTTCGCCGGCGAACGTTACGGCCAGCTGGATTACTGGCTCGCCGACCAGCGCACCGCCACCGGCGAGCAACGCACCCTGCGCCTGGCCGACGGCACACTGATCAACCTCAATACCCACAGCGCCGTGGATGTGCGTTTCGACGAAAAACAGCGGCGCATCGTGTTGCAGGAGGGCGAGATCCTGGTCGAGACCGGCCACAACGACGCCCGGCCCTTTATCGTCGAGACCCGCGAAGGCCATATGCGCGCGCTGGGCACACGGTTCCTGGTCAAGCGCGAGGAACAGGGCACCCGCCTGAGCGTGCTGCAGTCGGCCGTGGCCGCGCGGCCGCAGTCCGGCCAGGACGAACAGATCCTCAAGAAGGGCCAGCAGATGCTGATACGCCGCGACGGCCTCGGCCCGCTGCTGGCCCTGAACCCCGGCGCCGATGCCTGGACCCGCGGCATGCTGGTGGTGGACAACGCGCGCCTGGCGGACCTGGTCAGCGAGCTGGGGCGCTATCGCCGTGGCCATCTGGGAGTGGCCGACGAAGTGGCCGACCTGCGCATCACCGGCAGCTTCCCGCTGCACGACACCGACCTGGCCCTGAGCGCGCTGCTGCCCACCCTGCCCGTGGCCATCGAGCGGCACACGCCGTGGTGGGTAACGCTGGTGGCGCGGGCCGAGGGCAGAGACAAACCATAGCCCAGCGGTGTCGGTGTGGTTTTTATCGCGAGCAAGCTCGCGCCTACGGGAACGGCGCCACCCAGTAGGAGCGAGCTTGCTCGCGAAAATCCCTACTGACGCCGCCTGCCCCAACCTGAAATACCCCCTTGTTTTCGTAAATCTAAATAATTTTCGATCCGCCCTATCACTTTTTGAATCTCATCCGGCACATAGGCAATTGAGAGATGTTTCCATCCAGGAGCCGCCGTATGTCCCGCTCGCTAGACACCCTGTTGCGCCCCAGCCTGTTGGCCGTGGCCATTGCCCTTTGCGCCCCGCTGGCCAGTACCCCGCTGATCGCCGCCGAACAGGCGTCCGGCGTGCGCGCCTACAACCTGCCGGCCGCGCCTTTGGCCAGCACCCTGAACCAGATCGCCAGCCAGGCCGGCCTGGCCCTGAGCCTCAACCCGAGCCTGGCCGCCGGCAAGACCTCGGCCCCGGTCAAGGGCCAGTTCGATGCCGCCGGCGCCTTGCGCGAAGCCCTGCGCGGCACCGGCCTGCAGCTGGAACAAAGCAGCGCCGGCACCTACAGCCTGGTGGCGATTCCCGACGGTGTGGTGGCCCTGCCGGAAACCAGCATCACTGGCCAGCAGGCTTATGAGAGTGCCTGGGGCCCCGTGGATGGTTACCTCGCCACGCGCACCGCCGCCGGCACCAAGACCGACACCGCGCTGGTTGAAGCGCCGCGTTCGATTTCCGTCGCGACCCGCCAGCAGATGGAGGACCGCAATGTGCAGAATCTGGATGATGCCGTGCGCTACATGCCCGGTATCGTTTCCGCCAGCTACGGCAGCGACACCCGCTATGACTGGATGCGCGTGCGCGGCTTCGAGCCCACCCAATTCCTCGACGGCCTGCCGCTGCCCCGCGGCGTGTATGCCAACCCGAAAGCCGAAACCTGGAACCTCGACCGCCTTGCCCTGCTGCGCGGCCCGGCCTCGTCGGTCTACGGCCAGACCCCGCCGGGCGGCCTGCTGGACATGGTCAGCCGGCGCCCCAGCGCTGAATCGAGCCATGCCATCCAGCTGCAGTACGGCAGTGACAACTACCGCCAGATCAACTTCGCCAGCACCGGCAAGATCGACGATGAAGGCCAGTTCCTCTACGGCCTCAGCGGCGTCGTGCGGGACGCCGGTACGCAGGTCGACCACATCGACAACAAACGCTACAACATCGCCCCCAGCCTGACCTGGAACATCGATACCGATACCAGGCTGACCCTGCTCTCGCAGTTCACCCGTGACGATACCGGCGCGACCAGCCAGTTCATGCCGATCCAGGGCACCAAGATCAAGTCGCCACTGGGCGACGTCTCCCATCACAAGAACCTCGGCGATCCGGACTACGAGTTCTACGACCGCACCTACTACGCCCTGGGCTACGCCTTCGAGCATCGCTTCAACGATGTCTGGCAGTTCCGCCAGAACCTGCGCTACACCAAATCGGAGCTGTCCTTCCAGCAGTTGACCGTGGGCTCCTACGCCTACTCCCCGGCCGATGCGGCAGGCAATATCAGTCGTACCTCGACCAACGTGGACGAGGACATCGGCCAGTTCGCCGTCGATAATAACTTCCAGGCCGACTTCGCCACCGGCGACATCACCCACACCGTGCTGATCGGCCTGGATCACCAACGCACCGACACTTCCTACCTGTCGATTTACGGGGATGGCGGGACCACCAACATCTTCAACCCGGTCTATGGCCAACCGATCGTGCGCCCGGCGCGCTCCAGCGCCTACTACGACTACAACCAGAAAACCGTGCAGACCGGCCTCTACGTGCAGGACCAGATGGCCCTGGAGCAATGGCGCCTGACCCTGGGCGGTCGTGAAGACTGGGTGCACCAGGGCACCACTTACTTCAACAAGAACGACGTGACCAACACCGACCGCAGCAAGAACTTCAGTGGCAACGCGGCGCTGAGCTATGTGTTCGACTCCGGCCTGGTGCCGTACCTCTCCTACGCCGAATCGTTCCAGCCAGCCAGCAACGCCAGCGTCTCTCCTACCGAGTCGTATAAGCCCACCGAGGGCAAGCAATGGGAGCTGGGCATCAAGTACCAGCCACCTGGTTCGAACACCCTGCTGAGCGCGGCGGTCTACGACCTGACGCAGAAAAACGTGCTGGTGACCAGCATCGGTGCCGGTGGCGAGTCGGTGACCAACCAGACCGGCGAAGTGAAGGTCAAAGGCCTGGAACTGGAAGCGGTGTCCGACGTGACCGACAACCTCAAGGTCATCGCTGCCTACACCCTGGCCAAGTCCGAGGTGCAAAAAGGCATCTACAAAGGCAACCGCCTGCAACTGATGCCCAACCAGCAAGCCTCGCTGTGGACCGACTACACCTGGCACAGCGGTGTGCTCGACGGTTTCGGCATTGGCGCCGGCGCCCGCTACACCGGCAATACCTATGGCGACCAGGCCAATACCTGGCTGGGCAAGGCCAATGCCTACACGGTGTTCGATGCCGCCGTGCATTACGACCTGGGCCGCCTGGACAGCAGCCTCAAAGGCGCATCGCTGAAACTCAACGCCACCAACCTGTTCGACAAGGACTACCTGTCCACCTGCGATGGTTCCTACTGCTATTTCGGCGATCAGCGTAGCGTGGTCGCCAGTGCCACCTACCAGTGGTAATCGGCTGAGTTAACCACCGGGCCGTCCTGCCAAGGACGGCTTTGCTGTGTCTGAAGGCTATGAAATGAAAAGCACAACCATCCGCCGCTGGTCCTTTATCCACACCTGGAGCAGCCTGGTCTGCACAGTGTTCCTGCTGATGCTGGCCCTAACCGGCCTGCCGCTGATCTTTCACCACGAGATCGATCACCTGCTGGGCGACGCGCCGCAGCTGCGGGAAATGCCCGCCGACACCCCGCAGCTGGACCTGCAGCAACTGGTGCGCGCCGCCGAGGCCCATCGCCCGGGCGAGGTCATGCAGTACTTCGGCTGGGACGAGGAAGACCCCAACGGCGTGCTCACCATCATGGCCAGGACCGCCGGCACCGAGCCCAACTCGTCCCACACCTTCATGCTCGACGCCCGCACCGGCGAAGCCGTGGAAACGCCCTCGGCCAACGGCGGGCTGATGATGTTCATCCTGCGCCTGCACGTGGACCTGTTCGCCGGCCTGCCGGGCAAGCTGCTGCTGGCGTTCATGGGGCTGCTGTTCGTGCTGGCGATCGTCTCCGGCGTGGTGCTGTACCTGCCGTTCATGCGCCGGCTGGCCTTCGCCACGGTACGCCAGGACAAATCCACCCGCCTGCGCTGGCTGGACCTGCACAACCTGATCGGCGTGGTGACCCTGACCTGGGCCCTGGTGGTCGGCGTCACCGGGGTGATCAGCGCCTGCGCCGACCTGCTGATCGCTGCCTGGCGCAACGACAGCCTCAGCGCGATGATCGAGCCGTACCGCGATGCGCCGCCACTGACCCAGCTGGCCCCGGCCAGCCGCCTGCTGAAGATCGCCAAGCAGGTGGCGCCGGGCATGCAGCCGGACTTCATCGCCTTCCCCGGCACGCGCTTTTCCAGCGAGCACCACTACGCGGTGTTCATGAAAGGCAGCACCCACCTGACCTCGCACCTGCTGACCCCGGTGCTGATCGACGCCAGCACCCTGGAGGTCACCGCGGTGGCCGAACGTCCCTGGTACATGGACGCCATGGGCATGTCGCAACCGCTGCACTTCGGCGACTACGGCGGCATGCCGATGAAGGTCCTCTGGGCGACCCTGGATGGGCTGACCATCATTGTCCTGGGCAGCGGCCTGTACCTGTGGATCGTCCGCCGCCGCGCGGCCAGGCCGGCGCTGGGTGAACACTCTGGAGTGACGCCATGAGGCCGCGGCAATCGAACTTCTGGAAGGTCTTCGGCGCACCGCTGTTCATCGCCGTGCTCTGTGCCGCGGGGCTGTTCTCCGCGCTGCTCGGCGACGGCATCTGGGACGCCCTGAGCTGGCTCGGCCTAGGCGCTCCGGCCCTGATCGCCCTGCGGGGTTTGTTCAACCGCCCGCCCCCGGCCTGACCCCAGCGGCGGGGAAACCGCGCCACAGGTACAGCGACAGCCCCAGGCCGATCGCCAGCACCGGGATGAAGACGCGGTTTTCCTGCTGCGCCTCGGCGGCGACCAGCACGCAAAACAGCGCCAGCCCCAGCAGCGGTACATAACTTGCCGCCAGGCCCCAGCGCCAGGGCCGGGTCACCGGCTCGGGGCCGCGCAGGCGCAACAGGGCACAGCCCAGGGCCGGCAGGACCAGCGCCGGCAGCGCCCAGTACCCGGCCATGCAGGCGAACGCCATGATCAGCTCCGGCTCACCCTCGCCGTGGCGGCGAAACTCGTACTGCAAGGCCAGGTACACCGCCAGCGCGCCCAACAGGGTCAGCGCCAGGCTGTACAAGCCGTGTCGAAGATAGGACCTGCGCATTCATCACTCCTTGTCTGTCCCGCATGCGCCCCTGTAGCCGTGGCCAGAGGCTGCGCTAAGATCCCCCGGGTTTACGAGCCTGTGCTCCACTTCCACCCGCGAGGAATATTCATGTCCACTCCCAGCATGACGCTGTTCCACAATCCGGCATCACCTTACGTGCGCAAAGTCATGGTGCTGCTGCACGAGACCGGCCAACTGGACCGCGTGGCCCTGCACGCCAGCCAGTTGACCCCGGTGAATCCGGACGCCGCCCTCAACCAGGACAACCCGCTGGGCAAGATTCCCGCCCTGCGCCTGGCCGACGGCAATGTGCTGTACGACAGCCGGGTGATCCTCGATTACCTCGACCAGCAACATGTCGGCAACCCGCTGATCCCCCGCGAGGGTTCGGCGCGCTGGCTGCGGCTGACCCTGGCGGCCCTGGCCGATGGGATCATGGACGCCTCGGTGCTGATCCGTTACGAACTGGCCCTGCGCGCGCCCGAGAAACACTGGGAGCAATGGCTCGATGGCCAGCGCGACAAGATCCGCCGCGCCCTGGCCGTGCTCGAGGCCGATGCGATCGCCGAACTGGCCAGCCACTTCGACGTCGCCGCCATCAGCGTCGCCTGCGCCCTGGGTTACCTCGACTTCCGCCACCCCGACCTGCAATGGCGCGATGCCCGGCCCCGGCTGGCGGCCTGGTACGCCGAGGTCAGCCAACGCCCTTCGATGCTGGCGACCCAGCCGCCGGTTTGAGGGCCCCGGGCGCGGTCATCACCTGAAGTACGCTGGCGGCCGGGCCGGCCCTATCGCGAGCAAGCTCGCTCCTACAGGTTTCGCGGTGTCCCATGTAGCGAGCTTGCTCGCGATGGCCGCCCCAAGGTGCTTCAGGCAACAACCCGACTATCCACGCCAGCAAGGCCTCTGCTTGCTGCTGGTCCTCGCGCAAGCCCAACGACCTACTCATGGGCCACCTCCGCTTCGAACGCCAGCGGCTGGGCCGGTTTGGCCTGGCCCACGCCGTACCAGTCGAGCTTGCGGGTCAGCACCATGAACACCCCCAGCAGGCCGAACAGCAGCAGCGAGCCCATCAGCAGCGCGTAATCCTCGGCGCTGAGCAAGCCGTACAACAGGCCATACAAGGCAGCCAGGCCGGCAGCGAAACCCAGGCCGTGCCCCAGGCTGCGCAACACATGGCAAACATAGAAACCGATCAACGCCACACAGGCACTGGCCGACAGCAGGTAGGCCAGGGCGAAGCCGATGTGCTCCGAGAGCGACAGCAACAACAGATAGAAGAACGCCAGGGCCACGCCCACCAGGGCGTACTGCACCGGGTGCACCGCCAGGCTCCTGAGCACCTCGAAGAGGAAGAAGCCGGCAAAGGTCAGGGCGATGAACAGCAGCGCGTATTTGATCGCCCGGTCGCTCTTGAGGTACTGGTCCACCGGGTCGATGAAGCTCACGCCGAAGGAGCGGTTCTTGAACTCATCGCACTGCCCGCTGGCCAGGCAATTGATCAAGGCGCTTTCCAGGTTGGTGGAGAAGAACGAGGTCTGCCAGTTGGCGGCGAAGCCCAGGTCGGAAATCTCGCGCTGCGCCGGCAGGTAGTTGCCGATAAAGCTCGGATGGGGCCAGTCGGCGCGCAGGCGCACTTTGCTGGTCTTGCCCACCGGCAGCACCTGCAACTGGCCGGTGCCTTGCAATTGCAGGTCGAAGGCGAAGTCCAGGTCGATGCTGCGCTTGCCGTCCAGCAGCGGCAGGCTGACGTGCACCCCCTCTCCCAGCCAGTCGATCCGGGTGCCGGGTGCGAAAGGCAGGTTCTGCCCGTTCAGCTCGAGGGCCAGCGCCTGCTCGATGCCGCGAATGTCGCTGATGCCCACGGCGAGAAACGGCTGCTCGAACCTGTAGTCGGCGAAGTCTTCCTTGATCCCCAATTGCTCGGGTAGCACAAACTGCCCGCTGATGCGGTTGTTGGCATGGAACAGCCGGGCCTGGTAGATCCCCCGGGCGCGCAATTCGGTCCGCACCTGGCCATCGAGTTCGAGGTGCTCCGGTAGGAAATACAGCTGCCCACGCTCCTCACCCTGTTCCTGGTAACGCGTGTTGGTCTTCTCGTTGGTTTTCCAGGTGCGCACCACCTTGCGATAAGGCACCACCAGCAGCGGGCCGCTCAGTTGCTGGCTGTAGCTGGAGCTGCGGGCGATGTCGGTCAACACACCGTCGCGCAGTTCCTGGCGCTCCTGGATCAGCCCGTCGATCATCAACAGCGGCACCAGCAGCCCCAGGATCAAAAGGGCGATCGCCCCAAGCTTTATGGTCAGATTGCGGTTCATGGGTTCTCTCCCTGTTCGAATGAGGGAGAGTCTGGACAGCCCATGTGGGGGTTTTATGGGGGGAGTGTGGAGAGTGTGTGGAGATTGGCTTTGTAGGAACCAGCCGACGCGTTTTCCCAGGTGAATCGCAGATTCAGGGGTTGCGGTCGCTACGTCAGAATGCCGCCCAAACCGAGCGCAGCCTCGCAGGCTCGGCAGCGGCTACATGGACTGCGCGCATCTTGTAGCCGCTGCCGAAGGCTGCGATCGGGTGCGAAGCAGTCGCAAACGGTGCACGCGCTGGCTCAGAGGGGAAACAGCAGCGTCACTTCAACGCCACCTTCCACATTGCCGATCCGCATCTGGCCGCCATGCAGTTGCACCACTTCTTCGACGAAGTTCAGCCCCAGGCCGGTGCTTTTGCGCCCGCTGTCGGGCCGTGGCAGGGAGTAGAAACGTTCGGTCAGGCGTGCCAGGGCGTAGTCCGGGATCGGCTCGGCCTGGTTGAACAGGCTGAATCGCAGTTGGTCGCCCGTTCTGCCGGCGCTCAAGCGCAACATGCCACCGGCGGGGGTGAAATCCAGGGCGTTCTCCAGCAGGTTGCCCAGGGCCTGGCGCAGCAGGAATGCCTCGCCCGACAGCTTCAGCCCCGGCTCGATGCGCTGTTCGACCTGCAAGCCCTTGCCCTCGATCCGCGCCTTCTGGCTGTCCAGCACCTGGTTCGCCAGGTCCGCCAGCGGCACCGCCTCCCGCTCTTCCAAGCCATGGCGCTGTTCGATCTGCGCCAGGTTCAGCAAGCGCTCGATCAAGTGCTGCATGCGCGCGCTTTCGCTGTCGATGTTGCTGACGAAACGGGCGCGCTGCTCGCCGGGCATCTCACTCTGCAACAGTTCCGCCGCCCCACGAATCGCCGCCAGCGGGCTTTTCAACTCGTGGGTCAGGGTGTGCACATAACGCTCGACATAAGCCTTGCCCTCCAGCTGGGTGCGCATGTGCTCCACCGCCGTGGCCAGTTGCTCCAGCTCGCCGCCGCGGTAGTGCGGCAGCTCGGCGCGGCGACCTTCGCTGACCGCCTGGGCATAACCGGTCAGGCGGCGCAGGGCGACGCTCAGCCACCAGGACAGCAAGGCGCCGAACAGCAGGCCGAGGCCGATCAGGCCGGCGCCGTACCACAGCAGGCGACGTTCGGTACGGTCGACGTAGGGTTGCAGGGAACTGTTGGGCTTGGCCACGGTGACCACGCCGATGATCCGGCCGTTGTCGCGAATGGGCGCGCCGACATGCATCACCGAGGAGCTCGGGTCATCGGCCACGCTGCGCGAGGAACGCGCGCCGTATTGGCCGCGCAGGGTCAGGTACACATCGTTCCAGCGCGAATAGTCCTGGCCGACTGCCAGGCCGCTGGAGTCCAGCACCACCTTGCCCTGGGCGTCGGTGACGTAGATGCGGTGGTTGACCTGGTTTTTCGGCAGGCCCCAGATAGTCGCCGCCGGCTGCCGCTCGCCATAGGCCTTGAGCAGTTCCGGCCAGCGGTTCTCGCTGAGGGTGCCGGCCTTGAAGTCGTCACGCAGGATCTCCGCCAGCAGGTTGGCGGTGTCCACCAGGGTTTCTTCGGTGGACTGGCGCACGCCCGGGCGGATTTCCTCCATCACCGTGCTGAGCACGAAATAGCCGGTCAGGCCGACGAACAGGACGTAGACCAGGAAAATCCGGATTCCCAACGGCATCAGCTGTGCCCCGGGCTGTAGCTGTAGCCCAGGCCGCGATGGGTCTGGATCGGCTCGGCATCGGCCGCTACCAGCCGCAACTTGGCCCGCAGGCTCTTGATATGGCTGTCGATGCTGCGCTCGTAGCCGGCATCCGCCGCCACCCCCAGGGCATCGAGCAACTGCTCGCGGCTGAACACCCGCTCGGGTTGCTCCAGCAGGCAATGCAGCAGGCGGAATTCGTGGCGGGTCAGGCTCAGGGGCTGGCCGCGATAGCTGATCTGGAACTTGTCGGTATCGACCTGGAACGGCGAGGCAGGCGCCTCGACCACGGCTCGCGGCGCCATGCGCTTGAGGATGGCCTTGACCCTTGCGGCGACCTCGCGCGGGCTGAAGGGCTTGACCACATAATCGTCGGCGCCGATTTCCAGGCCCACCACCCGGTCGATTTCACCGTCCCGGGCACTGAGGAACATCACCGGCACCTCGCTGAAGCGCCGCAGCTGCTTGCAGGTTTCGAAGCCGCTGATATCCGGCAGGCCGATGTCGAGAATCAGCAGGTCCGCTGGCGTGCTGCGCTGATAGTCCAGCGCCGCCTGCCCGAGATTCAGCCAGGTGGTACTGAAACCTTCACCCTGCAGGGCAAAAATCAGCGTATCGGCAATCGCCGCTTCGTCTTCGACAATCAGGATATGAGGCATGGCATCCAAGCACGAGAAGTAAGTGCCAGAACGGTGCCGGATGCCTCATGCGCCGTCAATCAGACCTTGTGAAAGCGTAGCGAGCGAAAGCAAGACAAGGCGAAAACAGGCGAGGAAGCGGAGTGTAGGAGCCTACATGAGCATTCCGAGCCTGTTTTCAACGCAGTCTTGCTGAGCGCAGTAGCTTTCACAGGGTCTGATCAGCAGTCGGGTTTGTCGGCGGTATAACGCCGGGCCGGGTTCACCGCCGCGCCGAACTCGCGCAGGGCCTTGGCGCCGATCAGCAGCGGGTAGTTGAAGCTGCTGCGGTCGGTCAGGTTGACCTCGACGGTGCGCTTGACGCTGCCCAGGCACATTTCCAGGTCGACCACCGGACGCTTGGCCACCTGGGCTTCTTCCTTGTCTTCGTCTTCATCGGCGCGGTTCTTGATCTTGCTGATCCGCGCCACCTTGTGTTCGTAGACCTTGCCGTCGGCATCCTTGGTCGCCAGGCGGAAGCGCACCCACTCCTCGCCATCGCGGGTGAAGGTCTCGATATCCTTGGCCGACAGCGAGGCGGTCAGGGCGCCGGTGTCCATCTTGGCCTTGAGGGTTTCGCCGATTTCCGGCAGTTGAATGTATTCGTAGCGCCCGTAGAGGGTCGGCTCGGCGGCCATGACCGGCAGCGCCAGCAAGGACAGGAGGGCAAGGACGGATTTCACGTGAGCAGATTCCTTGGAAAGTGGGCAGCAGGATTTTAGACCGTGGCCGGGCAATTGGTTCGGCTCGCGAGAAAACCCGGAAACCACCCTGGTCGGCGAGATTGACCGCCAGCATATCCCGACATACGTGAAACATTCGTCAGCACATCAGGATTTGGCCTGCCTGGCGAAGGTGCTTATCATGGCGCGCCCAAACGCTTGCAAGAGTTCCTTATGCGCCGCCTGCTCACCGGCTGTTTCGTCACCCTGCTGCTGTTGCTCAACACCCTGGTCCTGTTCGGGCCGCTGATGGTGTTCGCCCTGCTCAAGCTGGTCCTGCCAGGGCGCCTGCGCGACCATGCGTCGAAGGCGGTGATGTGGATTGCCGAAACCTGGGCCGAAATCGACAAACTGATCTTCGCCCTGTGCATTCCCACCCAGTGGGACATCCGTGGCGGCGACGACCTGCGGGGCGACACCTCATACCTGGTGATCAGCAACCACCAGTCCTGGGTCGACATCCCGGCGCTGATCCAGACCCTCAACCGCCGTACCCCCTTCTTCAAGTTCTTCCTGAAAAAAGAACTGATCTGGGTGCCTTTCCTCGGCCTTGCCTGGTGGGCCCTGGATTACCCCTTCATGAAGCGCTACAGCAAGGCCTTCCTGGCCAAGAACCCGGAACTGCAAGGCAAGGACCTGGAAATCACCAAGGCCGCCTGCGAGCTGTTCAAGCGCCAGCCGGTCACCGTGGTCAACTACCTGGAAGGCACCCGCTTCACACCGGCCAAGCGTGAGCAGCAGCAATCCCCCTTCGATCAACTGCTCAAGCCGAAGGCCGGCGGCGTGGCGTTCGTGCTGGCGGCCATGGGCGAACAGCTCGACGCCATCCTCGACGTGACGGTGGTCTATCCGCAGCAGAAGATTCCCGGTTTCTGGGACCTGATCAGCGGCAACGTGCCGCGGGTGATCGTCGATATCCAGACCCGTGAGCTGGATCCGGCGTTGTGGCAGGGAGATTACGAAAACGATCCGGCGTTTCGCCAGACCGTCCAGAACTGGGTCAACCAGCTCTGGACCGAAAAGGACCGGCGCATCGACGCCTTGCGCGCCGAGCGCCGTTGATCAGCTGCCGCTGCCGACGCCCCAGATCCCGCCCAGGCTGTTGAGCAGCGAACCGCCCACGCCCTGCTGCCCCAGGAATTGCAGGAGCACCGGGGCGAACTGGCCGATCATGCCGCTGTCCATGCCCAGGGCGCTGAACGCGCTGTTCAGGTCATTGGTGTTCTGCACGTTACCCAGCGCGCTCTCCAGACCGGCGGTCTTGCTGCCACCGCTCTGCCCGAGCAGGCCACTCAAGGCGCCCAGGCTGCCCAGTGCGTTGCCGCCCGAGAGCTTGTCCAGCCCCGGAACGCTTTTGCTCAGTTGCGAGTAGTCGGTGCTGCTCAGCTGGTTCTTCGCCAGGCCCAGCATCGCGCCGGTACCGCCGATGGCCTGTTCCGGCGTGACATCCAGTTGCGAGAGCGCACTGAGCAGATTGGCAGTCTGCGAGGTTGGAGCGGCAGCGGCGGCCTTGTCGCCACCCTGCATGCTGGACACCGCATTGGCGGCATCGCTCAGGCTGAAGCCTGCGGCAAAAACCGGGCTGGCACCCAGGGTCAGCAACGTAGCCAGTGCAACACTGCGGGAAATTTTCATCGAGACAACCTCTTGAGCATGAAAACCACCCGATATTGGGTGGGAAAAAGCAGCCATTTGACTGATGGCCAATAGGAATGTTCCCGGTCGCCGATCACAGATCATCGGAAGTTCATCGGTCTAGCGCGAAGATCGATTTTTAACCATGCACGACAAAGCCTGAGTCAATGCCGAGGCCGGTTTTATTGCGAGCAAGCTCGCTCCAGCGCAGAAGCGGCCCCTGACCAATAACCTGGTAAAGATGTTTCTGAAAAGTCTCAGCATGATCCCCATGCAACCGAGTCTATGATTTCGCTGTTTTCGTCAAAGCAGCCACAGCAAACCACAATGAAAAAAATCCTGTATTCACTCTTGGCCATTGCACTCATCTCCATCGTGACCTGGCGCGTCTGGTCGCCGGTCGATGATTTGGCCTGTGCAGGCCAAACGGTAGCCAACGGCCCGCTGACCCGTTTCGTTACCGACTACTTCAAGCAAGGCGATGGCAGAGCCTGGCAAGAAGACACCAACGTCTTCGATATCCTCGCCGAACCCACGGCCAGCAGCATCACCCAGCAGCCGCAAGCGTATTACTGCGAAGCGCTCGGTCTGCTTGAAAGCCCGACACGCACGCAGTCGGAGAAGGTCTATACCTCGATCCTGATGCTGAATCTGCCCATCGACCATTACCTGGGCCTCATGGATCACAGCCACAGGTTTTATAAAGAGGGGCGGATCGATGACACGGTGCTGGGGTTCGTTCTTAAACCGAGAGGAACCGCGCTCAACTATTGGTGGCTGCCGCAATGGCGCTCTCGCTTCAACCGGGATGCGCCGTCTGTGTTCCCTCCACCCGACATTGCAGAAATACTGTCCGGAAAGTACTGGTTCCACTATCCAGGCGCAGGTTTCTAATCATCGAAAACAGCCATAAAAAGGGCGACCCGAGGGTCGCCCTTTTTGCTGCGCTAAAGGATTACGCCGCGCTGAACAGCTTGTGCGGGTCGATGACGAATTTCTTCGGCACGCCGGCGTCGAATTCGCCGTAGCCGCGCGGGGCGTCGTCCAGGCTGATGACCTGCACGCCGACCACTTCGGCGATGTTGATGCGGTCCCACATGATGGCTTGCATCAGTTGGCGGTTGTACTTCATCACCGGGGTCTGGCCGGTGTGGAAGCTGTGGGACTTGGCCCAGCCGAGGCCGAAGCGGATGCTCAGGCTGCCCATCTTGGCCGCGGCATCCACCGCGCCCGGGTCTTCGGTGACGTAGAGGCCGGGAATACCGATCTTGCCGGCGACCCGCACCACGCCCATCAGCGAGTTGAGCACCGTGGCCGGCGCTTCATGCTGGGCACCGGCATGGCCATGGCCGCGGGCCTCGAAGCCCACCGCGTCGACCGCGCAATCCACTTCCGGCTCGCCGAGCAGGGCGGCGATCTGTTCGTGCAGCGGGGTGTCCTTGGACAGGTCGGCGATTTCAAAGCCCTGGGCCTTGGCGTGGGCCAGGCGCACCGGGTTGACGTCGCCAACGATCACCACCGCCGCGCCCAGCAGGCGAGCGGACGCAGCCGCGGCCAGGCCTACCGGGCCGGCACCGGCGATGTAGACGGTGCTGCCCGGGCCAACGCCGGCCGTCACCGCGCCGTGGTAGCCGGTCGGCAGGATGTCGGACAGGCAGGTCAGGTCGCGGATCTTCTCCATGGCCTTGTCGCGGTCCGGCAGTTTCAGCAGGTTGAAGTCGGCGTAGGGCACCAGCACGTACTCGGCCTGGCCGCCGGTCCAGTCGCCCATGTCGACGTAGCCGTAGGCACCGCCGGCGCGAGCCGGGTTGACGGTCAGGCAGACCCCGGTGTGTTGCTCCTTGCAGGAACGGCAGCGCCCGCACGCCACGTTGAACGGAACCGAGACCAGGTCGCCGAGCTTCAGGTTCTCGACGTCGCTGCCCTTCTCCACCACCTCGCCAGTGATTTCGTGCCCCAGGACCAGGCCGACCTGGGCAGTGGTACGGCCGCGCACCATGTGCTGGTCCGAACCGCAGATATTGGTGGATACCACGCGCAGGATGACGCCGTGCTCGATCTTCCTGCCACGCGGGTCCTGCATTTTGGGATAGTCGATTTTCTGTACTTCGACCTTGCCATTGCCGAGATACACGACACCACGATTACCAGACATGCTTTCACCTCGCTGTTGTTTTTATGAAACCGCACCGCCGGAAAAAGGCGGCGCGTAGAGTGCTCGGGTACAGATGCTGTTTCGTCTTCAAAATCGCTACTCTGCAGCCGCTGCCGCAGGCTGCGATAAGCCCGGGCCACGCTGGTCGAAGGGCCTTCCAGGGCCCTCAAGAGCGGCGCCCCCTACGGGGTCGATCGCAGCCTTCGGCAGCGGCTACAGGTCATAGAACCACTGTTCGATTGGCGTTGAGGAACACCCGTCGCTCGATGTGATAACCCACGGCCCGCGCCAGGGTCAGGCCCTCGATATCGCGTCCCTTGGCAATCAGGTCCTCGGGGTAGTGACTGTGGTCCACCACTTCCACGCCCTGGGCGATGATCGGGCCTTCGTCCAGGTCGTTGTTGATGTAGTGCGCGGTGGCGCCCACCAGTTTCACGCCCTTGTTGTAGGCCTGGTGATAAGGCTTGGCACCCTTGAAACCGGGCAGCAGGGAGTGGTGGATGTTGATCGCCTTGCCATCGAGCTTGCGGCACAGCTCCGGCGACAGCACTTGCATGTAGCGCGCAAGGATCACCAGTTCGGCGCCGGATTCCTCGATCACCTGCCACACCTGGCGCTCCTGGGACGGCTTGTCGTTGGGGTCCAGGGGGAAGTGGTAGTACGGGATCTGGTGCCAGTCGGCCAGGGGCTTGAGGTCCGGGTGGTTGGACACCACCGCCACCACATCCATCGCCAGTTGGCCGATACGCTGGCGGTAGAGCAGGTCGTTGAGGCAGTGATCGGCCTTGGAGACCATGATCACCACTTTCGGACGATGCTGCGGCGGGGTCAGCTCGACGTTCATGTCGAAGGCCCGGGCGCGCTCGGCCAAGCCGTCGCGCAGGCCCTGCTCGTTGAAATCCTCGGGCTGGCGGAACTCCACGCGAATGAAAAAACGCGCCGAAAGCCGGTCATCGAAGGAGTGGTGCTCAGTGACGTAGCAGCCCTGCTCGAACAGAAAGCGGGTCACCGCATCCACCGTGCCGAGCACGCTGGGGCAGTCGGCAGTCAGAATCCAGGTATCGGGTGCACGGCTCATGCGGGGTGACTCCTGTTCGTTGATCTCTCGGTGAAGCGGCACATCCCTGTAGCCGCTGCCGAAGGCTGCGATAAGGTCCGAAGGACCTTCCAGCGCCCTCAAGAGCGACGCCCCCTGCGGGGGCGATCGCAGCCTGCGGCAGCGGCTACAGGAATTTGTGTTACGCCTGGATGCTGAGGCCGTATTCGGCGGCGGCATCCTGCAGCCACAACCACCAGTAATCGGAGAAGCTGCGGCGGATCACCAGTTCCCAGGTGTCTTCGCCCATGCGGCGGATCACCAGTTGCGACTTGGCGAACACGGTGCCGACAGCCTTGCCCACCGGGAAGTTGTTGGGGTGCACGTCGTAGCTGGTGGACTTCATCAGCACTTGGCGCACGTTCGGGCCGGACAGCTCGAGAATCTGCTGGCCGCCACTGACGTTGACGATCTGGATATGCAGGTCGCCCAGCGCTTCGCGCAGTTTTTTCTCGGCGGCGAATTCTTCACCGCTCGGCACCACCAGCAACCACTCGTCCGGCCCCATCCACTGCAGGCTGGTTTCACCCTTGGCAACCACGGTCAGGGCCACTGGCAGCTCCAGGCCCAGGGCCTGGTGCACGCCGGAAGCGAAGGCCGGGTCATGAGCATCGCCACGGATGGTCAGGTGGCCGAGGAGTTTCTTCTCGCGCAGGGTCACGCCTGCATTCTTGCGGCCCTTGCCCACCAGGCTGGCGAGGTCGGCATGGTGCAGCGACGACTCGGCTTTGGCGCCAGTGGTCGGGCGCTGTTGGTAAACGTTGACTGCGGTCATAGAGCACCTGTCTTGAAATTCTGTTGTGCGAAAACCACCGATCCTGTAGCCGCTGCCGCAGGCTGCGAACGACTGCGAAGCAGGCGCCGCTCTTGATGGCGCCGGAAGGTTCTTCGAACCTTATCGCAGCCTTCGGCAGCGGCTACAGGACCTTTGTTAAACGTTCTGGCGATCGCCTTTCGGATCGAAGAACACCGACGAAACGATTTCCGCCTCGATCACCGTGCCATCGGCCAATGGCGCGAACACCCGCTCGCCCATGCGCTTCAGGCCGCCCTTGACCACGCCCATGGCAAACGAATAACCCAGGGAGTTATGGGCATAGCTGGAGGTCACGTGACCGACCATGCTCATCGGGATCGCCTGCTTGGTGTTGAACACCAGTTGCGCGCCTTCCGGCAGCCACTGGTTCGGGTCGATCGGCTTCAGGCCCACCAGTTGCTTGCGCTGGTCGCGCACGCAGTCTTCGCGGTTCATGCCACGCCAGCCGATCCACGAGAACGGCTTGGTGCGACCGACGCACCAGCCCATGTTCAGGTCGTCCGGGGTCATCGAGCCGTCGGTGTCCTGGCCGACGATGATGAAGCCCTTCTCGGCCCGCAGTACGTGCATGGTTTCGGTGCCGTACGGGGTCAGGTTGTACTTCTTGCCGGCCTCGACGATCTGCTCCAGCACGCCCATGGCGTAGTCGGCCTGGACGTTGATTTCGTACGACAGCTCGCCGGTGAAGGAGATGCGGAACACCCGCGCCGGCACGCCGCCCACCAGGCCTTCTTTCCAGGTCATGAACGGGAAGCCGTCCTTGTCCAGGTCGATGTCGGTGACTTCGCTGAGCAGCTTGCGGCTGTTCGGCCCGGACAGGGTCATGGTCGCCCAGTGGTCGGTGACCGAGGTGAAGTACACCTTGAGGTCCGGCCATTCGGTCTGCTGGTAGATCTCCAGCCATTGCAGGACCCGCGCGGCGCCGCCCGTGGTGGTGGTCATGATGAAGTGGTTGTCGCCGACGCAGGCGGTCACGCCGTCGTCGAAGACCATGCCGTCTTCCTTGCACATCAGGCCGTAGCGCGCCTTGCCCACATCGAGCTTGGTCCAGGCGTTGGTGTAGATGCGGTTGAGGAACTCACGGGCGTCCGGGCCCTGGATGTCGATCTTGCCCAGGGTCGAGGCGTCGAGCAGGCCGACACTGTCGCGCACCGCCTTGCACTCGCGCTTGACCGCGGCGTGCATGTCCTCGCCGTTCTTCGGGAAGTACCAAGGACGCTTCCACTGGCCGACGTCCTCGAACTCGGCGCCGTTCTTCACGTGCCACGCGTGCAGCGCGGTGAAGCGCACGGGTTCGAAGATGTGCCCGCAATGACGACCGGCCACCGCGCCGAAAGTCACCGGCGTGTAGTTCGGACGGAACATGGTGGTGCCCATCTGCGGGATACTCACGTTCAACGAGCGGGCGGCGATGGCCAGGCCGTTGACGTTGCCGAGCTTGCCCTGATCGGTACCGAAGCCCAGCGCGGTGTAGCGCTTGACGTGCTCGACCGACTCGAAGCCCTCGCGGGTCGCCAGCTCGATGGCGGCGGCGGTGACGTCGTTCTGCAGGTCGACGAATTGCTTGGGTGCCCGCGCGGTGCCTTTTTCATGGGGCACCTGGAACAGCGCCAGGGTTGGCTCCTCCAGACGGCTCAGGGCCTTGGGCAGTACCGCTTCCACAGCCTTGAAACCCGCTTCGCTGGCGGCGCGCACGCCACCTTCGAAACCGTCGGCCAGGGAATCGCCGAGGCTGTAGACACCGTTGATGCCACCGACGCACACGCGTTTCTGCGGTGCTTCGCCCGGTACGAAACCGAGGATGTCTTCACGCCAGATCGGCTTGCCGCCCAGGTGCGACGCCAGGTGCACCACCGGGCTGTAGCCGCCGGAGCTGGCAATCAGGTCGCAGTCCAGCCACTCGCCCGGGCTGGTGACTTTGTGCGCCTTGACATCGATCGCCGCAACGCGGGCGCCGGTCACATGCTTGCTGCCACGGGCTTCGATCACCGCACTGGAAGTGAGGATGCGAATGCCCTTGGCACGGGCTTCTTCCACCAGCGCGCCGCGTGGGTTGTGACGGGCATCGGCGATGGCCACCACTTGCAGGCTGGCGTCGAGCCAGTCCAGGGCCACGCGGTAGGCATGGTCGTTGTTGGTGCTCAGCACCAGCTTCTTGCCCGGCGCCACGCCGTAGCGGCGCACGTAGACCGAAACCGCGCCGGCCAGCATGTTGCCCGGCACGTCGTTGTTGCCATAGACCAGCGGACGCTCGCAGGCGCCGGTGGCCAGCACCACGCGCTTGGCACGCACCCGGTGGATGCGCTGGCGCACCTGGCCGATCGGCGCGCGATCGCCGAGGTGGTCGGTCAGGCGCTCGTGAATGGTCAGGAAGTTATGGTCGTGGTAGCCGTTCACGGTGGCCCGTGGCAGCAGGGTCACGTCCGGCAGCGACTTCAGCTCGGCGACCACGGTGGCGACCCACTCGGCCGCCGGCTTGCCGTCCAGGCTTTCGCGGCTGTCCAGCAGGCTGCCGCCGAACTCTTCCTGCTCGTCGGCGAGGATCACCCGCGCACCGCTGCGCGCGGCAGCCAGGGCCGCGGCCAGGCCGGCAGGGCCGGCGCCGACGATCAGCACGTCGCAGTGCTGGTTCATGTAGTCGTAGGTGTCCGGATCGTTCTCGGTCGGCGAGCGCCCCAGGCCCGCGGCCTTGCGGATGTACTTCTCGTAGGTCATCCAGAACGATTGCGGGTACATGAAGGTTTTGTAGTAGAAGCCCGGCGGCATCAGCTTGCCGCCGACCTTGCCGAGGATCCCCATCATGTCGTTGTTGACGCTCGGCCAGCCGTTGGTGCTGGTGGCGACCAGGCCCTGGTACAACGCCTGTTGGGTAGCGCGCACGTTAGGAATCTGGGTGGCTTCGGTGGCGCCGATCTGCAGCACCGCGTTCGGCTCTTCGGCACCGGCGGCGAAGATGCCGCGAGGCCGGGAATACTTGAAGCTGCGACCGACGATGTCCACGCCGTTGGCCAGCAGGGCGGCGGCCAGGGTGTCGCCTTCGAAGCCTTTGTAGGTCTGGCCGTTGAAGGTGAAGCTGAGGACTTTGTTGCGGTCGATGCGTCCGCCGTTGGACAGGCGATTGGACTGGCTCATACCTTCTCTCCCAGAGCCTGCGTGGCCGCTTTCGGGCTATCGGTCTTGTCGGTGAATTGCGGCTTGGCGCCGATCTTGTAGGTTTCGAGAATCTCGTAGGTCACGGTGTCGCGGGTGGCGTTGAAATACTGACGGCAGCCGGCGGCATGGATCCACAGCTCGTGGTGCAGACCGCGAGGGTTGTCGCGGAAGAACATGTAGTTGCCCCACTCCTCGTCGGTGCAGTTGTTCGGATCCAGCGGACGCGGGATATGCGCCTGGCCGGACGAATGGAATTCCTCTTCGGAGCGCAGTTCGCCGCAGTGAGGACAGAAGATGTGCAACATAGGGATTTCTCCTATCAAGCCTCTTGAAAACGTAGCGAGCGAAGGCAAGACAAGGCAAAAACAGGGGAGAAAGCGGAGCTTAGTTTACTAAGTGAGCATTTCGAGCCTGTTTTTAACGCCGTATTGCCGAGCGCAGTCGTTTTCATGAGGCCTTTGTTAGTGGGCGACAGCTGCAGCGCCGTGTTCATCGATCAGCGCACCGTTGTGGAAACGGTCGATGGAGAAAGGTGCTGCCAGCGGGTGCATCTCACCCTTGGCCAGGCTCGCGGCGAAGACGTTGCCCGAACCCGGGGTGGCCTTGAAGCCGCCGGTACCCCAGCCGCAGTTGAAGAACATGTTCGGCACCGGAGTCTTGGAGATGATCGGGCAGGCGTCCGGGGTGGTGTCGACGATGCCGCCCCATTGGCGGTTCATGCGCACCCGCGAAAGGATCGGGAACATCTCGACGATGGCCTGGATGGTGTGCTCGATCACCGGGTACGAACCGCGCTGGCCGTAGCCGACCCAGCCGTCGATGCCGGCGCCGATCACCAGGTCGCCCTTGTCGGACTGGCTGATGTAACCGTGCACCGCGTTGGACATGATCACGCTGTCGATGATCGGCTTGATCGGCTCGGACACCAGCGCTTGCAGCGGGTGCGACTCGATCGGCAGGCGGAAGCCGGCGAGCTTGGCCATGTGCCCGGAGTTACCGGCGGTGACCACGCCGACGCGCTTGGCGCCGATGAAACCCTTGTTGGTTTCCACGCCGATGCACACACCGTTTTCCTTGCGGAAGCCGATTACTTCGGTCTGTTGGATCAGGTCCACGCCCAGGGCGTCGGCGGCACGGGCGAAGCCCCAGGCCACGGCGTCGTGACGGGCCACGCCGCCACGGCGCTGGACGGTGGCGCCCATCACCGGATAGCGGGTGTTCCTGGAGCAGTCCAGGTACGGAATCTCGTCCGCCACCTGCTTGGCGTTGAGCAGCTCGCCATCCACGCCGTTGAGGCGGTTGGCGCTGACCCGACGCTCGGAATCGCGGATGTCCTGCAGGGTGTGGCACAGGTTGTAGACGCCGCGCTGGGAGAACATCACGTTGTAGTTGAGGTCCTGGGACAGGCCTTCCCACAGTTTCATCGCGTGCTCGTACAGGTGCGCCGACTCGTCCCACAGGTAGTTGGAACGCACGATGGTGGTGTTGCGCGCGGTGTTACCGCCGCCCAGCCAGCCTTTCTCGACCACGGCGACGTTGGTGATGCCGTGCTCCTTGGCCAGGTAGTAGGCGGTCGCCAGGCCATGCCCGCCACCGCCGACGATGACCACGTCGTAGACCTTTTTCGGGGTCGGCGTGCGCCACATGCGCTGCCAGTTTTCATGGTGGCTGAGGGAGTGCTTGAAGAGGCCGAAGCCCGAGTAGCGTTGCATAGTCATTTACTCCAAAACCGCACTCAGCGATAAACCGGGAAGTCCGCGCACAGGGCCGATACCTGGCGAGCGACATTGGCCTCGACATCGGCGTCGCCGAGGTGGTCGAGGATGTCGCAGATCCAGCCGGCCAGCTCCACGCACTGGGTAACCTTGAAGCCGCGGGTGGTCACCGCCGGGGTGCCGATACGCAGGCCGGAGGTCACGAACGGCGACTGTGGATCGTTCGGGACAGCGTTCTTGTTCACGGTGATGTGGGCGCGCCCCAGGGCGGCGTCCGCATCCTTGCCGGTGAGGCCCTGACGGATCAGGCTGACCAGGAACAGGTGGTTGTCGGTGCCGCCGGACACTACATCGTAGCCGCGTTTGATAAATACGCCGGCCATGGCCTGGGCGTTGTCGATCACTTGCTGCTGGTAGGCCTTGAAGCCAGGCTCCAGCGCTTCCTTGAAGCACACCGCCTTGGCGGCGATCACGTGCATCAGCGGGCCGCCCTGGGCGCCAGGGAATACCGCGGCGTTGAGCTTCTTCTCGATTTCTTCGTTGGCCTTGGCCAGGATCAGGCCGCCACGCGGACCGCGCAGGGTCTTGTGGGTGGTGGTGGTGACCACATCGGCGAACGGGATCGGGTTCGGGTACAGGCCAGCGGCGACCAGACCGGCGACGTGGGCCATGTCGACGAAGAGATAGGCGCCGACCTTGTCCGCGATCTGGCGGAAGCGTGGGAAGTCGAGGGTCTTGGAGTAGGCCGAGAAGCCGGCAACGATCATCTTCGGCTTGTGCTCGACAGCCAGGCGCTCGACTTCGTCGTAGTCGATCAGCCCGGTGTTGGTGTCGATGCCGTACTGCACGGCGTTGTACAGCTTGCCCGAGGACGACACCTTGGCGCCGTGGGTCAGGTGGCCGCCATGGGCCAGGCTCATGCCCAGGATGGTGTCGCCGGCTTGCAGCAGGGCCAGGTACACGGCGCTGTTGGCCGAGGAACCGGAGTGCGGCTGGACGTTGGCGTAGTCGGCGCCGAACAGTTGCTTGGCGCGCTCGATGGCCAGGGCCTCGACCTTGTCCACGTGCTCGCAGCCACCGTAGTAGCGCTTGCCCGGATAACCTTCGGCGTACTTGTTGGTCAGGCCGCTGCCTTGCGCTTGCATCACGCGCTTGCTGGTGTAGTTCTCCGACGCGATCAGCTCGATGTGATCTTCCTGACGTTGCTCCTCGGCATTCATGGCCGCCAGCAGTGCATCGTCATAACCCTGGATTTGGTCTTGCTTGCTGAACATCGCGTCTCTCCCAGCGGCGGCGGTGCGCCTTTCGTCTCGGTGAGGCACGTACCCTGCGGTAGTGCCCTTTGGATGCGATGGTATGACCGGCGCTGCCCGGTCAAATGCCTATGGACGCCACGCAAAGGTGCGTTTACGACATGGCCTGGCGCAGAGAGACAAATGCTTGCGCGCGCCACAGGCCGAAGGCTCTAAATCAGTGGCTTGCCCGCGACCGCCAGCCCCCGCCACCGACCAATGGCGCGACAGGCTTTGGGTGGCGTGTCGCATCTGTAGCCGCTGCCGAGCCTGCGAGGCTGCGGCTACAGGGCCGCAGCGACAATGCTCGCCATCAGGCCAGCAGGTTGCGCAGCATCAGCAGCAGGAGGAAATGCCCGGGATACAGGAGATAGGCCCAGCGCCGCATCGGTGGCGGCGAAAGACCGTGCAACCGTCGCAGGATCTCCAGCCCCAGCCACGGCGCCAGCACACAGGCAACCAGCGCCCAGGCCGCCACCTGGTTGCCCTGGCGCGCCGCCGGCAGCAGGCTTTCCCACTGATTGGCCGCCAGGCACAGCAGCCCCGGCAGCAGCGCCCAGTACCAGCGGCGCCGCAACACGATTAACAGCGCCAGCGGCAGCAATACGCCGAACAGGCCGAACATCAGGTAGCGGTCGAACAACCCGCCCAACAACGCCGCGATAATCCCCAGCCACAGCGCCAGCCCGCCGCGCTGCTGCCAGGCCCGGGCCACCAGCAGGCCAAGGGCCAGGGTCGGCAGCACATTCAGGGTATCGGGGTCGGGAATGTACAGCCGGTACGGCACTTCGCTGAACAGGCTGAACAGCAGCAGCCAGCCCAGGTAACGCCATTGCCCCGCGCCCTCGCGACCCACCGCGCCGGCCCGCGCCACATTGGCCGCCAGCGCCAGGCAGAACCAGGGAAACGCCAGGCGCCCGGGCACATACAGCAGATCGAGGCTCCAGCCGACGTAGCGCAGGTGATCGAGCACCATGCCGAGCAACGCCAGCCACTTGAGCAGGTCCAGGGCGCCATCGCGCCGGGCGGCCAGCGGGGTCAGCATCGGGTCTGGCATATATCCTCATGGCCTGTGCATTTTTCACCCATAAACAGAGCGTGTGCTCCCCCGCCAATCTTGGGTAAAGTGGCGCTCCACCGATCTCTGCGGGGCCTGCGCTGTCCTGCTGGCCCAGACCTCGTTGCGGACCGCTTTACCCAAGGGCGCTCCTTACCCAGGAGCGCCTTATCCGGAGCCCTTTATCGAAGGACTCCCCTTTCGGACCCTTAGCACGGAAGACGGCCATGACCGACAAGAGCCAACAATTCGCCAGCGACAACTATTCCGGCATTTGCCCCGAGGCCTGGGCGGCCATGGAACAGGCCAATCGCGGCCACGAACGCGCCTATGGCGACGACCAGTGGACCGCGCGCGCCGCCGATTATTTCCGCAAACTGTTCGAGACCGACTGCGAGGTGTTCTTCGCCTTCAACGGCACCGCCGCCAACTCCCTGGCCCTGTCGTCGTTGTGCCAGAGTTACCACAGCGTCATCTGCTCGGAAACCGCCCACGTCGAAACCGACGAATGCGGCGCGCCGGAATTCTTCTCCAACGGCTCCAAGCTGCTGATCGCCGGCACCGAGAACGGCAAGCTGACCCCGGACTCGATCCGCGACATCGCCCTCAAGCGCCAGGACATCCACTACCCCAAGCCACGGGTGGTGACCCTGACCCAGGCCACCGAAGTCGGCAGCGTCTATACCCCGGAAGAAATCCGTGCCATCAGCGCCACCTGCAAGGAGCTGGGGCTCAACCTGCACATGGACGGCGCACGCTTTTCCAACGCCTGCGCCTTCCTCGGCTGCTCGCCCGCCGACCTGACCTGGAAAGCCGGAGTCGACGTGCTGTGCTTCGGCGGCACGAAAAACGGCATGGCGGTGGGCGAGGCGATCCTGTTCTTCAACCACAAGCTGGCCGAAGACTTCGACTACCGCTGCAAACAGGCCGGCCAACTGGCCTCGAAGATGCGCTTTCTGTCGGCGCCCTGGGTCGGCCTGCTGGAAAACGACGCCTGGCTCAAATACGCCCGCCACGCCAACCATTGCGCACAGTTGCTGGCCGAGCTGGTGGCGGACATTCCAGGGGTGGAGCTGATGTTCCCGGTACAGGCCAACGGCGTGTTCCTGCAACTCTCGGAACCGGCCATCGCCGCGCTGACCGCCAGGGGCTGGCGCTTCTACACTTTCATCGGTAAAGGCGGCGCGCGCTTCATGTGCTCGTGGGACACCGAAGAAGCGCGGGTACGCGAACTGGCCGCGGACATTCGACAGGTCATGGCCGGCTGAAACGCCCTCGCTGATGCTCCCCCGCCCTGCGCCCCGGTCAACTGGCCGGGGCCACTCCCGCCGCAACCCGCTTTTCGCCCCTGTCCCGCACGCACCGCCAGACATGAACTAGATTGACTGGCGAGCCGCTGTACCCGCTCGGATAACGACAATAATCAGGAGCGCATCCATGTCCTTACAAGGCAAGACCCTGTTCATCACCGGCGCCAGTCGTGGCATCGGCCGCGAGATCGCCCTGCGGGCGGCGCGGGACGGGGCCAATATCGTGATCGCGGCGAAAAGCGCCGACCCTCATCCCAAGCTGCCCGGCACCATCTTCAGCGTGGCCCGCGAGGTCGAGGCGCTGGGTGGCAAGGCCCTGGCCCTGCAAGTGGACGTGCGTGACGAAGAGCTGGTGCGCCAGGCCCTAGCCAAGGCCGCCGGGCATTTCGGCGGCATCGATGCGCTGGTCAACAACGCCGGCGCGATCAAGCTGACCGGGGTGCAGCACATCGAACTCAAGCGCTTCGACCTGATGCACCAGATCAACACCCGCGCCGTGCTGCTGTGCAGCCAGGCCGCCCTGCCCTACCTGAAAAGCAGCGGCGGCCACATCCTCAACCTGTCGCCGCCACTGAACCTGGCGAGCAAATGGTTCGCCCAGTACAGCCCCTACACCGTGACCAAATACGGCATGAGCATGCTGACCCTGGGCATGAGCGAGGAATTCAAGAACTACGGCATCAGCGTCAACTCGCTGTGGCCGCAGACCATGATCGCCACCGCCGCCATCGAGTTCCAGCTGGGTTCACGCGAATCGTTCAAGCATGCGCGCCTGCCTGCGATCATGGCCGATGCGGCCCATGCGATCCTCTCCAGCAGCCAGCGCCGCATCACCGGGCGCTTGCTGATAGACGAGGAAATACTGCGCGAACAGGGGGTGAGCGATTTCGCCCATTACCGTTTCGATCCCGACAGCAACGAAGCGCTGATGACGGATCTGTTTATCGATTGAAAAAACGCAGGGCGCCAATCGCGAGCAAGCTCGCTCCTACAGGTCAGGTGCAGGACCTGTAGGAGCGAGCTTGCTCGCGATGAACGATAACGCGATCCCAAGCCACGCCCGGGACCGGAAACGTTCGCTCAATACTCGACCCGCACGTCGCCCTTCGGCACGCTGCAGCAGGACAGGATGTAGCCTTCGGCTTCGTCTTCCTCGGTGATGCCACCGTTGTGGTCCATCTCCACTTCCCCGCCCAGCTTGAGCACCTTGCAGGTGCCGCAGATGCCCATGCCGCAGGCCTTGGGGATCATCAGGCCAAGCTTGGCCGCGGCGGCGTGGACGGTTTCGCCCGGCGCCACGCGGATGCTCTTGCCGGAAGCGGTGAACTCCACCTGGTGCAGGTCGGCGGCGTCGATTTCCGGCGCCTCGGCGGCCTGCTCGGCCTGCTCCACGGCGTCGGCACGGGCTTCCGGCGGCGTCGCGCCGAAGGACTCCTCGTGGTAGCGCGACATGTCGAAACCGCTGGCTTCGAGCAGGCGCTTGACCGCGTTCATGTAAGGGGTCGGGCCGCAGCAGAACACCTCGCGTTCGAGGAAGTCCGGCGCCATCAGCTCCAGCATCTTGTGGTTCAGGTAGCCGCGATAACCGGCCCAGGGCTCGCCCAGGCCATGTTTCTCGCAGATCAGGTGCAGGCTGAAGTTGTCGATCCGCGACGCCATGTGCTCCAGCTCGCGGTGATAAATGATGTCCTTGGGCGAGCGCGCGCTGTGGATGAACACCATGTCGACATTGCCGTTGGTGTCGTAGAACCAGCGCGCCATGGACATCACCGGGGTGATACCGACGCCGCCGCTGAGGTAGAGGACTTTCGGGCTGGGGAAGTCGATGGCGTTGAACAGCCCCACCGGCCCGTGCACCGCCAGCTCCTGGCCTTCGTGCAGGGTGTCGTGCAGCCAGTTGGACACCTTGCCGCCAGGGACGCGCTTGATGGTCACCGAGAAGCTGTACGGCACCGAGGGCGAGCTGGAAATGGTGTAGGAACGCATGATCGGCTGGCCTTCGATCTCCAGTTCCAGGGTGACGAACTGCCCCGGCTTGAAGAAGAACATGATCGGCTGGTCGGCCATGAAGCAGAAGGTGCGCACGTCCCAGGTTTCCTGGATGACTTTGACGCAACGGACGATGTGTCGGCCATTGGCCCAGGTCTGGGTGGTTACCGGGTTCAGGAAGTTGTTGGACATGCTGATCTCCACGGCCGACTGCCGGCCTTTATGGTGACGATTGTGCGCAGGCCCATAAACACCCATTTACCTATCCGCGACATTCACATGCTTATCGCGACCAGCCCCCAGCCACCGGGGCTTGCGCGTCGGGAACAGATTGGGCCATGTCGCCCATGGATAAGGTTCCGGGCAGCGCCGGCCCCACACTCGCCCCAACACAAACAGTTTCTTTACACCTTGCGCTGCAACCCTGATCAGCCACTTTCGCGGCCACGCAGATGGCCTTGAGGAATTCATCGATGGACACCGCAAAAATCAGCCTGGGCGACCCGCTGGAACCCGCACGCAAGGCCACCGCGCAAATGCTCCAAGAACGCGAGCGGACCTTCTCCCTGCCGCAGCCGTTCTACTGCGACGAGCGCCTGTTCGATATCGACATGCAGGAGATCTTCCAGAAGGAATGGCTGATCGCCGGCATGACCTGCGAGATCCCGACCAAGGGCAACTACCTGACCCTGCAGGTCGGCAAGAACCCGATCATCGTGATCCGTGGCGCCGACGGCGTGGTCCATGCCTTCCACAACGTCTGCCGCCACCGCGGTTCGCGCCTGTGCACCAGCGACAAGGGCAAGGTCGCCAAGCTGGTCTGCCACTACCACCAGTGGACCTACGAGCTGGACGGCCGCCTGCTGTTCGCCGGCACCGAGATGGGCGCCGATTTCGACATGAAGCAGTACGGCCTCAAGCCGGTGAACGTGAAGACCGCCGGTGGCTACATCTTCATCAGCCTCGCGGAAAACCCGCCGGCCATCGATGACTTCCTGGCGACCCTGACGCACTACATGGAACCCTACGACATGGAGAACACCAAGGTGGCGGTGCAGACCACCTTGATGGAAAAGGCCAACTGGAAGCTGGTGCTGGAAAACAACCGCGAGTGCTACCACTGCGGCGGTTCGCACCCGGAACTGCTGAAAACCCTGCTGGAGTGGGACGACGTCACCGACCCGCGCGCCGACCAGGCGTTCAAGGACCACGTGGCTGCCTCCGCCGCCGCCTGGGAAGCCGAGAAGATCCCTTACGCCCACGCCAGCTTCGGCCTGCGTAACCGCATCGTGCGCATGCCGCTGCTCAAGGGCACCGTATCCATGACCATGGACGGCAAGCAGGGCTGCGCCAAGCTGATGGGCCGGATCAAGAACCCTGACCTGGGCTCGATGCGCATCCTGCACCTGCCGCACTCGTGGAACCACTGCATGGGCGACCACATCATCGTGTTCACCGTGTGGCCGATCAGCGCCCAGGAAACCATGGTCACCACCAAGTGGCTGGTGCACAAGGACGCGGTCGAGGGTGTGGACTACGACGTCGAGCGCATGCGCCAGGTGTGGGACGCCACCAACGACCAGGACCGTCGCCTGGCCGAAGAGAACCAGCGCGGCATCAACTCCACCGCCTACCAGCCAGGCCCGTACTCCAAGACCTACGAGTTCGGCGTGGTCAACTTCGTGGACTGGTACAGCGAGCGCATGCTGAACAACCTCGGCGCCGAACCGGCTCCCTACCTCAAGGGCGTACCGGTTCAAGGCTGAAGGCTTCTGCCCCGCCGATAAAAAACCGCGAGCATGCTCGCGGTTTTTTTTTTGCGGTTTCACGTTGTCAGCAACTACCAGTTCCAGGAATGGATGATGTCCTGTGCCACCTCGAAGATACCCTTGAAGTCTTCGGCATTGGGCGCGCGCTTATAGTTCGGATCGATATGTCGCAGTAAATCGTCATATAAGCCGTCGATTCTTTCCTGGGTTCTTTCCTTATCGTGCTGACGCAGTACATCGAGTCGTGCCTTGTTATCGGCCAGCGCCCTGTCTTCCTCGATATAAAAAGCCCTGTCCCACTCGAGCTTGTAAGGATCGATAAAAGGCGGCGGGCCAACGGGTTTAACCATAAGCCACCTCCGAAGCTGCGCAGTTCAGGAGAACCAGCCGGTGATCCAGCTGACGACGGAGTTGAAGGTATTGGTTATTTTCTCCCAGACATTCTTCAGCCATTTGATGATGTTCTTCCCGATGTCGACGAAGAAGTCGGCGATCTTGTCCAGCACGGCATTGAACAAGTTGCCGAAGGTCTCCATGAAGCCGACCACGGCATCGGCGCTTTGTGGATAATCGCTGACCAGGGCGATTGCTTCGTCATACATCTTGTCGATGCGTTTTTCCGCGGCGGCCTTGTCCCGGTTACGCAGTTCCTCGAGTTTTTTCTTGTAGTCCGTGGTATCGGTCGAGCCCGAGTTCTGGAAGTGCTCCGTGGCCTTGGTCAGCTCGGATTCCGACTGGTCGGCCTGCGCTTCCCCCGTCTTCCGGGCCTTGGGCTCGAGGGCGCGTACCGCGGGATCGTTGGAGCTGGTGGTGACGTAGAGGCTACGCAGGTGAATCTGCTGCAGGTGAGGCGAAGCCATCAGCAGGCCCCTGGCCTCGCCCCTGGATCTTTTCTTGGCGTGCCCGCGCATTTCATTGAGCAACTCGATATAGGCTTCCTTGCTGGGCGCGGCAGCGGCCTTGGTTTTGGGTTTGGCTTTGGATGCTTCGGACATGTCAATAACTCCTTGTAATTGAATACATGCACACTTGTGCCTTTGCTCGCGGAATCGCAACAACTTCCAGGGCGTCCGCGACTATCCCAAGCCCATAACCCAGAACCAACCGTCGTTAAATACCGGTACTCAACAGGCTTTCAAGAAAGCCTTGAACTTCATCAACCAGGAGGGGCTTTGGAAATAGCTTCTTCACCGATCGACAGGCTCGGTGTCAGCTATCGGAGAACGCTAGAGACAAATGATGTTTTTCACTTTTGACTCCTGTCATGGACTTTCCTGAGGGGTTGTCGAGAACTCGACTAACACCCTTGATAATCCGCCCACTTCTTGTGGTGAGAGCAAGTAAAGTCTTGGCCCCATTGCATGTCAAACAGCCCTCCATACCCAGAGGAAACTGTATTTATGCTGGCTGGATATATAAGCCAACCCTGGCTCGGCGTTTTTCGGGCGCCCCGCCGGTAACGGACGAGCGCCGCCGCACGACTGTACAAAAATTGACCTTCAATCGCCGGGGCGCCACTGGGTGAGGCTTCCAGAGGTCCGCGAACAAGTTATCCACATCTCCACCCACAGCAAATGTGGGCAACTCGGCTTTCAGCCGACGGATTCAGTGGCAGAACCTGAAGAAAATCCGTGACTTATCCAGAAAGGCCTTTTCCACAAGGTCTTGATCATTTTTTGAACAAAGCTATGAACACCACGTATTTAAAGGCCTACAGACGAAGGCGAACACCTTATCCACAGAAGCGCCAACAGACTTTGGGGGCAACTTCGCAGTGAAAGGCTTCGGGCTGTGGAAAACCGCCGAATACCGCGAAATATCGAGGTTTCAGTGCTACCTACAGGGCAAAACCCCGGGATTGACTGTTTTTTGATCAGCCCTCTGAAAGCCGCTGTTTATAAGGCTCTCAGCGGATAGCGAACATCTTATCCACAAAGAGGCCAACAGACTTTGGGGGCAACTCGGCAGCGGCAGAGGAGCGGGGGAATGCCTTATTCACAGAAAAACCTTCGGAAAAACCTCGACTTAGCTTGATCGTTTTTCGTACAACGCGCTGCAGCACTTGATTGGCGAGGCCTGCAAAGAGGGACCAACATCTTATCCACAGAGGCGCGCACAGGGATTGTGGGTAAACCTGGATGTGCGGTGTCTGGGGGATTGATCGCGAGCAAGCTCGCTCCTACAAGAGGGCGGGAATCCCATGCAGGAGCGAGCTTGCTCGCGATAGCGGTAATCCGGCCAGCCAGGCCCTAACGGACCACGCCTTCTTCGATCAGCAGCTTGAGGATGGCCTCGGCCCCGGCTTCGGCGCTGACGCCCTTGAGCACCTGGCCGCCACCACCGCTGGCCTTGGCGGTCGCGGCTTTCATGCGGTCGGCGCCGCTCTTGGCCTTGATCACTTTCAGGCGCTTGGGCCGGGGCTTGGCCGGTTGCAGGGTGGCGCTGGTGAATAGCTCATCGTCGAGCACTTCCACCTGCCGCGCCTGTAGCACCCCACGCCGGGCCGGGCCGTAGGCGCTCTGCCGCGGCTTGGGCGCAGCGTTATCCACAGTGGCGAGGAACGGCAGGCGCACCTTCAGCCGACGGCGCTGGCCGCGCGGCAGGGCTTGCAGCACCAGGGCCACGCCACTGTCGATGGACTCCACTTGGGCCAGGCCCACCACCAGCGGCCAGCCGAGGTTTTCCGCCAGCAGGAACGGCAGCATGCCCGAGCCTTCGCCGGTTTCCGCCTGGCTGCCGGTGAGCACCACTTGCGCCCCGGCATCGCGCAGATAATCGGTCAGCGCCGGCAGCGCATCGGCACCGGCCGACTGCTCCAGCACGTGCATCTGTTCCAGGCCCATGCCCAGGTACGCGCGCAGGGCCGGTTCGGCGATATCGCCGGCGTGCAGCACTTGCAGCCTGTCCCCGGCCAGTTGCAGCCCCAGCTCGACCGCCCGCGCATCCTGCTCGGCGCGTCGTGGCCGGCCGGAAGTCGGGTGGGCGCCGATGGACACCAGGCTGATCACATTAGTACTCATAACCCTATCCTTCCCTTAAGCCGCATCGCGCTTGGCGCCGTTGCGGTAGGCCTCTACCGCCGCGATCAAGGCTTGAAGAAGCTCGGCGCTTTCGCCAATCACCGACAGGTCGGCGCGTTTGATCATGTCGCAGCCCGGATCGAGGTTGATCGCCACCACCTTGTCGCAGGCACCGATGCCCTGCAGGTGCTGGATCGCCCCGGAAATTCCCACCGCCACGTACACCCGGGCGGTGACCCAGGTGCCCGAGGCGCCGACCTGGCGGTCGCGGGCCATGAAACCGTCGTCCACCGCCACTCGCGACGCGCCTTCGGTGGCGCCCAGGGCCGCGGCGGTCCTGTGGAAAAGCTCCCAGTCCTTGACCCCGTTGCCGCCGGAGAAAATGAATTCGGCCTCGGCCATGGGAATCGCCGCCGGGTCCACCGCCACCGCACCCAGGTCTTCGATCCGCGCCAGGCTGCGCGCCACCGTTGTGGATAACTCCACCGGCAGGGCTTCGTGGCGGGTTTCGCTGACCGGTTCCGCGCATTCGGCGGCGGCCAGGATCAAGCGCGCCAGCGGCCGGGCCAGGTCCTGCAAGCCGGCACCGGCGCGGCCAATGCACTGCTCGTCCTTGACCTGCCAGACCCGCGTGGCCGGGCGCTCGCCCAGGGCCGCGGCAAAGCGCCGGCCCAGCTCGCCGCCACCGGTGCGGCTATCGGGCAGCAACCAGTGACGCGGGCTGAACTGGTTATCCACAGCCCGCAGGCCCTGGACCCGTTGTTCCGGTGCATAACCGCTGAATTCGTTGCCTTCCAGCACCAGCAGGCGGTCGACGCCGGCCGTGGCGAAGGCGTTTTCCTTGTGCTCGCCGAACACCACCGCCAGCACCGCGCCGTCCTTGCCGGCCAGCTGATGGGCCAGGCCCAGCAGGTCGCGGTCGTGGCTGCTCAGGCGGCCGCCGACCATATCCGGCACCACGCTGATGTAGAACGCCGGCTGCGCCACCTGATGCAGCGGCAGCTGGACTTCGACCGCGGCGCTGCGCTTGACCGCCCCGCCCTGCTGGGCGCCGCTGCGGTCGATGCGCTTGATGCCGTTGGGGCCGATGAAACCGACCCCGTGGGGGTTCTTGCGGATGATGCCGTTGGGGCCCATCCAGCTGTGCTGCGCCGGCTGCATGGCCGCGTGCAGCGGGTGCAGGCGGTTACGGGCGATCCATTCGGCCCGCGGGTCGCGGCGGATAATGTCGCTCATCAGTGGGCCTCCGCAGGTTCACGTTTGGCCGGGGTCGCCGGCTTGCCGGGCGCGGCGTCTTCCAGCAAGGCGTCGGCCACCAGTTCGGCGATGTCCTTGATCAGCGGTCGTGGTTCGACCACGCCTTCGAGCATCGCGGTGCATTGTGGACAACCCACGGCCACCAGCTCGGCGCCGGTTTCGCGGATGTCGTCCATGCGCATGTCGGGGATCCGCTGCTTGCCCGGGATGTCGGTGATCGGCGCGCCGCCGCCGCCACCGCAGCAGCGCGAGCGGAAACCGGAGCGTTGCATTTCCTTGACCTCGATCCCCAGCGCCCGCAGCACTTCACGCGGCGCTTCGTACTCGCCGTTGTAGCGGCCCAGGTAGCACGGGTCGTGATAGGTCACGCTGTTGCCCTTGTGCTGGCCCAGGTTCAGGGCCCCTGCGGTAATCAGCTCGGCCATGTAGGTGCTGTGGTGCTGCACCACGTACTCGCCGCCCAGGGCGCCGTATTCGTTTTTCAGCACATGGAAACTGTGGGGGTCGCAGGTGACGATGCGCTTGAAGCTGTACTTGGCCAGGGTCTGGATATTGCGCTTGGCCAGCAGCTGGAAGGTCGCCTCGTCGCCCAGGCGCCGGGCCACGTCGCCGCTGTCGCGTTCTTCCAGGCCCAGCACCGCAAAGTCGACCTTGGCCGCTTTCAGCACTTTGACGAAGGCGCGCAGGGTGCGCTGGTTGCGCATGTCGAACGCACCGTCGCCGACCCAGAACAGCACATCGGTGGTTTTCTTCTCGCCGAGCAGCGCCAGGTTGAGGTCCGCCGCCCAGTTCATCCGCCCGCCCGGGGCAAAACCGCCCGGGTTGTCGGTGGCGATCAGGTTTTCCAGGACTTCGGCGCCCTTGTTCGGGGTGGCGCCCTTTTCCAGGGTCAGGTGACGGCGCATGTCGACGATGGCATCGACGTGCTCGATCATCATCGGGCATTCCTCGACGCAGGCGCGGCACGTGGTGCAGGACCACAGGGTCTCGGCGTCCACCAGGCCGTTGACGATCGGCTGGTGCGGATTGCCGCGGTGTTCGCCGACCGGTTTACCTGGATAAGGGCTGCCGGCGAATTTGGCATCGGTGCCGCCGGCGAGGCCGACGACCATGTCCTGAATCAGTTTTTTCGGGTTCAGCGGCTGGCCGGCGGCAAAGGCCGGGCACGCCGCTTCGCACTTACCGCATTGCACGCAGGCGTCGAAACCGAGCAACTGGTTCCAGGTGAAATCCTTGGGCTTTTCCACGCCCAGCGGCGCGTTCGGGTCTTCCAGGTCCAGCGGCTTGAGGCCGGTGGAACGGCCGCCCCCGAAGCGTTCGGCGCGGCGGTGCCAGGCCAGGTGCAGGGCACCGGCGAAGGCGTGCTTCATCGGGCCGCCCCAGGTCATGCCGAAGAACAGCTCGGACACGCCCCACAACACGCCGATGCCGAGGATCACTGCCAATACCCAGCCACCGAAGTTTTCCGGGAGGATCCCGGCCACCGGCAGGGTCACCAGGAAGAACGACGCCGAGAACGCCAGCAGGCTTTTCGGCAGGCGCATCCACGGACCCTTCGACAGGCGCGCCGGCGGGTTGCGGCGGCGCAGGTAGACGAAGATCGCGCCGACGAACATCACCGCCGACATCAGCAACAAGGCGTAGCCGAGGATGCGGTTATGCAGGCCGAAACCGTGCACCAGGATCGCCAGCACGATGGACGCCACCGCGCCACCGGCCGTGGCCACGTGGGTGTTGGCAATGTATTTGTCCCGTGCCACCACATGGTGCAGGTCGACCATGTAGCGCTTGGGCATGGCCAGCAGGCCACCGATCAGATCGACCTTGGACGCACGGCCGCGGCGCCACATGGCCACCCGCCGCAACGCGCCCAGCACCGCAAGGGCCAGGGCTGCGAACAACAGGATGGGAAGAAGGGTGTTCAACATGGTGAAGCTCCCAAAGACCAGCTCGGTCGTTGTAGCCGCTGCCGCAGGCTGCGATGAAGTGCGCAGGACTTCCCTGCGAACTCAAGAGCACGACTGCTTCGCAGTCGATCGCAGCCTTCGGCAGCGGCTACAGGTATGGCTTAGAAATCCTTGCAGATCCGCAGGGCGTCATAGATGGCCGCGTGGGTGTTGCGCTGCGCCACGCAGTCACCGATGCGGAACAGCAGATAACCGTCGCCTGCCTGGCTCAACGAAGGCTGCGGCTTGATCGCGAACAGCGCTTCGACGTCGACCTGGCCCTTGTTGCGCGAACCTTCCTTGAGCGCGTAGTAGATCGCTTCGTCAGGCCGCACGCCGTTCTCCACCACCACCTGGTCGACCACCCGTTCCTCTTTGGCGCCGGTGTATTCGTTCTCCAGCACCGCCACCAGCTTGTCGCCTTCGCGGTAGACCTTTTCCAGCATCATGTCGCCGGTCATGATCACTTCTTTGGGGTACATGCTGCGGTAGTAGGTCGGGAACGACGTACCGCCGATGGCCACGCCCGGCTTGATGTCGTCGGTGACGATCTCGACCTGGCTGCCCTTGTCGGCGAGGAAGTCGGCCACCGACATGCCGGTGAACTCACAGATGGTGTCGTAGACCAGCACGTTCTTGCCCGGCGCGACCTTGCCGTCGAGCACGTCCCAGCTGCTGACCACCAGCCCTTCGGCAGCGCCCCAGTGTTCGTTCTGCTCGAGGAACGGATGCCCGCCGACGGCCAGCACCACGATGTCCGGACGCAGGTCCATGATGGTCTCGGCATCCGCCGCCACGCCCAGGCGCAAATCGACTTTCAGGCGTGCCAGCTCCAATTGGAACCAGCGGGTGATACCGGCGATCTGGTCACGCTGCGGTGCTTTCGCCGCCGTGGTGATCTGCCCGCCGATGAACTCCTTCTTCTCGAACAGGGTCACGTCGTGGCCACGTTCGGCCGCCACCCGCGCCGACTCCATGCCGGCAGGGCCGGCACCGACCACCACCACCTTGCGTTTCGGCCCGGTGGATTTCTCGATGATGTGCGGCACGCCCATGTATTCACGGGAGGTCGCGGCGTTCTGGATGCACAGCACGTCCAGGCCCTGGTACTGGCGGTCGATGCAGTAGTTGGCGCCCACGCACTGCTTGATCTGGTCGATCTGGCCCATCTTGATCTTGGCGATCAGGTGCGGGTCGGCAATGTGCGCGCGGGTCATGCCGACCATGTCGACATAGCCGCCTTCCAGGATACGGGTAGCCTGGTTCGGGTCCTTGATGTTCTGCGCATGCAGTACCGGGACCTTGACCACTTCCTTGATGCCGGCGGCCAGGTGCAGGAACGGCTCCGGTGGATAACTCATGTTCGGAATCACGTTGGCCAGGGTGTTGTGGGTGTCGCAACCCGAACCCACGACGCCGATGAAATCGAGCATGCCGGTGTCGTCGTAATACTTGGCGATCTGCTTCATGTCCTCGTGGGACAGGCCGTCCGGGTGGAACTCGTCACCGCAGATACGCATGCCCACGCAGAAATCGTCGCCGACTTCGGCGCGTACCGCCTTGAGCACTTCCAGGCCGAACTTCATCCGGCCTTCGAAGCTGCCGCCCCATTCGTCGGTGCGCTTGTTGACCCGCGGGCTCCAGAACTGGTCGATCATGTGCTGGTGCACGGCGGACAGCTCGACGCCGTCCAGGCCGCCGGCCTTGGCCCGGCGCGCGGCCTGGGCGTAGTTGCCGATCACCCGCCAGATCTCTTCCGGCTCGATGGTCTTGCAAGTGGCGCGGTGCACCGGTTCACGGATGCCCGACGGCGACATCAGGGTCGGCCAGTTGAAACCGTCCCAACGCGAGCGGCGGCCCATGTGGGTAATCTGGATCATGATCTTGGCGCCATGCTTGTGCATGGCGTCGGCCAGGTTCTGGAAGTGCGGAATGATGCGGTCGGTGGACAGGTTCACCGAGCTCCACCATTCCTGCGGGCTGTCGATGGCCACCACGGACGAGCCGCCACAGATCGCCAGGCCGATACCGCCCTTGGCTTTCTCTTCGTAATACTTCACGTAGCGGTCGGTGGTCATGCCGCCATCGGTGGCGTAGACCTCGGCGTGCGCGGTGCTGAGCACCCGGTTGCGGATGGTCAGTTTGCCGATCTGGATCGGCTGGAACATCGCTTCGAAAGCCATTTTTCTTAACTCCGCTTACAACGGCTTGACGGTGAACAGGCCATCGTCGTGGCCTTCTTCGGAACCGCCGTAGACCTGTTCGGCGACGGTGCGGATCTTGCTGCCACGGGCGGCCAGGATCTGGTCCATGGCGCCGGCGAACCAGCCGGTGAACATGTAGTCGACCTTGCGCCCGACCTTGCCGTACACATAGACGAAGGCCGAGTGTTCGAGCTTGACGCTGGCGGTGCCCTTGTCGAGGTCGATGTCCTGGATCTTGAACAGGCCCCAGCCGCGCTGCGACAGGCGCTTCATGTAGTGCTCGAACACCGCGACGCCTTCCAGGCCGTGGCATTCGGCTTCTTTTTCGCACCAGTGCCAGGCGGACTTGTAGCCGGCCTTGTAGAGGATCTCGGCATAGGCCTCGGCGCCCAGCACTTCCTCGATGCCCATGTGGTTGTTGACGAAGAAGTGACGCGGCACGTACAGCATCGGCAGGGCGTCGGAGGTCCAGACACCGGTTTCGCTGTCGACTTCGATGGGCAGTTGCGGGGCGATCTTGGCCATGGGTAAAAACTCCAGAATTCTTTGGATTGGTGCATCTGTAGCCGCTGCCGAAGGCTTCGATAAGGCTCGAAGAGCCTTCCGAGGACCGCAAGAGCGCGTCTCCTTCGGAGCCGATCGCAGCCTTCGGCAGCGGCTACAGGTGTGTGCAGTGGAAGGTTGGCGTTATTCGCCCCAGACGTCCTTGAGGACGTTGACCCAGTTCTCGCCCATGATCTTGCGCACCACACGCTCGGAGTGACCGCGCTTGAGCAGGGTCTCGGTGAGGTTGGGGAACTCGCCCACGGTGCGGATGCCCAGCGGGTTGATGATCTTGCCGAAGTTGGTCAGGCGACGGGCGTAGCCCTTGTCGTGCGTCAGGTATTCGAAGAAGTCCTGGCCATGGCCCTGGGTGAAGTCGGTGCCGATGCCGATGGCGTCTTCGCCGACGATGTTCATGGTGTATTCGATGGCTTCGGCGTAGTCGTCGATGGTCGAATCGATGCCCTTGGCCAGGAACGGCGCGAACATGGTCACGCCGACGAAACCGCCGTGGTCGGCGATGAACTTCAGTTCTTCATCGGACTTGTTGCGCGGGTGCTCCTTGAGGCCCGACGGCAGGCAGTGGGAGTAGCAGACCGGTTTCTTCGATTCGAGGATGACTTCCTCGCTGGTCTTGGAGCCGACGTGGGACAGGTCGCACATGACGCCGACGCGGTTCATCTCGGCGACGATCTCGCGACCGAAGCCCGACAGGCCGCCGTCGCGCTCGTAGCAACCGGTGCCCACCAGGTTCTGGGTGTTGTAGCACATCTGCACGATACCCACGCCCAGCTGCTTGAACACTTCGACGTAGCCGATCTGATCCTCGTAGGCGTGGGCATTCTGGAAGCCGAAAAGGATGCCGGTCTTGCCCAGCTCCTTGGCCTTGCGGATGTCGGCGGTGGTGCGTACCGGCATCACCAGGTCGCTGTTCTCGCGGATCAGCTTCTGGCTGGAGGCGATGTTGTTGACCGTGGCCTGGAAGCCCTCCCACACCGACACGGTGCAGTTGGCCGCGGTCAGGCCGCCCTTGCGCATGTCTTCGAACAGCTCACGGTTCCACTTGGCAATGATCAGCCCGTCGATAACGATGCTGTCGGCGTGCAATTCGGCTGGGCTCATCAGGCAGTCCCCTTATTGGCAATTCATGCGCCGAATCGTCTGCCGGCGCTTTGGGGTCAGCATATGCCTCGGTGCCCGGGCAGCCGGGTGCAAAAACGACAGGGGAATTGCCGAAAGCGTCAATCCGCGACAAAGGGTCTGCCGGGCGTCCCTTGCCCCATCTGTTCTTTGTCATGCGCATGGGCCAGAATCCGCCGCATCACTGGATTAGAGGGGGCTGCGACGCAATGAAATCGATCTTCCTGGCTTTGGCACTGCTGGCGACTGGCGCACAGGCGGCTGAAGAGGCCGACAACTCCCCGTGCGACAGCGTCGAACAGGACCAACAGACTCTGGAATGCGCCACGTTCAACAAAACCACCGCCGAGCAACTGCTGAGCGACAACCTGCAGGGCCTGCTCGAACGCCTGGGCACACTGTACGGCAGCGACAAGGCGCAGCTGGCCGACATCACCGCCAAGGTCCGGAACGCCCAGCAGCTGTGGCAGAAACAGCGCGACGCCGACTGCGCCATCGACACCTTCCCCGCCAAGCCCGGCAGCAAGGCCTACGCCATTGCCCAGGCCGATTGCCTGGCGCGCATGAGCGATGAGCGCTCGGAGTTTCTGGAGTCGATCGGGCAGGAATAGGCCCGACCGATGCCTCTGCGGCAACCGTCATGGCGTCATCGCCAGCAATCGAGCGTCGACCGGCTGCTCCTCCAGGCGTTGCACCATACCTGTAGGAGCGAGCTTGCTCGCGAAAATCCCCTGGCCTCCTCCTCTCCCCCCGCTGTAACAAGCCATGAGCAATACCCGGACAAGGTTCTCGCCTTGGCCCGTAGGTGAATATAAGCAAAGATTGCTTAATCTTATAAAAGGCTTATATTCGTTCATGAACAGCATCCTGTGGACCCGTAAGGCCGTCAAACAACTGCTGCGGTTGCACAGCGCCCATCAGGTACAGATCCGCGATGCGGTGACCTTGCTCGGCGACATGCCTGATACCGGCAACGTCAAGGCACTCAGCGGCCACACCAATGCCGACCGCCTGCGAGTGGGCAACTATCGAATCCTGTTCGACTGGGATGGCGCTATCCGAGTGGTCAGTATTCAAGAGGTCAAGAAACGTGACGAACGCACCTACTGACATCCAGATCATCAAGGGCACGGACGGCAAGCCGGCGTTCGTGGTGATCCCCTATGCGCAATATGTCGCGCAACAGCATGAGCCGGACCTGATCCCCCATGACGTGGTCAGCCGCATGGTCGACGGCGCCACGCCAATCCGCGCCTGGCGCGAGCACCTGCACCTGACCCAGGACGAGGTCGCCAGGCGCCTGGGCATTTCCCAGCCGGCCTTCGCCCAGCAGGAAAGCGTCGCCAAGCCCCGGCGCGCCACCCGCGCGAAGATCGCCGCGGCCTTTGGCATTCGCGCCGACCAGCTGGAACTGTAAGCTGCACGCCATTCATCGAGAAAAGGTTTTCCCATGAGCATCTGCGGCATCGAAATCAAAGGCAGCGAAGCCATCTTCGCCTTGGCCACCCTGCAAGACGGCACGGCGCAACACCTGGCCAACGCCTGCAAGAAAATCGCCCTGGACGACGATGACGAAGCGGCCAACGTCAAAGCCTTCGCCACCCAGGTCGCCGCCTTCGTCCGCGACAACGGCATCAGCCGCATCGCCATCAAGAAACGCAGTAAAAAAGGCGAATTCGCCGGCGGCCCGACCACCTTCAAGATCGAAGGCGTGTTCCAGTTGCTGGACAACTGCGAGGTGACCCTGCTGTCGCCGCAGACCATCAATGCGCAGAACAAAAAGCACAATTTCGACCTGCCGGCGACGCTGAACAAGTATCAGCATGAGGCGTACAAGACCGCCTGTGCGGCGTTGCTGAAAAAATAACCCTGTCTCTTGTAGGAGCAGGGGGACGCCCAGTCCTTGCTCGCGATACAGGCAACGCGCTGTGTCAGACAGACCGCCATCGCGGGCAAGCTTCGCGCCTGCAGAACCGGGCAGCTCAGGCCTTCAGGCTTTGACGCCGATCTTCCCGCGGGCACTGGGCAAAACGCGCGCGATAGCTGCGGGTGAAATACGAGGGTGATTCGAAACCGCAGGCGATGCTGACTTCCAGCACGCTCATGTCGGTCTGGCGCAGCAGTTGCCGGGCCTTTTCCAGGCGCAGCCCCAGGTAGAAGTTGCTCGGGGTGTCGTTCAGGTGCAGGCGGAACAGGCGCTCGAGCTGGCGCCGGGTGACCTTGATCGATTCGGCCAGTTGCAAGGTGCTCAGGGGCGGTTCGCTGTGCTGCTCCATCTCGCCGATCACCTGCACCAGCTTCTTGTTGCGGATGCCGTAGCGGGTGGCGACTTCCATGCGCTGGTGGTCCTTGCGCGGGCGGATGCGCCCGAGCACGAACTGTTCGCTAACCTGGATCGCCAGCTCCGGGCCGTGGGCCTGGCCGATCAGGTCGAGCATCATGTCGATGGACGCGGTGCCGCCGGCCGAGGTGATGCGCCGCCGGTCGATCTCGAACAGCTCCTGGGTCACGCTGAGCTGGGGATAGGACTCCTTGAACGCCTCGATCGCTTCCCAGTGCAGGGTCACGCGGTGGCCTTCGAGCAGCCCGGCTTCGGCCAGGACCACGCTGCCGGTGTCGATGCCGCCCAGGGTCACGCCCTCCACATCCAGGCGCCGCAACCAGTGCACCAGCGCCGGGGTGAGGAACTTCAGCGGCTCGAAGCCGGCCACCACCAGCAGGGTCGCGCCCTTCTTCAACGGTTCCAGCGCCGCATCGGCGTTGACCGACATGCCGTTGCTCGCCAATACCGCACCGCCATCGGCGCTCAGCACATGCCAGCGATACAGCTCGCCGCGAAAGCGGTTGGCCACGCGCAGCGGCTCGATGGCCGAGATGAACCCGATGGCCGAGAAGCCCGGCATCAGCAAGAAATAGAAATCCTGGGACATGGAACGCACTCGGATGACGGGCAGCGTGGTCACTGTGATACGCCGTTTCCACGCCAGGTTCAAGACGAAGGTCGCCGCAGTGCAAGAGCCGGTCGCCGCTGTGCGTTTTCAGCGCCCGCCGGCTGCGTAACGTGGCATCACCGGCGCACATAGACGCCGGGCCCCACAATAACGACCTGCCGAGGAAACCTTCATGAAACGACTGATCAGCAGTTGCGTCCTTGCACTCAGCGGTACCGTCTTTCTCAGCTCCGGCGCCATGGCCGCCGACGCCGCCAGCTGCCAGAACGTGCGCCTCGGCGTGGTCAACTGGACCGATGTGATCGCCACCAGCGCCATGGCCCAGGTGCTGCTCGACGGCCTCGGCTACAAGACCAAGCAGACCAGCGCCTCGCAGCAGATCATTTTCGCCGGCATCCGCGACCAGCGCCTGGACCTGTTCCTCGGCTACTGGAACCCGCTGATGACCCAGACCATCACCCCGTTCGTCGACGCCAAGCAGGTCAAGATGCTGGCCGAGCCCAGCCTCAAGGATGCCCGCGCCACCCTCGCCGTGCCCACCTACCTGGCGGACAAGGGCCTGAAGACCTTCGCCGACATCGCCAGATTCGAGAAGGAGCTGGGCGGCAAGATCTACGGCATCGAGCCCGGCTCGGGCGCCAATACCCAGATCAAGGCGATGATCACCAAGAACCAGTTCGGCCTGGGTAAATTCCAGTTGGTCGAATCCAGCGAGGCCGGCATGCTGGCGGCGGTGGATCGCGCCGTGCGACGCAAGGAAGCCGTGGTGTTCTTCGGCTGGGCGCCGCACCCGATGAACGTCAACGTGCAGATGACCTACCTCACCGGCAGCGACGACGCCCTGGGCCCGAACGAAGGCATGGCCACGGTGTGGACCGTCACCGCGCCGACCTACGCCGAACAGTGCCCGAACGTCAGCCGGCTGCTGAGCAACCTGACCTTCAGCGCCGAGGACGAGAGCCGCATGATGCAGCCGCTGCTCGACCACAAGGACGCCCTGGAGTCGGCCAGGCAATGGCTCGCCGACCATCCGCAGGACAAGGCGCGCTGGCTCGAAGGGGTCACCACCTTCGACGGCAAGCCGGCCGCCGACCACCTGAAACTGACCAGCCAATAACCACCCCTGACGCCCTCTGCGCAGCGCCAAACGGCTGCGCAGCGACTCACCACGCCTGTAAGGAACCCGCACCATGAACCACGACGTCATCATCACCTGCGCACTCACCGGTGCTGGCGACACGACCGCCAAGAGCCCCCACGTGCCGGTCACCCCGAAACAGATTGCCGCCGCCGCGGTGGAGGCGGCCAAGGCCGGCGCCACCGTGGTCCACTGCCACGTGCGCAACCCGCAAACCGGCAAGTTCAGCCGCGACGTCGCGCTGTACCGGGAAGTGATGGAGCGTATCCGCGAGGCGGACGTCGACATCATCGTCAACCTCACCGCCGGGATGGGCGGCGACCTGGAGATCGGTGCCGGCGAGAACCCGATGGAGTTCGGCCCCAATACCGACCTGGTCGGCCCGCTGACCCGCCTGGCCCATGTCGAGGAACTGCTGCCGGAAATCTGCACCCTGGACTGCGGCACCCTGAACTTCGGCGACGGCGACACCATTTACGTGTCCACCCCGGCGCAACTGCGCGCCGGCGCCAAGCGCATCCAGGAACTGGGGGTGAAGGCCGAGCTGGAAATCTTCGACACCGGCCACCTGTGGTTCGCCAAGCAGATGATCAAGGAAGGCCTGCTGGACGACCCGTTGTTCCAGCTGTGCCTGGGCATTCCCTGGGGCGCGCCGGCCGACACCACCACCATGAAGGCCATGGTCGACAACCTGCCGGCGGGCGCGACCTGGGCCGGCTTCGGTATCGGCCGCATGCAGATGCCGATGGCCGCGCAGGCGGTGTTGCTGGGCGGCAACGTGCGGGTCGGCCTGGAGGACAACCTGTGGCTGGACAAGGGCGTGCTGGCGACCAACGGCCAGCTGGTGGAACGCGCCAGCGAGATCCTCAGCCGCCTCGGCGCCCGCGTCCTGACCCCGGCCGAGGGCCGGGCCAAGATGGGCCTGAGCAAGCGCGGCTGACCCCCTTCATCTGCAGGAGCGAGCCTGCTCGCGAAAAATGGCTGCATCCGATGCAACTTCTGCGTCTGGAGGATCGCCATCGCGAGCAAGCTCGCTCCTACAGGAAGATCGTGAATTCATTTCAGGAAATGACCATGAGCTTTATCACCGAGATCAAAACCTTCGCCGCCCTGGGCAGCGGTGTCATCGGCAGCGGCTGGGTATCGCGCGCCCTCGCCCACGGCCTGGACGTGGTGGCCTGGGACCCGGCGCCCGGCGCCGAGGCGGCCCTGCGCAAGCGCGTGGCCAATGCCTGGGGCGCCCTGGAAAAACAGGGCCTGGCCCCGGGCGCTTCCCAGGATCGCCTGCGCTTTGTCGCGACCATCGAGGAGTGCGTGAAAGACGCCGACTTCATCCAGGAAAGCGCCCCGGAACGCCTGGAACTGAAACTCGAGCTGCACGCCAGGATCAGCGCGGCCGCCAAGCCCGATGCGCTGATCGGCTCCAGCACCTCCGGCCTGTTGCCGAGCGAGTTCTACGAGAGTTCCACCCATCCGGAACGCTGCGTGGTCGGCCACCCGTTCAACCCGGTGTACCTGCTGCCGCTGGTGGAAGTGGTCGGCGGCAAGAACACCGCGCCAGAAGCCGTGCAGGCCGCGATCAAGGTCTATGAATCCCTCGGCATGCGCCCGCTGCATGTGCGCAAGGAAGTCCCGGGCTTTATCGCCGACCGCCTTTTGGAGGCGCTGTGGCGCGAGGCCCTGCACCTGGTCAACGATGGCGTCGCCACCACCGGCGAGATCGACGACGCGATCCGCTTCGGCGCCGGCCTGCGCTGGTCGTTCATGGGCACCTTCCTGACTTACACCCTGGCCGGGGGCGATGCCGGCATGCGGCACTTCATGGCCCAGTTCGGCCCGGCCCTGCAGCTGCCGTGGACCTACCTGCCGGCCCCGGAACTGACCGACAAGCTGATCGACGACGTGGTCGAAGGCACCGCCGAGCAGCTCGGTACACACAGCATTTCGGCGCTGGAACGCTATCGTGATGACTGCCTGCTCGCCGTGCTCGAAGCGGTGAAAACCACCAAGGCCAAGCACGGCATGAGCTTCAGCGAGTAACCCTGACGCCCCCTGTAGCCGCTGCCGCAGGCTGCGATCGGCTCCGAAGGAGACGCGCTCTTGCGGCCCTCGGAAGGCTCTTCGAGCCTTATCGCAGCCTGCGGCACCGGCTACAGGGTCAGCCCGCCATTTTCGTGAGCCCATGACATGCCCGCACTCACCACCTACACCACCCGCATCAGCCCCGACTGGGTCGATTACAACGGCCACCTGCGGGACGCCTTCTACCTGCTGATTTTCAGCTACGCCACCGACGCCCTGATGGACCGGCTGGGCATGGACAGCGACCACCGCGAAGCCAGCGGCAACTCGCTGTTCACCCTGGAGTTGCACCTCAATTACCTGCATGAAGTGAAGCTCGATACCGAGGTCGAGGTGCGCACCCGGATCATCGGCCACGACCGCAAGCGCCTGCACCTGTACCACAGCCTGCACAAGGTCGGTGACGACCTGGAACTGGCCGGCAACGAGCAGATGCTGCTCCACGTCGACCTCGCCGGCCCGCGTTCGGCGCCGTTCAGCGAGCCGGTGCTGAACAGGCTGCAAGCCATCGCCGCCGGGCAGGCCGACCTGCCCGCCCCCGCCTGGATCGGCCGGGTGATTGCCTTGCCGCCGGAAAAATAACCCCCCAATAAAAAGGAGCGCACCGTGAATACCGCCACCGCCTTTGCCGACTTCCGCAGCTACCCGTTGATCAGCGCGTTGACCGCCGTACAAGCCCTGGCGGACCGTGTTCAGGTGCAGTGGGCCGACGGTCGCTCGAGCCCCTTTCATCATCAGTGGCTGCGCGACAACTGCCCCTGCCCGCACTGCGTCTACAGTGTGACTCGCGAGCAGGTGCTGGAGATCGTCGACGTCGCCGAAGACCTGGCCCCGGCGTCCAGCCGGATCGACGCCCAGGGCTGCCTGAGCATCGACTGGCAGGACGGCCACCTCAGCCGCTTCGATCCGGGCTGGCTGCGGGCCCACGCCTACGACGATGAAAGCCGCGCCGAGCGCCGCGCCCGTCGGCCGCAAAGCCAGTTGTGGGACAGCCGGCTGCAACTGCCGGTATTCGAGTACCAGGCGCTGATGGAGGATCCGCAGGCGCTGTTGCAATGGCTGCTGGCGGTGCGCGATATCGGCCTGACGCAGGTCCGCGGCGTGCCCACCGAACCGGGATCGCTGGCCCAGGTCGCCCAGCGCATTGCCTTTATCCGCGAGAGCAATTTCGGCGTGCTGTTCAACGTGCAATCCAAGGCCGACGCTGACAGCAACGCCTACACCGCCTTCAACCTGCCGCTGCACACCGACCTGCCGACCCGCGAGCTGCAACCGGGCTTGCAGTTCCTGCATTGCCTGGTGAACGATGCCGAAGGCGGCGAAAGCATTTTTGTCGATGGTTTTGCCATCGCCGACGCCTTGCGCCGCGAAGACCCCGCGGCGTTTCGCGCGTTGTGCGAGATCCCCGTGGAGTTTCGCAACAAGGATCGCCACAGCGACTACCGTTGCCTGGCGCCAGTGATCGCCCTGAATGCAGTGGGCGAGATCGCGGAGATCCGCATGGCCAACTTCCTGCGCGGGCCATTCGAAGCCTCGGTGGACGACATGCCCCGGCTCTACCGCGCCTATCGACGTTTTATCGCCATGACCCGCGAGCCGCGCTTTCGCCTGATCCAGCGCCTCAACCCCGGCGAACTGTGGTGCTTCGACAACCGCCGCACCCTGCACGCGCGCAACGCCTTCGACCCCGCCACCGGCGCGCGGCATTTCCAGGGTTGCTACATCGATCGCGACGAGTTGCTGTCGCGGATCCTGGTGTTGCAGCGCTAGACCACGCCGGTTCTATCGCGAGCAAGCTCGCTCCTACAGGTACGCGTCGTAGCAGGCTGATGTGTACGACACCGCTTCTGTAGGAGCGAGCTTGTTCGCGAAAAAATCGCCCAGGCGTCACCTTATCTTCCAGGCAAAAAAAGACCCCGATCAAGCCGTGACAGGATCGGGGCAGAGGAGGTTTTCTGAGGAGCCGACACGAGGGTGACCAAACCTTCGATGACCGAGCTGGAATCCAGTGTGCCCAGTCGCCCTCAAGCCAAGTTAGCCGAAAACGACCTGTTCATAGGCATCCCGGCCATTGCGACAATTCGCCCTTGCCGACTGTCCGGGTGGCTACCAGAATCGGCTCACGACCACGCTCCCTGAACAAGGATAAGAGTCATGATGCACGCGGATCTGATTGACCAGGACGACCTGCTCGGCCAACTGAGGGCCCTGGGTTTTGAAATGCCGGCCGGCGCCACGGCCGACCAGGCCTGCGAGTGCGCGGTGCGCGGCTTGAGCGATGCCCGGGCCAAGGCCCTCAAGGGCATGGTCGAGCAAATGCTGACCGGCAATGCGACCATCCTGCCGGCGGTGCGCCAGGCCATCGACAAACAGCTGTTGCCGGCCCTGGCCCAGTTCCAGAACAGCCGCGCCTGAACCTTCGCCGGGAGCGGATCCCGGGGTAGAGTGCGGTGCTTGCACGCCAAGGAACCGCCCCATGATTCGAATCGAACCCTGCCAGTCAGCCCGTCAACCGGGCTGGCTGTCATTGCGCCAGGCGTTGTGGCCCGACTGCCCGGCCCAGGAACATCTGGACGAAATCGCCAGCTTGCTGGACGACCCGCAGCGCTATATCAACCTGCTCGCTTATACCGCCGACGGCCAGCCTGTGGGATTGGCCGAAGCCTCGTTGCGCCGCGACTACGTGAACGGCACCGAACATTCGCCGGTGGTGTTTCTGGAGGGTTTGTACGTCAGCGCCGAACAGCGGCGCCAGGGCATTGCCGAACAATTGATAGACGCCGTCGCCCAATGGGGACGGGATCAGGGCTGCGTGGAAATGGCTTCGGATACCGGCCTGGAAAACCTGTTGAGCCAGACCGTGCACAAGGCGCTCGGTTTCGAGGAAACCGAGCGCGTCGTGTACTTCAGGAAAAGCCTGTGATTACAGCCTGACGCTGGCGAAAGTCGATTCGTTGCGCGCCTGGCTCAGCGAGGACATCGGGCCGGCCAGTACCAGCGCCTGCGGAATCGGCATCATCGCCACCTGTTGGGCGGTGTTGGAGCCCACGCGTTCGTCACGCGGAGGAATGCCGAAGTACTCGCGGTAGCACTTGGAGAAGTGCGGCGTGGAGACGAAACCGCAGACCGAGGCCACTTCGATGATCGACATCGGCGTCTGCTTGAGCAGTTGCCGGGCGCGGATCAGCCGCAGCTTCAGGTAGTAACGCGACGGCGAGCAGTGCAGGTATTTCTGGAACAGCCGCTCCAGCTGGCGCCGCGATACCGAGACATAGACCGCCAGTTCGTCGAGGTCGATCGGCTCCTCCAGGTTGGCCTCCATCAGCGCAACGATTTCCTGCAGTTTCGGCTGGTTGGTGCCGAGCATGTGCTTGAGCGGCACGCGCTGGTGATCCTGCTCGTTGCGGATACGTTCGTAGACGAACATTTCCGAGATCGCCGCCGACAGCTCGCGGCCGTGATCGCGGCTGATCAGGTGCAGCATCATGTCCAGCGGCGCGGTGCCGCCGGAGCTGGTGAAGCGGTTGCGGTCGAGGGTGAACAGGCGAGTGCTCATGGCCACCCGTGGGAAAGCTTCCTGCATCGAGGCCAGGCATTCCCAGTGCACGCTGCAATCGAAGCCGTCGAGCAGGCCGGCGCAGGCCAGGGCCCAGCTGCCGGTACACACCGCGCCGAGACGGCGGGACTGGCGCGCCTGGCTTTGCAGCCAGGACACATGCTCGCGGGTCACGGTGCGCTGGATGCCGATGCCGCCGCAGACGATCACGGTGTCCAGGGCGGGGGCTTTGTGCATGGAGGCGTCGGGGGTGATCTGCAGGCCATCACTGGCCCAGACCTGGCCGCCGTCGACGCTGAGGGTGGTCCAGCGATACAGCTCGCGACCGGACAACTGGTTGGCCATGCGCAGCGGCTCGACCGCGGAGGCCAGGGAAATCAGCGTGAAATTGTCCAGCAGCAGAAAGCCGATGGATTGAGGCGCACGGTTCTGGGGTTGAGCCCCGGAGTTGAACGACGTCATCGCGGTATCTCCTCACACAAAGCGGGTGATGGCCTCAGGCGGAGGCTCTTGTTATTGCCATCGTTCTCACACGGGAGACGGGCTTTGTGATGACAGAGCAATTGCCATGCCTAAAATTGAATGGCCATTCAATAACTCCTGAAAACGACGTCGCGATGCGTCTATATAAGCCCTGCGCAATGTGCGGATTATCAACGCCGAATCGGCCGTGGAGGGCCCTGGCACGGTAGCTGTGAGCAAATCGGTAGCACTTGTGGGAACGGCGAGAAGCGCCCTGGGAAAAGAGTGTCACCGCAAGCACAGGTGGGCGCTCAGCCGAGGTCAATGAAAAACCTGACCGATGAGCCTTTGGACTTACCTGTTTGCGACGCTCCAAAAGGTGGCGGGGGTGTCGCTGGGTGTTCAATTTATGAGCAGAAGACTCGGGAAATGGGGTGAATCTTCTGACGTCATCGCGAGCAAGCTCGCTCCTACAGGGGGAATGCATATTTCTGTAGGAGCGAGCTTGCTCGCGATGGACTGCGCAGCAGTCCCGCTGTCAAAGCATCAACATTCAACGGCGCTGACCGCCAGCCCGCCGCGCGATGTCTCCTTGTATTTGTCATGCATATCGGCCCCGGTATCGCGCATGGTGCGGATCACCCGGTCCAGGGAAATGAAGTGCTGGCCGTCGCCGCGCAGGGCCATTTGCGCGGCATTGATGGCCTTCACCGCGGCAATCGCGTTGCGCTCGATGCAGGGCACCTGTACCAGGCCGCCGACCGGGTCGCAGGTCAGGCCAAGGTTATGCTCCAGGCCGATTTCCGCGGCGTTGCACAGCTGCTCCGGCGACGCCCCGAGAATCTCCGCCAGACCGGCGGCAGCCATGGCGCAGGCAGAACCCACCTCGCCCTGGCAGCCGACTTCGGCGCCGGAGATCGAGGCGTTCTTCTTGCAGAGGATGCCCACCGCCGCCGCGCCGAGGAAAAAGTCCACCACGTTGGCGTCGGTGACATCCTCGCTGAAGCGCATGAAGTAATGCAGCACCGCCGGGATGATCCCCGCCGCGCCGTTGGTCGGCGCCGTCACCATGCGGCCGCCGGCGGCGTTCTCTTCATTGACCGCCAGGGCGTACAGGTTGACCCACTCCATGGCGCTCAGGGTCGAGCCGATCACATTGGGCTTGTTCAATTCCTGCAGGCTGCGGTGCAGCTTGGCCGCGCGGCGCCGTACATTGAGCCCGCCGGGCAGGATGCCTTCGTGCTTGAGGCCCTGCTCGACGCAATCCTGCATGGCCTGCCAGAGCTTCATCAGGCCCGCGCGGATCTCCTCCTCCGAACGCCAGACCTTCTCGTTGGCCATCATCAGTTCGGCCACCCGCAGGTTGTGCTTCTGGCACAGGCCCAGCAGCTCCACGGCACTGGAGAAGTCGTAAGGCAATTCGGTGCGATCCAGGTCGACCACGCCGCTGCTGGCCTGGGCCTCGTCGACGACAAAACCGCCGCCCACGGAATAATAGGTATCGCGGTGCAGCTCCCCGGACTCGCCTTCGGCGACCAGGGTCATGGCGTTGGGGTGGAACGGCAGGTTTTCGTCGATCAGCCGCATGTCGCGCGCCCAGACGAAGGGGATCGGCAGGCGGTTGTCGAGCAGCAGGGTATTGGTTTCACGCAGGGTCTCGATGCGACCGCCGATCTGCGACGGATCGATCGCATCCGGCCATTCGCCCATCAGCCCCATGATCACCGCGTTGTCGCTGCCGTGCCCGATGCCGGTGGCCGACAGCGAACCGTAGAGCCTTACCTCGATGCGGCGCACCTGCTCCAGCAGGTCTTTTTCCCGCAGTGCCTGGACGAACAGCACCGCGGCGCGCATGGGCCCGACGGTGTGGGAACTGGAGGGGCCGATGCCGATTTTGAACAGGTCGAAAACACTGATAGCCATGACTGCGAAACTCCTCGATGAGCACACGCCGGGCGCCCAAACGCCCGGTGGCGAAGCTGCTACGCTCAAGCAGTAATCCGCCGAGATACGCGCATCATCAGGCTTTTGCAGTGTCGTTCGACGTCTCACACCGACTCACTCATGCCCACCAACGCCGTGGCCCGCCGACCTCCGGTTCTGGCCGTTTTTTTGCGGTTCAGATGGGCAAAAAGTGCTGAAAAAAGCTGTAAGCGACCTCACTGACACTGGATGCGACCCTCCCTGTACTGGATACGACGCCCCCTGTAGGCGTCAGATTTTCACTGGTACATGATCAGTCTCGACTCGATTGCAAGGCACTGTGGTAGAGCTGTCCCACTCGCCCCAACCGCAACACTTATAAGTGCGGTCAGACACACCGCCAGAAAACACCCAGGAGTCCACCCCATGAAAGGTTCCCCGTCGTTGTTGTTGGCCGCCATGCTGAGTCTGCCGCTTCTGGCGCACGCCGCAGAACCGGCCCAATGCAGCACCGTAAACTTCTCCGATGTCGGCTGGACCGACATCACCGTCACCACCGCGACCACCAGCGTGGTTCTCGAGGCTCTTGGCTACAAGACCAAGACCACGATGATTTCCGTGCCGGTGACCTACAAGTCCCTGGCCGACGGCAAGAACATGGACGTGTTCCTCGGCAACTGGATGCCGACCATGGAAAACGACATCAAGCCCTACCGCGATGCCGGCACCGTGGAAACCATCCGCGCCAACCTGGAGAACGCCAAGTACACCCTGGCGGTCCCGGAAGAGCTGTACAACAAGGGCCTGAAGGATTTCGCCGACATCGCCAAGTTCAAGAAAGAACTGGACGGCAAGATCTACGGCATCGAGCCGGGTAACGACGGCAACCGCATGATCCAGAGCATGATCGACAAGAACGCCTTCGGCCTGAAAGACGCCGGCTTCAAGGTAGTGGAGTCCAGCGAGGCGGGCATGCTGTCCCAGGTCGAACGCGCGCAACGGCGCAGCACCGCGGTGGTGTTCCTGGGCTGGGAACCGCACCCGATGAACACCCGTTTCAAGATGAAGTACCTGACCGGCGGCGACGAGTTCTTCGGCCCCAACTACGGCCAGGCGACCATCTACACCAACACCCGCAAGGGCTACGCCGAGGAATGCAGCAACGTCGGTCAGTTGCTGAAGAATCTGTCGTTCACCCTGAATATGGAAAGCACCCTGATGGGTAATGTCCTGGACGACAAGATGAAGCCCGAGGCGGCCGCCAAGGCCTGGCTGAAGAAAAACCCCGAGGTACTCGATACCTGGCTCGCTGGCGTGACCACCATTGACGGAAAACCAGGCCTGGAGGCCGTGAAAGCCAAGCTTGCGCAAGCTGCTAATTAAGTAGGTCGCTTACGCCGGGTGGGTTCGCCCGCCCGGGCTGTTTATTCCTTGCATGCGGACGTTCAATACCATGCTCACTGATCAGAAAATCCCTTTAGGCCAGTACATCGCTGCCTTCGTTGAATGGTTGACGCAACACGGCGCCAACACATTCGATGCGATCGCATCGACCCTGGAAACGATGATCCACGGCGTGACGTTTGCGCTGACCTGGTTCAACCCGCTGGCCTTGATCGGCCTGATTGCCTTGCTGGCGCACATCATCCAACGCAAATGGGGCCTGACGGCCTTTGTCGTGCTGTCCTTCCTGCTGATTCTCAATCTGGGTTACTGGCAGGAAACCATGGAAACCCTGGCCCAGGTGCTGTTCGCCACCCTGGTCTGCGTGCTGATTGGCGTGCCGCTGGGCATCGTCGCCGCGCACAAGCCGATGTTCTACACCATGATGCGTCCGGTGCTCGATCTGATGCAGACCGTACCGACCTTCGTCTACCTCATTCCTACCCTGACCCTGTTCGGTCTGGGTGTGGTGCCAGGCCTGATCTCCACGGTGGTGTTCGCCATTGCCGCGCCGATCCGCCTGACCTACCTGGGCATCCGCGATGTACCACAAGAGTTGATGGACGCCGGCAAGGCCTTTGGCTGCTCGCGCCGTCAACTGTTGTCGCGTATCGAGCTGCCCCACGCCATGCCGAGCATCGCCGCCGGCATCACCCAGTGCATCATGCTGTCGTTGTCGATGGTGGTGATCGCGGCCCTGGTGGGCGCCGACGGCCTGGGCAAACCCGTGGTCAACGCACTGAACACCGCCGATATCGCCCTGGGCTTCGAAGCAGGCCTGGCAATCGTACTGCTGGCGATCATGCTCGACCGTATCTGCAAACAACCCGAAGCCAAAGTAGGGGGTGACGCATGAGCATAATCCGCTTCGATAACGTCGACGTTATCTTCTCCAAGGATCCACGCGAGGCGCTCAAGCTGCTGGACCAGGGCATGACCCGTAACGAGATCCTGAAAAAGACCGGCCAGATCGTCGGTGTGGAAAAGGCTAGCCTGGACATCGAGAAAGGCGAAATCTGCGTGCTGATGGGCCTTTCCGGCTCCGGCAAGTCGAGCCTGCTGCGCTGCATCAACGGCCTCAACACCGTCAGCCGCGGCAAGCTGTTCGTCGAGCATGACGGCAAGCAGATCGACATCGCTTCCTGTACCCCGGCGGAACTGAAGATGATGCGCACCAAGCGCATCGCCATGGTGTTCCAGAAGTTCGCCCTGATGCCCTGGCTGACCGTTCGCGAGAACATCAGCTTCGGCCTGGAAATGCAGGGCCGGCCGGAAAAGGAACGGCGCAAGCTGGTGGACGAGAAACTCGAGCTGGTGGGCCTGACCCAGTGGCGCAACAAGAAACCCGACGAATTGTCCGGCGGCATGCAGCAACGTGTAGGCCTGGCCCGCGCCCTGGCGATGGACGCCGACATCCTGCTGATGGACGAACCTTTCTCCGCCCTCGACCCGCTGATCCGCCAGGGCCTGCAGGACGAACTGCTGGAACTGCAACGCAAGCTGAGCAAGACCATCGTGTTCGTCAGCCATGACCTCGACGAAGCCCTGAAACTGGGCAGCCGCATCGCCATCATGAAAGACGGACGGATCATCCAGTACAGCAAGCCGGAAGAGATCGTGCTGAACCCGGCGGACGACTATGTGCGCACCTTCGTCGCCCATACCAACCCGCTCAACGTGCTCTGCGGCCGCAGCCTGATGCGCACCCTGGACAACTGCAAACGCATCAACGGCTCCGTGTGCCTGGATCCGGGTGGCGACTCCTGGCTCGACCTGGCCGAGGGCAACACCATCAAGGGCGCACGCCAGAACGGCGCCAGCCTCGACCTGCAGAACTGGATCCCGGGCCAGGCGGTGGAAGGCCTCGGCCGCAAGCCGACCCTGGTGGACTCCAGCATCGGCATGCGCGACGCACTGCAGATCCGCTACCAGACCGGCAACAAGCTGGTGCTGCACGACAACAACAAGGTGGTGGGAATCCTTGGCGACAGCGAGCTCTACCACGCGCTGCTCGGCAAGAACCTGGGGTAACAGCGACACGCAAACAAAAACGCCGCGACATCGATCGCGGCGTTTTGTTTTAGCGGGAATACATGGAACAGGTTGCTCCCTGTTGCGGGAGCGGGTGTTGCGCTGGGTCAGGGCTGACGCTTCGCGAGCAAGCTCGCTCCTACAGGTCAAATGCAATCCTTGTAGGAGCGAGCTTGCTCGCGATACAGGCGATGCGGAGTAACGGGGCTACCCGCCCCCTCACGTCTTAGCTGTAAACCCGGCCAAGGAGCTGCCGATGGCTTTCAAACTGATCGAGCACGTCACGAGTGATCTGCTCCTGAGTAAAGCCCATCAAGTCGTATTCCTGACTGCCGTTGTGCAGGTAGACCTCGGCGCGGTAGTAGCGCGCACGCTCCTCCGGCGCATCGGCCGATTCGCTCGGCGCCGCCAGATAGCCGTCCAGGCTCACTTCATAGACGAAAGGGTTGCCCTCTTCCATCTCGATCCGCACGCCCATGCAGCGCTTGGACTTGCCCAGCAGGGTTTGCACGTCCAGGCCCTGGTTGCGCAGCTGGGTAGCGGCCTCTTCCAGGGCCGGCGTCACGTGCTTGTCCATGAAGCGCTGGACCACCGCCTGGGTCGGCTGCAGGTCCAGCTGGGTCAGGCGCTCGCTGAAACCACGACGACCACGGGCCGCCAGTTCCGCTTGTTCCTGTTCGATCTGCGTGTCCTGGCGCATGGCCTTGTGCAGGCCGAACATGAAGCACACCAGCACCACCGAGAACGGCAGGCCAGCCAGCACCACCATGGTCTGCATGGCCTCGAAGTTACCGGCGAACAGCAGGCCGACGGTCACCAGGGTGATCACCACCGACCAGAAGATCCGCAGCCAGTGCGGGGCGTCTTCGTCGACGTTGCCGCCCTTGCAGGACAGGTTCGCCATCATCACCGCGCCGGAGTCGGCCGGGGTCAGGAACAGCACGAAACCGACGAAAATCGACACGCCGATGACAATCTTCGACGCCGGGTAATGATCCAGCAGCTGGTAGATCGCCATGGACGGCTGTTCCAGCGCCGTCTTGCCGAGTTCCACCGCGCCGTGGTTCATCACCAGGTCCAGGGCCGAGTTACCGAACACCGACAGCCAGGCCAGGGTGAAGCCCAGCGGAATCAGCAGCACGCCCGCCACCAGCTCGCGCACGGTACGGCCACGGGAAATACGCGCGATGAACATGCCGACGAATGGCGCCCAGGAAATCCACCAGGCCCAGTAGAACAGGGTCCACAGGCCCAGCCAGCGGTCGGACTTGGCACTGTCGCCCTCGTACACATAGAGGTCGAAAGTCTTGAGCACCACACCGTTGAGGTAATCGCCGACGTTTTGCACGAAACCGTTGAGCAGGTGCAGGGTCGGACCGAACAGCAGCACGAAGATCAGCAGGCCGCTGAACAGCACGATGTTCAGGTTGGACAGGCGGCGGATGCCGTTTTCCACACCGGACACGGCAGCGATGGTCGCCACGGTACTCATGACGATGATCACGATCAGCAGGTTGGTGTTGCTGTGTTCCATGCCGAACAGGTTTTCCAGGCCGGAAGACACCTGCATCGAGCCGATGCCCAGGTTGGTCACCAGGCCCAGCAGGGTCACGAACATGCCGAAACCGTCCACCGCGTGGCCGGCCGCGCCCTTGACCCAGCGCTCGCCCACCAGCGGGTACAGCGCCGAACGCAGCGCCAGCGGCTGGTTGTGACGGTAGGCAAAGTAGGCCACGGCCAGGCCGACCAGGGCGTAGATCGCCCAGCCGTGCAGGCCCCAGTGCAGGAACGTCAGCTGCAGCGCCTGGCGCGCGGCCAGGTTGCTGCCCGGTACGCCTTCAGGCGGGTTGAAATAGTGGTCCAGCGGTTCGGAAGCACCGAAGTACAGCAGCGAGATGCCGATACCGGACGAGAACAGCATGCCGGCCCAGGCGCCATAGCTGAAATCCGGAGTGTCTTGCTTGGTTCCCAGCTTGAGCTTGCCGTAGGAGGAAAACGCCAGGCCGACGACGAATACCAGGTAGGCGGCGATCACCACCATGTAGTACCAGCCGAAACTGCGGGACAACCAGGCCTGGGCAATGCCGAGCAGTCTGCCAGCCTCTTGCGGGGCGATGATCAGAATGGCGGTCAGCAACAGGATCAGCGCGGTAGAGGTGTAGAACACCCAACCGTTGACCCGCACCTTTTCCGGTGGGGTCTTTATAAGAGAGGCAGAACTCATGGCACAGATGCTCCAGGCAGTGCGAGAGAAGAACACAAGGCAACACGGCACCCGACCAATCGGTTAGTTGGCAGCCGACCGACGGGTGATATAAAGACACCCCGAAAAAAGCCCGAACCTGCAGGAGTTGCGTTGAAAACCAGCGTCGAAGGCCGAGTGCAAACGTGCAGTTCGTCACCTGGCCTTAAGCGTCTTGCCCATTCAACACATCCGTCCTCACTGGTTCACGCCATGCCCTGCTTGGGTTTCAGGCTTTTTCGGAGGTCGTTTTTCCGCCATCTACACGCAGGAAGGGACCTGGAGGCAGCGACGATTTGTCGCAGATCTTATTCTTTGTTGATTGAACGTTCAATCAAAACAAAATAGACTGGCCCTCACGCCGGTAGCCGTTTCACGACTGCCAGCAGGCCTAAGGAGATGTGCAAGATGCCCAAGGTCGGTATGCAACCCATACGCCGCCAGCAGTTGATCGAAGCCACGTTGCTGGCGGTCGATCAGGTCGGGATGGGGGACGCCAGCATTGCGCTGATCGCCCGTTTGGCCGGTGTCTCGAACGGCATCATCAGTCACTACTTTCAGGACAAGAACGGCCTGATCGCCGCCACGGCGCAGTATCTGATGAGTGTCCTCAGCGAGAACGTCACCGCGCGCCGCCAGGCGCTGGAGGACAAGAGCCCGCGGGCGCACCTCCAGGTGATCATCGAAGGCAACTTCGACGCCAGCCAGGTCAATGGCCCGGCAATGAAAACCTGGCTGGCCTTCTGGGCCACCAGCATGCACCACCCGGCTTTGCACAGGTTGCAGCGGATCAACGATCACCGCCTGTATTCCAACCTGTGCTGCCAGTTCCGCCGCGTCCTGCCGCTGGATGATGCACGCAGCGCAGCGCGAGGCCTGGCAGCCCTGATCGACGGCTTGTGGTTGCGCGGCGCGCTGTCGGGAGACGCTTTCGACACCGAGCAGGCGCACCGGATCGCTTACGAATACATGGATTTCCAACTGGCTAAGCAGGAGCGCTAGAGCACATTACAAGACGCTCGGCCCCCTGAACTGCCACTGACCAGCGCGCCCAGGCTACACGGCGCGCCCAGTGGTGAACGCCAACCACTCATGCACTTGCGAGGACTATCAACATGGCCCGTTTCGAACTGCAAAAACTCTACATTGACGGCGGCTACACCGACGCCGGCAGCGACGCCACCTTCGACGCCATCAACCCGGCCAACGGTGAAGTCCTCGCTCAAGTGCAACGTGCGACTAAAGAAGACGTCGAGCGCGCCGTCGTCAGCGCCGAGAAAGGCCAGAAGATCTGGGCCGCGATGACCGCCATGGAGCGCTCGCGCATCCTGCGTCGCGCCGTGGACATCCTGCGCGAGCGCAACGACGAACTGGCAGCCCTGGAAACCCTGGACACCGGCAAGGCCTACTCCGAAACCAAGTATGTCGACATCGTCACCGGCGCCGACGTGCTGGAATACTACGCGGGCCTGGTACCGGCCATCGAAGGCGAGCAGATCCCGCTGCGCAGCACTTCGTTCGTCTACACCCGGCGCGAACCGCTGGGCGTCGTGGCCGGTATCGGCGCATGGAACTACCCGATCCAGATCGCCCTGTGGAAATCCGCTCCAGCCCTGGCGGCCGGTAACGCGATGATCTTCAAGCCAAGCGAAGTCACCTCGCTGACCACCCTGAAACTGGCCGAGATCTACACCGAAGCCGGCGTTCCGGCTGGCGTGTTCAACGTCCTGACCGGTAGCGGCCGCGAAGTCGGCACCTGGTTGACCGAACACCCGCGCATCGAGAAAGTCTCCTTCACTGGCGGCACCGACACCGGCAAGAAGGTCATGGCCAGCGCTTCCAGCTCCTCGCTCAAAGACGTGACCATGGAACTGGGCGGCAAGTCGCCACTGATCATCTTCGACGACGCCGACCTGGATCGCGCCGCCGACACCGCGATGATGGCCAACTTCTACAGCTCCGGCCAGGTCTGCACCAACGGCACCCGCGTCTTCGTACCGAGCCACCTGAAAGCCGCCTTCGAAGCCAAGATCGTCGAGCGCGTCGCACGCATTCGCGTGGGCAACCCGGAAGACGAAAACACCAACTTCGGCCCACTGGTCAGCTTCGCCCACATGGAAAGCGTGCTGGGCTACATCGCCAAGGGCAAGGAAGAAGGCGCCCGCCTGCTGTGCGGCGGCGAACGCCTGACCGACGGCGCATTCGCCAAAGGCGCATTCGTGGCACCGACCGTGTTCACCGACTGCACCGACGAGATGACCATCGTTCGCGAAGAGATCTTCGGCCCGGTGATGAGCATCCTGACCTACGAAACCGAAGAAGAAGTGATCCGTCGCGCCAACGACACCGACTTCGGCCTGGCCGCCGGTGTAGTAACCCGTGACCTGAACCGCGCGCACCGCGTGATTCATCAGCTCGAAGCCGGTATCTGCTGGATCAACGCCTGGGGCGAATCCGACGCCAAGATGCCGGTCGGTGGCTACAAACAGTCGGGTGTTGGCCGTGAGAACGGCATCAGCTCGCTGAACAACTTCACCCGCATCAAATCGGTACAGGTCGAGCTGGGCGACTACGCCTCGGTGTTCTAAGACACCCAGCCTGAACGACAACCTGTAGCCGCTGCCGAGCTTGCGAGGCTGCGACAAGGCCCGCGGGGCCTTCGAGGGCCTCAAGAGCGCGTCCCGTTCCGGGCCGATCGCAGCCTTCGGCAGCGGCTACAGGTCTATTGCTCGTCCGACCTGACCACACTCAAAGAGGGTGCATTCAATGTCCCAAGAATACGATTACATCATCATCGGTGCCGGCTCCGCCGGTAACACCCTGGCGACCCGTCTGACTGAAGACGAAGGCGTCACCGTGCTGCTGCTCGAAGCTGGCGGCCCGGACTACCGTTTCGACTTCCGCACGCAGATGCCGGCGGCCCTGGCGTTCCCGCTGCAAGGCCGTCGCTACAACTGGGCCTACGAGACCGATCCAGAGCCACACATGAACGGTCGCCGGATGGAATGCGGCCGCGGCAAGGGTCTGGGCGGTTCCTCGCTGATCAACGGCATGTGCTACATCCGCGGCAATGCCATGGACTACGACGGCTGGGCAAAACTGCCAGGCCTGGAAGACTGGACCTACCTGGACTGCCTGCCGTATTTCCGCAAGGCGGAAACCCGCGACATCGGCCCGAACGACTACCACGGCGGCGACGGCCCGGTCAGCGTGACCACGCCGAAAGCCGGCAACAATCCGTTGTTCCACGCCATGGTCGAAGCCGGCGTGCAAGCCGGTTACCCGCGTACCGAGGACCTCAACGGCTACCAGCAGGAAGGTTTCGGCCCGATGGACCGTACCGTGACGCCTAAAGGCCGTCGCGCCAGTACCGCCCGTGGCTACCTCGACGTGGCGAAGAAGCGTTCGACCCTGAACATCGTCACCCACGCCCTGACCGACAAGATCCTGTTCGAAGGCAAGCGTGCCGTTGGCGTGCGCTACCTGGTCGGCTCCGCCGAAGAGCGCGTCGAAGCCCGGGCCCGCAAGGAAGTGCTGCTGTGCTCCGGCGCCATCGCCTCGCCACAGATCCTGCAACGTTCCGGCGTCGGCCCGGCCAAGCTGCTGGAAAGCCTGGACATCCCGGTGGTCCACGACCTGCCGGGCGTCGGTGAAAACCTGCAAGACCACCTGGAGCTGTACCTGCAGTACGCCTGCACCCAGCCGGTCTCGCTGTACCCGTCGCTGCTCTGGTACAACCAGCCGGCCATCGGTGCCGAATGGCTGTTCAACGGCACCGGCATCGGCGCCAGCAACCAGTTCGAAGCCGGCGGTTTCATCCGTACTCGCGAAGAGTTCGAATGGCCGAACATCCAGTACCACTTCCTGCCGGTGGCGATCAACTACAACGGCAGCAACGGTGTACAGGAACATGGCTTCCAGGCGCACATGGGTTCGATGCGTTCGCCTAGCCGCGGCCGGATCCAGCTCAAGTCCAAGGACCCGCGCCAGCACCCAAGCATCCTGTTCAACTACATGGCCACCGAGCAGGACTGGCAGGAATTCCGCGACGGCATCCGCCTGACCCGGGAAATCATGCAACAGCCGGCACTGGACGCCTTCCGCGGTCGCGAGATCAGCCCGGGCATCGAAGTGCAGACCGACGAGCAGCTGGATAAATTCATCCGCGAGCACGCCGAAACCGCGTTCCACCCATCCTGCTCGTGCAAGATGGGCACCGACGAAATGGCCGTGGTCGATGGCCAGGGTCGCGTGCATGGCATGCAGGGTCTGCGAGTGGTCGATGCCTCGATCATGCCGATCATCACCACCGGCAACCTGAACGCGCCGACGATCATGATGGCCGAGAAAATCGCCGACAAGATCCGTGGCCGTCAGCCTCTGCCACGCAGCAAGGCGGCCTACTACGTGGCGGGCGATGCCCCGGTACGCGGCAAGCCGGTACGTGAAGTGAGCGCTACCGCGCAGTAACGTCGAACGGCGCCGATCGCAACGATCGGCGCCTTTTCTCACGCCGCTCTCGCGCCCTACCGCAGCCTGTAGCCGCTGCCGCAGGCTGCGATAAGGTCCGAAGGACCTTGGTTCCCGATCCCGAGCCAGGTACTGTTCCGCCCTCACCTCGAACCCTATCCCCCTAACCGGATCGCATCGACCGAACACCAAGGATTCCAGTTCTATCGCAACTTGTGGCAACGACTACAGTTCTCCAACATTTCCCTGCGCCTCCCCGCTTGATACCGCCCACCGCACAGGCCTAATCTAGGCGCTCGCAGCATCATCCCCCAGCACCTTTTCCGACCTGGCTTCAAAGCCCTTCGGGCTTTATCGCGAGCAATCGAGCGTCGACCGGCTGCTCCTACAGAAAAAACCTGGCCCGACGCTCGCTTGCTCTCGATAAGGCCTGCAACAGCCGGACTGCTCACATGGAGGTTCCTCACATGTTCGATTTCTACCCCCAGCTCAAGCAGCGCTTCGCTGCCTTGCGCACGGGCGCCGAATTCTTTTCCCTGCGTTACGTGCGCGAATCCGGCCAGTACCTGTCGGTGCGCAAGAACGTGGCGGAGCCGCCGAGCCTGAGCCGCGACGAAGGCGCGATGCTCACCGTGCGGGTCAATGGCGTCGAGGCTTACGCCGCCACCAACGACCTCTCGCAAAACGGTCTGCAGGCCGCCCTGCAACGCGCCGAGCAACAAGCCCGGCTGGTTGCCGCCCACGCCCTGCTCGACCTGCGCGAACAGCCGGTGTCCAGCGACCGCGCCGATTACTTCTCGCCCAACCTCGAGCAGCCCTTCCCGTCCCTGAGCGACTGCTACCAGCTGCTCGGCGACGAGTCCGCGGCCGTGCCCAAGGACGAGCGCCTGGTGAACTGGCAGGTCAGCCTCGGCCTCACCCACGTCGAGCAGATCTACCTCAACAGCGCTGGCGCCGAACTGCGCCAGGCCCAGCGCTTCGTCTACCCGGGCATGGACGTCACCGCCTACGACGGCAATGACAGCCAGACCCGCAGCCTGGGCCGCGAGAACTTCGGCCAGCAGGGCGGCGCCGATGTGATCAGCCGCTGCGGCCTGATCGGTGCCGGCGCCCAGGTCGCCGACCAGGCGCTGCAACTGCTGCTGGCGCCCAATACGCCACAGGGCCCGCGCGACCTGTTGCTGATGCCGGACCAGATGATGCTGCAGATCCATGAATCCATCGGCCACCCGCTGGAGCTGGACCGCATCCTCGGCGACGAGCGCAATTACGCCGGCACCAGCTTCGTGAAAAGCAGCGACTTCGGCAGCCTGCAATATGGCTCCAGCCTGCTCAACGTGACCTTCGACCCGGACATTCCCGAGCAGCTGGCCAGCTACGGCCATGACGACGACGGCACGGCCGCCAGCAAGCAGTTCCTGATCAGGCAAGGCCTGCTGCTGCGTCCACTGGGCGGTTCGCTCTCGCAATTTCGCGCAGGCCTCGATGGCGTGGCCAACAGCCGCGCCTGCAGCTGGAACCGCCCGCCCATCGACCGCATGGCCAACCTCAATATCGAGCCTGGCGACCAGTCGCTGGCGCAGCTGATCGGCGGCATCGAGAACGGCATCCTGATGTCCACCAACCGTTCCTGGTCCATCGACGATGCGCGCAACAAGTTCCAGTTCGGCTGCGAATGGGGCCAGTTGATCGAGAACGGCGAACTCAAGGGCGTGGTGAAAAACCCCAACTACCGGGCGATTTCCGCGCACTTCTGGAAGAGCCTCAGCGCCGTCGGCGACGCCAGTACCTTCAAGGTCCTGGGCACGCCGAACTGCGGCAAGGGCGAACCGAACCAGGTGATCCGCGTCGGCCATGCCTCGCCGGCCTGTGTTTTCAGCAATGTCGATGTATTTGGAGGAGACGCCTGATGAGTACGTCCCTGAATCAGGCCGAGCAGTTCAAGGCCCTGGTGGACTGGCTGCGCGATGCCGTGCGCGAACCCGAGCAATTCACCCTGAGCTACGCCGCCGAGTCTTCGCAGTTCATCCGCTTCAACCACGCCAAGGTGCGCCAGGCCGGGCATGTGCAGCAGGCCAGCCTCGGCTTCAAGCTGATCGACGACGGACGCCATGCCGACCTCAGCATCACCCTCGCCGGCGACCCGCAGGTCGACATCCAGCGCCTGGCCGAAGGCCTGCAGCAGTTGCGCGAAACCCTGCCGCTGCTGCCCCAGGACCCATACCTGCTGCTCAACCACGATGCCTGGAACACCCACAATGTGCAGGAGCACCCGCTGCCCAGCAGCGAGCAGGTGGTGGCCGAGATCGGCCAGGCCGCCGCCGGGCTGGACCTGGTGGGGTTCTACGCGGCCGGCCCGATCAGCCGGGGGTTTGCCAGTTCCTCGGGAGCCTTTGGCTGGCACCAGGCCAACAGCTTCAACTTCGACTTCAGCCTGTTCCACGAGAACGGCCAGGCCGTCAAAGCCAGCTACGCCGGGCACGAATGGAGCAGCCAGGGCTTCGCCCAGCGCTTCCAGCAGGCCCGGGAACAGTTGGCGTTTCTCGGCCGACCGCTGCGCACCCTGGCGCCCGGGCAGTATCGCGCCTACCTGACGCCGGCGGCCCTGGAGGAAATCATGGGCATGCTGAGCTGGGGCGGGTTTTCCGCCCAGTCCATCGCCAGCAAGCACAGCCCGCTGCAAAAGCTCTACGCCGGCGATGCCCGCCTGAGCCCCCTGGTGTCGCTGGACGAGCAGGTCACGGGTTCGTTGAGCCCGGCGTTTTCCGATGAAGGCTACCCGCGCAGCGACCTGTCGCTGATCGCCGGCGGCGTCGCCCAAGGGCAATTGATCAACTCGCGCAGCGCCGCCGAATACAGCCTGGCCACCAACGGCGCCGGCAGCGGCGAATACCCCAGCGCGTTGAACATGGCGCCCGGGCAGTTGTCGCAGCAGGACATTCTCCAGCAACTGGGCACCGGCCTGTACATCAGCAACCTGTGGTACCTGAACTACTCGGACCAGCCGGCGGCGCGCCTGACCGGCATGACCCGCTTCGCCACTTTCTGGGTGGAGAACGGCGAGATCCAGGCACCGGTCAGCACCATGCGTTTCGATGACAGCGTCTACAGCCTGCTGGGTTCGCACCTGGAGGGCCTGACCCAAGAGCGCGAACTGCTGCTGTCGGCCAGTACCTACAGCCAGCGCCAGACCGCCTCGGCGCAGTTGCCGGGCGCGCTGGTGAGCCGGTTGACGCTGACCTTGTAACCGCTGTCGCGGGCAAGCCTCGCGCTTCTGTAGGAGCAGGGGGGACGCCCACTCCTTGCCCGCGATACGCTCGCTGGGGTAACCGGCCGATGCTCGATTGCTCGCAATAACGGTTGGTCTTCGGCATCGATGTCGAATGTCACACCGCTATCGCGAGCAAGCTTCGCTCCTACAGAGGGGCGTGCCCACAACCAGAAAGAGGTCCCATGCCCAACCGTGCCGAGCTTGACGCCAACACCGCCCGCTGGCTGCCCTGGGTGGTGGCCATCGCCTTCTTCATGCAATCCCTCGACGGAACCATCCTCAACACCGCCCTGCCGGCCATGGCCCGCGACCTGGCGGAAGATCCATTGCGCATGCAAGGCGTGGTCATCGCCTACATGCTTACCGTGGCGTTGCTGATCCCGGCCTCCGGCTGGATCGCCGACCGCTTCGGCACCCGCAAGATTTTCTTCGGCGCCATCCTGCTGTTCAGCATCGGCTCGTTGCTCTGTGCCCTGTCCAACTCCCTGAGCCTGCTGGTCGGCGCCCGGGTGATCCAAGGCCTGGGCGGTGCCCTTATGCTGCCCGTCGGCCGCCTGGTGGTGTTGCGCGCCTACCCGCGTTCGGAACTGGTGCGGATCATGGGCTTCATCACCATTCCCGGGCTGCTCGGCCCGCTGATCGGCCCGACCATGGGCGGCTGGATGGTGCAGTACCTGACCTGGCACTGGATCTTCCTGATCAACCTGCCGGTGGGCGTGATCGGTTGTTATGCCGTCTGGAAGTTCATTCCCGACCTGCGCGGCAGCGAACGCACGCGTTTCGACGGCCTGGGCTTTTTGCTGTTCGGCGCGGCGATGGTGCTGATCACCATCGCCATGGAAGGCCTGGGCGAGCTGCACCTGCCGCACCTGCGAGTGATGTTGCTGCTGTTCGGCGGCCTGGCCTGCCTCGCGGCGTACTGGCTGCGGGCCGGGCACGTCGACAATCCGCTGTTCGCGCCGTCGCTGTTCAAGGTGCGGACCTTCGCCGTGGGCATCCTCGGCAACCTGTTCGCCCGCCTCGGCAGCGGCGCCCTGCCGTTCCTGGTGCCCCTGCTGCTGCAAGTGGCCCTCGGCTATTCACCGTCCCAGGCCGGGATGAGCATGCTGCCGCTGGCCGCTGCGGCAATGCTCGCCAAGTCCATCGCCCGCCCGCTGATCGAACGCCTGGGCTACCGCATCGTCCTCACCGGCAACACCCTGGCGCTGGGGATCATGCTCGCCAGCATGGGCCTGGTCACGCAGCAGACGCCCTACCCGCTGCTGCTGGGCATGCTGGCGGTGCTGGGGGCGATCAACTCGCTGCAGTTCACGGCGATGAACACCGTGACCCTGATCGACCTCGACGACGCCTCCGCCAGCAGTGGCAACAGCCTGCTGTCGGTGGTGGCGCAACTGTCCCTGAGCCTGGGGGTGGCCTGCGCCGGCGCGCTGCTCGGCGGCTTCACCGCCGAAGTCGGCAACGACGGCGTGAGCACCGTGCTCGGCGCCTTCCAGCTGACCTTCCTCACGGTGGGGATCATGGCGATGCTGGCGGCGGCGATCTTCCTGCAGCTGTCGCCCAAGGACGGCCGGCGGACACGCAAGGTCGAGGAGCAACATATCGAGCACTGATCACCCCCCTGTAGGAGATTCTATGTCTACCCAACCGTATCAACCGCCGGTCGATATGGTTGTTGGGTCTTCATCAGGGCGAAAGCGATACGGGCCAACTTGCGGGCGAGGATGACCAGCGCTTCTGTTCGTTTCAGGCCGCGTTGCAGGTATTGCTGGTAACGCTGTTGCCAGGCGGCGGTCCTGCTTGCCGCCATGGCGGCGTTGTGGAGCAGGCGACGGATCTCCGAGTCGCCTTGCTTGCTCAGTTTGCGCCGACCGCTGTAGCGCCCGGATTCCTTGACCCGCACATCCAGGCCCAGGAAGGCGATGAACGCATCGCTGTTGCGGAAAGATCCTCGCAGGAACGCCAGGTTGAGGGCCGCAGCGGTGAGCGGGCCGATGCCTTCGATCGCCTGGCAACGCTTGGCCTGCTCAGCCAGGCCCGCCTCCTGCAACGCCTTGTGCACTTGCTCGTTAAGCCGCCGTTCCAGGCGTTTGATGCGCTCCAGTACCGGTTTCAGCTCCCGGGCCATCTGCCGGTCTTGAGCAAAACTCAGGCGCAAGGCGGTGGCGCTGCGGACCAGCGTGGCGCGCCGGCGCAGCAGCAGTTGCAGGCGCCGATAAGCCTTGCAGGCGGGGTTCCAGGGATGCAACTGGTTCTGCTCATGGGCCAGGTAACGCGCCAGCAAGCGGGCATCGCTCTGGTCGGTTTTGGCGCGGCCACCGATCCCCTTGCGGTAGTTGCTCAGGCGGTAGCCATCGATGACATAGATCCTGTGCCCACATTGGTAAGCCAGATCCGCCAGCAGGACGTGGTAAGTGCTGGTGGCCTCGATGGCCACGGCACAGTCTGCGGGCAATGTTTTCAACCAGGTCACGATCGCGCGTCGATCGTTGGCCAACGTAGCGCTTTGCTGCGTATCGAGGCGATACAGGCTCAGGTTTTCCTTGGCGACATCGATGCCGATGATGGGGGTTTGTATTGTCATGAGACGCTCCTGCAGACAAGATAAAACGACCTGTCGGGGACTCACGTTTGGCGCAGGCTTGTAGATATGGTCGGTCTTGAGGTGGTGCTCAAGCCGATGGATTCCTTATCGGCGCTTGTGGTGAACGCGAGAGTGGGGGAAATCTCCTACCGTCTGGCTTGCAGAAGCGAGTTAAGTCCCTCCACCCCGACAGGCCTACCTTAGGACATACAAGCGAGCTTGCTCGCGATGAACGTCGAGACAACGCGGGGTATCAGACTGTCCGCGCTGTCCGGATGTTTTTCGCGAGCAAGCTCGCTCCTACAGGATTCGTGGGATCTGCGTGAATCTGGCTACTTTTCGTCCAGAAATTGCAGGTAAAGGGAGCGGGACTGATACACTGCGCGACATTTTGTTTTGCAGGCCCGTCCCGTGACCACCATTGCCACCGCTTTTAATACTTTGCCGCTGTCCGCCGCCATGCTGGCTAACCTCGACTCACTCGGTTATGCCCAGATGACGCCGGTCCAGGCGCAAAGCTTGCCGGTGATCCTCAAGGGGATGGACCTGATCGCCCAGGCCAAGACCGGCAGCGGCAAGACCGCCGCGTTCGGCATCGGCCTGTTGAACCCGATCAATCCGCGCTATTTCGGTTGCCAGGCCCTGGTCATCTGCCCGACCCGCGAGCTGGCCGACCAGGTGGCCAAGGAAATCCGTCGCCTGGCCCGCTCCGAAGACAACATCAAGGTCCTGACCTTGTGCGGCGGCGTGTCCTTCGGCCCGCAGATCGCCTCGCTGGAACACGGCGCGCACATCATCGTCGGCACTCCTGGCCGCCTCTCCCAGCACCTGCGCAAGGGCTCGCTGAAACTCGACGGCCTCAACACCCTGGTCCTCGACGAAGCCGACCGCATGCTGGACATGGGCTTCTACGACCCGATCGAAGAAATCATCGCCTACACCCCCGAGCGCCGGCAGACCCTGCTGTTCTCCGCTACCTACCCGGTGGGCATCAAGCAGCTGGCCTCGAAGTTCATGCGCGACCCGCAACAGGTGAAAGCCGAAGCCCTGCACGCCGACAGCCAGATCGAACAGCGCTTCTACGAGATCTCGCCGGAAGAACGCATCGACGCGGTGGTCAAGGTGCTGAACCACTTCCGTCCGCAATCCTGCGTGGCCTTCTGCTTCACCAAGCAACAGGTCCAGGAAACCGTCGACCACCTGACCGCCAAGGGCATGTCCGCGGTGGGCCTGCACGGCGACCTGGAACAGCGCGACCGCGACCAGGTGCTCGCGATGTTCGCCAACCGCAGCACCTCGGTGCTGGTGGCCACCGATGTGGCCGCCCGCGGCCTGGACATCGATGCCCTGGACATGGTGATCAACGTCGAGCTGGCGCGGGATTCGGAGATCCACATCCACCGCGTCGGCCGCACCGGCCGCGCCGGCGAGAAGGGCCTGGCGGTCAGCCTGGTGGCGCCGTCCGAAGCGCACCGCGCCCAGGCCATCGAACAACTGCAGAAGTCGCCCTTGAACTGGGAACAGATCGACAGCCTGAAATCCCAGGGCGGCGGCCCGCTGCTGCCGGCCATGAGCACCCTGTGCATCGGCGCCGGACGCAAGGACAAAGTGCGTCCGGGCGATATCCTCGGCGCCCTGACCGGTGAAGCCGGCATCCCCGGCACCCAGGTCGGCAAGATCGCGATTTTTGACTTCCAGGCCTATGTCGCCGTGGACCGCGGCATCGCCAAGCAGGCCCTGCAACGCCTGAACAGCGGCAAGATCAAGGGCCGCTCGCTGCGCGTGCGCATCCTGTAATACCACCGCTTGACCTGTAGCCGCTGCCGCAGGCTGCGATCGCCCCGAAGGGGCGCGGGATCTTGAGATCGCTGAAGGCCTTCGGCCTTATCGCAGCCTGCGGCAGCGGCTACAGGATCGTTCGCCCCTATTGAGGACACCGTTTTGCGCTCTACCGAAGTCGTGATCATTGGCGCTGGCGCCGCAGGGTTGATGTGCGCGCTGACCGCGGCCGGTCGTGGCCGCCAGGTGATGCTGCTGGACCATGCCAACAAGGCCGGCAAGAAGATCCTCATGTCCGGCGGTGGGCGCTGCAACTTCACCAACATGTACACCGAGCCCGGCAACTTCCTTTCGCAGAACCCGCATTTCTGCAAGTCGGCCCTGGCCCGCTACACCCAGTGGGACTTCATCGGCCTGGTGGCCAAGCACGGCGTGCCCTACCACGAGAAAAAACTCGGCCAGCTGTTTTGCGACAACAAGTCCAGCGACATCCTCGGCATGCTGCTCGACGAGTGCGACCAGGTCGGCGTGCAGCTGCACCTGGACACCTCGATCCAGCAGATCGAGAAGCTCGACGCCGGCTACCTGCTGGAAACCACCCTCGGCCAGCTCCAGTGCGAATCCCTGGTGATCGCCACCGGCGGCCTGTCGATTCCGACCCTGGGCGCCACCGGCTTCGGTTATCAGGTCGCCAGGCAGTTCGGCCACGAGCTGCTGCCGACCCGTGCGGGCCTGGTGCCGTTCACCATCACCGACCAGCTCAAGGAGCTGTGCGGCGAGCTGTCCGGCACTTCGGTGGACTGCCTGGTGAGCTGCAACGACATGAGTTTCCGCGAGAACATCCTGTTCACTCACCGTGGCCTGAGCGGCCCGGCGATCCTGCAGATTTCCTCGTACTGGCAACCCGGCGACACGCTGGAGATCAACCTGCTGCCGGACCACGACGTACCGGGCTGGCTGCAACAGCAGCAGGCCGAGCGCCCCAACAGCGAGCTCAAGACCCTGCTCGGCGAGATCTTCACCAAGAAGATGGCCGGCCTGCTGACCGACAGCTGGTTCGTCTCCAAGCCGATGAAGCAGTACACCCACGCCGAACTGGCGGACATTGCCAGCAAGCTGGCGAGCTGGCAGCTGGTGCCCGCCGGCACCGAGGGTTATCGCACCGCCGAGGTGACCCTCGGCGGCGTCGACACCCGCGAGGTGTCGTCCAAGACCATGGAGTCGCTGAAGAGCCCGGGGCTGTATTTCATCGGCGAGGTGCTGGATGTCACCGGCCACCTGGGCGGCTTCAACTTCCAGTGGGCCTGGGCCTCGGGTTACGCGGCCGCGCAGTACGTCTGATCCGCTTCCCGGCCCCCCCTGACACCTGTAGCCGCTGCCGAAGGCTGCGATAGGTCCGCAGGACCTCGGGGGACGCCGGACCGCTGCGCCCCTTCGGGTCGATCGCAGCCTTCGGCAGCGGCTACAGGTACCGATGAACATCAGCGGGAACAGAATTTGCTGGTGGATGTGACGACCCCATTGCGCGGGCGTCAATACTGGCTCAATTTAGCGGCATCGCCCCGGAAGGCTTTCTCACTTCATGCCATCGACCAGCTTTCGTCAGTCACTGCGGCGCCTTTGGGCGCTGGATAAATTCAGCTACAGCGTGCGGGTGTTTATCGCTCTGACCGGGAGCATGGCGCTGTGCTGGTACCAGGACGAAATGGCCTTGCTGATCCCCTTGTTCCTGGGGATTATCGCCAGCGCCCTGGCCGAGACCGACGACAGCTGGCAAGGCCGGATCAATGCCCTGGCCGTGACCCTGGTGTGCTTCAGCGTCGCCGCCCTTTCCGTCGAACTGTTGTTCCCCTATCCCTGGATCTTCGTCATCGCCCTGGCGCTGGCCAGCTTTGGCCTGACCATGCTCGGCGCCCTGGGCGAACGTTACGGGGCGATCGCCTCGGCGACCCTGATCCTGTCGGTCTACACCATGATCGGCGTGGACCAGCGCGGTGGCGCCGTCACCGACTTCTGGCACGAACCGCTGCTGCTGGTGGCTGGCGCCGCCTGGTACGGCCTGCTGTCGGTGCTGTGGCAGGCGATGTTTTCCAACCAGCCGGTGCAGCAGAGCCTGGCGCGCCTGTTTCGTGAGCTGGGCTATTACCTCAAGCTCAAGTCGTCGCTGTTCGAGCCGATCCGCCAACTGGACGTGGAAGCGCGCCGGCTGGAGCTGGCGCAGCAGAACGGCCGGGTGGTGGCAGCCCTGAACGCCGCCAAGGAAATCATCCTGCACCGGGTCGGCAACGGCCGGCCGGGCTCGAAAGTCAGCCGTTACCTGAAGCTGTACTTCCTCGCCCAGGACATCCACGAACGCGCCAGTTCGTCCCACTACCCCTACAACGCCCTGGCCGATGCGTTCTTCCACAGCGACGTGCTGTTCCGCTGCCAGCGCCTGCTACGCCAGCAAGGCAAGGCCTGCCGGGCCCTGGGCGAATCCATCCAGCTGCGCCAGCCCTTCGTCTACGACGCCAGCTTCGCCGAGGCCCTGAGCGACCTGCACGCCTCCCTGGAACACCTGCGCATCCAGAGCAACCCGGCCTGGCGCGGCCTGCTGCGTTCGCTGCGGGCGCTGGCCGCCAACCTCGGCACGCTCGACCGCCTGCTCAGCGACGCCAGCAACCCCGACGCTCTCGCCGACGCCACCGACAGCAGCCTGCTGGACCGCTCGCCGCGCAACCTCAAGGACGTCTGGACCCGCCTGCGCACCCAGCTGACCCCGACGTCGCTACTGTTTCGCCACGCCCTGCGCCTGCCCCTGGCCCTGAGCATCGGCTACGGCATGGTGCACCTGATCCACCCGTCCCAGGGGTACTGGATCATCCTCACCACGCTGTTCGTCTGCCAGCCGAACTACGGCGCCACGCGGCGCAAGCTCGGCCAGCGGATCATTGGCACCGCCATCGGCCTGGTGGTCGCCTGGGCGCTGTTCGACCTGTTCCCCAGCCCGCTGGTGCAGTCGTTGTTCGCCATCGCCGCCGGGGTGGTGTTCTTTACCAACCGCACCACCCGCTACACCCTGGCCACCGGCGCCATCACCATCATGGTGCTGTTCTGCTTCAACCAGGTGGGCGACGGCTACGGGCTGTTGCTGCCGCGCCTGTTCGATACCCTGCTGGGCAGCCTGATCGCCGGCCTGGCGGTGTTCCTGTTCCTGCCGGACTGGCAGGGCCGACGCCTGAACAAAGTGCTGGCCAATACCCTGACCTGCAACAGCATCTACCTGCGGCAGATCATGCAGCAGTACGCGGCCGGCAAGAGCGACGACCTGGCGTACCGCCTGGCCCGGCGCAATGCCCACAACGCCGACGCGGCGCTGTCCACCACCCTGGCCAACATGCTGATGGAACCCGGGCACTTCCGTAAGGAAGCGGACGTGGGCTTTCGCTTCCTGGTGCTCTCGCACACCTTGCTCAGCTACCTCTCCGGCCTCGGCGCGCACCGGGAAACCCAGTTACCGACGGAAGTCCGCGAGCACCTGATCGACGGGGCCGGAGTCAGCCTGGCCAGCAGCATCGATGAAATCGCCCAGGGCCTGGCGAGCAAGCAGCCGGTGGCGATCCAGAGCGATGCCGAAGAAACGCTGGCCAATGAGCTGGAGCAGATGCCGGACGAGATCGATGAAGGCCAGCGCCTGGTGCAGACCCAGCTGGCGCTGATCTGCCGCCAACTGGGTCCCTTGCGGACCCTGGCGGCACACCTGATAAAGGACACCGGCGAAGAACAGGCCGCGTAGCCGCTGCCGCAGGAGGCGCAAGCTTTCAAGCCCGCCGCAAGTTTCGGCCTTGGCCGCCCAGCCTGCCGCAATAACTTTAATGGCGCCGCTTTACATCCCGTGCTGGCGCAGCAAGCGCTCGTAGCTACCGTCGGCTTTCATCGCCTCGATCTCCCGGTCGAACTTCGCCACGATCTGCGCATGCGCGGGGTTCTTCAGGCTGACCAGGATATGCAGGCCGTTCTCGCTCAGGACGTTGGGCAGGAACTCCACCGCGTTGCGCACCCGCGGCGACTCCCGCGCCAAGTAATAGCGGGCGACGTATTCGTCCTCCAGGGTCAGCTTGACCCGGCCGGCCGCCAGCATGCGCACCGCCATCGCGAAGTTGTGCACCGGGACCTTCTGCAGGTCCGGGTCGCTGTCGAAGTCGGGGGAATAGGCATAACCGCGCACCACCGCGATGGGGTACTGGTGCAGTTGCTTGAGGTTGTTGTATTCGATGGGCACATCCTTGCGCCGGATGAAACGCACCCGATTGACCAGGTACTCCGAGGAGAACTGCCCCAGCTGGGTGCGGGCCTCATTGAACCAGGCATTCACCAACACGTCGTAACGCCCCTCACCGACGCCAAGCAAGGCCCGCGCCCAGGGCACCTGCTCGAACTCGCTGGCATAACCGGCCCGGGCCAGCGCGGTGCTGACGATGTCGGTGGCCAGCCCGCCGTTGACCAACGTCGCATCCGTAAAGGGCGGCCAGGCATCGGCCACCAATCGCAATTTTTCCGCATAAGCGCTCTGGCCCAGCAACAGCAATCCGATCAAAGCAAAAGCTCGATGCAATCGCGGCATGCTAAAAGATCCTTAGCGGGCGGACAGCCCTGCGTGTTTTTTGCCCAGACTCGAGGTTCTGCGGTCGGTGAATGGCCGCGCCCCCGCTTCTAACAATAGCGTGTGGGCGCCACTGCACAGCGCTTCAACGCAGATTACACAAAGAAGCCAACCACGAACCAACGCAGTGATGGCATTTTGACCCACTTCACAGAATCGCCACTGCGCCGCCGGGCAAGACAAGCCACCCGCCAGGCGCTTAACATCCGGGCACAGTTTTCCAAAGGATGAAACGATGACAATCGAATGGGTCTGCAAACACCACACCAATCTGGGTAAGGAGCAGCTGTACGCGATCCTGCAGTTGCGTGCCGAAGTCTTCGTGGTCGAGCAGAAATGCGCCTACCAGGATGTCGATGGCCAGGACCTGGAGGGCGACACCTGCCACCTGATGGCCTGGGACGATGACCGGTTGGTGGCCTACCTGCGCCTGCTCGACCCGGTCTCCCAGGGTGGCGACGTGGTCATCGGCCGCGTGGTGATCGCCCCGCAGGCACGGGGCAAGGGGCTGGGTCATGAACTGATGGAGCACGCCCTGAGACAGGCGCAGAAACACTGGCCGCAAACGCCGATCTATCTGTCGGCCCAGGCGCATTTGCAAGGGTATTACGGACGCTATGGCTTCAACGTCGTGGGCGAGGAGTACCTGGAAGACGATATCCCGCATATCGGCATGCGCCGCAGCTGATACCGCGATCGCGAGCCTGCCGCAGCCAGCAGGTTCGCGCTCGCATCGGCGGGCTGCCGGGATCCCTCAGGGATACTCCAGCACCGCCTTGATCCGCGACAGATTCGCCTCGATCCAGCGCTTGTCGATCGCGCCCCAGCTTTTGATCCGATAGCTGCCGGCATGATTGCGCGCGCCGTCCTGCTGCTCGAACTCACAGACGATATCCAGATCCGCCAGGGCGGCGATGGTGTCCTGCGCCGTGCGCCGCGGCATGCCGGTCGCCTCGGTCAGGGCCGGGACATTGCTCGCCAGGCCGCTGTCGATCAGGTAGGCCACGTACAGCCGGCGGTAAAAACTGCTCTTGGTCTTGCTCACGTCCATCGCCCGCTCCTTGTGCCCCGGGTCATTCGGCCCCGCCCGGGCGCGCTTGCAGGTCGCGCCAGGTCAGGTAGACCCGCAGGTCGAATTCCAGTTGGTGATAGCCCGGCAGCATGTGCTCGCAGAGCTTGTAGAAGGCCTTGTTGTGCTCGCTTTCCTTGAAGTGCGCCAGCTCGTGGACAACGATCATGCGCAGGAACTCCGGCGCCGCCTCCTTGAACAGCGAGGCGATGCGGATTTCCTTCTTGGCCTTGAGCTTGCCGCCCTGGACCCGCGAAATCGTGGTGTGCAGGCCCAGGGCGCGGTGCGTCAGGTCCAGGCGGTTGTCGAACAGCACCTTGTCGATGGCCGGGGCATTGCGCAGGTACTCCTGCTTCAACTCCAGGGCATAGCCGTACAGCGCCTTGTCGCTCTGCACCCCGTGCTTGCCGGGGTAACGCTGGCTCAGGTAGTCGCCCAGCCGCCCTTGCGCAATCAGCTGGCGCACTTGCTCTTGCAGGGTGGCGGGATAGGCCTGGAGGTATTTCAACGCGGTCATGGGACGGCAACGCAATCACGAAAGGCCGCCAGTGTAGCGAATTCAACCCGGCAACGCGCTCCAGTCGAAAGGCTCGGCGAAGCGCTCGGCATCCGCGGCGATCAACGGCCGCGCCACCAGGAAACCCTGCACGTACTCGCAGCCGTTGGCCAGCAGCCAGCGGTACTGTTCCAGGGTTTCCACGCCCTCGGCGATCACCAGCACACCGAACGCCTTGCACAGGTCGATCACGCAGCGCGCCAGCGCCGCATCCCGCGCCGAACCCGGCAACCTGGCGATCAGGTGCCGGTCGAGCTTGAGGGTATCGAGTTCCAGATCCCGCAGGTGAGCCAACGAACAGGCGCCCGAACCGAAGTCGTCCAGTGCCACCCGCACCCCAAGGCTGCGCAGCAGGCGCAGTTGCTTGCGCGATTCATCGAGGTTCTGGGTCAAGGCGTCTTCCGTAACCTCGACTTCCAGCTGCCGCGGCTCCAGACCGTGACGTTCCAGGACCTGGCGCAGTTCGGTGGCCAGGTTCGGCATGGCGAACTGGGTGCCGCTCAAGCTCACGGCCAACACAGTCTGCTCGGCGAACAGGGTTTTCCAGGACGCCCGCTGGCTCGTACTCTCCTGGTAGATCCAGCTGCCCAGGCGACTGATCAGCCGCGCTTCCTCCAGCAACGGCAGAAACAACCCCGGAGGCACATCGCCGACGCTCGGATGCCGCCAGCGCAACAAGGCTTCGAAACCGCGCAGGCGCCCGTCGGCAATCGCCACCTGGGGCTGATACACCAGGTTGAACTCCTTGCGCTCGACCGCGCTGCGCACACTTTCCTCGAGCATCAGCCGCGAGCGGGCACGGCCGTTCATTTCGTTGTCGTAATAACGGTATTGCTGGCGCCCGGCACGCTTGGACTCGTACATGGCGATGTCCGCCGCGCGCATCAGGCCATCCAGGTTGGAACCGCAATCGGGGTAGATGGCGATACCGATGCTCGCGCCCAGGGCGACATCCAGGCCGTCGATCTGCTGGCAGATCGATATTCGCTCGATGAGCTTCTCGGAAATCTTCGCCGCCTGTTCCGGGAACTCCAGCTCCAACAGGGCGGTGAACTCATCGCCGCCCATGCGCGCCAGGATGTCGAAGGAACGCAGGCAGGCTTTCATCTGCTCGGACACCCAGCGCAGCACCCGGTCCCCCGCATCGTGCCCCAGGGAATCGTTGACCCGCTTGAAACCATCCAGGTCCAGGTACAGCAGCACCAGCGACTTGTCCGAGCGCTCGCTGCGCAGCAACACGCTTTCCACGGTCTGGTAGAAGCCGCGCCGGTTGAGCAGGCCCGTCAGTGGATCGGTCACCGCCTGGTATTCCAGTTGCTGGTGCAGGTGGCGGACTTCCGACATGTCGAGCAGGGTCACCACCATCGCCTTCTGTTCGCTCGGCAGCGGCGCGCAGGACAACGCCACCGACACCTGCTGGCCTGGCAGGGTACGCAGCGTGGCGTCATGCAGGCGGTAGGTCTCGCCCTTGCGATAGTAGGCAAACAGTTCGGATTCGGCCCACTGCGGCACATGGGGCTTTTGCAGGTAGTCGAGCAGCGCCGAGCCCTCCAGCTCGCTCACCGGAGCATCGAGCAAACGCGAGATCGCCGGGTTGGCGAAACGGACGATCCCACCTTCATCCACCACCAGAATTCCTTCCGCGGCGTTCTCCAGCACCGAGGCATTGAAGGCCCGGGCGCTCTCCAGGTCGTGGCTCAGGCGCTGCAGCGCACGGCGATTGCGCTGCTGCTCCAGCAGCGCCTGGACCTTGGGCTTGAGGATCTGCGGGTCGAACGGCTTGAACAGGTAATCCACCGCGCCGCTGGCGTAGCCCTTGATCACGGCGTCCTTGGACTGCTCGTTGGCGGTCAGGAAAATGATCGGGGTCAGGCGGGTTCGCTGGCTGCCGCGCATCAGGCGGGCGACTTCGAAACCGTCCATTTCCGGCATCTGTACATCCAGCAACACCAGATCGATGTCGTGTTCCAGTAACAGACCCAGGGCCTCGACACCCGAGGCGGCGGTCATGACCTGCCAGTCGTGGCGCTGCAGGAGTGCTCGCATGCTGAGCAGATTTTCGGGGTAATCATCAACAATCAGTAAGACCGAGCTGGCTTCACCTGGCCGAGTTTGCGCGCATTCCATGCTGCTTCTCTTGTCTGTGTAGGGCCGGCCTGTGAAGAAGACCGGACAGATACCGAGTCCTCACTCTAGACCCGGATTCTGCAAAGCAGAAGCTGTCACACCGCCATCATTTCGACAAAGCTCCGGGCTCCCGACTAACGGTCAGCCCCACAAACGCCGAAAGCGGTGATGGTGGTTTTTCGACAGATGGTTGACGCCAATTATCCGCCGGACGGGCATTAACAAAAGCACCTTCTACGCTTATAAAGACCGCCTTCAAAAGCGCAGGCTAAAGCCTTTGCCGGCTTTCATCCGGCATCAAATCGGGAAGCTTTGACTATGATCGACCTCGCAACCTGGAATCTGAGCATTCCCGAAGGCAGTCCACCGGCGACCATCGACACCCCCAAACTGGTGGATGGCTTCAAGGACCAGTATTTCCATTCCGACACCGGCACCCTGTTCTTCTGGTCGCCCGTCACCGGTTCCCGCACCGCCAACGCCATCTACCCGCGCAGCGAGCTGCGTGAAACCTACGCCAACGGCACCCTGAAGAACTGGACCTACCCGGAAGCCGACAACCTGCTCTACGCCACCCTGGCGGTGAACCAGGTGCCGTCCACGGGCAAGATCGTCATCGGCCAGATCCACGCCTACAACAGCACCAGGCCCCTGGTGAAGGTCGAGTACCAGTACAAGACCACCACCCAGAGCGGCAACATCGTCGCCAAGGTCCGCATGCATCCGGACGATGCCGAAAGCCGGGTGATCATCGTCGCCGAGAACGTGCCGCTGGACCGCGAGTTCTCCTACCTGATCCACCTCAGCCCGGGCGGCGCCCTGGGCGTCAGCGCCGCGGGCTACCAATGGGATACCCAGCTCAGCAGCGCCTGGCGCGACAAGCCGCTGTACTTCAAGGCCGGGGTGTACGTGCAGGACAACACCGGCTACACCACCGAAGGCGGCAAGGTGACCTTCTACAAGCTGGATATCGATCACAACGAAACCTGATCGTCTGTAGGAGCGAGGCTTGCCCGCGATAGCGGTCTGCCTGGCGACATCCATGGCGAAGTCAGGCGATCATCGCGGGCAAGCCTCGCTCCTACACGATGAGGTGTTTGCCACAGGCACAAAAAAGCCCGCATCGCTGCGGGCTTTTTCGTTCAACGCCAAGGCTTAGTTGACCTTGGCGTTCAGCTCACCTTTGAGGTAACGCTGGAACATCGCTTCCAGGGAGATCGGCTTGATCTTCGAAGCGTTGCCGGCGGTGCCGAAGGCTTCGTAACGGGCGATGCACACGTCGCGCATGGCGGTTACGGTGGCGCCGAAGAACTTGCGCGGGTCGAACTCGCTCGGGTTGGTGGCCATCAGGCGACGCATCGCACCGGTGGACGCCAGGCGCAGGTCGGTGTCGATGTTGACCTTGCGCACGCCGTACTTGATGCCTTCGACGATTTCTTCAACCGGCACGCCGTAGGTTTCCTTGATGTCGCCGCCGTACTGGTTGATGATCGCCAGCCACTCTTGCGGAACCGAAGACGAGCCGTGCATCACCAGGTGGGTGTTGGGGATGCGCTTGTGGATTTCCTTGATGCGGTCGATGGCCAGCACGTCGCCGGTAGGCGGCTTGGTGAACTTGTAGGCACCGTGGCTGGTACCGATGGCGATGGCCAGGGCGTCGACCTGGGTCTTCTTGACGAAGTCCGCGGCTTCTTCCGGGTCGGTCAGCATCTGGCTGTGGTCCAGCACGCCTTCGGCACCGATACCGTCTTCTTCACCGGCCATGCCGGTTTCCAGGGAACCCAGGCAGCCCAGCTCGCCTTCTACCGAAACGCCGCAGGCGTGAGCCATGGCCACGGTCTGCTGGGTCACGCGCACGTTGTACTCGTAGTCGGTCGGGGTCTTGCCGTCTTCGCCGAGGGAGCCGTCCATCATGACCGAGGAGAAGCCCAGTTGGATCGAACGCTGGCAGACGTCAGGGCTGGTGCCGTGGTCCTGGTGCATGCACACCGGGATGTGCGGGAACTCTTCGATCGCCGCCAGGATCAGGTGGCGCAGGAAAGGCGCGCCAGCATATTTACGGGCTCCGGCCGAAGCCTGGACGATCACCGGAGAGTCAGTCTTGTCAGCGGCTTCCATGATGGCGCGCATCTGTTCAAGGTTGTTGACGTTGAAGGCTGGAACGCCGTAGCCGAATTCGGCTGCGTGGTCCAGCATCTGGCGCATGCTGATGAGTGCCATTGTGTGTATCTCTCCCGGTCGAGGGTCGTTAATCGTGCAAGCCTGCCGTAGCGGCGGCTGCTATTCAAGTGATTGCAGATCGGGGGTCAGCCCGGCCTGCCGGTATTACTTCTGTAGGAGCGAGCTTGCCCACGATGGACTCCAGGACAACGCGATCATCCAGACAGATAGCGTCATCGTTGCGATCATCGCGAGCAAGCTCGCGCCTACAGGCCTACGGCGCTTTACAGCCGCGGCCGATCAAATCGTTGGTGGCGACCCAGTAAACCAGGCCTTCGTCACCTTTTTCGTGAAACGCCAGCATGTCGTTGCTGTACAGCGAACCGGAACCGCTGGGCTCCAGCTTCAGGCGATAGACCTGATCGGCCCCACCCAGCCGCACATCGACTTCCTTGCGGCTGCTGTCGGTGTAGCGCCAGACCACTTGCGCCTGGCTGTCGCACACCCAGGTCGTCCAGTGGTCCGTCCCGGCCGGCTTGAACCGGTCGAAGTTGGCGCAACCTGCCAGCAATCCCAGCGCAGCCACGGCGATAAAGCCTTTCATCGGTGTTCCTCGGCTGACGGCCCACGGCCGCCAGCACAGCGCGTTATCGAATCAGACCCGTCAAGGGCAACCATGTTCCTTGGCCTTGGCTGGAGTCTCGTACTTGTCCAGACCATCGGGTCCCATGCGCTTGTTGATCACAGGTGCGGTCTCGGCCTGCCAGTCGGCCTGATAGCAGCCTCTCTCCGGCTCTCCCGACTCGTGCTCCGGCTGGGCAGGCTGGCTGCCGCAACCGGCCAGCAGGCCCGCGACGATCAACAGCGGTAACGTCTTGACCATATGAACACTCCTTTGCCTGGCCATTGGGACTTCAGGCTTTGGCCCGGCTTTCCAAGACTTCGACCGCCGGCAGCACCTTGCCCTCGACGAATTCGAGGAAAGCGCCACCGCCGGTAGAAATGTAGGAGATTTGCTCGGCTACGCCATATTTATCGATGGCCGCCAGGGTGTCGCCGCCGCCGGCGATAGAGAACGCCGCGCTTTCCGCGATGGCCTGGGCCAGCACCTTGGTGCCGTTACCGAACTGGTCGAACTCGAACACACCGACCGGGCCGTTCCACAGGATGGTCTTGGACGACTTCAGCAGTTCAGCGAAATTCGCCGCGGTTTGCGGGCCGATGTCCAGGATCATGTCGTCGGCGGCCACCTCGGCAATCAGCTTGACGGTGGCGGTCGCGCTTTCGGCGAACTCCTTGGCCACTACCACGTCCACGGGCAGCGGCACGCTGACCTTGGCGGCGATGGCGCGAGCGGTGTCCAGCAGGTCCGGCTCGTACAGCGACTTGCCGACCGGGTGGCCGGCAGCGGCGAGGAAGGTGTTGGCGATGCCGCCGCCGACGATCAGCTGGTCGCAGATCTGGCTCAGGCTGTTGAGCACGTCGAGCTTGGTCGATACCTTGGAGCCGGCGACGATGGCCGCCATCGGCTTGGCCGGGGCGCCCAGAGCCTTGCCCAGTGCGTCCAGCTCGGCGGCCAGCAGCGGGCCGGCAGCGGCGACCTTGGCGAACTTGGCCACGCCGTGGGTCGAACCCTCGGCGCGGTGCGCGGTGCCGAAGGCGTCCATCACGAACACGTCGCACAGGGCAGCGTATTGCCGGGCCAGTTCGTCGGCGTTCTTTTTCTCGCCCTTGTTGAAGCGCACGTTCTCGAACAGCACGATGTCGCCGGCCTTGACGTCGACGCCGCCCAGGTAGTCGGCCACCAGCGGCACTTCGCGACCCAGGGCACGGCTCAGGTAGTCGGCCACTGGCTTGAGGCTGTTCTCGGCGGAGAACTCGCCTTCGGTCGGACGACCGAGGTGCGAGCAGACCATCACGGCCGCGCCTTTTTCCAGGGCCAGCTTGATGGTCGGCAGCGAAGCCAGGATACGCGCATCGCTGGTGACAACACCGTCCTTGACTGGGACGTTGAGGTCTTCGCGGATCAGTACGCGCTTACCTTGCAGATCGAGGTCGGACATCTTCAACACGGTCATGGGTCGCAATTCCTGGGTTACTGTTTTTTTGGAAACGGGAAGTTAAGAGACAGCTTTGGGTGCAGCGGCTTGCAGATAGTGTCCTGCAACATCCAGCATTCGGTTGGCAAAACCCCATTCGTTGTCGAACCAGGCCAGGATGTTCACCAGCCGCGGGCCGGAAACCCGGGTCTGGCTGGCATCGACGATCGCCGAATGCGGGTCATGGTTGAAATCACAACTGGCGTGCGGCAACTCGGTATAGGCCAACAGGCCCTTGAGCGGACCGCTGGTGGCAGCCTCGCGCAGGATCCGGTTGACTTCGCCGGTGTCGGTATCGCTCACGGTCTGCATCGTGATGTCGAGGCAGGACACGTTGACGGTCGGCACGCGCACAGCTTTGGCCTGAATTCGCCCGGCAAGTTCCGGCAGCAGCCGTTCGATGCCACGCGCCAGACCGGTGGACACCGGAATCACCGACTGGAACGCCGAACGGGTGCGGCGCAGGTCTTCGTGGTGATAGGCATCGATCACCGGCTGGTCGTTCATCGCCGAGTGGATGGTGGTGATCGACACGTATTCCAGGCCGATGGCCTGGTCCAGCAGACGCAACAGCGGCACGCCGCAGTTGGTGGTGCAGGACGCGTTGGACACCAGCAGCTCGTCGCCGGTCAGGCAGCCTTGGTTGACACCGTAGACGATGGTGGCGTCGACATCCGCCTCGCTGGCCATCGGCTGGGAAAACAGCACCCGCGGCGCGCCGGCGTCGAGAAAACGCTGGCCGTCTTCACGGGTGTGGTAGGCACCGGAACATTCGAGCACCAGGTCGATGCCCAGGGACGCCCAATCGATGCCTTCGGGGGTGGCACTGCGCAGGACCTTCACGCAGTTGCCATTGATATGCAGACAGTCGCCGTCGACCTTCACCTCGCCGGGAAACCGGCCATGGGTGGAGTCGAAGCGTGTCAGGTATTCCACGCTGGCCATGTCGGCCAGGTCGTTGATCGCGACAATCTCGAACCCGGCCGCAGCCCCCCGCTCGAACAGGGCACGCAAGACACAACGACCGATCCGGCCGTAGCCGTTGAGTGCAACTTTGTAGGGACGCGGTTGAGGCATGGGGTTCTCGATTACCGGGGTGAATCCATCACTGTCGTGTTGCCTGTTCCATTGTCATCGCGGGCAAGCCTCGCGCCTACAGATCACAGGGATCCCGTAGGCGCGAGGCTTGCCCGCGAAGAACAGCAGACAACGCGACCGGCGGACTTAGTCTTCCAGCAGCTCTTCAGCCTGACCCAGGATGTTCTCCAGGGTGAAACCGAACTCTTCGAACAAGGCCGGCGCAGGCGCCGACTCGCCGTAGGTGGTCATGCCGATGACACGACCTTCCAGGCCGACGTACTTGTACCAGTAGTCCGCGTGAGCGGCCTCGATGGCGATGCGCGCGCTGACCTGCAGCGGCAGGACCGACTGCTTGTAGCCGGCGTCCTGGGCATCGAACACGCTGGTGCATGGCATGGACACCACGCGCACCCTGCGGCCCTGCTCGGTCAGTTTGTCGTAAGCCTGCACCGCCAGGCCGACTTCGGAACCGGTGGCGATCAGGATCAGCTCAGGCTCGCCTGCGCAGTCCTTGAGCACGTAGCCGCCGCGGCTGATGGCGGCGACCTGCACGGCATTGCGGGTCTGATGCTGCAGGTTCTGGCGGGAGAAGATCAGCGCCGAAGGACCGTCCTTGCGCTCGATCGCGTTTTTCCAGGCCACCGCCGATTCCACGGCATCGGCTGGACGCCAGGTGTCGAGGTTCGGGGTGCAGCGCAGGCTGGCGATCTGCTCGATCGGCTGGTGAGTCGGACCGTCCTCGCCCAGACCGATGGAGTCGTGGGTGTAGACGTGGATCACCCGCTGCTTCATCAGGGCCGACATGCGTACCGCGTTGCGCGCGTATTCCATGAACATCAGGAAGGTCGCGCCGTAAGGCACCAGGCCGCCGTGCAGGGCCACGCCGTTCATGATGGCGGTCATGCCGAACTCGCGAACGCCGTAGTACATGTAGTTGCCGCTGGCGTCCTCGGCGCTGACGCCCTTGCAGCCTTTCCACAGGGTCAGGTTGGAACCGGCCAGGTCGGCCGAGCCGCCGAGGAATTCCGGCAGCAGCGGGCCGAACGCGTTCAGGGCGTTCTGGCTGGCTTTACGGCTGGCGATGGTTTCGCCCTTGGCCGCGACTTCGGCGATGTAGGCATCGGCCTTCTCGGAGAAGTCGGCCGGCAGGTCACCGCTCAGGCGACGCACCAGCTCGTTGGCCAGCTCGGGGAATTCGGCGGAGTAGGCGCAGAAACGCTGGTCCCACTCGGCTTCGACGGCGCGACCGGCTTCCTTGGCATCCCACTCGGCGTAGATGTCGGCCGGGATTTCGAACGGGCCGTGGTTCCACTTCAGCGCGGCGCGGGTCAGGGCGATTTCCTCGGCACCCAGTGGCGCGCCGTGGCAGTCTTCCTTGCCCTGCTTGTTCGGCGAACCGAAGCCGATGGTGGTCTTGCAGCAGATCAGGGTCGGCTGCTCGCTTTTGCGCGCGGTGTCGATCGCGGTCTTGATCTCTTCAGGGTCGTGACCGTCGACGTTGCGGATCACCTGCCAGTTGTAGGCTTCGAAACGCTTTGGCGTGTCGTCGGTGAACCAGCCTTCGACTTCGCCGTCGATGGAAATGCCGTTGTCATCGTAGAAGGCGATCAGCTTGCCCAGGCCCAGGGTACCGGCCAGGGAAGCGACTTCATGGGAAATGCCTTCCATCATGCAGCCATCGCCCAGGAACACATAGGTGTGGTGGTCGACGACGTTGTGCCCTGGACGGTTGAACTGCGCCGCCAGGACCTTTTCCGCCAGGGCGAAGCCCACGGCGTTGGCCAGGCCCTGGCCCAGCGGGCCGGTGGTGGTCTCGACGCCCGGGGTGTAGCCGAATTCCGGGTGGCCCGGGGTGCGGCTGTGCAACTGGCGGAAGCTCTTCAGGTCGTCGATGGTGACGTCGTAGCCGGTCAGGTGCAGCAGCGAGTAGATCAACATCGAGCCGTGGCCGTTGGACAGCACGAAGCGGTCACGGTCGGCGAAGGATGGATTGCTCGGGTTGTGCTTCAGGTAGTCACGCCAAAGTACCTCGGCGATATCCGCCATACCCATAGGGGCACCGGGATGGCCGCTGTTGGCTTTTTGCACGGCATCCATGCTGAGGGCACGAATGGCGTTGGCACGCTCACGACGGCTTGGCATCGCTGATCTCCTGGGGGTTATCTAAGTCGAGTTGGATAAAACGAATCGGAAAAAGGCGTGCATTTTCCCTCAGCCGGTAGGCCGGGGGCAATGACAGATAATCACTCTGGCGCGTTTTTCCGCTCGATAAAGGTGCAATCGCCTGATGAAACCATTCTGCAGTTCGACTGTAGAACACAACGAGCTCCGTTAAGTGCCATCTATCGAGCAATATCAAAACTTTTTGATATTGGTCTTGCGAGGTTGGGGGTGCGTCACTAGACTGCTGGCCTTATGAATTTACGCGCGCCCTCCATGAGCCATGATGACTGCGACGAGCTGGCGGCCCTGTGCAAGGCCGGTGGCGATCCGCTGCGGCTGAATGTATTGCGCGCGCTGGCCAACGACTCGTTCGGCGTACTGGAACTGGCGCAGATCTTCGCCATCGGCCAGTCCGGCATGAGCCACCACCTGAAGGTCCTGGCCCAGGCCGGGCTGGTGGCGACCCGTCGCGAAGGCAACGCGATCTTCTACCGGCGCGCCCTGCCCCACACCGAACTGCTGGGCGGCAGGCTGCACGCCGCCCTGCTGGATGAAGTGGACAACCTGACGCTGCCCGGCGAAGTGCAATCGCGTATCGGCCTGGTGCACCGCCAGCGGGCGGCCGCCAGCCAGGACTTCTTCTCACGGGTCGCAGAGAAGTTTCGCGCCCAGCAGGACCTGATCGCAGGACTGCCCCAGTACCGCGAAAGCGTACTGGCACTGCTCGACAAACTGAACTTCACGGACGCCGCCACGGCGATCGAAGTCGGCCCCGGGGATGGCAGCTTCCTGCCGGAACTGGCCCACCGCTTCACCCGGGTGACCGCGCTGGACAACAGCCCGGCCATGCTCGAACTGGCACGGCAGGTCTGTGAACGCGAAACGCTGGCTAACGTCAGCCTGCAACTGGCCGATGCATTGAATGGCGTGAGCCTGACGGCCGATTGCGTGGTGCTGAACATGGTCCTGCACCATTTCGCCGCACCGGCCGATGCGCTGAAGCGCCTGGCCGGCTTGCTGCAACCGGGCGGCAGCCTGTTAGTGACAGAGTTGTGCAGCCACAACCAGAGTTGGGCCAGGGAGGCCTGCGGTGATCTCTGGCTGGGGTTTGACCAGGACGACCTGGCCCGCTGGGCCACCGCTGCGGGACTGGTTCCCGGAGAAAGTCTGTATGTAGGTTTACGTAATGGTTTCCAGATCCAGGTCCGCCACTTTCAGCGACCGGCTGGCGACACTCACCATCGGTAAATTTTAGGAAACCGTCGAGATGAGCGAATATTCCCTTTTCACCTCCGAGTCCGTGTCTGAAGGGCATCCGGACAAAATCGCCGACCAGATTTCCGATGCGGTGCTGGACGCCATCATTGCCCAGGACAAGCACGCCCGCGTAGCGGTGGAAACCCTGGTCAAGACCGGCGTGGCCATCGTCGCCGGCGAAGTCACCACCTCGGCCTGGGTTGACCTGGAGCAGATCGTCCGCGACGTCATCACCGACATCGGCTACACCAGCTCCGACGTCGGCTTCGACGGCGCGACCTGCGGCGTAATGAACATCATTGGCAAGCAGTCCCCCGACATCAACCAGGGTGTCGACCGCGCCAAGCCTGAAGACCAGGGCGCCGGCGACCAGGGCCTGATGTTCGGCTACGCCAGCAACGAAACCGACGTGCTCATGCCAGCCCCGATCACTTTCTCGCACCAACTGGTGCAGCGCCAGGCCGAAGCCCGCAAGTCCGGCCTGTTGCCGTGGCTGCGCCCGGATGCCAAGTCCCAGGTCACCTGCCGCTACGAAGGCGGCAAGGTGGTCGGCATCGACGCCGTGGTCCTGTCGACCCAGCACAACCCTGACGTGTCGTACAAAGACCTGCGCGAAGGCGTGATGGAGCTGATCGTCAAGCACGTGCTGCCGGCCGAACTGCTGTCCAAGGACACCCAGTTCCACATCAACCCGACTGGCCAGTTCATCATCGGCGGTCCGGTCGGCGACTGCGGCCTGACCGGTCGCAAGATCATCGTCGACAGCTACGGCGGCATGGCCCGTCATGGTGGCGGCGCGTTCTCCGGCAAGGACCCATCGAAGGTCGACCGTTCGGCCGCCTATGCCGGTCGTTACGTGGCCAAGAACATCGTTGCCGCCGGCCTGGCCGAGCGCTGCGAGATCCAGGTGTCCTACGCCATCGGCGTGGCACAACCGACGTCGATCTCGCTGAACACCTTCGGCACCGGCAAGATCAGCGATGACAAGATCATCAAGCTGGTTCGCGAAATCTTCGACCTGCGCCCTTACGCGATCACCACCATGCTCGACCTGCTGCACCCGATGTACCGCGAGACCGCGGCCTACGGCCACTTCGGTCGCACCCCGCAAACCAAGACCGTGGGTGACGATACGTTCACCACCTTCACCTGGGAAAAGACTGACCGCGCCGAAGCCCTGCGCGCCGCTGCCAACCTGTAATCGCGGCAGCCCCCTACCCAAGCCCCGCACGGTTCGCCTTGCGGGGCTTAATGAGATGGTCACCCCCACACCCTGCGAGGGCTACGCTTTCGCAGGGTGTTTTGTTTTCGGAGGCCATCCTCATGAGCGAGTCAGCGCTGATCGGAATCGATCTCGGCAAGCACAGTTTCCACCTGCACGGCCAGGACACTGCGGGCCGAGAGGTGTTTCACAAGAAGCTCTCGCGTCCACAGATGATGCAGTTCTTCGGCAATCTGCCGGCTTGCACCGTGGTGATGGAGGCATGTGCCGGCGCGCATTTTGTCGCTCGTCAGCTGATCGCCATGGGGCATCAGGCCAAACTGATTTCTCCGCAGTTCGTCCGGCCCTTCGTCAAGGGCAACAAAAACGACTTCGTCGACGCCGAGGCCATTTGCGAAGCGGCCTCGCGCCCATCGATGCGCTTTGTTACGCCTAAAACCGAGGCGCAGCAGACCCTTTCCGTTCTGCACCGCCTGCGCGAATCGCTGGTGCACGACCGCACCAAAGCCGCCAATCAGATGCACGGTTTCCTGCTGGAGTTTGGTATCAGCCTGCCCAAAGGTCTGGCGATCATGAAACGTTTGGCGAGTATCTTGGCCGAGCATGAGTTGCCGGTTCGGCTCACCGGGCAGTTGCAACGCCTGCACGATCACTTCGCTTACCTGGATGAGCAGGTCAAGGAACTGGATAAAGAGCTGGCAGGCCAGCTGGCCGCCGATGATCTGGGCAGTCGCCTGCTGAGCCTGCCGTGTGTCGGGCCGATCACCGCCAGCCTGCTGGCGGTGGAAATGGGCGACGGCCAGCAGTACAAGTGCAGTCGCGACTTCGCAGCATCTGTGGGTCTGGTGCCCAGACAGTACAGCACCGGTGGCAAGGCGAATTTGCTCGGCATCAGCAAGCGCGGTGACAAGCACCTGCGGCAATTACTGGTGCAGTGTGCGCGGGTCTACCTGCAAAGGCTGGACTACCAGCGCGGCCGTTTGGCCGACTGGGTACGCTCAATGCTGACGCGACGCCACTCGAACGTGGTGGCCTGTGCTTTGGCTAACAAGCTGGCGCGGATCGCGTGGGCGCTAGCGGCCCACCATACGCAGTATGAAGCAGGGCCAGGCGCGCTGAGCGCCTGACCCTGCGGTTGTTGCAGCACCACGAAGCACCCTTCAGGTTTTGCGATAGCTGAACAACGGATGACGTGAACGGCCCACCGGCCTGACGAAGAACCTGGCACAAAAATCGGCTTCAGAAGCCGAGGCATTTTTCAGGATCGTCAGGCGCGACTCTCATCGTGGCGCGGGGCATGCCCCCAAACAGACGCCGGATAGATTTAAGCAAGCCAACCACTTCACCCATTGATCAGTATTGCAAAAACGGGGGTGACCATAGATTTTTGTGGCTGAAGGTTTCATGACGTGCAGGGCCCTCTTACGGGAGTCAGCCTGATTCCTGCGGGCGCGAACTGGCTCACGATAAAAACCGGCCCATCGTCAAACCAGCCCGCGAAATACCCGGCAACCCATACGCCCTTTCTCCCTCCCATCCACCCCTCTAGCCTGCAACCTGACTCCCCCGAGCAAGGATGCTCCCCATGCCCTACAAAGCACTGCCCATGGCCGGCCTCCTCCTGAGCGCCATCGCCCTGCCGAGCGCCGCCAGCCCATGCCCCGACTGGACACTCGCCCAGGCGCAAACCGAAACGGCCAGCCTGCAACAGCACATCGACCGCTGGGACGACAGCTACCACCGTGAAGGCCTGTCGCAGGTGAGCGACGAACTCTACGACCAGTCCCGCACCCGGCTCGCGCATTGGCAAAACTGTTTCCCCGCCGTCAGCGCAGACCGCGCCAACCCGCTACGCACCGCCCGCGGCACCGTCCCGCACCCCATTCCCCATACCGGCGTGGAGAAACTGGCCGATGAAAGCGCCGTACGCCAGTGGTTCGCCGGGCGCGAGGAGGTCTGGGTACAGCCCAAGATCGACGGCGTGGCCGTGACCCTGATCTATCGCCAGGGGCGCTTCCAGCAAGCCATCAGCCGTGGGGATGGCCTTCAGGGCCAGGACTGGACCAGGCCCGCGCAACGGATAAGCGCCATCCCCAAACGCCTGTCCGAACCTCGGGACCTGCTGCTACAGGGCGAGCTCTATTGGCGCCAGGACGATCACATACAGGCCAAGGCCGGCAGCCTGAATGCCCGTGGCCAGGTCGCCGGCCTAATGGCCCGCGACCAGTTGGATTCCCAGCAAGCCAGCCAGATCGGCCTGTTCGTCTGGGACTGGCCCCAAGGCCCAAGCACCCTGGCGCAGCGCCTGGACGGCCTCAAGGCCCTGGGGTTTCCCCACGGCAGCGAATACAGCCAGCGCGTCAGTACGTTCGCCGAGGTCCAGCGCTGGCGAGAGCACTGGTATCGCTCGGCCCTACCCTTCGCCAGCGATGGCATCGTCCTGCGCCAGAGCCGGCGCCCGGAAGCACAACGCTGGCAGGCCAAGGCACCCTACTGGATCGCCGCGTGGAAGTACCCGTTCGCCCAGGCCCTGGCCAGGGTGCGCAAGGTCGACTTCAAGATCGGTCGCACCGGCCGGATCACCCCCATGCTCGAACTGGAGCCGGTCCAGCTCGACGACCGGCAGATCAGGCGGGTCAGCGCCGGCTCGCTACCGCGCTGGCAAGAACTGGATATCCGCCCTGGCGACTTGGTATCGATCAGCCTCGCCGGCCTGACCATCCCGCGCCTGGACAGCGTGGTACTGCGCACGTCCCAGCGTGTTCCGCTGCAAGTCCCGGATGCCTCGGCCTTCCATGCGCTCAGTTGCTGGCAGCCCCTGCCCGGCTGCAAGAGCCAGTTCCTCGCGCGCCTGACCTGGCTGAGCGGAAAGTCCGGGCTGGATCTGCCCCATGTGGGTGCCGGCACCTGGGAGAAGCTGCTGGATGCAGGGCTGATCAACGGGCTGGTCGATTGGTTGACCCTCGATCCTGCAGAGCTTGCTAACATTACCGGCCTTGGCGAACGCAGCATCGCGCGTTTGCTGAACAGCCTGCACAGCGCCCGCCAACAACCGTTTCAGCGCTGGCTCAAAGCCCTTGGACTGCCACCGACCGGCAACGCCAGGCTCGAGGATGACTGGGCGGTGTTGGCGGCCAGAACCACCGAACAATGGCAGGCCCAAAGCGCTATCGGCCCGGGACGCGCTGCTCGGTTGAGCGCCTTTTTCCGCGATCCGCAGGTCCTGGCCTTGAGTGAAGAATTACGTGCCGCCGGAATCGAAGGCTTCTGAAGCCTTTACAACCGGCGGCGTTGAACCCCGGGGACGTAGATGGCTCAAACAGCCCAGCGCCCCACTCCTGCTATTCATCTTTTCACATGGAGCCTTTATGAAATTCCTTGCACCGCTCACCCTCTTCGCCGCATTCAGCCTGACAACTCCAGCCCTGATGGCCGCCGAGCAGGCCCCGGAACTCACCGGCTGCGCCGCCAAGCGCCAGGCCATCAGCACCCAGATCGAACAGGCCAAGGCCCATGGCAACAGCGAGCAACAGGCCGGCCTGGAAAAAGCCCTGAACGAAACCACCGCGAACTGCACCGACGCCTCCCTGAAAAAGGAACGCGAAAACAAGGTGCTGGAAGCCAAGCACGAGGTCAGCCGGCGCCAGACCGACCTGGACAAAGCCATGAAAAAAGGAGACGCCGAGAGGATCAACAAACGCAAGGACAAGCTGGCCGAGTCCCGCAAGGAATTGCAGGAAGCCCTCGACGAACTGGACAAGTAAGTTCGAGCCGCCGCGGCAGATGTGCCTGCCGCAGACACCTCAGGCGACGGGATCAGTGATCGCGAAACTCTTTATGGCAGGCACTGCAGGCATCTTCGACTTTCTGCACCGCCGGCCCCAGGTTGCTGGCCTTGTACGGCTGGACCTTGCTGGCGACTACCAATTCACCGGTGGCCGCCTCGAGGGTACGGGCCAGTTCCTGGAAGCGTGCCTGCTTCTGCCAGACATCGTCAGTCGCGCTGGTGTGTTCCTGTTCCTTGACCTGCGGAAAGTGCTTCCAGGGTTCGCGGGACAGGCTGTCCAGCTTGATTGCGCCTTCGGTAAAACGCGGGCCGTCGAACGGGATACGCCCACGGAGCATGCCGCCCAGGTCTTCACCGGTCTTGAGCATCTGTTTGAAGATCGCCTTGCGCTGACCCAGCGGGGAGTTCGGATCGACACCGCCGCAGGCGGACAACGTCAGGCAGGCCAGCAATACAACGGAGAGTCTTTTAAGCGTCATGGCGGCTTCGGGTCACGGGAAACGGCCGCCAGTATCCTCGCCTGCCCGGCAAAGACCAATAGCCCTATTAACAATATGGATTGCCTGAAGTTGCCATGCGCCCAGGCAAGCCACAAAGGAACTACCCCATGAACACCCGTTTCAAGCTGTGGCGTCGACACCTGGCCTGGGCCTTGCCGACCGCGATCCTGTTGGCCGGATGCAATGGCGGCGAAGTCGGCAAGCCCCCCCGACCCCACGCTGTCGCCACCTATACCAGCACCAATTGGGAAGCCTTGCCCACTGTGTCCGACGACGACCTGCTGGCCGGCTTCGGCTCCTGGCGCAGCGCCTGCACCCGGCTGAAGGCCGACCCCGTGTGGGGCCCGACCTGCGCGACCGCGGCCAATGTGCCGCTCACCGCCCTCGATGTCCGCAGCTTCCTCAAGGAACACCTGGACGTCTACGGCCTGCGCTCGGCCAGCGGCAGCAGCAACGGCCTGATCACCGGCTACTACGAACCGGTCTATCCAGGCAGCCTGACCCAGACCCAGGTTGCGTCAGTGCCGGTCTACGGCGTGCCGGAAGACATGATTATCGTCGCCCTCGACAGCATTTATCCCGAGCTCAAGGGCAAGCGCCTGCGTGGCCGCCTCGAAGGCCGGGTGCTGAAACCCTACGACGATGCCGCGACCATCGAAGCCAAGGGGGTCAAGGCGCCAGTGATCGCCTGGCTGACCGATCCGATGAACCTGCAATTCCTGCAGATCCAGGGTTCGGGCCGCATCCAGCTGGAAGACGGGCGCCAGCTGCGCATCGGTTATGCCGACCAGAACGGCCACCCCTACCGCCCCATCGGTCGCTGGCTGGTGGATCAGGGCGAACTGAAGAAAGAAGACGTGACCATGGGCACCATCGCGGCCTGGGCCAAGGCCAACCCCAATCGCATCCCGGAACTGCTGGGCAGCAACCCCAGCTACGTGTTCTTCAACCGCAACCCGGACAGCAACGAAGGCCCGCGCGGCTCGCTGAACGTACCGCTGACCTCCGGCTACAGCGTGGCGGTGGACCGCAAGGTGATACCGCTGGGCAGCCTGTTGTGGCTCTCCACCACCCGGCCCGATGGCAGCAGCCTGATCCGCCCGGTGGCGGCGCAGGACACCGGCGGTGCGATCGCCGGCGAGGTTCGCGCCGACCTGTTCTGGGGCACCGGCGACGCGGCCGGGCAACTGGCGGGGGACATGAAACAGCAGGGCCAGATCTGGATGCTCTGGCCCAAGGGCGCCACGCTGCCGAAAGTGCCTGAAGTCACCGACAGCAAGTAACCCCGTAGCCCTGTAGCCGCTGCCGAGCCCCGCGAGGCTGCGATCGCCTGCGTAGCAGGCGCAAAACTTGAGAGTGCGTTGGGCCAGGATAACCGCGACGCCCCTATTGCGGCCGCTGCGCGCCCGGTCGCAGCCTCGCAAGCTCGGCAGCGGCTACAGGTCAAATGGAGACAAAAAAGAAGCTGGCAATCAGCGCGATGCCGACGAACCACACCAGCGACCGCAAGGTCGCCCAGTCCGCCAGGTAGCAGATGATGTACAGCAGGCGGCTGGTGATGAACAGCACCGCCAGCACATCGATGGTCACCAGTTCGGCGACGTTGGCGATGTGGGCAATGATCACCCCCGCCGCGAAGGCCGGGGTCACTTCAAAACTGTTGAGCTGCGCCGCATGTGCCCGCCGGGCGAACCCCTCGAGGGTCTCGAGATAGGCCCGCGGGTCATGGTTCTGCCGCAGGCCAAAGTTGCCCCCGCTGAACTTGGCGATGCTGTTACACAGGTAGGGAAGGAAGATGGCGATCAATACACACCAGAAAGCAACGGTCATGGCAGAGTCCTTTTTAAAGTCATGAGGGGAGCGGGGTCAGAACTTCATCACCAGCATGCCGATCAGCACCAGCCCACAAGCTAAGAGCCGAGGCCGGCCGAAAGGTTCTTTCAGGTAACGCATGCCGAACAACACCACCAGGATCACGCTGATTTCCCGTAGCGCCGCCGCTTCGGCGATCGATCCCAGCTGCATGGCCCACAGCACCAGAGCGTAGCTGAACAGTACGCAGAACCCGACACTCAACCCCAACTGCCATTGCTCGCGCCAGAACAGGGTGAAGGCCGCACGCTTGCGCAGCAGCGCCAGCAGCGGGAAGGGCCAGGCGCTGAACAGCGTCACCCACACCAGGTAATCCAGCGGACGGGACCAGCGGCGCAACGCCTGGCCATCGATAAAGGTGTAGCAGCCGATGCACAGGCCGATCAGCGCCACCACCGGCAACATCGACCACGGCAGGCGATCGCCGCCACCGCCCTGCCACAGCAGGCACAGCATGCCGAAAGGAATCAGCAGAATGCCGAGGATTTGCTGGGGGCTGAGCACCTCGCCGGCGAAGATCAGGGTCAGGGCCAGCACCACCAGGGGCGAAAGACCGCGCATCAGTGGATAGACCAGGCCCAGGTCGCCGACCCGATAGGCCTGGATCAGCAGGTAGCGGTAGAGCAATTCGAAAACCGCCGAGGCCAGGATCCACGGCCAGATCTCCAGCGGCGGCCATGCGACAAACCCCAGCATCAGCGCCACGAACAACAAGGCGACGCTGTCCATGCAGGCCACCACCAACAAGCGCTCGCCGCTGAACTTGATCAGGGTATTCCACGCCGCATGCAGCAGCGCCGCCACCAGAACCAGAGTTGTCGCCAGCACCTCACACTCCCTGTTTGCGAGAAGAGAATCGATTCACCCAAGTGCCTTGGCTGCCTGTACTGACGCCGACCATGCCGCACTCAGTTGCGCATATATCTATTCCAGTACTTTTTGCTGCTGCCCGATCCGCTGGACCTGAGCCAATGGAGGAGTAAAGCCGGCACGCGTATGCCTGATCAAGACGTCAAGACTACAGACAGGGAATCCTCGCATGCCACTCGCCTTGCTCGCACTGGCTGTTGCCGCCTTCGGCATCGGTACCAGTCATCATGGGCCTGCTGATTACCGGTTGCGCCCTGAACATGGTATTCGGCGCGCCGATCCTCGCCGCCGGCACCGCCAAAACATGCCGCGCAAGGCCACGTTGCCGGGCATGACGCTGATGTTCATCCTCGCAACGTCGCCAGGCGGCCGTGGTCAATGTATCCGGCTGAGCCCCCGACGAGAGAGTGACTGACAGTCGCCTGCAGAACCGCGCACTGGCCGACCGGCTCACCGCCAGAAGAATCTGAACTTTCCTTGTCGGTGTGCCCCGGGCCGCCGGCGGCCCATCCAACCCTTGCCCGATGGCTTTCGGGCTTTCTTTTCACGTTTCTTTCCAAGGGACTCCGGATGCTTGAACTCGTTGCCGCCTTCATCTGCCTGACCACCCTGCTCACCTACGTCAACTTCCGCTTCATCGGCCTGCCGCCGACCATCGGGGTGATGGTCACCGCCCTGCTGTTTTCCCTGCTGCTGCAAGGCTTGAGCTTCCTCGGCTATCCCGGCCTGGAAGAGCATGTGCAACAACTGATCGGCCAGATCGACTTCGGCGACCTGCTGATGAACTGGATGCTGTCGTTCCTGCTGTTCGCCGGCGCCTTGCACGTCAACCTCAACGACCTGCGCAGCTATCGCTGGCCCATCGGCCTGCTGGCCACGGTCGGCGTGCTGATCGCCACGTTCGTCATCGGCAGCCTGGCCTACTGGATCTTCGGCCTGTTCGGCTGGCACGTGAGCTTCCTCTATTGCCTGCTGTTCGGCGCCCTGATCTCGCCGACCGACCCGATCGCGGTGCTCGGCGTGCTGCGTACCGCCAACGCGTCCAAGCCGCTGAAAACCACCATCGTCGGCGAGTCACTGTTCAACGACGGCACCGCGGTGGTGGTGTTCACCGTGCTGCTGGGGATCGCCCAGCTCGGCGAAACCCCGACCCTCGGCGCCACCGCCCTGCTATTTGCCCATGAGGCCATCGGCGGCGTGCTGTTCGGCGGGCTGATCGGCTACCTGGTGTACCTGATGATCAAGAGCATCGAGCAGCACCAGATCGAGGTGATGCTGACCCTGGCGCTGGTAATCGGCGGCTCGGCGATGGCCAGCGAACTGCACGTCTCTGCACCGATCGCGATGGTGGTGGCGGGCCTGATCATCGGCAACCTGGGACGCAACCTGGCGATGAACGACATGACCCGGCGTTACCTGGACGGTTTCTGGGAACTGCTCGACGACATGCTCAACGCCCTGCTGTTCGCCCTGATCGGCATGGAGCTGTTGCTGCTGCCGTTCAACTGGCTGCACTTGCTGGCCGCGTGCCTGCTGGCGGTGGCGATCGTGCTGTCGCGCCTGCTCACCGTGGCCCCGGCCATCGTCCTGCTACGCCGCTGGCGCAGCGTGCCGCGCGGCACCATCCGGGTACTGACCTGGGGCGGCCTGCGCGGCGGGGTTTCGGTGGCGCTGGCCCTGGCCCTACCATTGGGCCCGGAGCGCGACCTGGTACTGAGCATCACCTACATCGTGGTGCTGTCGTCGATCCTCCTGCAGGGCCTGACCATCGGCAAACTGGTACGTCATGTCACCAAGGACGCGCCGGCCGCCGCCCAGGACGCTCACTGACACCCCCCTGCACTTGTAGGAGCGAGCTTGCTCGCGATCAGGGCTGTCAGGCGACGCATTCCAATTGAAATATGCGCTGCCTGGACGAGCCGATCGCGAGCAATCGAGCGTCGGCCGGCTGCTCCTACAAGAGTACGGTTCAGGCGATGGGCTCGTCGTCCTTGAACTGGTCTTTCACGTACCTGATCTCGGTACGACCATGGGGAGCCGGCAAGCCGTCCTCGCCCAGGTTGACGAAGACCATCTTCTCGACGGTGAGGATGCTTTTGCGGGTGATCTTGTTGCGCACTTCGCAGGTCAGGGTGATCGAGGTGCGGCCAAACTCGGTGGCAGTAATGCCCAGTTCGATGATGTCGCCCTGGCGCGAGGCGCTGACGAAATTGATTTCGGAAATGTACTTGGTGACCACGCGCTGGTTGCCCAGCTGGACGATGGCGTAGATCGCCGCTTCTTCGTCGATCCAGCGCAACAGGCTGCCGCCGAACAGCGTGCCGTTGGGGTTGAGGTCTTCAGGCTTTACCCATTTGCGGGTGTGGAAATTCATACTCACTCCTGACCGTCTTGCCGATTGATGCCGGCATCATGGCAGACCCCGGCGCAGAGCTCTATTGAGCTTCTACTATGGTCGCGATTACCGTTCGATCATCGTCCGACAGAAATCCTTGGGAAGTCGCAGGCAGACGGCTATAATCGCCTCCGTTTCAAAACGGTAACGATCACCTGATACCGTTTTCCCGCCACCTGTCCGAGGGGCGCTGCAGCAGGCTAGACCTGTCAGGCTCGGATGGGGCGTTGTCTGGCCGTGATGGTTCGGCCAGTCACTAAACGCACAACGGCGCCCATTCGCATACTTACGAATGGAGGCTCTTCATGAGCGCTGTCATCACGCCTGCAGATTTTACCGACTACAAAGTCGCCGACATGTCCCTGGCCGCCTGGGGCCGTCGTGAAACCATCATCGCCGAATCGGAAATGCCGGCCCTGATGGGTCTGCGCCGCAAGTACGCCGCTGAACAACCGCTCAAGGGCGCGAAGATTCTCGGCTGCATCCACATGACCATCCAGACTGCCGTGCTGATCGAAACCCTGGTTGCCCTGGGTGCCGAAGTACGCTGGTCGTCCTGCAACATCTTCTCGACCCAGGACCAGGCCGCTGCCTCCATCGCCGCCGCCGGTATCCCGGTATTCGCCTGGAAAGGCGAGACCGAGCAAGAGTACGAGTGGTGCCTGGAGCAGACCATCCTCAAGGACGGCAAGCCTTGGGACGCCAACATGATCCTCGACGACGGCGGCGACCTGACCGAGCTGCTGCACAAGAAGTACCCGCAGGTGCTGGATCGCGTCCACGGCGTGACCGAAGAAACCACCACCGGCGTGCACCGCCTGCTGGACATGCTGGCCAAGGGCGAACTGAAGATCCCGGCCATCAACGTCAACGACTCGGTGACCAAGAGCAAGAACGACAACAAGTACGGCTGCCGTCACAGCCTGAACGATGCGATCAAGCGCGGCACCGACCACCTGTTGTCCGGCAAGCAAGCGCTGGTCATCGGCTACGGTGACGTGGGCAAGGGCTCGGCCCAGTCCCTGCGTCAGGAAGGCATGATCGTCAAGGTTTCCGAAGTCGACCCGATCTGCGCCATGCAGGCCTGCATGGACGGTTTCGAACTGGTTTCGCCGTTCATCGACGGGATCAACACCGGCACCGAAGCGAGCATCGACAAGGCCCTGCTGGGCAAGATCGACCTGATCGTGACCACCACCGGTAACGTCAATGTTTGCGACGCCAACATGCTCAAGGCCCTGAAGAAGCGCGCCGTTGTCTGCAACATCGGTCACTTCGACAACGAAATCGACACCGCTTTCATGCGCAAGAACTGGGCATGGGAAGAGGTGAAGCCACAGGTGCACAAGGTTCACCGCACCGGTCCAGGCGCTTTCGACGCCCAGAACGACGATTACCTGATCCTGCTGGCCGAAGGCCGCCTGGTGAACCTGGGCAACGCCACCGGTCACCCAAGCCGCATCATGGACGGTTCGTTCGCCAACCAGGTTCTGGCGCAGATCTTCCTGTTCGGCCAGAAGTACGCCGACCTGTCGCCAGCCCAGAAAGCCGAGCGCCTGACCGTTGAAGTACTGCCGAAGAAACTCGACGAAGAAGTGGCCCTGGAAATGGTCCGCGGTTTCGGTGGCGTGGTCACTCAACTGACCAAGCAACAGGCTGACTACATCGGCGTGACCGTCGAAGGCCCGTTCAAGCCGCACGCTTACCGGTACTAAGAGCAGTTGCAAGCCTTGAGCTTCAAGCGGCAAGCAAGGGCCACAAGCCCTGCTTGCCGCTCGAAGCTTTCGGCTTCGTCCCTATTTGCTTAAACAGTTTCAAGCAGCCCGTTCCAGGCCCAAGAGTTGAGCGCACCTCCGCTACTCTTGCAGTTTGTGGCTTGCAGCTTGTAGCTGGAGGTTTCCTCCATGTCCCAAGACCGTCGCTACAGCTTCGAGTTCTTCCCGACCAAGACCGATGCTGGACATGAAAAACTGCTCGCCACTGCCCGCCAGCTGGCCAGCTACAACCCCGACTTCTTCTCCTGCACCTACGGTGCCGGTGGCTCGACCCGCGACCGCACGATGAACACCGTGCTGCAGCTCGAAAGCGAGGTGAAGATCCCGGCCGCGCCGCACCTGTCCTGCGTGGGCGACAGCAAGGCCGACCTGCGCGGCCTGCTGACCCGGTACAAGGCCGCCGGCATCAACCGTATCGTTGCCCTGCGCGGCGACCTGCCTTCGGGCATGGGCATGGCCAGCGGCGAGCTGCGTCACGCCAACGACCTGGTGAGTTTCATTCGTGAGGAGACTGGCGATCACTTCCACATCGAAGTGGCGGCGTATCCGGAAATGCACCCGCAGGCGCGCAATTTCGAAGACGACCTCAACAACTTCGTACGCAAGGCCAACGCCGGCGCCAACAGTGCGATCACCCAGTACTTCTTCAACGCCGACAGTTATTTCTACTTCGTCGAACGCGTGCAACAAATGGGTGTGAACATCCCGATCGTGCCCGGCATCATGCCGATCACCAACTACAGCAAGCTGGCGCGTTTCTCCGACGCCTGCGGCGCGGAAATCCCGCGCTGGATCCGCAAGCAACTGGAAGCCTACGGCGACGACAGCCAAAGCATTCAGACGTTCGGCGAACAGGTCATCACCGAAATGTGTGAACGTTTGTTGCAAGGCGGGGCGCCAGGGCTGCATTTCTATACCCTGAACCAAGCCGAGCCGAGCCTGGCCGTCTGGAACAACCTGAAGCTGCCACGTTAACCGCCCGACAGCATCAGAAAAGGCCTTGGCGAAATCCAGGGCCTTTTTTTTAACCCCCATACATCCGAAGGATCGCCGTAGATGTCCACAGGCAGCACCGCAGCACGCCCACAATTGATCTATCTGGTTTACGGCGCCACGACCTATCACCAGGAAGCCGCCTTCAGCATTGCCAGTGCCCTGGCCGGGCTGCGCGAAACACCGGGCGAAACCCTCGACATCCAGGTCTTCACCGACAATGCCGCGCCTTACCGCGACCTGCCTGTGCGCGTGCGCCCCTTGGACGAAAACACCCGCCAGGCCTGGATCGCCCCACACGGCTACCACTTTCGCGCCAAGCACGTGGTGATGCAGCAAGTGCTGCAAGAGTCCGAACTGGCGCTGCTGATCGACACCGATACCTTTTTCCACTGCTCGCCGCTGGAACTGTTTCGCCGCATCCAGCCCGGCACCCTGCTGTGTAACGCCTTCGGCATGTGCTACGGCGCCAACAAGGAATCCGGCCTCTATCAGTCCCTGGCCGGCTTGCTGCAGGAGCGCAAACTCGCCGACGATCAGATGCCGCTGCTGAACTCCGGCGTGATCGGCCTGCACCGCGCGGACGCCGATGTGCTGGACCGCTCCATCGCCCTGATGGACGAGCTGTACCCGCGGGCACCGGGCGCCTATACCCTCGAAGAGTTCTGCCTGGCAGTGGCGGCCTATCGCACCAAACAAGTCCGCGAATGCCCCGACCTGATCCACCACTACTGGAGCCGCAAGCAGTTGTTTCGCGCCAAGACCAAGGCCTGGCTGGACAAGCACGGCGCAGCGCCCACCAGCAGCGTCGCGCTGGACGAAACCCGCCTGGTCACCGCGACCCTGCCACGCCCGCCGGCGTTGCAACGCCTGGCCTACAAAATCGTGACCCTGGCCCTGCCCGGGTACCAGCGACAGTTCATGCGCGAAATCCTCTACGGCTGCTACCGCCACACCAACGAATTCGATCAGGCCTGCGCCCCGGTCTGGTGGGAGAAAGCCCGGGAAAACGCCGAAGGCCGCCTGAAAAAACCGCTCAACAGTCATCAACTCGAGCGCTGGTTCAACCACCCGGTGATTCGCCTGGTACTGGGCCAGCGGCGCAAGGCTATCTACCTGCATCTGATCGAGACAAAGGCAACTGAGGCTTGAGCTAGACAGCCTCTGGTATTGGACGACCTCTCGTCGTAATCTCCAGCGATGTCCGTCATCGCCCAGTTGCTGACAGCCTTTATCTGCGCTTGCCTGAGCCTCACCGCCCATGGCGAGAAGCTGCGCATTGTCACCGAACCCTGGGCCCCTTATGTCTATGAGGAACAGGGCAAGGCCCAGGGGCTGGATTACGAAACCACGGCCATTGTCTTCCAGCGCCTGGGGATCGAAGTCGAATGGCAGTTCCTGCCCTGGAAACGTTGCCTGGCCATGCTCGAACAGGGCCAGGCCGACGGCGCCCTGGATATCTTTCACAGCGCCGAACGCGAAAGCAGCCTGCTCTACCCCAGCGAGCCGCTGTCGAACGTCGAGTTCGTGATGTTCTATGCCAACGCCCGGCCTTTTCCGTTCCGCACCCTGGAAGACTTGCGCGGGCTGACCGTGGGCACCTCCCCGGGCTACCTGTACAGCCAGGACTTCAGGGAATCCACGCTGTTCAAGCATGAACCGGCGCCGACCCACGAAGCCAACTTCGGCAAGCTGCTGCGCGGCCGCATCGATCTGCTGATCACCGATCGGCGGGTCGGCCAGCATCTGCTCGACCAACTGGATATTCGCCAGCAGATCACCGAGAACCCGGTGGTCATCAGTCGCCAGAGCCAGTTCCTGGCGGTACGGCGCAATGCCGGCATGGACTTGCTGGTGCAGCGTTTCGGTGCCGAACTCAAGCGTTTCAAGCGCGAGCCGGCCTACGCCGAACTGAGCGCCCGCTACGGCGCGGCCCCGGCCGTCGCCGACTCAAACGCAATGCCGCCCGGCACACCGCTGAAAACCGTTGAGCAGCAGGAACGCAGCGCACGCTGATTGCTCTGTTATACTCCGGCCTTCCCGCCAGGCTCACGCCCGGACGCTCGATCCTGTTCAAGGCATCTCGATACCGCTACAGCGCCGCCGCAAGGCCCGCGCGAGCCCTCGCCGATGAGCCTTCAGGAGCCAAGCAGGACCGGACGGGATTGCGTCCTCTTAAACGCCATTCGCGCCAGGCAAGACTATCCCTCTGGGCCAAGCCCTCACTAAAACAGGATTACTCATGTCCTTTGCTTCCCTCGGTCTCTCCGAGGCTTTAGTCGGCGCCATCGAAGCCGCCGGCTACACCCAGCCTACTCCGGTGCAACAGCGGGCCATTCCCGCCGTGTTGCAAGGTCGCGACCTGATGGTCGCGGCACAGACAGGTACTGGTAAAACCGGCGGTTTCGCCCTTCCGATCCTGGAGCGGTTGTTTCCCAACGGTCACCCGGACAAATCCCAGCGTCACGGCCCGCGCCAACCGCGCGTACTGGTCCTGACCCCGACCCGCGAACTGGCCGCGCAAGTGCACGAGAGCTTCAAGGTCTATGCCCGCGACCTGAAGTTCGTCAGTGCCTGCATCTTTGGCGGCGTCGGCATGAACCCACAGGTTCAGGCCATGGCCCGTGGCGTCGATGTGCTGGTGGCCTGCCCCGGCCGCCTGCTCGACCTGGCCGGCCAGGGCAGCGTCGACCTGTCCCATGTGGAAATCCTCGTGCTCGACGAAGCCGACCGCATGCTCGACATGGGCTTCGTCCATGACGTGAAGAAAGTCCTCGCGCGCCTGCCCGCCAAGCGCCAGAACCTGCTGTTCTCCGCGACCTTCTCCAAGGACATCACGGACCTGGCCGGCAAGCTGCTGCACAACCCCGAGCGCATCGAAGTCACGCCGCCGAACACCACGGTCGAGCGTATCGAGCAACGGGTATTCCGCCTGGCCGCCAGCCACAAGCGTGCCTTGCTGGCCCACCTGATCACCGCCGGCGCCTGGGAACAGGTGCTGGTCTTCACCCGTACCAAGCACGGCGCCAACCGCCTGGCCGAGTACCTGGACAAGCACGGCCTGACCGCCGTCGCCATCCACGGCAACAAGAGCCAGAACGCCCGCACCAAGGCCCTGGCCGACTTCAAGGCCGGTGAAGTGCGGATCCTGGTCGCCACCGACATCGCCGCCCGTGGCCTGGACATCGACCAGCTGCCGCACGTGGTCAACTTCGAGCTGCCGAACGTCGACGAAGACTACGTGCACCGCATTGGCCGTACCGGCCGTGCCGGTCGCTCGGGCGAAGCGATCTCGCTGGTCGCGCCGGACGAAGAGAAGCTGCTCAAGAGCATCGAGCGCATGACCAAGCAGAAGATCCCCGACGGCGATCTGATGGGCTTCGACGCCAGCGCCGTGGAAGCCGAGAAACCGGAAGTGCGCGAGCGTCCGGACGTGCGTAACCCGCGCAATTCCCGCGGCCCGCGTGGCGACGGCCCGAATGGCGGTGGCGGCGGACGTAAAGACAAAGGCAAGGACAAGGGCAAGGAAAAACCCGCCGCTCGCGGCGACCGTCCAGCCCGTGAGCAGAAGCCTCGCGAAGGCACCCCGGCCCGCGAACAGCGCCAGCCGACACCACGTGCCGACCGTGCCCCGGACGAATTCCTGGACGACGATGTGGACAACTTCGGCAACCGCGCCGACTACGTCAGCCCGTACCAGAACAAGAACAACCAACCGGGCCGCGGCCGCCGTCCAGGCGCGCCAGGCCAGGGCGCAGCCAACAGCAATGCGCCACGCGGCGGCGGCCAGGGTCGCTCCGGCGGTCCGCGCAACAGCAGCGGCGCCAGCACCGGCACCCCGCCTGCCAAGCGCAACGGCCCACGCAGCGGTGCGCCACGTGACGGCCAGGCCCGTCGCGAAGAGTCGCGCAATCGTCGTCCGGCCCGTGACGACCAGGCGCGTCAGGAACCGGCGGTGCAGAACCCGCGCGGCAACCAGCCAAAGATCATGCACAAGGAGTCGAAAGCCGACCGCTTCCCGACACCCGAGCAGCTCGATCAACTGCCAAGCCGTCCACGCGGCGAGAAACCAGCCTTGCTGACCCGCAACCGCTGAAGTTTGCGCGGCAATAAAAAACGCCCCTGATCGCAAGATCAGGGGCGTTAATGAGATGGTCACCCCCACACCCTGCGAGGGCTACGCTTTCGCAGGGTGTTTTGTTTTCGGAGGCCATCCTCATGAGCGAGTCAGCGCTGATCGGAATCGATCTCGGCAAGCACAGTTTCCACCTGCACGGCCAGGACACTGCGGGCCGAGAGGTGTTTCACAAGAAGCTCTCGCGTCCACAGATGATGCAGTTCTTCGGCAATCTGCCGGCTTGCACCGTGGTGATGGAGGCATGTGCCGGCGCGCATTTTGTCGCTCGTCAGCTGATCGCCATGGGGCATCAGGCCAAACTGATTTCTCCGCAGTTCGTCCGGCCCTTCGTCAAGGGCAACAAAAACGACTTCGTCGACGCCGAGGCCATTTGCGAAGCGGCCTCGCGCCCATCGATGCGCTTTGTTACGCCTAAAACCGAGGCGCAGCAGACCCTTTCCGTTCTGCACCGCCTGCGCGAATCGCTGGTGCACGACCGCACCAAAGCCGCCAATCAGATGCACGGTTTCCTGCTGGAGTTTGGTATCAGCCTGCCCAAAGGTCTGGCGATCATGAAACGTTTGGCGAGTATCTTGGCCGAGCATGAGTTGCCGGTTCGGCTCACCGGGCAGTTGCAACGCCTGCACGATCACTTCGCTTACCTGGATGAGCAGGTCAAGGAACTGGATAAAGAGCTGGCAGGCCAGCTGGCCGCCGATGATCTGGGCAGTCGCCTGCTGAGCCTGCCGTGTGTCGGGCCGATCACCGCCAGCCTGCTGGCGGTGGAAATGGGCGACGGCCAGCAGTACAAGTGCAGTCGCGACTTCGCAGCATCTGTGGGTCTGGTGCCCAGACAGTACAGCACCGGTGGCAAGGCGAATTTGCTCGGCATCAGCAAGCGCGGTGACAAGCACCTGCGGCAATTACTGGTGCAGTGTGCGCGGGTCTACCTGCAAAGGCTGGACTACCAGCGCGGCCGTTTGGCCGACTGGGTACGCTCAATGCTGACGCGACGCCACTCGAACGTGGTGGCCTGTGCTTTGGCTAACAAGCTGGCGCGGATCGCGTGGGCGCTAGCGGCCCACCATACGCAGTATGAAGCAGGGCCAGGCGCGCTGAGCGCCTGACCCTGCGGTTGTTGCAGCACCACGAAGCACCCTTCAGGTTTTGCGATAGCTGAACAACGGATGACGTGAACGGCCCACCGGCCTGACGAAGAACCTGGCACAAAAATCGGCTTCAGAAGCCGAGGCATTTTTCAGGATCGTCAGGCGCGACTCTCATCGTGGCGCGGGGCATGCCCCCAAACAGACGCCGGATAGATTTAAGCAAGCCAACCACTTCACCCATTGATCAGTATTGCAAAAACGGGGGTGACCATAGATTTTTTATGGCTCTGTAACCGCTGTCGAAGGCTGTGATCGACCGGAAACCGGTCGCAGGCCCCAAGGGCCCTGAAGGTCCTGCGGACCTTGTCGCAGCCTCGCAGGCTCGGCAGCGGCTACAGACGAAGCATTACTTCGCTTTCACACCTTCGAAGGTGATGTACAGGTCGACATTGTTGGAGGCCGGGCCCAGGTCCATCATCTTGCCGAAATCCTGGCGATTGATGCTGGTGGTACCTTCGAAGCCGGCACGGTAGCCGCCCCATGGGTCCTTGCCTTCACCCAGGAAGGTCGCCTTGACCACGACCGGCTTGGTCACACCGTGCAGGGTCAGGTCGCCGGTCACGTCGGCCGTCTGCTTGCCATCGGCGTTCTTGCCGGTTGGCTTGACGCTGGTGGAAACGAACTTGGCGTCAGCGAACTTGCCCACGTCCAGGAAGTCTTTGCTGGCGATGTGCTTGTCACGCTCGGCGTGGTTGGTGAACACGCTGGCGGTGCGCACATTGACTTCGATCTTGGCGTCTTCAGGCTTGGCCGCGTCGAAGCTGAATTTGCCGTCCAGGTCCTTGAAGGTACCGGTGATGAAGCTGTAGCCCAGGTGGCTGATCTTGAAGTCGACGAAGGCGTGCTGGCCTTCCTTGTCGATCACGTAATCAGCGGCCATCGCCTGACCGGCAGACAACAGGGCAGAACCGATTGCCAGAGCGGCGAGAGTCTTTTTCAACATGCTTTCTATTCCTTTTGAGTCGAGGTTGAACATCAGGCTTTGCGCCCCAGCATTCGAGCCAGGGTCGCGTCACGATCGATAAAGTGGTGTTTCAGGGCAGCCAGAGCATGCACTCCGGCAAAGATCACCAGGGCCCAGGCCAGGTACAGGTGCACCTCGCCGGCCACATCCGCCTGGTCCGGCAGTCCGGAAACCAGGGCGGGAATTTCAAACAGGCCAAACACCGGGATCCCGACACCGTCTGCGGTGGAAATCAGGTAACCGGCAATCATCACAGCGAACAGACTGAGATACAGGAAGGCATGGCCGAAGGTGGCGCCCAGGCGCGTCAGGCGACCGTGGTTGGCCGGTGCCGGTGGCGGCGGGCTGACAAAGCGCCACAGCAGCCGCAGCAGCATGACCGCGAACAGCGTCAAGCCAATGCTCTTGTGCAGGTCCGGCGCATCTTTGCGCCAGGCACTGTAGTAATCCAGGCCGACCATCCACAGGCCCAGGGCGAACAGTCCAAAGACTGCCAGCGCCACACTCCAGTGCAGGAAAATGCTTACCCAGCCGTAGCGGGAAGAAGAGTTACGTAGCTGCATCACTTAAATCCTGTAAGAACTGCTGCCCAAGACTATCGATTTAACTATCGAATTAAAGCGGAAATTTTCGCTTTGAAATATCGAGAAATACGATGTTGACCCTACGAACACTAAATTAACCAGGCATTAAGGTCTATGTGGGGAAAACGTGACAGAGCGTCCTGCAACCGCGATCAATTCACCCTTCCAGGCATGCAATGGGTTGTGACGCGGCCTGGCATTGCATAGGCTTGCGCGATTGTTTGCTCGCGTACTGTAGAGCCGCCTCCAGGAGACTGAACATGGGCCTCAACAACCAGTGGATGCAACGCGATCTCGCGGTGTTATGGCATCCCTGCACCCAGATGAAAGACCACGAGCAGCTGCCGCTGATCCCGATCAAGCGCGGCGAAGGCGTGTGGCTGGAGGACTTCGAAGGCAAGCGCTACCTCGATGCGGTCAGCTCCTGGTGGGTCAACGTATTCGGCCACGCCAACCCGCGCATCAACCAGCGCATCAAGGATCAGGTCGATCAACTGGAGCACGTGATTCTCGCCGGCTTCAGCCATCAGCCGGTGATCGAGCTGTCCGAGCGCCTGGTGAAAATGACCCCTGAGGGCCTGACCCGCTGCTTCTATGCCGACAACGGCTCGTCGTGCATCGAAGTGGCGATGAAGATGAGCTTCCACTACTGGTTCAACCGCGGCCAGAAGGACAAGAAGCGCTTCGTCACCCTGACCAACAGCTACCACGGCGAAACCATCGCCGCGATGTCGGTGGGCGATGTGCCGCTGTTCACCGAGACCTACAAGGCCCTGCTGCTGGACACCATCAAGGTGCCGAGCCCGGACTGCTACCTGCGCCCCGAAGGCATGAGCTGGGAAGAACACTCGCGCAACATGTTCGCGGCCATGGAGCAGACCCTGGCGGAACATCACGCCACCCTCGCCGCGGTGATAGTCGAGCCGCTGATCCAGGGCGCCGGCGGCATGCGCATGTACCACCCGGTGTACCTCAAGCTGCTGCGCGAGGCCTGCGACCGCTACGGCGTGCACCTGATCTTTGATGAGATCGCCGTCGGCTTCGGCCGTACCGGCACGATGTTCGCCTGCGAACAGGCCGGCATCCGCCCGGACTTCCTCTGCCTGTCCAAGGCCCTGACCGGCGGCTACCTGCCGCTGGCCGCGTGCCTGACCACCGATGAAGTCTACAGCGCCTTCTACGACGACTACCCGACCCTGCGCGCCTTCCTCCACTCCCACAGCTACACCGGCAACCCGCTGGCCTGTGCCGCGGCACTGGCGACCCTGGATATCTTCGAGCAGGACAACGTCATCGAGAACAACCGGGCGCTGGCCCAGCGCATGGCCAGCTCGACCGCGCACCTGGCGGATCACCCGCACGTTGCGGAAGTTCGCCAGACCGGCATGGTGCTGGCTATCGAGATGGTCCAGGACAAGGCCAGCAAGACCGCCTACCCGTGGCAGGAACGCCGTGGCCTGAAAGTCTTCCAGCATGCCCTGGAGCGCGGCGCCCTGCTGCGTCCGCTGGGCAGCGTGGTGTATTTCCTGCCGCCCTACGTGATCACCCCGGAGCAGATCGACTTCCTCGCCGAGGTGGCCAGCGAAGGTATCGATATCGCCACTAGCGACAAGGTCAGCGTGGCGGTGCCCAAGGACTTCCACCCAGGCTTCCGCGATCCGGGCTGATAACCGCGCGAGCAAGCCCGCCCGCCGCAGGGGCGAGCTTGCTCGCGAAAAGCTCCGACTGACTGACACCGATCCAGAATTTTCCCCAGAGAACCACCATGAGACTGTCCCGCTTCTTTATCGACGCCCCCCTGAGCCTCGGCGAGCACGAGCTACCGGAAGCCCAGGCCCACTACATCGGGCGCGTACTGCGCATGGCCGAGGGCGACGCGCTGCAGCTGTTCGACGGTTCGGGCAACGAGTTTCGCGGCACGCTGCTGGAAGTCGGCAAGAAACGCGTGGTGGTCCGGCTCGATGAAAGCTTCGCCGGGCAGGTCGAGTCGCCACTGCAGATCCACCTCGGCCAGGGCCTGTCCCGGGGCGAGCGCATGGACTGGGCGATTCAGAAAGCCACCGAACTGGGGGTGAGTGAAATCACCCCGATCTTCAGCGAGCGCTGCGAAGTGCGGCTCAAGGACGAACGCGCCGACAAGCGCCTGACCCACTGGCGCCAGGTGGCCGTCAGCGCCTGCGAACAATGCGGGCGCTCACGGGTGCCGGTGATTCATCCGCCGGTGCTGCTGGCCGACTGGATCAAGCAGACCCAGGCCGACCTCAAGCTGGTGCTGCATCCGGTGGCCGAGCCGCTGATAAGCCACGCCAAACCGGCGACCCTGGCATTCCTGATCGGCCCGGAAGGCGGTTTGTCCGATGCCGAAGTGGACCAGGCCCAGGACGCGGGCTTCCTGCCGGCGCGCCTCGGCCCGCGGGTGCTGCGCACCGAAACCGCGCCGGTGGTGGCGCTGGCGGTAGCCCAGCAGCTGTGGGGCGACTTCTAACCCGCTCCCGCCTCTGCAGGAGCGAGCTTGCTCGCGAAAAACCGGCTCAGCCAACGCAATTTCCACGTCCGGATGATCCGATCGCGAGCAAGCTCGCTCCTACAAAGGGGCCGATCACTCCACCGGGTCGCTCACCGGCTTGGCGATGATCGCCTTCAGCTCGCTGGTCATCGGGAATTCCAGGTTCAGGCCCTTGGGCGGAATCGGCTGCTCGAACCAGCGCTGGTAGATCCCGTTGATTTCCCCTGAGCGGTACAAGTCCGCCAGGGTGCTGTTCACCAATTCCAGGAACTGTGGATCGTCCTTGCGCACCATGCAGCTGTAGATTTCCCGCGACTGCTCCTCGCCGACCACCACCCAGTTGTGCGGATCGCGGGCCTTGGCCCGTTCGCCGTAGAGCAGCGCGTCGTCCATGTAGAACGCCGCGGCGCGACCCGATTGCAGCATCTGGAAGGCTTCGCCGTGGTCCTTGGCGCTGATCACGAACATGTCGATCTTGTGCTCGACGTTGTAGCTCTTGAGGAAGCGCTCGTTGGTAGTGCCGGCGGTGGTCACCACGTTCTTGCCGCGCAGGTCGGCGAAACGCTTGATCCCGCTGTCCCTGGCGGTCAGCAACTGGCCCTTGACGTAGATGAAGCCGTAGGAAAACGCCACCTGCTTCTGCCGTTCGGCGGTCACTCCGGTGGAGCCGCATTCCAGGTCCACGGTGCCGTTCTGCACCAGCGGGATGCGCGTCTGCGACGTCACCAGGTTGTACTTCACCGCCAGTTGCGGCAATGCCAGTTTGTCGCGGATGCGCTCGACGACCTTGCTCGCCAGGTCCACCGAGTAGCCCATGGGTTTGCCGCTGTTGTCACCCACGTAGGAAAACGGCACCGACGCATCGCGATAACCCAGGGTAATACTGCCGGCATTGGCGATCTTGCCCAGGGTCCCGGTCAACGGCGCCTCGCTGGCGTACAGCGGGGAGCCGAGCAACAGGCCCAGGGTGCAGCCGAGCAACGTGATTTTTTGCATTGTTATTCTCCGTTGTGGGTGAAGGCGTTAGCGGCGAACCGCGATGACGGTGATTTCCACCAGGATGTCCGGACGCGCCAGGGCGGCCTGCACCGTGGTGCGGCTTGGCGCCTGGCCAGGGGACAGCCAGGCCGACCAGACCTCGTTCATCGCGGCAAAGTCCTGCTGGATGTCTTTCAGGTAGAGGGTCGCACTGAGCAGATGATCCTTGTCGCTGCCGGCCTCGGCCAGCAAGGCGTCGATCTTCGCCAGCACTTCGCGGGTCTGGCCGGCGGCATCGGTGGCCGGGCCCGGCACTTGGCCGGACAGGAACAGCAGATCGGCGAAGCTCACGACAGCGCTGAGGCGGTCATTGCTGTGGAGACGCTGGATGGTCATGGGACAGCTCCTGGTACGCGGAAGAAATCAGGCGGCATGGGGCGCGAGGCCCTGCATGTCGATAGAAGGACGGCGCTGGCCGATCAGCTCGGCCAGCAGGCGCCCGCTGCCACAGGCCAGGGTGAACCCCAGGGCGCCGTGGCCGAGGTTGAGCCACAGGTTGCGGTAGCCGGTGGCGCCAATCAGCGGTACGCCGCTGGGGGTCGCCGGGCGCATGCCGGCCCACTCGATGGCGGCATCATAGTCGCCGGCGTTGGCGAAGGTTTCCCGGGCCTGGCGCTGCATCAGGGCCAGGCGCTTGGGGTCCGGAGACGGGTCGAAACCGACGATATCGACCATGGCCGCTACCCGCAGCTGCTGGCCGATCCGCGCGTAGACGATCTTGCGGTTGTAGTCGGTGATGCTGATCTCCGGTGCACGGTGCCCCGCGCCGATCGGTACGCTGAGGCTGTAGCCCTTGAGCGGATACAGCGGCAGCTTCAGCCCGGGCAACGCCAGTTCGCCACTGCGATGACCGGCAGCGAGTATCAGTTGATCCACCGCCAGCACCTCGTCACCCAGCTCGATGGCCTGCACCTGCCCGCCCGCCTGACGAATACCGGTGACCGGGCGCCCCGTCAGCAGCTGGCAGCGGCCGGAAGCCTGCAGCCGCGCCACCAGTTGCTGGCAGAAGGCGTGACAGTCGGCCACCTCTTCGTCCGGAGTGAAGATGCCGCCGACAAAGGGCGCGCCGCCGAGGGTCGGCTCCAGTTGCGCGCATTCGCCAGCGGACAGTACCTGCTGCTGGCGCGGATCGGCCAGGCCATGGCGGGCATGCTCGAAACTGGCGGTTTCGCGAAAGGTCACCAGCTTGCCGTTGCGCCGCCAGTGAAACCCCTCGAGCCGGTCCTCCTCGCGCCAGCGCTGCAAGGTGGCCTGGCTCAGCAGCGCCAGGCGCAGCAGGTGGGCACCGTTGCGCCGGTTGACCGAGCCACGGCAGGCCGCCAGGAACCCGGCCATCCAGCGCCACTGCGCCGGGTCCAGGCGCGGGCGCAGCTTCAGCGGCGAATCGCCCCGCAGCATCCAGCCCAGGGCCTGCCAGGGCACGCCGGCATCGGCCAGCGGCGCCACGTAGCGGTACGACAGCTGGCCGCCGTTGGCGAAGCTGGTCTGGCTGGCGAAGGATTCGCGCGCCTCCACCAGGCTGACGTCGAACCCCTCGCGAACCAGGGCGTAGGCGCTGGCCAGGCCGATGACCCCGCCGCCGATGATGCAAACCCGCTGTGCCATGTCAGTCCTTAAACCTTGTTGAGCGGGCTTCAGGTTAGGACCAGGTGACAGGCCCGGGACAATGAATAAAGATGGACCACCCATAAACAAAGGTTATGGACTCATCATGCGACTGCGTCATATCGAGATTTTCCAGGCCATCCGCCAGACCGGTTCGATCAGCGGCGCCGCGCAACTGCTGCACGTCTCCCAGCCGGCGGTGACCAAGGTCCTGCAGCACGCCGAGCAGCAACTGGGGTTCCCGCTGTTCCTGCGGGTCAAGGGCAAGTTGCAGGCCACCCCGGAAGCCCTGGAACTGGAGCGCGAAGTCGACAAGGTCAGCGAAAGCCTGCAAGGGGTGCGACGCCTGGCCCAGAGCCTGCGCCGCGAGCCGGGTCACAGCCTGCGGATCGGCGCCACGCCGGCGTTGGCCCTGTCCTTGTTGCCGCCGGCCATCAACCAGTGGACCCGGCGCTACCCGGACATCGTCTGCGAGCTGTCCAGCGCCCACAGCCGGGAGCTGGTGCAGAACCTGCTGATGCGCGAAATCGACGTGGCCCTGACCCTGCAACGCCCGGATCATCCGGGGCTGACCGCCCAGGCCCTGGCCAGCGGCGTTCTGGTGGCGCTCGCGCCGCTGGAGTACTGGCCCCAGGCGGCCAGGGGCACGCCGCTGCCGTTGATGGAACTGGCGGGCGCGCCTTTGATCGGCCTGTCCAGCGCCGACCCGCTGGCGGCGAAACTCGACGGTTACCTGAAAGCCGTGGAGCCGGCGCCCCGGGTCAGCATCGCCGTGCAGACTTACTCCCTGGCCCGGGCCATGGTCGAGTCCGGGGCCGGGCTGGCGGTGATCGACCCCTTCACCGCCCTCGGCGCCTCCCCCGCCTGTACCGCGATCCGCCCGCTGACGCCGGCGCTGCCCATCACCCTGTATGCCGTGACCCGCGCGGCGGAGGCGCTGCCCCATACCTTGAGCAGCCTGCTGGAGATCTTTGGTGGGCGGGCGCAGGAGCAGTTGGATCGGTTGATGACCGGGGATTGAGGCGGCCCTGCCGGGCCTTATCGCGAGCAAGGTAGACGGTATCTGTAGGAGCGAGCTTGCTCGCGATGAACGATAACGCGCTCGCCGATCACAGCACGTAGAACAAGATCGCCACGAAGTGCAGCAGGCTGCCGGCGATCACGAACAGGTGCCAGATCCCGTGGGCATGGCGCAAACGGCTGTCGAGGGCGAAGAAGATGATGCCGACGGTGTAGAGCACCCCGCCCGAGGCCAGCCAGGCGAAGCCGGCGGGGCCCAGGGCCGCCAGCAGCGGCTTGACCGCCACCAGCACGATCCAGCCCATCACCGCGTAGATCACAATGGACAGGATGCGCGCCTCGGAACGCGGCTTGATCTCCTGGAGGATGCCGATCAGCGCCAACCCCCAGACGATGCCGAACAGCGTCCAGCCCCAGGGCCCGCGCAGGGTCACCAGGCAGAACGGCGTATAGCTGCCGGCGATCAGCAGGTAGATGGAGAAGTGGTCGAGCTTCTGCATGATGCTTTTCTTGCGGCCACGCATGCTGTGGTACAGGGTCGAGACGCTGTACAACACCAGCAGGGTGAAACCGTAGACCGCGACGCTGACGATTTTCCACGGGCTGCCGTCGAAGCTGGCCAGCACCACCAGCCAGATCCCCCCGACCAGTGCCGCCACCGCGCCGACAAGATGCGTCCAGGCGTTGAGTCTTTCCCCGTGATACATGTGTCAGTCACCTCCCATGGCGGAGAATCTGCGCAAGGCTCAGGCCTGTAGCCTGCAAGCACATTGTTTCCGAATAAAGGTGGGGACGAAAAAACCTCCAGCCAAGTCATGACCCGGCAGGCACAATCGGAGCATTCGAATAAGAGTGCCCATCATGCTGATCGATGAAGAGTTGACCCTGAAAAAGCTCGAGGTGTTTCTCGCCTTCATGCGCACCGGCAACCTGGCCCGGGCCGCCGCCGAGTTGCAGACCAGCAATGTCAGCGTGCACCGGGCCATTCACTCCCTGGAAAATGCCCTGCGCTGCCCGCTGTTCAAGCACGAAGGGCGCAACCTGACCCCGCTGGAAAGCGCCTTCGTCCTCGAAGAACGGGCACAGAAGCTGATCCAGGACGTGGTCGAAAGCGTGCGCCTGACCCGCGAAGCCGCCGGGTTCTCGGCGGAACGCTTCAAGCTCGGTTCCCTGTATTCATTGACGGTGAAGACCGTGCCGCAGCTGATCATGGGCCTGAAGCTGCGCCGCAGCGAGCTGAATATCGACCTGATCCTCGGTTCCAATATCGACCTGCTGTACAAGCTGAAGAACATGGAAGTCGACGCCATTCTGGTGTCCCTGGACGACAGCGTCAGCGACCCGGACTGCGCGCAGATCCCGCTGTTTTCCGACGACATCTTCCTCGCCACGCCGGCCGACTCACCGTTCGCCCAGCAAGCGGAAGTCGACCTCAACGATGTGCGCGACGCGACCTTCATCACCCTGACCCAGGGCTTCGCCACCCACCAGGACGGCGTGCGGGTGTTCAAGCAGGCGGGTTTCGAGCCGAAGGTGGCGATGCAGGTCAACGACATCTTCACCCTGCTGAGCATGGTCAGCTCGGGGGTGGGTTATGCCCTGCTGCCGGGAAGGATTGCCGCGGTGTACGAAAACCGCGTGAAACTGATTCCGCTGCAGGCGCGCTACCGGCTGCAACAGCATATCGGCGTGGTGTTCCTCAAGGCCAAGGAGCGCGACCCGAACCTGCTGGCGTTGCTGGCGGAATGCCGGATGTATGCCAACCGGCAAGGTTAGAGAGGGTAGCGTTTGCCAGGACACCATCGCGAGCAAGCTCGCTCCTACAGGGGATAACACCGTACCTGTAGGAGCGAGCTTGCTCGCGATGAAGCCAGCCGCTCTACCCCACCAACCCGCGCACGATGAAGAACAGCAACGACGGCCCCAGCAGGCAACCCAACCCAGTGTGGAAGGTCGCGGTCAGCGCCCCGTAAGGCACCAGGCGCCGGTCGGTCGCCGCCAGGCCCGCGGTCACCCCGCTGACGGTGCCGGCCAGGCCGCCGAAGACCATCGCCGAACGCGGGTTGTCCAGGCCCATCCAGCGCGCCGCCATGGGCGTGCCGACCATCACCAGGATCGCCTTGATCAGCCCCGTGGCGATGGACAGCGCCACCACATCGGAACTGGCGCCGATCGCCGCCCCGGTGACCGGGCCGACAATATAGGTCACCGCGCCGGCGCCGATGGTGGTCATGCTCACCGCATCGCGATAGCCGAAGGCCCAGGCGATGCTCGCGCCGACAATGAACGGCAGCACCGTGCCGAGAAACAGCGCGATGGCGCCGATCATCCCGGCCTTGCGCGCCTCGGTGGCCTGCACTTCGAAGGCCGTGGCGACAATCGCAAAGTCCCGCAGCATGGCGCCGCCCATCAGGCCGATGCCGGAAAACAGCGCCAGGTCCGCGAGGCCCTTTTGCCCACCGGTGAGGGTGCCGCCGATCCAGGCCAGCACCAGGCCGATGACGATGGCGATGGCCGAGCCGTGTACCCGGCCGAACGTCAGGCGCCTGGACAGCAGCACCGAGACCCACATGATCACGCCGACGAAGGCAAAGGCGGTGACCAGGCCGTTGTGTTCCAGGCCTTTCTCGATCAGGTCCCACATATCAGCGCCCCCCTGCCGGAGCGGCGCCAGGGGCGACACTGTCCGGTTCGTCCGGCAACGGTTCGCCTTTGTGGGTGCGGCTGATCAGGGCGATGGTGCAACCACAGAGCAGCACCGAACCGATGGCCGCCAGTACCGCCACCGGGCCGCCGTGCAGGGCGGTCACCACATTCTGTTGCGCGGCCATGGCCACCACCACCGGGATGTACATGGCGCCCCAGAAGCCGACGCCCATCTCGCAATCCTTGGTCATGCCGCCGTGCCTGTGCATCCACAGCCGTGCACAGATCAGCAGGATCATGGCGATGCCCACACCGCCGACGTTGGATTTCACTCCCAGCAGGACGCCGAGCATGTCACCGATAATCACCCCTGCCAGCGTACAGATCGCCAGCAGCGCCACACCGTAAATAATCATTGTTGTAGTCCTCAAAGTGCATCGTCGAAGTTGTTGTTCTTGTGCTTCGCCAGCTTGAGTCGGTGTCTAGGGTTGGCGGTTTCCCTCCTCACGCAACAGCGCGTGCAGGGTGTCGAGCCGGGCACCGTCGCAGGCCATCACGGTGCCTTGCTCGAACACCCGGCGCGCCAGAGCGGTCAACACCGCACCGGGCGGCAGTTCGATCTGTAGCCGCACGCCGCGCTCGTAGGCGCTTTGCACGGTGCCGCGCCAATCCACCAGCCGGCACATGTTGAAGGCCAGGTCGTCGCGCAACTGCTCTGGCGTGCGCAGCGGCCGCGCGCGGCTGCCGCTCAGGTAACCCAGGCGCGGCGGCTGCAGCGTCACCCTGGCGAAGGCCTCGGCCAGGACCCGGGCCGGCGGCTCCAGCAACGGGCAATGGGACGGCACGCTGACCGCCAGGCGCTTGGCCACCCCGACACCGCAACCCCGGGCCAGCTCGGCGACCTGGGCCATGGCGGCATCGCTGCCGGCGATCACCACCTGGCTATCGGCATTGATATTGGCCAGGTACACCGGGTTGTCCGGGCGGTGCACCCGGGCCAGCAAGGCCTCCACCGTCGCCAGTTCCAGGCCGATGATCGCGGTCATGCCATACCCCTGCGGATAGGCCTGCTGCATCAGCTCGCCGCGCAGGCTGACCAGACGCAGTGCATCGGCAAAATCCAGGGCTCCGGCCACCACTGCGGCGGGATAGGCGCCAATCGACAAGCCCGCCACGTAATCCGCGCCCGGCCCGTGCTCCAGCAACACCCGGGCATTGGCCACGCCGGCGATCAGCAGGCACAGCTGCACCGCCCGGGTGCTCGCCAGGGCCAGGGACGAATCCAGGGCCAGGGCATCCTCGCCCAGGACTTCGCTGGCCTGTCGCAGGCAGGCGTCCGCCAGGGCGCTGGGCGGCAGGCGATGCAACATCCCCGGCTGCTGCGCGCCCTGCCCTGGAAACACCAGCAGGCTGCTCACGCCACCTGCTCCAGGGCCTGCCACGGATCGCTGACCAGACGCGCGCCACTGGCGCCTTTCAGCAGCACCCGCGCCGAAGTCCCGGCCCACTCGCGCAGGGCCACGGCGCCGTTGGGCGTCTGCAATTGCAGGTCCACCGGGCAAACGGCGGCATCGAGCCGCGCCAGCAACGCCCGGGCCTCGGCCCGGTCCATGGGCTGCGCAGTGCGCAGGATCAGGTCCAGGTCGCTCTGCCGATGCAACGCCGGCACGCCGCTGGCCAGTTCAAAACCGGCGCTACCGCTGACACCCCAAGCCAGGCCAAGGGCATCCAAAGGTTCACGCAACCGGGCCAGTGCCTGGAGCGCTGGCCAGCCCCGATCCGACTCCACATAACACAGCTCTTCCGGCCGCACCCGACGCTCGATGGCCGCCACCGCCATCAGCGTCCCGTAGCGCTGCTCCCTCAGCGGCCCACGCACGCCCACCGCCACCTGCCCGGCCGCGGTCAAGGCACGGCGCACCACCACCGGCTGCCCGGCGGCCATGGCCGCCACCGCCCAGGCCGGGGCATCGGCGGGCAACTGTTGCGGGGTCAGGCCCCACAGCAGGTCATGGGGCAGCAAGGCGCAGGTCATGGCGCTCACCATTGCTCGCGCAACAGCTGGCGGACCCGGCTGGAAGCGCCGCGGTTGCTGGCCCCCAGGCGCCCGGACAGATCGCGGCCATGGGTCCGTACATCGGCAATCGCCTGGCTCAGGCATTGCCGCACCTGGGCCAGGTCGGCGGCGGTCGGCTGCTCGATCTGGCTGACCGAGAGGGTCTCCCAGAGCAGGCCGAGGCTGGCATAGCTGTCGATGTCATAGGCCATGGGCGGCACGCTGGCGGCCAGGGCCTCCAGCTCCTCGACGCTGCGCAGGGTGACCCGCGCCGCCGACACCTTGCCCATGGCGTGCACCATCACCCCCGGATCGCGCAGGGCGATCAGGCGGTTGGCCTGGTAACCGTGGGCCAGGAAAGCCCCGGACATGGCCTTGCCCACCAGCAGGCCGATCACCGGATGCCCGGCCAGCCGGGCCCGAGCATAACTGTCGGCGGCCGCGGCCAGGGCCTGATGGATGCCCAAGGCTTCTTCGCGGCGCCCATAGGCCTGGCTCGGCACGTCGACTATGGCGATCAGCGCACGCTTGACGCTCTGCTCGCGGTCGGCCTCGATCGCCTCGTCCACCGCCTTGGCCAGGCCCCAGCCTTCCAGCAGGCCGACCTCACCGTTGCGGGCGCGCACAAAAGGGTTGGCCGGGTCGGCGACCACGGCGATAAAGCGCACCGGCTGCTGTTCCAACTCCAGCTCCAGCCTGGCGTCCGCCACTTTCAGCGAGGCCGGCAAACCCGCGACCGGGGCAGCGCCCGCGCTCAGGGCCGTGAACCAATGCAGGCCCCGCAGGGAATAGGCACTCATCAGTGGTCTCCTCGATACAGCTGGCGAACCGTCGCCGGGTCGATCTGTGGATGGGCGTCCAGCCGGGCCAGGCGTTGCAGGTACAGCTCGGCCTGACGGCTGCGTTGCTCGTCGGGCAGGCCTTGGGCCAGCAGTTCGCCAACCTGTTGGCGGATCTGCGCGACGTCGTCGGCCACATAACGATCCGCCAGGCCGCTGGCGAAGCGCTGCTCGCCGCCGGTCAGGCTCCAGATAAAGGGCCGGTCGCGGGAGTCGTATTCCTCGAGGCCGGCCTCCTGCTCGATCACCTGTGGGCCGTTGAGGCCCAGCCGCGCCTCCTGGGTCACCAGCAGGTAACTGCACAGCCCGGCGGCAATCGACATGCCGCCAAAACAGCCGACGCTGCCGGCCACCACGCCTATCACCGGCTGGTACTGGCGCAGGTCGACGATGGCCGCGTGAATGTCGGCAATCGCCGCCAGCCCGAGGTTGGCTTCTTGCAGGCGCACGCCGCCGGTTTCCAGCAGCAGCACGGCGCGGGTAGGCACGCCCTTGCGGTTGTCTTCGGCCGCCAGCTCCAGGGCACCGGCAATCTTCGCCCCACCGACCTCGCCCAGGCTGCCGCCCTGGAACGCGCCTTCGATGGCGGCGATCACCACCGGCAGGCCGTCGATGCGGCCCTTGGCGATTACCACCCCGTCGTCGGCCTGGGGCACCACGCCCTGGCGGGCCAGCCAGGGCGACATGACGCGCTGGAACGGGTCGAGCAATTCGCGAAAGCTGCCGGCGTCGAGCAAGGCCTTGGCGCGCTGCCGGGCACCGAGTTCGACGAAGCTGTGTTTGTCGAGCAAACGGGCGCTGTCAGTCATGGCCGATCTCCTCGAAGCCCTGCTCCAGACGCAAACGCACCACCCCCGGGGTAGCGCCGAAATCATGGATGTCGATGCTCAGCGCCGGCAGTGTCTGGCCGTCGAACATGCGCTCGAACAGATGCTGCCAGCGCGACGCGCTGCCATTGACCGAGGTCTGCACCTGGATGCTCAGCTTGCCGGGCTGCCCGGGTTCGAGCAGCACCTCCAGGTCGCCGGAGCCGACACAGCCCACCAGCGCCCGGCCCTGGGCGGGTTGCCCGGCGGGAAATTCGAAAGACAAGGTTTCCATCACACTGCTCCCTGGATGAAGGCGGCGCCGGAGGCGATCCGGTCGATCAGCAGGCAGGCCGCGAGCAAGTCCGCGGCGCCACCGGGCGAGGCATTCAAGGCCAGCAGGCCCTGGTCCAGCTCATGCAGGCGGCGACGCCCGGCCAGGCTGGCGCTACCGCCGGCGTCGAGTACGGCCTGGGCGCCCTGTTGCATGGCCTGCAGGCCCGCCTCGCCAGCGCGATAGAGCACGCAGGTGTCGGCCAGGCCGGTCATGATCGCCAGCAGCGCATCGAGCCGGGCGTTCTGTTCGCCATGGCCCTGGGCACGGCTGCGTTCGAGTTGCGGCAGGCCCCGTTGCAGCACGGCCGGAAAGCCCAACTGCGCCTCTTCGCGGGCGCCACGCACGCCATAGCGCAGCGCCACTTGCGCGCCGTGGCTGAGGGGGCGCGGCGCGTAACGGTCGTCCAGCAGCGCCAGGCGCGCGGCCCGCAGGCACAGGGCGCCTGCCGTGCTGGCTTGCGGTTCCAGCGCGGCGGCGGCCACCAACAGGCCCAGGGCCCAGATCGCGCCACGGTGGGTATTCACCCCGTGGGTAGTGGCGAGCATCGCCGCTTCGCCTTCACGGCCGACGCGGCCCAGGGCTTCGCGCAGGGGCAGGCCGACCGTGCCGAACTGGCGGGCGGCTTCGGCCATTTCCTTGAAGGCCGGCCACAGCGACAGCGCCGAGGCATGCATCAGCCCCAGGTGCAGGTCGCGGTGGGCACCGTTGCCACGGCGGTCGACCAGGGCCGGTTTCGGCGACAGGTCGGCTTCGTCGATCAGCGCGTCCACCGCCAGGTCCGCCAGGTGCTCGGCCAGGCTCAGGGGTTTGCTTTGCAGGTTGAAGGCGTGCATTTACCAACTCCTGAACTTGGCGGGCGGGTTGTACAGGCCACCCGACCACTCCACCAGATCGGCGACGCTTTTCGCCGCCAGCAGCTCGCGGCTGGCGTCGGTGCGGCGGATGCCGAGGTCTTCGGGCAAGGCGATCAGGCCTTCGCGGCGCATCCGCGCGGTGTCTTTCGGGTTATGGCGCAGGCCGATGGCGGTCACCCCGGCCACCGCCGCGATCATCGCCTGGCGCTCTTCCAGGGAACGGGCCTTGTACAGGTAGGCGATGCCCTCCTCGGTCAGCAGGTGGGTGACGTCGTCGCCGTAGATCATGATCGGCGCCAGGGGCATGCCGCTCTTGCGCGCCACGTCCACGGCGTCGAGGGTTTCGACGAAGGTCGGTTTGCCGCCTTCCTGGAAGGTCTCGACCATCTGCACCACCAGCTTCTTGCCGCGTTCGAGCATGGCCGCCGGCGCGTCGCTCTGGTCCTGGCGCATATCCAGCCAGGCCGGGGTGCCGTGGCGCCGGCCACGAGGATCGTGGCCCATGTTCGGCGCACCGCCGAAGCCGGCCAGGCGGCCGCGGGTCACGGTGGAAGAATGGCCGTCGCCATCGACCTGCAGGGTGGCGCCGATAAACAGGTCCACCGCGTATTGCCCGGCCAGCTGGCAGAACATCCGGTTGGAGCGCAACGAACCGTCGCGCCCGGTGAAGAACACATCCGGCCGCGCGGCGATGTAGTTCTCCATGCCCAGTTCGGTGCCGAAGCAATGCACGCTTTCCACCCAACCGCTTTCGATGGCCGGGATCAGGGTCGGATGGGGGTTGAGGGTCCAGTTGCGGCAGATCTTGCCTTTGAGGCCCAGGGATTCGCCGTAGGTCGGCAGGATCAGCTCGATGGCCGCGGTGTTGAAACCGATGCCGTGGTTCAGCGACTGGACCTTGTGTTTCTCGTAGATGCCGCGGATCGCCATCATTGCCATCAGCACGTGCACCGGCTTGATGTGGCGCGGGTCGCGGGTGAACAGCGGCTCGATATAGAACGGCTTGTCGGCCACCACCACGAAATCGACCCAGGACGCCGGGATATCCACCCGCGGCAGCTCGCTGACGTCGTCCACCAACTGGTTGACCTGGACGATGACGATGCCATCGCTGAACGCCGCCGGCTCGATCAGCGCCGGGGTGTCCTCGGTGCTCGGCCCGGTGTAGATATTGCCCGCGCGGTCGGCCATAAAGCCGGCCGAAAGCACCACGTTGGGGATCAGGTCCACCACCAGCCGCGCATAGAGTTCGATGTAGGTGTGGATCGCGCCGATCTCCAGCAGCCCGTCTTCCAGCAGCTGGCTGATGCGCAGGCTCTGGGTGCCGGCGAAGGAGAAGTCGAGCTTGCGGGCGATGCCGCGCTCGAACAGGTCCAGGTGCTCCGAGCGGCCGACGCTGGGCATGATCATGTGCAAGTCATGCAAGCGGCCCGGGTCGGCCTTGGCCAGGGCGCGGGACAGGAAGTCCGCCTGCTTCTGGTTGTTGCCCTCCAGCACCACCCGGTCGCCGGGCAGGATCAACGCCTCCAGCGCCGCGACTATCTGGTCGGTGGGCAACACCACACCGTCGGCGAGACCCCGCACCTGCTCGAGACGCCGCTGCTTTTCCGCGCGCCGCCGCGTCCAGCGCGAGTCGGGGGATAGTGTTGTTGTCATGCTCACTCCACGGGTTCGCTGTCGTGGCCGCTACCTTAGGAGCGGGAGATGCAGGGCATCAATCAAGCAGAGTGGTGGATCGTTACGGTGAGGGTAATGATTATGCGACCGCTCCTGGAGACATCGAGTCCTCCTTCTCTTGCGAGTGATAGCTCATAGCCTCTATGCGCAAGAAGTTGCGCACTCAAATGTGGATAAGCCTGTGGATACAACGCTGTAGACCAGGTCATCCAAGACGCTTGGACAAGTGCGCAAGAACTTGCGCAGTCCTCAGCTCAAAGTGCGCAACTTCTTGCGCACTTTTGTCCGACCACCTGTAAGCAAATATTTCATAAAGTTCTTAAACTACCGGAATATATAGCTAAAAATGCTTATGGCACGAACCTTGATAACTGTTCAGGCACCCACCGGGCGATCCGTCCCACCGGGCACCTTTATTTTTTAGCAAGGAGAGCATCCATGGCTACACCAGCGTATATGTCCATCACCGGCACCAAACAAGGCCTGATCACCGCCGGTGCCTTCACCGCTGATTCCGTTGGCAACACCTACCAGGAAGGCCACGAAGACCAGGTCATGGTTCAGGGCTTCCAGCACGAAGTGATCATCCCGCGTGACCCGCAGTCCGGCCAGCCAACCGGCCAGCGCGTGCACAAACCTGTGGTCATCACCAAAGTATTCGACAAGGCTTCGCCACTGCTGCTGGCGGCCCTGACCTCCGGTGAGCGCCTGACCAAGATCGAAATCCAGTGGTACCGCACCTCCGCTGCCGGCACCCAGGAGCACTACTACACCACCACCCTGGAAGACGCGATCATCGTCGACATCAAAGACTACATGCACAACTGCCAGGACCCATCGAACTCGCACTTCACCCACCTGGAAGACGTGCACTTCACCTACCGCAAAATCACCTGGACCCACGAAGTCTCCGGTACTTCCGGTTCCGACGACTGGCGTTCCCCGGTCGCGGGCTAAGTCCGGCCGACCGTTACACCCACATCGGCCAGCTCTGCTGGTCGATGTTGTTTACGCCATAAGGGATTTCTTGCGTTCGTCGGCGCCCGGCCCCGGGCTCGACCCACGCGGCAGTACTGCACGAGGAACAAGGGATGTTCGCGCCGGCCAATCAGACTCACTTCAGCCTGACCATCGAGGGGCTTTCGAACGACCTCCAGGTCCTGTCCTTCACCGGACGGGAAGCCATCAGCCAGCCCTTTGCCTTCGAGGTCGAGCTGGTCAGCGCCCAGGCCGCCCTGGACCTGGAAAGCCTGCTGCACAAGCCGGCCTTCCTGCAGCTGGCAGCGAACGGCACCGGCATCCATGGGCAGATCTACCGCGTCGCCCAGGGCGATTCCGGCAAGCGCCTGACCCGCTACTCGGTGACCGTGCGCCCGCACCTGGCCTACCTCGCGCACCGCATCAACCAACGCATCTTCCAGAACCTCACGGTGCCGAAAATCATCGGCCAGGTCCTCGAAGAACACGGCATCCAAAGTAACGCCTACCAATTCCAGCTGGGTTCGATCTATCCCGAGCGCAACTACTGCGTGCAGTACGACGAATCGGACCTGCATTTCATCCAGCGCCTGTGCGAGGAAGAAGGGATCCACTACCACTTCCAGCACAGCGCCGACAGCCACACCATCGTCTTCGGCGACGACCAGACGGTGTTCCCGAAACTGGCGCCGGTGGCCTATCAGCAAGACTCCGGCATGGTCGCCAGCGACCCGGTGATCAAGCGCTTCGACCTGCGCCTGGAAGCCCGCACCAGCCGCACCACGCGCCGCGACTATGACTTCGAGAAACCGCGCCTGACCCTGGAGAGCGACGCCAAGAGCGAGTTCAAGCCGGACCTCGAGGACTACGACTACCCCGGCCGCTTCGTCGATCGCGAACGCGGCAAGCACCTGGCCAAGCGCGCCCTGGAACGCCATCGCAGCGACTACCAGTTGGCCGAAGGCAAGAGCGACCAGCCGCTGCTGGTCAGCGGGCATTTCCTGGCCCTGACCGCACACCCCAAGGCCAAATGGAACGACCTCTGGCTGCTCACCGAGATCGTCCACGAAGGCAAGCAGCCGCAGGTGCTGGAAGAGTCGGTGACCAGCGACACCACCGCCCTGAAGGACGACTTCCACCAGGGCTACCGCAACCGCTTCCAGGCCACGCCCTGGGACGTGCCCAACCGCCCGCCGCTGCTGCATCCGAAGCCGCGCATCCTCGGCAGCCAGAGCGCGGTGGTCACCGGGCCCAAGGGCGAAGAGATCCACTGCGACCCGTACGGCCGGGTCAAGGTGCAGTTCCACTGGGACCGCGAAGGCCAGTCGGACGACAAGACCAGCTGCTGGCTGCGCGTGTCCTCGGCCTGGGCCGGCGCGCAGTACGGCGGCATTGCCATCCCGCGGATCGGCATGGAAGTGCTGGTGACCTTCCTCGAAGGCGACCCCGACCAGCCGCTGATCAGCGGCTGCCTGTACCACAAGGAAAACGTCGTCCCCTACGAGTTGCCGGCGAACAAGACCCGCAGCACCTTCAAGACCCTCAGCTCCCCGGGTGGCGGCGGCTACAACGAGCTGCGCATCGAGGACAAGAAGGGCCAGGAACAGATCTTCCTGCACGCCCAGCGCGACTGGGACGAGAACGTCGAGCACGACCAGAAGATCCGCGTCGGCAACGAACGCCACGATACGGTCGAGGCCAACAGCTACAGCGAGTTCAAGGCCGAGGAACACCACACCGTGCACGCCGACCGCAAGGTCGAAGCCCGCGCCAGCGACCACCTCACCGTCGGCGCCAACCAGCACATCAAGATCGGCACCGGGCAGTTCATCGAGGCCGGGCAGGAGATCCATTTCGACAGCGGGCTGAAAATCGTCCTCGAAGCCGGCAGTGAACTGACCCTCAAGGGCGGTGGCAGCTTCGTCAAGATCGATGCCGGTGGCGTGACCATGAGTGGCCCGGTGGTGAACGTAAACTCCGGCGGCGCACCCGGCAGCGGCAGCGGAGCGGCACCACTGCTGCCGGGGCTGTTGCAGCAGGCAGATGCGGATAAACCGGGCTTGCTGCTGCAGCAACGACTTCGCGAAAACATTCCAATCGTCGAACTCTGCCAAAAGCCTAAAGGCGGTACCCCGATGCAGTGCCCTTTGACGGATTGCCCATGCAGGAAAGCTTTACTGGCAGGAGCACAGGCGTGACAACTTCGATATTGCTCGAGCGCACAGACGATCTGCTGGCAAGGCTCTATCAGCTTTCACCCGATCCCAATCCAACCTTCCTGTTCGACGGCACTGAGCTGGCTGACTATACGGAGCAAAGCCCGATCTGGCTGGAAGCAACCAGTAATGCGTCCTTGCTTGAGCTGATGCGTGAAGAGCCTGAACACTGGCCAGGCCTGATCATTGAAAGCCAGGCGCCCACCCCAACGCTGCTGAGCCACCTGCGGCACATTCTGTTTATCCGCTTCGATCAAGAGCGCAGGGGTGTCTTGCGTTATTCGAGCCCCACGACAGCCAGTTACTTTTTCACCGTCGACGATCCCCAGTCAGCCGCTGCATGGATGGGGCCCCTATCGCGGCTGACGTGGCATGGCGGCACCTGGAAGGACCTGGCAGACGGCAACCAGCGCTGGTTCAACGCAGACAACCCACTGGCCCAACAGTGGAAATGCCCTGCCGAACAGAAATCTCTGCATTTGGACGCGTTGCATGAGCAAGCCCTGCAACGCCAACAGAAAGACCACTTTATTTACCAGTGGTGGCGAAAGCAGAACGCTGTCTCATTCAGCGACGCCTCCCGGTATCTGGATGAAGGCATGGACGATGGATTCCTCGACGCCCAAACGCTGAACGATTACCTGTCGCTGCGCGCCCAATACCCGACCACCACCGCGCCAGCCATTCCGTTGGAGGGCGACAGCGAACAGCGCCTGGCGCTTCTGCGCCAGCACCTGGAACACGACCACCAAGACAAGGAGTCCCTGACATGAGCGCACCCGTTGGGAGCCTGAGCTCTGGCCCGGCTTGCGAAGCCGGAAAGCTGATCGTCCAGGTGATCGGCAAGGATCACCCTGCCAGCCAGAAAGTCGTGTTATCCGACGACACCAGCCAAGCGCTGAAAGGCAAACCTGAACCGCAGGAGAAAGACCTGTGCAGCAGCGTACTGCATGTGTGGGATTGCGCAGGCCAAGCCAAGCGTCAGCTCTGGCTGGAAATCGCCTCGACCCAGGGCAAGCCGATCCGCCTGCCGCTGCTCGACAACGTTCGCACCACCCCGCGTCAAGCGGATGCCCAATGGAACCAGCTGGTTCCGGTCCTGCCCTTCGTCGCGCTCCCCGGATCGAAAAGCGCCTATGACCTCAGCACTCCGGTGCTGGCCCGCGCCGGTTATGTCTATGTGTTCTACCAGAACAAGTTATGGCGCGAGCTGGAAGTGCGCATTACCGAGGGCAAGACCACTTACCACGACGTCGATGTCGCTCATTATCGCCAGGGTAAAAGCTTCAAACCCGGTGAACGCAAGGCCAGCGGTCAGCCGCTGGAGGATATCTGGCTGCCCGCCATCTGGAACAACCAGCGCGTGCATGATCTGCGGCTGTGCTTCAGCGAAATACAACTCAACGCCCCTCGCCTGCAACGCCTGGAGCAAGATGCCAAGCTGCGCGATCAACGCTGCAAAAGTTTCGACCTGAGCTGCTCGAATGCCCGCTTCAAAGAGCGGTACAAAGACAAGCCGGATGGCAAGGCCATGCTGCAGGCCTTTTCCAACTTCGATGTGCGCAACTACGCCAACCAGACCGCAGCGACTCAAGCCACCGTCGTCAGGCGCAACCTCGACCTAGGAGCGTTTCCAGTCAGCGTGGCAGCGCCCCAACGCTCGCGCGTGCCCGGTTATGAATGGCTGCTCGATCATCCCGGCCGTTACCTGTGTGACCTCGCAGGACAGTTTCCTGTCACCGCCAGCCAGCAAGCCAAGGCGTTTCTTGCCCAGTGCGCCCAAGGCAACTCGCCAGAACGCACCGAGCTGCTGGAGCTAAGCGCCGTCGCCGATGCGCTGGAAGCTTCATTGCCTGCCCCCCCTGTACCCAAGGCCGAGCCAGGTAGCAAACCCGAACCAGCAGCCGAGAAAGTCGACCTGTGGCAAGCCCAGGCCAGTGTTCCCGACGCCTTGGCCAAAGCCAGGCAACGGCAAATCTGCGGCATTTTGCTGGAAGACCCACGCTATCGCTTGCGGCACTTGAAACAGCGCCTGGAAACCCACCATGAACTGCTGAAACTCTGCGCCCGCCATGCGACCCAGCAGGTCAACCATGCCAGCGCGTTACTGGTGCAACAGTTGGTGGTGCCACGCAACCTTCAGGGCAAACCCAACCCCCTGCATGCCAGCCTGGAAAAGCTCGGCACCAAAGGCAAACAGGACATCAACCGCTGCACGGCGACGGTGGAACGGGCCATGGTCTGGCAGCACATGAACAGCGCCCAGAACCTGCTGGCCGAGAGTTTTCAACAAACCATGACCCAGCAGGCCCTGGCCGATCACCTGAGCCTGGATGGCTTCGATTATGTCTCGGCCCTCTTCGTCATCAGCCAGACCGTGGCCGCGCTCGCGGCCCCTCCATCACGCCTGGACCCACTGGCGCCAAGCGGCGACGTGGTGGATGCGGTCAGCGGTGTCAGTTTGTATAGCCCCAAGGCCAGTCCCGGACAGACGTACCTCGCCTCGCTCGCCAACGACGCCAACGCACCACTGCATGTCATGCTCTGGCCAGAGTGCGACATGGAACGCGTTTGTACGCCGTACAAGGTGCCAACCAAAGCAGCAGAAAATCAGGGCGATGGTCAATTCCGCGCCACCGAACTGGCCAAGAGTGAAAACAAACCGGCGCCCACTGCCGAAAAACAGACCACCCTGGACGCCAGTATTGTTGCCAATCTGCTGGCCGGAGCCAGCTTCAACAGTTTCCTGATCACCAGCGGCAAAAACCTCAACGGCGCGCTCCTCAGTATCTACGACACCCTGCAAGGTGCAGTGGATACTGCTCTGGCGGCCATCGACACACCGCGTACAGCAGCCGCACAGGCCGCGACTGACGCCAGAACCAGCAATGACGCCAGCACCCAAGCCAGCGAACGTCTAGAAAGATCCCGCGCCAACCTGGGTACCCGCGCACGTCCCGTCAATGTGCGGTTGCATGCCCAAGGCGTCGAACAGCTACGCAGCATGCTGCCCAACACTTTTGGCCCGGCCTACTTCATGCGCCGTAGCCAGGTCACGCAGAACTATTACCTGTTTGGCCTGGAGGACCTCCCTTCACGCGAGGCGGTACCGAGAACCTTCTACGGCGAATTCCTCGACCGCCGTGGTCAGCTGCTCGGCAGTACCGACCGCGCACGTATGCCTGCGACTGGAGTAGAGACCGCAGAGCATTTGGTTTTGGTCATTCCGCGTAATCACAGCACTGCGCAACTGGTCAGTAACATGAACAAGCAACTGACTGCAGCTCAGCAGTCGGCAGTTGGCGCCAGCGCTGCAAATATCCGACTGACCGAAGCCAATACCGCTTTGGCCGATGCCCTCGACCAGCACAGCACTCGAAGCAATGCCCTCGCCTTCCGAATTTTGAATTCACGCCCCTTTTCTGTGGGGGTATTGATGCTGGAGTTGTGGAATGTGAATGCTGAGGCGCAAAGCGTAGAACAGAACACTCGAGAAAAAGGAAGCCTTAGGACAGTAGTGGGCGTAACAGGCTCATACATAGATCTGATTATTGCGATGGAGGCCCTTACGGTAAAACTAGCTGGCACTCAATCTGTACTCGCCTCGACAAGAAAAACACTCTTTGAAATTTCTGAGAGAAACGCAGAAAAATGGTTGGGCAAAACAATAGCCGAACGAATAACCAAAGCAGTTACAGCCCGTCTAATAGCCCAATCTATTTCGGGTATCGTTTTCGCAGGCCTGAGCCTTTACGACGCTTGGTATGCCTGGCAGTGGAACGATAATGCGATGTATGGCTATCTGCTTATGGCTGGCGGTGCGCTGGTCGGCGTCGCTTCCGGGCTCATCACGGCAACACCGGTGCTCGGCTTACATCCGTTGGGTTGGCTGGCACTTCTGCTGATCGGTGCAGGCGCCGGTCTGGTGCTCTGGCTTAGTAGTACTCCATTAGAGGATTGGCTCGCGAATGGCCCCTTCGGTTCAGAAGGTGGTTCTGCCGCCCAGCATCTACTAGACCCTCAGGAAGCCCTCTATCGTCTGATCGGCCTGCTTGCCGGAATAGGTATAAAAATTGATAAGAATCCGCTGTACCAAGCCGACGCAAAACTGGACCCTAACGGCAAATATCCTTTCCCGGTACGCACTGCCAATACGGTGATTCGAATAGAAAGCAGATTGCCCGGGCTTTTGGGAAGCATCGGTAGTCTCGGTATACAGGCTGACTGCCGGTTGTGTGAGGTCGTGACTACCTATTTCAGAGGCCTGCCCTTACCCGGCGAAAGAAAGGTCCCCAATACTTCCTCCGACTTTCAGGCCCAGCGCCTACACCCTGATGCATTGGAGTTGTATGTGAACACGCCCAGGATGGTGGTCCGCGGAACAACCGGCCATGGTTTTCTGTGGGCAGTTCGTGCCCAGTTCGTTCTAAAAAACCAGTCTGAATCACGTTATTTTCCAGCACCTGGGGTAAAAGACCCTACCCGCTATGGTCCTGCGTATGCCAAGGCAGACTTCAATAAGACCAATCAACCGTTCTGGGCCGACGAACAGACCCATAAGGTCCAATGATGAGTAAAGCAGTCGAGCCACCATCTTATTACGCAATTGAGTCCTATCATCCAGATCGGATTCCTGAGCAAAATGCATCTACGGAACGCAACTTATTGCATAAATTTTCTGGAACCCGGTTACCGTGGGGCAACACACAAGATGTGACTCCAGATAACATCATGGAAGACCCAAAACCTAAGAGTATGCGCTTTTGGGAACAGAGTGAAAAAGAGAAAGCGGAGATGAAAGCGAACGGTACGTACGTGCCTCGTCCGCTTGAACATATAGATCTGCATTACAAGTATGACCACGAGCGTTTTCGCTTTGCCCAACTACCTTTTCGCTCGCAGTTTTGGCTGTATATGAAGGGGGTAGGTAAATGGGCTTTTATTATCTTGGCGCCCATTACGACTCTAGCTCATCTTACAGTGATGCCTACATCAGTAGAAACACCATGGGATTTTACCTATGATCTCTTAGTTAACCTCTACTCGTGGATGCTGGGAATTCCACTCCTTTGCGGAGTGATTGGTCATATTATCGTTAATTATTTTCCAAAATTCTGGTTCCGCCCTCCCAAAGGCCCTCTCTGGGAACTCAATCGTCGTACCGGACTGGTCACTTTTTTCGATTACAAGCATTTTAAAAAAGACGGTGTAATCGATGAGGTTTCTGCCCCTTTCTACGAGTTCGATGCCTATATCGTCACCAGTCCAGATCGACAGGGCCTGGCCATGAATGGACTTCTTTTAGCCCATCGCTATCGCAACATTCGTATCAACTTCAACAATCTGATCACACCCGATAACACCACACAAAAGCCCTGCGCCCTCTGGGACTTCCTGCAAAACTTCATGGATATCAGTCGCCCACTACCCGACATACCAATGTACGAAGTTCATCGCCATCTGGATCCAGTGACCGCCGAACACGACCGTAAAACCGGTCGCGAACCGCGCTACTGGATCGATATGGATGACGACACTTTCAAAACCAAGGTCAAGGAAATGCTGGGACGCATTGACGCTATCGACACCTTCGGGCGTCCCAACCTGATGGCCAAGCATGTGAAGTACGTCGACTGATGAGCATTCCGGTGCAGCCTTATTACGGCTCCGAGGCCTATCGCTTGGATCGGATTCCCGAGCAAACTGCTTCTACGGAGCGTGGTTGGCTGAGCAAGTTCTCAGGTACTCGCTTGCCGTGGGGTGACACCCAGGAGGTGGCGCCGGACAGCATCATGGAAGACCCAAAACCTGAGAGCATGCGCTTTTGGGAACAGAGTGAAAAAGAGAAAGCGGAGATGAAAGCAAACGGCACGTACGTGCCTCGTCCGCTTGAGCATATAGATCTGCATCACAAGTATGACCACGAGCGTTTTCGCTTTGCAAAGCTACCATTTCGCTCCCAATTTTGGCTATCGCTTAAAATTTTTTGCAAGTGGGGGTTAATTATTCTTCTCCCACTTTCAATACTATCAGACATAATCTTCGAATTAGACTCCAGCAATTTTGATATCAAAGAACTCATAAGTTACTCAACTACAATCTTAGTACTTAAAACATTACTCGCACCTTGGATATTTAGCAGAATTATCATTAACTATTTCCCCAGATTTTGGTTTCGCCCCCCCGAAGGCCCCCCTATGGGAACTCAACCGTCGTACCGGATTGGTCACCCTATTCGATTACAAAAATTTCAAAAAAGAAGGTGCGATTGAAAAAGTCACTGCGCCTTTCTATGAGTTTGATGCCTATATCATCACCAGCACAGACCGCCAGGGACTGGCCATGAACGGATTGTTCCTGATCCACCGCTATCGCGATATTCGCATCAACCTCAACGACCTGATCACGCCCGATAACACTACACAAAAGCCCTGCGCCCTCTGGGACTTCTTGCAGAACTTCATGGATATCAGTCGCCCACTACCCGACATACCGATGTACGAAGCTCATCGCCATCTGGATCCGGTGACCGCCGAACACGACCGTAAAACCGGTCGCGAACCGCGCTACTGGATCGATATGGATGACGACACTTTCAAAGCCAAGGTCAAGGAAATGCTGGGACGCATAGACGCTATCGACACCTTCGGCCGCCCCAATCTGATGGCCAAGCATGTGAAGTACGTCGATTAGGCAGCGGGACAGGTATCGTTTCGTTCCCTTCCCACACAACCTGATGATCACGCCGACCGAAGATAGCCAAGCCGCCTCCGGGCGTAAGCCGTGATGCCTGCGCCCGAAGCCGGTTTTGCCTTTAGTGTCCGATCCGCCACTGCAACGCATCCAGCGCATCGCAGCCATCCTGCAACAGCAGGTGGGCCGCATTGACGATGTGCTGCAGGTCCTGGTCGTGAACGCCCTTGAGGCTCAAGCAATTGAGACTGTGCATCAGGTCGCGGGTGGCCTTGAAGCGCTGGACGGCACAGCCGTGCAGGTCGGATGCCGGGGCGTTGGGGTTGAGGTAGAGCACCGGGGTGGTAGTGAGATTGCTGTGTAGCGGGATGAACTCGGTCATGGGTCTAGCGCCTTGGCCGGTCGAGAAACAGGTTAAACAGCAGTTCCATACTTGTCTGTGCACGACCGTAAGTGAGAAAAGACAGCCCCGTCTTCGGAGACGTCTATAGGTCCGTGAACAAATTCGACCGGCTAAGATCGGCCACCGATGCGTCGGCGACAGCCTGGACTATGGCGCCTGATGCGCACCCCGGCAATCGGCAAACTGTTGCCACTTTCTACAACCGAAATCTCTGCTAACACCCCAGCCCCCGTGTAGCCGCTGCCGAGCCCTGGCGAGGCTGCGATAGGACCGAAGGTCCTCCAGCGGTTTCGAGATCCCTGCGCCCGCTTCGCGGTCGATCGCAGCCTCGCGGGCTCGGCAGCGGCTACAGGGTTTCGCGCCGACCGGCAGGTCGCGTTTGGCTTTTGATCTTGATCCACCCGCCCCATCGGGAGGCTTCGTTCCGGTGTTCATCAGGGGGATGGCGCGCAGCGCCCCTCGACGCAGTCGAGGACATCGTATGGAGGTCGAAGCGAAGCCGACCGGAGTCGATGCCCCCTGATGGACACCGGAGCGAAGGCCGTACGCAGGGGCAAGCGTTTTTTGGTTACTTTTTTTGGCGTTTGAAAAAAGTGACCCGCCGTCAGGGCGGAACCATAAGCCGCCGTTACCGCAGGAATGGATATGTACACCGTCCAAAAAGTGCAGCGTCAGAGCGGACGCCATCGCGAGCAAGCTTCGCTCCTACAACGACCGCGCCAGTCACTGTCCCCCATGTGCTTGAACCATTTTGTTACCCATGTGGATGAACTGCACCAAGCGGCCGTGACCGCAGCAACGGATATGTACACCGTCCAACATCCCCAGCGCAGCCACCACCGCCATCGCGGGCAAGCCTCGCTCCTACAAACCGGGGTTACCGCAACCCCGCCCCCACCAGCAACTCCTCCAGGGCCAGCAGGTCCGGCACCTTCGCCACCTGCTCCCCCACCTGCACCGCCGCTTTCTCCAGCGGCGCCAACGGCACGTCGACATAGCTGAGCTGACTGTCGAGCCGACAAGAGCGCGGGATGCCCTGGATCACCAGGGCGATGAACTTCAGGCGCTCGCGGCCGCCCAGGGTGTTGAGCACCACGATGCGCGCACGTTCGCCGATGGCGAGGGGCTGGCCGCAGGCGGCCTCGAAGCTGATCAGCGGCAACTGGCGGTCGCGCCAGGCCACGGAGCGCAGGTACCAGGGCGGCGCGTCGCTGGCGGGTTCTCCGCGCTGGTAGTCGATCAGCTCGGCCACCGCGACGTTGGGCAGGATCAGGGTGCGGTCGGCCAGGGGCAGCAGCAACCCGGTGAGGAAGCTGGCGCGGTAGTCATGCATGGGGTCTGCTCCACTGGGCAATGCTCTCCAGCAGCACCGACTCCTGGTAAGGCTTGCCGAGGTAGTCGTTGACGCCGATGGCCATCGCCCGGTCGCGGTGTTTCTGGCCGGTGCGCGAAGTGATCATGATGATCGGCAGTTGTTGCAGGCGCGGGTCGGCGCGCACCTGCATCGCCACCTCGAAGCCGTCCATGCGCGGCATCTCGATGTCCAGCAGCATCAGGTCCGGGGTGTGCTCCTGCAGCAGCGCCATGGCGTCGACCCCGTCCTTGGCGGTCAGCACGTTCATGCCGTGGCGTTCCAGCAGGCGGCTGGTGACCTTGCGCACTGTCACCGAGTCGTCGACCACCAGCACCAGCCTCGGCCGCAGTGGTTCGACCTCGGCAATCACTTCATCGCCGACCGTCATGCGCGGCAGCGGCAAGCGCGTTTGCAGGGCGCGGATATGCGCCAACAGATCGAGAATCAGCACCACCCGGCCATCGCCGAGGATGGTCGCGCCGGAAAGGCCCTGCACCGCCGCGAACTGTGGCCCCAGGCTCTTGACCACGATCTCCCGGGTGCCGGCCATGGCATCCACCTGCACGGCGATCCGGTGTTCGTTGTAGTGCACCAGCAGCACCGGCAGCGGCAGGCTCTGCCCCAGCAGTTTCGGCCGGGCCACGGTGTGCAGCAGCTCGCCGAGGTAGCACAGTTCATAACGCTGGCCGGCGTATTGGTAATGGGGCGGGTCAAGCTGGTAGTAGCTTTCCAGTTCGTGGGGCAGTACCCGGACAATGCCTTCGATGGTGTTCAACGGGATCGCGTACTGCTCGTCCTGGCACTGCACCATCAGCGCGCGGTTGACCGACAGGGTGAACGGCAGGCGAATGCGAAAATGCACGCCCTGCCCCGGGATCGAGTCGATGGTCATCGAGCCGCCGAGCTGGCGCACTTCTTCATGGACCACGTCCATGCCGACCCCGCGCCCGGAAATCTGGGTGATCTTCTCCGCCGTGGAAAACCCCGGCTGCATGATGAACTGCAGCACGTCGCGGTCGCTGATCTCGGCATTGGGGGCGAGCAGGCCACGCTTGATCGCCTTGCGCCGCACCGCTTCCAGCGGCACCCCGGCGCCGTCGTCGCGCATGTCGAAGACGATATCGCCGCCTTCGTGGGACAGGTCCAGGGTGATCCGCCCCTGCGCCGGCTTGCCCGCGGCGCGGCGCACCTCGGCGGACTCCAGGCCATGGTCGACGGCGTTGCGCAGCATGTGCTCCAGGGGCGCGACCATGCGCTCCAGCACGTTGCGGTCCATCTCGCCCTCGGCATTGCCGACGCTGAACGCCACGTCCTTGCCCAGTTCCTCGGCCACCTGGCGGACGATGCGCTTGAGGCGCGGTACCAGGCGTTCGAACGGCACCATGCGCGTGCGCATCAGGCCTTCCTGCAGCTCGGTATTGACCCGGCCCTGCTGCTGCAACAGGTTTTCCGCGTCCTGGTTGCGCCGGTCCAGGGTCTCCTTGAGGTCGAGCAGGTCGGACGCCGACTCGAACAAGGCCCGCGACAGTTGCTGCAACTGCGAATGGCGATCCATCTCCAGCGGGTCGAACTCCTCGTAGCCCAGGCGCTCGGCCTCGACCTGCTGGCGACTGAGAATCCGCCCCTGGGTTTCGGTGTCCAGGCGGCGCAACTGGTCGCGAATACGCTCGATGGTGGTTTCCATTTCGCTCAGGGCCACCCGCGCATCGTTGACCTGCTGCTCGATGCGCCCACGGAAGATCGAGGTCTCCCCGGCCAGGTTGACCAGGTCGTCCAGCAACTCGGCCGAGACCTTGACCATGTCCCCGGCCACCGCGGCTTCCGCCGGTGCCACTGACGGTTCGGGTTTGCTCGGCGGGCCAAGGTCGGGCAGCAATAGAGGCGGCGCTTCGGCCTGGGTCGGATGGGTGAAGCCGCGAATCGCCTCGATCAGGCTGTCGGCCGGCTTGATCGGCTGTTCGGCGCGGGCGGCGTCGAGCATCTGTGCCAGGCGGTCATGGCTTTTCTGCAACAGGCCGAACAGCGCCGGCGTGGATTGCAGCAGCCCCGCGGACAGGCCCTCGTAGAGAAACTCCAGCTCATGGGCCAGGTCTCCGATCGGCGCGATTTCCACCATGCGCGCGCCGCCCTTGAGGGTATGCAGGTCGCGCAGCAGGGTTTCCACTTCCTGGCGGTTCGTCGGCTCGGCCTGCCAGCGGGTCAGCGCCGCCCCCGAACTGTCGAGGATGTCGAAACCTTCTTCGAGGAAGATCTCCAGCAGTTCCGGATCGTGCACCGTCGAGTCGTCGGCCACCGCGGCCTCCGGCGCCTCGCTGGTGATCCCGCTGCGCTGGCGAAAACCGCGGATCGCCTCGATCAGCGCCTTGGGATCGCTCAGAGCCTGCTGCGCCTGCAACTGCTGCAACAGCAGCGCCAGTTGCTCATGGCTGCGTTGCAGCAGGTCGGCCAGGGCTACGCCATGCTGATAGCGGCGATCCACCAGGCCTTCGTAGAGGCTTTCCAGTTCCTGGGCCAGGTCGCCCACCGGGCCGACTTCGGCCATGCGCGCGCCGCCCTTGAGGGTGTGCAGGTCGCGTTGCAGGGAAGACAGCGGCGCGCCGTTGTCCGGGTCGGCCAGCCAGCGCTGCAAGGCCTGGCCGGCGCTTTCGAGAATATCCACCGCCTCTTCGAGGAAGATCGCCACGATTTCATCGTCCGGGCCGTCCACCTCGACCTGCGCTTGCCGCGCCATCTCGGCGGTGGCGCTGGCCAGCTCGGTGATGCTCAGGGTGCGGCTGCCGTCGCTGCGGATCAGGCCCATGGCCGATGGGTCGAGGCTTTCCTCGAGCAGTTCGCGCAAGGCCCGGGCCATAGCCGGTTGCGGGCTGATTTCCTGGCCGGCGGCCAGTTCGTCGAGCATGTTGATCAGGGCTTCGTGGGCGTTTTCCGCCTCATGGAAAAACCGTTCGCCGACCGCCAGGCTGCTTTCTTCCACGGCGCCGTACAGGTCCAGCAGCGCTTCGCACAGCTCGTCCATCGGCTGCAGGTCCGCCAGGTGCGCGCCTTCGCCAAGGGTGGTCAGTTCGTCCAGCAGGGCGCTGAGCTCCTGGCGCTCGCCCGGATGCTGCTGCCAGCGGCGCAGCAGGTTTTCGGCGTCCAGCAGGATGTCCATGCCCTGGGCCAGGAAGCTGCTGATCAATTGCGCATCGCGCTTGACCCGCAACCTGGTATTGGGTGCGTTGAGCAGGGTTTCCAGGCGCTCGGCGGTCAGCGCCTTGACCCGCTCGATCAGGTCGGCGGCACCCTCGATGGGCGCCAGCGGATCGCTGCCCAGCTGTTGCAGGCCGCGACGAAACAGGCCTTCGGCTTCCAGCAGCAGCTCGACCTCGTCCAGGTCCAGGGCCATCAGGTGCGCACGGTATTCCCGGGCCAGCAGGTCCAGGGGCGCGGCCAGCTCGGCGATCGGCAACACGCCGGCCATGTAGGCGCTGCCCTTGAGGGTGTGCAAGGCGCGCTGCAATTCGTCGCTGGCCTGCAAGGGCAAGTGCCCGGCAGCCTGATCGAGAAAACGCTTGATGCTCTGCAGATGGGTTTCGGCCTCGTTGCGGAAGATCTCCAGCAACTGCGGATCAAGCTCGTCTTCCAGCCCGTCCACCGACGCCGTGTCGCCCTTGGCCAGGGCATGCGCCCGGGCAGCCAGGCGGTCGACATCGTCGCGCTGGCGCTGGGCCTGGGCGGCGAACTCGGCGACCAGCTCCGGCAGCAGCTGCAATACCTCCTCGAGCAGTTGCCGCACCTGTGGCCCTGGCTCCACGCTGTGTTCCAGGACACGGTTGAGCAGGTTTTCCACGGCCCAGGCCAGCTCGCCCAGCACCAGCGCGCGGACCATCCGCCCGCTGCCCTTGAGGGTATGGAAGGCCCGGCGGATTTCGCCCAGCGTCGCCTTGCCGTGAGGGTCGGCGGCCCAGCGCGGCAGGTACTCGCGCAGCACATCGAGCACTTCGTCGGTCTCTTCGAGGAAGACTTCACGCAGCTCGTCGTCCACCGGCGCTTCATCGCCCGGCGGCGGCAACAGGCTGCCGGGCGTGTCCAGCGCCGGCGGGTTGAGCGCCGAGACCGGGCTGGCCAGCACAGCGGCCAGGGACTGCGCCACTTCCGGGCTGTCCAGCTCCTGCAGGTCCTGCATCACCAGGGCCTCGTTGGGGCTGAGCACATCGCTGAGCAGCGGCACCTGTTCGCTCGCTAGCAACTCGTCCGGTGCCTGCTTTTGTGGCACATAGCCCAGCGCGGCCAGGCCCTGCTCGGCCACGTCGAGAATCTTTTCCCCCGGCGCCTGGTGATCGTCGCTCAGGCGCTCCAGGTAATACTCGATGCTGGTGATCACATCGGCCAGATTGTCCAGCTGCTGCCAGCCGGGCTGGCGCGGATCCAGCAGCAGGTGCTCGCGCACAAAGCCGATGCAGGCCTGCAGCAGGCCCGCCGCCCGGCTCAGGGGAATCATCGCCAGGGCGCCACGCACCTGGGTCAGCAGCTCCGGCAGCGCCTGCAAGTGTTCGCGGTCCCAGCCGGCGTCGATGCAGTCGACGATCAGGTCCTTGGCCTGCTGCAGGCAGATCCGCGCCTCCTTGATCACCAGCTGGTGGATCTGGGTCAGGTCGGTGGTCGGCAAGCGGCTCTCTTCGCGGCTCTCGGGTTCGGCCGGGCCGACCATGCCGGCCAGGGTCGCCTCGACATACAGCAGGGCCCCGGCCACATCCATCAGCACCGCGTCATTCGGCTCGCGCTGGCCCTGGGCCAGGCTCAGCACCACCGCCAGCTGGTCGATGATGACCTTGCGCGGCTGGCCGAAACCCAGCACCGCCAGGGTGTCGGCGATCTGCCGCAGGGGCGCCAGCAGGCTGTCCAGGTCCGACGCGTGCTGGCGGTCGCTGCGCACGAACAGGTCCAGGCGTTCCTTGACCCGCACCAACTCCTCGCACAGGGCCGCCAGCACCGAGCGCATGGCGTCGCGGTCCGGACCGGCCATGCGGGCCCGTTCCTGGTCCACCAGCGCATTGTCGGGCAAAGCGTCATCGAGTCCGTAAGTGTCTTTCATGGTCTGCATCTGCGCGGTGGGATAGCGGGCCTTGGCGATGTAAAACAGCAGGCTTTTAAGCAATTCTTCGGGGGCTGGCTGGTTGATTCCGGCGATGCCCTGTTCATAGAGGCGCTTGAGCTCGCGGTCGGCATCCTTGAGCAGGCTGCGCACCGCCGGGCTGTTGGCGATCGCCCCGCTGCCCATGCCTTCCACCAGGGCCAGGGCGATCTGCCACAAAGGCCCCAGCGGGGCGTTCTGGCACAACACCTGGAGGCGTTCGAAGACCTTGGCCATGTAGCCCAGGCTGTTTTTCACATCCTGTTCGCGCAGCAGGTCGACCAGCGCGGTTTGCAGCATGTGCCGCAACTTGCGCAGCAGGATGGTCAGGTCGGGGGGCGCCAGGCGGTTCAGCGTCGCCTCGTCCAGCGCCGGCAGGTCCGGCAGCTGCGGGCTGAACAGGCTGGTTTCGCTCAGCAGGCTTTCACCCCGGGCGCTGCGCAGGTCGTTGAGCAGCGGCAAGACCACCAGCGGCAGGTCGCGGCGCGCGCTTTGCACCCGGTCGAGGTACTGCGGCAACTGGCTGATGGCTTGGCGCAGCAGGTAGATCGCCTCGTCGCGCTGGGCCACGCGGTACTCGCGCAAGGCCAGGGTCAGGGCTTCCATTTCTTCGGCGAGCAGCGCCGCGCCATAGAACTCGACCATCTGCAGGCTGCCGTGGACCTGATGGATGCAGTCCAGGCACTGGTCGAGGGCCTCCACCGCCTGCGGCTCGTCGACCAGGTGATCGAGCGCCTGGTGGGCCTGCTTCAACGTTTCGGCAATTTCGCCCTTGACCCATTCCAGGGCCACATAGTCGTGCCGATCACCCATTACCCTTCCCATCAAAGTCGTGCTCCGGCCTCAGCGGTTTTCCCGCGGCGTCTGCTCGCGACTGGCCGGCAAGGTGAAACCGGACACCGAGCGCCGCAGCTGGCTGGCCATTTTCGCCAGGTTGCCGATGCTTTCGGCCGTCGCGGTCGAGCCGGACGAAGTCTGTGAAGTAATCTGCTGGATCACGTTCATGGTCAAGGATATCTGTCCGGCCGACGACGTCTGCTGCTGGGCGGCATTGGAGATGCTCTGGATCAGCGCCGCCAGGGTCTTGGAGACACCTTCGATTTCTTCCAGGGCCACCCCGGCATCCTGCGCCAGCCGGGCGCCGCGCACCACTTCCGAGGTGGTCTGCTCCATGGAGATCACCGCCTCGTTGGTGTCGGTCTGGATCGCCCGCACCAGGGTCTCGATCTGCCGGGTCGCCGCCGAAGAACGCTCCGCCAGTCGCTGCACTTCATCGGCCACCACCGCGAACCCGCGCCCGGCATCCCCGGCCATGGAGGCCTGGATCGCCGCGTTGAGCGCGAGGATATTGGTCTGGTCGGCAATGTCGTCGATCAGGCTGACAATATCGCCAATTTCCTGGGAAGACTCGCCCAGGCGCTTGATACGCTTGGCGGTGTCCTGGATCTGCTCGCGAATGTTGTCCATGCCGTGGATGGTGTTGTGCACCACTTCGTTGCCCTTGTTGGCGATCTCCACCGAACGCTCGGCCACCGCCGAGGACTCGGCGGCGTTGGCCGACACCTGGTCGATGGACTGGGCCATTTCGTTGATCGCGGTGGAGGCTTCGGAAATCTGCTGGGCCTGATGCTCCGAGGCTTCGGCCAGTCGCATGGCGGTGGCCTGGGTTTCCTGCACCGCGCCGGCGACCTGGCCGGCGGTGAGGTTGATGGTCGCCACCAGGTCGCGCAGCTGGTCCACGGAGTAGTTGATCGAATCGGCGATGGTGCCGGTGAAGTCCTCGGTCACCGAGGCGGTCACGGTGAGGTCGCCGTCGGCCAGGTCCTCGATCTCGTCCAGCAGGCGCATGATCGCGTTCTGGTTGCGCTCGTTCTTCTCGGCGGTCTCGTGCAGCTGGCGATTGGTTTCCCGCACCATCACCAGGCCGATCAGGATGATCGAGGCCAGCGCCGCCAGGCCCAGGACATAACCGCCGATGGTGTCCAGTGTACGGCCGCCGGCCAGGTTCTCGAAGCCGATGGCCAGGTGCGAGGCTTCGTCGAGCAGGGTCTGCGACAGGCTGAAGATATTGCTCGCCGATTCGCGGACCTGGAACAGCTCGGGGGAAGTCTCAAGGATTTCGTCCACCGAGCCGGAGACGAACTGGAACAGCTCGCTGATCTCGGTCAGGCGCGCCCGCGCATCGCGGTCCTCGACCTGGCTGATCTTCAGGGTCGGGTTGCCCTGGAGCATGCCGCCCAGCACCTGGCCGAAGCGCGCCGCGTCACGGCCAAAGGCGTCGGCGGCCTGCACTGCGTTCTCGTCGCCGGCCAGCACGGTATTCACCGCACCGAGAATGCGTTCGGCGAGCAGCGACTGGCGTTGCGCCATGGCCACCTGGGCGGCCGGAGCGCCGCGCTGCAGGAGGATTTCCACGACCTTTTCATACTCGACCTGCAACTGCGGCACGGTTTCCGCCAGGGTTGCGGCCACCTGGTGCAGGGACAGCACGGTCTGCTCGCTGGCCAGGATCGCGTCGGCGTTGTGCAGCAGCTTGTCCCAGTCCTGCTGCACCGCGTGCATTTCCTTACGCACCGCCACCGGCGCGGCGGGCAACCCGGTGGCCGGGTCGCCTTTTTTCAGGTAGCCCCAGCGCTGGGCGAAATCGTTGCGCGCCTCGCCCAGCAGCTTGAAGGCCGCGGCCTTGCCCGCCGCGGCTTCCGTGGCGTTCTTGGCAATGCGCTGGGACAGCACCCGCAGCTCGCCGGCGTGGCCGATGTACTGCTTGTCGTAAGTGGCCTGGGTGTTGAGGTAAGCGAAGTTGGCGAACAGCAGCATGATGAAGACGATCAGGGCGATGAACAGCACGATGATCTGCGAGCGGCTGCGCGATCCTTCCATTGGCTTGCCTGGGTTGGCTTTTAGCATCTGCACACCTGAATTCCGGTTGTTCTGTTGCCCGCGCAATGGGCGGCGCGGCTCTGCAGGTTCATCGCGCACTATTCATCGCAAGCAAGCCTCGCGCCTACGGCGCCACATCCAGAAACCCCGGCGACTGCGCCAGGGCGAAGGGACTGAATACCCACCAGACCTGCTCGCAGGGGAAATACCCGCGCAGGTATGGCGTGATGGCGCCCTGTTCGCTAACGCTGGCAGCCGTCTTCAGGCTGCTCTGCTCGAAATGCTGCATGCCGGCCACTTCGTCCACCATCAAGCCGGCGAACACTTCCTTGTGCTCGACCACCAGCACCCGCCGCTGCTTGCGCAGTGCCGACAGCTCATGGCCGAAGAAGCCGCACAAGTCCATGATCGGCAGCAGCCGTCCGCGCAGGTTGGCCACGCCCTTGACCCAGGGCTTGACCCCAGGCAGCAGGGTGTAGCGGGGTTCGTGCAGGACCTCGCTGACTTCGCCCATCGGCGCCACATACCAATGCTCGCCGATGCGAAAGCCGATCCCGCTCCAGCCGTGCTGGCGGGTTTCCTGGGAGGGCAGGTCGGCCGCCAGCAGGCGGCAGCGCTGGTCGATCTCGAGCAGCAGTTCGAAGGCGGTTTGCGACTCGGCCATGGCGCGGGCGGTCAGCCGGCCAGGACGTTGTTCAGGGTCTTGATCAGGGTGTCTTCGTCGACCGGCTTGGTCAGGTAGTCCTTGGCGCCCTGGCGAGTGCCCCAGACCTTGTCGGTTTCCTGATCCTTGGTGGTGATGATGATCACCGGGATATGGCTGGTTTCCGCGTCCTTGGTCAACTGACGGGTGGCCTGGAAGCCATTGAGGCCGGGCATGACGATGTCCATCAAGACCGCGTCGGGTTTTTCCTGGCGCGCCAGGGCCACGCCGTCGGCGCCGTTTTCGGCCTTCAGGACTTCATGACCGTGCTTTTCCAGCATGCCGGTCAGTTTGTACATTTCAGTCGGCGAGTCATCGACGATCAGAATACGAGCCATGGTCTTCCCCATACGAATAGGCGTGCGGCCCGCTGGCCGAACCTCAATATGCTTGTTCTACTGCGGCGAATCCCGGCACATGGGCCTTGATCGCGCTCAGCAGCTCTTCCTTGCTGAAAGGCTTGGTCAAAAACTGGTCAGAGCCGACGATGCGACCCTTGGCCTTGTCGAACAGGCCGTCCTTGGAGGACAGCATAATCACCGGCGTGGACTTGAACGCGCTGTTGTTCTTGATCAGTGCGCAGGTCTGATAGCCATCGAGCCGCGGCATCATGATGTCGACGAAAATGATGCCCGGGTGGTTGTCGGCGATCTTGGCCAGGGCCTCGAAACCGTCGACCGCGGTGATGACTTCACAGCCCACATTCTTCAACAGCGTTTCGGCCGTGCGGCGAATCGTCTTCGAATCATCGATCACCATCACCTTGAGGGCGCTGGATTGCTGTTCCATATCTGCTCTACCATCGCCACAGCGAATCGATTTTCTGCCCGTACTGCTGGCCAGTGCCTCAAGCCCTTGATGTTCAAGGCCTGAGCATGGCATGCGAGCCTTTTTAGCATACTCTCCCCATGCAATCTATCGGCCGGCCGGCGCGGTGGTTTTTCCTTGACCGGGAACCGCCCGGGCGCCACTCTGACGCCACTTTTCCAAGCCATTGCGCCCACTAATTTTCGAGGAAACCGCCCATGAGCGTTCGCGTCGGGATTGTCATGGACCCTATCGCCAGCATCTCCTACAAGAAGGACAGCTCGCTGGCCATGCTGCTGGCCGCCCAGGAGCGTGGCTGGACCCTGTTCTATATGGAACAGCGGGACCTGTACCAGGCGACCGGTGGCGTGGCCCGGGCGCGGATGCGCCCGCTGAAGGTGTTCGCCGACCCGCACAAGTGGTTCGAACTGGAGGCCGAGACCGACAGCGCCCTGAGCGAACTGGACGTGATCCTGATGCGCAAGGACCCGCCGTTCGACATGGAGTTCGTCTACTCCACCTACCTGCTGGAGCAGGCCGAGCGCGACGGCGTGCTGGTGGTCAACAAGCCGCAGAGCCTGCGCGACTGCAACGAAAAACTGTTCGCCACCCTGTTCCCGCAGTGCACGCCGCCGACCATCGTCAGCCGTCGCCCGGACGTGCTGCGCGAATTCGCCGACCATCACGGTGATGTGATCCTCAAGCCGCTGGACGGCATGGGCGGCTCGTCGATCTTCCGTCACACCGCCGGCCACCCGAACCTCTCGGTGATCCTCGAGACCCTGACCCAGCACGGCAAGCAGCAAATCATGATCCAGGAGTATCTGCCGGCCATCGTCGATGGCGACAAGCGCATCCTGATGATCGACGGCGAACCTGTGGATTATTGCCTGGCGCGGATTCCTGCCCATGGCGAAACCCGTGGCAACCTTGCCGCCGGCGGCCGTGGCGAAGCCCGGCCGCTGACCGAGAAAGATCGCTGGATCGCCGCACAGGTCGGCCCGACCCTGCGCGAAAAAGGCCTGCTGTTCGTGGGGCTCGACGTGATCGGTGAGCACCTGACCGAAATCAACGTCACCAGCCCGACCTGCATCCGCGAGATCGACAACGCCTTCGGCACCAAAATCGGCGCAATGCTGATGGATGCCATCGATCAGAAGCTCAAGGCTCGTTGATCCAGAACCGCCAAGCACGAACCAACATTGCGTTATCATGCGCCGCCTGTGAAACGCGCGATGTTGGTCTTGTGATGTTTTTGATGATGTTGAACCGCTGATGACTGTTGTGAACCGCTGATGGCCCTCCCTTCCGATCTGCCCCCCGAGCTGGCCCACAGCGGCGTGCGCCCGGCCGATCGCCTGGGATTTACCCTGTTCCTGGCCGCCCTGCTGCATATCGCGCTGATTCTCGGCCTGGGTTTCTCCTTCGCCGAACCCAAGCAGATCAGCAAGACCCTGGAAATCACCCTGGCCACCTTCAAGAGCGAGACCAAGCCGAAGAAGGCCGATTTCCTTGCCCAGGAAAACCAGCAAGGCAGCGGCACCCTGGAGAAGAAGGCGATCCCGAAGACCACCGAAGTGGCGCCGTTCCAGGAAAACAAAGTCAACAAGGTCACCCCGCCGCCTCCGGCCAAGACCGAAGTCAAGGAAGCCGCGCCCAAGGCCGCGGTCGCCACCACCGCGCCGAAGCCGAAAAAGACCGTCACCCAGCGTGAAGAGGTCAAGACCGAGGCCAAACCCAAGGTTCCCGTGCCGACGTTCGACAGCGAGCAGCTGTCCAGCGATATCGCCAGCCTGGAGGCCGAACTGGCCCAGGAGCGGCAGTTGTACGCCAAGCGCCCGCGCATCCACCGCCTGAGCGCGGCCTCGACCATGCGCGACAAGGGCGCCTGGTACAAGGACGAGTGGCGCAAGAAGGTCGAGCGCATCGGCAACCTCAACTACCCGGAAGAAGCCCGGCGCAAGCAGATCTACGGCAACCTGCGGCTGATGGTCTCGATCAACCGCGACGGCTCGCTGTACGAGGTGCTGGTGCTGGAGTCCTCCGGCCAGCCGCTGCTGGACCAGGCGGCCCAGCGCATCGTGCGCCTGGCGGCGCCGTTCGCGCCCTTTACCGGCGACCTGTCGGATATCGACCGGCTGGAGATCATCCGCACCTGGAAGTTCGCCCGCGGCGACAGGTTGTCCAGCAACTGATCCCCTGCCTTTTTTCGCGGGGAATGAAAACATCCCCAGCTTGTCAGCCGGCCCCTCCACCGCCACACTAGCGCTCATGAAAAACGTCAGCCCCAGCTATCTCAAGCATCACTTCCTGATCGCCATGCCGCACATGGCCGACCCGAACTTTGCGCACACCTTGACCTACATCGTCGAGCACAATGCCAATGGCGCCATGGGGTTGGTGGTCAACCGTCCGCAAGACCTGAACCTCGCCGACATCCTCGAACAGCTGCGCCCCGAGATCGACCCGCCAGCGCTGTGCCAGCATGTACCGATCTTCATCGGCGGCCCGGTGCAGACCGATCGCGGTTTTGTCCTGCACCCCAGCGGCCCGACCTTCCAGGCCACGGTCGAGCTGGACGGCCTGTCGCTGTCGACGTCCCAGGACGTGCTGTTCGCCATCGCCGACGGTGTCGGCCCGGCCAAGAGCCTGATCGCCCTCGGTTATGCCGGCTGGGAAGCCGGGCAGCTGGAAGCCGAGCTGGCGGACAATGCCTGGCTGACCTGCCCGTTCGACGCCGACATCCTGTTCAACACCAGCAGCGAACTGCGCCTGGAAGCGGCGGCCCGGCACCTGGGCATCAACCTCGCCCTGCTGACCAGCCAGGCGGGCCACGCCTGATGGCCCTGCGACTGATCCTCGGATTCGACTACGGCACCAAACAGATTGGCGTGGCGGTTGGCCAGGCTATCACCGGCCAGGCCCGCGAGCTGTGCACCCTGAAGGCGCAGAACGGCGTGCCGGACTGGAACCAGGTCGAAGCCCTGATCAAGGAATGGAAGCCGGATGCGGTGGTGGTCGGCCTGCCATTGAACATGGACGGCACCCCGAGCGAGATGTGCGTGCGCGCCGAGAAATTCGCCCGGCGCCTCAATGGCCGCTACAACCTGCCCTTCTATACCCATGATGAACGCCTGACCACCTTCGAGGCCAAGGGCGAACGCCTGGCCCGGGGCGGGCAGAAAGGCAGTTACCGCGACAACCCGGTCGACGCCATCGCCGCCGCCCTGCTGCTGCAAGGCTGGCTCGACGAAAACGCAGCGCTGTTGAACAACTGAAACGCCGAATCCTGAAGATGCGTGGTCAACCCCCGGCCACAACACCAGCCGTAAGACCCTGCGCCTTGCTGCACGCAACCAGGCGCGGGCCCACGAAGGAGCAATCATGAGCCTGCCCAATCCCGCCGAACTGATCAGCCAGATGGCCGTGCGTCTCACCGCCCACCTGGAACAACGCGCCATCAGCGAGCCCCGCTATATCGGCATCCGTACCGGCGGCGTCTGGGTCGCCCAGGCCCTGCTCGCCGAACTGGGCAGCGACGCGCCGCTGGGCACCCTGGATGTGTCCTTCTACCGTGACGACTTCAGCCAGAACGGCCTGCACCCGCAGGTGCGCCCTTCCGAGCTGCCGTTCGAGATCGAGGGCCAGCACCTGGTCCTGATCGACGACGTGCTGATGAGCGGCCGCACCATCCGCGCCGCCCTCAACGAGTTGTTCGACTATGGCCGCCCGGCCAGCGTGACCCTGGTCTGCCTGCTGGACCTGGACGCCGCCGAGCTGCCGATTCGCCCGAACGTGGTCGGCGCCACCCTGTCGCTGGCCGCCCACGAGCGGGTAAAATTGTCCGGTCCTGCGCCGCTTCAACTCGAGCTTCAAGACCTCGCCCTTTAATTCGCCCCTCTAAAGAGTCCATTGCGATGACGCCTCTAGACGCCAAGCGCCCGCTGCAGCTCAACGATCAGGGCCAGCTGCGCCACTTCCTCTCGCTCGACGGTCTGCGTCGCGAGCTGCTGACGGAAATCCTCGACACCGCCGACTCCTTCCTCGAAGTCGGCGCCCGGGCGGTGAAGAAAGTCCCTTTGCTGCGCGGCAAGACCGTGTGCAACGTGTTCTTCGAGAACTCCACCCGTACCCGCACCACCTTCGAACTGGCGGCCCAGCGCCTGTCGGCGGACGTGATCACGCTCAACGTGTCCACCTCCTCGGCCAGCAAGGGTGAAACCCTGCTCGACACCCTGCGCAACCTCGAAGCCATGGCCGCCGACATGTTCGTCGTGCGCCACGGCGACTCCGGCGCCGCGCACTTCATCGCCGAACATGTGTGCCCGCAGGTGGCGATCATCAACGGCGGCGACGGCCGCCACGCCCACCCGACCCAGGGCATGCTCGACATGCTCACCATCCGTCGGCACAAGGGCGGTTTCGAAAACCTCTCGGTGGCCATCGTCGGCGACATCCTGCACTCGCGGGTCGCACGCTCGAACATGCTGGCCCTGAAAACCCTGGGTTGCCCGGACATCCGCGTGATCGCACCCAAGACCCTGCTGCCGATCGGCATCGAGCAATACGGGGTGAAGGTCTACACCGACATGGCCGAAGGCCTGAAGGACGTCGACGTGGTGATCATGCTGCGCCTGCAGCGGGAGCGCATGCAGGGCGGCCTGCTGCCGAGCGAGGGCGAGTTCTACCGCCTGTTCGGCCTGACCACCGCGCGCCTGGCCGGCGCCAAGCCGGACGCCATCGTCATGCACCCGGGGCCGATCAACCGCGGCGTGGAGATCGAATCGGCGGTGGCCGACGGTCCGCACTCGGTGATCCTCAACCAGGTGACCTACGGCATCGCGGTACGCATGGCCGTACTGTCCATGGCCATGAGCGGGCAGACCGCCCAGCGACAATTCGAGCAGGAGAACGCCCAGTGAAGCTCAGCATTCTCGGCGCCCGTGTCATCGATCCAAGCAGCGGCCTGGATCAAGTCAGCGATATCCATCTGGAAGCCGGCAAGATCGTCGCCATCGGCGCCGCGCCCGCCACTTTCAACGCGGTTGAAAGCCTCGACGCCAAAGGCCTGGTGGCCGCGCCCGGGCTGGTGGACCTGAACGTCTCCCTGCGCGAGCCGGGCTACAGCCGCAAAGGCACCATCGCCAGCGAAACCCGCGCCGCCGCGGCCGGTGGCGTCACCAGCCTGTGCTGCCCACCGCGCACCAAGCCGGTGCTGGACACCTCGGCGGTGGCCGAGCTGATCCTCGATCGCGCCCGCGAAGCCGGCAATACCAAGGTGTTCCCGATCGGCGCCCTGAGCAAAGGCCTGGACGGCGAACAGCTGGCCGAGCTGATCGCCCTGCGCGACGCCGGCTGCGTGGCCTTCGGCAACGGCCTGGAGGGTTTCCGCAGCGCCCGCACCCTGTGCCGGGCGCTGGAATACGCGGCGACCTTCGACCTGACGGTGATTTTCCACTCCCAGGACCGCGACCTGGCCGAAGGCGGCCTGGCCCACGAAGGCGCCACCGCCAGCTTCCTCGGCCTGCCGGGCATTCCGGAAACCGCGGAAACCGTGGCCCTGGCCCGCGACCTGCTGCTGGTGGAGCAAAGCGGCGTGCGCGCCCACTTCAGCCAGCTGACCAGTGCCCGCGGCGTGGCCCTGATCGCCCAGGCCCAGGCCCGTGGCCTGCCGGTGACCGCCGATGTGGCGCTGTACCAGCTGATCCTCACCGACGACGCACTGATCGACTTCTCCAGCCTCTATCACGTACAGCCACCGCTGCGCTCGCGCGCCGACCGCGAAGGCCTGCGTGAAGCGGTGAAGTCCGGGGTGGTCCAGGCCATTTCCAGCCATCACCAGCCCCATGAACGCGATGCCAAGCTGGCGCCTTTCGGGGCTACCGAGCCGGGTATCAGCAGCGTCGAGCTGCTGCTGCCGCTGGCCATGACCCTGGTGGAAGACGGCCTGCTCGACCTGCCGACCCTGCTGGCACGCCTGAGCAGCGGCCCGGCCGACGCCCTGCGCCTGCCGGTCGGCAAGCTGGCGGTGGGCGCTCCAGCGGACCTGGTGCTGTTCGACCCGAGCACGTCCACCGTGGCCGGCGAACACTGGCTGTCGAAAGGCGAGAACTGCCCGTTCCTCGGCCATAGCCTGCCAGGCGCGGTACGCTACACCCTGGTGGATGGACGGATCAGCCACAAGGGCTGATGGCCATGATCGCGAGCAAGTTCGCGCCTACAGAAGAAGTGCGGCGCCAATGGGGTTTGCGCCGTACCTGTAGGAGCGAGCTTGCTCGCGATGGCGCCCCTGCATTCAACGCCGCTGCGCGTTACGCAACGACACCTGGTCGTTCAGCGTCCAGAAGTCGTACAAGACCCCCAGAAAGAACACCCCGCCAGTCAGCAGGTACAGCAGGCCGCTGATCCATTTGCCCTGATACATGCGGTGCACGCCAAAGATCCCGAGAAAGGTCAGCAGGATCCAGGCGACGCTGTATTCGATGGGTCCCGGGGTAAAACGCAGGTCGGCCTCGCGGTCCATGGCCGGGATCAGGAACAGGTCGATCAGCCAGCCGATCCCCAGCAAGCCCAGGGTGAAAAACCAGATAGTCCCGGTAATCGGCTTGCCGTAATAGAAGCGGTGAGAGCCGGTAAAACCGAAAATCCACAACAGGTAACCGATCACCTTGCTGTGGGTGTCATGGGTCGAACCGTCCGGGCGATAGGTGTTCATTGAGTACCTCGTTCCACGCAATAGATAAATTTTCTTTAATTCTTTGTGACTTTTTTACAGGCAGCCGACGTGTGGCAAACGTTAAGGTCGCTGCCGTGAAACCCTTGTACTGCCTGACTTCTGTCGGACAATTGCGTCAATTTGCCGCCTCTTCAGCGAATTTGACCTCCAGGTTGAATCGACCAACGGCCTGAGAAGTGACAAAAAAGCTGTTATAAAGTTGCGCGCCAACCCATATGAGCCTTGCCTAATGCGTCCATTTTTCAAGACATGGCTAACCATTTGCCTATTGATGCCACTGGCCGCCCACGCCACCAATCGTGAGCAACGTCTTCCCAACGTGAACGGCTTCACCCCAAAAGCCCACGTTACCCAAGTCAGCAAGAACAGCGCCAAGAACAAGCTGTCGGTCAAACGCCCGACTCACCTGAGCAGCGTCAGCAGCAAGCCGGTGCCGCAGATGGCGGCCAAGCAGAGCAGCACCGTGCTCAGCCGTGCCGTCAACGTACTGGGTACCCCTTACCGTTGGGGCGGCAGCAGCCCAAGCAAAGGTTTCGACTGCAGCGGCCTGGTGAAATACGCCTTCAACGACGTCGCCGCCGTCGATCTGCCGCGCACCTCCAATGCCATGGCCAGCGGCCATGGGCAGAAAGTCGAGCGCAAGGACCTCAAGCCTGGCGACCTGCTGTTCTTCAACCTCAAGAGCCGCCGGGTCAACCATGTCGCCATCTACCTGGGCAACGATCGCTTCATCCACGCGCCGCGCCGCGGCAAGTCGGTGACCATCGATACCCTGAAGAAGCCGTACTGGGACAAGAACTACGTCGTAGCCAAGCGGGTCTTGCCCAAAGAGCAGAACACCCTGCGCATCGTTCAGCGCTGATCGCCATCCCTATCGCGAGCAAGCTCGCTCCCACAATCTCTTGTAGGAGCGAGCTTGCTCGCGATAGGGCCCGCCGCCTCAACATGGCTGCCCAAGATCAAATACTCTCCGGCGCCCGCGCCTTTTCCCGGGCCTGCTCCCGACTGACCAACCCCGCATCCACCAGCGCTTTCAGGCTCATGTCCAGGGTCTGCATCCCCAGCGCCCCGCCGGCCTGGATCGCCGAGTACATCTGCGCCACCTTATCCTCGCGGATCAGGTTACGGATCGCCGCGCTGCCCAGCATGATCTCGTGAGCCGCTACCCGGCCTCCGCCGACCCGCTTCACCAGCGCCTGGGAAATCACCGCCTGCAGCGATTCGGAGAGCATGGAGCGGACCATCGCCTTCTCCTCGGCCGGAAACACATCCACCACCCGGTCCACGGTTTTCGCTGCCGAAGTAGTGTGCAGAGTGCCGAACACCAGATGCCCGGTCTCCGCGGCGGTCAGCGCCAGGCGAATGGTTTCCAGGTCACGCATCTCGCCGACCAGGATCACATCCGGGTCTTCGCGCAGGGCCGAACGCAGCGCCGTGGAGAAGCTGTGGGTGTCGCGATGCACCTCGCGCTGGTTGATCAGGCACTTCTTCGATTCGTGGATGAACTCGATGGGATCCTCGATGGTGAGGATGTGCTGGTGCCGGCTCTGGTTCAGGTGATCGATCATCGCCGCCAGGGTGGTCGACTTGCCCGAACCGGTCGGCCCGGTCACCAGCACCAGGCCGCGGGGCACTTTGCTGATGCGGCGAAACACCTCGCCCATGCCCAGTTCGTCCATGCCCGGCACCTTGGCCGGAATGCTGCGAAAGACCGCGCCAGCGCCGCGCTGATGGTTGAAGGCATTGACCCGAAAGCGCGCCAGGCCCGACACCGCGAAGGAAAAGTCGATCTCCAGCGCGGCCTTGAACTCGGCCCGCTGCGGGTCCGTCATGCTGGCCAGGATCAGCTCGTGCACCTGTTGCGCCTCCAGTACCGGCAGGTTGATCCGGCGAATATCGCCGTCGATGCGAATCATTGGCGGCAACCCGGCCGAGAGGTGCAGGTCCGAAGCGCCCTGTTTGACGCTGAAGGCCAGCAACTCAGTGATATCCATAGCGTTCCCCAATTCCAGTAGAATGCCGCGAACCCAAGACCCGCTGGCGTATATCGAATGTCCACGATAGCAGACAACATCGCCCTGGTTAGCGCCCGGATCCGTGCCGCGGCGCAGGCCTCGCAACGTGACGCAAGCAGCATCCACCTGCTGGCCGTGAGCAAGACCAAGCCTGCCGCGGCGCTGCGTGAAGCCTATGCCGCCGGCCTGCGCGACTTCGGCGAGAACTACCTGCAGGAAGCCCTCGGCAAACAGGCGGAACTCGGCGACCTGCCCTTGAGTTGGCACTTCATCGGCCCCATTCAGTCGAACAAGACGCGAGCTATCGCCGAGAACTTCGCCTGGGTGCATTCCGTGGATCGCTTGAAAATCGCTCAACGCCTGTCCGAGCAACGCCCGGCCGACTTGCCGCCGTTGAACATCTGCATTCAAGTCAATGTCAGCGGCGAGGCCAGCAAGTCTGGCTGCACGCCGGCCGACCTGCCCGCCCTGGCCAGCGCCATCAGCGCCTTGCCGCGCCTGAAACTGCGCGGGCTGATGGCGATTCCCGAGCCGACCGACGATCGTGCCGCCCAGGACACCGCCTTCGCGGCCGTGCGCCGCCTGAACGAAAACCTGCGCGAAAGCCTGGACCTGCCAACCGACACACTTTCCATGGGCATGAGCCACGACCTCGAAGCGGCCATCGCCCAAGGCGCCACCTGGGTACGTATCGGTACAGCCCTGTTTGGCGCTCGCGATTATGGCCAGCCATGACCGTGGCGGCCCCACCTCTGAATAAGGACCTGTCATGAGCAAGACTCGTATCGCCTTTATCGGCGCCGGCAACATGGCTGCCAGCCTGATCGGCGGCCTGCGCGCCAAGGGCCTGGACGCCAGCCAGATCCGCGCCAGCGACCCGGGCGCCGAAACCCGCGCCAAGGTCCAGGCCGAGCACGGCATTGAACTGTTCGCCGACAACGCCGAAGCCATCGACGGCGTCGACGTGGTGGTGCTGGCGGTCAAGCCACAGGCCATGAAGGCCGTGTGCGAAGCCCTGCGCCCCAGCCTGAAGCCGCACCAGCTGATCGTCTCCATCGCCGCCGGCATCACCTGCGCCAGCATGAACAAATGGCTCGGCGAGCAACCGATCGTGCGTTGCATGCCCAACACCCCGGCCCTGCTGCGCCAGGGCGCCAGCGGCCTGTACGCCACCGCCGCGGTGAGCGCGGAGCAACGCCAGCAGGCGCAAGAGCTGCTGTCGGCCGTAGGCATCGTCCTGTGGCTGGAGCAGGAGCAGCAACTGGACGCGGTGACCGCGGTATCCGGCAGCGGCCCGGCGTATTTCTTCCTGCTGATCGAAGCCATGACCGCCGCCGGCGAAAAGCTCGGCCTGCCACGGGAAACCGCCCGGCAACTGACCCTGCAGACCGCGCTGGGCGCGGCGCACATGGCGGTGTCCAGCGACGTCGACGCGGCCGAACTGCGCCGCCGCGTGACCTCGCCGGCCGGTACCACGGAAGCTGCGATCAAGTCGTTCCAGGCCAGCGGCTTCGAAGCCCTGGTGGAAAAAGCATTGGGTGCCGCCGCGCACCGCTCGGCCGAGATGGCCGAACAACTGGGCCAATAAGGAGCCAATGATGATTGGATTGAACACTGCGGCGGTGTACGTGCTGCAAACCCTGGGCAGCCTGTACCTGCTGATCGTACTGCTGCGCTTCGTGCTGCAACTGGTACGCGCCGACTTCTACAACCCGCTGTGCCAGTTCGCCGTGCGCGCCACCCAGCCGCTGCTCAAGCCGATGCGCCGGGTCATCCCGAGCCTGTTCGGCCTGGACATGTCGTCGCTGATCCTGGCGATCGTCGTGCAACTGCTGCTGATGGCCCTGACCCTGCTGCTGACCTACGGCACCACCGGCAACCCGGTGCAGTTGCTGATCTGGTCGATCATTGGCGTGACCGCGCTGTTCATGAAGATTTTCTTCTTCGCCCTGATCATCAGCGTGATCCTTTCCTGGGTCGCCCCGGGCAGCCACAACCCGGGTGCCGAGCTGGTCAACCAGATCTGCGAGCCGGTCCTGGCGCCGTTCCGCCGCATCCTGCCAAGCATGGGCGGCCTGGATATCTCGCCGATCCTGGCGTTCATGGTGCTCAAGCTGATCGACATGCTGGTGATCAACAACCTGGCGGCGATGACCATGATGCCGGAAATCCTGCGCCTGCTGATCTGACCCGGCCCCTGTGATGAGCTACTTTCGCTGGGACGGCGACGACCTGATCCTGGAGTGTCACCTGCAACCTGCGGCCCGTAGCGATGACTTCGCCGGGCTGCATGGCGAGCGCCTGAAGATCCGCCTGACCGCGCCGCCGGTGGAAGGCAAGGCCAACGCCTACCTGATGGCGTTCCTGGCCAAGGCGTTCGGCGTGTCCAAGAGCCAGGTCAGCCTGATCAGCGGCGAGCTGAACCGGCAGAAACGGGTGCGGATCAACGCGCCGAAGAAGCTGCCGGATCTGCCCGGATTACAGCGTCCGTCCTGATCACTCTCTGTAGCCGCTGCCGTAAGGCTGCGATAAGGGCCGAAGGCCCTTCGAGGCCCTCAAGAGCACGTCTCCTGCGGAGCCGATCGCAGCCTGCGGCAGCGGCTACAAGGTTCGTCACAAGTCGCGGGAGAATCAGCCCCGGCCTTTGCTTGCCGCTGGGGGCAGCGGTCTTTAGACTTACGCCTCATTTAAACGAGAGCAGGGTCGATGCCAACTGCCTTTCCCGCCGATTCCGTTGGTCTGGTGACGCCGCAAGTGGCGCATTTCAGCGAGCCCCTGGCCCTGGCCTGCGGCCGCTCCCTGCCAGCCTATGATCTGATCTTTGAGACTTACGGCCAGTTGAACGCCACGGCGAGCAACGCCGTGCTGATCTGCCACGCCCTGTCCGGCCACCACCACGCCGCCGGCTACCACAGCCCCGACGACCGCAAGCCGGGTTGGTGGGACAGCTGTATCGGCCCGGGCAAGCCGATCGACACCAACAAGTTCTTCGTCGTCAGCCTGAACAACCTCGGCGGCTGCAATGGCTCCACCGGCCCGAGCAGCATCAACCCGGACACCGGCAAGCCGTTCGGCGCCGATTTCCCGGTGCTGACCGTGGAAGACTGGGTGCACAGCCAGGCGCGCCTGGCCGACCGGATCGGCATCAACCAGTGGGCCGCCGTGATCGGTGGCAGCCTGGGCGGCATGCAGGCCCTGCAATGGACCATCACCTACCCGGACCGGGTGCGTCATTGCCTGGCCATCGCTTCGGCGCCCAAGCTGTCGGCGCAGAACATCGCCTTCAACGAAGTGGCACGCCAGGCCATCCTCACCGACCCCGAATTCCACGGCGGTTCGTTCCAGGAACAAGGCGTGATCCCCAAGCGCGGGCTGATGCTGGCGCGGATGGTCGGGCACATCACCTACCTGTCCGACGACTCCATGGGCGAGAAATTCGGCCGTGGCCTGAAGAGCGAAAAGCTCAACTACGACTTCCACAGCGTCGAGTTCCAGGTCGAAAGCTACCTGCGTTATCAGGGCGAGGAGTTCTCCGGGCGGTTCGACGCCAACACCTACCTGCTGATGACCAAGGCCCTGGATTACTTCGATCCGGCGGCGAACTTCGACGATAACCTGGCGAAAACCTTCGAAGGCGCCAAGGCCAAGTTCTGCGTGATGTCCTTCACCACCGACTGGCGCTTCTCCCCGGCCCGCTCGCGGGAGCTGGTGGACGCCCTGATGGCCGCGCGCAAGGACGTCAGCTACCTGGAAATCGATGCGCCACAGGGCCACGACGCCTTCCTGATTCCGATCCCGCGCTACTTGCAGGCGTTCGGTAATTACATGAACCGAATTACGGTGTGAACAAGCCATGAGAGCTGATCTGGAAATCATCCAGGAATGGATCCCCGCCGGCAGCCGCGTGCTCGACCTCGGTTGCGGCAATGGCGAACTGCTGAGCTGGCTGCGCGATCACAAGCAAGTCACCGGCTATGGCCTGGAAAACGACCCGGACAACATCGCCGAGTGCGTGGCCAAGGGCATCAACGTCATCGAGCAGGACCTGGACAAGGGCCTGGGCAACTTCGCCAGCAACAGCTTCGATATCGTGGTCATGACCCAGGCCCTGCAGGCCGTGCACTACCCGGACCGGATCCTCGACGAAATGCTGCGGGTCGGCCGCCAGTGCATCATCACCTTCCCCAACTTCGGCCACTGGCGCTGCCGCTGGTACCTGGCCAGCAAGGGGCGGATGCCGGTCTCCGAATTCCTGCCGTACACCTGGTACAACACGCCGAACATCCACTTCTGCACGTTCGAGGACTTCGAAGAGCTTTGCCGCGAACGTGAAGCCAAGGTCATCGATCGCCTTGCGGTGGATCAACAGCACCGGCACGGGTGGGCCAGTAAGCTATGGCCTAATCTGTTAGGTGAGATCGGCATCTACCGCGTCAGCAGCCCCGGCCTGCAGGATCACCAGATCGCGGTATAAACCAGCTTCAAAGCAAGGAGAACGATCATGGGTCGCTTGGTTACTTTTCTATTGGCCGCGTGCCTCGGCGCGTCGGCGATGGCCGCCGAGCCCATCAAGGGCGAGCGCCAGGAAGTGTTCGGTGACGTGACCGTGCACTACAACACCTTCAACTCCACCTTCTTGCAGCCGGATATCGCCAAGGCCGCGCAGCTGGTGCGCAGCAAGAACCAGGGCGTGATCAACGTTTCGGTGCTCAAGGCCGGCAAACCGCTGGTCGCCCAGGTCACCGGGACCGTCAAGGACCTGACCAGCCAATCGGTGCCGCTGAAATTCAAGCAGGTCACCGAACAGGGTGCGATCTACTACATCGCCCAGTACCCGGTGGAACAGCAGGAAACCCGCACCTTCGAAATCAAGGTGCAGACCGGCGACACGATCAACACCATCAATTTCAACCAAGAGCTTTTCCCCGGCGAATGATGACTTTTACCCAACTCGTACTGGCCAGCCATAACGCCGGCAAACTCAAGGAACTCCAGGCCATGCTCGGCGATTCGGTACGCCTGCGCTCGATCGGCGAGTTCAGCAGCGTCGAGCCGGAAGAAACCGGCCTGTCGTTCGTCGAGAACGCCATCCTCAAGGCCCGCAACGCCTCGCGCATTTCCGGCCTGCCGGCACTGGCGGACGATTCGGGCCTGGCGGTGGACTTCCTCGGCGGCGCGCCGGGCATCTACTCGGCACGTTACGCCGACGGCCAGGGCGACACGGCGAACAACGCCAAGCTGCTGGACGCCCTGAAGGACGTCCCCGAGGCCGAGCGCGGCGCGCAGTTCGTCTGCGTGCTGGCGCTGGTGCGGCATGCCGAGGACCCGCTGCCGATCCTCTGCGAAGGCCTGTGGCACGGACGCATCCTCACGGCCGCCAGCGGTGAGCACGGCTTCGGCTACGACCCGCTGTTCTGGGTGCCGGAGCGCAACTGCTCCAGCGCCGAACTGGACCCGGTCCAAAAGAACCAACTCAGCCATCGCGCCCGCGCCATGGCCCTTCTGCGGCAACGCCTGAGCCTGCAATGACCATTGATTCGTCCGCGCAACCGCTGATTCTCGGCGGTGCGCAAACGCCCCGGGCGGCCCTGCCCCAGTTGCCGCCCCTGGCGCTGTACATCCACATCCCGTGGTGTGTACGCAAATGCCCTTACTGCGATTTCAACTCCCACGCCGCCAGCCCGGTGCTGCCGGAAGAAGAGTATGTCGACGCCCTGCTGGGCGACCTCGACCAGGACCTGCCTGCCGTCTATGGCCGCGAGCTGAGTTCGATCTTCTTCGGCGGCGGCACGCCGAGCCTGTTCAGCGCCCGGGCCCTGGGCCGGTTGCTCAAAGGCGTGGAGCAACGCATCCCGTTCGCTCACGACATCGAGATCACCCTGGAAGCCAACCCCGGAACCTTCGAACAGGAGAAGTTCACCGCCTATCGCGCCCTGGGCATCAATCGCCTGTCGATCGGCATCCAGAGCTTCCAGGAAGACAAGCTCAAGGCCCTGGGCCGCATCCACAATGGCGACGAAGCGGTCCGTGCCGCCGGCATGGCGCGCCAGGCCGGGTTCGACAACTTCAACCTGGACCTGATGCACGGCCTGCCCGACCAGTCCCTGGACGACGCCCTGGGCGACCTGCGCCAGGCCATCGCCATGAAGCCGACCCACCTGTCCTGGTACCAGCTGACCCTGGAGCCCAATACGGTGTTCTGGAACCAGCCGCCGACGCTGCCGGAAGACGACACCCTGTGGGACATCCAGGAAGCCGGCCAGGCGCTGCTGGCCGAACACGGCTACGCCCAGTACGAAGTCTCGGCCTATGCCCAGCCCGGCCGGGCGGCCCGGCACAACCTCAATTACTGGAGCTTCGGCGACTTCATCGGCATCGGCGCCGGCGCCCACGGCAAGCTCAGCCATCCGGACGGGCGCATCGTGCGTACCTGGAAGACCCGCCTGCCCAAGGACTACCTCAACCCGGCGAAAAACTTCAAGGCCGGCGAAAAGGACCTGGGCAACGAAGAGCTGCCGTTCGAGTTCCTGATGAACGCCCTGCGCCTGACCGAAGGCGTCGAGGCCCGGCTGTACCCGGAGCGCACCGGGCTGCCCCTGGAAAGCCTCGCCGAAGGTCGCCGTGATGCCGAACGAAGCGGCCTGTTGCAGGTCGAACCGTCACGCCTGGCGGCCACCCCGCGCGGCCAACTCTTCCTCAATGACTTGCTGCAGAAATTTCTGAGCTGATTTCAGCCCTAAGGGAAAACGAATGGATTTGATACTCGACCTGCTCGCTACCGTGTCCCGCTGGAGTCGCAGCAACCTTTCAGAAATCTCCCTGGCCCTGGTCGGCTGCCTGCTGGTGCTGTTCGGCGCCGATATCAAAGGCTGGGTCGAAGCGCGCCTGGGCGGCCTCGCCGGCGCCCTGCGCGTACCGATGATGGCGCTGCTGTGCATGATCGGCAGCGGCGCGGCGCTGATCTACGCCACGCCATGGATCGTCCGCGGCCTGAGCCAGTTCAATAACTACAGCCTGGCGCCGGTGCTGCTGGTGGTGCTGGTGCTGATCGGCGTAGTAGCAGACCGCCGCTGACCTGTAGCCGCTGCCGCAGGCTGCGATTGGCTGCGCAGCAGCCATAAACCCAGACACTGCATTACACCTGACGTATCGCATCAACAGGCTTGGCGGTCGCTTCGCAACCGATCGCAGCCTGCGGCAGCGGCTACATGACTTATGCACAAGGATGAATATGAGCAGAAAAGCCGCCGAAGAAGCCAGCAAGTTCCTCAGCTACGTGCTGCGCCATGAGCCGCAGGCGATTGGCCTGCAACTGGACAGCGAAGGCTGGGCCGGGGTCGATGCCTTGATCGAGGGTGCCGCCAGGGAAGGACGCGAGCTGACGCCCGAACTGATCGCCGAAGTGGTCGCCAGCAACGACAAGAAACGCTTCGCCCTGTCCGAGGACGGCCAGCGCATCCGCGCCGTGCAAGGTCACTCCAGCAAGACCGTGCGCCTGCAACTGGCCGAACAGCAACCACCGGCCGTGCTTTACCACGGTACCGCCACGCGGTTCATGGACTCGATCAACGAGAAAGGCCTGATCCCGGGCGCACGCCATCACGTGCACCTGTCGCAGGACCTGGCGACCGCCGAAGCGGTGGGGCAGCGTTACGGGAAGGTGGTGATACTCAAGATCGCAGCACAGGACATGCAGGCGCAGGGCTTCAAGTTCTATCAGGCGGAGAACGGGGTCTGGCTGACCGATCAGGTTCCCGTCGGATTTATCGAAGCCTTGTTGTAGGAGCGAGCGGGCAGCGATCCGACTTGCCCGCGACAGTCTTGCCGCGGCCTGCCTGACATAGCGCGGCGCAACGATCGCGAGCAGGCTTCGCCCCTACAGACTGGCTCAGGCCAGCTTTTCGAACTTCAGGTCCCACACACCATGGCCCAGGCGCTCGCCGCGGCGCTCGAACTTGGTGATCGGGCGCTCGGCCGGGCGCGGCACGCACTTGCCGTCCTCGGCCAGGTTGCGATAACCCGGCGCGACATTCATCACTTCCAGCATGTACTCGGCATAAGGCTCCCAGTCGGTGGCCATATGCAGGATGCCGCCGACCTTCAGCTTGCTGCGCACCAGCTCGGCGAAGGACGCCTGGACGATACGACGCTTGTGGTGACGGCTCTTGTGCCACGGATCGGGGAAAAACAGCATCAGGCGATCCAGGCTGTTATCGGCGATGCAGCGGTTGAGCACTTCGATCGCATCGCAATCGTAGACCCGCAAGTTGGTCAGGCCCTGGGTCAGCACGCCGTTGAGCAGCGCACCGACACCCGGACGGTGCACTTCCACACCAATGAAATCCTGCTCCGGCGCGGCCGCGGCCATTTCCAGCAGCGAGTGGCCCATGCCGAAGCCGATTTCCAGGGAGCGTGGCGCCGAACGGCCAAACACCTGATCGAAATCCACCGGCGCGTCGGCCAGCGGCAGCACATACAGCGGCGCGCCCTGCTCCAGGCCGCGCTGCTGGCCTTCGGTCATGCGCCCGGCGCGCATCACGAAACTCTTGATGCGGCGGTGTTGGCGCTCGTCGCCGGCTTCCGGCTGGATTGGCGTGTCGTTTGATTCAGTCATCAATGGCTCTTACTTGATCAGACCATCCAGCGGCGAGGAGGCGCTGGCATAGAGTTTCTTCGGCATGCGGCCGGCGAGGTACGCCAGGCGGCCTGCCACAATGGCGTGCTTCATGGCTTCGGCCATCAGCACCGGTTGTTGCGCATGGGCGATGGCCGAGTTCATCAGCACCGCTTCGCAGCCCAGTTCCATGGCGATGGTGGCGTCGGAGGCAGTGCCGACACCGGCATCCACCAGCACCGGGACCTTGGCTTCTTCGAGGATGATCTGCAGGTTGTACGGGTTGCAGATCCCCAGGCCAGTACCGATCAGGCCAGCCAGCGGCATGACCGCGATGCAGCCCATTTCCGCCAGCTGGCGGGCGATGATCGGGTCATCGCTGGTGTACACCATCACGTCGAAACCTTCCTTGACCAGCACTTCGGCGGCCTTGAGGGTTTCCAGCACGTTGGGGAACAGGGTTTTCTGGTCGGCCAGCACTTCCAGCTTCACCAGGTTGTGGCCGTCGAGCAGCTCACGGGCCAGGCGGCAGGTGCGCACGGCCTCGACCGCGTCATAACAACCGGCGGTGTTCGGCAGGATGGTGTAGCGATCCGGCGGCAGGATATCCAGCAGGTTCGGTTCGCCCGGGTTCTGCCCGATATTGGTCCGGCGCACGGCGACGGTGACGATCTCGGCACCCGAGGCTTCGATGGCCTGGCGGGTTTCTTCCATGTCACGGTACTTGCCGGTACCTACCAGCAAACGCGACTGGTAAGTACGACCGGCCAGGACGAAAGGCTTGTCGCTGCGAACGTTGCTCATCGGAAATCCTCTGTTGGGGTGAGGTTCTTGCAGAATTCTTTATTAGACCAAACGCCGTGAAAACGTAGCGAGCGAAGGCAAAACAGGCGAGGAACGGTTGGAGTCGCACCCGACTTTTACTGGTTGTAAATGAGCATTCCGAGCCTGTTTTTAACGCAGTATTGCGCGCGAAGCCTGCAGTAGTTTTCACGGTGTTTGGCTAGCCGCCGCCGATGGCGTGTACCACTTCGACCTGATCGCCCTCGTTGAGGGTGGTCTCGGCGTGCTGGCTGCGCGGGACGATATCCAGGTTGAGTTCGACCGCGATCCGGCGTCCGGTCAGGTCCAGACGGGTCAGCAGGGCCGCAACGGTTTCGCCGTCGGGCAGTTCAAAGGATTCGCCGTTCAACTGAATGCGCATGCCGAATGCCGCCATCGTTTTTAGGGGCCAGCATTCTAGCCCGATCAGTCTGGCCGACCCAAGCCATTCGTCTCGAAATGGACCTGCCGGTCAGCTCAACCGCCAGGCGGCAAGACCCAGGCACAACCAGCCGATCAGGAACGCCAGGCCACCGAAGGGGGTGACGATGCCCAGCTTGCTGAAACCGCTGAGGGTCAGCAGGTAGAGGCTGCCGGAAAACAGCAGGATGCCGATGGCGAACGAAGCGCCGGCCCAGGTCACCAGGCGGCCGGGGATCTGCGTGGCCAGCAGCGCCACGCCCAGCAGCGCCAGGGTGTGCACCAGCTGATAGGTGACGCCGGTATGGAAAATCGCCAGGTATTCCGCACTCAGGCGATTTTTCAGGCCATGGGCAGCGAATGCGCCCAGGGCAACGCCGGTAAAGCCGAAAAAGGCGGCCAGCATCAGAAAGCCACGCAGCATGAGGAACTCCAGTCAGAATCGTCGGTCGGGCCTGTATAATGGCGCGCTCAACGGGTTCGGCCAAGCCATCTCTATGCTGCGTTTATTTTTCCGTCGTTTCTCTAAAGCCTTGCTCTGGTTCGCCGTCGGCAGCGTTTTGCTGGTGCTGGTGTTCCGTGTCGTGCCGCCTCCGGGCACGGCCTTGATGGTTGAACGCAAGATCGAATCCTGGATCGACGGCGAACCCATCGACCTGCAACGCAGCTGGAAACCCTGGGACGAGATCTCCGACGATCTGAAGGTGGCGGTGATCGCCGGCGAAGACCAGAAATTCCCTGAACACTGGGGGTTCGACTTCGGCGCGATCCAGGCCGCCTTCGCCCATAACGAGCGCGGCGGTTCGATTCGTGGCGCCAGCACCCTGAGCCAGCAGGTGGCGAAGAACCTGTTCCTGTGGTCCGGACGCAGCTGGCTGCGTAAAGGGCTAGAGGCTTGGTTCACCGGGCTGATCGAGATTTTCTGGCCCAAGCAACGGATTCTCGAGGTCTACCTCAACAGCGTCGAGTGGGACGAAGGCGTATTTGGCGCCGAGGCCGCGGCGCGGCATCACTTCGGCGTCAGCGCGGGCTCGCTGTCGCGGCAACAGGCCAGCCTGCTGGCCGCAGTCCTGCCCAACCCTCGGGTATGGAGCGCCAGCCATCCGAGCAGCTATGTGGCGCAACGGGCCGGCTGGATCCGCCGGCAGATGAGCCAGTTGGGCGGCGACAGCTATCTGCTGGGCCTGAACGACTCGCGCAAGGCGCTGTGGGCGCAGTGACGTTCAAGATCTGATCGCGAGCAAGCTTCGCTCCTACAGAAAAATGCGCGGCCCCGTAGGAGCGAAGCTTGCTCGCGATAGCGCCCTTACAGACACCGCCGCCCCAACGCCACAAACAAAAACGCCCCGATCGGATCGGGGCGTTTTGTATTGCGTGGCGTATTACGCGGAAATCGACAACTTGAGCTTGTTCATCGCGCTCTTCTCGAGCTGACGGATACGCTCGGCCGAGACGTTGTACTTCTGCGCCAGGTCATGCAGCGTGGCTTTCTCTTCCGCCAGCCAGCGCTGGTAGAGGATGTCGCGGCTGCGGTCGTCCAGCACTTCCAGCGCCTCGTGCAGGTTGCTGGTGGAGTTGTCGGTCCAGTCGGCGTCTTCCAGCTGACGGGCCGGATCGTACCGGTGGTCTTCCAGGTAGTTGGCCGGCGATTGGAAGGCGCTGTCGTCATCCGCTTCGGCGGCTGGGTCGAAGGCCATGTCATGGCCGGTCAGGCGGCTTTCCATCTCACGCACTTCGCGCGGCTCCACACCGAGGCTTTCCGCCACACGATGGACTTCTTCGTTGTTCAACCAGGCCAGGCGCTTCTTCTGGCTGCGCAGGTTGAAGAACAGCTTGCGCTGGGCCTTGGTGGTCGCGACTTTCACAATGCGCCAGTTGCGCAGGATGAACTCGTGGATTTCCGCCTTGATCCAATGCACGGCGAACGAAACCAGACGCACACCCATTTCCGGATTGAAGCGTTTTACAGCCTTCATCAGGCCGACATTGCCTTCCTGAATCAGGTCGGCCTGGGCCAGACCGTAGCCGGAATAGCTACGGGCGATATGTACGACAAAACGCAGGTGGGCGAGCACCATCTGCCGAGCCGCCTCAAGATCCTGCTCATAGTAGAGACTCTCGGCCAGTTCACGCTCCTGCTCGGGCGTCAGCAATGGAATGCTGTTCACCGTGTGCACATAGGCCTCCAGGTTCGCACCCGGGACCAAGGCATAAGCAGGTTGCAAAGAAGTGGTCATACGAAAAAACCTCCGACTCACATAACTCGTGCTTATTCAGCACTGCTGAAAATTGACCGGGAACCGCAAAACAAGTTCCCAAAAATACTAAAAGGTCAATACAAGCAAAAAGACACTATTTCGGCGCCAGCTCCCGCAAGTGGCGGGCGACCGCAATCCACGCACCGATATACCCCAACAACACCGCGCCAAGCAAGAGTGATAGACCATCGGCGACCGGCACGCCAGCCAGGGCGAAATCACTGCCGTACAAGCCGGCCAGCCCCACTACCGCATCGTTCAGCCAGTCGAGGCCGAACGCCAGAACACCCCAGGACAGAACCCCCGCACCGAAGCCATACAAGGCGCCCATATAAAGAAAGGGACGCCGCACATAACTGTCCGTGCCGCCGACGAGTTTAATCACTTCTATCTCGGTGCGGCGGTTTTCAATATGAAGACGAATGGTATTGCCTATCACCAAAAGTAATGCAGAAACCAACAACACCGTCAGGCCAAAGACAAACCGGTCGCCCAGCTTGAGGATCGCCGCCAGGCGCTCGACCCACACCAGGTCCAGTTGCGCCTGCTGCACCTTGGGCATTTCCGCCAGGCGCTGACGCAGGGCTTCCAGGGTCGCCTTGTCCACTTCGTTCGGCGTGACCAGGACCACGCCCGGCAGCGGGTTCTGTGGCAACTCCTTGAGCGCCTCGCCCAGGCCGGACTGCTGCTGGAACTCGTCCAGGGCCTTGTCCTTGCTGATGAACTCGGCATCCGCCACGCCCGGCATGGCCTTGATCTGCTCGCTCAGGCTTTCGCCCTCGGTGGCGCTGGCGTTGAGCTCCAGGTACAGGGAAATCTGCGCCGCGCGCTGCCAGGAACCGCCCAGGCGCTCGACGTTGTTGAGCAACAACGACAAGCCCATCGGCAGGCTCAGGGCCACGGCCATCACCAGGCAGGTGAAGAAGCTGCCGATCGGCTGCTTGCCCAGGCGACGCAGGCTGTCCAGCAGGCTGGCGCGGTGGCTTTCGATCCACGCATGCAGCAGGGTGCTGAAATCCGGGCCGTCGTCTTCGTCGCGCTTTTTTTTCTGCGGCGGTTGATCCGGGGCTTTCGGAGCCACGCGTTCGGCCACTTTGGGGCTGCGGGTCGCACTCATACGCCAGCCTCCCCGTCGCCGATCAATCGGCCGCGTTGCAGGGTCAGCATGCGATGACGCATGCGCGCAATCAGCGCCAGGTCGTGGCTGGCGATCAGCACGCTGGTGCCCAGACGGTTGATATCTTCGAATACGCCCATGATTTCCGCCGCCAGACGCGGGTCGAGGTTGCCTGTAGGTTCATCCGCCAACAGCAAGGCCGGGCGGTGCACGATGGCGCGGGCAATGCCGACACGCTGCTGCTGACCGGTGGACAGGTCGCCGGGGTAGAGATCGGTCTTGTCCGAGAGCGCCACGCGCTCCAGGGCCGAGTCCACGCGCTTGGCGATTTCGGCCTTGGACAGGCCGAGGATCTGCAGCGGCAAGGCGACGTTGTTGAAGACGGTGCGATCGAACAGCAGCTGGTGGTTCTGGAACACCACGCCGATCTGCCGCCGCAGGAACGGAATCTGCGCATTGCTGATGGTGCTCAGGTCCTGACCGGCCAACAGCAGCTTGCCACTGGTTGGACGCTCCATGGCCAGCAGCAACCGCAGCAGCGTGGACTTGCCGGCGCCAGAATGACCGGTGACGAACAGAAACTCGCCCCGACGAACCCGGAAACTCAGCTCGTGCAGGCCGACATGGCCATTCGAGTAACGCTTACCGACCTGTTCGAAACGAATCATGCACGCTCCCGCTCGGCAAACAGTGCCTGGACAAAGGGTTCGGCTTCAAAGGTGCGCAGGTCGTCGATGCCCTCACCGACGCCGATGTAGCGGATCGGCAGGCCGAACTGCTTGGCCAGGGCGAAGATCACCCCGCCCTTGGCGGTGCCATCGAGCTTGGTCAGGGCCAGGCCGGTCAGCTCGACCGTCTGGTTGAATTGCTTGGCCTGGTTGATGGCGTTCTGGCCGGTACCGGCGTCGAGCACCAGCAGCACTTCGTGCGGCGCGTCGGCGTCGAGCTTGCCGATTACCCGGCGAACCTTCTTCAGCTCTTCCATCAGGTTGTCTTTGGTGTGCAGGCGACCGGCGGTGTCGGCGATCAGCACATCGATGCCACGGGCCTTGGCGGCCTGCACGGCGTCGAAGATCACCGAGGCCGAGTCGGCGCCGGTGTGCTGGGCGATGACCGGGATCTTGTTGCGTTCGCCCCAGACCTGCAGCTGTTCCACGGCCGCGGCGCGGAAGGTGTCGCCCGCGGCGAGCATGACTTTCTTGCCTTCGAGCTGGAGCTTCTTGGCCAGCTTGCCGATGGTGGTGGTCTTGCCGGCGCCATTGACGCCGACCACCAGAATCACGAAGGGCTTGGTTTGCGAAGCGATCCGCAGCGGCTGTTCCACCGGCTTGAGCATGCTCGCCAGCTCGGCCTGCAGCGACTTGTACAGTGCATCGACGTCGGTCAGCTGTTTGCGCGCGACCTTCTGGGTCAGGTTCCGAATGATCACCGCGGTGGCCTCCACGCCCACGTCGGCGGTCAGCAGGCGGGTCTCGATATCTTCCAGCAGCTCGTCGTCGATGGTCTTCTTGCCCAGGAACAGGCTGGCCATGCCTTCGCCGATGCTGGCGCTGGTCTTGGACAGGCCCTGCTTGAGGCGGGCGAAGAAGCCGACCTTGTTTTCCTCGGCACGGGGCGGCTCGGCGACAGCGGGCGCTTCGACCGCCGCGACTGGAGCAACTGGAACAACGACAGCAGGTGCAGGCTCCGGCGCTCGAACAGGCTCGGGCTGCACGAAGGCCGCGATCACCGGCTGTGGCACGTCCTCTTCTTCGATCAGCGCCTGGGCCTCAGTTGGCTTGCTGCTGTGGGCCAATTCGGCCACCAACAGTTCGGCGGCCTGCTGCACATCGGTCGCGGCCGGGATCGGCGGGGTGATGTGCGGCGCCTGTTCGTCTTCTACCAGCGCCACTGGCTCTTCCGCCACCGGCAGGGTCAGCCAGGGCTTGTGCTCGGGATCGGGGGTCAGCGGCAGCTCCACCGCGGCAGCAGTTTCGGGTGCTGGCGCGGGTTGTGCAGGCTGCGGGATCGGCTCGGCGATCGGCAACACCGCAGGAGCGGCGACTTCGGCAACCGGGGCTTGATCTATAACAGGAGCGGGAGCCGGGGCAGGCTCGACAGGAACTCGTGGCTGTTCGACGACGGTTTCCTGCGGTTTTTTGCGCAGCCATCCGAACAGGCCTTTCTTCTCGCCAGCCGCGGCTGGGGTCTTCTTGTCGTCGTTGGAACCAAACATGGAGGACGGCTATCTCAAGGTAGCGACGCGCTATCAAGGCGCACCGGCAAATAAATATTCAATGCAGAACAGACTGCGTTTCCGCCGGCTTGTTCACGCGCAACATTTTGTCGAGATACCCAATGGCATCTCAAGGATCGATTTTACTAAAGGACTGAAACGGCAAAATCGGCGAAAAGTCGAAGTCTAGTCGATAAAACAGCGCTTCATGCCGGAAACCCATACAACCTGCTCAAGCACACTCTGATCTGCAAAGGCCTGATAGGCGTGGCCGCCAGTAAAACGGATCAGTATCCTAGGGCGTGTCATCAATCATTACCAGTACCGCGTGGCCGCCTGAAAACGGGCCAGGCAAGGCGCAGTCCGCCGGAAATGTGTTTTCCTTTCCAAGGACTGCAACGCAGCATGGCCCGTTTTCAGGCGCCACCCGGAGGGCCGGGCCTGCCAGTGTGCAGGGCTGCGTTGCTCGCGCCTTGCCCTGCGTACTGGCAGGCTCCGGCGCGGTACTGGTAATGATTGATGACACGCCCCAACCTCTCGCCCGTAGGCTAAGACCAAGCGGGCAGTCCAACAGGTTTAAAAAACGAATGAATGCTCTAGCCCGCCGCGCCGCAGGCCTGCTGCTCAGTACGGTTTGTCTGCCCCTTTCAGCCTTGGCTGCCGATCCACAACCCACCCACGAATTCACCCTCGACAACGGCCTCAAGGTCGTGGTCCGGGAAGACCATCGGGCTCCGGTCGTGGTCTCCCAGGTCTGGTACAAGGTCGGCTCCAGCTACGAAACCCCGGGTCAGACCGGCTTGTCCCACGCCCTGGAACACATGATGTTCAAGGGCAGCGAAAAGGTTGGCCCCGGCGAGGCCTCGCTGATCCTGCGTGACCTGGGCGCCGAAGAGAACGCCTTCACCAGCGACGATTTCACCGCCTATTACCAGGTGCTGGCCCGTGACCGCCTGGGCGTGGCCTTCGAGCTGGAAGCCGATCGCATGGCCAGCCTGCGCCTGCCGCCGGACGAGTTCAGCCGCGAGATCGAAGTGATCAAGGAAGAGCGCCGCCTGCGTACCGACGACAAGCCGATGTCCAAGGCCTTCGAACGCTTCAAGGCGATGGCCTACCCGGCCAGCGGCTACCACACGCCGACCATCGGCTGGATGGCCGACCTCAATCGGATGAAGGTCGAGGAACTGCGCCACTGGTACGAGTCCTGGTATGTGCCGAACAACGCCACCCTGGTGGTGGTCGGCGACGTGACCCCGGACGAAGTCAAAACCCTGGCCCAACGTTATTTCGGCGCCATTCCCAAGCGGGCCGTGCCCGCGGCGAAGATTCCCCTGGAACTGGCCGAGCCCGGCGAGCGGCAGCTCACCCTGCGGGTGAAGACCCAGCTGCCGAGCGTGATGCTGGCCTTCAACGTGCCGAGCATCGCCACCGCCGAGGACAAGCATTCGGTGCACGCCCTGCGCCTGATCGCCGCACTGCTCGACGGCGGCTACAGCGCCCGCATCCCGACCCGCCTGGAGCGCGGCGAAGAGCTGGTGTCCGGCGGCTCGTCGAGCTTCGACGCCTACACCCGCGGCGACAGCCTGTTCCTGCTTTCGGCCATGCCCAACAGCCAGAAGAAGAAAACCATCGCCCAGGCCGAAGCCGGGTTGTGGCGTTTGCTCGAAGAGCTGAAAACCACCCCGCCGACCGCCGAAGAACTGGAGCGCGTGCGCGCCCAGGTGATCGCCGGCCTGGTCTACGAGCGTGACTCCATCACCAGCCAGGCCACCGCCATCGGCCAGCTGGAAACCGTCGGCCTGTCCTGGAAGCTCATGGACAGCGAACTCGCCGAACTGCAAAGCGTGACCCCTGAAGACATCCAGAAGGCCGCTCGTACCTATTTCACCCGCGAACGCCTGAGCGTTGCCCACGTATTGCCTGAGGAGTCCGCTCATGAGTAAGCGCAAAAGCGCCAGCCCGGTCCTGCTCGGCCTGGCACTCGTGGCCCTGATCGCCGCTGCCGGCCTTTATCTGCTGCGCGCAGCCCCGTCCGACGCCAGCCAGGCGCTGGACAAGGCCAAGAGCAGCCAGAAGCTGCAATCCCTGGCCGAACTCGACGGCAAGGCCCCAAGCCGCCGCAGCCTCGACATCAAGACCTGGAGCACCGCCGAAGGCGCCAAGGTGCTGTTCGTCGAAGCCCATGAGCTGCCGATGTTCGACATGCGCCTGACGTTCGCCGCCGGCAGCAGCCAGGACGGCGACGCGCCAGGCCTGGCGATGCTGACCAACGCCATGCTCAACGAAGGCGTGGCCGGCAAGGATGTCGGCGCGATCGCCGAAGGTTTCGAAGGCCTGGGCGCCGATTTCGGCAACGGTGCCTACAAGGACATGGCCATCGCTTCCCTGCGCAGCCTGAGCGCGCCGGACAAGCGCGCGCCAGCCCTGCAACTGTTCGCCGATGTCGTCGGCAAGCCAACCTTCCCGGCCGACTCCCTGGCGCGCATCAAGAACCAGATGCTCGCCGGCTTCGAATACCAGAAGCAGAACCCCGGCAAGCTGGCGAGCCTGGAACTGATGAACCGCCTGTACGGCAGCCATCCGTATGCCCATTCCAGCGATGGCACCGCGCAGAGCGTGCCGCCGATCAGCCTGGCCCAGCTGCGGGCGTTCCACGCCAAGGCCTATGCCGCCGGCAATGTGGTGATCGCCCTGGTGGGCGACCTGTCGCGCAGCGATGCCGAGGCGATTGCCGCGCAGATCTCCGCCGCCCTGCCCAAAGGCCCGGCGCTGGCGAAAATCCCGCAACCGAGCGAGCCACAGGCGAGCATCGGCCATATCGAATACCCATCCAGCCAGACCAGCCTGCTGCTGGCGCAACTGGGCATCGATCGTGACGATCCGGATTACGCCGCACTGTCCCTGGGCAACCAGATCCTTGGCGGCGGCGGTTTTGGCACCCGGCTGATGAGCGAAGTGCGCGAGAAGCGCGGCCTGACCTACGGCGTCTATTCCGGCTTCAGCCCGATGCAGGCCCGTGGCCCGTTCATGATCAACCTGCAGACCCGCGCCGAGATGAGCGACGGCACCCTCAAGCTGGTGCAGGATGTGCTCGCCGACTACCTCAAGACCGGCCCGACCCAGAAGGAACTCGACGACGCCAAGCGCGAGCTGGCCGGCAGCTTCCCGCTGTCCACCGCCAGCAACGCCGACATTGTCGGCCAACTGGGCGCCATCGGCTTCTACAACCTGCCGCTGAGCTATCTTGAAGACTTCATGCAGCAGTCCCAGAGCCTGACCGTGGAGCAGGTCCGGGACGTACTGAACAAGCACCTGAGCGCGGACAAGATGGTCATCGTCACCGCCGGCCCGACCGTGCCGCAAAAGCCGTTGCCGGCCCCTACTGACAAACCCGCCGAGCAGCCGCTCGGGGTTCCGGAGCACTAATGGCCAGCCCATCGCGTCCCAGCAAGAAACCCGTCCATAACCAGCACAACGGTGTGGGCCAACTGCGCATCATCGGCGGCGAGTGGCGCAGCCGCCGTCTGAGCTTCCCCGATGTACCGGGCCTGCGCCCGACCCCGGACCGGGTGCGCGAGACCCTGTTCAACTGGCTGGCGCCCTATGTCCCCGGGGCCAAGGTGCTCGACCTGTTCGCCGGCAGCGGCGCGCTGTTTCTCGAAGCCCTGTCCCGTGGCGCCGCCATGGGGCAGGCGCTGGATGCCAGTAATTTGGCCGTGTCGCGCCTGCGCGAACACCTGGGCACCCTGCGCTGCACCGTTGGTCAGGTACAGACCGCCGACGCCCTGCGTTATCTGGAAACCCAGCCGGCCAGCCGTTTCGACCTGGTGTTCCTCGACCCGCCGTTCCATCAGAACCTGCTGCCGGCCGCCTGTGCCCTGCTGGAAGAACGCGACTGGCTGGCCGACGACGCCTGGGTCTATACCGAAAGTGAAACCGCGCCGTCGACCCTCGGCCTCCCGGCGAACTGGCGCCTGCACCGCGAGCAAAAATCCGGGCAGGTGTACTACGCCTTGTGGCAACGTATGGCAGAGATCGCCGGTTAAACCACTGGCCTGAAAAGGTGCGCAGCCCCGCCGGGGATGCGCACCGCTGCTACGAGAATCACCGTGCCTACTCCGTCAGATCGCTTCATTCCCGCCTTCGGCCTCGGCAACCCGCACCTGCAGACCCTGTGGGGCCCGCTGTGGCGCAAGACCACTCACCTCGACCGCCAGCGCGAACGCCTGTGGCTCGACGACGGCGACTTTCTCGATCTCGACTGGCACGGCCCGCACACCGCCACCGCGCCCCTGGTACTGGTGCTGCACGGCCTGACCGGTTCTTCCAACTCGCCTTACGTGGCTGGCCTGCAAAAGGCCCTGGCGAGCCAGGGCTGGGCCAGCGCGGCGCTGAACTGGCGCGGCTGCTCGGGCGAGCCCAACCTGCTGCCGCGCAGCTACCACTCGGGCGCCAGCGAAGACCTGGCCGCCGCCATCGACCACCTGCGCAGCAAGCGCCCGCTGGCCCCGCTGTTCGCGGTGGGCTACTCGCTGGGCGGCAATGTATTGCTCAAGCACCTGGGGGAAAGCGGTAGCGCCAGCCAACTGCAAGGCGCCGTCGCGGTGTCGGTGCCGTTTCGCCTGGACCAGTGCGCCGACCGCATCGGCCAGGGCTTTTCCAAGGTCTACCAGGCGCATTTCATGCGCGAGATGCTCGCCTACATCAAGGACAAGCAGCGCCAGTTCCAGCACGACGGGCGCCATGAGGGCCTGGCCGTGCTGGAGCGGCTCGGACCGCTGGAAAAGATGCGCACCTTCTGGGACTTCGACGGCCGGGTCACCGCGCCGCTGAATGGCTTTGCCGATGCCCAGGACTATTACCGGCGTGCCTCCAGCCGGTATTTCCTTGGGGAAATCCGCACACAAACCCTGATCATCCAGGCCGCGGACGATCCATTCGTGTTCCCCCACAGCCTGCCGGAAGCCCGCGAGCTGTCCGGCAGCACCCACTTCGAGCTGCAGGCCAAGGGTGGGCACGTCGGCTTTGTCGAGGGCTCGCTGAAGACTCCGGGTTATTACCTGGAACGACGCATTCCCCAGTGGCTGTCCGGCCTGGGGAGCGAGCCGCGATGAACAGCGGCCAGGGCGAGTCGATCCGCTTCTGGCAAACCGCGCCCCTGGCCGGCGTGGAGTTGCTGGCCGCGCGTTATATCGAGCATCGCTTCGTGCCCCATGTGCATGACGGCTATGTGATCGGCATGATCATGGACGGCGCCCAGCGCTACCGTTATCGCGGCGCCGAGCACCTGGCGGGGCGCGGCACCCTGGTGCTGATCAACCCGGACGAGTTGCACACCGGCCACAAAGGCACCGAGGACGGCTGGTTGTACCGGGCGTTTTATCCGGACAACGCGCAGATCCTCGCCATGCTGGGCGAGCTGGAATTGCCCACCGACAGCCTGCCGGCCTTCGGCGCCACGCTGTATCGCGACCCCGATCTGGTCAGTGGCTTCTGCCAGTTGCATCAATTACTGGAAAGCCCGGCCACCGCCCTGCAACAACAGACCCTGTGGCGGGAAATGATGCTCTTGCTGCTGCGGCGTCACGCCGGGGTCAAGGCGCCGGGCGAACCCGGACGGGAACACCGGGCGATCGTCCAGGCCAAGGAGTTGCTGCAAGCGCAGCTGGCCGCCCCGCCGTCCCTGGAAGAACTGGCCGCGGCGGTCAATCTCTCGCCGTTCCATTTCGCCCGGGTATTCCGTCGCGCCACCGGCATGCCGCCGCACACCTGGCTGATGCAACAGCGCATCGCCCAGGCCCGGGCGCTGCTGCGCGACGGCTGCCTGCCGCTGGAGGTGGCGACGCAATTGGGGTTCGCCGACCAGAGCCATCTGAGCCGGCAGTTCAAGCAGGTCTATGGCGTGGGACCGGCAGCCTATCGCAGCGCCCGCCAGTTCCTCTGAAACAACGCCTGTTTCCTGTAGGAGCGAGCTTGCTCGCGAAAAATGGCCCGGACGACGCGCTTCAACAGAAAGAACGCAGCGCCTGGAAGGCTGGATCGCGAGCAAGCTCGCTCCTTATCTGTTCTAGATCTGCCAGATTGGGTGTCGAGAGTCGGCATGGACGATCGCTAGCTCCTAGATTCAAACGATCGTGCTGTAGCAAGGTCTCCATGCCGATCTCTCCTCAACTACGCCCGTACAGTTGCTCGAGCCGACACTCGAAGATAAGGCTGGGCTGCCGAGGAGAACTCTCGACGTCTCAAGACTAGAGGAGATCATCATGGGTTGCATAGGCGCCGGTATCGATGTGAGCAAGGACACTTTGGATGTGAAGGTGGACAAACATGGACCACAACTACACACCTCCAATGATTCGGCAGGATGGCAGCAGGTGATTGCTTGGCTAACGCCATTCGCTCCTCAGCAAGTGGTCCTGGAAGCAACCGGTGGCTATGAGCTGCAAGCGTTGAAGGCGCTCTATGCCGCTGGCTTGCCCATGGTCAGAGTCAATCCTCGACAGGCTCGGGACTTTGCTCGTTCAACAGGCCAGTTGGCGAAAACCGACCGCCTGGATGCTTGCGTCCTTGCCCATATGGCAAGCGTCCTCAAGCTCAATCGCTATCAGCCCCCAAACGAAGAAACTCAGTTTCTGCACGCTTGTCATCGCCGCCGCCAGCAAGTGGTGCAAATGCTGGCGGCAGAAAAGCAGCGGCGACGTCTGACTGAGCAACCGGCCATGCGTTTAATGCTTGAACGCAATATCCAGCGCCTGGAAGCCGACCGAGACGAGCTGGACATGCACATTAGCGAGCAGCTCAAGGGGTCGGTACAGGCCAAGGTGGCCTCGGCGATCAAAGGTGTTGGCCCTGTTGTTCTCTCGACTCTTGTTTGTGACATGCCTGAGCTAGGCCACTTGAATCGCAAGGCGATTGCCAAGCTCTACGGTGTAGCGCCACTTGCCAAAGATAGCGGCAGGTCCCATGGGCGACGGATTACCTGGGGTGGTCGGGCCAATCCGCGAGCGATGATCTACATGGCGGCTTTGAGTGCGGTTCGCTATGACCCGGTGCTCAAAACGTTTTACGAGGGGCTGGTTGGTCGGGGCAAACCAAAGAAGCTGGCGCTGGTTGCTGCCATGCGCAAGCTCATCACAATTCTGAACGCGCGAATGCGCGAAGCCTTCCAGGCTTCTGCGCAAGTCACGTGAGAAACACAGTTGCTACAGTGGGTAGGGTGGCTCAGTCGCCCGTGGCGACCGCACGCTGCGGGTCGGTGATCCATTCGCTCCAAGAGCCGGCATACAGCCTGCCCAGGGGATAACCGGCCAGGCACAGGGCGAACAGGTTGTGACAGGCGGTCACGCCCGAGCCGCAGTACGCCACCAGTTCGGTTGGCGCACGCTCGCCCAGCTTCGCGGCAAAACGCTTCTTGAGCTGATCGGCCGGCAGGAAACGACCGTCGCTGTCCAGGTTGTCGGTGAAAGCCGCGCATTGCGCGCCGGGGATATGCCCGGCCACCGGGTCGATCGGCTCCACTTCGCCGCGAAAGCGTGGCTGGGCGCGGGCGTCGAGCAGGGTCAGGGTCAGGGTCGGCTGGCCGAGGCGTTTTTGCAGCTGCTCGGCACTCAGCAGCAGGTTTTTGTCGGGCTGGCCCGTGAAATGGCCAAGAACATGGGGCGGCGGATCCAGGCTCAACGGCAGGCCCGCGGCGTGCCAGGCTTTCAAGCCGCCATCGAGAATGAACACACCGTCGCGCTTGCCCAGCCAGGCCAGCAGCCACCAGGCCCGGGCGGCATAGGCACCTGGGCCGTCGTCGTAAAGCACGATGTCGCTGTCGGCGTCGATGCCCCAGGCCTGCAGGCGCGCGATCAGCGTCGCCGGTTCGGGCAGCGGATGGCGCCCGGTCACGCCCTTGACCACCCGGCCACTGAGATCGCGCTCCAAGTCGGCAAAATGCGCGCCGGCCAGATGCCCTCCGGCATAACTGCGCTGGCCGTAATCCGGGTCTTCCAGGGCAAAACGACAATCGAGAATCACCAGCCCGGGCTGCTCCAGGCGAGCGGCCAATTGCTGTGGACTGATCAGTTGCGCGATGGGCATGACGGGCTCCAGTAATTGAACGATGACTTGATCCTGATCCTACTGCACTTCTTCCAGGGCTTGCGCCAGGGGCACGTAAAACTCGTCATACAGTGCGTCGACCGCCTCCCGGGCGTGGTCGGTGACGAATCCGGCCTCCAGCACCAGCACCTGGTACACACCGCGCTTGATGGCTTCTTCGCTCAGGTGCGCGGAGTTTTCCCGGGTGGTGCACAAAAAACGCACCCAGGAGGTAAGGATGATCCAGGCATTGAGGGTCAGGGACTCGATCTGCACCTTGTCCATCCGCAGGATGCCGGCTTCGACGAAACCTTCGTAGATCGCCGTACCATGGATCAGGCAGCGCTGGGAGAAACGCCGGTAACGGGCGGCCAGTTCGGCGTCGCTGTCGAGCAGGTGTTCCAGGTCGCGGTGCAGGAAGCGATAGCGCCACATGGCGGCCAGCAGCTCCTGCAGGTAATAGCGCTTGTCCTCCACGGTCACGCTGCGGCCCTGGGGCAGGCGCAGGAAGCTGTCGACCAGGGCTTCGTACTCGCAGAACAGCACGGCGATGATCGCCTGCTTGTTGGGGAAGTGGTAATACAGGTTGCCCGGCGAAATCTCCATGTGGGCGGCAATGTGATTGGTGCTGACACTGCGTTCGCCTTGCTGGTTGAACAGTTCCAGGCTGTTCTGGACGATGCGTTCGCGGGTTTTTATGCGTGGGGCCATGAGCGTGGGCTTTAATCGAGAAGGCGTTGCCCGGCATCTTACGACCTATCCCCAACGGGATAAATCAAAGCTGGCCCGGGATATCATTTGACACTTTAGAGTATAAGCTCTAAAAATTTCCCACCCACAAAAGCCGGAGCCGCCCATGCCTGCCAAAATCGCCTACTTGCCGGAAGCCCACCAGCAGCTGGATGAGCTCCACCGCCTGTTCGCCGCCCAGCGCCAGGCCTTCGCGGCCAACCCCATGCCGCCCGCCGCCCAGCGCCAGCAATGGCTCAAGAGCCTGCGCGAGCTGCTCGACAGCGAGCGCCAGGCCCTGATCGAGGCCATCAGCGAAGATTTCAGCCACCGCAGCGCCGACGAAACCCTGCTCGCCGAAATCATGCCCAGCCTGCAGGGCATCCACTACGCCAGCAAACACCTCAAGGGCTGGATGAGACCTTCCAGGCGCAAAGTCGGCGTGGCCTTCCAACCGGCCTCGGCCAAGGTCGTCTACCAGCCGCTGGGCGTGGTCGGGGTGATCGTGCCGTGGAACTACCCGCTGTTCCTGGCCATAGGGCCGCTGGTCGGCGCGCTCGCCGCCGGCAACCGGGTATTGCTCAAGCTCAGCGAATCGACCCCCGCCACCGGCCTGCTGCTCAAGCGCCTGCTGGCCAAGGCGTTCCCCGAGGACCTGGTCGCCGTGGTGCTGGGCGAGGCCGACGTCGGCGTGGCCTTCTCCCGACTGCCCTTCGATCACCTGCTGTTCACCGGCGCCACCAGCATCGGCAAGTACGTGATGCGCGCCGCGGCGGAAAACCTGACCCCGGTGACCCTGGAACTGGGCGGCAAGTCCCCGGCCATCGTTTCCGACGACGTGCCGCTCAAGGACGCCGCCGAACGCATCGCCTTCGGCAAGACCATGAACGCCGGCCAGACCTGCGTTGCCCCGGACTACGTGCTGGTCCCGGAACACCGCGTCGGCGCCTTTGTCGACGCCTATCGCCAGGTGGTCCGGGGTTTCTTCCCGACCCTGGTCGACAACCCCGACTACACCGCGATCATCAACCCGCGGCAACTGGCGCGCCTGAACAGCTACATCAGCGACGCCACCAGCAAGGGCGCGCTGCTGATCCCGCTGTTCGAGGAGAACCAGGAGCGGCGCATGGGCCACAGCCTGATGCTCAATGTCAGCGACGACATGACGGTGATGCAGGACGAGATCTTCGGCCCGATCCTGCCGATCGTGCCCTACACCGGCCTGGACCAGGCCTTTGCCTACATCAACCAGCGCCCTCGCCCCCTGGCGCTCTACTACTTCGGCTACGACAAGGCCGAGCAGGAGCGGGTGCTCAACGAAACCCACTCGGGCGGAGTCTGCCTCAACGACACCTTGCTGCACGTCGCCCAGGACGACATGCCGTTCGGCGGTATCGGCCACTCAGGCATGGGCCATTACCACGGTCACGAAGGCTTCCTGACCTTCAGCAAGGCCAAGGGCGTGCTGAGCAAACAGCGCCTGAATGCCGCGCGGCTGATCTACCCGCCCTATGGCAAACCGATCCAGAAGCTGATCCAGAAGCTGTTCATCCGTTAACCAGACCATTGCCGGGTAATAACAATAATGACCCCCAGCCTGCCTGCCGCCCCCACACTGTCGCGCCGTGGCCTGTTGAGAATCGGCCTGTGCGCCAGCGCGTTCCTGACCACCGCCGGCCTCGGTGCCAGCCTCAGCGGCTGCTCGTCCGGCACCGCGGCCAGCGGTTTTGCCGCATTGCGCAGCAGCGACCTGCCGGTGCTGCGGGCGCTGATCCCGGTCATGCTCGACGGCGCCGTGGCCGCCGAGAAGCTGCCGACGGCGCTCGACGCCACCCTGAAAAGCCTGGATCACAGCCTCGACCACCTGTCGCCTGAAATGCTCAAGCTCACCCGCCAGCTGTTCGACGTGCTGGGCATGGGCATCACCCGCGGCCCCCTGACCGGCATCTGGGGCAGTTGGGAAAACGCCGGCGCCGACGATATCCGGCACTTTCTCAAGCGCTGGGAAAACAGCTCCCTCAACCTGCTGCGCATGAGCCACGCGTCCCTGCTGCAACTGGTGATGATGGCCTGGTACAGCCGCCCCGAGTCCTGGGCCCATTGCGGTTATCCCGGGCCGCCCAGGATCTGATACCCACAGCCGCTGCCGCAGGCTGCGATAAGCCCCACAGGGGCTTGCTTTGCAGCCGATCGGCAGCCCGCGGCAGCGGCTGCAGAAATGCAGAACAACAAGAGAGCGCCTGATATGCCCGTACCCGATCTGTTTCGCGAAGGCCTGGCCCGAGGCTGGAAAACCTACAATGGCTCGCAATTGCAGGAGGACCTGAGCCTCGAAGCGGATGTCGCCATCATCGGCAGCGGCGCGGGCGGCGGCACCAGCGCCGAGATCCTCAGCGCCGCCGGCTACAAGGTGCTGCTGATCGAAGAAGGCCCGCTCAAGACCAGCGACGACTTCAAGATGCTCGAGGACCAGGCCTACGCCACTCTCTATCAGGAAGGCATCGGCCGCATGAACAAGGACGGCGCCATCACCATCCTGCAGGGCCGCGCGGTCGGCGGCACCACCTTGATCAACTGGACCTCCAGCTTCCGCACACCCGAGCCGACCCTGGAGCACTGGGCCAAGGAACACGGCGTCAAGGGCCACAGCCCGGCCGAGATGGCGCCCTGGTTCGAAAAAATGGAGCAGCGCCTGGGGGTCGCCCCGTGGATCATGCCGCCCAACGCCAACAACGACGTGATCAGGCTCGGCTGCGAGAAACTCGGCTACAGCTGGCACGTGATCCCACGCAACGTGCGCGGCTGCTGGAACCTTGGGTATTGCGGCATGGGCTGCCCGACCAACGCCAAGCAGTCGATGATGGTCACCACCATTCCCGCGACCCTGGAGAAAGGCGGCGAGCTGCTGTACCTGGCCCGCGCCGAGCGCCTGCAGATCAAGGGCGACCAGGTCGAAAGCCTGCTCTGCCTGGCCATGGACGAGCGCTGCGTGGCGCCCACCGGGCGCACCATCAAGGTCAAGGCCCGGCACTACGTGCTGGCCGGTGGCGGTATCAACAGCCCGGCCCTGCTGCTGCGCTCCGACGCAGCCGACCCGCACAAGCGCCTGGGTAAACGCACCTTCCTGCACCTGGTGAACTTCTCCGCCGGGCAGTTCGACCAGGTGATCAACCCCTTCTACGGCGCGCCGCAATCAATCTACTGCGACCACTTCCAGTGGCAGGACGGCGCCACCGGCAAGATGTCCTACAAGCTTGAGGTGCCGCCGCTGCAACCGGCGCTGGCCGCCACCCTGCTCGGCGGCTTCGGCCCGCAGAGCGCCCTGAACATGCAGCAATTGCCCCACACCCACGCCATGCTCGCGCTGCTGCGCGATGGCTTTCACCCGGACAGCAGCGGCGGCAGCGTGGAACTGCGCGGCGACGGCTCGCCGGTGCTCGACTACCAGGTCTCGGACTACGCCTGGGACGGCGTGCGCCGGGCCTTTCACAGCATGGCGGAGATCCAGTTCGCCGGCGGCGCCAAGGCGGTCATGCCGATGCACAGCGACGCCCGCTACGTGACGACCCTGGCCGAGGCCAGGACGCTGATCGACGGCCTGAACCTTGCGCTGTACCGCACTCGCCTGGGCAGCGCCCATGTGATGGGCGGTTGCGCCATGGGCGAAGACCCGAAAAACGCCGTCGCCGACAGCCTGGGCCGGCATCACCAGTTGAGCAATCTGTCGATCCACGACGGTTCGCTGTTCCCCACCAGCATCGGCGCCAACCCGCAATTGTCGGTCTACGGCCTGACCGCGCAACTGGCCACGGCCCTGGCCGAACGGCTGAAAAGCGGGTGAAAACGCCGCTTATTTTCGTCGTCTATAGTGCTTTCTTCCGTTACAGGCGACTTGGCCGACCGGAAAGGCTGCGATACCATCCGACTCCCCAACGGACTCCCGCCAGGACGACGCGATGAACCGAGTGTTGTACCCAGGTACCTTCGACCCTATTACCAAGGGCCATGGCGATCTGGTCGAACGCGCCTCGCGCCTGTTCGATCATGTGATCATCGCCGTCGCCGCCAGCCCGAAGAAAAACCCGCTTTTCCCCCTGGAACAGCGTGTGGAGCTGGCTCGCGAGGTCACCAAGCATCTGCCGAACGTTGAAGTCGTCGGTTTTTCCACGCTGCTGGCGCATTTCGCCAAGGAGCAGAACGCCAATGTCTTCCTGCGGGGGCTGCGGGCGGTTTCGGACTTCGAATACGAATTCCAGCTGGCCAACATGAACCGCCAACTGGCGCCGGACGTGGAAAGCCTGTTCCTCACGCCGTCTGAACGTTATTCGTTCATTTCCTCGACCCTGGTCCGGGAAATCGCGGCATTGGGTGGCGATATCAGCAAGTTCGTGCACCCGGCCGTGGCCGACGCCCTGACCCAGCGCTTCAAGAAATAACCCCGCGGGAGCTGGCACCGCCTGCGCCAGCTCCCGCGCAGTCGACCTGCAAACGCCCCTCCCATCGAGCCCCGCGTGCACTGCGCTCGCCAATGCGGCACAATTGCGCCATTGGTTTTTCAAATGCCTGGGCCCGCCGCCCTGGCCGGAGTGCCCCATGTCCCTGATCATCACCGACGATTGCATCAACTGCGACGTCTGCGAACCCGAGTGCCCGAACGCCGCGATTTCTCAAGGCGAAGAGATCTACGTGATCGACCCGAACCTGTGCACCCAATGTGTCGGCCACTATGACGAGCCGCAATGCCAGCAGGTCTGCCCGGTGGATTGCATCCCGCTGGACGAGGCCCACCCGGAAACCGAAGAAGAGTTGATGGCCAAGTACCGGAAGATCACCGGCAAGGCATAACACAGCCATCGAGACTTGCGACCGTAGCCGCTGCCGAAGGCTGCGATCGACCGAAACGGCCGCGACGCCAGTAAGATCGCCACAGGTCCTGCGGACCTATCGCAGCCTTCGGCAGCGGCTACAGGCGATCAGCTCTGGCATTTAGGGCAGAACACGCTCGCACGTTGCCCCAGCTTGATCTCCCGCAGCCCCGTGCCACAGACCTTGCAGTGTTCCCCACCACGCCCGTAGACGAACAGTTCCTGCTGGAAATAGCCGGGTTGCCCGTCGCCACCGATAAAATCGCGCAAGGTGGTACCGCCGCGCTCGATGGCCGCGGCCAGGATGCGTTTGATCTCGATTGCCAGCTTCAGGTAGCGCGCACGGGAAATCCCCTTGGCTTCGCGGCGTGGGTCGATGCCGGCGGCGAACAGCGCTTCGGTCGCGTAGATATTGCCCACCCCCACCACCACCGCGTTGTCCATGATGAACGGTTTGACCGCCATCGAACGTCCCCGCGACAGCTGATACAAGCGCTCGCCGTCGAACAGGTCGGTCAGCGGCTCCGGCCCCAGGCGGACCAGCAGCTCGTGATTGAGCGGGTCGAGGCTCCAGAGCATCGCGCCAAAGCGCCGCGGGTCGGTGTAGCGCAGGGCCAGGCCGGACTCCAGTTCGATGTCGACGTGCTCGTGCTTGGCCGCCGGCAGGCCGACCTCTACCAGGCGCAAGTTGCCCGACATGCCCAGGTGACTGATCAGGGTGCCGACTTCGGCATTGATCAGCAGGTACTTGGCGCGGCGCTCGACCTTGACGATCTGCTGGCCGGACAGGCGCACATCGAGGTCCTCCGGAATCGGCCAGCGCAGACGCCGGTCGCGCACGATCACGCGACTGACGCGCTGCCCTTCCAGGTGCGGCGCGATACCGCGCCGGGTGGTTTCGACTTCCGGTAATTCAGGCATGTGCGCCTCGTGTGCTCTATAACGTGGTCGGGAATCAGTGCGCGCCCAGTTCGCGCACGGTTTCCTTGAGGTTCTCGAAGTCGTAGTCGGACAGGCCGACGTAATCGAGGATCAGATGGCCGATGCTGTTCCATTCATGATCATCGACCTGATTGCCCAGCACCCGGTAGGACGCGCAGATATGCTCGGCCATTTTCAGGATCGCCAGCAGGTTCTTCAGCTGGCTGTTGCGCGACGACTCGTCGCTGAAGATCGCCAGGGCGTTGTGGTGATTGGCGATGGCGTTGGTCACGTGCTCCGGCAGGCGCCAGGACTTGGCCGTGTAGTAACCGACCACGGCGTGGTTGGTATTGAACGCACGGTTTTCCGTATCCACCACCCGGTTCTCGGGGTCCGCGCTGGCGTAGGCCTCTTCCAGCACCGTCATGTAGTCGGGGAAGCGCTTGAGCATCAGCGGCACGCCGCAATCGTGGAACAGCCCCAAGGCATAGGCCTCGTCGACCGCTTGCGAGCCGGTGCGCTTGGCCAGGGTCAGGCAGGTCATCGCCACATCCTGGGCGGTGTCCCAGAAGCGGTTGAGGGTGACAATGGTTTCGTCGCTCATCTCGCCCTTGATCGACTGCGCGTTGATCAAGTTGATGATCGAACGGCTGCCCAGCAGGTTCACCGCACGCTGGATCGAAGCGATCTTGTTGCTCAGCCCGTAATACGGCGAGTTGACGATTTTCAGCAGGGCGCCGGAAAGGCCCGGGTCCTGGGAGATCAGCCGCGCGATCACTTCCAGGTCAGGGTCGGGCATGTACTGCTCCATCTGCAAATCCACCATGATTTGCGGTTGGGGCGGCACGCTGATGCCTTGCAGGGCCTGTTGAATCTGTTCGGCGGAAAGCTCTTGGGACATAGATACGCACTCTGGGCTAGGCGGCGATTCTAACCCTTTAGACAGCCCCCATGGCCACCCGCAAGGAACTTTACAACAGGCGCCTCAGGGCAACGCCGGGCCAGGCGCGGGATATCCACGGCTGCTCTGCCCTGTCACCGCATATCCACTCGCCAGCCTCTCGGCGAGCGCAACACGTTATACTCCCGCTCTTTTTTCCGGAGCGACGTCATGTCCCTGCCAAGCCTGCGCCTCAAAGCCAACGCCGATCGCCGCCTGCGCGCCGGCCACCTGTGGGTCTACAGCAACGAAATCGATGTAGCCGCCACCCCACTCCACGGCTTCAAGGCAGGCGACCAGGCAGTGCTGGAAGCCGCCGGCGGCAAGCCGCTGGGCGTCGTCGCCATGAGCCCGAACAACCTGATCTGCGCCCGCCTGCTGTCGCGCGACGCCAAGCTGGCGCTGGACAAGTCGCTGCTGGTGCACCGCCTGAACGTGGCCCTGTCGCTGCGCGAGCGTCTGTTCGACAAGCCGTTCTACCGCCTGGTCTACGGCGACTCCGACCTGTTGCCGGGCCTGGTGGTCGACCGTTTCGGCGACATCCTCGTCGTGCAACTGGCTTCGGCAACCATGGAACAGCACAAGGACGACGTGATCGCCGCCCTGGTCCAGGTCCTCAAGCCCAGCGGCATCCTGTTCAAGAACGACTCCGCCGCGCGTGATGCCGAAGGCTTGGGCCGCTACGTGGAAACCGTGTTCGGCCTGGTGCCGGAGTGGGTCGCCCTGGAAGAGAACGGCGTGAAGTTCGAGGCCCCGGTGATGGAAGGCCAGAAAACCGGCTGGTTCTACGACCACCGCATGAACCGCGCCCGCCTGGCGCCTTACGCCAAGGGCAAGCGCGTGCTGGACCTGTTCAGCTACATCGGCGGCTGGGGCGTGCAGGCCGGCGCCTTCGGTGCCAGCGAAGTGTTCTGTGTCGATGCCTCGGGTTTCGCCCTCGATGGTGTTGAGCGCAATGCCGCATTGAACGGCATCGCCGAGAAAGTCACCTGCATCGAAGGCGACGTGTTCGAGGCCCTGAAAGAACTCAAGGCCGCCGAAGAGCGTTTCGACGTGATCGTGGCCGACCCGCCCGCCTTCATCAAACGCAAGAAAGACCTGAAGAACGGCGAAGGCGCCTACCGCCGCCTGAACGAACAGGCCATGCGCCTGCTGAGCAAGGACGGCATCCTGGTCAGCGCTTCGTGCTCGATGCACCTGCCGGAAGACGACCTGCAGAACATCCTGCTCACCAGCGCCCGCCACCTGGACCGCAATATCCAGCTGCTGGAACGCGGCGGCCAGGGCCCGGACCATCCAGTACACCCGGCCATCCCGGAAACCCGCTACATCAAGAGCATCACCTGCCGCCTGCTGCCTAACAGCTAATCGCTACACAAGGCGTCACAAAAAACTGTAGGAGCGAGCTTGCTCGCGAAAAAACATCAGGCACCGCGATCCGGCAGGGCGGGCGCGTTATCGTTGACGTTTTTCGCGAGCAAGCTCGCTCCTACAGATACATCCAGTCCCATTGTCACTGCGACAGCCTTCTTCACAGCACCTACCGTTGCTCTTCCATCCACCGAAGAGGACAACGGAATGTCCAACACGCCCCACGCCCATCGCCTGCGCCTCGGTCGTTATTCGGAGTCGGGTCGTATCTACCTGCTCACCGCTGTCACCCGCAACCGCTCGGCAATCTTCCATGACTGGCATCTAGGCCGCCGGGTGGTCGACGAGCTCAGGCGCGCCCAGCAATCGGGCACGGCAAACTCCCTGGCCTGGGTGGTGATGCCCGACCATTTCCACTGGCTGGTCGAACTGCACAACGGCGATCTGCCGCGACTGATGCAAGCCACCAAATCCCGTAGCGCCAGAGCCGTCAACCGAACCCGCGAAAGCTCGGAGCCCGTCTGGCAGCAAGGCTATTTCGATCGTGCACTGCGTCGCGACGAAGACCTGAAAGCCATGGCCCGCTACCTCATCGCCAACCCGCTGCGCGCGGGGCTGGTCCGGCGCATCGGCGACTATCCGTTGTGGGATGCCATCTGGCTCTGAGCCACGAATCCCCTGTAGCGAGCTTGCTCGCGAAAAAACTCAAGGACGCCGCACATATCCTGCCTGCCTCATCGTTGACGTCCTTCGCGAGCAAGCTCGCTCCTACAGCTACAGGTCACCCGTCCTGCCACAGCATTTCGCACCATTCCTTCCTGGCGCCAGCGGTGTAGAATCGCGAGATTCATCGCCAGTCATCCCCCGGCGGGTTTATGAGCTCAGGCCGAGGCGCGCGGCGATCCCGCGGCGTCGTCGGCAGCTTCAGGACACACGGCCATTTCTGAGTGTTCCAGAGGTCAATAGAAGCTCACTCCCCATTTGTTACCTGATTAGCCGCCCGGAGTGCTCCATGCCTGATTACCGCTCGAAAACATCCACCCACGGCCGCAACATGGCCGGCGCCCGCGCACTGTGGCGCGCCACGGGGATGAAAGATGACGACTTCAAGAAGCCGATCATCGCCATTGCCAACTCCTTCACCCAGTTCGTACCGGGCCATGTGCACCTCAAGGACCTGGGCCAGCTGGTCGCCCGCGAAATCGAACGCGCCGGCGGCGTGGCCAAGGAATTCAACACCATCGCCGTGGATGACGGCATCGCCATGGGCCACGACGGCATGCTGTATTCGCTGCCGAGCCGCGAGATCATCGCCGACTCCGTGGAATACATGGTCAACGCCCACTGCGCCGACGCCATCGTCTGCATCTCCAACTGCGACAAGATCACCCCCGGCATGCTGATGGCCGCCCTGCGCCTGAACATCCCGGTGATCTTCGTCTCCGGCGGCCCGATGGAAGCCGGCAAGACCAAGCTCGCCTCCCACGGCCTCGACCTGGTCGACGCCATGGTGATCGCCGCCGACTCCAGCGCTTCTGACGAGAAGGTCGCCGAGTACGAGCGCAGCGCCTGCCCGACCTGCGGTTCCTGCTCCGGCATGTTCACCGCCAACTCGATGAACTGCCTGACCGAAGCCCTGGGGCTGGCCCTGCCGGGCAACGGTTCGACCCTGGCCACCCACAGCGACCGCGAACAGCTGTTCCTGCAAGCCGGCCGCACCATCGTCGAACTGTGCAAACGCTACTACGGCGAGAACGACGAATCGGTACTGCCGCGCAACATCGCCAACTTCAAGGCGTTCGAGAACGCCATGATGCTCGACATCGCCATGGGCGGTTCGACCAACACCATCCTGCACTTGCTGGCCGCCGCCCAGGAAGCCGAGATCGACTTCGACCTGCGTGACATCGATCGCCTGTCGCGCAAGGTGCCGCAACTGTGCAAGGTCGCGCCGAACATCCAGAAGTACCACATGGAAGACGTGCACCGCGCCGGCGGCATCTTCAGCATCCTCGGTTCGCTGGCCCGTGGCGGCCTGCTGCACACCGACCTGCCGACCGTGCACAGCCGCAGCATGGAAGAAGCCATCGCCAAGTGGGACATCACCCAGACCACGGATGAAGCGGTGCACCACTTCTTCAAGGCAGGCCCGGCCGGCATCCCGACCCAGACCGCGTTCAGCCAGTCGACCCGCTGGCCGAGCCTCGACGACGACCGTGAAAACGGCTGCATCCGCAGCGTCGAGCACGCCTACTCGAAAGAAGGCGGCCTGGCCGTGCTGTACGGCAACATCGCCTTGGACGGCTGCGTGGTGAAGACCGCCGGCGTCGACGAGTCGATCCACGTCTTCGAAGGCAACGCGAAGATCTTCGAAAGCCAGGACAGCGCGGTGCGCGGCATCCTCGCCGACGAAGTGAAGGAAGGCGACATCGTCATCATTCGCTACGAAGGTCCGAAAGGCGGCCCGGGCATGCAGGAAATGCTCTACCCGACCTCCTACCTGAAGTCCAAGGGCCTGGGCAAAGCCTGCGCCCTGCTGACCGACGGCCGCTTCTCCGGCGGCACCTCGGGCCTGTCCATCGGCCACGCCTCGCCGGAAGCTGCCGCGGGCGGCGCCATCGGCCTGGTCCAGGACGGCGACAAGGTGCTGATCGACATTCCGAACCGCTCGATCAACCTGTTGGTCAGCGACGAAGAACTGGCCGCGCGCCGGGTCGAGCAGGACAAGAAAGGCTGGAAGCCAGTGGAAAAACGCCCACGCAAGGTGACCACCGCCCTGAAAGCCTACGCCCTGCTGGCCACCAGCGCCGACAAGGGCGCGGTGCGCAACAAGGCACTGCTCGAAGGCCTGTGATCGCCAGCTGCTGAAATGAAAATGCCCCGCCTTGAGCGGGGCATTTTTTGCCTGGGAGAGCGGCCTCTGCGAGGCCTTTCGCGAGCAAGCTCGCTCCTACAGGCTTCGCGTGATTCTGTAGGGGCGAGGCTTGCCTGCGATAGGTTCAACCCGGTCTTACTGGATATCCTCCGGCTTGACGATCACCCAGTTCTTGTCCGCCGTCACCGGCAGCCCTTCCTTGGCCTGGGCCGCGGCGTGCTTGGCCATCATGCCGTTGATCTGGGCCATGTACTTGTCCTTGCGGTTGACCCACAGGTGGATGCCGCCCTTGGCCACGTCGACATCGTGGAACAGCATGTAGCCGTCGCTGGTCGGGGTGTCGCCGCCCACCAGCACCGGTTTTTTCCACTCATCGATGTAGGTCAGGATCGCCGCGTGCTTGCCGGCCATCCAGGTCGCCGGGGTCCACAGGTAAGGGGTCAGTTCCAGGCCGAGGTTGGCCTTCTCGTCATATTTGCCGGCGCTGATCTGCTTGCGCGCGGTGGTCAGCTCGCCAGTCTTGCGGTCCTTGAGCAGCATGGTCACGCCGATGACGTTCTGCGGCTTGACGTTGTAGCCGTACTTCGGATCGGACGCGACCATGCGCACCAGTTCCTCGGAGGCGGCGGTCATCACGTAGACCTCGATGCCGTTCTCCATCAGCTTGTTGTACAGCTCCTTCTGGCCGGTGAAGATTTTCGGCGGATTGATCTCGGTGTTCTTGACCACGTCGCCTTCGAAATAAGTGGCCGGCACCGGTTTGCCGGAGGCCATCAGCTCGTCGACGTAGCCCTTGAGCTCCTTGAGGGTGAAGCCGGAGAACACCTGCGCCACCCAGGGGTAGCAGACCATGTCGTCGATTTCACAGAGGCGATAGTAGTAGCTGAACAGGCTTTCCTTGTGCTCGGCGGTGTCCTTGAACGGCATCAGTTTCAGGGACGGGTCGAGGGTCTCACGGGTGATCAGGCCCTTGTTCTCCATGAACGGCAGCAGCGACTCTTCCAGGTCGTAGCGGTAACTGGTGTTGTCCATGTCGAACACCGCGTAGTTACCCTTGTTGGCGTTGGCCGCGATCATCGCGTCCAGTTGCTTGGCCTGGTCCGCGGGCCAGTGCTTCAAGTCGGTGGCGAGAACCTGGCCGGCAAGGCCCAGGCAGAGTGCGGCAACCAGAAATTTCGGAGCGAGTTTCATCGGCGTTTCTCCCTGATTTAAAGAGATCGACGCTAACAAATCGTTGTGACAATCCTCGCCTGTGGGCGACCGCCCGCGTCCTGATTCCGCCACCGGCATGTGTCTGAGCGTCAGTTGCTTATTCCAAAAACGACAGTCTCAATGCGTTTTTGATATTAATTCATTAGATATCAAGCTGTTAGGCTTGCCGGTTCGCAATCGCAGCCACAAGCGATTGGCACAAGTCTTATGGAGCCTCAATGAACCTGCCGCTGATCCTCAATCTGCTGGTATTCCTCGCCTTGCTGCTGGGCCTGGCACAAACCCGTCACACCACCTGGAGCCTGGCCAAGAAGGTCCTGCTGGCGCTGGTGCTGGGCGTGGTCTTCGGTGTTGCCCTGCACAGCCTCTACGGTGCCGGCAACCCCATCCTGAAAACCTCCATCGGCTGGTTCGACCTGGTGGGCAACGGTTACGTGCAGCTGCTGCAGATGATCGTGATCCCGCTGGTGTTCGCCTCGATCCTCAGCGCCGTGGCACGCCTGCACAACGCCTCGTCCCTGGGCAAGATCAGCTTCCTGACCATCGGCACCCTGCTCTTCACCACCGCCATCGCCGCGGTGATCGGCATCGCCCTGACCAACCTGTTCGGCCTGACCGCCGAAGGATTGGTGGCCGGCACCCAGGAAATGGCTCGCCTGCAGGTGATCCAGAGCGATTACGCAGGCAAGGTCGCCGACCTGAATATCCCGCAGCTGCTGCTGTCGTTCATTCCGCAGAACCCTTTCGCCGACCTGGCCCGGGCCAAGCCGACCTCGATCATCAGCGTGGTGATCTTCGCCGCCTTCCTCGGTATTGCCGCCCTGCAACTGCTCAAGGACGACGCCGACAAGGGCCAGAAAGTGGTCAACGCCATCGACACCCTGCAAGCCTGGGTCACCCGCCTGGTGCGCCTGGTAATGAAGCTGACCCCCTACGGCGTGCTGGCGCTGATGACCAAGGTGGTCGCCAGCTCCAACTTGCAGGACATCATCAAGCTCGGCAGTTTCGTGGTGGTGTCGTACATCGGCCTGGGCCTGATGTTCGTGGTCCACGGCCTTTTGGTGTCGCTGGCCGGGATCAACCCGCTGCGCTTCTTCCGCAAGGTCTGGCCGGTGCTGACCTTCGCCTTCACCAGCCGCTCCAGCGCCGCGACCATCCCGCTGAGCATCGAGGCACAGACCAGCCGCCTGGGCATTCCGCAGTCCATCGCCAGCTTCGCCGCCTCGTTCGGCGCGACCATCGGCCAGAACGGCTGCGCCGGCCTGTACCCGGCGATGCTGGCGGTCATGGTGGCCCCGACCGTGGGCATCGACCCGCTGGACCCGCTGTGGATCGCGACCCTGGTGGCGATAGTGACCTTGAGTTCGGCCGGTGTGGCCGGGGTGGGCGGTGGCGCGACGTTCGCCGCGCTGATCGTGCTGCCGGCCATGGGCTTGCCGGTGTCCCTGGTGGCGCTGCTGATTTCCGTGGAGCCACTGATCGACATGGGCCGTACCGCACTGAACGTCAGCGGTTCGATGACTGCCGGTGCGATCACCAGCCAGATCATGCAGCAGACCGATAAAGAAAAGCTCGAGGCCGATGAGCATGCGGAGCTGGCACAGGCCTGATTCCTGCCCCGTTCCGGGTTCACGCCCGGAACGGGGCTGCGACCTGTAGCCGCTGCCGAGCTCGCGAGGCTGCGATCGACTGCGAAGCAGTCGTAAAACCAGACAACCTGTTCTTCCTGAAACACTGCGTGTTCGGGTTTTGCGAGGACTTCGTCCTCGATCGCAGCCTCGCAAGCTCGGCAGCGGCTACAGGGCTACGGGGCTAAACCCGCTCCCACACCTCGAAGCTGTAGGCCGGCTTGTCGCCTTCCGCCGGGTTCGGCACGTCAGACACCAGTTTCCACTGCTGCTGATCGAACTCCGGGAACCACGCATCGCCCTCCGGGCTCAACGCCACACGTGTCAGGTACAGGCGATCGGCCTGCTCCAGGCCCTGGGCATAGAGCTGCGCACCGCCGATCAGCATCAGCTCGGTAACGCCCTGGTCCAGTGCCCATTCCTCGGCACGCGCCACTGCGGCTTCCAGCGACGGGTACACCTCGGCGCCTTCGAGCCGCAGGTCGGCCTGGCGACTGACCACTATATTCAGCCGCCCCGGCAGCGGACGCCCCAGCGAATCCCAGGTCTTGCGCCCCATGATGATCGGCTTGCCCAGGGTGGTGGCCTTGAAGTATTTGAAATCCCCCGGCAAGTGCCAGGGCATGCTGTTGTCGACGCCGATCACGCGGTTTTCACCGAGGGCCGCGATCAGGCTGAGAGGGAGAGATTTTTTCATGCCGGCGAGGATACCAGAGGCTCGGTGCCCCGCAACGTACCCCGATCAGCGTGACAGCGGTTATGCTCACCCCTCATTTGAGCAACGGAATGACGTGTGACAGCACTGACCCCACTGGAAAAACTCTGGCTCACCGAAGCCATACGCCTGCGTGAAGAACACGCCGGCGCCCTGGAGGACCAGGAAGCCAATCGCCTGGCGCGCACCGCTGGCGGCGACCTGGCGAGCCGCCTCCAATACCGCGCGTTGTGGCTGGCCGAACGCGACGGCCTGGCCGCCGCGCTGCGCCACTGGGTCCAGGGCGCGCGCCTGGCGTTGATGCTGCTGGCGCTGCTGGCCGTCGTCAGCGGCGCCGGCCTGGCCTTCGCCGCCCTGGGCAACGGGCAGGCGCCGGTCAATGTGTTCTGGGCCCTGGGCAGCCTGCTCGGCCTCAACCTGATCCTGCTGCTGAGCTGGGCCCTGGGCCTGCTGTTCGCCGGCGAACACGGCGCCAGCCTCGGCCGCCTGTGGCTGTGGCTCAGCGCCAGGCTCGCCCGCGACGCCAAGGCCGCGCAGTTGGCACCCGCCCTGCTGCTGTTGCTGCAACGGCGCAAACTCAATCGCTGGGCCATCGGCACCCTGGTCAACGGCCTGTGGCTGCTGGCCCTGCTCAGCGCCGTGACGATCCTGCTGATGCTGCTGATCACCCGGCGCTACGGGTTCTATTGGGAAAGCACCCTGCTTGGCGCGGATGCCTTCGTGGCCATCACCAATGCCCTCAGCGCCTTGCCTCGGGCCATCGGTTTCGGGGTACCGACCGTAGAGATGATTCACGCCAGCACCCGGGACGTTTACAACACTGAACAGGTGCGCCAGATGTGGGCCGTCTGGCTGGTGGGTTCGCTGATCATTTACGGCGTGCTGCCGCGCCTGGTGTTGATGCTGCTCTGTCGCTGGCGCTGGAAGCATGGGCAGGCGCGCCTGCAACTGGACCTCAACCTCCCCGGCTACAGCCAACTGCGCGAAGCACTGATGCCCAGCAGCGAACGCCTGGGGATCAACGATGCCGCCCCCGACTTGCTGCACCGCGTCGAAGGCGGCGTCAGCGCGCAGGACAGCGATGGCGCCCTGCTGGTGGCCATCGAACTGGACGACCAGCGCCCCTGGCCACCGCCATTGCCGGCCACGGTGAAAGACGCCGGCATCCTCGACAGTCGCGAATCCCGGCACAAGCTGCTGGAACAGATGAGCCGCTTTCCGCCGGCGCGCCTGGCCATCGCCTGCGATCCACGGCGCTCGCCGGACCGTGGCAGCCTGGCGCTGATCGCCGAGCTGGCCCGCAGCGCCACTGCCACCCGGGTCTGGCTATTGCAGGCGCCGCCGGGCCAGGCGCTGGATGCCGAACGCCTGGGTGACTGGCATGTAGCCCTGCAACAACTGGAACTGCCGTTCGCCGACTGCGCGCCGCTGAACTGGCTGGAGACCGGGCATGACTGATCCTCGCAAACCGCCGTTGAAGCTGGCGGTGGTCGGCCACACCAACGTCGGCAAGACCTCCCTGTTGCGCACCCTGACCCGGGACGTCGGCTTCGGCGAGGTCTCCCATCGCCCCAGCACCACCCGCCATGTCGAGGGCGCGCGGCTGTCGGTGGACGGCGAGCCGCTGCTCGACCTGTACGACACCCCCGGCCTGGAAGACGCCATCGCCCTGCTCGATTACCTGGAACGCCTGGAACACCCCGGCGAGCGCCTGGATGGCCCGGCCCGCCTGGCGCGGTTTCTCGAAGGCAGCGAGGCGCGCCAGCGTTTCGAACAGGAAGCCAAGGTGCTGCGCCAGCTGCTGGACTCCGACGCCGGGCTGTATGTGATCGACGCCCGCGAGCCGGTACTGGCCAAGTACCGCGACGAACTGGCAGTCCTCGCCAGCTGCGGCAAGCCGCTGCTGCCGGTGCTGAATTTCGTCAGTAGCGCCGACCATCGCGAGCCGCACTGGCGCGAAGCCCTGGCCCGCCTGGGCCTGCACGCGCTGGTGCGGTTCGACAGCGTGGCGCCGCCGGAAGACGGCGAGCGGCGGCTGTATGAAAGCCTGGCGTTGCTCCTGGAAAGCTCGCGGCCGCAGCTGGAACGCCTGATCGCCGACCAGCAGGCGCAACGCCTGGCCCGCCAGCAGAGCGCCGCGCGGCTGATCGCCGAACTGCTGATCGATTGCGCCGCCTGCCGGCGCAGCGTGGTCAGCGAGGCCGAGCAGGAACAGCAGGCCATCGGCGAACTGCGCAAGGCCGTGCGCCAGCGCGAACAGCGTTGCGTCGAGGCGCTGCTCAAGCTCTACGCCTTCCGCCCGCAGGATGCCGCCGCCAGCGATGTGCCGCTGCTCGACGGGCGTTGGGGCGATGACCTGTTCAACCCGGAAACCCTCAAGCAATTGGGGGTGCGGGTCGGTGGCGGGATCGCCGCCGGCGCGGCGGCCGGGGCTGGCGTCGACCTGCTGGTGGGCGGCCTGACCCTGGGCGCGGCGGCCCTGGCCGGGGCAATTGCCGGTGGCGCGCTGCAAACCGCCCGCAGCTACGGCGGCCGCTTGCTGGGCAAGCTCAAGGGCCAGCGCGAGCTGACCGTGGACGACAGCGTGCTGCGCCTGTTGGCCCTGCGCCAGCGGCAACTGGTGCAGGCGCTGAATGTACGCGGTCATGCGGCGTTGGGCAGCATCCAGCTGGCCACGCCCCAGGACCAGAGCTGGCGCGAGGGCAAGCTGCCGGAGGCGCTGAACAAGGCCCGCGCCCACCCGCAGTGGTCGTCACTGAACCCGGCGCCGCGCCTGAGCCAGGCCGAGCGCCAGGAGCAGATCGAGGTGTTGGCGCAGAAGCTGGTGGTCGGGGATTAGGTCATCCATCTGTAGCCGCTGCCGCAGGCTGCGATAAGGCCGTCAGGCCTTCCTGCGTCAGTGAGAAACCTGCGACCGTTCCGGTCGATCGCAGCCTGCGGCAGCGGCTACAGATTATGCGTTCAGCAAACGCGCCGCCTTGTCCTTGAGCACCTGCAAATCCATCACCGGCACCCACAGCTCCTTGGCCTGTTCGTCCCAATGGCGCAGGCGCAGGCTGACCGCGCACAGCGGGTCCTGTTCGAAGGCCCGGGCCTCCTCGGCGCTCATCACTCCGCCCTGGTATTGCAGGGTGCGCCGGCTGGCTTGGCTGAGCCGCTCGTAGTAGCCCGGCTCCTTGAAGGTCAGGTAACGCTTGGCCTGCACGTGGTATTCCACCAGCCGCGCCAGGCGCTCACTGAAACCGGCGCGGCGCAGGTAGTCGGCGCCCAGCCGTTCATGGCTGACCACGCCGAAACCGCCCATGTTCTCGCCATCCTGCGCACAGATATGCCCGATATCGTGGAAGAACGCCGCCAGCACCACTTCGTCGTCGAAACCCTCGGCCATGGCCAGTTGCGCGGCCTGGGACATGTGTTCGATCTGCGACACCGGCTCGCCGATGTAGTCGCTGTCGCCAAAACGCTCGTACAGGCCGAACACCTCGGCGATCCGCTGCTCAGGCCGCATCAGGCTTCCTCCAGCAAACGGGCGATATTGCCCTCGGCCATGGCCGGGCCGACGCTCATGCCCACGCCGCTGTGCATCAGGGCCGCGCTGACCCCGGCGGCCGGGCGCAGGAACGAGAACGGCGCCGGGCCGCGGGCGCCATAGACACCCTGCCAGCGCTCGATCACCTGCACCTTGCAGCCCAGGGTGTGCTCGACCAGTTCGAGCATCCAGTTGTCCACCTGTTCGGCATTGAACGGCGACGGGTCGCTGCCGTAATGGTGGGAGTCGCCGATGATCAGCTCGCCATAGGGCGTCGGGCTGATCAGCAGGTGGATGCCGTTTTCGTGCAGGTGCGGCGCGTCCCGCAGGATCTGCGCCCGCACCGCCGCCGCCTCGGGCAGGTCGGCAAAGGCGCCGTAATGCACGCAGCTCAGGCCGGTGAGCAGCGCGTGTTGCAGGTCCAGTTGCACCTCGGGCCGGGCGCGGAGCATTTGCAGGCGACAGACCTGCGGCGCCAGCGCGGCAATCGGCTCAGCCAACAGGGTCTGGTAGTCATGCCCGGAACAGACCAGGATCTGCGCCGCGCGAAAGCTGCCGGCGGTGCTGTGCAATTGGCCGGGCTCGATGTCGCGCACCAGGGTGGAGAAATGAAACTCCACCTTAAGGTCGCGGCGCAGGTAGTCGATCAGCATCGGGATGGCTTCCCGGGAGTACAGCTGCTGGTCGTCCAGGCCGTGCAGCGCCGCGCGATGATGACGGAAGCGGCCGCCGTACAGATCGTTCAAGGCCGCGCCGCGCAGCAGTTCGACGCGGTAGCCGTGTTCCCGGGCGCGTCCGGCGCAGAAGGCCTGCAGCAATTGCTCTTCGGCCTCGGTGCGGGCGAACAGGTAAGAGCCGTTGCGCTTGAGCGGCAGGCCGGCCAGTCCGGCCCAGTCACCCCAGATGCCGCGACTGGCCTTGGCCAGCTCGAGCATCACCCCAGGCGGCTGGCCGGTCACCAGGGCCTGGCCGAAATTGCGCACCGACGCGCCCAGGGGCGTGGCGCTGCGCTCGAAAACCCTGACCCGCAAACCGCGCTTGGCCGCGGCATAGGCATGGGACAGCCCGAGGATGCCGGCGCCGACGATCAGCAGGTCGTTGTGGTTGCTCATGTGTATGGTCCTTGGGCAATGACCTCGGCGAGGTCGAATCGCGGGCCAGCCTCGCGCCTACAGAAAAGAGGCTGGCCCGCGACAGGGTCTGTCGGTTACTGGGCGGCGACCTTCTCGGACTTGCCGTCATACCGTTTGCGCCATTCGGCGAGGATCTGGTCGCGGTTCTTCGAGGCCCAGGCGAAGTCGTTCTTGATCAGGCGCTGCTCGTAGTCGGCCGGCAGTTCGGTCTGCGGCTTGGCGATCCCCGGCTGGGCCAGGACGGCGAAGTTTTCCTTGTACAGCTCCATGGCCGCGGGGCTGGCGGAGAAGTCGGCGAGCTTCTTCGCGGCGTCTTCATGAGGGGTGCCCTTGATCACCGCGGTGGCTTCGATTTCCCAGCCCAGGCCTTCCTTCGGCAGCACGATGTCCAGCGGCGCGCCCTGGCGCTTGAGCTGCACGGCCGGGTATTCGAAAGAGATGCCGATCGGGAATTCACCGGCCGCCGCCAGCTTGCACGGCTTGGAACCGGAGTGGACGTACTGGCCGATGTTCTGGTGCAGCTCGTCCATGTACTGCCAGCCCTGCTTCTCGCCGAAGGTCTGCAACCAGGCGCTGACGTCGAGGAAGCCGGTGCCGGACGAAGCCGGGTTGGGCATGACGATCTTGCCCCTGTACTCAGGCTTGGTCAGGTCCTGCCAGCTTACCGGCTTGGCCAGGCCCTGCTTTTCGGCCTCGACGGTGTTGAAGCAGATGGTCGCGGCCCAGACGTCCATGCCGACCCAGGCCGGTGGGTTGGCGGCGTCGCGGTAGTTGCCGCCGATCTTGCCCAGGTCCTTCGGCGCATAGCCTTGCAGCATGCCCTGCTGATCGAGGATCGCCAGGCTGGAGGCCGCCAGGCCCCACACCGCGTCCGCCTGCGGCCGGGCTTTTTCCGCCAGCAGCTTGGCGGTGATGATCCCGGTGGAATCGCGCACCCATTTGATTTCCACGTCCGGGTTGGCGGCTTCGAAGGCCTGCTTGTAGCTCTTCAGTTGCTCGGCCTCGAGGGCGGTATAGACGGTCAGTTCAGTCTTCGCGGCAAAGGCGTTCATGCTGACAGCAGTGAGGACAGCAGCGGCAACAGCCAAGGGCTTGAACATGGTGCGGTTCCTTTCTGTGGTAGTGGGGTTGGACAGATTCAGTGGCTGGGCGCGGTCTGCCGCCAGGCCTGGGAGCGGCGCAGCAAGCCGCGCGAAGCCCAGGCCAGGAACAGGGACACGCCCGCCGAGGTCAAGAGGATCAGGGTCGACATGGCGGCCGCGCCGCCGACGTTGCCGGCGTCATCCATGTTCAGCACCGCCACCGCCGCGAGGATGGTGTCGGGGCTGTAGAGGAAGATCGCCGCCGAGACAGTGGTCATGGCCGAGACGAACAGGTAGCGCAGGATGTCCAGCAACGCCGGCAGGCAGATCGGCACGGTGACCCGCAGGTAATGGCGGTACAGCGGCGCCTTGAGCGACAGCGCGGCGGCCTCGAACTCGGCGTCGAGCTGGCGCAGCGCGGTGGTGGCGGTCATCTGCGCGGTGGTCAGGTAGTGGGCGATGGTGCACACCACCAGCAGGGTCATGCTGCCGTAGAACACATGCAGCGGGTTGCCGCTGAGGTTGAAGAAGAAGACATAGCCCAGGCCCAGTACCAGGCCCGGCACCGCCATCGGCACGAAGCTGAGCATGCGCAGCGCCAGGTTGAGGCCGCGCTGGGCGTGGGTCTTCTCCATCAGGTAGGCGCCGGTGAAGATCAGCACGCTGCCGATCAGCGCCGTGCACAGGGCCATGCTCAGGCTGTTGCGGTAGGCCAGCCAGCCGCCGCCGGCGGTGTCGTTGAACTGATAGTGATTGAGTGACAGCGACAGGTTATAGGGCCAGAACTTCACCAGCGACGAGAACACCGCCATGCCGAACACCAGCAGCAGCGCCGCGCAGATCAGCAGGACGATCGCCAGGTAGCAGCCATCCCGCAGCCGGGAAGGCGCCGGCTGGAACACCTGGGCCCGGCCGCTCATGGCGTCGCCATGACGACGGCGCAGCCAGGCATCGACGCCGAAGCTGAACAGCGCCGGCAGCAACAGCACCATGCCGATCAAGGCGCCACGGCCGAACTGTTGCTGGCCGACCACGGCCTTGTAGGCTTCCAGCGCCAGCACCTGATAGTCGCCACCGACCACCACCGGCACGCCGAAATCGGTGATGGTCAGGGTGAACACCAGGCAGAACGCGGCGAACACCGCCTGCCGGGTGGCCGGCCAGGTGATGCTGCGAAAAGCCTTGGCCGGGCTGGCGCCCATGCTCGACGCGGCGTCGAACAGCCGCGCATCGGCCAGGGACAGGGCCGACAACAAGATCATCAGGGCGTGGGGAAAGGTGTAGATCACCTCGCCGAGGACAATGCCCCAGAAGCCGTAGATATTGTCCGAGAGCAGCCCGCGCAGCAGGCCCTGGTTGCCGAACAGGTAGACCAGGGCGATCCCCGGCAGCATCGACGGCGCCATCAACGGCAGCAGCGACAGGCCACGCCAGATCGCCTTGCCGGGAATCAGCGTGCGTTGCAGGGCATAGGCGAACAGGTAGGCCAGCGGCACCACGATGGCGGCGACGCTGAGGGAGACTTTCAGGCTGTTGCCCAGCAACCAGTGGAAGTTGGCGCTGCTCACCAGCTCACGGGCGGCGACCAGGCCACCGCCCTGCCCGGCTTCGCCGCTGAAGCCGCGCCAGAAGATCGCCAGCAACGGCAGCAGCACCGCCAGGCCCAGCAGCAACAGCAGCACCAGCTTGCCGCCGAACACGAAGATGCAGTCGCCGATTTCCGCACGGGCCTGGCGCGCCCGTTTCGCGGGTAGCGGCAGGGTCAGGTCAACGGCCATTTCAGGTAAACACCTGCAGGCTGCGCGGTGGCAAGGCGACCCAGATGTCCTGGGCGCCGAGGCGCGGCATGGCTTCCGGGGCCAGCTCGGCCAGCAGCGGATGGCCGGGCAATTCGTTGAGTTCGAAGCTCATGCGGCAGCGGTTGCCGAGGAAGGTGATCTCCCGGACCTTGGCCGGGAACAGGTTTTCCTCGTCCACCGGCGGATTGACGCTGATCGCCTCCGGGCGGCAGAACAACCGGCCCGAGGCCGCCTTGCCGGCGTCGGCCGCCAGCCGCAGGTTCATCCCGCCGACCTGGGCGTGGCTGTCGCTGCTGCGGCGGAACGGCAGCCAGTTGCCCTGGCCGACGAATTCGGCGACGAACGGGGTGGCCGGGCGATCGTAGATTTCCTGTGGCGTGGCGTACTGCTCGACCTTGCCGTTGTTCATTACCGCGATACGGTCGGCCATCAACATGGCCTCGTCCTGGTTGTGGGTCACCATCAGGGTGGTGATGCCCAGGCGCCGCTGCAGCTGGCGCAGCTCGGTGCACAAATGCTCGCGCACCCGGGCATCCAGCGCCGACATCGGTTCATCCAGCAGCAGCAACGAAGGCGCTGGGGCCAGGGCACGCGCCAGGGCCACCCGCTGCTGCTGGCCGCCGGACAGCTGGCTGGGGTATTTCTTTTCGCTGCCGGTCAGGCCCACCAGTTCCAGCATCTGCGCCACGCGCCGGCGCACTTCGTCGCGGCCGCTGCCGGCCAGGCCGTAGGCGATGTTGGCTGCGACGCTGAGGTTGGGGAACAGCGCATAGGACTGGAACAGAATGCCGTAGTCCCGGGCCTGGGGCGCCAGATGCGAGACATCACGGGAGCCCAGGTACAACTCGCCCCGGTCCTGGCGCTCGAGGCCGGCGATGCAGCGCAGCAGGGTGGTCTTGCCGCAGCCCGACGGGCCAAGCAGGCACACCAGCTCGCCGGCCGCCACGTCCAGGGAAACGTTATCCAGCGCGGTGAAAGCACCAAAGCGTTTCTGCATGCCGCGCACCTTCATCGGTGCGCCGGGGTTGCTCGGGGCTGTTGCGATCGGGTTGTTCATGGACGGACCTCATCAAGCAGATGCAGGCCATCCTAGGGAGCGAATGCGTAGTTACTGTGGCAATGAGGCAAAAGTTGCCGATAGTGGTATTGGTGGATTTGGGTTGGCCCTGCCGGCAATCCCGTAACCCTGTAGCCGCTGCCGAGCACAGCGAGGCTGCGAACGGGCGCCCGCGCCCGCAAAAAGGCGCCCCTCGATTACCTGGTCATGGGGCGTTGCCAGGGTTGCGGCTGCTGCGCAGCCGTTCGCAGCCTCGCTGCGCTCGGCAGCGGCTACAAGGAGCAGGGTTCAGGCCGGCGCCATTTCCTGCGCCAGCCCGAGGAAGGCCGCCGGCAGGCGCGCGCCTTTGCGCTCCTTGAGGCAGTACAGGTACTCGGCGATCTGCGGCGCGTTCTCGATGGTCAGCACCCGCAGCTGCGGATCGTGGGGCACTTCCTGGCGGGCAATGATGCTGATGCCGATATTGCGCAGCACCGCCTCGCGGATCGACTCGCGACTGCCGATTTCCAGCAGCGGCCCGCAGCCGACCCGGGCGCTGTCGAGCAATTCCTCGGTCAGGCGCCGGGTGGTGGAACCCGGCTCGCGCATCAGCAGGGTATGCCCGGCCAGGGCGTTCAGGGGCACGTGATCGAGGGCCGCCAACGGATGATTGCGATGCACCGCCAGCACCAGCGGGTCGCTACCGAGCACTCGGCGGATCAAGCGCGAATCTTCCAGCAACTGCGAGGACGCGGCGATGTCGACCCGGTACTCCTCCAGCGATTCCAGGACCTGCTGCGAATTGCCGATTTCCACTGACACCTCCACCTGGGGCAGGCGCTCCCGGAAAGTCTTCACCAGGTCGAGGATGTAATACGGCGCCGTGGCGGCGATCCGCAGGGTGCCTTGCAGCTGGCCGCTGTTGCGCAGGAAAAACTCGATATCGGCTTCCTGCTGCAACAGTGCCTTGACCATCGGCAGCAGCCGGGCGCCCTCCTCGCTGACGCTGAGGCGGCGGCCGCCGCGGTAGAACAGCTCGACCGCGTACTGGCTTTCCAGATGGCGGATCTGGGTGGTCACCGTGGGCTGGCTCAGGCCGAGCTTTTTCGCCGCCAGGGTAATGCTGCCCAGGCGGGCCACCATGTAAAACGCCTTCAGCTCGGCACTCAGCACTGCACGCTCTCGTTATCCCTTTACTTGCGCAACAGGCGCAAACCGTTGAAGACCACCAACAGGCTGACGCCCATGTCGGCGAACACGGCCATCCACATGGTGGCCAATCCGAAGAAGGTTACCCCAAGAAAGATCGCCTTGATGACCAGGGCCAGGGCGATATTTTGTACGAGGATGTTCGAGGTCTGGCGGGACAGCCGGATAAACGCTGGAATCTTGCGCAGATCGTCGTCCATCAGGGCGACATCGGCGGTCTCGATGGCGGTGTCGGTACCCGCCGCGGCCATGGCGAAACCGATCTCCGCGCGGGCCAGGGCCGGGGCGTCGTTGATACCGTCGCCGACCATGCCGACCCGATGCCCCTGGGCGTACAGGTCTTCGATGGCTTGCAGCTTGTCGGTGGGCAGCAGGTCGCCGCGGGCCTGATCGATGCCCACCTGGGCGGCGATGGCCTCGGCGGTGTGCGGGTTGTCACCGGTCAGCATCAGGGTCTTGATGCCCAGCTCGTGCAACTGCTGGATCGCTTCGCGACTGGACTCCTTGACCGTGTCCGCCACGGCGAACAGGGCCAGGGGGCCGACGCTGTCGAGCAACAGCACCACGCTCTTGCCCTGTTTCTCCAAGGCGAACAGCTGCTCTTCCAGCTCCGGCGAGCACAGCCCCAGCTCCTCCACCAGGCGGTGATTGCCCAGGTGGTAGAGCTGGCCGTTGATTTCCCCGCGCACACCGCGGCCGGCCAGGGCCTCGAAGTTATCCACAAGGTGCAGGCCCAGTTGCTTATCCACAGCCGCATTGGCGATGGCCAGGGACACTGGGTGGTCGGAACGGGATGCCAGGCTGGCGGCGATGGCCGGCGCGCGGCGGTCCGCCAGCGGGTCGAGGGGCAGGAAATCGGTCTGCACCGGCTTGCCGTGGGTGATGGTGCCGGTCTTGTCCAGCGCCAGGTAGTCGAGCTTGTAACCACCCTCCAGATAAACCCCGCCCTTGATCAGGATGCCTTTGCGTGCCGCCGCGGCCAGGCCGCTGACGATGGTCACCGGGGTGGAAATCACCAGGGCACAAGGGCACGCCACCACCAGCAGCACCAGGGCGCGGTAGATCCAGTCGAACCAGGCGGCCCCCATGAACAGCGGCGCAATCACCGCCACGGCCAGGGCGAAGGCAAACACTGCGGGCGTGTAGATTTTCGAGAACCTGTCGACGAAGCGCTGGGTCGGCGCGCGCGTGCCCTGGGCCAGCTCCACGGCATGGATGATCCGCGCCAGGGTCGAGTTGTTGGCCGCGGCGGTCACCCTGTACTCCAGGGAGCCGGCCTGGTTGATTGTGCCGGCGAAAACCTTGTCGCCCAAGGTCTTTTCCACCGGCAGGCTTTCGCCGGTAATCGGCGCCTGATCGATGGTCGAGGTACCGGCCACCACCTCACCGTCCAGGCCGATGCGCTCACCCGGACGCACCCGTACCCGCGCACCAAGCTCGATGCTTTTCGCTTCCCGCTCGATCCAGCTGCCGTCCGCCTGCTGCACCGTGACCCGCTCCGGGGTCATCTGCATCAGGCCGCTGATGGCATTGCGCGCGCGGTCCAGGGACCGGGCCTCGATCAGCTCGGCCACGGTGAACAGGAACATCACCATCGCCGCTTCCGGCCACTGGCCGATCAGCACGGCGCCGGTCACGGCGATGCTCATCAGCGCATTGATGTTGAGGTTGCGGTTTTTCAGGGCGATCCAGCCCTTCTTGTAGGTGCCGAGGCCGCCGCTGAGGATCGATACCAGGGCAATCACCGCCACCACCCAGGTCGGCGCGGCGCTGGTGAAGTGGATTACTTCCGCGGCCAGCGCGCCGATGCCGGATAACGCCAGCGGCCACCAGTGCTTTTTCACCGGGGCCGCGGCCGGGGCAGCGGACTCGCCATTCAGGCCGATGGGCTCGGCTGCCATGCCCAGGGACTTGATGGCGGCGATGATCGGGGCGTCGTCCTGCAGGTCGTGGGTCACGCCCAACACCCGGTTGATCAGGTTGAACTCCAACTGCTGCACACCCGCCAGCTTGCCCAGCTTGTTCTGGATCAGCGTCTGCTCGGTCGGGCAGTCCATGGCGTCGATGCGGAAGCTGCTCAGGCGCGCATTGGCGCTCGGCGTCGTGCCCAGCTTGACCAGCGACGGCGCGGCGGCCGACGAACAGCAGGCGTCGCCATGGCTGGCGGCCTGGGGCTCGCTCAACGGGATCAACGACGGCGCTGAACAGCAGGAACCGCCGTGGCCAGCATGGTCGTGTTTTTTCACCGGCTGCAATGTTGCGCCAGGGTCGTGATCGTGATCGTGGCCAGCATGCTTGGAATCAGCGCCGGGCTTGCCGTGGGTGTGCAGGGAATCGCTCATAAGGTCGCGTCCGAAAAGGTGCCTGTTGCCAAGTGAACACCCTGTAGCCACTATAGGGTCAAGCACCCTTTCGGAGATTGTCGCGATGAAAATTGGCGAGTTGGCAAAGCTGACCGACTGTCAGGTCGAAACCATCCGTTACTACGAGCGCGAAGGCCTGTTGCCGGAACCGGCCCGCAGCGAAGGCAATTACCGCCTGTACACCCAAGCCCACACCGAACGCCTGACCTTCATCCGCAACTGCCGCAGCCTGGACATGACCCTCGAGGAAATCCGCAGCCTGCTGAACCTGCGCGACAGCCCGCAGGACCAGTGCCAGAACGTGAATGCGCTGATCGACGAACATATCCACCACGTCAAGGCGCGGATCGACGGGCTGCTGGCCCTGCAGACACAGCTGCTCGACCTGCGCCAACGCTGCAGCGAAGGGCCGGACCTGGATCAGTGCGGGATTTTGCAGCGCCTGGAAGTCAGCGGCTCGGTGGCCCCCAGCGAGGCCGAGGATTCTCACGTGGGCCGTAGTCACGGCCACTAAACAAACCTTGTAGGAGCGAACTCGCGATAGCGGTAAGGGGAGCACCGCAGGTCTCAGCCTGACGGCTGATCGCGAGCAAGCTCGCTCCTACAGGGGACGGATCAGACCGCCATTGGCGCGGTCATCGGCGCGTGGTGCTCGTAGCCTTCCAGCGAGAAGTCGCTCGGCTCGACCTTTTCCAGCCACTGCGGCGCGTACACGCCGGTCTTGGCGAACTCCGGTACACGCTCGGAAATCACCAGCTTCGGCATCGGGAACGGCTCGCGCTTGAGCTGTTCGTTGAGCATGTCCAGGTGGTTTTCGTAGACGTGGGCGTCACCGATGAAATAGGTGAACCAGCGCGGGGTGTAGCCGGTCAGGCGGCCGATCAGGCTCAGCAACGCGGCGCCTTCGGTGAGGTTGAACGGCGTGCCCAGGCCCAGGTCGTTGGAGCGGATGTAGAGGGTCAGGGAAATCTCCCGGGTCTCGACATTCGGGTGGAACTGGTACAGCAGGTGGCACGGCGGCAGGGCCATTTCATCCAGCTGGGCGCAGTTCCAGCCGTGGAACAGGATACGGCGGCTGCCCGGGTCCTTGATGATGGTGTCCACGCACTGGCGCACCTGATCGATGGCCTTGTACAGCACCACGTAGGCCTGGCCGTTTTCCTCGCCTTCGGCGATCTGCCGGTAACCCTGGCCCAGGGTCTGCTCGATGGCGGCCGGGTTGCTCAGGGGGATCTGCTTGTACGCCGGCCACTTGCGCCATTGCACGCCGTAGATCTCACCCAGGTCGTCCTCGCCCTGGCGGAAAGGGTTGGCCAGCCACTGGGCGTTTTCGTTGGCGTTCTGGTCCCAGACCTTGCAGCCCAGGGCACGGAATTCGGCGGCGTTGTTCACCCCACGGAGGAAACCGCACATCTCGCCGATGGCCGACTTGAAGGCCATCTTGCGGGTGGTGATCGCCGGAAAACCTTCTTTCAGGTCGTAACGCAGCATCGCACCAGGGAAGCTGATGGTGTTCACGCCCGTGCGGTTGGCCTGCTTGGTGCCGTTCTTGATGACGTGGGCGACCAGATCGAGATATTGCTTCATGTATTACCTGTGTCCTTGAAGGCAGGGCTCGCGCCCTGCGATCCGAATTAGAGCGCGGCGTCTTTCGCCGCCGGTGCCGCCGGAGCGCGGTGGTAGGCCAGCCAGATCAGGAACAGGCCGCCGACGATCATCGGCAGGCACAGCACCTGGCCCATGGTCAGCCAGTTCCACGCCAGATAACCCAGTTGCGCATCCGGGACCCGGACGAACTCGACGATAAAACGGAAAATACCGTAAAACAGGGCGAACATCCCGGAAACCGCCATGGTTGGGCGAGGTTTGCGCGAGAACAGCCAGAGGATGAGGAACAGCGCCACACCTTCCAGGGCGAACTGGTACAGCTGCGAAGGATGGCGCGGCAGCTGGGCCGGGTCGCTGAACGGCGGGAAGATCATCGCCCACGGCAGGTCGGTCGGCTTGCCCCACAGCTCGGCGTTGATGAAGTTGCCGATGCGCCCGGCGCCCAGGCCGATCGGCACCATCGGCGCGACGAAGTCCATCAGCTGGAAGAACGACTTGTTGTTGCGTTGGCCGAACCACAAGGCCGCCAGCATCACCCCGATAAAACCGCCGTGGAACGACATGCCACCTTTCCAGACCTCGAAGATCAGCGTCGGGTTGGCCAGGTAGGCACTCAGGTCGTAGAACAGCACATACCCCAGGCGCCCGCCGACAATGACCCCCATCGACATCCAGAACACCATGTCGGAGAGCTTTTCCTTGGTCCAGGTCGGGTCGAAGCGGTTCAACCGGCGCGACGCCAGCAGCCAGGCGCCACCGATGCCGATCAGGTACATCAGGCCGTACCAGTGAATTTTCAGCGGGCCGATGGCCAGGGCCACCGGGTCGATCTGCGGGTAAGGCAGCATTGCGACTCCTCGTTAGAGTGAAACTCGATTTGCGCCGCGACCATGTCACGCGCGGATTAAGCCAGGATTGCGAAACCTGTCAGAGCAGGAACGTCAGGCCGACCACAAACAGCAGGCCGGCGAACAGCCGCTTCAACAGGCGCGGCGACAGCCGATGGGCCAGCCGCGCGCCGAACCGGGCAAAGACCATGCTGGTCAGGGCGATGCCCAGCAGCGCCGGCAGATACACAAAACCCAGACTATGAGCCGGCAGCAGCGGATCATGCCAGCCCAGAATCATGAAACTTATTGCACTGGCGACGGCAATCGGCAAACCGCAGGCCGAGGACGTGGCCACCGCCTGCTGCATCGGCACGCTGCGCCAGGTCAGGAACGGCACGGTCAGCGAGCCGCCGCCGATGCCGAAAATCGCCGAAGCCCAGCCGATCACACTGCCGGCTAGGGTCAGCCCGAGCTTGCCGGGAACATCGCGGCTGGCCTTGGGCCGCAGGTCCAGGGTCATCTGCAGGGCGACCACCAGGGCGAAGACGCCGATGATTTTCTGCAGGTTCGGCCCGGAGATCGCTTCGGCCGTCAGCGCCCCGACCCCGGCGCCGAGCAGGATGCCCAGGGTCATCCAGGCAAAGATCGGCCAACGCACCGCGCCCTTGCGCTGGTGTTCGCGAACCGCGTTGACCGAGGTGAAGATGATGGTCGCCAGCGACGTACCGACCGCCAGGTGGGTCAGGATCGACGGATCGAAACCTTGCAGGGTGAAGCTGAACACCAGCACGGGAACGATGATGATGCCGCCACCCACGCCAAACAGGCCGGCCAATATGCCCGCGCAGGCCCCCAGCAGCAGATAGAGCAGAAATTCCATGGAGGCATCCCGAAAAGAGAGCGGCATGGTAACGGATGCATGGCCCTTGGCTCCACTGGATGGCGATGGATACCCAGTCGATCTGTGCGTAGAGTGGGCAAAAAACACAAAAGGGACGACCTGATGTGCTTGATCGTATTCGCCTGGCGGCCAGGCCACACCCTGCCCCTGATCGTCGCGGCCAACCGTGACGAGTTCTACGCCCGCCCCAGCCTGCCGCTGGCGCAATGGCCCGAAGCTCCCGATATCTACGCCGGGCGCGACCTGGAGGCAGGCGGTACCTGGCTCGGCCTCGGCGCCGACGGCCGCTTCGCCGCCCTGACCAATATCCGCAACCCCCACCAGCCCCCCGCGCGCCGCTCCCGAGGCGAACTGGTGGCGCGTTTTCTCAGCAGCAAGATATCGATAGACGACTATTTCAACGACGTTGTCGGCCGATCCCAGGAATATGCCGGTTTCAACCTGCTGGTGGGTACGCCTGACCAGCTCTGGCACTACAACGCCCAGGCCCGGGAGCCGCAGCGACTGGGCACTGGCGTGTACGGTCTGTCGAATGCCGGGCTCGACACGCCCTGGCCCAAGCTGCTCAAGGCCAAGGCGGCGCTGCAGGAAGTACTGCACGACCCGCAGCCCCAGGCTCTGCTCGCCCTGCTCAGCGATGCGCAGACCGCGCCGTTTGCCGACCTTCCCGATACCGGGGTCGGCCTGGCCACCGAGAGCCTGCTGTCGAGCGTGTTTATCGCCAGCCCCAGTTATGGCACGCGGGCCAGCACGGCGCTGATCGTCCGGGCCGATGGTTCCAGGCACATAGTCGAGCGCAGCTTCGGGCCCTATGGCGGACATCTGGGGGAAGTGGAACTGAGGGTTTAGCGGCGTCTGAAAGTACGTTATCGCGAGCCAGCTCGCTCCTACAGGGTTTGGCGGCGTCTCTGTAGAAGCGAGCTGGCTCGCGATAACTCTTAAAGGGTCTTGGCCGACGCCGGATTGATCATCCGCGCCAGGCCCAGGTTCTTCAGCGCCAGTTGCAGCGAGCTGTGGATAACTTGCGGGTTGTCGATGGTCATCAACTCGGCCAGCAGTTCCTTGGCCTTGCTGAGATTGATCTGACGCAGCATCCACTTCACTTTCGGCAGGTTGGTGGCGTTCATCGACAGGCTGTCGAAGCCCATCGCCATCAGCAGCACCGCTGCCGCCGGGTCGCCGGCCATCTCGCCGCAGATACTCACCGGCTTGCCTTCGGCATGGGCGTCGCGCACTACGGTCTGCAAGGCTTGCAGCACCGCCGGATGCAGGTAGTCGTAGAGATCCGCCACCCGTGGGTTGTTGCGGTCCACGGCCAGCAGGTACTGGGTCAGGTCGTTGGAGCCAACCGACAGGAAGTCCACCTGGCGCGCCAGTTCCTTGGTCTGGTACACCGCGGCCGGGATCTCGATCATCACCCCGATCGGCGGCATCGGCACGTCGGTGCCTTCGTCGCGCACTTCGCCCCAGGCGCGATGGATCAGGTGCAGTGCTTCTTCCAGCTCATGGGTGCCGGAAATCATCGGCAGGAGAATGCGCAGGTTGTCCAGGCCTTCGCTGGCCTTGAGCATGGCGCGGGTCTGGACGAGGAAAATCTCGGGATGGTCGAGGGTGACGCGAATGCCGCGCCAGCCGAGGAAGGGGTTGTCTTCCTTGATCGGGAAATACGACAGTGACTTGTCGCCGCCGATGTCCAGGCTGCGCATCGTCACCGGTTGCGGGTGGAAGGCCGCGAGTTGCTCGCGATAGATCGCCAGCTGCTCCTTTTCGCTCGGGAAACGTTGGTTGATCATGAACGGCACTTCGGTGCGGTACAGACCCACGCCCTCGGCGCCACGCTTCTGCGCCCGCGCCACGTCCGCCAGCAGGCCGGTGTTGACCCACAGCGGCATGCGGTGGCCATCCAGCGTCACGCACGGCTGGTCGCGCAGCGCATCCAGGCCCTGGGCCAGTTGCCGTTCTTCCTCGACCACATCGGCGAACTGCTTGCGCAGCACGTCGCTGGGGTTGGTATAGACCTCGCCGTGGTAGCCGTCGACGATCATCTGGATGCCGTCGACTTTCGAGTACGGCAGGTCGACCAGGCCCATCACCGTCGGAATGCCCATGGCCCGGGCCAGGATCGCCACGTGAGAGTTGCCCGAACCCAATACCGAGACCAGGCCGACCAGCTTGCCTTCCGGCACCTCGCCGAGCATGGCCGGCGTCAATTCTTCGCTGACCAGGATGGTGTTGTCGGGGTAGACCAGGGTTTGCTGGCGCTCTTCCTGCAGGTAGGCCAGCAGGCGCCGCCCCAGGTCCTTGACGTCCGACGCCCGCTCGCGCAGGTAGGCATCGTCCATCAGTTCGAAACGGTTGACGTGATCGGTGACCACCTGGCGCAACGCGCCCTGGGCCCACTGGCCGGTCTTGATCACGCTGGTCACTTCGCTGCCCAGGGAGGCATCGTCGAGCATCATCAGGTAGACGTCGAACAGCGCCCGCTCTTCGGGGCGCAGCTGGGTGGCGAGTTTTTCCGAGAGGGTGCGCATGTCGGCACGCACGCCTTCGATGGCGGTCTTGAACAACGCCAGCTCGGCGTCGATGTCGGTAATGCTCTTGTCAGGCACCACGTCCAGGTCGGCCGGCGGCAGCATGACCACCGCGGTACCGACCGCCGCGCCGGGCGAACCGGGCACGCCGATGAACTTGGCTTCCTGGATGCCCTTGCCCTGGCGCCCCAGGCCACGGATCGAGCCGGTGGCTTCGGCATGGGCGATAACCCCCGCCAGCTGGGCGCTCATGGTCACCAGGAAGGCTTCTTCGCCCTCGTCGAACTGGCGACGCTCCTTTTGCTGGATGACCAGAACGCCGACGACCCGGCGGTGGTGAATGATCGGCGCGCCAAGGAAGGAGGCATAACGCTCCTCGCCGGTTTCGGCGAAGTAGCGGTAACGCGGGTGATCGGCGGCGTTTTCGAGGTTCAGCGGTTCTTCGCGCGTACCGACCAGGCCGACCAGACCTTCGTTGGGTGCCATGCTGACCTTGCCGATCGAGCGCTTGTTCAAGCCCTCGGTGGCCATCAGGACAAAACGGTTGGTCTCCGGATCCAGCAGATAGACCGAGCAGACCTGGCTGCCCATGGCCTCTTTGACGCGCAACACAATAATCCCCAACGCCGCCTTGAGATCCTTGGCGGAGTTAACTTCCTGGACGATCTTGCGCAGCGTATTGAGCATGGCTCGGGGTCGAACTCCGTCGTCAGTCGCGCGCTAGAAGGCGCGGGGCAAGCTCTTTGAGAGCGCGGCGATAAACCTCGCGCTTGAATGTCACCACCTGGCCCAACGGATACCAATAACTGACCCAGCGCCAGCCATCGAATTCCGGTTTACCGGTCAAATCCATCCGCACCCGCTGCTCGTTGGAGATCAGGCGCAGGAGAAACCATTTCTGTTTCTGGCCGATGCACAGCGGTTGGCTGTGGGTACGGACCAGGCGTTGCGGCAAACGATAGCGCAACCAGCCCCGGGTGCAGGCGAGAATTTGCACATCTTCGCGTTCCAGGCCTACTTCTTCGTTCAACTCGCGGTAAAGAGCGTCTTCCGGCGTCTCTTCGGGGTTGATTCCCCCTTGCGGAAACTGCCAGGCATCTTGATTGATACGGCGAGCCCATAGCACCTGGCCGGCATCATTCGTCAGAATGATCCCGACATTGGGGCGGAAACCATCGGGGTCGATCACGGCAACAACCTCGCAAACGCATGTCGCCGCATTGTTCCACAAAGGTTGTGAAAGCAGCAACGAGGCGTCCTACCTTATGTGCACTCTTGTGAAAAGACCGTATTCTGGTTGCCTTTTTTCAGACTTATCAGCGAGTAACCGTGATGCGCCTGGCTTTATTCGACTTGGACAACACCCTTCTGGGCGGCGACAGTGACCACGCCTGGGGCGATTACCTGTGCGAACGAGGCTTCCTCGACGCCGTCACCTACAAGGCCCGTAACGACGAGTTCTACCAGGACTACCTGGCCGGCAAGCTCGACCAGGCCGCGTACCTGAACTTCTGCCTGGAGGTTCTCGGCCGCACCGAGATGGACGTGCTCGACCAATGGCACCGCGACTACATGCGCGACTGCATCGAGCCGCTGATGCTGCCCAAGGCTGTACAATTGCTGGCCAAGCACAAGACCGCCGGCGATAAGCTGGTGATCATCACCGCCACCAACCGCTTCGTCACCGCGCCGATCGCCGAACGCCTGGGCGTGGAAACCCTGATCGCCACCGAGTGCGAGATGTTGGACGGCCGCTACACCGGGCGCAGCACCGATGTCCCGTGCTTTCGCGAAGGCAAGGTCACCCGCCTGGCGCGCTGGCTCGAGGAAACCGGCCACAGCCTGGAAGACAGCTACTTCTATAGCGATTCGATGAATGACTTGCCGCTGCTGGATCTGGTGGCGAACCCGATCGCCGTGGACCCGGACCCGAACCTGCGGGCCCTGGCCCAGCAGCGTGGCTGGCCGGTGATCAGCCTGCGCGATTGAGGACGCTTCGCGAGCAAGCCCGCTCCTACGCCAATCCCTGCAGGAGCGAGCTGGTTCGCGATAACCCTCTAAAAGCCGATCAGACCGGCTTGGCGCCCATCAACCCGGCAATGGCGAAGAAACACACGAAGCTGAACACCGCCAGCGCCAGGGTGAACTTCGGACTGCCCACACCCGAGGCGATCCGCAGCCGATTGAGCCGCGCCAGCAGCCAGAAACAGCTCAGGGCCCCCAGGGTGTAGATCAGGCTGGAGGCCAGGATCCAGGTCTGCCCCAGCGACCAGCCCATCAGGTGCACCAGCCACCAGCCGCTGAACGGCAGGCTGGCCAGGCAGATCACCAGCAACAGCCAGACGAACACCAGCGGCCGGCGCAACAGCCGGCTGTAGATGCTCGCGTCACCCTTGCTACGAGCGCGCCAGACCCAGATCGCCAGCCCCAGCGCGCTGCCCAGCAGCAGCACGGTGGCCAGGATATGGACGGTTTTGAGGACGGTCAGCGTTTCCATGTAATCGACTCCTTGAGGCCTTGGCCTTGCCCACCAGCGTAGCCGTTCAGCCGAGGAACAGCTGATACGCCGGGTTATCACTCTCGTCCCAGTACGGGTACCCGATCTGCGCCAGCGCTGCCGGCACCAGGTGGCGTTCGCTCGCCGGCACTTGCAGGCCGGCGACCACCCGGCCATCGGCCGCGCCATGGTTGCGGTAGTGGAACATCGAGATGTTCCAGCGCCCGCCGAGCTTGTTGAGGAAGTTGAACAGCGCGCCCGGGCGTTCCGGGAACTCGAAGCGAAACACCACTTCGTCGCTGACCCGCGCGGCATGCCCGCCGACCATATGACGGATATGCAGCTTGGCCAGTTCGTTGTCGGTCAGGTCGATCACCGGGAAGCCCTGTTCGGACAGGCTGGCGATCAGCGCGCTGCGCGGATCGTTTTCCGGGTGGGTCTGCACGCCAACGAAGATGTGCGCTTCGCTGCCGGTGTTGTAGCGGTAGTTGAACTCGGTGATCTGGCGCTTACCGATGGCTTCGCAGAACGCCTTGAAGCTGCCCGGCCGCTCGGGAATGGTCACGGCGATGATGGCTTCGCGGCCCTCGCCCAGTTCGGCGCGTTCGGCGACATGGCGCAGGCGGTCGAAGTTGATGTTGGCACCGGAGTCGATGGCCACCAGGGTCTGCCCGCTGACGCCACGCTGCTCGACGTATTTCTTGATCCCGGCCACGCCCAGGGCGCCAGCCGGTTCGGTGATGGAGCGGGTGTCGTCGTAGATGTCCTTGATCGCCGCGCAGATCTCGTCGGTGCTGACGGTAATCACTTCATCCACGTAATCCTTGCAGATGTCGAAGGTGTGCTGGCCGATCTGCGCCACCGCGACGCCGTCGGCGAAGATGCCCACGGTCGGCAGCACCACGCGCTCGCCGGCGGCCATGGCCGCTTGCAGGCAGTTGGAGTCGTCCGGCTCGACGCCGATGATCTTGATTTCCGGCCGCAGGTATTTGACGTAGGCCGCGATCCCGGCGATCAGGCCGCCACCGCCGACCGGCACGAAGATCGCGTCCAGGCGCCCCGGATGCTGGCGCAGGATTTCCATCGCCACGGTGCCCTGCCCGGCGATGGTGTGCGGATCGTCGTACGGGTGGATATAGACGTAGCCTTTTTCGTCCACCAGCTTCAGCGAGTAGGCCAGGGCTTCCGGAAAGGAATCGCCATGCAGCACCACTTTGCCGCCGCGCGAGCGCACGCCTTCGACCTTGATCTCCGGGGTGGTCTTGGGCATCACGATGGTCGCCTTCACCCCCAGCACCTTGGCCGCCAGGGCCAGGCCCTGGGCATGGTTGCCAGCCGAGGCGGTGACCACGCCCCGGGCGCGCTCCGCGTCGCTGAGCTGGGTCAGCTTGTTGTAGGCGCCGCGAATCTTGAACGAGAACACCGGCTGCAAGTCTTCGCGCTTGAGCCAGATCTGATTGCCCAGCCGCTCGGAGAGCTGGCGGGCAGTCTGCAACGGGGTTTCTACGGCAACGTCGTAAACGCGCGAGGTGAGGATCTTTTTGACGTACTGTTCGAGCATCGGAAAGCATCACTGAGCGGGTTGGGCAGGGCCAGCGAGTCTAACCCAGCGTTTGCCCGGGCGACCACACGAATCCTGAGGTTTCAAGATCTCTGTAACCGCTGCCGGAGGCTGCGCACTCTCGTCCGTCACGATCTGACGGTCGATCGCAGCCTTCGGCAGCGGCTACCAAAAGCGGTTCGCCAAACGGGCAATGACCTGCTCAGGACACCGGCCTATAATGCCGGCCTTTCCGTTCCCCCTTGCCCGCTTCCGGAGCCCGCATGACCCAGGATCAACTCAAACAGGCCGTGGCCCAGGCTGCCGTCGACCTCATCCTCCCGAAACTCGATGACAAGAGCATCGTCGGGGTCGGCACCGGCTCCACCGCCAACTGCTTCATCGACGCCCTGGCCCAGCACAAGGCCGCCTTCGACGGAGCGGTCGCCAGCTCCGAAGCCACCGCGGCGCGCCTCAAGGGCCACGGCATTCCGGTGTACGAACTGAACACCGTCAGCGACCTGGAGTTCTACATCGACGGCGCCGACGAAAGCGACGAGCACCTGAACCTGATCAAGGGCGGCGGCGCGGCCCTGACCCGCGAGAAGATCGTCGCGGCCGTGGCCAAGACTTTCATCTGCATCGCCGACGCCAGCAAGCTGGTGCCGGTGCTGGGCGCCTTCCCGCTGCCAGTGGAAGTGATCCCGATGGCCCGCAGCCACGTGGCCCGCGAGCTGGTGAAGCTCGGTGGCGACCCGGTCTACCGGGAAGGCGTGATCACCGACAACGGCAACATCATCCTCGATGTGCACAACATGCAGATCACCAACCCGGTGGAGCTGGAAGCGCAGATCAATGCGATTGTCGGCGTGGTCACCAACGGCCTGTTCGCCGCCCGTCCGGCCGACGTACTGCTGCTGGGCACCCGCGAAGGCGTGAAGACCCTCACCGCCTGATGCAGCCGATTTCGCCCCTGCCGCAATGGCAGGGGCGAATGCCCTCGGTTCCTACCCGATCCGCCCCTCCCGCAGCAACTTCCTCCATACCGCTACTTTTCGCCGCATTTAGCCGCAGAAATATCCAGATTCGCGCACCAGGTCTCAGTGCGGCCCACGACTTCCGGTATCAAATCCGTTACAAATTACCGCCAGGCGACGTTCGGTTTAAGCAATGCGCCAATCCAGGGTCGCCCAGGGAAAGAGGCGCGCATTGTGCAGCAGCCCCCGTTTTTCACCCCTCAAGGAAGATCATCGTGCTCAAACCCCTCACGCTTGCTGTCAGTCTTGCCAGCGTCCTGCTGTCCACCCAGGCCTTTGCCTATGAATATGGCGAACATGCGGCTACCACCCTCGACAAACTGATCAACGACTACCCGGGCCGCTACCGTGGCACCGCCAACTTCGCCGGAGCCGCCGACTGGATGCAGAGCCAGATGGGCAGCGCCTACGACATCAGCCGCCAGGACTTTTCCTGGACTGCCGGTGGCAATAGCCGCCGCTCGCAAAACGTGGTGGCCTACGCCGCCGGGACCAAGCCGCAGTACGTGGTGGTCGGCGCGCACTTCGATACCTATTTCGGCCGCCCGACCCTGCAAGGCCTGGACGACAACGGCTCCGGCGCCAGCGTCCTGACCGAGATCGCCCGCAACCTCGGCGGGCTGCAGCTGGAAAACGGCTTGCAGGTGGTCGGCTTCGGCGCCGAGGAAGAGGGCCTGCGCGGCTCCAGGGCGTTCGTCGACGCCCTCAGCGCCAGCCAGCGCGCCAACATGCTGGCCATGATCAACCTCGACAGCCTGATCACCGGCGACATGATGTATGCCCACGCCGGCCAGAACAGCACCGCCAACCCGGCCCTGGCCTCGTTGCGCGAACACACCCTGCAGATCGCCAGGGAACTGCAGATCAATCTGTTCACCAACCCCGGCCTCGACCCGGCATACCCCGCGGGCACTGGCTGCTGCAGCGACGGCGAGGCCTTCGAAGGGCTGAACATCCCGATTCTCTACATCGAGGCTACGAATTGGGAAATCGGCGACCTGGACGGCTACACCCAGACCACCAACCCGGCCATCCCTGGCGGCTCCACCTGGCACGATCCCGCCGAGGACAATAAGGCGGTGCTGACCAACGCCTTCGGCCAGGAACGCATCGACCAGCGCCTGCGCGATTACTCGCGCCTGCTCAGCCGCCTGGTCCTGGAGCTGACCAACGCCGACCTGCTGGCCTCCACCGCTTCCGGCGGCGCCGTGGCGCGCAACCAGCAGGATCATCTGCAGCGCCAGCATCAGGCCATGGTCCGGCTGCATGACCGGCGCTGGCTGACCTTGCAGGCGATGGGTCGGGAAGTCGGCAGTTTCGATGGCGAGATCGGCATCGACGGCGAATACAGCCCCGACAGCGGTTTCGACAGCGCGCCGAACCCCGAGGCGCGTCGGCTGGGGGTGCATGCCCTGGGCGACTACCAGCTCAATTCGAGCCTGAACGTCGGCGCCAGCCTCAGCTACCAGAACGGTCGCGACAAGCTCGAGCATCGCGGCAAGCTCGACAGCGATACCTGGCAGGCGGCGGTCTACGCCTTGCTCAATGACGGCGGCCCGCAATGGCTGGCCGGCGACCTGAGCGTCGGCCGCACCCGCTTCGAATCCAAGCGCAACCTGGTGATCCAGGCCAACGGCGGCCCGGTGCTGCTGAACCAGAAACTGACGGGCGATACCGATGCCCTGACCCTGGGCGCCCGCGTGCTCGGTGGTTACGACCTGGATTTCGGCGCGATCAAGAGCGGCCCCTTCGCCGGCCTCGATTACACCCACTACCGCATCGACCGCTTCCACGAGAAACAGGACCTGCGCACGGCGCTGAGTTATGAGGAACAGTCATTCGATTCGCTGGAAGCCAGCCTCGGCTGGCGCGTTCGCGGCGCCGTCGCCCTGCCCTACGGCATGAGCCTGCTGCCTTATGGCGACCTGGCCTGGGTCAAGGAGTTGGGGGATGGCCGCCTGGACGACCTGGACCTGACCAGCCGCGCCGATGGTCAAGTGCGCGTGGCTCGCCTGGGTGGTGTGGACAAGAGCTTCGGCCGCGCCCAGCTCGGCAGCCAGTTGGCGATTACGCCACAGCTGGGGCTGTACGCCGAGGTCAACGGCCGGATCGGTCATGCCGAAGGCAGCCAGACCGGCTACTCCCTCGGCGTGCAGTGGCAGTTCTAAGGGGTTACTGGGCCGGCTTCTTGAAGACGTAGAACAGGTTCGGCTCGCTGACCAGGTACAAGGTGCCGTCGTCGTCCATGGCAATGCCTTCGGCCTGCGGCACCGTGGCCTGCAACCCCTGCCGCCCCTTGCGCAGCGACAGGGTGCTCAGGGGGCGGCCATCCACATCCAGCTCCAGCACCAGCCATGACTCATCCGACAGCGCCAGCAGATGCCCGGTGCGCTCGTCGTATTGCAGGCTGGACAGGTCACGCACGAACAACCCGGCATCGCGCTTGGGGTTGTTGACCACATGTACCGCGTAGGACTTCTCCGGGTCGTAATGCGGGAAACCCTTGACCTCGTAGATCAGCATCGGGTCGCGCTCCTTGGCGACGAACAGGCGCTTGCCCACCGAATCGTAGGCCAGGCCCTCGAAACCCTTGTTGCCGCTCATGTGCACACCCAGGGTCATCTGCTCGGCGTCCGCCGCGTCGAGGAACACCGTGTCCTCCTCCAGATGAATCTTGATCAGCCGCTGCTGGCGCTCGTCGGTGATCACGTAGGTGTCGGCGCTGATGAACTCGACCGCTTCCGGGTCGCCAAAACCGGTCAGGGCGATGCGCCGCAGGATGCGCCCGTCGAGCGACAGCTCGATCAGCTCGGCATTCTTGTTGGTCACGGTGAACAGGCTTTTGCGCACCGGGTCGTAGGTCAGCGCCGAGACGTCATCCAGGCCTTCGATCTTTTGCGCCTCGAGGGTCACCCGATAGCCATCCAGGCCAATGGCATCGGTATTGACCGGCTGCGACATGACCCGCCAGTTGAACCACAGGCGCTCGAAGTAGCGGTGCTGCTGCCCGGCAATGCCCAGCAGCACCAGCACGATAAAACACAGGAGGAGGAACAGCGGTTTGGGATAGGCGAGTCGACGCATGCTGGCAAGCTCAAATACAAATCAGGCGGATGAAATATCACAGCCGGATGAATTTAAGCTTAATCGCAGCGGGCGTATGCCAGATTACGGCCTTTTACCGCCAGAAACGGCTGAATCAGCGCTTCTCAAAGCGATAGAACAGGTTGGGTTCGCTGACCATGTACAGGGTGCCCTGCTCATCCATGGCCACGCCCTCGGCCCGCGGAATGGTGTCTTTCAGGCCGTTGAAACCGCCCAGCAAGGTCATGAAGCTGACCTGCTCGCCGGTTTCGTCCAGCTCCAGCAACAGGTGCGAGTCGGCGGACAGCACCAGGGTGTGCCCGGTGCGTGGGTCGATGCTCAGGGCGGACAGGTTGCGCAGGTCCAGCTCATCGCTTTCCAGCTTCTGCTTGTCGCCCTTGAGGGTCTGGCTGCCGTCGCTGTTCCAGGTGAACAGCGCTGGCGGACGCTCCTCGCCCAGCAGCAACTGCTGCTTGCGTGGGTCCCAGGCCACGGCTTCGAACGCCTTGTTCTGGTCCTGCGAAGGCCCCAGGTCGTATTTCGGGAAGTCGGAAATATTCAACTCGCGGGTACCGGCATCCACCTTGACGATGGTCAGCAGGTGCTCGCGCTCGTCGACAATCCCCAGCAGGCCGTTCTCCATGACCGTCACCCCTTCCGGGTTGCTCCAGCCCACCAGCGGCATCTTGCGCAGCACATCGCCCTGCAGGTTCAACTCGACCAGGAACGGGTTCTTGCCCATCACCGAAAACAGGGTCTTGGTCTGTGGGTTGTAGGCCAGGTCGGAGGCCTCGTCCTTCTCCATGCCCGGCAGCGCCTTGGCGTCGATCACCGCGCGGTAATCCGGCAGCCAGACACTTTCCTGGCGCTCGGCCGGGGTTTCGAAACGCTCCAGCACCCAGAGCAGGCCACGGTCGTCCCAGTGCATGGCGATCGCAATGCCATACATCACCACGCCCGCCAGCAGCAGCCAGGAATACCAGCGCATGGCGAACAAACCACGACGGCGAACAGTTTGAAGCTCAGGGGTGTGAGGCACGGACATGGGGAGCGCGTTCCAGAAAGCCAGCTATGGGTAATAGCACATCAAGGCAGACTCAGACGTCTGTAATCGGAAAATTATCCAGAACGGATGTGAAAAAAACGGCAAAAGGTCTGAAACACCCCAGATGTCAGCACTTTCGCTGAAGAGGCCCGCCCATTGCAGGCGAGCCTCGCGTCGAAAACCGCCGGATCAGCTGACGCGGCTTTCGAAGCGGCTGACGCCCGGCAGCTCCAGCACCAGCTCATCGCCCACGTTCAGCGGGCCGACGCCCACCGGCGTACCGGTCAGGATCACGTCGCCCGCCTGCAGGGAGAAGCAGCCGGCCATGTACTGGATCATCGGTACGATCGGGTTGAGCATGATGCTGCTGTTGCCGTCCTGGCGGACCTCGCCGTTGATGGTCAGGCGAATATTGATGTCGGTCAGGTCCGGGAAGGTGCTGCCGACCACGAATGGCGCCAGCACGCAGGCACCGTCGAAGCACTTGGAGATTTCCCAGGGCAGCCCCTTGGCTTTCAGTTCGGCCTGCTTGTCGCGCAGGGTCAGGTCCAGGGCCGGAGCGAAACCGGAGATGGCATCCAGCACTTCCTCGCGGCTGGGCCTGGTCGACAACGGCTTGCCGATCAATACCGCGATTTCCGCCTCGTAATGCACGGAGCCACGCTCGGTGGGGATGGCAAAACCGCCTTCGAGCGGCACCACACAACTGCCCGGCTTGATAAACAGCAGCGGCTCGGTCGGCACCGGATTGTCCAGTTCCTTGGCGTGCTCGGCATAGTTGCGCCCGATGCACACGATCTTGCCGACCGGGAAATGAATACGGGTACCGTCGACATACTGGTGCTGATAGCTCATTACCGACTCCTGCTCGTTTGGTTCATCAGGTACCGCTGCTTGAGTGCCCCTGGGGTCAAACAGCGAAAATCTTGCCCGGGTTCATGATGCCGTTCGGGTCGAACACCGCCTTGACCGCCTTCATGTAGTCGATTTCCACCGGCGAACGGCTGTAAGTCAGGTAATCGCGCTTGGTCATGCCCACGCCGTGCTCGGCGGAAATCGAGCCGTTGTACTTCTCGACGGTTTCGAACACCCACTTGTTCACGGTGGCGCATTTGGCGAAGAACTCGTCCTTGCTCAGGTCATCCGGCTTGAGGATATTCAGGTGCAGGTTACCGTCGCCGATGTGGCCATACCAGACCACTTCGAAGTCCGGGTAGTTTTGGGCGACGATCGCGTCAATATCCTTCAGGAAAGCCGGCACCTTGGCCACCGTGACCGAAATGTCGTTCTTGTACGGGGTCCAGTGCGAGATGGTTTCGGAGATGTACTCGCGCAATTTCCACAGGTTCCGCAGTTGCTGCTCGCTCTGGCTCATCACGCCATCCAGCACCCAGCCCTGCTCCACGCAATGCTCGAAGGTGGCCAGGGCGTCGTTGGCCACATCCTCGTTGCTGGCCTCGAACTCCAGCAACACATAGAACGGACAGTCGGTCTCGAACGGCGCCGGTACGTCACCACGGCCGAGGATCTTGGCCAGGGCCTTGTCGGAGAAGAATTCGAAGGCGGTCAGGTCGAGCCTGCCCTGGAAGGCATGCAGCACCGGCATGATCGAATCGAAATCCGGAGTCCCGAGCACCATCGCCGTGAGATTGTTCGGCGCGCGCTCCAGGCGCATGGTGGCCTCGACCACGAAGCCCAGGGTGCCTTCGGCGCCAATGAACAGCTGGCGCAGGTCGTAGCCGGTGGCGTTCTTGACCAGGTCCTTGTTCAGCTCCAGCAGGTCGCCCTTGCCGGTGACCACTTTCAGGCCGGCCACCCAGTTGCGGGTCATGCCGTAGCGAATCACCTTGATCCCGCCGGCATTGGTGGCGATATTGCCGCCAATCTGGCTGGAACCGGCGGAAGCGAAGTCCACCGGGTAATACAGGCCGTTTTCTTCGGCGAGGTTCTGCAACTGCTCGGTCACCACGCCCGGCTGGCAGACCGCGGTGCGGTCGGTCAGGTTCAGGTCGAGGATCTGGTTCATGTAGTCGAAAGACACCACCACTTCGCCGTTGGCCGCCACCGCGGCGGCCGACAGGCCGGTACGGCCGCCGGACGGCACCAGCGCAACCTTGTGCCGGTTGGCCCAGCGCACGATGGCCTGGACCTGCTCGATGGTCTTGGGAAAGACGATGGCGCTCGGCGCCGGGGCGAAGTGTCTGGTCCAATCCTTGCCGTAAGCATTCAGGGAGTCGGCATCGGTCAGGACCTTGCCAGCCTCGACCAGGGTCTTCAGCTCATCAATCAGCGCAGGATTGGTCATCGACAGAACTCTCGAACAATTCATGGTCATCCTGAGAACGCTTCACGTCGCAGGAACGAGTGTTTCGCGGGGTCCGTATGCTAGCATACGACCCCCGCAGAATAGTGCCGAAGGGCGTTCTGCGGCGACGGCTTTCCTGCCGTCCGGGTCAGCATCTGTTGACCATTTCCTGCCATTTTTCTCCGGGACACAGGTTTACGCAGATGAGCAAGACTTCTCTCGATAAGAGCAAGATCAAGTTCCTTCTTCTCGAAGGCGTCCACCAATCGGCTGTCGACGTCCTCAAGGCCGCGGGCTACACCAGTATCGAGTACCTCACCGGTTCTCTGCCGGAAGCCCAGCTGAAGGAAAAGATCGCCGACGCGCACTTCATCGGCATTCGCTCCCGCACCCAACTGACTGAAGAAATCTTCGATCACGCGAAGAAACTCGTTGCTGTTGGCTGCTTCTGCATCGGCACCAACCAGGTCGACCTCGACGCGGCTCGCGAGCGCGGCATCGCGGTGTTCAACGCACCGTACTCCAACACCCGTTCCGTAGCCGAACTGGTGCTGGCCGAAGCGATCCTGCTGTTGCGCGGTATCCCAGAGAAGAACGCCTCCTGCCACCGTGGCGGCTGGATCAAGAGCGCGGCCAACTCCTTCGAGATCCGTGGCAAGAAGCTGGGCATCGTCGGCTACGGCTCGATCGGCACCCAACTGTCGGTCCTGGCCGAGGGCCTGGGCATGCAGGTGTTCTTCTACGACACCGTGACCAAGCTGCCACTGGGCAACGCCACCCAGGTCGGCAACCTGCACGAGCTGCTGGGCATGTCCGACATCGTCACCCTGCACGTTCCGGAAACCGCTGCGACCCAGTGGATGATCGGCGAGAAGGAAATCCGCGCCATCAAGAAAGGCGGCATCCTGATCAACGCCGCGCGCGGCACCGTGGTCGAGCTGGACCACCTGGCCGCGGCGATCAAGGACAAGCACCTGATCGGCGCCGCCATCGACGTGTTCCCGGTGGAGCCACGCTCCAACGATGAAGTGTTCGAAAGCCCGCTGCGCGGCCTGGACAACGTGATCCTGACCCCGCACATCGGTGGTTCGACTGCCGAAGCCCAGGCCAACATCGGCCTGGAAGTGGCGGAGAAGCTGGTCAAGTACAGTGACAACGGTACTTCGGTATCGTCCGTGAACTTCCCGGAAGTGGCCCTGCCGGCTCACCCTGGCAAGCACCGCCTGCTGCACATCCACGAGAACATCCCGGGTGTGATGAGCGAGATCAACAAGGTCTTCGCCGAAAACGGCATCAACATCTCCGGTCAGTTCCTGCAGACCAACGAGAAGGTCGGCTACGTGGTGATCGACGTCGACGCCGAGTACTCGGAGCTGGCGCAAGAGAAGCTGCAACACGTCACCGGCACCATCCGCAGCCGCGTGCTGTTCTAAGCACTCGCTGGCAATGACAAGGGAGGCCCTCGGGCCTCCCTTGTTATTTACAGACAGTTTTCGCCGCCCGCGCTTACTTGACGGTGATGGTGATCTTTTCCGAAACGATTGGCGGGTCGAACGGCACGTGATTCTTGTCGCCCAGCTCCAGCTGCAGGGTGTGCTTGCCCGGGGCCAGGGTCAGTTCGGTTTCGGTCTGGGCCTTGCCGAAGTGGATGTGCTGGGCGTCGGCCGGGATCGGCATGTTTTCGGCCGGCAGCTTGTCGACGTCGACCAGCAGGTGGTGGTGCCCGGTGTGCGGAGTCTGGTCGCCGGCGGGAGCCAGGGAGATGTCGCTGACGCCGAACTTGACCTTGAAGGTCTTGGCCACGGTATCGCCATTGACCGGGGTGACGATAAATACAGAAGCGCCTTCCGGCGCCTTGGTGCGAGGAATATCCGCCGCAGAAGCCAACATCGAAGCCCCCAGCATCAGGCCGGCCAATGCAGCACGAGATATAAAGGTTTTCATTCTATTCTCCAGTTTTTCCGCAAAATCGGTACGGTTATGACAACTTCGTGGCATATCGTTGTCGAAAGGCAATCAACACCATAGCAAAGCGAGCCTGAACAGCGCATCGCACATATAAATTCAAGGAGTGACCATGCGTTTCCTGCCTGGCCTGATACTTTTGCTACCTCTTGTGAGCACTTACGCTCAAGCCGAACTGATCGACGATGTGAATGATCGCGGGGAACTGCGTATCGCGCTGGAAGCCAACACCCCGCCCTTCAACTTCAAGGACGATGGCAAACTCACCGGCTTCGAAGTCGAACTGGGCCAACTGCTCGCCCGCGAGCTGGATGTGCGCGCGGACTTCGTGGTCACCGACGCCGCCGACCTGCTGCCTGGCGTCGAAAGCGGCCGCTACGACGTCGCCATCAATCACATAGCAATGACTGCGGAACTCAAGGATCGTTTCGACTTCAGCGAGCCTTACAGTTATTCCAGCGCACAATTGATCGTACGCAAGGAAGAAGCGCGCGCACTGGGCAGCCTGCAGGCGCTCCGGGGCCAGGCACTGGGCGTGGCCCAGGGCAGCCAGTTCGTCGAGCAGGCGCGCACCGTGGAAGGCATCGACCTGCGCAGCTACCCGAACGCCCAGCAACCCATCAAGGATGTGGCGGACAAGCAGCTCGACGCGGCCATCAGCGATCGCCTGCTGATTCCCTACGCCATTCGCGACAGCCGCCTGCCGGTGAAGGAAGGCGCCAAGGTCGGGCCGACCCTGAGCCTGGCGATCCCGTTCCAGAAAGGTAATCCGGCGTTCCAGGCGAGCCTCGACGGCGCGCTGCAGCGCATCAAGGCCGATGGCCGGCTGATGGCGTTGTCGGAAAAATGGTTCGGCATGGATGCGAGCAAGCCACCCAAGCCTTGAAACCGTAGCCGCTGCCGCAGGCTGCGATAGGTCCGAAGGACCTCAGCGGTCGCAAGATCGTCGCGGCCGTACCGGCCGATCGCAGCCTTCGGCAGCGGCTACAGGGAGAGCGCCGCCAGGGCCGCAGCGGCCTCGGCCAGTTCCAGCTCGCTGAAGACTTGCACCCCGGCCCGCTTGAGCAAGGCGGCGGTGACGCCCTCGCCGCTGACCTTGACCCCGCTGAAGCTGCCATCGTAGGTCAGCAGGTTGCCACAGGACGGGCTGTTGGCCTTGAGCACGGCGATGCGAATCCCGTGTTCGCGCACCAGCTCCAGCGCCTGCCGGGCACCGCTGAGGAACTCGGCGCTGACATCCTCGCCCTCGGTGGTGACGACTTGCGCCAGGCCATCGAGCACTTCGCCGCCCTGGCCGCCGGGTATTTCCGCGGCTGCCCGTGGCGTCGGCAAACCGCCGGCGACTTCCGGACACAACGCGACCACCCGGCCCTCGGCCTGCCAGCTCGCCAGTTGCTCGAACGGCCCGCTGGCGCCACCGTCGTAACGCACGCGGTGGCCCAGCAGGCAGCGGCTGACCAGGATCTTGTGCATGATCAGAACGGCTCGTTGCCGCGCCGGCGGAACCAGCCCGTCAGGGACAGGCGCTCCCGGGTCGCGGGCAGGACTTCATGGGGCACCTCGCCGGAGAGGAACACCACCAGCCGGCCGCCGGCGGGATCCACGTCGTATTCGCTCTCGCCATCGAAGTACATGCGCAGTTGCCCGCCCTGCTCCGGCAGCCAGTCCTGGTTGAGGTAGATCACCGCCGACACCATACGCCGGTCATCGTCGCGAAAGCGGTCGACGTGCTTGAGGTAGAACGCCCCTGGCGGGTACAGCGCGAAATGGCTTTCGAAGTCTTCCAGGCCGAGGAACAGCCCACGGTTCAGCGCCTCGCGCAGGCTGTCCATCAAGCCCAGGTAGGTATCGCAGCAGTCGGCCTGGCCGGGTTCGAGCCACTGGATGTGATCGCCACGGATCCCCTCGCGAATCTCCTGCGCCGGGCCACGGCCAACCGCCGCCGGCGCCAGCTCGCCTTCGGCCGCGCGCTTGCGGCACTCGGCCGCCAGCTCCAGGGTCAGGGCTTCTGGCAGGAAGATATTCTGCTGCGACCAGCCACGGGTGGCCAGGTCATCGACAATGCGTAACAGCAGCGGGTGATCAGAGGGTATGTGCATGGCGCGCATAGTATCCACACCCAGATGAATCCGACAGATCCTCTAGATAATTCTGACCAAGCAGCCTGGCTGCTGTCCCTGTTCGTCGTTCGATCGGACAGTTTGCGTACTGAACCTGATACGAATTCTCGACAACCATCGCCTTGCCCCGGAGAATAGTGGGCTGCCGACAGGAGTCCTTATGCGCCGTTTGCTTTTTTCACTGTTGATGTTCTGTGTGTTGCCCGCCTGGGCAAACGGCCACGACCAGTTGTACAAGGTCGCCGGCTGGCCGGAACAACGTGCGCATTTCAACGATGCCCTCACCGCTGCCCAGCAGCGTTACCAGAATAGCCTGCCGCCAGCGGTCTACCAGGCGCTGGTCGATAACAGCAACCAGCGCTTCGCACCGCAGGCCATGGACCGCCGTGCCCAGGCGCAGCTGCGGCAGAACCTCGCCGACCCGAAACCGGCCCTGGCGTTTTTCCAGTCGCCGCTGGGGCGCAAGATCGTCGCCGCCGAACTGCTGGCGACCCGCCGCGACCAGTTGGCGAAGAATGCCCAGGGCCTGCCGAAGATGCAGGCCAGCGATACCCGTCAGTTGATCATCGGCCACCTGGCCCAGGCGCTGCCGGCCCGTGAAGCCGGCGCGGAAGTCAGCCTGGCGATCGCCGGCGTGGCTGCCGACAGCCTGAGCCAGATGATCCCCGGCCTATTGGGGGCCGGCCAGGCGCAGAACATGCTCAATGGCCAGCGCCAGCGGCTGATGGCGCAGATCGGCAACGACCTGAACAACACCCTGCTGTACGTCTATCGCGACCTGTCCGACCCCGAGCTGGAAGAGTTCGCCAATTTCGCCGAGTCCGCCGAAGGCAAGGCCTACTACCAAGCCGCCCTGGCCGCGATCCGCGCCGGGCTGGCCGTCGGCCAGAGCACTTCCAGCCTCGCGCCCTAAGCGCCTGTTGTAGCCGCTGCCGCAGGCTGCGATAGGTCCGAAGGACCTCAGCGGTTGCAAGATCGCCGCGACCGTACCGGTCGATCGTCCGAACGCGGCCCGAGCCTGCGGCAGCGGCTACAGGCGCGTGAATTCGTTCAAAGATGCTGGTTCAGGAAAGCGAAGTATTCCTGGCGAATGCGCGCCGCCTCGTTCGCCAGGTGATGCCGCGCCCCGGGCAGCATCAGCACCTGGGGTTGCTGGAACTTCTGTCGGATCACCTGCAGGTTGTGCTGCCAATCCACCGTCATGTCCGCCTGCCCCTGAACGATCAAAGGCTGCCGGCTGCTGCGCGGGGCCAGCTCGATACGCTTGATCCACCGTGCCAGCGCCCCGACCCAGGCGGTCGGCAGGCGCAGGGGTTGCAACGGATCGCGTTGCAGGAACGGCAGGAAATCGGGATCGGTGGAGTTCTCGCTGAAGCGCCGGGCGATGCCTTTGACGAAAGGCCTGAGCATGTAATAGCTGAGCTTCGACCAGCCCCAGGCACGCGGGCGTACCAGCGGCGACAACAGGATCACCTGGCCCTGGGCCGGGCTCTCGGCGCCCTGGTTGAGCAGATGGTCGATCACGATCGCCCCGCCCGTGCTTTGCCCGCACAGGTGCCAGGGCTGGGGCAGCTCGAGGGACCGGGCCTCGTCGAACAAGCCTTGCAGCACCGCCTGGTACACCGCGAAATCGTCGATGCTGGCGCGCTCGCCGCTGGACAGGCCGTGGCCCGGCAAGTCGCAGGCAATCACCACCCACTGCCGCTGCAGCGCCCATTCGATCACATGCCGGTACAAGCCCATGTGATCGTAGAAACCGTGCAGCAGAAACAAGGTCGCCACCGGCTGTTCGGGCCACCAGACCTGGCCGACCACCTCAAAACCGCCGACCGCGAAACGCCCCAGCCCACGCTTGACCGGCAGATCCAGCCCATAGAAACGCTGATAGGCCTGCGCCTGGGCCGAGAGCGGCTGCGCCTCGGCCAGGGGCCGCAGGCTGGCGCGCAGAAGGTCGGGGTCGAAGGTCGCAGGCATAAGGGTTTTCCTAGGGTGGCGCGGAACGCAAACAGGCTTTGTCGGCCTGCGATATTCATCTGTCGGGGCAAGCATGGCAAGCTACGCGACCTTCGAGGAATGATCCGTATGCGTCTGCCCTACCGCACGACCCTGCTTGCCAGCCTGCTCGCCCTCCTGTGCGCCGGGGTGCTGTGGGTCGCCTACGACTGGTTCCAGGGACGTTTCCTGCGGACCTTCAGCGAACACACCGCGGTATTTTCCGGCGATCCGCTGCAACTGCCTCCCGGGTTGGCCGGCGAAGGCGCCATCCGCCTGGTGCATTTCTGGGACCCGGCCTGCCCGTGCAATGTCGGCAACCAGCAGCACCTGGCCGAGTTGATCGAGCACTACGGCCCGCAGGGCGTGGAGTTCTACTCGGTGCAGAAGGCCGGCAGCCACGGCCGGTTGCCCGCCACCCTGAGCCGCCTGAAACCCCTCGACGGCCTGCCCGGCTCGGAGCAGATTCCCGCCAGCCCGGCCGTGGCGATCTGGGACCGCAACGGCACCCTGGCCTACTTCGGCCCCTACAGCGAAGGCCTGACCTGCAACTCCAGCAACAGTTTTATCGAACCTATACTCCAGGCCCTGCACGAAGGCCGGACGGTCAGCGCCACCCACACCTTGGCGGTGGGCTGTTATTGTCCATGGCCGAAACAGACGGATTAAGGCGTTCCCGACTTTTCGCAGACAACGGATGCCCAGCACAGAAGGCCTGTGCTAAATGTTCTGCCTTGCCCACGGCAGGCAAATCGCAGAAAGAACAAGGAGTCACCATGAAACGCAGCCTGACCGTACTCGTCGTCCTGATTCTCGCCCTCGCCGCGGGAGGAGGCTGGTACCTGTACAGCAAGCAGCCGTCGCGCCAGGGCCAGGTCGAGCTGGAGCGCCTGCAGGGTTCGGTCACGGTGCGTTACGACGAACGCGGCGTGCCGCATATCCGCGCGGAAAACGAAACCGACCTGTACCGTGCGCTGGGCTATGTCCACGCCCAGGACCGGCTGTTCCAGATGGAAGTCATGCGACGCCTGGCCCGCGGTGAGCTGGCCGAGATACTCGGCCCCAAACTGCTCGACACCGACAAACTGTTCCGCAGCCTGCGCATCCGCGAACGCGCCGACAGCTACGTCGCCGCGCTGGACCGCCAGTCCCCTGCCTGGAAGGGCCTGCAAGCCTACCTGGACGGGGTCAACCAGTATCAGAACACTCACCCGCAACCGATCGAGTTCGACGTGCTTGGGATTCCCAAGCGTTCCTTCACCGCCGAAGACAGCATCAGCGTCGCCGGCTACATGGCCTACAGCTTCGCCGCGGCCTTCCGCACCGAGCCGCTGCTGACCTACGTGCGCGACCAGCTCGGCAGCGACTACCTGAAAGTCTTCGACCTCGACTGGCAAGCCAAGGGCGCCCTGGCCAAGGGCCGTGGCCCGCTGGCGCCAAGCCTGGCCGCCAGCGACTGGCAGGACCTGGGCGCCATCGCCCGGCTGAGCGATCAGGCCCTGGCCGACGCCGGCCTGCCGCAATTCGAGGGCAGCAATGCCTGGGCGGTATCCGGCACCCGCACCAAGAGCGGCAAGCCATTGCTGGCCGGCGACCCGCACATCCGCTTCGCGGTGCCGTCGGTGTGGTACGAGGCCCAACTGTCGGCGCCGGGTTTCGAGCTCTACGGTCACCACCAGCCGCTGGTGCCCTTTGCCTTTCTCGGCCACAACCTGGACTTCGGCTGGAGCCTGACCATGTTCCAGAACGACGATCTGGACCTGATCGCCGAGAAGGTCAACCCGAACAACGCCAACCAGGTCTGGTACCGCGGCAAGTGGGTCGACCTGGTCACCAGCGAGCAGCAGATCGCGGTGAAGGGCCAGCCGCCTGTCACCCAGATCCTGCGCCAATCGCCCCACGGACCGATTATCAACGACGTGCTCGGGGCCAATGCCGGCAAGACGCCGATCGCCATGTGGTGGGCCTTCCTCGAGACACCGAACCCGATCCTCGACGGCTTCTACCAGCTCAACCGCGCCGACACCCTGGCCAAGGCCCGCAGCGCCGCGTCCAAGGTCCAGGCACCGGGCTTGAACATCGTCTGGGCCAACGCCAAGGGCGATATCGGCTGGTGGGCCGCGGCGCTATTGCCCAAGCGTCCGACCGGCACCAAGGGCGCATTCATCCTCGATGGCAGCACCTCGCTGGCGGACAAGGAAGGCTTCTACCCGTTCAGCGCCAACCCGCAGGAAGAAAACCCGGCGCGTGGCTATATCGTTTCGGCCAACTTCCAGCCGGTCTCGCCCACGGGCATGGAGATTCCCGGCTACTACAACCTCGCCGACCGCGGCCAGCAACTGGACCGCCAGCTCAGCGACAAGAGCGTGAAGTGGGATATCGAAGCCAGCCAGAAACTCCAGCTGGGCACCACCACCGCCTACGGCCCGCGCCTGCTGGCACCGCTGCTACCGGTGTTGCGCGAGGTGGTGAGCGACGCGCAGGAACTCAAGCTGGTGGAACAACTGGCGCAGTGGAAAGGCGACTACCCGCTGGACTCCACCAGCGCCACCCTGTTCAACCAGTTCCTGTTCGACTTGACCGACGCGGCCTTCCACGACGAGCTGGGCGACGCCTTCTTCGACACCCTGCTGTCCACCCGGGTGATAGACGCCGCGCTGCCACGCCTGGCCTCCTCCGCCGACTCGCCATGGTGGGACAACCGCAACACCCTGGGCCAGGAAAGCCGCGCCGACACGGTCAGGGTCGCCTGGCGCGCCAGCCTCGCTCATCTCAAGGCAACCTTTGGCGACGACCCGACCCAATGGCGGTGGGGCCAGGCGCATACCCTGACCCACGGCCATCCGCTGGGCCTGCAGAAGCCCCTGGACCGGGTCTTCAACGTCGGCCCGTTTGCCGCGCCGGGCACCCACGAAGTGCCGAACAATCAATCGGCCAAGATCGGCCCGGCGCCCTGGCCGGTGACTTACGGTCCTTCGACCCGGCGCCTGATCGACTTCGCCGACCCGGCCCACAGCCTGAGCGTCAACCCGGTCGGGCAAAGCGGCGTGCTGTTCGACAAGCACTATCAGGATCAGGCCGAGGCCTATATCGAAGGGGTGTACCAACAGGCGCACTTCAACGAAGAAGAAGTCATGGCCAATACCCACAGCACCCTGAGGCTGTTGCCGGCGCGGGCAACACAGTAAGCCCCGCGGTGAACGACGCATAACCTGTAGCCACTGTGTTTCTCAGGTTATTTGCGCGGAAGCCTGGAAGGCTTCGCGCATTCGCGTGTTCAGAATAGTGATGAGCTGGCGCATGGCAGCGGCCACCGCCATCTCGCTGAATGCCGGAGCGGCCTATGTCTATTCACTGCACGCCCTGAAGGCATACGACTGGCTGAAGAGCTGAGGCGTTTTCGAAACTATCGCTGTAGCCGCTACCGCAGACTGCGATAGGTCCAAAGGACCTCGGCGACCTTGAGACCGCGGCGACCGTTCTCCGAACGCGGCCCGGGTCGTTCGCAGCCTGCGGCAGTGGCTCCCCCCGAAAACGACATCGCCCCTGAACAGGGGCGATGTCTTGTCGCGGTCAAAGCTTTCCGGCTGTCGCGTATCAGGCCGCTTCCGGGGCCTGTGCGCGGCGCACGTCCGGCTGCTTCCAGGAATCGGCCGCGGCCTCTTCGATGGCCTGCTGGATGGCGCGCTTGCGGCGCTCTTCGGCCTGGCGGCTGAAGTACCAGACCAGGAAGGTCACCAGCGACACCGCCAGCAGGATCAGGCTGGCCACGGCGTTGATCTCCGGCTTCACCCCCAGGCGCACCGCCGAGAACACTTCCATCGGCAGGGTGGTGGAACCCGGGCCGGAAACGAAGCTCGCCAGCACCAGGTCGTCCAGGGACAGGGCGAAGGACATCATGCCGCCCGCCGCCAGGGATGGCGCGATCATCGGGATGGTGATCAGGAAGAACACCTTCCACGGCCGCGCCCCCAGGTCCATGGCCGCCTCTTCGATAGACAGGTCCAGCTCACGCAGGCGCGCCGACACCACCACCGCCACATAGGCTGCGCAGAACGTGGTGTGGGCGATCCAGATAGTGACAATGCCACGCTCCTGCGGCCAGCCGATCATCTGCGCCATGGCCACGAACAGCAGCAACAGCGACAGGCCGGTGATCACTTCCGGCATCACCAGCGGCGCGGTGACCAGGCCACCGAACAGCGTGCGGCCCTTGAAGTGGGTGATACGGGTCAGCACGAAGGCCGCCAGGGTACCCAGGGCCACCGCGGCAATCGCGGTGTAGCAGGCGATCTCCAGGGAACGCACCACCGAGCCCATCAGTTGCGAGTTGTCCAGCAGGCCGACGTACCACTTCACCGACCAGCCGCCCCAGACCGTCACCAGTTTGGAGGCGTTGAACGAGTAGATCACCAGGATCAGCATCGGCAGGTAGATGAACAGCAACCCCACCACCAGCATCAGGCTCGAGAAACTGAAGCGCTTCATTCCTTGCCCTCCATTTCTTTGGCCTGACTGCGGTTGAAGAGGATGATCGGCACAATCAGGATCGCCAGCATCACCACTGCCAGGGCCGACGCCACCGGCCAGTCACGGTTGTTGAAGAACTCTTGCCAGAGCACTTTACCGATCATCAGGGTTTCCGGACCGCCGAGCAGTTCCGGGATCACGAACTCGCCGACCACCGGGATGAACACCAGCATGCAGCCAGCGATGATGCCGTTCTTCGACAGCGGCACGGTGATTTTCCAGAAGCTGTTGAAGTGGCTCGAACCCAGGTCCGAAGCGGCTTCCAGCAGGCTGGTATCGTGCTTCACCAGGTTGGCGTAGAGCGGCAGGATCATGAACGGCAGGTACGAATAGACCACGCCGATATACACCGCCAGGTTGGTGTTGAGGATCTGCAGCGGCTCGTCGATCAAGCCCATGCCCATCAGGAAGCCGTTGAGCAAGCCGTTGTTGCTGAGGATGCCCATCCAGGCATAGACGCGGATCAGGATCGCGGTCCAGGTCGGCATCATGATCAGCAGCACCAGCACGGTCTGCAGCTCTTTGCGGGCGCTGGCGATGGCATAGGCCATCGGGTAGCCGATCAACAGGCACAGCAGCGTGCTGAAGAACGCCATCTTCAGCGAGCCGAGGTAGGCGGCGATGTACAGTTCGTCGTCGCCGAGCATCGCGTAGTTGCCCAGGTTGAGCAGCACCTGCAGCTTCTGGTCGATGAAGCTGTAGATCTCGGTGTACGGCGGAATGGCCACGTCCGCTTCAGCGAAACTGATCTTCAGGACGATGAAGAACGGCAGCATGAAGAACAGGAACAGCCAGAGGAACGGGACCCCTATGACCATCTGGCGGCCACCGGGAATTATTCGATTGAGGCGGCGCTTGAGCTTTCGCATGTTCATGAGCGCAGTACCACGCCGCTGTCGTCTTCCCACCACACGTAGACCTGGTCGCCCCAGGTCGGACGCGCGCCACGACGCTCGGCGTTGGCCACGAACGACTGCACCAGCTTGCCGCTCGGCAGCTCGACGTAGAACACCGAGTGGCCGCCCAGGTAGGCGATGTCATGCACCTTGCCGCTCGACCAGTTGTATTCGCAGGTCGGCATGTCCGGGGTCACCAGGAGTTTTTCCGGGCGGATGGCGTAGGTCACCGACTTGTCCTGCACCGAGGTGCTGATGCCGTGGCCGACGTAGATGTTGCGATCCAGGTCCTTGCAGGTGATGGTCGCGTGGCCTTCGGCGTCGTCGATCACTTCACCTTCGAAGATGTTGACGTTGCCAATGAATTCGCAGACCAGGCGGCTGGTCGGGGTTTCGTAGATGTCGATCGGGCTGCCGATCTGGGCGATCCAGCCCAGGTGCATGATGGCGATGCGCTCGGCCATGGTCATGGCCTCTTCCTGGTCATGGGTCACCATCACGCAGGTCACGCCGACCCGCTCGATGATCTCCACCAGCTCCAGTTGCATCTGCGAGCGCAGCTTTTTATCCAGCGCGCCCATCGGCTCGTCGAGCAGCAGCAGTTTCGGCCGCTTGGCCAGGGAACGGGCCAGGGCCACGCGCTGGCGCTGGCCGCCGGACAGCTGGTGCGGCTTGCGCTTGGCGTACTGGCTCATCTGCACCAGCTTGAGCATCTCGGCCACGCGGGCATCGATCTCGGCCTTGGGAATCTTGTCCTGCTGCAGGCCGAAGGCGATGTTCTGCGCCACGGTCATGTGCGGGAACAAGGCGTAGGACTGGAACATCATGTTGATCGGCCGCTCGTAGGGCGGCATGTCGGTGATGTCCACACCGTCCAGGTAAATGCGCCCCTCCGTGGGCCGTTCGAACCCCGCGAGCATGCGCAGCAGGGTGGACTTACCCGAGCCAGAACCGCCGAGCAGGGCGAAGATCTCGCCTTTCTTGATTTCCAGGGACACGTCGTCCACGGCAATCGTCTCGTCGAACTTCTTCGTGACCCGGTCGATCTTGACCAACACCTGCTTCGGTGTCTGGTCGCCCTCGAGGGCTTTCTTGTAGGCGCCGGAGGCAACTGCCATTTACGAAACTCCCAACAGAATTTGCAGTTCGCCCCATGCGGGCGAACTCTGGATAGTTTGAGCGATTGACGCTATTTGCCCGACTTGACCTTGGTCCAGCTGCGGGTCATGAGTCGTTGGATCTTGGGTGGCAACTCCGCGTTGACATACAGCTTGTCGACAATCTCCTGCGCCGGGTAAACCGCTTCGTCCTTGCGCACCGATGGGTCCATCAGCTCGCCGGCCTTGGGGTTCGGGTTGGCGTAGCCGACGGAGTCGCTGACCTGGGCGATCACCTCAGGCTTGAGCAGGTAATTGATGAAGGCATGGGCCTGCTTGACGTTACCGGCGTCCTTGGGAATGGCCAGCATGTCGAACCAGAGGTTGCCGCCTTCCTTGGGAATCGCATAGGCGATCTCGATGCCCTTGCCGGCTTCGGCGGCGCGCGCCTTGGCCTGGAACACATCGCCGGAGAAGCCCGCGGCCACGCAGATTTCGCCGTTGGCCAGGTCGGAGATGTATTTCGAGGAGTTGAAGTAGGTCACGTAAGGCCGTACCGCCAGCAATTTGGCTTCGGCCTTCTTGTAGTCGTCGGGGTTCTGGCTGTTGGGGTCCAGGCCCATGTAATTGAGTACCGCCGGGAGCATTTCATCGGCGGAGTCGAGGAAGGCCACGCCGCAGCTCGACAACTTCTTGATGTTTTCCGGCTCGAACAGCATGGCCCAGGAGTCGATCTTGTCCACGCCCAGCGCGGCCTTGACCTTCTCGACGTTGTAGCCGATGCCATTGGTGCCCCACAGGTAAGGCACGGCGTACTGGTTGCCCGGGTCGTTCTTCTCCAGGCGCTTGAGCAGCACCGGGTCGAGGTTCGAATAGTTGGGCAACTGCGCCTTGTCGAGTTTCTGGAACGCCCCGGCCTTGATCTGCTTGCCCAGGAAGTGGTTGGACGGCACGACCACGTCGTAGCCGGTACGACCGGCGAGCAACTTGCCTTCCAGGGTTTCGTTGGAGTCGAACACGTCGTACAGCGGCTTGATGCCGGTGGCCTTCTCAAAGTCCGCCAATGTGCTCTGACCGATATAGTCAGACCAGTTATAAATATGCACGGTTGGCGCGGCATAAGCGCTGACGGCCAGCGTCAGCCCGGCGCCCGCCAGCATGGCTTTGCGAAATAAAGAAATAGGCAAGTGGAGGTCCTCTCAACAATTGGGCCTGAGTTGCCCGCACTACATGACAGCCAAGAGCTGCCCAGCAACAAAACCGGCGCGCAACTTACCTTCGATAAACCGATCCAGCAAAACTTTCTGTCATTTAATTGCACCGCTGACCGCCCTCGCGGGGACGACGGCCAGCGGTTGCTGCCTCAAACCGGCTTATTTGCCGGATTTGATCTTGGTCCAGCTGCGGGTCAACTCACGCTGGGTAGCGGCCGGCAGATCGGCGATGGCATACAGCTTGGCCTGCACGTCGGCTGGCGGGTAGATGCCCGGATCGCTGGTGATGTCCTTTTCCACCAGTGCCGTTGCGGCGGCGTTGCCGTTCGGGAAACGCACGGCGTTGGTGATGCTGGCCATGACTTCAGGCTTCTGCAGGAAGGTCATGAACTTGTAGGCGCCCTCGACGTTTTCCGCATCCTTGGGGATAGCGACCATGTCGTAGAAAGTGCCGGCGCCTTCTTTCGGAATGACGTAGCTGACTTTCACCTTGTCGCCGGCTTCGGTGGCGCGGGACTTGGCCTGCTGCACGTCACCCGAGTAACCGACCGCTACGCAGATGTTGCCGTTGGCCAGGTCCGAGATGTACTTGGAGGAGTGGAAATAGGTGATCGAAGGACGGATCTTGAGGAACAGCTCTTCGGCTTTCTTGATGTCGTCTTTCTTCTGGCTGTCGGTCGGCAGGCCCAGGTAATGCAGGGCGACCGGGATCATTTCGGTTGGCGAGTCGAGGAAGCTCACGCCACAGCCCTTGAGCTTGGCGATGTTCTCGGGCTTGAGCAGGGTGTCCCAGGAGTCGATCTTGTCGACGCCCAGCGCGGCCTTGACCTTCTCCGGGTTGTAACCGATGCCGATGGAACCCCACATGTATGGGAAAGCGTGCTTGTTGCCCGGGTCACTGACCGAAACCGCCTTGAGCAGATCCTGGTTCAGGTTTTTCCAGTTGGGCAACTTGGAGACGTCCAGCTCCTGATAGACACCGGCCTTGATCTGCTTGGCCAGGAAGTTGTTCGACGGCACGACCACGTCGTAACCGGACTTGCCTGCCAGCAGTTTGGCTTCCAGGGTCTCGTTGCTATCGAAAACGTCGTAGACCACCTTGATCCCGGACTCTTTCTCGAAGTTTGCGATGGTGTCCGGTGCGATGTAGTCGGACCAGTTGTAAACGTGCAACACCTTGTTGTCCGCCTGGGCCGCTGCCGCCATCACGCCCATCAGGGACATGGCGAGGAGGGTCTTGCCAGCTTTCTTCATACCTAATGCCTTCATGCGTCATGCTCCAATTATTCTTTTTAACCTTGTGTTCAGCGACCGGTTGCCAGGCAACTAAAAACAGGCGGTAGTCTGGCAAGTTCCAAGGCAGGCTTTCAACCAAAGCCCCATCCTTTATGGCCGCCCCGGGCGAAGTACCGCGAGATACTTCGCTCAGAGCCTAGCACTTAGCCCTGCAACGCACTCAAGGTCAGGTCCAGGCACTTGCGGGCCTTGCTCACCAACTCATCGATCTCCTCCTTGGTGATCACCAGGGGCGGAGCAATGATCATGGTGTCGCCCACCGCGCGCATGATCAGGCCGTTGTCGAAGCAGAACTGCCGGCAGATCATGCCGACGCCTTTTCCGACATACCGCGCACGGGTGGCCTTGTCCTGAACCAGCTCGATGGCGCCTAACAGGCCGACTCCGCGAACCTCACCCACCAGCGGGTGATCGTTCAGTTCCCGCAGACGTTTCTGCAAATAAGGTGCCGTTTCCGCCTTGACGCGCTCGATAATTTTTTCGTCGCGCATGATGCGGATGTTTTCCAGGGCCACGGCGGCGGCCACCGGGTGCCCGGAATAGGTGAAACCGTGGTTGAAATCGCCGCCCTCGTTGAGCACCGCCACCACTTCGTCACGTACCACCAGGCCACCCATGGGGATGTAGCCGGAGGTCAGGCCCTTGGCGATGGTCATCATGTCCGGCTTGAGGTCGTAGAAATCGCTACCGAACCACTCACCGGTACGCCCGAAACCACAGATCACCTCGTCGGCGACGAACAGGATGTCGTACTTGGCGAGAATCTCCTTGATTCGCGGCCAGTAGCTGTCCGGCGGCACGATCACCCCGCCCGCACCCTGGATCGGTTCGGCAATGAAGGCGCCGACGTTATCGACGCCGACTTCGAGAATCTTCTCTTCCAGCTGGTTGGCCGCCCAGATCCCGAACTCGTCCGGGGTCATGTCGCCACCTTCGCCGAACCAGTAAGGCTGCGGGATATGCACGATGCCCGGGATCGGCAAGTCGCCCTGTTCGTGCATATAGGTCATGCCGCCCAGGCTCGCGCCGGCCACAGTGGAGCCGTGATAGCCGTTGACCCGGCTGATGATGGTTTTCTTCTTCGGCTGGCCCTTGATCGCCCAGTAGTGGCGAACCATGCGCAGCATGGTGTCATTGCCTTCGGAGCCGGAACCGGTGAAGAACACATGATTCATGCCCTGCGGGGCAACATCGGAGATGGCCTTGGCCAGTTCCAGCGCCGGCGGGTGGGCGGTCTGGAAGAACAGGTTGTAGTACGGCAGCTCGCGCATCTGCTTGCTGGCGGCGTCGGCCAGTTCTTCACGGCCGTAACCGATGGCCACGCACCACAGCCCGGCCATGCCGTCGAGGATCTTGTTGCCCTCGCTGTCCCAGAGGTAAACGCCCTCGGCATTGGTGATGATCCGCGGCCCCTTCTCCTTCAACTGCTTGAAGTCGCTGAACGGTGCCAGGTGGTGCTCGCTGCTGAGGGTTTGCCACTCACGGGTTTGCGGGTTGTTGCTGGTCATTGGAACGCTCCTAGTTTTCCGGTGAGGGCGCCGCCGGTGACGGCGGCGCCCCGCGCATCAGACGGCGAAGAGCAGGAATTCCCGCTCCCACGAACTGATGACGCGCTTGAAGTTTTCATGCTCGGCCCGCTTGACCGCGACGTAGCCAGTGATGAATTTCTTGCCCAGGTATTTCTCGATGGTCTTGCTGTTTTCCATGCGCTCCAGAGCGTCCTCGATGGTCAACGGCAGGCGCAGGTTGCGGCGCTCGTAACCGCGACCGACCACCGGCGCGCTCGGGTTGTGGCCTTCGACCATGCCGATGAAACCGCACAGCAGGCTGGCGGCGATGGCCAGGTACGGGTTGGCGTCGGCGCCCGGCAGGCGGTTTTCCACCCGGCGGTTCTGCGGCCCGGCATCCGGCACACGCAGGCCCACGGTGCGGTTCTCTTCGCCCCACTCCACGTTCACCGGCGCCGAGGTGTCCGGCAGGAAACGGCGGAACGAGTTGACGTTGGGCGCGAACAGCGGCAGCAACTCGGGGATGAACTTCTGCAAGCCGCCGATATGGTTGAGGAACAGCTGGCTCATGGTCCCGTCGTCATTGGAGAACACGTTCTTGCCGGTCTCGATGTCGATGATGCTCTGGTGCAGGTGCATGGCGCTGCCCGGCTCGCCGGTCATCGGTTTGGCCATGAAGGTGGCGGCCACGTCGTGCTTGAGCGCGGCTTCGCGCATGGTGCGCTTGAACACCAGGATCTGGTCGGCCAGGGACAGGGCGTCGCCGTGACGGAAGTTGATTTCCATCTGCGCGGTGCCGTCCTCGTGGATCAGCGTGTCGAGGTCCAGCTCCTGCAGTTCGCACCAGTCGTAGACGTCCTCGAACAGCGGGTCGAACTCGTTGGCCGCTTCGATGGAGAACGACTGGCGACCGGTTTCCGGGCGACCGGAACGGCCGACCGGTGGCTGCAACGGGTAGTCCGGGTCGTCGCTGCGCTTGGTCAGGTAGAACTCCATCTCCGGTGCCACGATTGGCTGCCAGCCGTGGTCGGCGTAGAGTTTCAGGACCTTCTTGAGCACGTTGCGCGGCGACAGCTCGATCGGGTTGCCCTGCTTGTCGTAGGTGTCGTGGATCACCTGGGCGGTCGGTTCGATGGCCCAGGGCACGAGGAATACCGCGTTCTGGTCCGGGCGGCAGACCATGTCGATGTCGGCCGGGTCCAGCAGTTCGTAATAGATGTCGTCTTCGACATAGTCGCCGGTCACCGTCTGCAGCAGCACGCTCTCGGGCAGGCGCATGCCTTTTTCGGCGATGAACTTGTTGGTTGGCGAGATCTTGCCCCGGGTGATCCCGGTCAGGTCGCCAATCATGCATTCGACTTCTGTGATCTTGTGGTCTTTCAACCAATCGGTGAGCTGGTCGAGGTTGTTACTCATAAATGCCTCTAGGCGTGAGTTTCCTGGCTCTTATAAGCCAGGTTTTTGTGACGCATCGGCGTCGCGTTGCATTACCCGCTTGCGACAGGCATCGCCAAATGCCTGGAAGATGGCGAGGTAGTGAGGGTTAGAGCTTACCTGCCATTCAGGGTGCCATTGCACCCCCAAAGCAAAAGCCTTGCCTCCCTCGATCGGCGCGCCCTCGACGGAGAAGGCTTCGATCAACCCGTCGGGTGCCAGGGCCTCTATCTTCAGGCCCGGCGCCAGACGTTCAACGCCTTGGCCATGAATCGAATTGACTTCAATCTGCGCCGGCAGGCCGAGACCGGCCAGCACCCCGCCCGGCTGCACATGCAGCGCATGGGCCGGACCGTATTGCACCTCCACCGGCTGGCTATCGTCCTCGCGGTGGTCCATGAACGGGCCCGCTTCGTGAACCCGCTGATGCAGGCTGCCGCCGAAGGCCACGTTCATTTCCTGAAAGCCGCGGCAGATCCCCAGTACCGGAACTCCGGCCGCCACCGCGGCGCGGATCAGCGGCAGGGTGCTGGCATCACGGGCAGGATCATGTGCGGTTCCCGGCGCGCTGGCGGGACCTCTATAGTGAAAAGGCTCGATATTGGAGGGTGAACCGGTAAAGAGGATGCCATCCAGACCGTCCAGAATATCGGACGGGCTCAGAATATCGGCCAGGGACGGGAGGATCATGGGCACGCCCTTGGCTGCTACAGCCACTGCGCGGACGTACTTGTCGCCACTGATGTGATAAGCATGCAGACCGATCTGCCTGGAGCAGGCGGTGACGCCGATTAACGGCAGGCGAGACATGAAACACCCCGGTATTATTGCTGTTATGGGTTTAAATCGAGCTTAGCCTTGTTCATTTTTTTACACAACACCCCCGTAAAAAATACAACACGGCCCGCTCAAGGCCGCGGCAGCCAAGCCCTTCGAAGCCAGAAAAGCGCCCCAAAAATGCCCCGCAAGCGCTTTTTTAGGGCAAAAAAGGCCTCGCTTGACTTCGGCATGCCGTTCGGGTTGACTGAAACCTGAAAAGATCAATGATTGATATTTTTAACAACAAAGGTGTTGCATCATGTCGGTACCCCCGCGTGCCGTTCAGCTTAACGAAGCGAACGCGTTCCTTAAGGAACATCCTGAGGTTCTGTACGTTGACCTTCTGATTGCGGATATGAATGGTGTGGTGCGCGGCAAGCGCATCGAACGCACCAGCCTCCACAAGGTTTACGAGAAAGGCATCAACCTGCCGGCCTCTTTATTTGCCCTGGATATCAACGGCTCGACGGTGGAAAGCACCGGCCTGGGCCTGGACATCGGCGACGCCGATCGAATCTGCTATCCAATTCCCGATACCCTGTGCAATGAACCCTGGCAGAAGCGCCCTACCGCGCAACTGCTGATGACCATGCACGAACTCGAAGGCGACCCTTTCTTCGCCGACCCGCGCGAAGTGCTGCGTCAAGTCGTGGCCAAGTTCGACGAGCTGGGCCTGACCATCTGCGCCGCGTTTGAACTGGAGTTCTACCTGATCGACCAGGAAAACGTGAATGGCCGGCCACAACCGCCACGCTCGCCGATCTCCGGCAAGCGCCCGCATTCGACCCAGGTCTACCTGATCGACGACCTCGACGAATACGTCGACTGCCTGCAGGACATTCTCGAAGGCGCGAAAGAACAAGGCATCCCGGCCGACGCCATCGTCAAGGAAAGTGCTCCGGCGCAGTTCGAAGTGAACCTGCACCACGTCGCCGACCCGATCAAGGCCTGCGACTATGCGGTACTGCTCAAACGTCTGATCAAGAACATCGCCTACGACCATGAGATGGACACCACCTTCATGGCCAAGCCTTACCCAGGCCAGGCGGGTAATGGTCTGCACGTCCACATTTCGGTCCTGGACAAGGACGGCAAGAATATTTTTGCCAGCGAGGATCCCGAGCAGAACGCCGCACTGCGTCACGCGATCGGCGGTGTGCTCGAGACCCTACCGGCGCAGATGGCTTTCCTCTGCCCGAACGTCAACTCCTACCGTCGTTTCGGCGCGCAGTTCTACGTGCCGAACTCGCCGAGCTGGGGCCTGGACAACCGCACCGTCGCCTTGCGCGTACCGACCGGCTCCGCCGACGCGGTCCGCCTGGAACACCGTGTGGCCGGCGCCGACGCCAACCCGTACCTGCTGATGGCTTCGGTCCTGGCAGGCGTGCACCACGGTCTGGTCAACAAGATCGAGCCGCCGGCGCCGACCGAAGGCAACAGCTACGAGCAGAACGAGCAGAGCCTGCCGAACAACCTGCGCGACGCACTGCGCGAGCTGGACGACAGCGAAGTCATGGCCAAGTACATCGACCCGAAATACATCGATATCTTCGTGGCCTGTAAAGAAAGCGAGCTGGAGGAGTTCGAACACTCGATCTCCGACCTCGAATACAACTGGTACCTGCACACCGTGTAAGCGGCTGTAGCAAAAAACGACGCCACAGGCCGCAAAGGCCCGTGGCGTTTTTTTATGGCCGCCTTGCGGCGGATCGCGGGCAAGCCTCGTACAATGCCCGCTGCCCCGCAGGAGACTCCCATGACACGCGTAGCCACCCCCCGCAAACCCCGCGCACGCAGCCAGGCCCGGATCGACTCGATACTCGATGCCGCCCGCACCCTGCTTGCCGCCGAGGGTGTGGCCAGCCTGTCGATCTACAGCGTGGCCGAGCGCGCACAGATTCCGCCCTCCTCGGTCTATCACTTCTTCGCCAGTGTCCCCGCCCTGCTCGAAGCCCTGACCGCCGACATCCACGCCGCATTCCGCGCCTGCCTGCAAGAGCCCATCGATCATGCGGCCCTGAGCAGTTGGCACGACCTGTCGCGGCTGGTCGAACAGCGCATGCTCGCCATCTACAGTGCCGACGCCGCGGCCCGCCAGCTGATCCTGGCCCAGCACGGTCTCACCGAGGTCACCCAGGCCGACCGCCAGCACGACATCGAACTGGGCGACCTGATGCATAAGCTGTTCGACCAGCACTTCCAGCTGCCGGCGCTGCCGGCGGACGTCGATGTGTTCGCCCTGGCCATGGAACTGGGCGACCGTGTCTACGCGCGCTCGGTCCAGCAGCATGGACAGATCACCGAGCGCATGGCCGAGGAAGGCATGCGGGTGTTCGATGCCTACCTGGGGCTGTACCTGCCGCCCTACCTGCCCAAGCGCGAGATACCGCGGACGGGCTGACGCCCTATCGCGAGCCAGCTCGCTCCTACAAAGGTTAGCGCCATCCTTGGAGCAAGCTTGCTCGCGATGGCGGCCTTGACCTCTCAACACCGCTCAAGCCCTGCCCCACAAAAAAGCCCCGAAAGGCTCACACCATCCGGGGCCGGTTGTCGCGCACCGATCACAACTTGGCGATCGACACCTCGGTGGATTTCACGAACGCGATCACTTCGCTGCCGATCGCCAGTTCCAGCTCCCGCACCGAACGGGTGGTAATCACCGACGTGACGATGCCGGAGGCGGTCTGCACGTCGATTTCCGAGAGCACATCGCCTTCGACGATGTCCTTGATGGTGCCTTTGAACTGGTTGCGAACGTTGATGGCCTTGATAGTCATGATGTTGATTCCTGTCGTGGTAGAGGGTGTGAGGTTGTTTACTGGGCCCAGCGCAATTGCGTGGGCAAGGGTGAAACGGGTTCCGGCTCGGGTGGCGAGCCGGGCAGCGATAACACGCGGTTGAGTACTTCGGCTTCCAGCGCCGCCAGTCGATGGGAGCCACGCACCCGTGGGCGCGGCAGCTCCACCAGCAGATCGAGACCGACCTCGCCTTCTTCGATCAGGATCACCCGGTCGGCCACCGCCACCGCTTCGCTGACATCGTGGGTCACCAGCAGGACGGTGAAGCCATGCTGCTGCCACAGGCGCTCGATCAGTTGCTGCATCTCGATCCGGGTCAGGGCATCCAGCGCGCCCAGGGGCTCGTCCAGCAGCAACAGGCGCGGCTGGTGAATCAGTGCCCGGGCCAGGGCCACGCGCTGCTTCTGGCCGCCGGACAAGGCGGCCGGCCACTCATTGGCGCGATCGGCCAGGCCCACCGCCTCCAGGGCTTCCAGGGCCTGGGGGCGCCAGTCGCCCTTGAGGCCCAGGCCGACGTTGTCGATGACTGTCTTCCAGGGCAGCAGGCGCGCCTCCTGGAACATCAAGCGGGTGTCCTCGATGGCCTGGCTCAGCGGCGCGGCCCCGGCCAGCAGTTCGCCGCCAGTGGGTTTGTCGAGGCCGGCCAGCAAGCGCAGCAAGGTGCTCTTGCCGCAGCCGCTACGGCCGACCACCGCGACGAATTGCCCGGCCGGAATATGCAGGTCGATCTCGCGCAGCACCGTGCGCGAACCGAAGGTCTTTTGCAGCTTGCGCACCACCAGCGGAATGCCGCGCAGCAGGCGTGGAGGTTGTTGAGCCGTCATTGCGCACCGCCCTTGGCCACTTGATAGGCCGGATGCCAACGCAGCCAGGCACGTTCCAGGCCGCGCGCGGCGAGGTCCGCCAGTTTGCCGAGCACGGCGTACATGACGATGGCCAGCACCACCACATCGGTCTGCAGGAATTCCCGGGCGTTCATCGCCAGATAACCGATGCCGGAGCTGGCGGAGATGGTTTCCGCGACGATCAGCGTCAGCCACATGAAGCCCAGGGCAAAGCGCACGCCCACCAGGATCGAAGGCAAGGCGCCGGGCAGGATCACCTGGCGGAACAGGGCGAAGCCTGCCAGGCCATAGCTGCGCGCCATTTCCACCAGCGCCGGGTCGACGTTGCGGATGCCGTGGTAGGTGTTCAGGTAGATCGGGAACAGGGTGCCCAGGGCCACCAGGAAAATCTTCGCCGACTCGTCGATGCCGAACCACAGGATCACCAGGGGAATCAGCGCCAGGTGCGGCACGTTGCGGATCATCTGCACCGAGCTGTCGAGCAGGCGTTCGCCCCACTTCGACAGGCCGGTGATGAAGCCCAGGGCCAGGCCGATGCTGCCGCCGATCAGGAAGCCGATCGCCGCGCGCCAGCCGCTGATCGCCAGGTGGGTCCAGATTTCGCCGCTGCGCACCAGGCCGACCCCGGCTTCGATCACCGCGCTGGGTGCCGGCAGGATTCGCGTCGACAGCCAGCCGGCCGAGACCGCCAACTGCCACACCGCCAGCAACAGCAGCGGCAGGGCCCAGGGTGCCAGGCGATGGCACAAGGATTGTCTGTTCATGGCCACGCCTCAGCTCTGGGACGCAGCTTTGGGAATGATGTCGTTGGCGACCATTTCGCCGAACGGGCTGACGTACCCGGCGCCCTTGGGCAGCTCGGGACGCTCGATATCCAGGTGCGGGAACAGCAGCTCGGCCACCCGGTACGACTCTTCCAGGTGGGGATAACCGGAGAAGATAAAGGTGTCGATACCCAGGTCCGCGTACTCCTTCATCCGCGCCGCCACGGTCGGGCCATCGCCGACCAGCGCGGTGCCCGCGCCACCCCGTACCAGGCCGACACCGGCCCAGAGATTGGGGCTGACTTCCAGTTTGTCGCGGCGCCCGCCGTGCAGGGCCGCCATGCGCTGCTGGCCGACCGAGTCGAAGCGCGCCAGGGAAGCCTGGGCCCGGGCGATGGTGTCGTCGTCCAGATGGGAGATCAGGCGTTCGGCCGCTTGCCAGGCTTCGGCGTTGGTTTCACGCACGATCACGTGCAGGCGAATGCCGAAGCGCACACTGCGCCCCTGCTTGGCGGCCTTGGCGCGGACCTGCTCGATTTTCTCGGCCACCGCGGCCGGCGGTTCGCCCCAGGTCAGGACCATCTCCACCTGCTCGGCGGCCAGGTCCTGCGCGGCTTCCGAGGAGCCGCCGAAGTACAACGGCGGACGCGGTTGCTGGAGCGGCGGATAGAGCAGCTTGGCGCCCTTCACGCTGATGTGCTGGCCGTCGTAGTCGACGGTTTCGCCTTCCAGCACCCGACGCCAGATACGGGTGAATTCCACCGAAGCCTGGTAGCGCTCTTCATGGCTGAGGAACAGGCCGTCGCCGGCCAGTTCGTCCGGATCGCCACCGGTCACCAGGTTGAACAGCGCCCGGCCGCCGGACAGGCGATCCAGGGTTGCCGCCTGGCGTGCCGCCACCGTCGGGGAAATGATCCCGGGGCGCAGGGCGACCAGGAATTTCAGGCGCTGGGTCACCGGGATCAGCGAGGCCGCCACCAGCCAGGAATCCTCGCAGGAACGCCCGGTGGGGATCAGCACGCCGCCGAAACCGAGGCGGTCGGCCGCCTGGGCGATCTGCTGCAGGTAACCGTGGTCGACGGCGCGAGCGCCTTCGGCGGTGCCAAGGTAATGACCGTCGCCGTGGGTAGGCAGGAACCAGAAAATATTGAGGCTCATGGAGTTGTCTCCTAAGGGGATCGAGTTACGGCGCTTTGGCAACGGCGGCTGGAGGCGTCCAGATCACGTCTTTGATGTTCAGGGGCTTGGGAATCAGCTTGAGCAGGTGGAAGCTGTCGGCGATTTTCTGCTGGGCCGCCACCACGTCCGGGGTCAGGAAGTTCGCGCCATACCCCTGGCGTTTCACCGAGGTCAGGGTGATGTCCGCCGGCAGGCCGAGCAGTGGCGCCACCTGCTGGGTCACCTCGTCCGGGTTGGCCTTGGACCATTCGCCCACCGCGCGCACTTGCTCCACCAGGGCCTTGATCACCTCGGGGTGTTGTTGCGCGTAGGGTTTGGTCGCCAGGTAGAACTGGTGGTTGTCGACGATGCCGCTGCCGTCACGCAGGGTGCGGGCTTGCAGCTGCTTCTCGGCCGCCGCCTGATAGGGGTCCCAGATCACCCAGGCATCGACGCTGCCACGCTCGAAGGCGGCGCGGGCATCGGCGGGCGGCAGGAATACGGTCTGGATGTCGCTGTACTTGAGGCCGGCGTCTTCGAGGGCGCGGACCAGCAGGTAGTGCACGTTGGAACCCTTGTTGAGAACCACCTTCTTGCCCTTGAGCTCGGCTACCGATTTGATCGGCGAGTCCTTGGGCACCAGGATCGCTTCGCTGGTCGGCGCCGGTGGCTCGTAGGCCACGTACAACAGGTCGGCGCCGGCGGCCTGGGCAAATACCGGCGGGGTCTCGCCGGTGACACCGAAGTCGATGGAGCCGACGTTCAGCCCTTCCAGCAGTTGCGGGCCACCGGGGAACTCGGTCCATTGCACCTGCACGCCCTGCTCCGCCAGGCGCTTCTCCAGCGAGCCCTTGGCCTTGAGCAGCACCAGGGTGCCGTACTTCTGATAGCCGATACGCAGGGTCTCGGCCGCTTGGGCTTGAACGATGGCGCCGAAGGACACAGCCGCAGCAAACAGAGCGACCAGACCACGACGCAAAATCACAGGGCGCATGGCGCTCTCCTTTTTGCGGTTGGGTTTTGGCTGCACCTGCTAGGCCGTTGGCGGCTAAGTAAGGCGAGTGATGCAAATTCCGGGTGGGGCTCAAATGCTCCAGCGAGCACTCAACAAACGGTCATTCAACAGATTCGGGTCCAGCGGCTTGGGACGCCGCGCCATGGCGCCGTGGAACTGTTCCAGGGCTTCGCGCAGACGCTGTGCCAGTGCCGGCGCCAGCTGCGCCTGGGCACTGCCTTCGCCATAGGCGATCTGGCTGTCCTCGGCGAAGATGCCCTGGAGCATCTCCTGGGCCTTGAGGGCCGACAGCACCGGCTTGAGCGCGTAGTCCACCGCCAGCATGTGGGCGATGCTGCCGCCCGTGGCCATCGGCAGCACCACCTTGTGGTTCAGGGCGCGTTCCGGCAGCAGGTCGAGCACGGTTTTCAGCGCGCCGGAAAACGATGCCTTGTAGACCGGCGTGGCGATCAGCAAGCCGTCGGCCTGTTCGATCTGTTGCAACAGGTCGATCACCATCGGGCTGTCGAAGCGCGCGTGGAGCAGATCCTCGGCCGGGAAATCCCGGACCTGATAGTCGACCACTTCCACACCTTGTTGCTGCAACCAGCGTTTGGCGTGTTCCAGCAGCACCCCGGAGCGGGAGCGTTGGCTGGGACTGCCACCGAGTGAGACGACCAGCATGCAGAGGTTTCCTTTAGCGGTAATGGGCGATTCGCGGTTTGCGATCTCGCTGAGCTGAGCAGACCTTAACAGCCTATTCATATATCCATAAATCTTATTTATTCATTTGTTTATTCTTTAAATGAATATAAGAAAAGCCATTCTCCAGGCAAAAAACAGGCCGTCGAAACGGCCTTAAAACCCCTGCTTTGTGGAAGCGGTACATGACCCGCAAGCGGCGGCAATGCCGGTTCGCGCCTGCAGGCCCTTGGTGTCAGCGATTCGGTTGTGGCGTCAGGCGCAGGTAGGGTTTGACCGCGCGATAACCCTTGGGGAAGCGTTTCTTGATTTCCTCTTCGTCCTTGAGCGACGGCACGATCACCACTTCGTCACCGTCCTGCCAGTTGGCCGGGGTGGCCACCTTGTAGTTGTCGGTGAGCTGCAGCGAGTCGATCACCCGCAGGATCTCGTGGAAGTTGCGCCCGGTACTGGCCGGGTAGGTGATGGTCAGGCGCACCTTCTTGTTCGGGTCGATGACGAACAGCGAACGCACGGTCAGGGTGTCGTTGGCATTCGGGTGGATCAGGTCGTACAGGTCGGAGACCTTGCGGTCGGCGTCGGCCAGGATCGGGAAGTTGACGAGGGTGTTCTGGGTTTCGTTGATGTCCTCGATCCACTTGTGGTGCGAGTCCACCGGGTCCACCGACAGGGCAATGGCCTTCACGCCGCGCTCGGCGAACTGGTCCTTGAGCTTGGCGGTGAACCCCAGCTCGGTGGTGCACACCGGGGTGAAGTCCGCCGGGTGGGAAAACAGCACGCCCCAACTGTCGCCGAGCCACTCGTGGAAACGAATCTTGCCAGCACTGGAATCCTGTTCGAAGTCGGGGGCGATGTCGCCAAGTCTGAGGCTCATGTTGCTGCTCCTGTGAGTGCGTTATGAGCCCCACTGTGCCTGCGCCTGGGAATATTTAAAAAGAATAAATATCGATTTATTTAGACGATAAGTGAATATTAAAAATCTCTTCACTGGATTCGCGCACACCCAGGGCACACCATCCTCGACAAGGTTCGAGAAGGCCTTGAGTAGCTGTAAAGAGGGGTTTCAGGGAGGACCTGCGGGGGTGGGTCCGACCTGGATGACAACACCTCGCCCGGCATTGCGCCGGGCGAGGTTTCAACGTCGGATTACAACAGCGGGATCGAGTAGCTGACGATCAGGCGGTTTTCGTCCTGCGAGCGCTGGCCCGGAATGTCGTTACGCCACATGGCGTTTTTCCAGGTCAGGCCCAGGTTCTTCAGCGGACCTTCCGGAATCACGTAGGCCACGGTCAGGTCGCGTTCCCACTCGCTGGCGTTGGTAGCCGAAACGGAACGCTGAGGGGTAACGGAACCCTCTTTGCCAGTCGTATCGATGTTGTCGCCACGCAGATAGATCACACCGGCAGTCAGGCCAGGCAGACCTACCTTGGCGAAATCGTAGGAGTAGCGAGCTTGCCAGGTACGTTCACCAGCACGGGCGAACTTGGCGATCTGCATGTCAGTCGTCAGGTAAGCCGACGAACCGTCACCCTGGTTCAGCCAAGGGAAATCGCTGTCACCGTTACTCACCTGATAGCCACCACCGAAGGTATGGCCGGCAACCGAGTACAGGAACAGGCCGCTGATCAGGTTGTTATCAACCTTGCCCTTGGTGATGCCGGTACCGTAGTCACCGGTGGTGTAGTAGGCCGGATCGTGGCCGTTGGCACCGTCGTCACGGCTGTTGAAGTAGCGCAGGTCAGACTTCAATACACCCGGGCCGATAGCCCAGTTGTGCAGCAGGCCAACGAAGTGCTGCTTGTAGAAGTCTTTCAGGTTGCCGTAGTAGTACTGGGCGGTCAGATCTTTAGTGATCTTGTAGTCACCACCACCGTAGATGAACTTGTTGCTGTCACGACCAGCAGCGGTGTGAGCGTTGGCGCCCGCAATCGACAGCTCTTCGTTGTTGCTGGAGTTACGCCCCTTGGCATGCTCGATCTGACCACCCACCAGTGTCAGGTCCTTGATGTCGTTCGAGGTGATCTGACCGCCCTGGAAGGTTTGCGGCAGCATACGACCATCGTTGGTCACGATGACTGGCAGTTTTGGCTGCAGGGTGCCGAGCTTCAGTTCGGTCTGGGAGATCTTGGCTTTGGCGGTCAGGCCCAGGCTGGAGTAGTTATCGACCGCTTTGCCGTTGGACTCGCTCGGGAAGACGGTGCCGCCATAAGAGGTAGCAGAGGCGCCGTTGGTGCCGCCGCCCGAATCCAGCTTGATGCCCAACAGGCCGATGGCGTCGAGACCGAAACCGACGGTGCCTTCGGTGTAGCCGGAAGTGAAGTTGAGCTGGAAGCCCTGGCCCCACTCTTCCCACTTTTTCTGTGCGCCGGACGCCTTGGTGTCGGCATCGCGGTTATCGGTATTGATATAGAAGTTACGCAGACCCAGAGTGGCCTTGCTGTCTTCGATGAAACCGGCGGCGCCTGCCTGCTGCGCCAGAACCCCAACGGCCACAGCCAGGGCCAAGGTGGACTTGTTCATGTTTCGCTCCTCTCGTTTCTAATTCTTGTGTACTCAGGCCCAGGGTCTGCTGCCCCGGGTCCATCGGTGGGCGATTAGCGCCAGACCGTGACCCATAAGTCAATCGTAACCAACTGTGTCTACGACCAAGGTCTAATCGCGGTGATTGGGTTCTTGCAGGGTAATGAACTTCTCATAATCCCAAAAAGAATTATTTCATCCTTTTTCATACCATTCAGGAATATATACAGGCATGCTCATTCGAGCCGTGGCACAAGGTATCGGCACCCCATTTAATTCCTGAATGGTATTTCCCCACTGATCTTTAGATCGATCAGTTAAAACATAAGCCAGATACGTCAACCAGTATCGAAAAGGCGACGCAATAATGGCTAGGCGCCGATAGTCCCGTCAATTTGTTACAGTTTTTGTATCGCACGCATTTATTTTTCTGAAACATAAATCAAGCTCGGCAGCGAAAGCGAAAAACCCGCTCCTGTCAAGAGCGGGTTGCCGAACGGGATGAAGCTCAGAGGGCTTTTTCGAAGATTTTCGAGTTGCGCTGGTAGTTGTACAGCGAGGCCCGCGCGGACGGCAGGCGCTCGACGCTGCTAGGGGCAAAACCGCGCTCACGGAACCAGTGAGCGGTACGGGTGGTGAGGACAAACAGGGTTTTCAGGCCCTGGGCCCGGGCCCGGGTTTCGATCCTTTCCAACAGTTCGTCGCCGCGGCCGCCGTGGCGGTATTCCGGGTTCACCGCCAGGCAGGCCAACTCCCCGGCGTCGGAGTCGGCGATCTGGTAGAGCGCGGCACAGGCGATGATCATCCCCTCGCGCTCGACTACGCTGAACTGCTCGATCTCACGCTCGAGCACCTCGCGGGAACGCCGCACCAGAATGCCCTGCTCTTCCAGCGGACTGATCAGATCCAGCAGACCGCCGACGTCCTCGATGGCCGCCTCGCGGACCCGTTCGAATTGCTCCTGGGCCACCAGCGTACCGCCACCGTCACGGGTGAACAGTTCGGTCAGCAGCGCGCCGTCTTCGGCGTAACTGACGATATGGCTACGCCCTACGCCCCCCCGGCAAGCCTCGGCCGCGGCATCCAGCAGCTCCGCCTGATAGTTGCTGCCCAGGCGCTGCAAGTGCGCCGGCACCTGTTGCGGACGCAACTCGCGCACCAGATTGCCGCTTTCATCCAGCAGGCCACGCTCGGCGCCGAACAGCAGCAGCTTGTCGGCAGCCAGGTCGATGGCCGCGCGGGTGGCGACGTCTTCGCAGGCGAGGTTGAAGATTTCCCCGGTCGGCGAATAGCCCAAGGGCGACAGCAGGACAATCGAGCGCTCGTCCAGCAGACGGTTGATGCCCTTGCGGTCGACCCGGCGCACTTCACCGGTGTGGTGATAGTCGATGCCTTCGAGCACGCCGATCGGCCGGGCGGTCACCAGGTTGCCGCTGGCGACCCGCAGCCGCGAGCCCTGCATGGGCGAGGACGCCATGTCCATGGACAGCCGTGCTTCGATGGCGATGCGCAACTGGCCGACGGCGTCGATCACGCATTCCAGGGTCGCCGCATCGGTGATGCGCATGCCGTGGTGGTAATGCGGGGTCAGGCCGCGCGCGGCCAGGCGGGCTTCGATCTGTGGACGCGAGCCATGCACCAGCACCAGGCGCACGCCCATGCTGTGCAGCAGCACCAGGTCATGGACGATGTTGCCGAAGTTCGGATGTTCTACGCCGTCGCCGGGCAGCATGACCACGAAGGTGCAGTCGCGGTGGGCATTGATATAAGGAGAAGCGTGACGAAGCCAATTGACGTAATCGGGCATAACCTGAGCCTGTAAATAAGAAGCAGCCTATAAAAGGACGAAACGGGAAAACGCACAGCGGGCTGGTGGTTATCGTCGGAACAGGCTTGGCGACACGCTCGCTCTCCTTGAGGTACGGGCTTGGCCGTCGGTGATTTAGTAGAAATCAGGCCGGCGTCAGGCAGTAATGGTTAATCAGTTCACGTAGTAGATGCACGGTAGGCTGCAAGCGTGACATTTCGAGGTATTCCCCCGGCTGGTGAGCACAGGCGATGTCGCCCGGGCCCAGCACCACTGTTTCGCAGCCAAGGCGCTGAAGATAAGGCGCTTCGGTGCCGAACGCCACTGCTTCGGCGCGATGCCCGGTCAGGCGCTCGGCCACCCGCACCAGTTCGCAGTCTTCGGCTTGCTCGAAGGCCGGTGCTTCGGGGAACAGCGGCGCATAGTCGATCTTCACCTGGTGCCGCTCGGCCACGGGCTCCAGCTTCTGCCGGATGGCCGCCCGCAGCGCCTGCGGGTCCATGCCTGGCAACGGCCGCAGGTCGAATTCCAGCGAGCATTGGCCGCAGATGCGGTTCGGGTTGTCGCCACCGTGGATACACCCAAGATTCAGGGTCGGCTGCGGCACACTGAACTGCGGGTTGCGAAATTCGCGCTGCCACGCCAGGCGCAAGCCGCGCAGCTCGCCGATGGCATCGTGCATGGCTTCCAGGGCGCTGTGCCCCAGGCTCGGGTCGGAGGAATGGCCGCTGCGCCCGAGAATATCGATGCGCTCCATCATCACGCCTTTGTGCATGCGGATCGGCCGCAACCCGGTCGGCTCGCCGATCACCGCAGCGCGCCCCAACGGCCGGCCGGCTTCGGCCAGGGCCCGGGCGCCGGCCATGGAGCTTTCCTCGTCGCAGGTGGCGAGGATCAGCAAAGGTTGTTTGAAGGGCTGCTCCAGCAGCGGCCGGACCGCCTCGATGACCAGGGCAAAAAAACCTTTCATGTCGCAGCTGCCCAGGCCGACCCAGCGCCCGTCGACCTCGGTGAGCTTCAGCGGGTCGGTCTGCCACAGCGCGCCGTCGTAGGGCACGGTGTCACTGTGCCCGGCCAGCACCAGGCCGCCGGGGCCGCTGCCGAAGCTGGCGAGCAGATTGAACTTGCCGGGGCTGACCTGCTGGATGTCGCAGGCAAAACCCAGGTCGCCGAGCCAGCTCGCCAGCAGATCGATGACCGCACGATTGGACTGATCCAGCGCCGGCTGGGTACAGCTGACCGAAGGTGTGGCAATCAGCGCAGCGAACTGCTCTTTCATGGACGGCAATGGCATGCGCTGGCTCCCGGGTTCAAAGATGAAGTCCATCATAGAGCCATCCTGCGGCAGGAATAAACCGCCACGGCACCTCGACGCGGCGAGTCCTGTACACTGCACGACCTTGGCAGCCACACATTCCCCCGGCTGCGCTCCCGATCCTGGATTTTCCGGCCATGCAGAAAGAAACCGAAATCAAACTCCGCGTCAGCCGCGAAACCCTCGCCGCCCTGCGTGAGCACCCGCTCCTGAAAAAACGCAACAAAAGTGGCTGGGAACACCGCGAACTGATGAACCAGTACTTCGACACGCCCGAGCGCGACCTGGCCCGCGCCAAGGTCGCCCTGCGCCTGCGCCGCGACGGCGAAGAAGTGATCCAGACCCTCAAGACCCGCGGCCAGAGCGTCGCCGGCCTGTCGGAACGCAACGAGTACGACTGGCACCTGGCCAAAGCCAAGCTCGACCTGAAGAAACTCGACGGCGAATGCTGGCCCGAGCAACTGGCCGGGCTGGACAAGAAAACCCTCAAGCCGATCTTCACCACCGACTTCGTCCGCGAACGTGCGGAAATCGCCTGGGGCCGCGGCAAGGCCAAGGTGGTGATCGAAGCCGCCCTGGACCTGGGCCACGTGATCGCCGGCAAGCAGAAGGAAGAGATCTGCGAGCTGGAACTGGAACTGCGCGAAGGCGAACCGGCCGCCCTGCTGGACCTGGCCGCCGAACTGGCCGCCAGCCTGCCGCTGATGCCCTGCGACATCAGCAAGGCCGAGCGCGGCTACCGCCTGTTCGACGCCAACAGCTACTCCCTGAGCCTGCCCGCCCCGGAACTGAGCGCGGAAACGTCGCTGGACGACGCCTTCGCGGCACTGACCTGGCACCTGCTGGGCAGCAGCCAGCGCCTGGCCGAGCAATATCGCTTCAACGGTCACTGGCGTTTGCTGCAGGACTGGGTCGAGAACCTGGCGGAACTGCGCGCCCTGGTCAGCAGCCTGGGCCAGGCCGCGCCGCGCCAGGCGACCGCCGAGTTGCGCGCGTCGCTGGACGGCCTGCTGGAAGACTGGCGCCCGCTGGTGCAAGCCGGCCTGGACGACGAAGACGTGCGCAAGGCCGCACCCGAGCAGTTCATCGAAGAGCTGCAGGATGTGCGCTGGGGCTTGTTCTCGCTGAACACCTCGCGCTGGTTGCTGGCCCGTAGCTGGACCGCCGAGCGCAATACCCGTGGCAACCGCCAGGGTGCGGCGCAACTGGGCAGCTGGTTGCCGCGCCTGCTGGCCGACGAAGCCAGCGCCCTGCAACTGCCCCGCTACCAGCAACAGCCGGAAGACCTGGCCGAGCAGTTGCCGCGCATCGAACGCATCCAGTCCTGGCTGCATCACGCGCGTCACGTGCTGGAGATCCCGGAGCTGGACCGTCTGTACGGCGAGTTGAACAAGCTGGCGCAACTGGCCAACGAGCCGATCACCGACGAAGCCCTGGATGCCCGCAAGCAACAGGCGATCACGGTGTTCCAGAACCGCGCGTGGAAGACCTTGCTGCGCATGTAAGAGCTTCATCGCGAGCGAGCTCGCTCCTACAGGAAAGCGCTCTGTGTAGGAGCGAGCTTGCTCGCAATGGCCGCAGCCGCATCAACGCAGAACAGGCAAACTCGTCGTGGACTTGATCTCCGACAGCGCCACGATCGAATTCACTTCCTGAATCCCCGGCACCATCGACAGTTTCTCGAAGAAGAAACGCTCGTATGCCTCGATGTCCGCCGTGACGATGCGCAGCAGGAAATCCACCGCGCCCATCAGCACATAACACTCCAGCACCTCCGGAAAACCGCGGATCGCCTCGGTGAACTCGGTGAAGTTGGAACGGCCGTGGGCGTTGAGTTTGACCTCGGCGAAGATCTGCGTGTTGAGGCCGATCTTCTTGCGGTCGAGCAAGGTCACCTGGCCACGGATCACCCCCTCTTCCTTGAGCCGCTGGATCCGCCGCCAGCAAGGTGACTGGGACAACCCCACCTGCTCGGCGATCTGCGCGCTGGACAGCGAAGCGTCCTCTTGCAGCAGGGCCAGGATGCGGCGGTCGTAGGCGTCCAGTTCGCTATGCATAGATATTCCCCAATAACCAAAAAATACGAATCACATGATTCGACAACTTCGAAAATACCCCCATCTTAGATAAGAAATACCTGCAACCGAATGTAAAAATTTCTCCATTGATCCGGAGAATCCCATGCCCCCTCTCGAAGCCGTCAGTTCCCGCGCCGATGTGTGGAATGTCGCCAACACCCATTGCCGGGTGCATTACCAACTGGTCACCGATGCCGAAGCCGATGTGCTGTGCCGGGTGCTCAATCATTTCGCCCTGCAGTCCCTGCTGCCGCAACAGGTCCAGGTGCAACAGCAGGACGGTTCGCTGCTGATGGAAGTGCTGCTCGACGGCCTGAGCTGGCACCGTGCGCAAGTCATCGCGGAAAAACTGCGCAACCTGGTCAGCGTGTGCTCGGTACAACTGCAACTCGCCGAGCGCGAGCCACTGCAGGCCGCCGGCTGAGGACGCCTGGCAAAACCCTGCAATGCTTGGGCGACTGACGGTCGCCATCCCGGGACTATTCTTGGCATTGCGTGGTCAGAGGCGCATCTAACCCGCCCGCTGCCGGATTGTTCACAAGGAGCCCGCATGTCCGTTCCTCTCGTTACCCAGGACCGCTGGCTGGATCTCAACGATCTGCTGCGCGACCTGGTCGCCCAGGGTTTCATCAGCCAGGACTCGGCCGAACACGCCCTGACCACCCGCCGCAACGCCGCCAACAGTCAGCTGCACCCGCTGGAGTTTCTCGCCAGCCAGCACCTGGACGACCTCCGCCGGCCCGGCAAACGCCTGGACCTGGAAAGCCTGACCCTGTGGCTGGCGCAACAGGCCGGCCAGGCGTACCTGCGCATCGACCCACTGAAAATCGACGTCGCCGCCGTCACCCCGCTGATGTCCTACGCCTTCGCCCAACGCCACAAGATCCTCGCGGTGTCGATCGACGCCGAAGCCGTCACGGTGGCCAGCGCCCAGCCTTACGTCAGCGCCTGGGAAGCCGACCTGACCCATGTGCTGAAACTGCCGATCAAGCGGGTGGTGGCCAACCCGGTGGAAATCCAGCGCCTGACCGTGGAATTCTTCCGCCTGGCCAAGTCGGTCACCGGGGCCAGCGCCGACCAGAAAAGCAACGCCCCGGGCAACTTCGAACAACTGCTCAACCTCGGCGCCAGCGATCAGGAGCCCGACGCCAACGACGCGCACATCGTCAATATCGTCGACTGGCTGTTCCAGTACGCGTTCCAGCAGCGGGCCAGCGATATCCACATCGAGCCGCGCCGCGAGCAAGGCACCGTGCGCTTTCGCATCGACGGGGTGCTGCACAACGTCTATCAGTTCCCGCCCCAGGTCACCATGGCCGTGGTCAGCCGCCTGAAGAGCCTGGGCCGGATGAACGTCGCGGAAAAACGCAAACCCCAGGACGGCCGGGTCAAGACCAAGACCCCGGAAGGCGGCGAAGTGGAGTTGCGCCTGTCGACCCTGCCTACGGCTTTCGGCGAGAAAATGGTCATGCGCATCTTCGACCCCGAGGTGCTGCTCAAGGACTTCGACCAGCTGGGGTTCTCCAGCGATGACCTGCGGCGCTGGCAGGAAATGACCCGCCAGCCCAACGGCATTATCCTGGTCACCGGCCCCACCGGTTCGGGCAAGACCACCACCCTGTACACCACCCTGAAGAAACTGGCGACGCCGGAGGTCAACCTCTGCACCATCGAGGACCCGATCGAGATGGTCGAGCCGGCGTTCAACCAGATGCAGGTCCAGCACAACATCGAGCTGACCTTCGCCAGCGGCGTGCGCGCGCTGATGCGCCAGGACCCGGACATCATCATGATCGGCGAGATCCGCGACCTGGAAACCGCGGAGATGGCGATCCAGGCCGCCCTCACCGGCCACCTGGTGCTGTCGACCCTGCACACCAACGATGCGCCCGGCGCCATCAGCCGCCTGCTGGAGCTGGGCGTCGCGCCCTACCTGATCAAGGCCACGCTGCTCGGGGTCATGGCCCAGCGCCTGGTGCGCACCCTGTGCCCGCACTGCAAGACCCCGCTGACCCTGGACGAAGGCGACTGGCAAAACCTGACCCGGCCCTGGCAGGCACCGCTGCCCAGCCATGCCCACGGCGCCACCGGTTGCCTGGAATGCCGCGATACCGGTTACCGGGGCCGCGCCGGGGTGTATGAAATCATGCAGTTGAGCGACAGCCTCAAAGCCCTGATCAGCGCCGACGCCGACCTGCTCGCCATACGCCGCCAGGCCTTTTTGGAAGGCATGCGCAGCCTGCGCCTGTCCGGGGCGCAGAAAGTCGCGGCCGGACTGACCACCCTCGAGGAGATATTGCGGGTAACGCCACAAAGCGAGCAGCGATGAGCCGTCCGGCTACCAGTCGAGGACACCCAACCCGGTATTGGGCTTGATCCACAGCACCGCGCCGTTCTCCCTGCGTTGCTGTATCGAACGCCCGGCATCGAGCGTTTCCCCCGTGCGCAGGTTCTGCGCGGAGTCCGATTTGCTCGGGCTGAACATCAGGGTACCCGGCGTGTCCTGGCGAACCCTCATGCGGTGGGGGTAGTGCCAATCGCCCAGGGTCAGGTCTTGCGCCAGTTGCCCGCTCCAACGTCCCGGTTGCCGCTGCTTGTCGAGATCCAGGCTCAGGCTCGACAGCGCTATCCCCTGGATAACCACCGCCGGTGAAGCCAGACCGATGGTGTCGATGCTGAACCTGCCGTCGTACTGCCTGACCTCGCTGGAGCTCGGCCACTTCACCCCTGCCACATCGGCCCCGGTCACCAGGGTGCATTCAGAGAAGCGCCAGCGGCTCGGCTGCAAGCGGTCCGCGTCGGCAATGTCCAGCGTTACCCAGGTGCCGCCGGCGCAGGGCCAGCCCGCGACGACCTGGTCACGGCTCAGCAGCATCTTTGAGAAAGGGCCGCTGCCGTACATCTGCAACTCTGTAACCTCCACACCGTTGATGGTGTGTGGTGCAGCGAATTTGGCGTAATAGAGACTGCGCAGTCCGTGAGGTTGCGGCTGGCCTTGCGAATCCAGAGGTTCAAGTGTTTCCAGATTCAGCTTGGCACCTGCGGGCAACGGCAGGCCATCAAGCTGTACGTCCTGCTCAAGTTGCGGATGGAGCGCCTTACTCAATTGATCGTCACGGTGGATTTTCCACAGTGTGCAAACCACGATGATTGCGCATACCCCTGCAAGCGCACCGAAGTGCAGGGGCTGACGACGCATCCGGTTTCGGAAGGCCGGAATGAGCAAGGCTATCAGCAGCAAGGGCAGTCCGATAAAGGACAGCAACACCAGGTTCAGCAGGGTTGCGTAGATCATCGCGCCAAAAATCAAGGCCAGCATCCGTGCAGTCGAGAAAGTCGCCCATGGTGGCAAATGCCGCCCCTGCGTTCCAGTACATCGGCTTGGTAGCGAGGAGCGGCGGCCGCTCCTGAAGAGGTCGTTCAGCCCCTGTCCACGCCGGCGAAAGCTTGTTGGAGCAGCAGGGAACTCAATCGGGCCAACGCCTATCAAAGGGCTCAGTTTTCCCCCTAGCTGGAGTCACCCACCATGCGTTTCAAAACAGCTGTCGCCACCCTGGCCCTGCTTTCCCTGCCTGTAGGTTCGGCAATGGCCGACAGCTTCTGGCGTAACATCCTTTCCACCGGCGCCACCACCGCTTCCACCTACCTGACTTCCAAGGATCACAAGTTGATCGTCGCCGCCCAGGACGACGCCAGCAGCTTCGTCGCCAGTGAAGGCAACATCCGCGGTCCGTACCTGGAAGCCGCGATGCAGAAAGTCCGTGCCGACAACCCGGGCCTGCAGGCCACCGACATGGAGCTGGCCAACGCCATCCTGGCGAAAAACGCCGTCGCCCAGCAGTGACCGCCAGCCTGTAGCCAGGCTGACGCAACGAAAAATGCCGCTCACAAGAGCGGCATTTTTTTGCCCGCCGTTCGAGCTCAGCGATAGGCATCCACCGGTACGCAGGCGCAGAACAGGTTGCGGTCGCCGTAGACATTGTCGACCCGGTTCACCGTCGGCCAGTACTTGTGCGCCCTGGCATGGGGGCTGGGGATGACCGCCTGCTCGATGCTGTAGGGCCGCTCCCAGACCCCGGCAATGTCCGCCAGGGTATGGGGCGAGCGCTTGAGCGGGTTGTCTTCGGCCGGCCAGTTGCCTTCCTGGACTTGGGCGATCTCGGCGCGAATGCTCAGCATGGCCTCGATAAAGCGGTCCAGCTCGGCCTTGGATTCGCTTTCGGTGGGCTCCACCATCAGCGTGCCCGGCACCGGGAACGACATGGTCGGCGCATGGAAGCCGTAGTCCATCAGGCGCTTGGCCACGTCCTCTTCGCTGATGCCGGTCTGCGCCTTGAGCGGCCGCAGGTCGAGAATGCATTCGTGGGCGACCCGACCATTGCGCCCGCTGTAGAGCACCGGAAAGGCCCCGCTCAGGTGTTCGGCCAGGTAGTTCGCGGCGAGAATCGCCACCTCGCTGGCATCCGCCAGTTGCGGTCCCATCAGGGCGATATACATCCAGCTGATCGGCAGGATGCTCGCGCTGCCCCAGGGCGCCGCGCTGACTGCGCCGTTCTGCGGCAGCGGTCCGTCGATGGCCACCACCGGGTGGTTGGCCACGAACGGCGCCAGGTGCTCACGCACGCCGATCGGCCCCATTCCCGGCCCGCCCCCGCCGTGGGGAATGCAGAAGGTCTTGTGCAGGTTCATGTGGGAAACGTCGGCACCGATGTCGGCCGGCCGCGTCAGCCCGACCTGGGCGTTGAGGTTGGCGCCGTCCATGTACACCTGGCCGCCGTGGCTGTGGATCACCTCGCAGATCTCGCCGATGCCCTCCTCGTACACCCCATGGGTCGACGGATAGGTGACCATCAGGCACGCCAGGTGTTCGCCCGCGGCCAGGGCCTTGTCTTTCAGGTCTTGCAGATCGACGTTGCCGGCGTCGTCGCAATCGACGATCACCACCTGCATGCCGGCCATCTGCGCCGAGGCCGGGTTGGTGCCGTGGGCCGAGGCGGGAATCAGGCAGATATTGCGCGCTCCCTGCTGGCGGCTCTCGTGGTATTTGCGGATCGCCAGCAACCCGGCGTACTCGCCCTGGGCCCCGGAGTTGGGCTGCATGCAGATCGCGTCGAAGCCGGTAATGGCGCATAACCAGCGTTCAAGTTCCTCGATCATCAGCGAATAGCCGAGCGCCTGCTCCGGCGGGACAAAGGGGTGCAGGTTGGCGAAGCCGGGCCAGGTAATGGGGATCATCTCGCTGCTGGCATTGAGCTTCATGGTGCAGGAGCCCAGCGGGATCATCGACTGGTTCAGCGCCAGGTCCTTGTTCTCCAGCTGCTTGAGATAGCGCAGCATCTCGGTTTCGCTGTGATGGCTGTTGAACACCGGATGGCTCAGGTAAGGCGTGCTGCGCAGCAGATCCTGGGGAATGCCCGGGACCAGGCTTTCAGCGTCCAGTTGCGCCACGTCCAGCCCGTGGTCGGCGCCGAGGAACACATCGAACAGGCGGGCAACGGTACTCTCGTCGCAGGTTTCATCCAGGCTCAGGCCCAGGTGCCCGCGCCCGAGGATCCGCAGATTGATCTGTGCGGCCTTGGCGCTCTCGATAATCGCCGTCTGGCTGCCGCCGACCTCCAGCGTCAGGGTGTCGAAGAACTGCCGGTTCAGCCGCTCGATGCCCTTGCGCTCAAGGCCGGCGGCGAGAATGCAGGTCAACCGGTGGACACGCTGGGCGATGCGCCGCAGACCTTCCGGGCCGTGATAGACCGCGTAGAAACTGGCGATATTGGCCAGCAGCACCTGGGCGGTACAGATGTTCGAGTTGGCCTTCTCGCGGCGGATATGTTGCTCGCGGGTTTGCAGGGCCATGCGCAGCGCCACGTTGCCCCGGGCATCCCTGGACACGCCGATGATCCGCCCCGGAATCGCCCGCTTGTACTCCTCGCGGCTGGCGAAGAACGCCGCGTGGGGCCCGCCGTAACCCATGGGCACGCCAAAACGCTGGGACGAACCGAACACCACGTCGGCCCCCAGCTCGCCCGGCGGCGTCAGCAGCAACAGGCTCAACAGGTCGGCGGCCACGCAGGCCAGCGCCTGCTGCGCGTGCAGGTGATCGATCAGCGGCCGCAGGTCGCGAATCTCGCCATGGGTGTCCGGGTACTGCAACAAGGCGCCGAACACCTGGTGTCGCTTGAGGTTGTCCAGGGTGTCGACCACCAGTTCGAAGCCGAACCCTTCGGCGCGGGTCTGCACCACCGAGAGGGTCTGCGGATGGCAGTTCTGGTCGACGAAGAACAGATTGCTTTTCGACTTGGCCACGCGCTTGGCCAGGGCCATGGCTTCGGCGGCGGCCGTGGCTTCGTCCAGCAGCGAAGCGTTGGCCAGCTCCAGGCCGGTGAGGTCGATGGTCAGTTGCTGGAAATTGAGCAGGGCTTCGAGCCGGCCCTGGGCGATTTCCGGTTGGTAGGGTGTGTAGGCGGTGTACCAGCCGGGATTTTCCAGCACGTTGCGCAGGATCACCGTGGGGGTCAGGGTGCCGTGATAACCCATGCCGATCAGGCTGGTCCAGACCTGGTTCTGCTCGGCATAACCGCGCAGCTTGGCCAGGGCGGCCTGCTCGTCCAGCGCCGGCGGCAGGTCCAGCGGACGGTTGAAACGGATGCCCGGCGGCACCGTCTGCTCGATCAGCTCGACCCGGCTGCCCAGGCCCAGGCTGTCGAGCATCGCTTGCTGCTCGGCGGCGTCGGGCCCAAGGTGACGCCGCAGAAAGGCATTGGGATCGCGTAACTGGCTCAAGGACGGCAACTGGGACATGACGGGCTCTCTCTCAGGCGGCGCTCGGCGTCGATGGAACACGGTCAAAGCAGCATAGCAGCCGATCCCGGACGCCGACGGTGTGGCAGCCCGGGCGAACCGGTAGCATGATGCTCGACTCCGGCGCGGCCCGCCGCCCTGCCTCGACTTCTGCTTATCGGGTACCCCATCGTCATGAGCCAGCTGCCTTTCCTGCCGTTCTCCAAACCCACCATCGATGAAGCCACCATCGCCAGCGTCGGCGAAGTCCTGCGTTCGGGCTGGATCACCAGCGGTCCCAAGGTCCAGGCCTTCGAAGCGCAACTCTCGCAGTACTGCGGCGGGCGCCCGGTGCGCACCTTCAATTCCGGCACCTGCACCATGGCGATCGCCCTGCGTATCGCCGGCATCGGTCCTGGCGACGAAGTCATCACCACGCCGATTTCCTGGGTGGCCACGGCCAACGTGATTCTCGAAGTGGGCGCCACCCCGGTGTTCGCCGACATCGACCCGGTCACCCGCAACATCGACCTGGCCCAGGTGGAAGCGGCCATCACGCCACGGACCAAGGCGATCATCCCGGTGTTTCTCGCCGGCCTGCCGCTGGACATGCCACGCCTGTATGCCCTGGCGCGCAAACACGGCCTGCGGGTCGTGGAAGACGCCGCCCAGGCGCTGGGCTCAAGCTGGAACGGCGAGCGCATCGGCGCCGGCGGCGACCTGGTGTCTTTCAGCTTCCAGGCCAACAAAAACGTCACCTGCAGCGAGGGCGGCGCCCTGGTGCTGAACACTGCCGAAGAGGCCCGCCTGGCTGAGAAGTACCGCCTGCAGGGCGTGACCCGCCACGGCTTCGATGGCCTGGACGTGGACGTGCTGGGCGGCAAATTCAACATGACCGACGTCGCGGCCGCCATCGGCCTGGGCCAGTTCGCCCACCTCGAAACCCTCACCGCTCACCGCCGCGAGTTGGCCCGGCACTACTTCGAATGCTTTGGCAGCGACTTCGAAGCCCGCTACGGCGCGCAATTGCCACCGGCAGACTTCAGCAACAGCAACTGGCACCTGTTCCAGCTGGTACTGCCGGAGCGGCATGACGGCAAACCAGCGCGGGCGACCTTCATGGAGCAGATGCAGGAACGCGGGATCGGCATCGGCTATCACTACCCGCCGATTCACTTGCTGAGCCTGTACCGCGAGCGCGGCTTCAAGGAGGGCATGTTCCCGGTGGCGGAACGGGTGGGACGCCTGATCGTCTCGTTGCCGATGTTCACGGCCATGACCAAGGACGATGTAGAGCGGTCGGTGGCGACCGTAAAGGAAGTGTTGCAGCGGTAAAGGCAATTGCCAGCCGGCCCGCTCCGGCAAAGGGAGCGGGCCGGCTGGCAATCGATGCAAGGCCTTATTCGCCGATGGCGGCCCGGTACCCGGCAGCGTCCAGCAGCTTGTCCAGGTCAGCGCCATTGCTTGGCTTGAGCTTGAAGATCCAGGCGCCGTACGGGTCGCTGTTGAGCAGCTCCGGGCTGGCGCTCAGCTCTTCGTTGACCGCGATCACTTCACCGGCCACCGGGGCGTAGATGTCGGAAGCGGCCTTCACCGACTCCACCACACCGGCCTGGTCGCCAGCGCCGAAGACATTACCGACTTCGGTCAGCTCGACGAACACCACATCGCCCAGGGCTTCCTGAGCATGGTCGCTGATGCCCACGGTCACGGTGCCATCGGCTTCCAGACGGGCCCACTCGTGACTTTCGGCAAAACGCAGGTCAGCAGGGATATCGCTCATGTTCTGTGTCCTCAAGAAGAAATGTCAGCGGTAGATCCCGCCGGAAATTAAGTTAGATCAAGGTTTTGCCATGACGCACGAAGGTCGGTTTTACCACCCGGACCGGGTACCACTTGCCACGGATTTCCACTTCTGCACGGTCGGCGGTAGCCATGGGCACCCGTGCCAGGGCGATCGATTTGCTAAGCGTAGGAGAGAAACTACCACTGGTGATCTCCCCTTCGCCAACATCGGCGATGCGCACCACCTGATGGGCACGCAGCACGCCGCGTTCTTCCAGCACCAGGCCGACCAGTTTGTGCTTCACCCCACCCGCGCGCTCGGCCTCCAGCGCGGTGCGCCCGATGAACTTGCGCGACGCCGGTTCCCAGGCAATGCTCCAGGCCATGTTGGCCACCAGCGGTGAAACCTCCTGGTGAATGTCCTGGCCGTACAGGTTCATGCCGGCCTCCAGGCGCAGGGTGTCCCGGGCGCCGAGGCCGATCGGCGAGATGCCCGCGCCGACCAGATCGTTGAAGAACCCCGGGGCCTGGTCGGCCGGCAGGACGATTTCCAAGCCATCCTCACCGGTGTAGCCGGTGCGCGCGATGAACCAGTCGCCATCGGCCTGGCCTTCGAAGGGCTTGAGTTGCTGGATCAGCGTGCCGCGCGACTGGGTCACCAGCTCGGCGATCTTGTGGCGGGCGTGGGGCCCCTGGATCGCCAGCATCGCCAGCTCGGAGCGTTCGTGCAGTTGCACCTGGAAAGCACCCAGTTGCGCCTGCATCCAGGCCATGTCCTGGTCACGGGTGGCGGCGTTGACCACCAGCCGGTAACCGGCGTCGGTGCGGTAGACGAGCATGTCGTCGACGATGCCGCCGTGCTCGTTGAGCATGGCGCTGTACAAGGCCCTGCCGGGGCTTTGCAGGCGTTCGACGTCGTTGGCCAGCAGGTGCTGGAGCCATGCCTTGGCCTGGGGTCCGTCGACATCGATCACGGTCATGTGGGATACATCGAAAACCCCGCAATCGCGTCGCACCTGATGGTGCTCCTCGACCTGCGAGCCGTAATGCAGAGGCATATCCCAACCGCCAAAATCGACCATCTTCGCGCCCAGGGCGAGATGAAGGTCATACAGAGGCGTGCGCTGTCCCATGGGTTTCTCCTTCCGGGCGTGGCGAAGGTGCGGGCGGTCGCCGGATGAGCTGGAAGCCTTGAAATAGATGGCTCTCAGACAATTCAAGAGACCCAATCAGAAAGATCGACCGCACCGAATGCCGCGCATTGTAGCCGCAAGGTGTGACACTGGCACCTAACCGATTCGATGAGCGGAGCGTCGGATCAGTCCGATCACCGGCAGCAATCCCACCAGGACCAGGGTCAGGGCCGGCAACGCGGCACGCGCCCATTCACCCTCGCTGGTCATCTCGAAGATCCGCACCGCCAGCGTATCCCAGCCGAACGGGCGCATCAGCAAGGTGGCGGGCATTTCCTTGAGCACATCGACGAACACCAGCAACGCCGCGCTCAGGGTGCCGGGCAGCAAAAGCGGCAGATACACTTTGAAAAACAGTCGTGGTCCACTGACCCCCAGGCTGCGCGCCGCTTCCGGCAACGAGGGGCGGATCCGCGCCAGGCTGCTTTCCAGCGGCCCGTAGGCCACCGCGATAAACCGCACCAGGTAGGCCAGCAGCAACGCCGCCAGGCTGCCCAGCAGCAACGGCTTGCCCGCCCCCCCGAGCCAGCCCGACAGCGGTATCACCAGCTCGCGGTCCAGGTAGCTGAAGGCCAGCATGATCGACACCGCCAGCACCGAGCCCGGCAAGGCGTAACCCAGGTTGGCCAGGCTGACGCCGGAACGGATCGCCCGGGTCGGCGCCAGGCGTCGGGCGAACGCCAGCAACAGGGCCACGCTGACCGTGATCAAGGCCGCCATGGCGCCCAGGTACAGGGTGTGCAGGATCAGCCCGGCATAACGCTCGTCGAGGTCGAAACGGCCACGTTGCCAGAACCACACCACCAGTTGCAGCACCGGGATGACAAAGGCGCAGGCGAACACCAGCGCACACCAGCCCGTGGCCGCCAAGGCCTTGATGCCATGCAGGTGGTACAGCGCCTTGCCCCGCGGCCGCTCGTGACCCGAGCGACTGGCGCCGCGGGCGCGACGCTCGCCGTACAGCACCAGCATCACCGCCAGCAGCAACAGGCTGGCCAGTTGCGCAGCGCTGGACAGGCTGAAGAAGCCATACCAGGCCTTGTAGATGGCGGTGGTGAAGGTGTCGAAGTTGAACACCGCCACCGCGCCGAAGTCCGCCAGGGTTTCCATCAGCGCCAGCGCCACACCGGCGCCGATGGCCGGCCGCGCCATGGGCAAGGCCACGCGCCAGAACGCCTGCCAGGGCGTCTGCCCAAGCACCCGCGCGGCCTCCATCAGGCCCTTGCCCTGGGCCAGGAACGCGGTGCGCGCCAGCAGATACACATAGGGATAGAACACCAGCACCAGGACCAGGATCACCCCGCCGGTGGAACGCACCCGCGGCAGGCGCAGGCCCGTGCCGAACCATTCGCGCAGCAGGGTCTGCACCGGGCCGGAAAAGTCCAGCAGGCCGACAAAGACAAAGGCCAGCACGTAGGCCGGAATCGCAAAGGGCAGCATCAGCGCCCAGTCCAGCCAGCGCCTTCCGGGAAACTCGCACAGGCTGGTCAACCAGGCCAGGCTCACGCCCAGCAGCGTCACGCCCATACCGACGCCCAGCACCAGGGTCAGGGTGTTGCCCAACAGGCGCGGCATCTGGGTCTCCCACAGGTGCGACCAGATCTGCTGGTCGACCACCTGCCACGATAGCAGCAGCACACTCAGCGGTAGCAACACCAGGGCGGCGACGGCAAAAACCAGCGGGTACCAGCGACGTTGGGCGGGATGGGCCACGAAAGACTCTCGAACGAGAAGGATCAATAAAAGGCAATTGCGAACCGGCTAAACAAAACGCCCCGCAAAGGCGGGGCGCAGTATAACCAGCGGATCAGTTCCAGCCAGCACGGTCCATCAGGCGAATGGCCTCGGCCTGGCGCTTGCCGGCGACTTCCACCGGCAGGGTATCAGCCACGAACTTGCCCCAGGCGGCCACTTCGGCGGACGGCGGCACGCTAGGGTTGGCCGGGAACTCCTGGTTCACGTCGGCGAAGATCTTCTGTGCTTCCTCCGTGGTCATCCACTCCACCAGGGCCTTGGCGGCTTCCGGGTGCGGTGCGTGCTTGGTCAGGCCGATGCCCGACAGGTTGACGTGCACGCCGCGGTCACCCTGGTTCGGCCAGAACAGCTTGACCGGCAGATCCGGCTTCTGCTTGTGCAGGCGGCCGTAGTAGTAGGTATTGACGATGCCCACGTCGCACTGGCCGGCGTTGATCGCCTCGAGCACCGCGACGTCGTCGGAGAACACGTCGGTGGACAGGTTGTTGACCCAGCCCTTGACGATTTCTTCGGTTTTCGCCGCGCCGTGGGTTTCGATCAGGGTCGCGGTCAGCGACTGGTTGTAGACCTTCTTCGCCGTACGCAGGCACAGGCGGCCTTCCCACTGCTTGTCAGCCAGGGCTTCGTAGGTGCTCAGTTCGGACGGTTTCACCCGCGCGGTGGAGTAGGCGATGGTCCGCGCCCGCAGGCTCAAGCCGGTCCAGGCGTGCGAGGCGGCGCGGTACTGCCGGGGGATGTTGGCGTCGATCACCTTGGAGGTGAACGGCTGCAGGATGCCCATCTGCTCGGCTTGCCACAGGTTGCCGGCATCGACGGTGAGCAGCAGGTCGGCGGTGGCGTTCTCGCCCTCGGCCTTGATCCGCTGCATCAGCGGCGCTTCCTTGTCGGTGATGAACTTCACCTGGACCCCGGTTTTCTGGGTGTAGAGATCGAAGACCGGCTTGATCAGCTCGTCGATACGCGAGGAGTAGACCACCACTTCGTCGGCGGCCTGGACAGTACCGCCAATGAGGGTGAGGGCCAGGGCGGTCAGTAGACGCTTCGGTGCCAACATGGGAGCAGTCTCTCGAAATCAAAGGGAAGTAAATGATAAAGACTACTATTTAGCTTCTCAAACTGAACCGAAGGCCGAGGCGTTACGAGATGTTGCTGACGCATCGGCAGCGCGGGATTCAAGCGTGAGTTGCAAGCAGGCTTGCTCAGGCCTTGGCCAGTTCCGGCAAATCCCCGGTGAGGCCCAACGCCTGACGCACGAACAGCGCCTTGGCTTCGGGCATCTGGTCGACCATTTTCAGCCCGGTGTTACGCAACCAGCGCAGCGGCAGCGGATCGGCCTGGAACAGCCGCTCGAAGCCCTCCATCGCCGCCATCAGCGCCAGATTGTGCGGCATACGCCGCCGCTCGTAACGGCTGAGCACCTTGCTGTCGGCCAGGCGTTCGCCGCGGCTGGCGGCCTGCAGCAGCACCTCGGCCAGCACCGCGGCATCGAGGAAGCCCAGGTTGACCCCCTGCCCGGCCAGCGGATGGATGGTATGGGCCGCGTCGCCGATCAGGGCCAGGCCCTCTGCCACATAACGCTTGGCATGACGCTGGCGCAACGGCACGCAGAGCCGCGGATCGGCGCTCAACACCGCGCCCAGGCGACCTTCGAAGGCGCGCTCCAGCTCTCGGCAGAAGTCGCTGTCGTCCAGCGCCATCAGGCGTTCGGCCTCGCTGGGCGTGGTCGACCAGACGATCGAACACCAGTCATGCTGACCGTCGCGCGCAAGCGGCAGGAACGCCAGCGGACCGTTGTCGGTGAAACGCTGCCAGGCGGTCCTCTGGTGCGGCTCGGCGCAGCACACACTGGTCACGATGGCGTGATGCAGGTAATCCCATTCGCGAGTGGCACAGCCGGTCAGGCGCCGCACCGCCGAGTTGGCGCCATCGGCGGCGACCACCAGCGGTGCGCGCAGGCTGCGGCCATCGGCCAGGGTCAGCAACCAGTCGTCGCCGGAACGGCGCATCTGTTCCAGGCGCGCGTTGGCCAGCAGGCCGATGTCGCAGTTGTGCAGGCGCTCCAGCAGCGCGTCCTGGACCACGCGGTTTTCAACGATGTGGCCCAGCGCCTCGGCATGTACGCTGGCGGCCGAGAAATGAATCTGCCCGGTGCCGCTGCCATCCCAGACCTGCATCTCGGCATACGGGCTGCTGCGCCGCCGGGTCACCCCTTCCCAGACACCCAGGCGCTCGAGAATCCGCTGGCTGGCCGCCGACAATGCACTCACCCGCGGTTCGAACGGCGCTTCGCTGTCGAAGGGCTTGACCTTCAGCGGGCTGCCGTCGAGCAGCAGCACTTCCAGGCCGCTGTCCTGCAACGCCAGCGCCAGGGCGCTCCCGACCATTCCGGCCCCGACAATCAGCAGATCTGCACGCATTTCCATGCTTTAAGCCTGTCTCGCTTGCGGCTTGAGCCGCACGTAAAGGGTTTTGTCGAACCGCGCTACCTGGCTGCCGACACTGTGCTGGATTTCCATGCCCGGTCGCGGGCTCAGCCACTCACGCATCGGGACGGGTACCCAGGCCCATGGCCTGCCGGGCGAACCAGCGCTTGGCCGGTGGCAGCAGGTCCAGGCCCAGCAGCCCGATATTGCGCCCCAGGGACACCAGCGGCAGCTTGCTGCCGAACAGCCGGGTGACCTGGTCGGAGAAGCCGACGGTCAGATCCTGGTCCAGACGCTGCCGCTCGCGGTAGGCCTGCAAGATACTGAAATCGCCGGGTGGCGTCGGGCTGACCAGCAAGGCATCGGCCAGCGCCTGTGCGTCGCGCAACGACAGGTTGAAACCCTGCCCGGCAATCGGGTGCAGGCTATGGGCGGCGTTGCCCAGCACCACCAGGTGAGGACGCACCTGTTCCTCGGCCTCCACCAGCGACAACGGGTAAAGATGCCGCGCGCCAACCTGTTTCAGGGTTCCCAGGCGATAACCGAATATCCCCTGCAGTTCGCTGAGGAAGCTGCGTTCATCCAGCGCGGCCAGGCGCTGCGCGTCCATGCCCAGACGGGTCCAGACCAGCGCGCAACGGTTCTCCGGCAGCGGCAGCAGGGCCATCGGGCCGTCGTCGGTGAAGCGCTCGAAGGCCATGCCGTTATGGGCTTCGCTCGGGGTGATATTGGCGATCAGCGCGCTCTGGTTGTAGGGGCGTTTTTTCACCCCGATGCCCAACTGCTCGCGCAGCCCGGAGCGACCGCCGTCGGCCAGCACCGCCAGCTCGCAGTCCAGGCTAGTTTCATCGTTGAGGGTCAGGCGGTAGCCGTCTTCCAGCGGCTCCATGCGCGTGACTTCGGCCGGGCAGCGCCAACTCACCACGTCCTTGTCCAGCCCCTGCCAGAGGCACTGGCCGAGCCAGGCGTTTTCCACCACATAACCCAGGGCGGGAACGCCCTCCTCCATGGCCGACAGCCGCGCGGTGGAAAACCGCCCACGGTCGGAGACATGGATCTGTTTGATCGGCTCGGCGCGGCGGGAGATTTCCTGCCACACACCCAGCCGTTGATAGATCTGCCGGGCGCCGAACGACAGCGCCGAAGAACGCGCGTCGTAGCTGGGCTGATAGGTATCGCCCGGAGCGAATGGCTCGATCAGCACGATCTTCCAGCCGCGCTCCTTGGCGCCGGCCTGCAAGGCCAGGGCCAGGCTGGCACCGACCAGGCCACCGCCGATGATCGCCAGATTGACCCGGTTCATGCTGCGTGGCTCCGTGCGGCGGCCATCAGGGCCTCGATCTCGGCCACGGTCTTCGGCACGCCACCAGTGAGAATTTCACAGCCTTGCTTGGTTACCACCACGTCATCCTCGATGCGCACGCCAATGCCGCGCCATTTCTTTGCCACGTTCTGATTGTCCGGTGCAATGTAGATACCCGGCTCGACCGTCAGGGCCATGCCGACTTCCAGCACCCGCCATTCGCCGCCGACCTTGTACTCGCCGACATCATGCACATCCATGCCCAGCCAGTGGCCGGCGCGGTGCATGTAAAACGCCTTGTAGGCTTCGCTGGCGATCAACTCGTCCACCTCGCCTTCGAGCAACCCCAGCTTGACCAGCCCGGCGGTGATCACCCTGACGGTCGCTTCGTGAGCCTGGTTCCAGTGCTTGTTCGGCGCGATCTCGGCAAAGGCGGCCTCCTGGGAGGCCAGCACCAGCTCGTAGATCGCCTTCTGCTCGGCGGAGAACTTGCCGTTCACCGGCCAGGTGCGCGTGATATCGCTGGCATAACAATCAATCTCGCAACCGGCGTCGATCAGCACCAGGTCGCCGTCCTTGAGCAACGCGTCGTTCTGCTGGTAATGCAGAATGCAGCTGTTGCGCCCGGCAGCGACGATCGAGCCGTAGGCCGGCATCTTCGCTCCGCCCCGGCGGAACTCGTAGTCCAGCTCGGCTTCCAGGCTGAACTCGTACAGACCGGGCCGGCTGGCCTGCATGGCCCGAATATGGGCCTGTGCGGAAATCCGCGCGGCCTCGCGCATCACCTTCACTTCCGCCGCCGATTTATACAGGCGCATGTCGTGCAGCAGATGATCCAGGGCAACGAATTCGTTCGGTGGCTGGGCCCCCAGGTGCGCCTTGGAGCGGATCACGTTGATCCATTCCATCAGGTGGCGATCGAACTCGGGGTTGCTGCCCATGGCCGAATACACCCGGTCGCGGCCTTCGATAAGGCCCGGCAGGATGTCGTCGATATCGGTAATGGGGAAGGCGTCGTCGGCGCCGTAATCGCGAATCGCGCCCTCCTGGCCAGCCCGCAAGCCGTCCCAGAGTTCACGCTCGGCATTACGTTCGCGGCAGAACAGGATGTACTCGCCATGCTCGCGACCGGGCATCAGCACGATCACCGCCTGGGGTTCGGGGAAACCGCTGAGGTACTGGAAATCGCTGTCCTGGCGGTAGACATGCTCGACATCGCGGTTGCGGATCGCCACCGCGGCAGCCGGCAGGATCGCGATGCTGTTGGGTTCCATCTGCGCCATGAGCGCCTTGCGGCGGCGGGTGTATTCCGATTTCGGGATATGGATCATGGGCAGACGGATTTCCCTATCGAACGATCAATGCAGAGAAGGCTTGGCGGCCGGTTCAACCGTCTTGTTGGTCTCGGTGAACAGCAGCAGCGGGGCGACCCGCAGGTATTCCATCACTTCCATGTAGTCGCTTTCACCGTCGTCGGACTCTTCCAGTGCGTCCTGCACCTGGGCAATCGCCGCAAGGTCTTGCAACACTTCCGTGGCCTCGGCGCTCAGGGCGCTGCTGTCGCGGGAGTTCAGGCCGAAGCCGGTGAGGAAACCCTGGCACCATTGACCCAGTGCCGCGGCGCGCTCGGCCAGCGGGGCGTCGTCGGTGGGCAGCAGCAGAACGACGGTCATGTCGTCGCTGGTCAGCTCGCCCTTGACCATTTCCTGCAGGCCGATCAAGGCGTTGCGAACATTGTCCTGCGGCTCGCCCTCGAGCAGCTCGGCGGCGTCGATCAGCCAGCCGTCGACCTCGAAGCCGGCGCCGGCGCAGCTGCGCCCCAGCAACAGGCCATGCAATTCGGCGGGCGAGACAGGGTGACCGCTGCTGCTGAGCAGGGTGGCGAAGGCGTTGTACGGGGAATTCTGAATGGGCATGGGCAGCTAGGCGCCAAGCGGCGCAATGTCTAGAATGGAGGCCTTGTATCCTAGCATCGGCAGACGCGCCAAGACCATCGAGGCCGTCAACTCGTTTGCCCGGCAGTTGCCACTCATCAGACAAACCCAGTGGGATCCAATGGAAGACACCGACCTGCAAGCGCTGATGGCTAGACTCGAACTGCTAATTGGCCGAGTCGAGCAACTAAAGAGTCAAAACGCACTCTTATTAGCTCAGGAAAAGACTTGGCGCGAGGAACGCGCGCACCTCATTGAAAAAAACGAAATCGCCCGGCGTAAGGTCGAATCGATGATTTCGCGCCTCAAGGCCCTGGAGCAAGACTCATGAGTTCAAGCAATAGCGTTACCGTGCAGATCCTCGACAAAGAATATTCGATCATCTGCCCCCAGGAAGAACGTAGCAATCTGGTGAGCGCCGCCCGGTACCTGGATGGCAAGATGCGTGAGATCCGCAGCAGCGGCAAAGTCATTGGCGCCGATCGTATCGCCGTGATGGCCGCCCTCAATATCACCCACGATCTGCTGCACAAGCAGGACCGCCCTGACGTGCAAGCCAGCGGTTCGACCCGCGAACAGGTGCGCGATCTGCTCGAACGCGTGGATCTGGTGCTCGCCACCGACACCGATACAACCAAGGCTGATTCCTGAGGGTGGTTGCGGTATAATCCCCACCACTCCCTGGGGTGCTTGCCAGTTGGCGATGTCCCTGAGCCGATTCGCACTACCCTGGAAGTTGCACGTTGGGCCGGTGTGCATGTCCGCTAGACGGAAAGCCTTAACGCCTACTGCATCTTCCGCCTTGAACTTTCGGGTTCAAGGGCTAAGTCGACAGCGGTTCATCCGGGGAGCCTGAATTCCAGACCAATGCCAGCTATGCAAATAGCTGGCATTGTTTTTTTCGGCTCCGTTTTTTTCGGTTCAGGGTTATTTGGTACGCTGTCCTGCCGTACCCCACCCGGACCCGAGCGACCATGACCGAACCGGCGCCGCTTTCCCGCCCGCAACTTCGACGCATACTGCGCAAAGCCCGCCGCGCCCTCACCGCCAGCGAACAACGCCAGGCCTCTCGAGGGCTTTACCGGCAACTGGCGCAGCATCCGCTGTTCCGCCGCGCCAGGCACATCTCCCTTTACCTGCCCATGGACGGTGAAATCGATCCGCGCCCGCTGCTGCTTGCCGCGCAACGCCGGGGCAAGGCGACCTATCTGCCGGTACTCAGCGCCTGGCCACGGACCAAGATGGTGTTTCAGCGCGTTCGCCCCGGGGAGAAACTGCGTCCCAACCGCTTCCGCATTCCCGAGCCACGGAAAAGCCTGGCCCGGCAACGCAAGGTCTGGGCGCTGGACCTGGTGCTGCTGCCGCTGGTCGGCTTCGATGAGGCGGGTGGGCGCCTGGGAATGGGCGGCGGCTTCTATGATCGCAGCCTGGCCTATCTGGCTCGGCGCAAAAGCTGGCGCAAGCCAACGCTGCTGGGGTTGGCCCATGAATGTCAGAAAGTCGCGAAACTGGATCAGGCGAGCTGGGATGTGCCACTGCAAGGAACGGTGACGGACAAGAAATGGTATTTCGCGAAGAAATAGGCGCCACCGGGAGAGAGCGGCGCCTTGGAAGGAATCAGCGCTTGTAAGGCTGCTGTTGCGCGAGCTCGACCGGAGCATCGGTCTTGTTGGCCCACAGGCTCTGCGCATAACCGGTTGTCACTACGCCCAAACCGAACAAAATAACCAAAATCCATAGTAAATCCGGTTTGCGTTGCATCGATTGCCCCCCTCAGGCAAATCACACACGATGACAGCGACGGTGTCCATAACAGGCCGTGCAGCAGCGTCAAGCTTAAAATCCCGGCATTCTGCGATAACGTGAACCGACACGCAAATGCTGACGTCAACCGACTGTCGGTTTGTCATAAAATCGCCCGACAACTTGCCCACGTCCCTCTGGAGAGCAAAGAAAATGGCCTATTGGTTGATGAAATCCGAACCGGAAGAACTCTCGATCGAGGGCCTGGCACTCAAGAAACAGGCGCGCTGGGACGGCGTACGCAACTACCAGGCGCGAAACTTCCTGCGAAACATGGCGGTGGGTGACCAATTCTTCTTTTATCACTCCAGCTGCCCCGAGCCGGGCATTGCCGGGATCGGCCAGATCATCGAGGCCGCCTATCCCGACCCGACCGCCCTGGAACCGGAAAACCCGCATTTCGATCCCAAGGCCAGCGCCGAGAAAAACGCCTGGAGCGCTGTCGACGTCGCCCATGTCGATACCTTCCCCAAGGTGCTGCGCCTGGATTATCTGAAGCAGCAAACCGCCCTCGCCGAGCTGCCTCTGGTGCAGAAAGGCAGCCGGCTGTCCGTGATGCCGGTGACCGCCGAACAGTGGGCGGCGGTGCTCGCGTTGCGCTGAACAGGCCGCCAGCGATACTCAGGCAGGCATCGCGCGCACAACGTACTAGGCTTGCCCGTTCATTTGACAGACATCAAGTCGCCCAGCGGCTTGAGCCACCAGACTAGGGCCTGTACGAAAAGTAGGCGAGCGAAGGTCAGGCAAGGCAAAAACAGGCGAGGAACGGCCGGGGTCGCGCTCGACTGTAGGGACCTACATGAGCATTCCGAGCCTGTTTTTAACGCAGCATGGCCTGCGTAGCGCCGAAGGCGCCCAGCGCGCAGCCACTTTTCGTACAGAGCCCAGGACGCTATAGCTGCAGGGATACCCCCAATGCCGACGAATCGCCGCTCCTCCCGCCTTTTTGCCTTCGCCTTGCTGGCATTGCTGCTGATCGCGGGCGGTTTTGGTTATTGGAAGTCCACCCTGGACCGTCTGCCCGAAGGCCTGAGCATGGGCAACGGCCGGCTTGAAGCCACCGAAGTACAGATCGCCAGCAAGACGCCCGGACGCCTGGCCGAAGTGCTCGTCGACGAAGGCGACAAAGTATTCAAGGACCAACTGCTGGCCCGCATGGACACCCGCACGCTGGAAGCCCAGCGCGCCCAGGCCGAGGCCGATGTGGTGCGCACCCGGGAAAACCTCGCGGCGGCCGAGGCCAATGTGCACCTGCGCCAGAGTGAACTGCTGCTGGCCACCCAGGAACTCAAGCGCTCCCGGGAACTGTTCAAGCGTGGTTTCGCCAGCCAGCAGATCATCGACCAACAGCAGGCGCGCCTGAACACCGGCAACGCCGCCGTCCAGGCGGCCCAGGCCCAGGTCGCCGCGGTGCGCGCCGCCATCGGCTCGGCCAACGCGCTGGTCGCCCAGCTGACCAGCGAGATCGATGACAGCAGTCTGCGCGCGCCCATCGACGGCATCATCCAGTTGCGCCTGGCCGAACCGGGCGAGGTGTTGGGCGCCGGCGGCCGGGTGTTGCTGCTGATCGACCCGAGCGATCAGTACATGAACCTCTACCTGTCCGCCTCGGTGACCGGCCGCCTGGCCGTCGGCAGCGAAGCGCGGATCCTGCTCGACGCCCTGCCCGATCAGCCGCTGCCGGCGAAAATCAGCTTTGTCGCGGCCAAGTCCCAGTTCACCCCCAAGGAAGTGGAAACCCGCGATGAGCGCCAAAAACTGGTGTTCCGCGTCAAGCTGCGGCTGACCCAACCCAGCGCCGTACCGCAGGCCAAGCCGGGCATGCCCGGCGCCGGCTACGTGCGCACCGCGACCGTGGACTGGCCGGCCAACCTGCAATGAACGAGCTGGCGCTGCAGGCCACGGGCATCAATCACCGTTATGGTTCGCAACAAGCGCTGGTCGATCTCGCCTTCAGCCTGCCCGGAGGCACCCGCTGCGGACTGATCGGCCCGGATGGCGCCGGCAAGTCGAGCCTGCTGGGCTTGATCGCCGGAGTGAAGAAGCTGCAGCAGGGCCAACTGCAGGTGCTCGGCGGCTCCATCGAGCAACGCCACCATCGCAACAGCCTGTACGCGCGGATCGCCTTCATGCCCCAGGGCCTGGGCGGTAACCTGTATCCCGAGCTGTCGATCCAGGAAAACATCCGCTTCTTCGCCACCCTGTTCGGCCTGTCGAAAGCCGAATGCGAACAGCGCATGCACAACTTGTTGCTGGCCACCGACCTGCTGCGCTTCGCCGAAAGGCCCGCGGGCAAGCTGTCCGGTGGGATGAAGCAGAAGCTCGGGCTGTGCTGCGCGCTGATCCATGAGCCGGACCTGCTGATCCTCGACGAGCCCACCACCGGCGTCGACCCGCTGTCCCGCCGGCGCTTCTGGGAACTGGTGGACGAGGTTCGCCGCCAGCGCCCGCAACTGACGCTGCTGGTGGCCACCGCCTATATGGAGGAAGCCGAGCAGTTCGAACACTGCCTGATGCTCGACCGCGGCCGGCTGATTGCCCAGGGCTTGAGCCGGGAACTGGCCATCGTCACGCCCAGCGGCAAGCTCGACGATGCCTTCACCCACTTCCAGGGCGACAGCGGACACGACAACCAGCCACTGGTGATCCCGCCCAGAACCACAGACGACCAGCAAGTCGCCATCGAGGCCCATGAGCTGACCCTGCGTTTCGGCGACTTCACCGCCGTGAACAAGGTCAGCTTCGCCATTGGCCGGGGCGAGATTTTCGGCTTCCTCGGCTCCAACGGCTGCGGCAAGACCACCACCATGAAGGTCCTGACCGGACTGATACCCGCCACCGAGGGCAGCGCCAGGCTGCTGGGCAACCCGGTGGACGCCAAGGACCTGGCCACCCGCAAGCGCGTGGGCTTCATGTCCCAGAGTTTTTCGCTGTACGGCGAACTCAGCGTGCGCCAGAACCTGGTACTGCACGCTCGGCTGTTCGACCTGCCCAAGGCCGAGAGCGGCCCGCGGATCGAAGAACTGATCCGCCACTTCGCCCTCCGGGAGATTGCCGAACAACCCTCCGGTGCCCTGCCCCTGGGCTTGCGCCAGCGCCTGTCCCTGGCGGTGGCGGTGCTGCACCGTCCGGAAGTGCTGATTCTCGACGAGCCGACCTCGGGCGTGGACCCGGCGGCCCGCGACGACTTCTGGCGCCTGTTGATCGAGCTGTCGCGGGAACAGGGGGTGACGATCTTTCTGTCCACCCACTTCATGAACGAAGCCCAGCGTTGCGACCGCATCTCGCTGATGCACGCCGGCCAGGTGCTGGCCTGCGATACGCCGGCCGCCCTGCAGCAACAGTTCGCCGGCGAAACCCTGGAAGCCGCCTTTGTCCGCTGCCTGGAAGAGGCCCAGGGCGCGCCGGAACCTGCTCCCCCGGCGACCGCCCAGCCCGAGGTCGCCAGCGCCATTCACGGTGACGGTCGGCGCTTCAGCCTGTCGCGCCTGATCGCCGTGGCCACCCGCGAAGGCAAGGAACTGCTGCGCGACCGGGTGCGCCTGGGCTTCGCCCTGCTCGGGGCGCTGTTCATGATGGTGATCTTTGGCTACGGCATTTCCCTGGACGTGGAAAACCTCGCCTTCGCCGTCTACGACCAGGACCAGACGCCGCAAAGCCGCGCCTACCTGGAAGCCTTCCGCAGCTCCCGTTACTTCAAGGAACAGGAGCCGATCCGTGACGCCGCCGAACTGCACCGGCGCCTGCAACGCTCGGAGATCAAGCTGGCCCTGGAGATTCCCCCCGGCTTCGGCCGCGACCTGTACGCCGGGCGCCAGCCCGCGGTGGCCGCCTGGCTCGACGGCGGCATGCCGTTTCGCGCCGAGACCAGCCGCAACTATGTCGAGGCGGTGCATCAGGCCAATATCGAATTGCTGGCCGAACACAGCAGCCGGGCCTTGGGGAGCCCCCCCGCGGCCCGCCTGGAAACGCGCTTTCGCTACAACCAGGACGTGGTCAGTGTGAATGCCATCGGCCCCGGGGTGATGGCGCTGATCCTGGCGTTCATCCCGGCGATGCTCACGGCGCTGGGCATCGTGCGCGAGAAGGAACTGGGTTCGATCACCAACTTCTACGCCACGCCGCTCAAGCGCCTGGAGTTTCTCTTGGGCAAACAGGTGCCTTACCTGGGCCTGAGCCTGATCAACCTGGCGCTGCTGGTGGCCATGAACCGCTGGCTGTTCGGCGTGCCCTTCAAGGGCAGCGGCCTGACCCTGGCCTTCGGCGGCCTGCTGTACCTGCTGGCCACCACCAGCCTGGGCCTGTTGATTTCCGCCTTCACCCGCACCCAGATCGCGGCGATCCTCGGCACCATGATCATCACCAGCCTGCCGACCATCCAGTTCTCCGGGCTGATCGTGCCGCGCTCGTCGCTGGACGGCGCCGCGGCGCTGATGGGGCAGCTGTTCCCCGCCGGTCACTTCCTCGACATTGCCGTCGGCACCTTCACCAAGGCCCTGGACCTGCGCCAGTTGTGGCCACAGTGCCTGGCGCTGTTCGGCTTCTTCCTCGGGTTCACCGGGCTGAGCCTGGCGATGCTGAAAAAGCAGGAGGCCTGATGCACCGGTTCAACCACATCCTGCGCCTGGGCCTCAAGGAGCTCACCAGCCTGCGACACGACAGCGTGTTACTGCTGTTTCTGCTGTACGCCTTCACCGTGGCCATCTACATGCCCGCGGCCGGTTCGGTGATCGGTGTGCACAACGCCAGCGTCGCACTGGTGGACGAAGACCACAGCCAGCTTTCGCGCCTGCTGGCCGAGGCCCTGCAACCCCCGGAATTCCAGAGCCCGCTGCCATTGCCCTACGACCAGTTGGACCAGGTCATGGACAGCGGCCAGTTCACCTTCGTCATCAATGTGCCGGCCAACTTCCAGAACGACCTGCTGGCCGGGCGCCAACCCAGCGTGCAAGTAAATGTCGACGCCACCGCCATGAGCCAGGCCTTCATGGGCGCCGGTTATATCGGGCGGATTTTCCAGCGTGAACTGTTGAACTACAGCCAGGCCGACCCGGCGAGCCAGATGCCGGCCCAGCTGACCAGTCGCGCGCTGTTCAACACCAATCTGCAGGGTGGCTGGTTTCTGGCGGTGATCCAGATCGTCAACAACATCACCATCCTGGCCATCATCCTGACTGGCACGGCGCTGCTGCGCGAGCGCGAGCACGGCACCCTCGACCATCTGCTGGTGCTGCCGCTGACCGCCCTGGAAATCATGCTGGCGAAGATCTGGAGCAACATGCTGGTGGTGGTGCTCTGCACCTGGGTATCGCTGGAGGTGATCGTCAAAGGTGTGCTGGGCGTGCCCCTGGCCGGTTCGCTGGGGCTGTTCCTTGCGATGACCGCGCTTTACCTGTTCGCCAGCACCGCGCTGGGGATCTTTCTCGCCACGCTGGCACGCTCAACCCCGCAATTCGGCTTACTGGCGATTCCGGTGATCATCCCGATGTTGCTGCTGTCGGGCGGCAGCACCCCGCTGGACAGCATGCCCCAATGGCTGCAATGGGTGATGCAGGGCTCGCCGTCGACTCATTTCGTCAGCCTCAGCGCCGCGATCCTGTTCCGCGACGCCGGCATCGAGGTGGTCTGGCCGGACCTGCTGGCCCTGGCGGTGATCGGCCTGCTGTTCTTCGGTATCGCCTTGGCGAGGTTTCGCAGGAGCCTGGCGTCCTGAGGTTGCCTCAGGACGTGGAACACAACGGCGACCTGTAGGAGCGAGCTTGCTCGCGATCAGCCGTCAGGCTGAAATTCGGCGGGGCCCGCGATGGCGCTATCGCGAGCAAGCTCGCTCCTACAGGATCCAGCATTACTGGATGATCAGGTTGTTGAACAGCAGGTCTTCCACCACCGGCTTGCCGGTTTCGTCGTTCATCACCTGCTGTGTCTGCTTCAGGGCTTCCTGGCGCAGCTTTTCCTTGGCTTCGACGTTGTTCATGGTTTCCGTGGTCTGCTGGGCGAACAGCGCCACCAGTTGGTTGCGGATCAACGGCTCGTTGGCCCTCACCGCCTGGGCGGCGGCATCGCCGGTCACCCGCAGGGCGACGTCAGCCTTGTAGACCTTGAGCTTGGGACCGCCATCCAGTCCGTAGTTGCCGACGAACGGCGGATTCAGGCTGATGTAACTGACTTTCGGTGCTTCGCCCTCTTTGGCTTCCTCGGCCATGGCTGCCATGGGCAGAGACAGGGCCAGCATCAACATGATCCACGCTTTCACAATTCGCTCCTTATCCGGTAGGCGGTCTAGCATAAAGGCCCCTCTGCCTGAGCCCAAGCACAAAGCTTATGGCGGGTTATCAGGCCGGGGCATGCTCGTTGACCGTGTTATTCACCCTCCTACACTTATCGGCCATCACTCCCAAAGGAATAGCCCTGATGAAAGCCGTGCTGTGCAAAGCCTTCGGCCCCGCCGAAACGCTGGTGCTGGAAGACGTCGCGAGTCCTGTGCCGAAGAAGAACGAAATCCTGCTGCAGGTGCACGCAGCCGGGGTGAACTTCCCGGACACGCTGATCATCGAGGGTAAATACCAGTTCAAGCCGCCCTTCCCATTCTCGCCCGGTGGCGAGGCCGCGGGGGTGGTCGGCGCCGTCGGCGAGAAGGTCGGCCACCTCAAGGTCGGCGACCGGGTCATGGCGCTGACCGGCTGGGGCAGCTTTGCCGAGGAAGTGGCGGTGCCGGGCTACAACGTCCTGCCGATCCCAGCGTCGATGGACTTCAATACCGCTGCCGCCTTCAGCATGACCTACGGCACCTCGATGCACGCCCTCAAGCAGCGCGGCAACCTGCAGCCGGGTGAAACCCTGCTGGTGCTCGGTGCTTCCGGTGGCGTCGGTCTGGCGGCAGTGGAAATCGGCAAGGCCATGGGCGCCCGGGTCATCGCCGCCGCCAGCAGCGCCGAGAAACTCGCGGTGGCCAAGGCCGCCGGTGCCGATGAGTTGATCAACTACAGCGAAACCAGCCTGAAGGACGAGATCAAGCGCCTGACCGACGGCCAGGGCGCCGACGTGATCTACGACCCGGTCGGTGGCGATCTGTTCGACCAGGCTATCCGTTCCATCGCCTGGAACGGCCGGCTGCTGGTGGTAGGCTTTGCCAGCGGGCGCATTCCCGAACTGCCGGTCAACCTGGCGCTGCTCAAGGGCGCCGCGGTGGTCGGCGTGTTCTGGGGCTCGTTCGCCCAGCGCCAGCCCCAGGACAACGCGGCGAACTTCCAGCAACTGTTCGGCTGGTTCGCCGAAGGCAAGCTGAAGCCACTGGTCTCGCAGGTCTATCCGCTGAGCAACGCCGCCAGCGCCATCAACGATCTTGGCCAGCGCAAGGCGGTGGGCAAGGTGGTGGTCCGGGTTCGCTGACCTGTCTCTGTAGGCGCTTGCTCGCGCAACGGCGGATGGCCGCTGTGCGGATCGCGAGCAAGCTCGCCCCTACAAGGGCGTGAAATCTGTTTACGACCTTTGCTTATACCTGACCGACATGTTCGCAAAAGAACATGAGATTGCTCCTTTCTTCTATGCCTGTAGACAAGATGCAGTGCTATTTTCGGTAACGAAACTGTAACATTCGCATCCGCAGTCAAAACAAGAAATCTGGAGCTCTTGAATGTTTGCTTTCTTTCGACCTGCCGCACATCGGGCGCCTCTGCCTGCCGAAAAAATAGACAGCACCTACCGCCGCCTGCGTTGGCAGATCTTCGCCGGTATCTTCATCGGCTACGCCGGTTACTACCTGCTGCGCAAGAACTTCTCCCTGGCCATGCCGTACCTGATCGAAGAGGGTTACACCCGCGGCGAGCTGGGCCTGGCCATGTCGGCAATCGCCATCGCCTACGGCCTGTCCAAGTTCCTCATGGGCCTGGTATCCGACCGCTCCAACCCGCGCTACTTCCTGCCCTTCGGCCTGCTGGTATCGGCCGGGGTGATGTTCATTTTCGGTTTCGCACCCTGGGCCACGTCCAGCGTGACCATGATGTTCATCCTGCTGTTCATCAACGGCTGGGCCCAGGGCATGGGCTGGCCGCCAAGCGGACGGACCATGGTGCACTGGTGGTCGCAGAAGGAACGCGGCGGCGTGGTTTCGGTATGGAACGTTGCGCACAACGTCGGTGGCGGCCTGATCGGCCCACTGTTCCTGCTCGGCATGGGCTGGTTCAACGACTGGCACGCGGCGTTCTACGTCCCGGCCGCCGTGGCCTTGACGGTGGCGCTGTTCGCCTTCGTCACCATGCGCGACACCCCGCAATCGGTCGGCTTGCCGCCGATCGAGAAATACAAGAACGACTACCCGGAAGGCTACGACGCCAGCCACGAAGAAGAATTCAGCGCCAAGGAAATCTTCGTCAAATACGTGCTGCGCAACAAAATGCTCTGGTACATCGCCATGGCCAACGTCTTCGTCTACCTGCTGCGCTACGGGGTACTGGACTGGGCGCCGACCTACCTCAAGGAAGCCAAGCACTTCACCGTGGATAAAACCTCGTGGGCGTACTTCTTCTACGAGTGGGCGGGGATTCCGGGCACCCTGCTGTGCGGCTGGATGTCGGACAAGATCTTCCGTGGCAACCGTGGCCTGACCGGCATGGTGTTCATGGCACTGGTGACCGTGGCGACCTTGGTGTACTGGCTGAACCCGGCCGGCAACCCGACCATCGACATGATCGCGCTGTTCTCCATCGGCTTCCTGATCTATGGCCCGGTGATGCTGATCGGCCTGCAGGCCCTGGAACTGGCGCCGAAAAAAGCCGCCGGCACCGCCGCGGGCTTTACCGGCCTGTTCGGCTACCTGGGTGGCTCGGTCGCGGCCAGCGCGGCGATGGGCTACACCGTGGACCACTTTGGCTGGGACGGCGGTTTTGTCCTGCTGGTAGGCGCCTGCCTGCTGTCGATGGCCTTCCTGGCCCCGACCCTGTGGCACAAACAGGTCGCCAGCCAGAGCCGCGAAGCCATTGCCTAGTGGGTGGCTGACTTACAGCGCTTGAGCCGCGCCTCCAGATTACGGTCTGGCATGGCGTGGCTACGCAGGGCGTGCACGGTCTGCTCGACATAATCGCGAGTGGTGCCGTAGCGCCCGCAGGCGTTTTCAAATACCTGGCTCAGCACATGGTCCGGCAGGTTGCCGGCATAGCTGGGCAGGTGTCGCTCCAGAACGAACCCCAAGGCCTGAACCCGGCTACCGTCTTCGAGACGGCAGTTGAGCCAGTGTGGGCGATAGGACGGGTATGGCATCTCGCGCTGCCACAGCGCATACAGCGAGGTTTCCAGTTGTTCTTCCGGTAAGCGGTAGGCGAAGCCGCTGCAGGAACCGCCACGATCCAGGCCAAAGACCAGCCCCGGTTTCTCCGGCGTGCCACGGTGCTCATGGGACCACAGGTACAAACCGCGATGGTAGCCATGCACTCGCCCGCGCATGCGCTCGACCGCCGAACATTCAGGGCGCCAGATCAGCGAACCGTAGGCAAACAACCAGACCGGCCCACCCTTGTGGCGCGCCATGGTGGACTGCATCGAGCTGAGGAGTTGTTCGTGGGTAAGCTGCGGCCCCAGGTCGAGGCGCGGAGGGTAAGCCAGATTCAAAAAACTGGATTCAATGGCTGTCATGGCGAATAGCGTTCGGCTCCCCGCGTATAAAGAATTACTTAATAGAACGCACGGCTGTAACTCCAAGACACATATGCCTCAAGTGTTTCAAGGCAAGTTAAGTGCCATCGAAGAGTTTTAACTTTCAATAATGCGTGACATATAACCTACCGGCATTTATCCAATTAAATAAATACCGATGGGCTATATAGGAAGTTATAACGAGGGTCAGTCCCGAGAACTCAGGACCGCGGAGCGTAGGCAAATACATCGGCGCGCATCTGGTGCGCATCCATGCCCGCTTCGACCAGCGCGTCGAGGGTCGCGTAGATCATCGCTGGCGAGCCGCTGGCGTAGACATGCACCGCCGACAGGTCGGCAATGTCCTCGCTCACTGCCTCATGCAGCATGCCGCAGCGCCCTTCCCAGCCACAGAGGTCGCTGACCACCTTGTGCAGGAACAGGTTGGGCAGCTTCTTCCATTCGTCCCAGTGTTCGATCTGGTAGAAGTCGTCCGGCCGGCGCACCCCCCAGTACAGGTGCACCGGATATTTGAAGCCCTTGGCCCGGCAGTGCTCGATCAGGCTGTGCATCTGCGCCATGCCGGTACCGGCGGCGATCAGCACCAGCGGCCCATCCGGCAGCTCGGCCAGGTGGGTATCGCCAAACGGCAGCTCGACGCGCACGTTGCCATTGCGCCGCAACTGTTCGATCAGGTTTTGTGCACTATTTTCGCGCACCAGTACGTGCAGCTCCAGCTCGCGCCCGGCGTGCGGCGCCGAGGCCAGGGAGAAGGCCGATTTCTCGCCATTCTCCCGCTCGAGCATCAGGTACTGGCCAGCGTGATAACGCGGTGGCTTGCCGGCCGGCGCCCGCAGGCGGATCCGCCAGACATCGCCGCCGACTTCCAGACATTCGGTGACCTGACACGACAGACTGCGCACCGGCAGCTCTCCCAGCGCAAGGACGCCATCCCACAGCACGATGCAGTCTTCCAGCGGCTCTGCAATGCAAGTGTAGAACTCGCCGTGATCGCGCACATCGCCGGCCTGCAGGACCCTGCCCTCCACCAGCAAGGCACAGCACACATGACAGTTGCCATTGCGGCAGCTTTGCGGGCATTCATAGCCCAGGCGCCGCGCCGCATCGAGAATCCGCTCGCCGGGCAGCGTCTCAAGCACCGCTCCGGAGGGCTGCAAGGTTACACGCATCAATCTATTCCTAACTGATTCCAGATGGCATCGATCCGGCGGGTCACCGCCTCATCCTTGACGATCACCCGGCCCCATTCGCGGGTGGTTTCACCGGGCCATTTATGCGTGGCATCGAGCCCCATCTTCGAACCCAGGCCAGAGACCGGCGAGGCGAAGTCGAGGTAGTCGATCGGCGTGTTATCGATCATCACCGTGTCGCGCTTGGGGTCCATGCGCGTGGTGATGGCCCAGATCACGTCGTTCCAGTCGCGCGCGTTGATATCGTCGTCAGTGACGATAACGAACTTGGTGTACATGAACTGTCGCAAAAACGACCAGACACCGAGCATTACCCGCTTGGCGTGGCCGGGGTACTGCTTCTTCATGGTCACCACCGCCATGCGGTACGAGCAGCCTTCGGGCGGCAGGTAGAAGTCGGTGATTTCCGGGAACTGCTTCTGCAGGATAGGCACGAATACTTCGTTCAGCGCCACGCCGAGAATCGCCGGCTCATCCGGCGGACGGCCGGTGTAGGTGCTGTGGTAGATCGGCTTGATCCGGTGGGTGATGCGCTCGACGGTAAACACCGGGAAGCTGTCGACTTCGTTGTAGTAGCCGGTATGGTCGCCATACGGGCCTTCGTCGGCCATCTCGCCCGGATGGATCACCCCTTCCAGGATGATTTCCGCGGTGGCCGGCACTTGCAGGTCGTTGCCGCGGCATTTCACCAGTTCGGTGCGGTTACCCCGCAACAGGCCGGCGAAGGCGTATTCGGAGAGGCTGTCCGGCACCGGCGTCACGGCGCCGAGGATGGTCGCCGGGTCGGCCCCCAGAGCCACGGATACCGGGAACGGCTGGCCCGGGTGCTTCTCGCACCACTCGCGGTAATCCAGCGCGCCGCCACGGTGGCTCAACCAGCGCATGATCACCTTGTTACGGCCAATCACCTGCTGGCGATAGATCCCGAGGTTCTGCCGGTCCTTGTTCGGGCCCTTGGTGACGGTCAGGCCCCAGGTGATCAGTGGACCGACATCGCCCGGCCAGCAGGTCTGCACCGGCAGCATCGCCAGGTCGACGTCATCGCCTTCGATGACCACTTCCTGGCAGATCGCGTCCTTGACGACTTTTGGCGCCATGGAAATGATCTTGCGAAAGATCGGCAGCTTGGACCAGGCATCCTTCAGCCCCTTGGGCGGCTCGGGCTCCTTGAGGAAAGCCAGCAACTTGCCGATTTCCCGCAGTTCGCTGACCGCTTCGGCGCCCATGCCCAGCGCCACGCGCTCCGGAGTGCCGAACAGGTTGCCCAACACCGGAATATCGTAGCCGGTGGGCTTTTCAAACAGCAGGGCCGGACCTTTGGCACGCAAGGTGCGATCGCAGACCTCGGTCATTTCCAGCACTGGGGACACCGGAACCTGGATGCGCTTGAGTTCGCCGCGCTGTTCCAGACCGCTGATAAAGTCGCGCAAGTCGCGATACTGCATGCGTGAGCCTCGTTTTGGCCGTGGCGTTCGGGGCTGGCAGTTTAGCGCCGAACCCGACTGTTCAGAACAGTGAACTGCCGTTCATCAATAATCAGATAGCAAAAAGCCGGGTTTCCCCGGCTTTTGCGGTCCCGCTCGACTTACTTGCGCTTCATCGACAGGAAGAACTCATCGTTGGTCTTGGTCTGTTTCAGCTTGTCGACCAGGAACTCGATGGCGGCGACTTCATCCATCGGATGCAGCAGCTTGCGCAGGATCCACATGCGCTGCAGCTCGTCGTCGGCGGTCAGCAACTCTTCGCGGCGGGTGCCGGAACGGTTGATGTTGATGGCCGGGAAGACCCGCTTCTCGGCGATCTTGCGGTCCAGAGGCAGTTCCATGTTGCCGGTGCCCTTGAACTCTTCGTAGATCACTTCGTCCATCTTCGAGCCGGTTTCAACCAGCGCGGTGGCGATGATGGTCAGCGAACCGCCTTCTTCGATGTTCCGCGCGGCGCCGAAGAAACGCTTCGGTTTTTCCAGCGCGTGGGCATCGACACCACCGGTCAGCACCTTGCCGGAGCTCGGGATCACGGTGTTGTAGGCGCGGGCCAGGCGGGTGATGGAGTCGAGCAGGATCACCACGTCCTTCTTGTGCTCGACCAGGCGCTTGGCCTTCTCGATCACCATTTCGGCAACCTGCACGTGGCGGGTCGGCGGTTCGTCGAAGGTGGAGGCGACCACTTCGCCGCGCACGGTGCGCTGCATCTCGGTCACTTCTTCCGGACGCTCGTCGATCAGCAGCACGATCAGATGAACTTCAGGGTTGTTACGGGTGATGTTCGACGCGATGTTCTGCAGCATGATGGTCTTGCCCGCTTTCGGCGGAGCAACGATCAGACCGCGCTGGCCTTTACCGATCGGGGCGCACAGGTCGATGACACGACCGGTCAGGTCTTCGGTGGAACCGTTGCCGGCTTCCATCTTCATGCGCACGGTCGGGAACAGCGGCGTCAGGTTTTCGAACAGGATCTTGTTCTTCGCGTTCTCGGGACGATCGTAGTTGATCGTGTCGACCTTCAGCAGTGCGAAGTAACGCTCGCCTTCCTTTGGAGGGCGGATCTTGCCAACGATGGTGTCACCGGTGCGCAAGTTGAAACGACGGATCTGGCTCGGGGAGACGTAGATATCGTCTGGGCCGGCCAGATAGGAGGCGTCGGAGGAGCGAAGAAAGCCGAAGCCGTCCTGGAGGATCTCCAGCACGCCATCACCGGAGATTTCCTCGCCGCTTTTAGCGTGCTTTTTCAGCAGGGAGAAAATCACGTCCTGCTTGCGCGAACGGGCCATATTTTCTATGCCCATCTGTTCGGCCAATTCGAGCAGTTCGGTAATCGGCTTTTGCTTGAGTTCAGTCAGATTCATATAGGAATGACGTAATCATTTATGGAGGGGGGAAATTAAGCTTTTGGCTTAATGATGCCGCGCCGCGGAGAAGGCGACAGGATCGCGTACTTATTCGAAAAGGAGAGCGTCGGCGACGGCTTGCAGGGGGCAGAGGAGAAACCAGTGCGGGGCCGAATGTAACACCTGAGTTTCTGAGCGTCTAGCCCTGAATAATGAAAAAGCCCCGCTAATTACGGGGCTTTTTTGATGCGATTTACAACGACGCTTAGATGTTGGCGTCGAGGAAAGCAGCCAGTTGCGACTTGGACAGTGCGCCGACCTTGGTGGCTTCGACGTTGCCGTTCTTGAACAGCATCAGCGTCGGGATACCACGCACGCCATGCTTGGCCGGGGTTTCCTGGTTTTCGTCGATGTTCAGCTTGGCAACGGTCAGCTTGCCTTTATAGGTTTCAGCGATTTCGTCCAGGACCGGAGCGATCATTTTGCATGGGCCGCACCACTCAGCCCAGTAGTCGACCAGTACAGCGCCTTCGGCCTTGAGTACGTCAGCCTCGAAGCTAGCGTCGCTAACGTGTTTGATAAGATCGCTGCTCATGGAAGTCTCCAGGTTGTAAGCAAAAAAACGTGGCCCATCATAGCCGCCCTTCCCGCGTTCAGGAAGCCGGAGTTGATTGACTCTCGCTATGGCGCCCGATGAATTTGGGTATAGCTCAACTGGAAACTATGCGGGGGTGACAAAAGCGATTCCGGTGCGCAATGCCGCGCCCCGCACATGCTCCTGCATGGCCTTCTGCGCCGCCCCAGAGGCATGCCGGGCCAGCCCGCGCAGGATCTTGCGGTGCTCCTGCCAGGTCTCCATGGCCCGCTCGGGCCGGATGAACGGTAGTTTCTGGCTCTCCAGGAAGATCTCCGCGCTGGTACTGAGAATGCTCACCATTGCCTGATTGCCGCTGGCCTGCAGGATCTTCTGGTGAAACTCGAAATCCAGCCGCGCCGCCGCCTCGAAATCCGCCGCCCGCAGCTCGTTGCGCATGGCCTCGACATTGTCCTGCAACGCATCCAGCTCGTCGGCGGTCAGTGTCACGGCCGCCAGCCCCGCGGCGAAGCCTTCCAGGGCGTAACGCAGCTGAAAGATGTCCGTCGGCGAGGCCTGAGCCGCGAACGGCCAGCTCAGCCCCACGCCATTGACCGTCGACTCCGCGGCCTGCACGAACACGCCCTTGCCGGGCTGCACGCTGATCACGCCCAAGGCGCTCAAGGACGACAGCGCCTCGCGCAACGAAGCCCGGCTAACCCCCAGCTGCACGGCCAGATCGCGCTGCGACGGCAGCGCATCGCCCGGGCCGAAGCCGCGCTCGTTGATCAATTGGCGGATGGCTTGCAGCGCCACCTCGGGTACGGCGCGGGAGATCGAGTTCATAAAATTCAGGCTGGCCGGTCCAGGAAAAAGCTAGTTGTAAAGCTATTCGCCAAGCCCGGCAAGTCATGCCCCAAGGGGGTTCAGGCACACCGCCGGACGCTCGATAAGAGGGCAGGAACGCCAGCAACTGTTCAGACCAGTAAGACCGAACAACACCAGCAAAACCCAGTGTTCCAGGACTTTTACCGGCGTTTGGCACGGCCTGTGCTGTGTCGCTGCGCAGAAATCACTTCCCGTGAATCCGGAGATTTGCCATGACCAAGCGTTTCAGCGCCCTGCTCTCTGCCCTGTTTGCCAGTCTGATGCTGAGCCAGGCACCCGCCCACGCCAGCGGCCTGGACGATGTCGTCGCCCGTGGCACCCTCAAGGTAGCCGTGCCCCAGGATTTCCCGCCCTTTGGCTCGGTCGGCCCGGACATGAAGCCCCGCGGCCTGGATATCGACACCGCGAAACTGCTGGCCGACCAGCTCAAGGTCAAGCTCGAACTGACCCCGGTCAACAGCACCAACCGCATTCCATTCCTGACCACCGGCAAGGTCGACCTGGTGATCTCCAGCCTCGGCAAGAATCCGGAGCGTGAGAAGGTCATCGACTTCTCCCAGGCCTACGCTCCCTTCTACCTGGCGGTATTCGGCCCACCCGAGGCACCCGTCGCCACCCTCGACGACCTCAAGGGCAAGACCATCAGCGTCACCCGTGGCGCCATCGAAGACATCGAGCTGACCGCCGTGGCCCCGCAAGGCGTGACCATCAAGCGCTTCGAGGACAACAACTCGACCATCGCCGCCTACCTGGCCGGCCAGGTCGACCTGATCGCCAGTGGCAACGTGGTGATGGTCGCCATCAGCGAGCGCAACCCGAAACGCATCCCGGCGATGAAGGTCAAGCTCAAGGACTCCCCGGTCTATGTCGGCGTGAACAAGAACCAGCCAGAGCTGCTGGACAAGGTCAACCAGATCCTCACCACCGCCAAGGCCGACGGCAGCCTGGAAAAGAACGCCCAGCTGTGGCTCAAGCAGCCGTTGCCGGCCGGCCTCTGATCGCGGTCGCGGAGGTTATCCATGGCTTATCAGTTCGACTTTCTACCGGTGCTGGAAAACACCGGCCTGCTGCTGCGCGGCGCCCTGTTCACCCTTGAGCTGACCGCCATCGGCGCATTGCTCGGGGTCGGCCTGGGCATAGTCGGCGCGGTGGTGCGGGCCTGGAAGATCCAGCCCTTCTCTGCCCTCTTCGGCGTCTACGTCGAGCTGATCCGCAACACCCCGTTCCTGGTGCAGCTGTTCTTCATCTTCTTTGGCCTGCCGTCGCTGGGGCTGCAGATTTCCGAGTGGCAGGCGGCGGTGCTGGCGATGGTGATCAACCTGGGGGCCTACTCCACGGAAATCATCCGCGCCGGCATCCAGGCCATCCCCCGCGGCCAGTTGGAAGCCGCGGCGGCCCTGGCCATGACCCGCCTGGAAGCCTTCCGCCACGTGGTGTTGCTGCCGGCGCTGGGCAAGGTGTGGCCGGCCCTGAGCAGCCAGATCATCATCGTCATGCTCGGTTCGGCGGTGTGTTCGCAGATCGCCACCGAGGAGCTGAGCTTCGCCGCCAACTTCATTCAGTCGCGCAACTTCCGCGCCTTTGAAACCTACGCCCTGACCACGCTGATCTACCTGTGCATGGCCCTGCTGATCCGGCAGCTGCTGAACTGGGTCGGGCGCCGCTATATCGCGAGGAGCAGCCAATGAGTGATTTCAGCTTCTGGGACATCGTGCGCAACCTGCTGACCGGCCTGCAATGGACCCTGCTGTTGTCGCTGGTGGCCTTTGTCGGCGGCGGGCTGATCGGCTTGCTGATCATGACCCTGCGCATTTCCAAGAAGGCTTTCCCCAACCATTTCGCCCGCCTGTACATCGAGTTGTTCCAGGGCACGCCGCTGTTGATGCAGCTGTTCCTGGTGTTCTTCGGCATCGCCCTGCTGGGGGTGGATATCTCGCCCTGGCTGGCGGCGGCCATCGCCCTGACGCTGTTTACCAGCGCCTACCTGGCGGAAATCTGGCGCGGCTGCGTCGACTCGATCCCCAATGGCCAGTGGGAAGCCTCCTCCAGCCTGGCGCTCAACCCTTATGAACAGCTGCGCCATGTGATCCTGCCACAGGCGCTGCGGATCGCCGTGGCACCTACCGTGGGCTTTTCGGTGCAGGTGGTCAAAGGCACCGCGGTGACCTCGATCATCGGCTTCACCGAGCTGACCAAGACCGGCGGCATGCTCGCCAACGCCACCTTCGAGCCCTTCATGGTCTACGGCCTGGTGGCGCTCGGTTACTTCCTCCTGTGCTACCCCTTGTCCCTCAGTGCGCGCTACCTGGAAAGGAGACTGCATGCCTCTGCTTAGAATTTCCGCCCTGCATAAATATTACGGCGACCATCACGTGCTCAAGGGCATCGACCTCAGTATCGAGGAAGGCCAGGTGGTGGCGATCATCGGCCGCAGCGGCTCGGGCAAGAGCACCTTGCTGCGCACCCTCAATGGCCTGGAGTCGATCAACGACGGGGTCATCGAAGTCGACGGCGAATACCTCGACGCCGCTCGCGCCGACCTGCGCAGCCTACGGCAGAAGGTCGGCATGGTGTTCCAGCAGTTCAACCTGTTCCCGCACCTGACCGTCGGCGAGAACGTCATGCTCGCCCCGCAAGTGGTGCAGAAGGTGCCCAAGGCCAGGGCCGCCGAACTGGCGCGGGAGATGCTGAAACGGGTCGGCCTGGAGGAGAAGTTCGACGCTTTCCCCGACCGCCTGTCCGGCGGCCAGCAGCAGCGGGTGGCGATTGCCCGGGCGCTGGCCATGTCGCCCAAGGTGCTGCTGTGCGACGAGATCACCTCGGCCCTCGACCCGGAACTGGTCAACGAAGTCCTGAGCGTGGTGCGCCAACTGGCCAAGGACGGCATGACCCTGATCATGGTGACCCACGAGATGCGTTTTGCCCGGGAGGTGGGCGACAAACTGGTGTTCATGCACCAGGGCAAGGTGCATGAAGTGGGCGACCCGAAAGTGCTGTTCGCCAACCCTCAGACGCCAGAACTGGCAAATTTTATCGGGACCAATGAGGCGGCTGGCTGAGATTTTGCAGCGGCTGTTAGATCGTTTCGCGAGCAAGCTCGCTCCTACAGAAGCCCGCGCTCCCCTGTAGGAGCCGCCGGTCGACGCGCGATTGTTCGCGATCGAGCGTGCAGCGCTCGGCGCTTTTGCCTGCGTTGCATCAAGGATCCCGTCTTCGGCCACTGCTGCGCGTTGGCGCGAGCGATTGATCGTGGCAGGATGGCGAGGTTATCGACCGAGACCCCCAAACCATGCCGCAAACCCAAGCCAAGAATCTGTCCCTGATCGCCGCCATCGACCTGGGCTCCAACAGCTTTCACATGGTCGTGGCCAAGGCTCACCATAATGAAATCCGCATTCTCGAGCGGCTCGGTGAAAAGGTGCAGTTGGCCGCCGGGATCGACGAAGACCGTCAACTCAACGAAGAATCCATGCAGCGCGGGCTCGATTGCCTGAAGCGCTTCGCCCAACTGATCAACGGCATGCCCCTGGGCGCGGTGCGCATCGTCGGCACCAACGCCCTGCGCGAAGCCCGCAACCGCGGCGAATTCATCCGCCGCGCCGAAGAGATCCTCGGCCACCCGGTGGAAGTCATCTCCGGTCGCGAAGAAGCCCGCCTCATCTACCTGGGCGTGTCCCATACCCTCGCCGATACCCCGGGCAAGCGCCTGGTCGCCGACATCGGCGGCGGCAGTACCGAATTCATCATCGGCCAGCGCTTCGAACCGCTGCTGCGCGAGAGCCTGCAGATGGGCTGCGTCAGCTTCACCCAGCGCTATTTCCGCGACGGCAAGATCACTCCAGCGCGCTACGCCCAGGCCTACACCGCGGCGCGCCTGGAAATCATGAGCATCGAACACGCCCTGCATCGCCTGACCTGGGATGAAGCCATCGGCTCCTCGGGCACCATCCGCGCCATCGGCCTGGCGCTCAAGGCCGGTGGCCACGGCAGCGGTGAAGTCAACGCCGAAGGCCTGGCCTGGCTCAAGCGCCGGCTGTTCAAGCTGGGCGACGTCGAGAAAATCGACTTCGAAGGCATCAAGCCGGATCGCCGGGCAATCTTCCCGGCCGGCCTGGCGATTCTCGAAGCCATCTTCGACGCCCTCGAACTGCAGCGCATGGACCATTGCGAAGGCGCCCTGCGCGAAGGCGTGCTCTACGACCTGCTGGGCCGCCATCACCACGAAGACGTGCGCGAGCGCACCCTTGGCTCGCTGATGGAGCGTTATCACGTCGACCTGGAACAGGCCGCCCGGGTCGAGCGCAAGGCGCTCCACGCCTTCGACCAGGTGGCCGAGGACTGGGACCTGGAGGACGGCGTCTGGCGCGAGCTGCTGGGCTGGGCCGCCAAGGTCCATGAAGTGGGCCTGGATATCGCCCACTACCATTACCACAAGCACGGCGCCTACCTGATCGAGCACTCGGACCTCGCCGGCTTCTCCCGCGAAGACCAGCAAATGCTCGCGCTACTGGTACGCGGTCACCGCCGCAACATTCCCAAGGACAAGTTCGCCGAATTCGGCGAGGAAGGCAGCAAGCTGATCCGCCTGTGCGTGCTGCTGCGTTTCGCCATCCTCTTCCACCACATCCGCGGTACCCAGGAAATGCCCCAGGTGACGCTGCACGCCGCCGGCGACAGCCTGGAGGTGATGTTCCCGGCAAACTGGCTGGACGAGAACCAGCTGACCCAGGCCGACTTCGCCCTGGAAGCGGAATGGCTGACCCGGGTCGGCATCACCCTCAACGTGCACTGAAATACCCTGCACAAAAAAGCCGGCTTGCCGGCGATGGGCTCCTTCCAAAGGGCCCCATCGCCGGCAAGCCGGCTTTATCATGGGCTGAATGAACCCCGGGCTCAGCGCACCGCCAGCACCGGATTGCTCAGGCGCTCCAGCAGCGTTGCCTGGGCGCTGCGCGGGTTCTGGTTGCCGGTCGGCGTGTTGCGGATGTAGCGGCCGTCCGACTGCAGGCTCCAGCTGTGGGTGTTATCGGTGAGATAACTTTCCAGCTCCTTCTTGACCCGCAGGATCAGCTTCTTGCCCTCGACCGGGAAGCAGGTCTCGACACGCTTGTCGAGGTTGCGCTCCATCCAGTCGGCGCTGGACAGGTACATCTGCTCCTCGCCGCCATTGAGGAAGTAGAACACCCGGGTGTGCTCCAGGAAGCGGCCGATGATCGAACGCACATGGATGTTGTGCGACACGCCGGCGATCCCCGGACGCAGGCAGCACATGCCCCGCACCACCAGGTCGATGCGCACGCCCGACTGGCTGGCCTTGTACAGCGCACGGATGATCTTCGGATCGGTCAGCGAGTTGAACTTGGCGATGATGTGCGCCGGCTTGCCGTCCAGGGCGAACTGGGTCTCCCGGGCGATCATGTCGAGCATGCCCTTCTTCAGGGTGAAGGGCGCATGCAGCAGCTTCTTCATGCGCAGGGTCTTGCCCATGCCGATCAACTGGCTGAAGAGCTTGCCGACGTCTTCGCACAAGGCGTCGTCGGACGTCAGCAGGCTGTAGTCGGTGTACAGGCGGGCGTTGCCGGCGTGGTAGTTGCCGGTGCCCAGGTGGGCGTAGCGCACGATCTCACCGGCTTCGCGACGCAGGATCAGCATCATCTTGGCGTGGGTCTTGAAACCGACCACGCCGTAGATCACCACCGCGCCGGCCGCTTGCAGGCGGCTGGCCAGTTGCAGGTTGGACTCTTCGTCGAAGCGTGCGCGCAGCTCGATCACCGCGGTGACTTCCTTGCCGTTACGCGCCGCGTCCACCAGCGCATCGACGATTTCCGAGTTGGCGCCGCTGCGGTACAGGGTCTGGCGCACTGCCAGCACGTTCGGGTCCTTGGCCGCCTGACGCAGCAGGTCGACCACCGGGGTGAAGGATTCGAACGGGTGCAGCAACAGGATGTCCTGCTTGCTGATCACGCTGAAGATGTTCTCGCTGTTCTGCAACAGCTTGGGAATCTGCGGGGTGAACGGCGTGTATTGCAGCTCCGGGTGGCTGTCCAGGCCAGTGATGCTGAACAGGCGTGTCAGGTTCACCGGACCGTTGACCTGGTACAGCTCGCTCTCGCTCAGGTTGAACTGCTTGAGCAGGTAGTCGGACAGGTGTTTCGGGCAAGTGTCGGCCACTTCCAGACGCACCGCGTCGCCGTAACGACGGGAGAACAGCTCGCCGCGCAGGGCGCGGGCCAGGTCTTCGACGTCCTCGGTGTCCACCGCCAGGTCGGCGTTGCGGGTCAGGCGGAACTGATAGCAGCCTTTTACCTTCATGCCCTGGAACAGGTCATCGGCGTGGGCGTGGATCATCGACGAGAGGAACACATAGTTGTCGCCAGGGCCGCCGACTTCTTCCGGTACCTTGATGATCCGCGGCAGCAGGCGCGGCGCCGGGATGATCGCCAGGCCGGAATCGCGACCGAAGGCGTCGATCCCTTCGAGTTCGACGATGAAGTTCAGGCTCTTGTTCACCAGCAGCGGGAACGGGTGCGTCGGGTCGAGTCCGATCGGGGTGATGATCGGCGCGATCTCGTCGCGGAAGTAGCGACGGACCCAGGTCTTGAGCTTGGTGGTCCAGTAACGGCGGCGGATGAAGCGGACCTGATGCTTCTCCAGCTCCGGCAACAGGATGTCGTTGAGGATCGCATACTGGCGGTCGACATGGCCGTGCACCAGGTCGCTGATGCGCGCCAGGGCCTGGTGCGGTTGCAGGCCATCGGCACCGGCCTGTTCACGGGCGAAGGTGATCTGCTTCTTCAGGCCGGCGACGCGGATCTCGAAGAACTCGTCCAGGTTGCTGGAGAAGATCAGCAGGAACTTCAGGCGCTCCAGCAACGGGTAGGACTCATCCAGCGCCTGTTCCAGCACGCGGATGTTGAACTGCAGTTGCGACAGCTCGCGATGGATATACAGGCTGCTGTCATCCAGGCTCGGGATGACCAGGGTCGGCATCGCCACATGCGGCGCGTCCGCTTGTACCGGCGGGGCTTCCAGCTCCGGAGGTGTTTCAACAACCTGCTCGACCACGGGTTGGGCTTCTTTTACGGCAACTTCAGTGAGTCCTTCGGTATTCATCGCGTGTTCCTGGGAGGGCTATGTTTGCTCTCGTAACAATTGAGCAGCACGAACGGCAAAGTAAGTCAGGATGCCATCGGCACCCGCGCGTTTAAAGGCGGTCAAGGATTCGAGAATAACCCCTTCGCTCAACCAGCCATTCTGGATCGCCGCCATGTGCATGGCGTATTCGCCGCTGACCTGATAGACAAAGGTCGGCACCTTGAATTCATCCTTGACCCGCCAAAGGATGTCCAGGTACGGCATGCCCGGCTTGACCATGACCATGTCCGCGCCTTCGGCGAGGTCGGCGGCCACTTCATGCAGGGCTTCGTGGCTGTTGGCCGGATCCATCTGGTAGGAGGCCTTGTTGGCCTTGCCCAGGTTCAGCGCCGAGCCGACCGCGTCGCGGAACGGGCCGTAATAGGCGCTGGCGTACTTGGCCGAATAGGCCATGATCCGCACATTGACATGCCCGGCCAGCTCCAGGGCTTCGCGGATCGCCTGGATGCGACCGTCCATCATGTCCGAAGGCGCGACCACCTGGGCACCGGCTTCGGCATGGGACAGGGCTTGCTTGACCAGCGCATCGACGGTGATGTCGTTCTGCACATAGCCTTCTTCGTCGAGGATGCCGTCCTGGCCGTGGGTGGTGAACGGGTCGAGCGCCACGTCGGTGATCACCCCCAGCTCAGGGAAACGTTCACGCAGCGCGCGGGTGGCGCGCTGGGCAATGCCGTTCGGGTTCCAGGCTTCGGCGGCGTCCAGCGACTTGAGCTCCGCCGGGGTCACCGGGAACAACGCCAGCGCGGGAATCCCCAGCTCGACCCACTGCGCCGCTTCCTCCAGCAGAAGGTCGATGGTCAGGCGTTCGACGCCCGGCATCGAGGCCACCGCTTCCCGGCGATTCTCACCGTCGAGCACGAATACCGGCAGGATCAGGTCATCGGTGGTCAGGACGTTTTCACGAACCAGGCGACGAGAAAAATCATCACGACGATTGCGACGCAGGCGGGTGGCAGGAAACAAACGGCTGGCTGGGGTAAAGCTCACGACAGACTCCTGAGCCCGAGCAGGCGGGCGAGCGTGACAGTTATAAGCGCCCATTATGACGAACGGATGACAGTTGTGCTTAACCCTGTGACCGGTAGTCGCAGCTATTGTCCAGCCAGCATTTGTTCACGTCGAGACACATTTGGATACTTTCCTCCATGGGCTCGAAGGGGTAGGCTGCGCGTTCATTTCGCCAGCATCCAGACAATGCTCCAACAATTTCTTCAGGAATTCGGCTACTTCGCCCTCTTTCTCGGCACATTCTTCGAAGGCGAGACCATCCTGGTCCTGGCCGGCTTTCTTGCGTTTCGCGGATACATGGACATCAACCTGGTGGTGGTCGTGGCCTTCTTCGGCAGCTATGCCGGCGACCAGCTGTGGTACTTCCTGGGACGCAAGCACGGACGCAAACTCTTGGCACGCAAGCCGCGCTGGCAGTTGATGGGCGATCGGGCGCTGGAGCATATCCGCAGGCATCCGGACATCTGGGTGCTGAGCTTCCGCTTCGTCTATGGCCTGCGCACCGTGATGCCGGTGGCCATCGGCCTGTCGGGGTATCCGCCGGGACGTTACCTGTTGCTCAACGGCATTGGCGCGGCGATCTGGGCCGCTGCCCTGGCCGCCGCGGCCTATCACTTCGGCGCCGTGCTCGAAGGCATGCTGGGCAGCATCAAGAAATACGAGCTGTGGGTACTCGGCGCCTTGCTGGTCCTGGGCTTTGCCCTGTGGCTGCGCCGCCGCTTCAAGAATGCGCGGCTGGCCAAGGCGATCTACGAAGCCGAACAGGTCAAGCAGAACGAGCAGAGCGATTGCTGCAAGTCTAAGACGCCAGTCGAGTAAGACGGCCCCGGCAACAGTAAAGCGCAATGCCACTGAGCAGGCTGTAACTGATCAGGCCGACCCAGCCCAAGGCGCTGGCCGGCCACAGCCCGAGCAGAGGCGCCAGCCACACCAGCGGCAGGTTCGACGCCAGCCGCAGCAACTCCATCTTCAGCGCCCACGGGCGATTCTCCAGCGCCACCCCCAGCACGAACAGACCAAAGGCCATGGCGCTCCAGCCCAGCACCAGGGCCGCGACCGGCAGGCTGTCGCCCAGATTCATCAGGTAGCTGCCAAAGGCGGCGTACACCGCGAACTGCAACACCACATACCCCTGCTGCCAGCCATCCAGCGGCACCTCGAACTTGCGAAACTGGCTCAGGTCAGGCTTGCGCAACGGGTATTTGGTCGCCACATCCGCCGGCCGCCAGCCGGTGCGCATGAACCAGATCCGCAGCTTGTCCCAAAAGCGCTCGGCACGCCGAGCATCGTCGAGCAACTGGGCATAGAACTGCAGGTTGGCCCACACCGGGTTCCAACTCGCCAGGGGCGTGGTGACACCGAAGATCACCGGCTCGTTGTCGTCCTCCTCTTGAAAGGTGCCGAACAGCCGATCCCAAATAATGAACACCCCGCCGTAGTTGCGATCCATGTAGAGAGCGTTCTGTGCATGGTGGGCCCGATGATTGGACGGCGAGACGAAAAACCATTCGAACCAGCCCAGCTTGGGAATGTGCCGGGTGTGCACCCAGAACTGATACAGCAGGTTCAGCGCGCCCACGCTGACAAACACCAGCAGCGGCACCCCCAGCACGGCCATCGGCAGGTAGAAGATCCAGCTCAGCAAGAAGCCGGTGCTGGTCTGGCGCAGCGCCGTGGAGAGGTTGTAGTCCTCGCTCTGGTGATGCACCGAATGCGCCGCCCAGAGAATGTTGCGCTCATGACCCATGCGGTGCAGCCAGTAGTAGCAGAAGTCGTAGAGGACAAAGGCAAACACCCAGACCCAGGCGCTCTCGGCCGATAGGGTGAAGAGCCCCAGGTGTTCCAGGGCGAAGGCGTAGGTCACCAGGCCGACCCCCTTGGTCAGCAGCCCGGTGGTGGTCGACAAGGCCCCGGTGCTGAGGCTGTTGATAGCGTCCGCGACCCGATAGTTGTTCACCCCCCGCCAGCGGTCGACCAGCAGCTCGAGGGCGATCAGCACAAAGAAGAACGGCACCGCATAAAGGATAAAATTCATGACACGACCTGATCGGAATCCTGATCGAAGATTAGGTCGGGCGGCGGGATAACCCTATGGCAACGGACGACAAATTAGTGGACATTTAACGCCATGAATCTGGAGAAAAAACCATGAGCAAAAAAGTTGCAGTGATCCTTTCCGGTTGTGGCGTCTACGACGGTGCCGAGATCCATGAAAGCGTCATCACCCTACTGCGCCTGGACCAGCGCGGCGCCCAGGTGCAGTGCTTCGCCCCGAACATCGCCCAGTTGCATGTGATCAACCACCTGACCGGCGCAGAGATGCCCGAGTCGCGCAATGTCCTGGTGGAATCGGCGCGCATCGCCCGCGGCCAGGTGAAAGACATCCGCGAGGCCAACGCCGAAGACTTCGACGCACTGATCGTGCCTGGCGGCTTCGGCTCGGCGAAGAACCTCTCCAACTTCGCCGTGGAAGGGGCCGGCTGCACGGTCCAGCCGGATGTCCTGGCGCTGACCGAAGCCTTCGCCGAAGCCGGCAAGCCGGTGGGCCTGATCTGCATCTCGCCGGCATTGGCGGCGAAGATCTACGGCCCGGGCGTCACCTGCACCATTGGCAATGACGCCGACACTGCGGCCGCCGTCAGCAAGATGGGCGCGACCCACGCAGAATGCACCGTCGGCGACATCATCGAGGACAAGGCGCGCAAGCTGGTCAGCACCCCGGCCTACATGCTCGCGCAATCCATCAGCGAAGCAGCGGCCGGGATCAACAAGCTGGTGGATCGGGTGCTGGAACTGACCCACGAAAACGACGAATAACCCCGCAGCCGCGGCGAGCCGGCAAGCGCCCTCGCCTCGCTGGAATCGTCAGGCCTGACGCGCCAGCCGCGTCAGGATCCGATCCAGGGCGTTGGCGAAGGCCTGCTTCTCGCGGTCCCCATAAGCACCTGGCCCGCCACCGACCTGCCCCTGCTCGCGCAGATCGGTAAACAGGTTGCGCACCGCCAACCGCTCGCCCATGTTCTGCGCATCGAACTCCTTGCCCCGCGGGTCGAGGGCGGCGACACCCTTCTTCACCAGCCGGTCGGCCAGGGGCACGTCGCTGCAGATCACCAGTTCGCCCGGCACCGCGTGTTCCACCAGGTAATCGTCGGCCGCATCCGGGCCGCTGGGCACCACGATCAGCTTGACGCAGGCAAAGGCCGGCTTGATCTGCGGTTGCCCCGCCACCAGCACCAGCTCGAACTGACGCTTGAGGGCAAACCTCACCACCTGATCCTTCGCCGCCTTGGGGCAGGCATCGGCATCGATCCACACACGCATTGCGTCATTCCTCTAAAAAGCATCGCGGGCAAGCCGCGCGCCTACAGAAACACACCATTCTGTGAGCGCGCGGCTTGCCCGCGATAATGCGCGAAGCGGGTGCCTCAGGAAACCTGGGGCCGCCGCTTCTCGGCGATGCGGCTGCGACTGTAAAGCACGATGATCGCCACGATCGCCACCGCCTGTGCCGCCAGCGAGTAGGCATCGGCGTGAATGCCCAGCCAATCGAAGTCGAAGAACGCCACTGGCCGAGTACCGAAGACTCCGGCCTCCTGCAGCGCCTTGACGCCATGCCCGGCAAACACCACCGACAAGGCGCACAGCAATGCCGCGTTGATGCCGAAGAACAGGGCCAGCGGCAGCTTGGCCGAACCGCGCAGGATCACCCAGGCCAGGCCGATCAGCAGCACCAGCGCCGTGGCGCCGCCGGCCAGCACCGCGTTATGGCCCGCCGGGCCGGCCTGCAGCCACAGTGTTTCGTAGAACAGGATCACCTCAAACAGTTCGCGATAGACCGAGAAGAACGCCAGCACCGCAAAGCCGAAACGGCCGCCGCCGCCCACCAGGCTGCTCTTGATGTAGTCCTGCCAGGCCGCCGCGTGCCGGCGGTCGTGCATCCACACGCCGAGCCACAGCACCATGACACTGGCGAACAAGGCCGTGGCGCCTTCCAGCAACTCGCGCTGGGAGCCGCTGACGTCGATCACATAGGCCGCCAGCGCCCAGGTGCCCAGGCCGGCCAGCAAGGCCAGGCCCCAGCCGACGTTGACGCTGCGCACCGCCGATTGCTGGCCGGTATTGCGCAGGAAGGCCAGGATCGCCGCCAGCACCAGGATCGCTTCCAGCCCCTCGCGCAGCAGGATCAGCAGGCCAGAGATGTAGCTCAGGGACCAACTCAGGCCATCGCTGCCCAGCAGGCCCGCCGATTCTGTCAGCTTGGCCTTGGCGGCATCCAGACGCTGCTCGGCCTGCTCTACCGACAAGCCATCCTGCAGCGCCTGACGATAGGCCATCAGGGCCTTCTCGGTATCCTTGCGCACGTTGGCGTCGACGTTGTCGAGGGAGCTTTCCACCAGCTCGAAGCCTTCCAGGTACGCCGCCACCGACAGGTCGTAGGCCTGTTCATGGTCACCGGCGCGGTAGGCGGCCAGGCTCTTGTCCAGGGTCGAGGCGGTGTAGTCAAGCAGTTGCGCCGGGCCGCGCTTGACCTGTGGCGGTTGGGCGCGCTGGGCACGGAAGGTGGCCGCGGCCTGCGGGCCTTCGGCGGCCTCTACTTCGCTTGGGGTCTGGCGGGCCAGGTCGGCGAGGTTGTAGCTCTTGTCGCCCTTCGCCGCGGCCGGGTCGGCAGTGAAGCCGGCGATATAGGTCGCCAGGTCCCAGCGCTGGCGGTCGTCCAGCTGATCGGCGAACGACGGCATGTCGGTGCCTTCGACGCCCAGGCCGAGGGTGTTGTAGATCGCGTAGAGGCTCAGGTGATCCAGGCGTGCCGCATCCCGCAGGTTGGCCGGTGGCGGCGTCAGGCCGACGCCCGCCGGGCCGTCGCCGGCACCGGTGTCGCCGTGACACACCGAGCAGTGCTGGGCATACAACGGCGCGCCACGGCTCGGGTCCGGAGTGATGATCGGGGCCTGGCTGACCTCATAGGCCACCGCCAGCCTGGCACCCAGCTGCCGCGCCTGACGGGCGACAAGAGCACCATCCGCCTTGGCCTTGACCGCGTCGTTCAAGCTGGCGATGCCCTGCTCCAGCTCGGCTTTCTCCGGCTTGGCCGGCAAGTCGGCGACCAGCCCCTGCAACACGCCGAGAAACTCGATCTGTTCACGGTACTCGGAGTCGTCAATGACCTTGCCCGCCTCGACCGTCGGTGGATAGTCCGCGCCAATGTAGTCGAGCAGGTGCAGCGCCTTGGGTGCGCCTTCTACGGTATCCGCCAGCAGGTTGGCGCTGCACAGGGCCAATACCGGCAGCACGAGCCACGCCAGGAAACGGGAGGGGGCAGTCATGAACGAATCTCAAATGGAAATACGAAGTAACACATTGTTCACTTCCAATGAGTTTCACTCAAGCGTTGTCACACGCGACACCCAGACGCTGTTGCACCTGATACCGGGCCAAAGCCTTGAATCACCTGGGGTCCGGGGTTTCCTGAACAAAGATGAAATAAATCCGGGCGGCAACGGGACCGGTTCATGCTCACGGATCCCCCCTGGGGACACAGCTATAAAAAAGGCGCCCTCGATAGGCGCCTTTTTGATACGGCCAGCCTCTTAGACCGGCGCTTTGCGAATGGTCGCCAGCAATCCGGCGGCACCGAGGAACAGACCGGCGAAGGTGCGGTTCATGCGGCGTTGCTGGGTAGGCGTGCGCAGCAGGCGCAGGACCTTGGAAGCCAGGCCGGTGTAGCCGGCCATGACGATCAGGTCGACGGTAATCATGGTCGCGCCGAGGATCAGGTATTGCTTCACCAGCGGCGCATGAGGATCGATGAACTGCGGCAGGACCGCCAGCATGAACACCAGCGCCTTGGGGTTGCTGATGTTGACCAGGAAGCCGCGGAACACCAGGGCCAGGGGTTTGCCGATCGGCCGGATCGCGGCGTCGTCGCTCAGGTCGCTGGGCAGCGCGCGCCACTGTTTGACCGCGAGGTAGACCAGGTAAGCCACGCCGAACCATTTGATCGCGTAAAAGGCGGTCGAGGATGCCGCGAGAATCGCCCCCACACCGGCCGCGACAATCGCGATCTGCATGGCCAGGCCCAGTTGCAGGCCCAGGGCGTTCCAGTAACCGCGCCAGAAACCGTATTGCAGACCGCAGGACATCGACGCAATCGCGCCGGCCCCCGGGGAAAGGCTGATCACCCAGCAGGCGGCAAAAAACGCCAGCCATGTCTCAAGCACCATCGCACACCTCGGCTCGAATTCGTCGTAGACGCCTAAGCTAATGCGCTGGCGGGCGGATGACCATAGATTTTTGTCGGACAGGCATCGCCGACCGACTGTAGCTGCTGCCAAAGGTTGCACTAAGGTCCGCAGGAACTTCCTGCGATCTCAAGAGCGCGTCTGCTTCGCAGCCGATCGCAGCGGCTACAGGGACGGCACAGGGGGGCTATTTCTCGCCGGAGCCCATCGACAGCGCATCGCTGCCACGCCAACGGCGCACCGAGCGCTGGAAGAACAGGCTGTTGGGCACTTGCACCATGACGCCGCCGGTGCCGGCTTCCTCGGCTTCGATCAACGAGGTGTACAGCAGGTTGATTGCCACCACCCGGCCCTTGATGCCCGGCTTGTCGAGGGTGTCCACCAGCTCGACCACATCGCCGATGCGGAACGGGCCCACGGTAAAGATCAGGATGGCGCACAGCAGGTTGGACAACACGCTCCACATGGCGAAGAAGGCTACCGCCGCCACCGCGACAAAACCGGACAGGGCAGTCCAGAGCACCGTCGCCGACACCCCGAGCCGTTCCAGGACGAAGATCAGCGCGCTACCCATGATCAGCCAGCGCAAGCCGCCGCGCAGCGGCATCAGCAGCTGCGGCGGGAACGGATAACGTTCACCCAGGCGGGTCAGGCAGCGCGCGACAAAACGCTGGGCGATGTAGCCAGCCAACAGGATCAGCAGGATTTGCACAGTGACCCACAGCGGCTCGACCCACATGATCGGCACAGGCAGCTTGAACGCGTCCATCAGGACAAGGCTTCCAGTTCCGCCTGCATGCTTTCCAGCAGTTCCAGCGCTTCCATCCAGGCCTCTTCCAGCTCGCCTTCGCGGACCTTCAGCTTGGCCTGCTCGGCCAGCAGATCACGTAATTCATCCTTGCGGGCCGCTTCGTAGATGCCACTGTCGCCGAGACTGGCTTCGATTTTCGCCAGCCGCTCGTGGACCTTGCCCAGCTCGGTTTCCAGCTTGTCGGCTTCACGCTTGTGTGGAGCCAGCTGCTGACGCAGGGCCGCTGCGGCCTGGCGCTGGGCCTTCTTGTCGGTCTTGTCCGGGTTGACCGTGGTCGTGCTGACCGGCGCGTTGCGCTGGCGGTAGTCCACCAGCCAGCGTGCGTAATCGTCCAGGTCGCCGTCGAATTCCTCGACCTTGCCGTCAGCCACCAGGAAGAAGTTGTCGGTGGTGCTTTTCAACAGGTGACGGTCGTGGGAAACCACCAGTACCGCGCCGCTGAACTCTTGCAGGGCCATGGTCAGGGCCAGGCGCATCTCCAGGTCCAGGTGGTTGGTCGGTTCGTCGAGCAGCAGCAGGTTCGGGCGGTCCCAGGCAATCAGGGCCAAAGCCAGGCGCGCCTTTTCGCCACCAGAGAAGTTCAGCACCGGCTCGTCGATACGCGCGCCGCGGAAGTCGAAGCCGCCGAGGAAATCGCGCAGGGTCTGCTCGCGCTCGGTCGGTGCCAGGCGCTGCAAATGCAGCAACGGGCTGGCCTTGGCATCGAGCGAGTCCAGCTGGTGCTGGGCGAAGTAGCCGACGACGGTGTTCTCGCCACGGGTCAGGCGGCCACTCAGCGGCGACAGCTCGCCGGAGAGGTTCTTGATCAGGGTCGACTTGCCGGCGCCGTTGGGACCGAGCAGACCGATGCGCGCACCCGGGGTCAGTTGCAGCTTGACCTTCTCCAGTACTGTCTTCTCGCCGTAACCCAGGCGAGCATCGGACAGATCGAGCAGCGGGCTGGAGATCTTTTCCGACTCGCGGAAAACGAAGTCGAACGGCGAGTCGACATGGGCGGCGGACAGCTCTTCCATCCGCTCCAGGGCCTTGATCCGGCTCTGGGCCTGGCGGGCCTTGGTGGCCTGGGCCTTGAAGCGCGCAATGTACTTTTCCATGTGCGCGCGTTGCGCCTGCTGCTTCTCGTAGGCTTGCTGCTGTTGTGCCAGACGTTCGGCACGGGCCCGTTCGAAGGCGCTGTAGCCACCGCGATAGAGGGTGATCTTGCGCTGATCGACGTGAGCCACATGGTCGACCACCGCATCGAGGAAATCGCGGTCGTGGGAAATCAGCAGCAAGGTACCGGGATAGCCCTTGAGCCAGTCCTCCAGCCAGAGGATCGCATCGAGGTCCAGGTGGTTGGTCGGTTCGTCGAGCAGCAGCAGGTCCGACGGACACATCAGCGCCTGCGCCAGGTTCAGGCGCATCCGCCAGCCACCGGAGAAATCGCCGACCTGACGGTCCATCTGCTCGTTGCTGAAACCCAGGCCAGCCAGCAGCTTGCGCGCCCGGGCGTCGGCGGTATAACCGTCGGCGCTGTCCAGCTCAGCATGCAGGCGCGCCAGGGCCGCACCGTCATGGGCCGCTTCGGCGGCGGCCAACTCGCGCTGCACCTGACGCAGGCGCAGGTCGCCATCGAGCACGTAGTCGACCGCCAGCCGCTCGAGGGTGTCGACCTCCTGGCGCATGTGGGCGATGCGCCAGTCGGCGGGCAGGAAGCAGTCGCCCGAATCCGGGTGCAACTCGCCGCGCAGCAAGGCGAACAGGCTGGATTTGCCGGCGCCGTTGGCACCGATCAGGCCGGCTTTCTGGCCGGCGTGCAGGGTCAGCTCGGCGTCTTCTAGCAGACGTTGCGGACCACGCTGTAAAGTCAGGTTCTGAAGTCGAATCATAATGGCGGCGGAGTCTACCAGCTTCGTTCGCAACTGGCGCGAGTAGCAATATGTCCTCTGACCTATGGAGCTTCACCCTCAAGACCTACGCCCGCCCGGGCGTCGAAGCAGCCTGTCTGGACCTTCAGGCGGCCGGGGCCAATGTCTGCCTTCTACTCTGCGCGGCCTGGCTCGGCGCACGCGGGGTGGCCTGCACCGCCCAGCGCCTGCAACAACTGCGAAGCCTGGGCCAGCCCTGGCACGACGAAGTCGTCAGACCGCTGCGCCAGCTGCGCACGCAATGGCGCCCGGCCGCGAGCACGGATCCGGAACTGGCGGTCTTGCGCGAACAGGTCAAGGCATTGGAACTGGAGGCCGAACGGCAACTGCTATTGCGCCTGGAAGCGCTGGCGGAGGGATGGTCGGAGGGTGATACGCAGGATCTGCAGGGCTGGCTGGAAGGTTTGGCGGCCGAAGCCGCCAACCTCAACCGCGACGCGCTGCAGGCGCTGCGCGTCGCGGTGACCGACGCTTAGGAAGCGCTGGTTGGCGTGGTGCCGGCGGAAGCGGCAGCCGGAGCTGGCGCAGCAGTCGCCGCCGGAGCTGGCGAAGATACCGGTGCCGCCGGCTTGACAGCCGGAATTGCCGGAGTGGCTGGCTTGGCGGCCGCTGGAGCGGTGGCCGGTTTGGCAGCAGCCGGTTTGGTGGCGACTGGCTTCTTCGCGGCAGGTTTTGCTGCAGGCTTGGCTGCAGGTTTCACGGCGGGTTTTGCCGCTGGCTTGGCAGTTGCAGGTTTGGCTGCGGCGGTTTTCGCCACTGGCTTGGCAGCCGTGGAAGCCACCGGCTTGGCGGCTGCAGGTTTAGCGGCTGCCTTCACCGGAGCTTTTGCCGCAGCCGGTTTGGCGGCCGGCTTCGCCGCCGCTTTTGCCGCTACCGGCTTAGCCGCTGGCTTGGCAGCAGCAGGCTTGGCCGCTGCGGTTTTAGCCGCAGGCTTGGCGGCGGGTTTGGCCGCAGGTTTTGCTGCTGGCTTGGCAGCGGGTTTCGCTGCAGCCGGTTTGGCAGCCACTGTTTTCGCAGCAGGTTTGGCGACAGGTTTCGCAGATGCTTTTGCAGCAGCCGGTTTAGCCGCTGGCTTGGCAGTTGCAGGTTTGGCTGCGGCGGTTTTCGCCACTGGCTTGGCAGCGGGTTTGGCGGCCGGTTTGCTGGCAGCTTTTACCGGTGCTTTAGCAGCAGCTTTGGCAGGGGTTTTGGCCGCTGGCTTGGCTGCGGCTTTCTGCGCTGGAGCGGCTGCCGGTTTGGTGGAGCGAGTACTCAGCAATTTGGCTGCGGCTTCTTTCACACGACCGACGCCCTGGGCCAGTTTCAGGCTTTCCTGAGCGTCGCGCTTGAGTTGCAGAATGTAGGCGCGGGTTTCGGATTGACGTGCCTTGAGTGCATCGAGCAGGTCTTCAAGTTCTTTCACTGCGTCCTTGGCTTTGGCTTGTGCCTTGGCCTTGCCGGCCGCCGCGGCGTCCTGCAATTTGGTGCGCGATTTGTGCAGTTTTTCCTGTGCCTTACCGCGTTGCTTTTCCAGTTTGGCGAGCAGTTTTTCAGCATCAGCCAAGGCTTGGGAACAAGCGTTTTCCAAGTGTTCGAGCAGGCTGCCCGAAAGCTGTTGGAGCAAATGCAACGGAGTACTTACAGGCTTCTTATTGGCCGACATGGTTTACCTCCTGGCTGACGTGAGTTGCGGCTCATACTAGACCTCTGCTGCTACCGCCGCTAGGGCATGTTGACAGTATCGAATGCCATGCGTTGCAGAGGATCGAAAATGTTCTTCGCGCATAAGAAAGTTACTCACCAGCCGCCCCATCCACGCTGGCATAATCCACCTCGTCTCAGGCCGGAGAGCGCCCATGTCGCGTTACCTTTTTTTATCCTTGTGTGTGTTATTGCCACTGGCTCAGGCCGCCGAAGATTCGCAGAAAACCGATGCCCACGATCTCGCCTACAGCCTGGGTGCCAGCCTCGGCGGACGCCTGCGCCAGGAGGTGCCGGACCTGCAGATCCAGGCATTGGTGGAGGGCTTGAAACAGGCCTACCAAGGCAAGCCTCTGGCACTCAAGGACGAGCGTATCGAACAGATCCTCGCCCAGCATGAAGCCCGGGTCGGCGAGCAGGCGGACAAGCCGCGCATCGAGGTGGCGCTGGAAAACGAACAGCGTTTTCTCTCGGCCGAAAAGGCCAAGCCAGGCGTACGCGAACTGGAGAACGGCATCCTGCTGACCGAGCTGGCACCCGGCAATGGAGTACGACCAGGAGCCAATGGTTCGGTACAGGTTCGCTACATCGGACGCCTGCCCGACGGCACGGTGTTCGATCAGAATCAGCAGCCGCAGTGGTTCCGCCTGGACAGTGTGATTGCCGGATGGCGCAGCGCCTTGCAGCAGATGCCGACGGGGGCGAAGTGGCGCCTGGTGATTCCTTCGGCCCAGGCTTACGGCGCCGACGGCGCGGGCGATTTGATCGCGCCTTACACCCCCCTGGTGTTTGAAATCGAGCTGCTGGGGGCTACCGGCTAGGGTGGCGCAGAAACGAAAAACGGTGCGCAATGCGCACCGTTTCGGTAAAGCGTTCGCTGCAAGTCAGGCCTGAACGGCGGCCTCTTCCTTGTGAGCGTTGTGCAGCACTTCGATCAGGCAATCTTCCAGCTCGAAGCGCTCATGCAGCAGACCGCCCAGCTCCTTGAACTTCTCCGCCACGCATTTTCCTTCATCGCACAGGTCGTTGAACGCCAGCAGCTTTTCAGTGATGACATCGATCCGTGGATAGAGGGTTTCGGCCAGTTCGAGCCCGCGCTTGTCGTTGAAGGCCTTGGCCTCGCCGGTCAACTGCTCGTAGATTTCAAAGTGGCCGGCGGAGACGTAGTCCACCAGGATTGCGCAGAACTCCTGCAGCAGCTGTCGATTTTCAGCCAGCGTCTCAGGCTCTGCGCCGAGAGCATCATAGGCCCGAACCAGTTCGTGACGCTCCTGCAACCAGCGATCGATCAGCAGATGCACTCCACCCCAGCGTTCCTGAGCATTCTGACAACTTTCGAGCATGGCGATCTCTCTTCCCTTATGGGTCATGCCGCTCTGAATCCGCCACTGGACTGAACATCAGCACCTGGCCAGGCAGAACAGCATCGAGCAACGTAATTGCGGTGACACGTGCGGGCCAGATTATGCCCGCTCGACAGCCGCTTCAAGGTACGCAGGAGATAAAGTTCATACAAGTGTTTAATCTTGCGCCCCGTCGCAAATCGACGATTCAGGTCGCGGCCGCCCTGCGCCGCCCCCGGGGTAGAAGCCGCGCCAGACGATAGGCACTCAAAATCATCACGCCGATGAAAAACAACAGGCTCCACTCCGCGGCACTCATGTCCAGCAGCGTCCAGGTGACCTCCGCACACTGCGCAGTCCCGGTGAAAACCAACTGCAAGGCACGCCCCCAGGACAGGTTGCCAAGCATGAATGGCATGTCCGGCAAGCACGCCAACAACTGATCCGAAGGAATGTTCTGCAACAGCACATGGCGCCCTGCCGTGACGACACCCGCCAGGCTGCAGAGCAGCTCCAACAGCCAATACAGGGCACTCGCCGGGTATTGTGGCCCCTGCACGGCCGCGACCAGGCTGATCGAAGTCAACAGCAGCGCGAAGAAACGTTGCACCACCCACAACAGGCAAGGCTCGAGCCCAACCCCGTACTCCAGGTGAAACGAAGCCCACAGGGCCAAGGCACCGGTAAAAAACACAAGGGAGAACAGCAAGCGTGAGCCGGCCAGCGACATGGTGTATCCACAACGGAAGAAACAGGCTGCCACGGTAGAGAAAGCGCTCGGCCCTTTCAAGGCGCGCCATGACAAGATCGAGTGTGGCAAACGGGCACAATGGCCAGATCGGGGAGGTTCACAGACGGGCCGCCCCTCCAGGGACGGCCCAGCCCTGCGGGTTTATACCCTGGCGGGCACCGGCAACGGCGATGCCAGCAGACGCTCGTCCAACAGCCCCAGACCTTCCTGGAACAGCTGGTTGCTGCGCTCGGTATCGCCCAACTGCGCCAGCAACCGGGCCAGCTCGGCGCAAGCCTCAGGGTTGCGCTGCAGGCGCAGGCTGCTTTCCAGATAGTCCCGCGCCTTGCCCCAGAGACTGGTTTGCAGGCACAGGCGACCCAGGGTCAGCAGCAGGCTCGGATCGTTCGGATGATCCTTGAGCCATTGCTCGGCAAACTGCAGTTGCCGCGCCGGGTCACTGCCGCGCAACAAGCCGTAAAGCCGCGCCAGATGGCTGTCGTATTTACGCTTGAGAGCGACGCGCAGCACTTCTTCGGCCTCGGCCTCGGCACCCAATTGACGCAGTTGCTCGGCGTAGGCCAGCACCAGTTGCGGTTCCTGACGTTGAGCCGCGGTCAGTTGCTGCCAGGCGCGATTGAGCGATTGCAGGCCGACCGCACCGTCTTCTTCGCGATGCGCCGCGAGGGTCAGGTTCTCGCCCCAGGCCCGACGCTCCAGCTCGGCCAGTTCATTGGCGGGCAGGACCTTGTCCTTGCGCAGTTCGGGCAGCAGCCGAATCACCGCCGACCAGTCGCCCCGCTGCTGATGCAGACGCTGCAACTGCCGCAGCACCTGGACACTGTGCGGGTGACGCTCGTGCATGGCTTGCAGGGTGATCAGGGCGCCTTCGGTATCACCCCGATCGGTCTGCAGCTGGGCATGACTCAAGGCCACCGCCAGCTCGGCCTGGGGCTGCCGCTCGAGGGCACGCTCCAGCAGGCTGTCGCACTGCTCGTAATTTCCCAGCTCGTTCGCCGCCCGGGCTGCGCCGAGGTAGTAAAGGAGAGGCTGGCGCTCGGCTTCCGCGGCACGATGCAAATGCTTCTGGGCGCTGGCCCAGCGGCCTTCGGCAAGATCCATCTGGCCCTGCTCGATGGCGATCTGCACGCGACGGCTGCGGTTGCGCCGCGACCAGGGATTGACCACGCCGCTGGAGGCCATCACCAGCTCGATCAGCGCCTTGATACCCCAGATCACCAGCCAGATCACCGCGACCAGTGCCAGGGTCGCCCACAGGCTCGACTCATAACGGAAGCTGTCGTAGGCAATCAGGATGTACCCGGAATGCTCGGCAATCGCCAACCCCAGCAATCCCGAGGCGGCGATCACCAGGAACAGAATCACGTACAGGCGCTTCATGGGCTGGTCTCCTGCGGGGCATTCGCAGCAGGCTTGGCCAGTGGTTTCACCGACTCTTCAGCGCTCAGGTTACGCCGTTCCAGGTAGGCCTGAACGGCGCTCAGGGTCTGGGTCAGGTCCGGCGTCTGCACAGTGACCGGCTGTTTACTCAGTTCGGACACGCGCTCCAGCATGAGCTTGCTCTGCGGGTTGTCCTGATTGAAATTACCCTTCAACACATCGCGGGCTTCCGCCAGCGCCTGGGTATACACCGGCGCCTGGCCGTTCAGCGCCGCCCACTGGGCCTGCTCCAGGGCCAGGCTCAAGGCCAGGCGCACCTGCGTCAGGCTTTGCCCGGCGAGCAGCGGCCGCACATTCTTGTCCGCGTTGAAGTCGATACGAATGTAACGCGAGATCTGGTCCCACCATTGCGCCCAGCGACTGGCGCCGTCGCCGTCGGCGGTCAGGCCCAACAGCGAATCGCCACGGTCGCGGTACTCGGGGGCCAGTTCGGTAAGCTCGGTCACCTGGTCGCGCAGTGCGCCCAGTTGCAGGAACAGTCCGGTGCGATCCGGCTGCTCGGTGCTGCGCAGGGCCGCAAGGCTCTTGGCCAACTGCTCGCGCGCGGCGAAAGAACCGGGATCGTTCTGCTCGCGCAGGATCTCGTCGGCGCCCTGCACCAGGGCCTGGGCACTGCTGATGTCCTGCAAGGCCGAAAGACGCAGGCTGGCCAGACGCAACAAATGTTCCGCCTCGGCCAGACGCCAGTCCTTGCGGCTGGCACCCAGCACGCTCTCCAGCTTCTGATTGAGTCGCTGCTGATCGCCCTGCAGTTGCGCGACCAGACGACGGCGCTCTTCCAGCTCATCGGCCGCCGGCAACTGCTCTAGGCGTGCCGTCAGGCGCTGCTCATTGAGCTTCAGGCTCTGCGCCTCGTCACCCAGGGCCTGCAACTGCCCCAGTTGCTGTTGATTGTTGGCCTGCAGGCTACGCACCTGCCAGACACCCCAGCCACCGGCAGCCACACCGGCCGCCCCCAGCAGCAGGGCGAGGATCGCCAACCCGTTGCCGCGGCGCTGCGGAGCAGGGGTTGCGGGCTCAGCCGGTGCGTCGATTACCGGCTGGACATCATCTTTAGGCAAGGCTGTTTCGCTCACGTATCCATCCTTTGCGTTTAGAGAACGGGCACGGGGTGCTCCCGTAACGCCGTTAGCAAGGCCGCGGCGCTGGCACCACGACAATCCACAACTTTCTCGGCCCCGGCGGCACGCGCCATTTCGGCGACCCGGGGGCTCGGTACAAACAACGGCAGCCGCGCCACCTGTGGCCAGGCCTCGCCGGCCAACTGCTGCAAGTGCTCGAAACCCTGCCCACTGCTGACCACCAGCCCATTCAAGCGTTCCGCCTGGATGCGTTGCATCAGCGCCCCATTGGCATAGCGTGGCAGGTCGCGGCGGTACAACTCCAGATAATCGACACTAGCACCTTGGCCGCGCAAACGCTCAGCCAGCAGCTCGCGGCCACCCTCCCCGCGCATGATCAGCACCCGCGGGCCGGGCCGCGCAATAGCCTCGCGCAACTGGGGAAGTTCAAGCAAGGCTTCACTGTCATCGCCTTGCTCGGGGAAAAAAACATCCAGGCCGTGATCGGCCAGAATCTGCGCCGTCGCGGCGCCCACACTGAACCAGCACTGGCTCGGCGGCTGCGGCCAGAACTGCTCGAGCAGTTGCACGGCCATTCGCGCGGCCGGCTTGCTGACCACGATCACCGCGCAGTACAGGTGCAGATCAAGCACTCTGGCGCGCCGGGTATCGTCAAAAGGCAGGGCCTGGATTTCCAGCAACGGCAGGCTGCTGCTGAATACTCCCGCTTCGCCCAGAACCTCAGCCAGCAGCGCCGACTCGTCCGTGGGCCGGGTCAGCAGCACACGCCAGTCGCTCACTCTTCGCCAGCCTCGCCATAGACCGCGCGCAGAATATCGTCGGCGCCCTGGGCCAGCAGATCCTCCGCGACCTGCACCCCAAGCGCCGCCGCCGCGCTGCGAGGAGCACGGGCCTCGGCGCTGAGCAGCACACCGCCGCTCGGTTCGCCGACCAGGCCGCGTAGCCACAGCTGGTCGCCTTCGAGCACCGCATAGCAGGCGATAGGCACTTGGCAGCCGCCATTCAGATGCTTGTTGAGGGCACGCTCGGCGGTGACCCGATCCGCCGTATCGGCATGATGCAGCGGCGCCAGCAGCTTATGGATCTCGCTGTCGGCCGTGCGGCACTCGATACCCACCGCACCCTGTCCGCCAGCCGGAAGACTGTCGTCAACGCTGATTGAAGAGCTGATGCGATCTTCGAAGCCAAGACGAATCAAGCCCGCAGCGGCCAGGATAATGGCGTCGTACTCACCGGCGTCGAGTTTGGCCAGGCGAGTGTTGACGTTGCCGCGCAGGAAACGGATCTGCAGGTCCGGACGACGAGCCAGCAGTTGCGCCTGGCGACGCAGGCTGGAGGTACCCACGACGCTGCCCACGGGCAGGTCGTCGAGACTGGAGTAGGTATTGGAGACAAAGGCATCGCGCGGGTCTTCGCGCTCGCAGATGCAGAACAGGCCCAGGCCTTCGGGGAAGTCCATCGGCACGTCTTTCATCGAATGCACGGCGATATCCGCTTCGTTTTCCAGCAGCGCGGTTTCCAGCTCCTTGACGAACAGCCCCTTGCCGCCGATTTTCGACAACGGCGAGTCGAGCAGTTTGTCACCGCGACTGACCATGGGCACCAGCGTCACGATCAACCCGGGGTGAGCGGCTTCCAGACGAGCTTTGACGTATTCGGCTTGCCACAAGGCCAAGGCACTTTTGCGGGTAGCGATGCGGATTTCGCGAGAGGACATGGATCAATCCGTACTGAAGAAAATACGGCAGATGATAACAGCTCAGCCAAATCAGCTTTGACTTGTATCAGGAACCGCGGCCCCTCCCTGGCTGCAGGAACGTTGCGGGCGGGGTGCATGACCCGCCCGACTGTCCAGATCTAGAGCTGCTGCATCATCTTGCGCACACCGGCCACATGCCGTCGGCTGACGATCAGCGCATCACCATTGAGCCCCTTGAGGAACAGCTGGAAATGCCCCAGCGGCGTACGCTGCAGGCGTTCGATGCGCTCACGGGCCACTAGGGCGTTGCGGTGGATGCGTACGAAACGCTCGCCAAACTCGTCCTCCAGCGCCTTCAGGGGTTCGTCCAGCAGGACTTCGCCGCTCTCATGGCGCAGGGTCACGTATTTGTGGTCGGCAATGAAATAGACGACCTGATCCAGAGGGATCAGCTCGATACCTTTGCGGGTGCGCGCACTGATATGGCTGCGGGGGCCGCTACCACTTTCGGCGGCGGGCCGGGTCAGGGCCGCCAACTGGACCCTGTTGGGGCGGTCGGCCTTTTTCAGCGCCTCGAGCAGATGCTCGGAACGCACCGGCTTGAGCAGGTGACCGACCTCGCTGACATCAAAAGCCTCGAGGGCGAATTCATCAGGGGCTGCACAAAACACCACGGCGGGCGGCGCTTCGCGTTCGCACAAGCGGGCGGCGACCTGCAGGCCATCGAGACCCGGCATGCGGATGTCGAGAAGCACGATATCCGGTTTCAGGCTATCGATCAGGGCCAATGCCTCTTCGCCATTGGTGGCGCTGGGCTCCAGGACACTGTATCCCTCAAGCTCACCGACCATACGGCTCAGTCGCTCTCGGGCTAGGGGTTCGTCATCAACGATCAGGACATTCATATTGCGCTGGATTCCTGCGTGAGTCTCGCACAAGGATAGCGTAGACAGGTGAAGTGACGTCCGTCACGGCGATCCACGCTAAGACTAGTGCGAGGGCCAAAAAGTGCCCCACGACGGGCACCATTATTTACCCGGGCCTGCTCGACACCGTTCAAGGCCCGCCACTGCACGGCATGGTCATGGGGACTGCTGATACAGGACACAAACACCCCCTCTCTTATAGTCGGCTTCCACCCCGGCCGCCTCCCTCGTGAATCGCGAGGTGGTGCCGGGACCGGAGCGCATGCGACAACGGTTGCGCAATCAGCGACCAGGCTCGATGAAACATCCGAGATTGCGCTGATCCTTCAGTCCAACTGTAGACGGTTGCCAAGACGATATTGCTCAATCGATAAATATCGTTACATCACCCCTCGCACCCCGCCTTCGCTCACCTAGTCTCTGCGCGCCCGAGGTCGGCGACAAGCGCCCGCGGCCCCCATGGCAGAAATAAAAACCTGCCGACCGGTGCCAGCTACAGGATTGGCAACCCTGTTATTATCCGCGGCAACTTTTCACCTCAATTCCCTTCCAGCCGATCACGAGCGAATTCATGAGCACTGACAAGACCAATCAGTCCTGGGGCGGCCGCTTCAGTGAGCCCGTCGACGCCTTCGTCGCCCGCTTCACCGCCTCCGTCACTTTCGACCAGCGCCTCTATCGTCACGACATCATGGGCTCGATCGCCCACGCCACCATGCTGGCCAAGGTCGGCGTACTGACCGATGCCGAACGCGACAGCATCATCGACGGCCTGAAAACCATCCAGGGCGAAATCGAGGCGGGCACCTTCGACTGGCGCGTCGACCTGGAAGATGTGCACATGAACATCGAAGCACGCCTGACCGACCGCATCGGCGTCACCGGCAAGAAGCTGCACACCGGCCGCAGCCGCAACGACCAGGTGGCCACCGATATCCGCCTGTGGCTGCGCGACGAAATCGACCTGATCCTGGCGGAAATCACCCGCCTGCAAAAAGGCCTGCTGGAGCAGGCCGAGCGCGAAGCCGACACCATCATGCCGGGGTTCACTCACCTGCAGACCGCACAGCCTGTGACTTTCGGTCATCACATGCTGGCCTGGTTCGAGATGCTCAGCCGCGACTACGAGCGCCTGGTCGATTGCCGCAAGCGCACCAACCGCATGCCTCTGGGCAGCGCCGCGCTGGCCGGCACCACCTACCCGATCGACCGCGAGCTGACCTGCCAGCTGCTGGGCTTCGACGCCGTCGGTGGCAACTCGCTGGACAATGTGTCTGATCGCGATTTCGCCATTGAGTTCTGCGCCGCCGCCAGCGTGGCCATGATGCACCTGTCGCGCTTCTCCGAAGAGCTGGTGCTGTGGACCAGTGCGCAGTTCCAGTTCATCGACCTGCCAGACCGCTTCTGCACCGGCAGCTCGATCATGCCGCAAAAGAAAAACCCGGACGTTCCGGAGCTGGTTCGCGGCAAGAGCGGCCGCGTGTTCGGTGCGCTGATGGGCCTGCTGACGCTGATGAAGGGCCAGCCCCTGGCCTACAACAAGGACAACCAGGAAGACAAGGAACCGCTGTTCGACGCCGCCGACACCCTGCGCGACTCGCTGCGCGCCTTTGCCGACATGATTCCGGCGATCAAGCCCAAGCACGCGATGATGCGCGAAGCGGCGCTGCGCGGCTTCTCCACCGCCACCGACCTGGCGGACTACCTGGTGCGCCGCGGCCTGCCATTCCGCGATTGCCACGAGATCGTTGGCCACGCCGTGAAGTACGGCGTGGAAACCGGCAAGGACCTGGCGGAAATGAGCCTGGAGGAACTGCGCAAGTTCAGCGACCAGATCGATCAGGACGTGTTTGCCGTGCTGACCCTGGAAGGCTCGGTCAATGCCCGTGACCACATCGGCGGCACCGCGCCGGCTCAAGTCAAGGCGGCGGTGGTTCGCGGCCAGGCGTTGCTGAGCAGTCGCTAAACGCTAGCGCGGGCAAGCCACGCTCTCACAAGAGTGTGGCTTGCCCGCAGTCAGCGACCTGAAGCCTTTCTATTTCTTGCTGGCGATCATCGCCAGGAACTGCGGCATTGCCGCGTCCTTGTCCGCCGCGACCCGCTGCACGTTGGGCATCTTTTCCAGGCGCGCCATCAAGGCTTTGGCTGCCGGCATCTCGGCCAAAAGATCCATACCGAACAGTTTCTGCCCTACCACGCAGGCCAGGCTCACGCTGTACAGGAAATACAGATCCGCCACGCTCAGGCTGCTGCCCGCCACATAAGGGGCGAACTTGCCGTGCCTGGCCAGCGAGGCGAACCCCAGCACCAGCTCATTGCGGGACTTCTCCTTGATCGCCTCGGGGACCGCCGTGCCGAAGAACGCTTCGCCGTAACAGGCCCGCGCCGGCAACTCGATGTAAAGCTCGATCTCCTTGGCCAGCGCCAGCACCTGGGCACGCTCGAACGGATCGCTTGGCAGCAGTGCCGGGCCAGGCTGGGTTTCGAGGTATTCGAGGATCACGCTGGTTTCGTTGATAACACCCTGCTCCACCCCCAGCACCGGCACCTTGCCGCGTGGGCTGATGGCCAACGCCTCAGGGCTTTGCCCGGCGTAGAACGGCACCTCTTCGAAAGGCAGACCTTTTTCCAGCAATGCCAGTTTCACCATGTTGTAGTAGTTGCTGACGGCGAATCCATAAAGCTTGAACATCATGTAGCCTCCAGGCCGGGTACGGGGTTGGCAGCCACTCTTATAGATCCTCGACTGCCGACTGGCCAGCAGCATCAGGCTCCTGAATACGGGTAAACTGGCGACCTTTCCTTGAGGAGCCTGCCATGAGCGAGCCAACCCCCGACATCCACCAGGATGACAACGACGAAGAAGCCTTCACCGAAAACACCCTGATCGAAGCAATCGAAAACCAGATCGAAAGCGACAACCCGCCCGCGGCCAAGGCCACCTTCAACAAGCTGACCCTGGTCGGCTATGAGCGTGACGAAATCCTCAACCTCATGGCTCACGTCCTGGCGGTGGAAATCGACGCGATCCTCGAAGAAGACCGCGCGTTCGACACCCAATGGTACGAAGCCGCGCTGCGCGCCCTGCCCGAGCTGCCGCCCGAGAAGAAGTAAGCCCGCCACGCCTCGCGCCCGCACCAGGCCGGCGCGATTGCGACCCTTGACTACACTGGTACGCACCCTGCGGCCAAATACCGCCGCCCAGGGGCGTAAAAGTCCGCAGCGGACACTGGACAGGCTGCACAACTGCGGTCACCTTAAGGACGCTGTCGCCTAATTCCTAGAAAGTCTGGAGTCCTTATGTCGTATACCCCTGAGTTGGTTGCCGAACTGGAAATCCTTGTACTCTTCAACCTGGACAGTTCCCAGGAAGGCCTGAAAATCCATCAGACCGCTGCCCCCCAAGCTATCGCCGCCGCACGACGCCTGTTCGAGAAAGAGCTCATTACCCAGCCCGATGGTGGTTACCTGACCAGCCTGGGCCGCGATGCCGCCGAGCATGCCCAAGGCCTGCTGACCATTCTGACGGTCAAAGAAGCCGCCTGAACGTTCTCCCCTACGGCCCTCGGAATCCCCGCCTGTCGGATTCCGCGGGCAAGCGCCAGCCATCCGCTGGAAATCTGACGTCAAAAATAAAATTCAGCTTAAAGGCCGCCCTCGACTGGCTGTAAACTCCTCCGCACACAAGACCTCCCACGTTCAAGCTTCGCGAGCCTGTTTGAATGACCCGCACCCATGAAATCCGCCCAGATCTGGACGAGGGAATCGACCGCAAGGTTCTCGGCCAGCTGCGCGCGCGCTTTCTGAAGCTCAACGAAGGGCGCCTGGGCCGGGCCATGGAAGGGTTGTCACCACGCCAGCAACTGGTGCTCAACCTGTTGCCGCTGTTCTTTCACGTCAACCACCCGTTATTGCCGGGCTATGTGTCGGGCGGCACACCGGCCGGGCTGTCGAACTACGAGCCCGACACGCCGACGCTCAACGAAGCCCAGCGCCTGACCCGTTCGTTTTCCTACAAGGCCCGGCCCGGCAACGCACCACGCCCCATCCATGGCCTGTTCCTGATGGGCAGCCTGGGCACCCTGGCCCAGGCCGACCAGAGTGATATGGACGTGTGGGTCTGCCATGCGCCCGATCTCGACGAGAACGAACTCGCCGAACTGCGCAAGAAATGCCTGCTGCTGGAAGCCTGGGCCACCAGCCAGGGCGCCGAGGCGCACTTCTTCCTGATCGACCCCAGCCGCTTTGTCCGTGGCGATCGCGACACCCAACTGAGCTCCGACGATTGCGGCACCACCCAGCACTACCTGCTGTTGGACGAGTTCTACCGCACCGCCATCTGGCTGGCTGGGCGTACGCCGCTGTGGTGGCTGGTGCCGGTGTATGAAGAAGCCCGCTACCACGAATACACCCATACGCTGCTGTCCAAGCGTTTCATCCCCGCCGATGAAAACCTCGACCTTGGCCATCTGGCTCATATTCCACCGGGGGAATTCATCGGCGCCGGGCTCTGGCAACTGTTCAAGGGTATCGAGTCGCCGTACAAGTCCGTGCTCAAGTTGCTGCTGACCGAGGTCTACGCCAGCGAACACCCGCGGGTGGAATGCCTGAGCCTGCGCTTCAAGCAGGCGGTGTTCGCCAACCGCCTGGACCTCGATGAGCTGGACCCGTACATCGTGGTCTACCGGCGCATCGAGGAATACCTCAAGGCCCGCGGCGAGCCGGAGCGCCTGGAGCTGGTGCGGCGCAGCCTGTACCTGAAGGTCAATCGCAAGCTCACCGGCGGCAACGGCGCGCGCAATCCGAGCTGGCAGCGCTCGCTGCTCGAACGGCTGGCCCACGAATGGGGCTGGGATCAGCGCCAACTGGCAATGCTCGACAGCCGCAGCCAGTGGAAAGTCCGCCAGGTCAGCGCCGAACGCCGGGCCCTGGTCAACGAACTGAACTACAGCTACCGCTTCCTGACTCAGTTCGCCCGTACCGAACAGGCCGTCGGCCTGATCAACAAGCGCGACCTGAATGTCCTTGGCCGCCGCCTGTACGCGGCCTTTGAACGCAAGGCCGGCAAGATCGAGTTCATCAACCCCGGCATTGCCCCGGACCTGGCCGAAGACACCCTGACCCTGGTGCAGTCGCCCAACAAGAAAGAACCTGGGCAAACCCACTGGGGCCTGTACAACGGCAGCCTGAATGCCTTGGAGTGGGAACATTTCGCGCCGATCAAGCGCAGCCGCGAACTGCTGGAGTTGCTGACCTGGTGCCATCGCAACGGCGTGATCGACAGCAGCACGCGCCTGGCGCTGCATCCAGGCAGCAGCGACCTGAGCGAGTTCGAGCTGTTCAATCTGCTGGGCAGCCTGCAGCAGACCATCGCCCTGCCCCTGGGCACCGTCAGCGAAGAACGCCTGCTGCACAGCAGCGTGCCCAGCGAAGTGCTGATCCTGGTGAACGTCGGCCGCGACCCGCTCAAGCATCACCGCGACCTGAACATCCTGATGACCACCGAGCGTACCGACTCTTTGAGCTACGCCGGGGTGCGGGAAAACCTGGTGCTGACCCTCGACCAGGTGACGCTCAACAGCTGGAACGAGGTCTTGGTCAGTCGTTACGACGGCGCCCATGCCCTGCTCGACTGCCTGCGTGACTACCTCAACAACCTGCCGCGCGGCCCTGAGCAGCCGAAGCTGCAAGTGCGCTGCTTTTGCCACAACCGCGCGCAGTTCATCGCCCAACGGGTCGAAGAGCTGTTCGACACGGCGCAGAACCTGTTGCTCAGCCAGCTCAATCACCGCTACCTGATCCAGGTGCAGCAGCATTACCACGTGCTGGAACTGGTGCCGGGCCAGGTCAATCATGTGGCGCTGGCGAGCCTGCCGGCGCTGATCGACTACCTGGGCGAAGAGCAGTCGAGCTACAGCCCGCTGTACCTGGACCCGATGGCCCTGGAAGAACACGACCTGGCGCTGATCCTGCCAATGGGCCAGCCCGACTGCATCCAGGTGTTCTACCGCGTCGTCGAGGCTCAGGCCGAGCTGTACGTGCTGGATGAGTTCGATGCGCTCTGGCAGCAACGCCTGCCCTACCACGACGAACAGAGCCTGCTGGTTCCCCTGCAACGCTTCCTGCAGTCGATCCTCTACCGGCGCGATGCCCAACTGCCGATGGAGGCCTCCCAGGCTCTCGTGCCGCTGGATATTTTGTATTACCAGATATTGCCTTCAGGCAGCACAAGGGCCCGTCGAATCGAGCCACGCCCGGCGCCACAGACACCGGCGAACAACGCCTTTTATGACGTGCAGGGCATCATCGGCAAAGCCGCACCGGGGCAGGTGCAGGTCACCCTGTATTGCAATCAACGGGAGTTTTCCGAGCTGGAGCATGGCGACCAGTTGTTCGCCGCGGTCGCTCAGGAGATTGTCGGCCAGCGCCGCGAAACCGAACGCTATCGCTGCTACATCACCGACCTGGACCTGTCCGGCCTGCTCGGTGACCACCACGGCTCAAGCAATCTCTACCTGCGCTACAAGGCCGACCTGGAGCGCGCCTTGAACGACGCGCTCGAGCAGGTCTAGCCGCACAGAGGCGCCTAATCAGAGGTGAAAGTCGCCAGCCGCTTCGGGCTGGTATTCCACTTCCAGCAGGGTCAGCTTCAGGGTCTTGCCGCCCGGCGCCGGCCAGTCGATGTACTGCCCGACCTGCAAGCCGAGCAAGGCGCTGCCCACCGGCGCCAGGATAGAGATCCGGCCTTCGTCGGCGTTGGCGTCCTGTGGATACACCAGGGTCAGGTGATAGTCCTTGCCACTGCCCTCTTCGCGGCAATGCACACGCGAATTCATGGTCACGACACCGGGCGGGACTTCATCGTGGCCCACCAGGGTTTCGGCGCGATCCAGCTCGGTCTGCAACGCAATGACGCCAGGCAGCGTGTCGTCCAGGCTGTCGATCAGGCGCTCCAGACGCTGCACGTCGAGGCGGGTGAGAATGATGGAAGGTGCGGTGCTCATGATCCAGGCAGACTCCTTTTTTCGGCACAAAAAAGCAAAACCCCGTCCAGATAAGACGGGGTTTTCACCGGCCCCGATGTGGCGAGGCGTAACCGGACACTACCACAGCAGCACAAATAAACAAGCCGCCGGGCATTTGTGCCGGGGCTAGCCCATGCCGGGCGCCGCCCGCTTGCGCTCCAGCGCCTGGCGACAGATGACGCGCCGACGCTCATCGTCCGCCGAGCGCCATTCGCGAATGTCTTCGACATGCCGGAAACAGCCCTTGCAGACCTTTTCCTCGTCCAGCCGGCACAGGCTGACGCAGGGCGAGGCCACGGCCGGGCTGACATTGCTGTACAACGGTTTGGGCGGGCGCACCGGGGCGGTTGGCGTCACGGTCTCAGAGCCCTTCGAACTCGAGCTTGATGTCGGCCTGCTCGAGGACGATGCGCTCGAGCATTTCGCCCAGCTGCTCTTCGCTCTTGTCGCACATCCAGCGTTCGCTTTCTTCGTCGTAGTCGAAGTGGAAGCCACCGGAGCGCGCGGCCAGCCACAGCTGACGCAGTGGTTCCTGGCGGCTGAAGATCACCTGGCTACCGTTTTCGAACTTGACGGTGAGCACACCGGCGGAGCTCTCCAGATCGATATCCAGGTCACTCTCCTCGAAAATGTCCTCCAGCGCCTGCTGGGTGGCATCGACCAGGTCGTGGAAACGGGCTTCAGTCAAACTCATTGCGGGAACCTCGAAAAGTGTCTACTCACGCTCAAGCGCCGCAAGATACGGACGCATCCGGGCGAATGCAAAGGATACCGATCAAGGGCGCGGGCGGCAGAGAAAATATCCCCGCGGCCGCCGCGCCCAACGCCTGCGCCCGGGGCAAAGGCCCGCCGGACGGGTGTTCCAGCGCATAGGCAAGCCGTCGGGTGGCCGGTATACTCGGGCGCAATTAACGCATTCTCAAGGATTTCGCCATGAAGCGCCTGATCTCTTCCCTTGCTGCGCTCGTCGCGGTTGCCTGCCTTGTCACTGCCTGCGGTCAAAAAGGCCCGCTGTATCTTCCCGATGACAGCAAATCCCCTGAAGACCAAGGTCACTCGCAGTCGCACAAGCACGACACCAACTAAGGGAACCCCATGGACGCTTTTAACTACCGCGACGGGCAGCTGTTCGCGGAAGGTGTAGCGTTGTCCGCCATTGCCGAACGCTTTGGCACGCCGACCTACGTCTATTCCCGAGCGCATATCGAAGCGCAGTACCACGCGTACGCCGATGCCCTCGCCGGCATGCCGCACCTGGTCTGCTTCGCGGTAAAGGCCAACTCCAACCTGGGTGTACTGAATGTCCTGGCGCGTCTGGGCGCCGGTTTCGACATCGTCTCCCGCGGCGAGCTGGAACGCGTCCTGGCAGCTGGTGGCGCGGCCGACAAGATTGTCTTCTCCGGTGTCGGCAAGACCCGCGACGACATGCGTCGTGCCCTGGAAGTCGGCGTGCACTGCTTCAACATCGAGTCCAGCGACGAGCTGGAGCGCCTGCAACAGGTTGCCGCCGAACTCAAGGTTCGCGCGCCGGTCTCGCTGCGGGTCAACCCGGATGTCGACGCGGGCACCCACCCGTACATCTCCACCGGCCTGAAGGAAAACAAGTTCGGTATCGCCATCGCCGATGCCGAAGACGTGTACATCCGCGCGGCCCAGTTGCCGAACCTGGAAGTGATCGGCGTCGACTGCCATATCGGCTCGCAACTGACCACCCTGGCCCCCTTCATCGATGCCCTCGACCGTCTGCTGGACCTGGTCGACCGCCTGGGCGAGTGCGGCATCTACCTGCGCCACATCGACCTCGGTGGCGGCCTGGGCGTGCGTTATCGCGATGAAGAGCCGCCGCTGGCGGCCGACTATGTCAAGGCCGTGCGCGAACGCCTCGACGGTCGCGACCTCGAACTGGTCTTCGAACCCGGCCGCTTCATCGTCGCCAACGCCGGGGTACTGCTGACTCGGGTCGAGTACCTCAAGCACACCGAACACAAGGACTTCGCCATCGTCGACGCGGCAATGAACGACCTGATCCGCCCGGCCCTGTACCAGGCCTGGATGGATGTCAGCGCCGTATGCCCGCGCGATGGCCAGGCCCGTACCTACGACATCGTCGGCCCGATCTGCGAAACCGGCGACTTCCTGGCCAAGGAACGTCAGCTGGCGCTGGAAGAAGGCGACCTGCTGGCCGTGCATTCGGCCGGAGCCTACGGTTTCGTCATGAGCTCCAACTACAACACCCGCGGTCGCGCTGCTGAAGTGCTGGTCGATGGTGAACAGGCTGTTGAAGTGCGTCGCCGCGAGACGGTAGCCGAGTTGTTTGCTGGCGAAAGCCTGCTGCCGGAGTAGAACCATGCTGCTGCGTTTTACCAAGATGCATGGCCTGGGTAATGATTTCATGGTCCTAGACCTGGTCAGCCAGCACGCGCACATCCTGCCCAAACATGCCAAGCAATGGGGCGATCGCAACACCGGTGTCGGTTTCGACCAGTTGCTGATCGTCGAGGCGCCGAGCAACCCGGACGTGGACTTCCGCTACCGGATCTTCAATGCCGACGGCTCCGAAGTGGAGCAATGCGGCAACGGTGCGCGCTGTTTCGCCCGTTTCGTCCTGGACAAGCGCCTGACCACCAAGCGCCAGATCCGCGTCGAGACCAAGAGCGGCATCATCGAACTGGATGTGCGCAACGATGGTCAGATCAGCGTCGACATGGGCGCGCCGCGCCTGGTGCCCGAGCAGATTCCGTTCGTGGCGCCAGCCCAGGCCTTGAGTTACCAGGTCGAAGTCGACGGCCAGACCGTCGAGCTGGCTGCGGTGTCCATGGGCAACCCCCATGCCGTGCTGCGGGTCAACGACATCAACAGCGCGCCGGTGCATGAGCTGGGGCCGAAGATCGAACATCACCCGCGCTTCCCGGCCCGGGTCAATGTCGGCTTCATCCAGGTCATCGACCGTCAGCGCGCGCAGCTGCGTGTCTGGGAACGTGGCGCCGGGGAAACCCAGGCCTGCGGTACCGGTGCCTGCGCCGCCGCAGTGGCCGCGATCAGCCAGGGGTGGATGGATTCGCCGCTATTGATCGACCTGCCGGGCGGGCGCCTGTCCATCGAGTGGGCAGGCCCTGGCCAACCGGTGAAGATGACCGGCCCGGCAGTACGCGTATACGAAGGACAGGTGCGTCTTTGAATGAGCGAAAACCATGACTGATCAGCCTCAGGTTCCAGCCGAACAGCCCGACGAATCTCCTGCCGAAAACCTTGAGGCGGCGGCAATCGCCGCGTATCTGGAGGCTCATCCGGACTTCTTCGTCGAGCATGAAGAACTGCTCCCGGCGTTGCGCATTCCCCATCAGCGCGGTGACACCATCTCGCTGGTGGAGCGGCAGATGAAGATCCTGCGCGAGCGCAACATCGAGATGCGCCACCGGCTTTCGCAATTGATGGACGTGGCCCGCGACAACGACCGGCTCTTCGAGAAGACCCGCCGCCTGATTCTCGCGCTGATGGATGCCAACAGCCTGGAAGACGTGGTGATGAGCGTCGAAGACAGTCTGCGCCAGGACTTCCAGGTGCCTTTCGTGAGCCTGATCCTGTTCAGCGACAGTGCCATGCCGGTAGGCCGCTGGGTCACCGCCGCCGACGCCCAGACCGCCATCGGCGGCTTGCTGACCGAAGGCAAGAGCGTCAGCGGCAGCCTGCGCGAACATGAGCTGGACTTCCTGTTCGGCGAAGAGCAGCGCCAACAGATCGGCTCCAGCGCTGTGGTCGCCATCGCCCATCAGGGCATTCATGGCGTGCTGGCCATTGCCAGCCGCGACCCACAGCACTACAAAAGCTCGGTGGGGACGCTGTTCCTCAGCTACATCGCCGAAGTCATGGGCCGCGTGCTGCCGCGCTTCACTCACTCGCTACGCTCGGTTCGCTGACCATGGAACGACAACTGGACGCCTACTGCGAGCACCTGCGCAGTGAGCGCCAAGTGTCGCCCCATACGCTGCAAGCCTACCGCCGCGACCTGGAAAAAGTGCTGGCCTTCTGCGCCAAGCAGCAGGTTTCCAGCTGGTCCGACCTGGACATCCAGGGCCTGCGCAGCATGATTGCGCGCCTGCACCAGCAGGGCCAATCCTCCCGCAGCCTGGCGCGCCTGCTCTCCGCCGTGCGCGGCCTGTATCACTACCTGAACCGTGAAGGCCTGTGCAATCACGACCCGGCCAATGGCCTGGCGCCGCCCAAGGGCGAGCGTCGCCTGCCCAAGACCCTGGACACCGATCGCGCCCTGCAATTGCTCGATGGCGCGGTGGAGGACGATTTCCTCGCGCACCGCGACCAGGCGATTCTCGAGCTGTTCTACTCCTCCGGGCTGCGTCTGTCGGAGCTGACCAGCCTCGACCTCGAACAGCTGGACCTGGCCGATGGCCTGGTGCAGGTCCACGGCAAAGGCAGCAAGACCCGGGTCCTGCCGGTCGGCAAAAAAGCCCGCGAGGCGCTGCAACTGTGGCTGCCGCTGCGGGCACTGAGCAATCCACCCGATGATGCCGTGTTCGTCAGCCAACAGGGCCGGCGCCTGGGCCCACGGGCGATCCAGCTGCGGGTCAAGGCCGCGGGCGAGCGCGAGCTGGGACAGAACCTGCATCCGCACATGCTGCGACACTCCTTCGCCAGCCACCTGCTGGAATCCTCCCAGGACCTGCGCGCCGTCCAGGAACTGCTGGGGCACTCGGATATCAAGACCACCCAGATCTATACCCACCTGGACTTCCAGCACCTGGCAGCGGTCTACGACAGCGCCCATCCACGGGCCAAACGCAACAAAGGCGGTGAGTAATGACGATCAAGCTGATCACCTTCGACCTCGACGACACGCTGTGGGATACCGCGCCCGTGATCGTCAGCGCCGAAGCCGTGCTGCGCCAGTGGTTGACCGACCACGCCCCGCAGTTGGGCGGCGTTCCGGTGGAGCATCTCTGGGCCATCCGTGAGCGCGTGCTGAACAACGAGCCCGGGCTCAAGTACCGCATCAGCGCCCTGCGCCGCCGGGTCCTGTTTCATGCGCTGGAGGAAGCCGGCTACGACCAGGAGCAGGCCAATGCCCTGGCCGACCAGAGCTTTGAAGTGTTCCTGCATGCCCGGCATCAGCTGGATATCTTTCCCGAGGTACAACCGACCCTGGAAGCATTGGCCAACCACTTCGCGCTGGGCGTGGTCACCAACGGCAACGCCGATGTGCGCCGCCTGGGGCTGGCGGATTACTTCAAGTTCGCCCTGTGCGCCGAAGACATCGGCATCGCCAAGCCCGATGCACGGCTGTTTCACGAAGCCCTGCAACGGGGCGAGGCGACGCCCGACACTGCCGTGCACATCGGAGACCACCCGGGCGACGACATCGCCGGGGCGCAGCAGGCCGGCCTGCGGGCCATCTGGTTCAACCCGGCCGGCAAGACCTGGGAGGCCGAGCGGCTGCCGGACGCGGAAATCCGCAGCCTGACCGAACTGCCAAAGCTGCTGGCGCGCTGGCACAGCGACGCCTGATAGCACGCTAGCGCCCCCCCAACGCAGTACCATCACCCAACAAACGCCCATGAAAAAGCCCGCAGCGACGGCGGGCTTTTTCTGCAAGCAAGTGGCGGGCGCTTAGATAGGCCGGCTACCGTACTTGTTATCAGGCTTCTTGGGCGGATCGGCAACCACATTGGCCTCGACTTCCTGCACTTTACCGCCACGGGCCAGGAACTCCTCCATGGCACGCGCCAGTGCATCACGCTCTTTGTTCTTGGCTTCGACACTCGGCAACTCGTCTACCGAGACGGCAGCCTTGGCCTTGCCTTTGGCGGTCGGGGCAGGAACATCACTGCCATCGTCTTCCACCACATCGTCGGCGGCCGCTTCAAGACCTTCTTCGGTTTCGTCTTCGTCGCCTACTTCGAGGTCGTCGTTTTCCAGATCATCGTCGCTCATGTTCTACCTCATGACTTGCGAAAAGCAGATTAGTTATAGCCCAGCTGAGCCGACTGTCGAAGGCTGCTGGAAAAAAATCAACATCCACTGATAACCAGCGGCTTATGCCTTATCACCGTGCAAGGTGGCAAGGACTTTGCGGGCACCGCCATGATCGCGATGCTCACCCAGATAAACGCCTTGCCAGCTGCCTAACGCCAAGCGACCTGCCGATACCGGCAAGCTCAATTGACAGCCTAGCAAACTGGCCTTGAAGTGCGCCGGCAGGTCATCGGGCCCTTCGTCGTCATGTTCATACCCGGCCATGCCTTGAGGCACCAGGGTATTGAAAAAACGCTCGAAGTCACGACGAACCGCAGGGTCGGCATTCTCGTTGATGGTCAACGAGGCCGAGGTATGCTGCAGCCACAAATGCAACAGACCGACCCGACATGCCTTCAGTTCAGGCAGGCCGGCGAGCAACTCGTCCGTTACCAGATGAAAGCCCCGGGGCCTTGCCCGCAGGGTAATCAGAGTCTGTTGCCACATACAGTTCTCCGCACATTCGGCGCGCATTCTAGCGTGCTCTGGGAAAAAACAAAGTGCCGAATATTCCTCCAATGCTGTAAGTCATTGACCCGAAAAAAAAGCGCTCATCAAACTGGCTGACAAGCTCTGGGAAAAACCTTTCAGCTGTCTCTCAATGACAAAACGCAGACAAAAAAATACCCGGCAAGCCGGGTATTTTTTCAGGCGAAATTACAGGTTGTAACCACGCTCGTTGTGTTGCGCCAGGTCGAGGCCGACCGACTCTTCCTCCTCGGTGATACGCAGCCCGATGACCACATCCAACACCTTGAGGATGATGAAGGTCACGATCGCGGTGTAGATCACCGTGAAGCCTACGCCTTTGCACTGGATCCACACTTGCGCGGCGATGTCGGTCACAGTGCCGAAGCCGCCCAGCGATGGCGCGGCGAACACACCGGTGAGGATCGCGCCGAGGATACCGCCGATACCGTGCACGCCGAAGGCATCCAGGGAATCGTCGTAGCCCAGCTTGCGTTTCAGGGTGGTCGCGCAGAAGAAGCACACCACGCCCGCTGCCAGGCCGATCACCAGGGCGCCCATCGGACCTACGGTGCCAGCGGCAGGCGTGATCGCCACCAGGCCGGCAACCACACCCGAGGCGATACCCAGGGCGCTTGGCTTACCGTGGGTCAGCCACTCGGCGAACATCCAGCCCAGCGCGGCGGCGGCGGTGGCGATCTGGGTCACCAGCATCGCCATGCCGGCGGTGCCGTTCGCGGCGGCGGCGGAACCGGCGTTGAAGCCGAACCAGCCGATCCACAGCATGGCTGCGCCCATCAGGGTGTAACCCAGGTTGTGCGGCGCCATGGGGGTGGTCGGGAAGCCTTTACGCTTGCCCAGCACCAGGCAAGCCACCAGGCCGGCGATACCCGCGTTGATATGCACCACGGTGCCGCCGGCGAAGTCCAGCACGCCCCAGTCCCACATCAGGCCGCCGTTGCCGGACCAGACCATGTGCGCGATCGGCGCGTAGACCAGGGTGAACCAGATGGCCATGAAGATCAGCATGGCGGAGAATTTCATCCGCTCGGCAAAGGCACCGACGATCAGCGCCGGGGTAATGATGGCGAAGGTCATCTGGAAGGTGATGAACACCGCCTCGGGGAACAGCGCCGCCGGGCCGGTCAGGCTCGCCGGGGTAACGCCGGCCAGGAAGGCCTTGCCCATGCCGCCGACGAAGGAGTTGAAATTGACGACGCCCTGCTCCATGCCGGTGGTGTCGAACGCGATGCTGTAGCCATAAATGACCCACAGGATGCTGATCAGACCGGTAATGGCGAAGCACTGCATCATCACGGAAAGAATGTTTTTCGAGCGCACCATGCCGCCGTAGAACAGCGCCAGGCCGGGAATGGTCATGAACAGCACCAAGGCTGTCGAGGTCAGCATCCAGGCGGTGTCGCCGGAATTGAGGACTGGGGCTGCCACTTCGTCCGCCGCCATGGCCAGGCCAGGCATTACGATGGACAGCAGGGCTCCTAGCCCTGCGATTTTACGCAGAGTCATATTGTTTTCTCCTGGGGCGTTGGGTTTGGGGCGGCTTAGATGGCGTCGGTATCGGTTTCGCCGGTACGGATGCGAATAGCCTGTTCCAGATTGACCACGAAGATCTTGCCGTCACCGATCTTGCCGGTGTTGGCGGCCTTGGTTATCGCCTCGATGACCCGATCAAGATCCTTGTCGTCGATGGCGACGTCGATCTTCACCTTGGGCAGGAAGTCGACCACGTACTCCGCGCCGCGATACAGCTCGGTGTGCCCCTTCTGCCGGCCGAAGCCCTTGACCTCGGTAACGGTAATGCCCTGCACGCCGATCTCGGACAGCGACTCGCGCACGTCGTCCAACTTGAACGGCTTGATGATGGCAGTGACTAGCTTCATGAAACTTTCTCCCGAATTGGTGGACTTGCCCCAGGAAAACAAACCCGACTCAAGTCTAAGCGCAGTGCCTGGCTTTGTAACGCATCGTCGGCCTTCCTCGACCAGACCGACGCCAGCTAACCGCTGCTGGCGAAACACTTCCCCGCTCCGCCTGCCGCACTGCATTCGTCACAGCGACTGCATCAGTGCATGGGTCATCAGCGACTAAGCAGAAACCTTGCCATCTCGTGAAAACCCACTGATTTCAGTCCCTTGGCCGCAACCACGGAGACCACTTCGCCATCATCGCCACGGATACGCACAACAACAGTGCGCCACTGCCCGGCGCGATGCGCGAAAAGCGTGCATCCCCGCCTGCCAATTGACTATAGACAGTGCGTGATACACTGCCCGCCATTGTTTTTCAGGACACCTCCCATGCTCGCGCCCAAAGACCTCCTCGATGCCCTGAGCGGCCATGCCGCCCGTCTGTTCAGCGGCGACACACCACTGCCCCGCGCCGAAATCGAAAGCCAGTTCAAGGCCTTGCTGCAAAGCGGCTTCAGCAAGCTGGACCTGGTCAGCCGGGAAGAATTCGACAGCCAGATGGTCGTGCTGGCCCGCACCCGCGCCCGCCTGGAAAGCCTGGAGGCGAAGGTGGCCGAGCTGGAAGCGAAGCTGACACCGTCCGCCGAGTAATCCGCCCTCCTCATCGTGAGCCAGCTTGCTGCTACCCAGGCCATGTCAAGCCTGTGGCAGCGAGCTTGTTCGCACCAGCCCTGCAATAAACGACACATCCTGTCTGCATTCCCCTCTGCCCAATCCATAGCACCTGACTATCCTTCCAAGACCGCAGGAAGCGGCAAGCGCATCTCAAGGAACGAGTCATGTCTCTGGCCATTGTCTACAGCCGTGCCCAGACCGGCGTGCAAGCGCCGTCCGTGTCGGTCGAAGTCCATCTGGCCAACGGCCTGCCGGCCCTGACCCTGGTGGGCCTGCCCGAAGCGGCGGTCAAGGAAAGCAAGGACCGGGTGCGCAGCGCCATTCTCAATGCCGGCTTCGATTTTCCGGCCCGGCGCATCACCCTCAACCTCGCCCCGGCCGACCTGCCCAAGGACGGTGGGCGCTTCGACCTGGCAATCGCCCTGGGCATTCTTGCCGCCAGCGTACAGGTGCCGACCCTGGCCCTGGAGAATGTCGAATGCCTGGGCGAGCTGGCGCTTTCCGGTGCGGTTCGTCCGGTGCGCGGCGTGCTACCGGCAGCCCTGGCCGCGCGCCAGGCCGGACGCACGCTGATGGTGCCGCGGGCGAATGCCGAGGAAGCCTGCCTGGCGTCAGGATTGAAGGTGATCGCAGTCGATCATTTACTGGAAGCCGTCGCCCACTTCAACGGCCATACCCCCATCGAGCCCTATGCCTCGGATGGCCTTCTCTACCAGAACCGGCCCTATCCCGACCTGAATGAAGTGCAGGGCCAACTGGCCGCCAAACGCGCGCTGCTGGTGGCTGCGGCCGGTGCGCACAACCTGCTGTTCAGCGGCCCGCCAGGCACCGGCAAGACCTTGCTGGCCAGCCGCCTGCCCGGCCTGTTGCCGCCGCTGGAGGAACAGGAAGCCCTGGAAGTGGCCGCCATCCAGTCGGTCACCAGCCACATTCCCCTGAGCCATTGGCCGCAACGGCCGTTTCGCCAGCCACACCACTCTGCGTCAGGGCCAGCACTGGTGGGGGGAGGCTCGAAACCGCAACCCGGGGAAATCACCCTCGCCCATCACGGTGTGTTGTTCCTTGATGAGCTGCCGGAGTTCGACCGCAAGGTATTGGAGGTGCTGCGCGAGCCGCTGGAGTCCGGGCAGATCGTCATTGCCCGGGCCCGCGACCGGGTACATTTCCCCGCGCGCTTCCAGCTGGTGGCGGCGATGAACCCCTGCCCCTGTGGATATCTGGGCGAACCCAGTGGCCGCTGCCGCTGCACCCCGGAGCAGATCCAGCGTTATCGCAACAAGCTCTCCGGGCCGCTGCTCGACCGCATCGACTTGCACCTGACCGTGGCCCGGGAAAGCACCGCCCTCAACCCCAAGCCCCAGGCTGGGGATAACACCGCGCAAGCCGCGGCCCTGGTGGCCCGCGCCAGGGAGCGACAACAACGACGCCAGGGTTGCGCGAATGCTTTTCTCAACCTGCCGGGCCTGCGCCGGCATTGCCAGTTATCCACAACCGACGAGCGCTGGCTGGAAACCGCCTGCGAACGCCTGACCCTGTCCCTGCGCGCAGCCCACCGCCTGCTCAAGGTCGCCCGTACCCTGGCGGACCTCGAGCAGGCCGAGCAGATCAGCCGCGAGCACTTGGCCGAAGCCCTGCAGTACCGGCCGGCCGCGAGCTGAGCATGATCATTCCTTGCTCAGGTCCACCAACGGCGTCGGCCGAACTTCGGTCTGCCGGCCACTCTGGATCTGGCTGATCTCGGCCAGGGATTTATCCACAGCCGCCTTGTCGGCCAACAGGCTGTAGCGGATCTGAAATGGCTTGCTCTGCCTGGCCTCGATGGTTGGCACCAGGCCCAGCGGGCGCTGGTAGCGACGGTTGTAGGAGAAACTGGTGCCCGGCTCCAGGCCGGTCACGTAACCCTGGCCCTGGGTATCGGTGTTTTTCCACAGGGAGAACACCGGCAGCTGCCGGGTATTGAAGCCCACCGCAACGCCCAGGCTGCCGGCCTTGTTGTGCAGCACCGCCAGGGTATCGCCCTGGGCATCGGCATAAGGCACCACGTTGTAGACGGTCTCGTCGTAATCCCGGGTCGGGCCGCGGTAGGTCTGCCAATCGGCAAGATCGGCCTTGGCTTTGTCATTGAAGGGCGACACCTGCTTAACCGGTGCAGCGAACTTCGCGCCCTCTTCGAGGAACGGCGTGCTGAAGTTGCTGTGATACAGCGCCTGGTACTCCTTCGGATAGTCGCCATTGTTGGTCAGGGTGTCGTTGAGAGCGAAACTGACGCTGCCCGGCTCGGTCACCAGCTCGGTGGCCACCGAGAAATCGACTTTCTTGAACGCCTGTTCCTTGAGCTCGCCGCGCAGGCTGATGGCGTATGGCGGTTTCTCGTCGATATGCAGGGTGACCTTGTTTGCCGGGATGTTTGCCGCGCGACCGTGCAGGGTCAGCAACTCGCCATTATCCATGCCCGGGTGCCCGACCCACTCGTAGCCGCAGCGGGTCACCAGCTCGTTGAACCCTTCCAGCCAGCCCAGGCCGCCGCGACCGTTAAGCTCGATGAACGCCGGGTTGACCACTTCCTTGACCGGCGAATCCCACCCCATGCGCACCTTGCCGACGGAGGCCTGCAGCACGTTCATGCCACGGGTCGGCACCACCGAGAGCTTCATCGCGCCATTGTCGATATCGACAATGCTCACCCCCTCCTGACGCCCGCCATGCAGGGTGCGCAGGGTCACGGAAAAGGGTTGTTCGGTCTTTACTCCCAGCTGTTGGCTGGTGATATGGAAATCCTGGGCGGCCTTGTCGGTATCGAGCAGGACATAGTCCCAGGCCATGGCGTGGGAAGCAGCGGTGAACGCAGAAAGAGCGACCAGCAGTCTGAGCGGTGTCATGAGGGTGTGCCTTTATTGGAATTGTAGGATTTTTATAACGCCGATGAATCGATTCAGCAACCTAATTTCCACAACCTCTACACACTCGAACACCTCTCCAGGCTCAGCGAATTTTCAATAACAGCTCGACCACTTCCATCACCTCATCCATCGCCGCTGCGGCAGCCTCAGCCGAGGGTCGCAGCAACAGGCCGTCGGCGTAGCCCATGATCTGGGCGAAGATCTGCCGGGCTGCGCGTGCGGGTGATGCGCACTGGAACACCTGGGCCTGCACGCCGGCTTCGATGATGCTGGCGAGCATGGCCTGCCACTGCTCGTCCACCCTCTGGTAGGCCTCGGCCAGCGCGGTGTCGTGCATGGCTTCATCCCAGGCATCGAGCCACAGCGCCCAGCTGTCTTCGGCAGAAACCGGCAAGCAATCGCGCAGGAATCCGTGCAGGGCCTCCAACGGTGGCAAGCCAACCAGGGGCGCGCCTACGGCATCCAGTTGCTCGTTGGCAAAACGCACGAAGGCTTCGCGGCGCAATTCGTTCCAGTCGCTGAAGTAGTGATAGATGTGGCTACGGGACAGGCCGGCGTAGTCCGCCAGGTCGCGAGTGGAAACAGCGGCGAAACCCTTGCTGAGAAACAGCTCCAGGGCGGCGGCGATGATCTGGTCTTTGCGGTCGGTACGGGACATGCGGGCATTACCTCAGGGCACCGATGGATCGATGGCGCTTGCGTTTTGAGCGATCGCTCAAATACCATTGAGCGGTCGCTCAATAATAGCGTTTATCTTCCATCCGGTGCACCCATGTCAGCCGTTACCCCGCAAGTCCTGATCGATGAAAGCAAGAACATCGGCCAGCAATCCGCCAGCCAGACTCTGAAAGCCATTGCCCGCGCCTACCCCGGCAAGCTGTTCTGCACCCTGTCGCTGGTGGCGCTGGAGAATGCGCTGCTGCTGGCCTACCCGCTGTTTGCCGGGTTTGCCGTGGACTCGATCATTCGCGGCGACGCCGCCAGCGCCCTGGTCTATGCCCTGGTGGTCCTGGCGTTCTGGGTGGTCGGGGCCGCGCGGCGGGCGGTGGATACCCGCACTTTCACGCGGATCTACGCCGACCTGGCGGTGCCGGTGATCCTCAACCAGCGCCTGCTGAACCAGAGCACCTCCACCGCCGCGGCGCGGGTGGTGCTGGCCCGGGAGTTCGTCGATTTCTTCGAGAAGCACGTACCGACCATCGCCACCGCGCTGGTCTCGATTGTCGGCGCGGCGGTGATGCTGCTGGTGATCGAACCCTGGCTCGGCCTGGCCTGCCTGGTGGCCTTGTTGCTGTGCATCACCCTGCTGCCGCGCTTCGCCCGACGCAATCAGGAGCTGCATGAGCGCCTCAACGACCGGCTGGAAAAGGAAATCGGCCTGGTGGCCAAGGTCGGCGCCACGTCCCTGCAACGGCACTACCGGTTGCTGTCGCGGCTGCGGATCTGGCTATCGGACCGCGAGGCGGCGGCCTATCTGCTGCTTGGCTCGGCCGCCGCGCTGCTGTTCGTGATCGCCATCAGTCAGCTGGCCCTGACCGAAGGGGTCAAGGCCGGGCATGTTTACGCGGTGATGACCTACCTGTGGACCTTTGTCAGCAGCCTCGATGAAGCGCCGACCATGGTCGATCAACTGGCGCGCCTGCGGGATATCGGCAAGCGGGTAGACCCTGGATTGGGGGAGAAAGCCGAGGAATAAGGCGGTCGGTCTGAGGTGATCGCAGGCAATCGAGCGCCGGCCGGCCGCTCCTACAGATGCCGTAATCCCGTAGGAGTGGGGCTGGCCCGCAATGCTGTCAGCGGAACCGGTCGACCTCCTGGCGCAAGCCCGCCGCCAGCTTCTCCAGTTCCTTGGCGGTGATCGCCAGGTTCGACACTACTTCGCGCTGTTCGCTGTTGGCCAGGGCAATACTTTGCAGGTTGCTGCTGAGCAGGGTCGCGGTGCTGCTCTGCTCCTGGGTCGCGGTGGTGATCGCGGCGAACTGCTGGCCGGCCGAACGGCTCTGCTCGTCGATGCGCGCCAGGGCCGAGGCGACATTGGCATTGCGCGACAGGCCTTCCTGCATCAACACGTTGCCCTGCTCCATGGTGGCGATGGCATTGCCGGTTTCCTGCTGGATGCTGTTTATCATCAACGAAATCTCGTCGGTGGCCTCACGGGTCCGCGACGCCAGGTTGCGCACCTCGTCGGCGACCACGGCAAACCCGCGCCCCTGCTCACCGGCACGCGCGGCTTCGATGGCGGCGTTGAGCGCCAGCAGGTTGGTCTGGTCGGCAATCGCGGTGATCACCCCGACGATGCCGCCGATTTCCTCGGAGCGCTGGCCCAGGGTATTGATCACCGTCGCGGTGCTGTTCAAGGCCCCGGCGATCTGCTCCAGCGAGGCCGAGGCCTCCTCCATCGAGGTACGGCCGATCCGGGTCTGCTGGGTATTTTCCTGGGCCAGGCGTTCGGTGTTGCCCATGTTGTCGGCGATATTCAGCGAGGTGGCGCTGAACTCTTCCACCGCCCCGGCCATGCTGCTGATCTCGCCCGACTGCTGCTCCATGCCCTCGTATGCCCCGCTCGACAACCCGGACAACGCCTGGGCCCGGCCATTGACCTCCTCGGCGGCCTTGCGGATGTGCTCGACCATGGCCGACAGGGCCTGGCCCATCTGGTTGAAGCTGCCCGCCAACTGGCCGATCTCGTCCTGGCTGGAAACATTCAGGCGCGCGCTCAGGTCCCCCTTGCCCAAGGCGTCGGCCTGGCGTACCAGGTCGCCCAAGGGCGCGAGCTTGCTGCGCAGCAGCCAGACCGTGGCGCCCACCGCCAGCAGCATCGCCAACAGACTACCGATGACCAGGCGCGTACCGACGCTCCAGGTCACCGCACGGATTTCGGCTTTCGGCATGCTCGCCACCACCGACCAGGGCCCGCCTTCAAAGGGGACGGCGACGCTGTAGAAGTCCTCGCTCTTGTCGCTCCAGAAGCGCCCCTTGCCCGGCTGCCTGGCCAGTTCGGCAATGGTCGCCCCCGCTTGCTCCAGGGTCTGTACGCCAGCCGGCGGGACCAGCCATTTATGCTGCTCGTCGAGCAACGCCAGGGAGCCGGTCTGGCCGATGCGGAAGCGCTTGAGGTTGTCGAACTGGGCGTTTTGCGCGTCGGTGTAGTCGAAACCGACGAACAGCACCGCGATCACCTTGCCGGCGCTGTCCCGCACCGGCGTGTACTGGGTCATGTACAGGCGCTCGAAGAGCAGCGCACGACCGACATAGCTCTGCCCCGCCATGAGTTTCTGGTAGGCCGGGTGCGCGTGGTCCAGCAGGGTGCCGATGGCGCGACTGCCATCCTGCTTGCTCAGCGAGGTGCTGACACGGATGAAGTCGTCGCCGCTGCGCACGAACACGGTCGCCACGCCAGCGGTCATCTGCTTGAACTCGTCGACTTCCTCGAAGTTGTTGTTCAGCACCACGTCACCCAGATGCAGGCCCGGGGTCTGGGTACCGGCCACGGTCACCGGCTGGTCCGGGTGCAGGCTCAGGCCGCCGCTGAAACGCTTTTCGAACAGCCCGCTCAAGCGCTGGGTACTTTCGCGCAGGGTGCCATGGAAGGTATTGAGCTGGTCGGCCAGCAGCCGGGCCTCACTGGCCAGGTGCTCTTCACGGGTGTCGAGGTTGGCGGCGTCCAGCGAGCGCAGGGCGAAGACGGTACTGCCGCTGATCACGATCGCCAGTACCACGGCGAGTGCGAGACCAAGCTGCGAGGCGATCCGGGCACGAGGTTGAGGCATGACAGCTCCTGGCCGAGAGACCGGATCGTCCTGATCGCGTCACACGCTCGGCAATGGTTCTAATAAGAATGAGATGTCGGAACCGATCAGAACGAAGGTTCCACCTCCAAGGATTCGGCGGCGTCGATCAATACTTGAGCGAGTTGGACGGGTATCGCGCAAGCCCCTTGTCATGAGGCCTTCATCGTTTCAGCCGAGACGCTCTACGTCGGGCAATTGCATGGCACGGACCTCGTTCTGGAGAAAATCGCTGAGACGGCGCAAACGTTCACCTCCAGGCCGGGTCTTGGGCCATACCAGGTAGTAATTCTCACCACTGGCCACCGCCGTCGGCCAAGGCAGGCTCAGGCGCCCCTGGGCCACATCCTCGGCCACCATCAGCAGATCGCCCATGGAAACCCCATAGCCCCGGGCCGCGGCGATCATGCCCAGCTCCAGGGTGTCGAACACCTGCCCGCCCTTGAGCGAGACCTGCCCGGACAGGCCCATGCGCTCCAGCCAGTTGCGCCAGTCCCGGCGATCCGGGGTCGGGTGCAACAACTCGGTGGCGGCCAGTCGCGCCACATCCCACGGCTGATCGTTGAGCAGGTTTGGCGCGCCCACTGGGATCAACAGTTCCGCAAACAGGTAGCTGGCCTCCCAGTCCGGCGGAAAGTGGCCGTTGCTCAGCAGCACCGCGCAGTCGAAAGGCTCCTGGTTGAAGTCCACCGAGTCGACGTCCATCCAGGCGCTGGTCAGTTGCACCTCGTTGCCCGGTTGCAGATGGCGGAAGCGGCTCAGGCGCGCCAGCAGCCAGCGCATGGTCAGGGTCGAGGGCGCCTTCATGCGCAGGATGTCGTCTTCGGCGCGCAAGGTATTGCAGGCGCGCTCGAGGGCGGTGAAGCCTTCGCGGATGCCAGGCAGCAGCAGGCGCGCGGCTTCGGTCAGTTGCAGGTTGCGCCCGCTGCGCTGGAACAGTCGGCAGGCGAAGTGGTCTTCCAGGGTGCGGATATGCCGGCTGACCGCGCTCTGGGTGATCGACAGCTCCTCGGCCGCACGGGTGAACGAGCTGTGTCGTGCTGCGGCTTCAAAGGCACGCAAGGCATACAGGGGCGGAAGACGACGGGGCATGGCAGCACTCCACAGGCGCAATGGCGCCAACTTACCAGAATCCACCCAGCATGAGTTTTAATCATGCTACCAATCGTTTTTATCCCTTTGTGCAAGCCGCCGGGAGCGCCGAGAATCAACCCTCTTAACTGCCTCCCCCGTATCGAGACCGATGACCATGCAGCATCCAGCACGCACCGAACTCTGGGCCATCCTGCGGCTGGCCGGGCCGCTGATCGCCTCGCAGTTGGCGCACATGCTGATGGTGCTGACCGACACCCTGATGATGGCCCGCCTGAGCCCGGAAGCCCTGGCCGGCGGCGGTCTCGGCGCGGCCACCTATTCGTTCGTGTCGATCTTCTGCATCGGCGTGATCGCGGCGGTCGGTACCCTGGTCGCGATTCGCCAGGGCGCCGGCGACATCGAAGGCGCCGCGCGCCTGACCCAGGCCGGGCTCTGGCTGGCGTGGCTGATGGCGCTGGTCGCCGGCCTGCTGCTGTGGAACCTCAAGCCGGTGTTGCTGCTGTTCGGCCAGACCGAAACCAACGTGCAGTCCGCCGGCCAGTTCCTGCTGATCCTGCCGTTCGCCCTGCCCGGCTACCTGAGCTTCATGGCCCTGCGCGGCTTCACCAGCGCCATCGGCCGCGCCACGCCGGTGATGGTCATCAGCCTGGGCGGCACCGTGGCCAACTTCCTGCTCAATTACGCCTTGATCACCGGCATGTTCGGCCTGCCGAAACTGGGGCTGGTGGGGATCGGCCTGGTCACCGCGATCGTCGCCAACTGCATGGCCCTGGCACTGGCCTGGCACATCAAGCGCCACCCGGCCTATGCCGCCTACCCGCTGCGCCAGGGCCTGGTGCGACCCAATCGCCAGTACCTGCGGGAGCTCTGGCGCCTGGGCCTGCCCATCGGCGGCACCTACGCGGTGGAAGTCGGGCTGTTCGCCTTCGCCGCGCTGTGCATGGGCACCATGGGCAGCACCCAGCTGGCGGCGCACCAGATCGCCCTGCAGATCGTCTCCGTGGCCTTCATGGTGCCGGCCGGGATCTCCTACGCGATCACCATGCGCATCGGCCAGCACTACGGCGCCGGGCAGTTGCTGCACGCGCGCATGGCCGGACGGGTCGGAATTGCCTTTGGCGGCGCGGCCATGCTGGGTTTCGCCATGGTGTTCTGGCTGCTGCCGAACCAGTTGATCGGGCTGTTCCTCGACCATGACGACCCGGCCTTTCGCGACGTGATCAACCTGGCGGTCAGCCTGCTGGCGGTCGCGGCCTGGTTCGAGTTGTTCGATGGCACGCAGACCATCGCCATGGGCGCGATTCGCGGGCTCAAGGACGCCAAGACCACCTTCCTCGTGGGCCTGGGCTGCTATTGGCTGATCGGTGCGCCGGCGGCCTGGCTGATGGCCTTCACCCTGGGCTGGGGCGCGACCGGTGTGTGGTGGGGCCTGGCATCGGGGCTGGCGTGCGCCGCCATCAGCCTGACCCTGGCCTTCGAATGGAAGATGCGACGGATGATTCGCCGGGAAGGCGCGGCGCCTGCCGCGCGGGATAACTTCCAGACCGCCCAGGATTCCCTGTAGCGGTAGGAACTCGATGGCTCCTACAGCTACAGCGGGATACCGTCAGCTGACCTCGCCGGCCAGGACCTGCTGGCTTACGCCGAATGTCAGGTACTCCACCAGTTCCGCCAGCGGCAGCGGCTTGCTGATCAGGTAGCCCTGCGCCTGATCGCAACCGAAGCTGCGCAGCAAGGCCAGTTGCTCGGGGGTTTCCACGCCTTCGGCCACCACCTCGAGATGGAGGTTGTGGGCCAGGTTGATCATGGCGTGCACCAGCTTGCGGTTCTCTTCGCGCTGCTCCATGCCGCCGACAAAGCTTTTGTCGATCTTCAGCAGGGCAATCGGCAGGCTGTTGAGGTGCACGAAAGACGAGAACCCGGTGCCGAAATCGTCCAGGGAAAACCGCACCCCCAGCCGGCCCAGCGCGTCCATGGTCTGCTTGACCAGGTCGCTGCGGCGCATCACCGCGGTTTCGGTCAACTCGAATTCCAGCCATTGCGCCTCGACACCCCGCTCGGCAATCAGCCGGCTGAGGGTCGACAGCAACTGGCTGTCCTGGAACTGGCGGAACGACAGGTTGACCGCCATGTGCAACGGCACCAGGCCGCGCTCGCGCAGGGCCTGCATGTCGCGCAACGCCCGGGAAATCACCCAGTAGCCCAACGGCACGATCAGGCCGCTCTGCTCGGCCAGCGGCACGAACTCGCTCGGCGGCAACAGCCCGCGCTCGCCGTGGCGCCAGCGCACCAGGGCCTCGAGGCCGACGATCTGCCCGTCATGCAGGTTCAGGCGCGGCTGGTAGTGCAGTTCCAGTTCGTCGCGGCGCAAGGCCCGGCGCAGTTCGCTTTCCAGGTCGGCGAGGCTGCGGGCATTGCGGTTGATGCGTTCGTTGAAGATATGAAAGGTACAGCCCTGGGTACTCTTGGCCTGCTGCATGGCGATGTGCGCGTGCCACATCAGCGGGTCGGCGCCGGCATTCGCCCTGGCGTGGGCGATGCCCAGGCTGCAACCGATCAACAGGCTTTCGCCATCGATCCAGTACGGCTCGGCCATGACTTCGGCGATACGCTCGGCCATCCACTCGGCGCGTTGCGGCGCCCGGCGGGTGTCGATCAGCAGGGCGAACTCGTCGCTGCCCAGGCGCGCCAGCTGGTCCCCGGCCTCAAGCTGGCTCTTGAGCCGCGAGACCACTTGCAGGATCAATCGGTCGCCGGCCTGGTGGCCCAGCGCATCGTTGGCATGCCGGAAGTTGTCCAGGTCCAGGTGCCCCAGCGCCAGTCCGCGCCCTTCGTTTTCCGCCAGGCGCGCCGCCAGCAGGGTCTGGAAACCCTGGCGGTTGGCGATGCCGGTCAAAGGGTCCTGCTCGGCCAAGCGCAACAGGGTGCTTTCCAGCACCCCGCGCTCACGCACATGGCGCAGGCAGCGGCGCACCGTATCGGTACTGAGGTTTTTATTCACCAGCCAGTCGCTGGCACCGGCTGGCGTGTTCAGCGGCTCCTGCTCCAGCAGCAAGACCGTGGGCAGGCTGCAACGACCGGGAGCCGGTTGCAGTTGGGGAACGGTTAACAGAATCACAGAGCGGTCTTCGTCGAACAGACGGCTGACAGATTCCCAGGTCGGTGCACTGATCAGCACCACCGAGTCTCCCAACGGAGCGAGACACTCGCGCAACAACGCTGCCCACGCCGGCTCTTCGGCCAGCAGCAGCAAGCGCAAGGGTTCGACAGGCTTGGACAAGCTAGCTCCCTAGACTCTGTAATAGAAGTTGGCGGCGGGCATTATGACGCGTAGATAAACAATGACAAATGGAATTGATTATCAAACGCAATTTCTTGTGCCGCTCTAACTCGAACATTAGACGCATATTCAGCGCGCATCCTGAGGGAAAGTATCAAAACCGGCAAATTTAGATAGCGTGCTGCGTCACAAGTCGGAGAGAGCAGCAGAATCCGCCCATCCTGTTAAAATGCCCGCCCATTTCGTTACAGACCCCTTTTTTCGTC